>CAXXLC010000029.1:0-276814 GCA_963677345.2 uncultured Saccharicrinis sp.
GAATAATCCTGAATATTATAAAGCAAAAGAATATAGAGGAGAGTATTATTATCATTTTGCAGAGAACTGGTATAAAAACGAAATGGAAAAGTATAATAAGGATAAAAATTATACGGCTTATGTTTATTTAAAACGTGAGTTAAAAAAGATCTCCTCTAATTTTAAGACAGCAAAAAATGAATTTGAGTCTTTGCATGCTAAATATCCTGCAGAAAAAAAATACATTAAATATTTAAAGAATATATATTTGCGTCTTGAAATGAAAAAAGAAGCTGCAGATATGGATAAACTTTTAAAGTGATAATTTGTTAGTTTATTTAAACCTGCAATATGCATTAGAAAATCTATTACACATTGAAATCACTTCAAAACAAGACACTTCGTTGCTTCACTTCAATTCACCAGAACGATGCTCCCGATATGAATCGGGACAAGTTATGTCTCGTTTTAGTAAAGCCTTGTTTTATTGTACTTTCAATGTTCATTATGAAGTTCTAATACATAATCCGGGTTAATTTAAAAGCTTTTTATAGCACAATCATTAAGTTTAATATTATAATAATCGAGAAATGAGTAAAGCAATTGTTCAAAACAATTTTCAGTTTCCTAATCAAAAAGGACATTATGTTGGAAAGGTTAGGGATGTTTACAATATCAACGACCAGTATTTAGTAATGGTTGTATCAGACAGGATTTCTGCTTTCGATGTAGTATTGCCCAAAGGAGTTTCCGTTTAAAGGTCAGGTTTTGAATCAGATTGCTGAAAAGTTTTTGGATGCCACTTCTGATATTGTTCCAAACTGGAAAATAGCTACTCCTGATCCAATGGTTACTGTAGGACATATGTGTGAGCCTTTTAAAGTAGAAATGGTTATTCGAGGCTATTTAACAGGTCATGCCTGGAGAGAGTATAGTGCAGGAAAAAGAAGTTTATGTGGAGTGCCTCTGCCTGAAGGGATGGTTGAAAATCAAAAGTTTGAAAAGCCAATTATTACGCCAACTACAAAAGAAGATGTTGGTCATGATGAAGATATCTCACGTGAAGATATTATTAAGCATGGTTTAGTTTCAGAAGAAGATTATTTGATGTTGGAAAAATATACTTATGAATTATTTCAACGTGGAACTGAAATGGCTGCAGAAAAAGGTCTTATTTTGGTAGATACAAAATATGAGTTTGGTAAGAAAGATGGAAAAATCTATCTGATAGATGAAATTCATACTCCTGATTCATCGCGTTATTTTTATACTGAAGGATATCAGGAAAGATTAGAAAAAGGAGAGAAGCAAAAGCAATTATCAAAAGAATTTGTTCGTCAGTGGTTAATTGAAAATGGATTCCAGGGTAAAGATGGTCAACAAGTACCAGAGATGACTGATGAGTATGTAGATTCTGTTTCTGAACGTTATATTGAATTGTTCGAGCAAATTACAGGTGATCAATTTCAAAAAGCAGATGTTCAGGATGTAGCAGCAAGAATAGAGAAAAATGTTAATGATTATCTTGCTTCAATGTAAGTCAAAAAGATAAAAAAAATAGAAAGGTTGTCTGAGTAAGGCAACCTTTTTCTTTTTAATATAGTAAATAAGAATGTTTTACTATGTTTGTTATAAAATTTAAAAATATGCACATCTTTAAAAATTACTATTTATTGGTATTAGCATTATTACTGGCTATAAATATTACTTCATGTGATTCTGATGATACAATATCAGATGAAACGAAAAAAGTAAATTATTTTATAAAGACAAATATGGATTTTTATTATTTATGGGAAGATAAAATGCCAGATTTAAATCCTATGAAACAAGAAAATTCACAAGAGTATTTTTCTGATTTACTTTACGATGATATTGATAAATGGTCTTTTATTACTGATGATGCTGCTGCTCTGAGTGAATATTTTTCCGGTGTGAGAAAAGAAATGGGATATTCCCTGGCTTTTTATTATGCATATGAAAATAATACTAATGATGTTGTGGCTTTTGTTGAATATGTAGAACCTGGTAGTCCTGCAGAGGTTGCAGGTTTAAAAAGAGGGGATATGATAGTTAAGTATAATGGTGAATACTTAACGAAGCAGAATATAAATGAATTTTATTATGCAGAATCGGTAAGTGTTGGATTAGGAGAATATGTTGATGGTATAATTACGGATTTATCACCATCTGTGAATTTAACTGCTGAACAAATACAGGTAAATCCAATATTAGTAAATACTGTTTTTGAATATAATGGAAATAAAGTTGGGTATTTAGCTTATACTTCATTTATAAGTGATTATGATGATGACCTGGAGGCTGTATTTGCTAACTTTAAAAGTGAAGGTATCACTGATTTAATTCTGGATTTAAGATATAATGGAGGAGGATCTGTTACTACAGCTAAATTGATGGCTGGTATGATTGGCCCCTCTACATTGGCGGGAGATTTATTTATTCGGTCAACTTATAATGAAATATTTACAGAAGCAATACTTGAGCAATATGCTGCAGATTCGGATTGGTTTATTGATAATTTTGAGACTTATGAAAATAATCTGAATCTTAACAGGTTATATGTTTTAACAACAAGTGGAACAGCTTCTGCTAGTGAAATGGTAATGTATGCATTAATGCCATATATGGAAGTCATTCAAATTGGAAAACAAACACATGGTAAATATTATGCTTCTGTAACATTAGAAGATGATGCAGATTTAAACTGGGCAATTCAACCAATTATTTTAAGGGCAGAAAATAAAACAAACTCAATTGATTATAGTCAGGGTTTGAAACCTGATTATGAACTTCAGGATAATTACACTTATCAACTGGGTGATGAAAGTGAGGTTTTAACAGCAACAGCTTTAGATTTAATTTGGGGAACTAATGTTGTGCAGGAATCTTTAAAGAAGAGAGTTTTATTTCCAGATATAGAAAAAACATCGGTTAATCTGGAAAGAAATCCATTGTATTATCAAATGCTTGTTGATAGAGAATTGTAGTTTTGTTATAAGTAATAAACTAAAGGTGAATTTCAGTTAATTCACCTTTTTTATTTTGTAATTATTTATTCATGAATCAAATAGAAATAATAAAAAAGTTGCTTCCCGGTTTAGCCCCATTAATTGTTTTTGTAATAGCCGACAGTGTTTGGGGAACAGAGGTTGGATTATTGGTAGCCATAGTATTTGGTATGTTTGAAATTTCAGTTAGTCTGATACAAAAGCAAAAGCCTGATAAGTTTATATTATTTGATGTGGGGCTGCTGATTGCTATGGGTGTGGTGTCAATCGTATTAGAGAATGATTTATTTTTTAAGCTTAAACCAGGTGTAATTGGGGTGATATTTTGTGTGTTGTTAGGTGTTTCTGGTTATGGGAAGCAAAACTTAATGATGGCAATGAGTGGACGGTATTTAAAAGGTATAGAGATAAATCCATGGCAGCAATATGAGTTTAGCAGGAGTATAAGGGTTTTGTTTTGGATTTTTTTATTTCATACTGTGTTGGTATTTCTTTCTGCTGTATATATGTCAAAAGAAGCGTGGGTTATGATTAGTGGTCCTGGATTTTATGTTTTATTTGGGGTATATTTTGTGTTTGAATTATATAATAAAAAAGTAAAGCAGAAAAAGTATAATCAAGAGGAATGGATTCCAATAGTTGAAGAAGATGGGAATGTAATAGGTAAAATGCCTCGAAGCATAGCTCATAATGGATCGAAGATATTACATCCTGTCGTACATATGCATGTTTTAAATCAAAAAGGAGAACTTTATTTGCAAAAGCGACCTGCAAATAAGTTGGTTCAACCCAATAAATGGGACACTGCTGTTGGTGGGCATATGGCAACAGGTGAATCTATAGAATTGTCATTGAAAAGAGAGGCTCAGGAAGAAATTGGGTTACAGAGTTTTGATGTAAAACCTTTTAGGAAATATGTTTGGGAAAGTGATATTGAAAAAGAATTGGTATTGGGATTTATTACTGTTACAAACAAAACTTTAAAACCTGATGGTCTAGAGGTTGAACAAGGTAAATTTTGGAAGAAGGACGAGTTAGAGCAAAATATGGGAAAAGGAGTGTTTACTCCAAATTTTGAGTTTGAATATAAGTTTTTAAAAGATATATTAAAATAGATCAAAAAAAATCCCCGGACTTAATGAACGAGGATTTTCTTTTATGGAGAGTTTTCTTACATTCTTCTCTCTTTGATTCTGGCTTTTTTACCAGTAAGTCCTCGAAGATAGTAGATACGTTTTCTACGTACTTTACCATAACGAACAACTTCAATTTTTTCAATAAAAGGTGAGTTTAATGGAAAAATTCTTTCAACACCTTGGTTTCCAGACATTTTTCTTACAGTTACCATTTTAGCAGCACCTGCACCTTTAATTTGAATAACAACACCTCTAAAAAGCTGGATACGCTCCTTGTTTCCCTCTTTAATCTTGTAAGATACAGAGATAGTGTCTCCTGCTCCAAAAGAAGGAACTTCTACTGAATCAGTTTTAAATGCTTCTTCTGCAATTTTAATTAAATCCATTTTATAAAATGTTTTGCATTTAACAAATACATGCAATATTACGTGAACTATTTGTTCAATAAGAGATTACATGCAGATTATACAATCGGGCGCAAAATTAATCTTTTTATTTTGTAATTAAAATTAAATCAATGCTTTTTTAAAATAATTTTCCTTGAATTTCATTAGGTGTTACATTGATTATTGTACCTAATGTAACATACCAAATAAAGCCGAGTACTTGTCTATTCTCTATTTGTTTTATTTGACGAATATATTGTAATAGCTGATTTTCATATTTTTTATCTTTAATTTCACCAAACTTATAATCAATCACATGAATGCTATTGTCAATATATACGACTCGGTCTGGTCTGTATGTTCCTTGTTTAGATATGATTGTGCTTTCTGTTTTTATTTTATTTTCCTTGTTGTACCATTGTTTTGTTTTATCTTGAGATATTAATTTTTTTATCTCACTATTGAGCTTTCGCTTTTCGGTTTCAGAGATTTTACCTTCAAACATTAATCTGTTTAATGCTTTTTCAACATCATCTTCAGCAATTATATATTCAAATGCTTCATGCATCACATTTCCGTAATTGACTCTGCTTTGCTTTATATCTTTAGAGAAAAAATCAGAACTTACCGTTTTTATGGCAATTTGGTCGTTATTTAATAAAGTGTTAGAAAATGGTTTTAATACCATACTTTCTATGCTTGTACTATTTTTATGTTCTATTTGGTTTTCTGGGATTACTCCATAGCAAAATATTTTTTCTTCTTCATTCCAGTTTGATTTTATGTCCAGATAACCATTTTGTGTTTTGTCGATACTATGACTGGAAAAAGTATTATAAAGTAAATCAGAAACCGTTTTTAACCCATCTTTATTCGTTTTAGCCGGTACCGGGCCAAATGTAATGAGAACTTCGCAACTTCTTGTAAAGGCTACATAAAGCAGATTTATGCTATCTACAAATTGATATAACTGTTCCTCGAAATATTCGTTTTTAAAAATTGTATTTTTAAGCTTTGAAGTATAAGTAACAGGCAATAATTTAACGTTATCAAAAGGTGATTGGTTTGGTTGACACCATATGATATTGCTTGTTATTTCTGCATCTAGTTTCCAATTACAATAAGGCATTAGTACTGCTTTAAATTCTAATCCCTTGGATTTATGAACGGTCATGATTTTGATGGCATTTTGGTCATCAGGAACCGAAATGGCTTCAGCATTTCCTTTGTCATTCCACCATTCAATATAAGCCGTTAAATCAGGATAATGGTCTTTTATAAACTGGTTAGTGCAATTAATAAACGATTGTATAAATATACTTTGTTCTTTTTTGATTTTTTCAGGAAGTTGGTTGGCTAGATATTCAATTAGCTCAAATAGTGGTTTTTGTTTCTTGCTCAGTAAATGATCTATCCATTCATAATTCATGGTTTTAAATTTACTTTCTGAATTAAATTCAAAATGTCTGCCAATTTCTATAGATTGTTCTTCAGAATCAACCTCTAGCAGCTTCCGGTTTAAAACCATGTCTGCTTTTAGAATTAGGTTTTCAGGGTTTTGAAGAAATTTAACCTGTGCCATAATGAAATTTATAGCTGATGATCCTGAAAGAAACAATGATTCATTAGAAACTACTGGAATTATGGTATGGTTTAGAGAGTAGGAGCCAGATAATAGCGCATTGGCTATAATTTCACCTTCCCCTTTTTTGCGAACAAGAATACATATGTCACTGTATGAGTATCCTTTTGAAATTAAATTTTCAATATGCCCAACAGTTTCATGAAGCATTATTTCATTGTAATCCTGATCTTTACCTGGATCTATAAATTTTGAGTAGATATATCCCTTGTTATCTTCTAGTTTATGTTCTGGAATTTGTTGATATACATCGGAATATGCACTAGATATTTTGTTTTTAAATACTTCCTGAATGTCTTTGTCGTGAATGTAATTGGATAAATTATTATTAAAATCAGTTTGTATTAATTTTGCAGCCTGGGTAAAAACACTATTGTTAAATTTAATAATGTTAGATCTACTTCTCCAATTATGATTTAGTGTTTTTTCCTGACTGCCATGTTGTCTGAAGTCCTTTGTTATCTGGTGATTTAAAAGATTCCAGTCTGAATTTCGCCATCTGTAGATAGATTGTTTAACATCGCCTACTATTAAACTTGTTTCATCACTGGATAAAGAATTGTCAATTAAAGGTTTAAAGTTAAGCCATTGAAGTTTGGAAGTATCCTGGAATTCATCAATCATGAAGTTCTGAAATTTACTACCAATCTTTTCATAAATAAAAGGAGCTTCATTTTGATCAATAATCCTGTTTAAGAAGTGAGATGAGTCTGCAATTAAAAATATATTCTCCTCACGACAAATGGTTTGTACCTCTTTAGCTATATCAGCAATAATACCTAGAGCATAGAAATTCTGGCTTATAACATTGGCTGTGTTGTAAATCTCCATATCTCTGTCAACAATATCCAGAGCTTTTTTAATTAGCATGTTTAATAATGGATATATGCCATTGATATCTTCATTAACGTTAGGAGGATTGTCTTTCCTTGTCCATTTTTCCGGTTCATCAATAATCTTTAGTAAAGCGCTTCCGGGTTCAAGTTTATCAAGAGCTTTTAATTTCTCAAAATATTTAACAGGTGTACGACTTTTACCTGTGAAATCATCATATTTTAAACCTGCTTTTGTAATGGTTGCACTTCCTTCTTCTCCAATTTGAATTATCTTTTTTTCAAATTCAGATTTAATGGTAGTAATCTTATCTAAATAAGTTTGCATCCATTCCTTATTACTTAGTTTAACTAAGATATCTCTGCTTTCTAACTGAAATAATTCATTAAAAATTTCAGAACCTAATTTGTTTAAATCATTTGTCAGGTTCCAGTTTTTACCTTGATTTAATTTTTGTTCAGCAAACTGTACAAGCCAGTTTTTAAGATGATTATATTCAGGTAGGTCAATTTTAAGTAATAAATGATCAATTGCTTTTTGCAGAACTTTGGGACCGTTTAATTCAATTTTAAAACCACTTTCTAGACCAGCTTCTCGTGCAAATGAGCGGATTATTTTTTGAAAAAAACTATCAATAGTGCTCACTGAAAAATTTGAGAAATCATGAAGAAGATAACTTAATAATACTCCAGCTCTTTTTCTGAGTTGTTTTTCTGGTAGTTTAAATTCATTTTTTAAATCTTCAATGTAGTCATCGGATTGATATGTAGATATTTGGAATAGTTTTTCAAGTATGCGACTTTTCATCTCACCAGTAGCTTTATTGGTAAAGGTTACTGCCAGAGTATGAATATAATTTACAGGGTTTTTAAAAAGTAAAAAAAGGAATTCTTTGGTAAGAGTATAGGTTTTCCCGGAACCTGCTGATGCGCGATATATTTTAAGTTGTGACATTTAAACTATTTTACCACGAAAATAGTAAATTAAAGAAGGTAAGTAGCAACATACATCCCAAAAATACACAATCCTTCTTTATGACTCCTATTGTTCAAACAAATTACAATCGTTTGCTACTTACCTATAAGTATAGTGTGCTAACCCTATTATTTTTTTTAATCAATAATTAATCGTTTTTTTCGTTTTTATCTAGTTCCTGTTTCTTAATAAATCCTTCTGATATGACTGTCAGATCAATATTTTGTTTGTGAACAACTTGTGCTTTTAAAAGTATTGCAGGAACTAATCGTTTGCCGTTATTAATTGTAATATCCATATTTGAAGGTGCTATTCCTTTTGAAATTTTTATGGCAGCCTCAGCGGCAGCAAAAGCCATTGATTCAATAGGTTTATAAATTGTCATTGTTTGGTTGCCTCCAACGATATTTCTTATAGCCTGAATGTCAGCATCTTGTCCAGCAACAAGAACTGTACCTGCCATATTATGTTCCTTTAGTGCACTGATGGCTCCTGCGGCAAGTGCGTCATTTCCTGCAATTATAGCGTCTAATCCTTGATAATCGTCACCATTCAGATAGTTGTTGGTTACTTCATAACCTTCATGCAATGCCCAGGAATTTGAAAATTCATTAAAAACAATTTCTATATCCCCTTTGTCAATTAAAGGTTGCAGGATATTCATTTGACCAATACTTAATAAGTAAGCATTGTTATCTACTTTAGATCCACCTATAATACCATAGTTACCAGCCGGTTTAATTTTGGTTAAATAGGTAGCCTGAAGCTCTCCAACTGCAATGTTATCTGTTGAAATGTAATAGTCAAGGTTGCAATTTTTAATGAGTCGATCATAAGCAATTACCGGAACATGGTTTTTATGTGCGTATGTAACTATATCTCCTGCTTTAATTTGATTTGAAGCAATAACTACCAGAACTTCTGCTCCGTTGGCAATTAATTCTTTTGCTTGTTCAAATTGTTTGTCTGGATCTGTTTCTGCAACGGCAATAGAACATATGCCGCCTAATTCTTTAACATCTTTTTCAAAGATTGTCATGTCTTTATTCCATCGCTCTCTTTCTAAGGTGTCCACTAATAAACCAATGTGAGGTTCGTGTTTGCAACTGGAAAAAATAAATATTCCGGCTAACAATACTGAGATTATAAAGGCTGTTTTTTTCATGATTTGGATTATTTTAATAGGAAAATATAATTATAATTTAAACAAAAACTTTTATAATGTAAAGGCTTCCAAAAAAATAACGAAAAATAATCCAGGAGTCAATGGTGGAAACCTGTTTATTATTTCTTTAATAATAGTTGGTTTTAGTGTTTTTCCTACTTTTAATTTTCAAGATCAATAATATGATTTGTGTTTTTAGTGTTTGAATTACTTGAATGATTATTGTTTGTGGCAGAAATAAACTTTTGAGCAGGAATGGTTATTTCATCAGGTACAATAAGCTGTTTTGATGTATTTGATTTTTTTGTCTCTGTATTAAAAAAAGATATCAATTTTATTAAATGAACAGATTGACTTGAAAGTTCTTTAGCACTGGAGGCCAGCTGGTCGCTTCCTGCTGCGTTTTGAATTGTGGCAACGTTTATTTGCTGTAATGAACTGTTTATTTGAGTTATTCCTGTTTCTAACTCCTGACCTGCAACAGTAATGGCTTGAACTAAACTGCTTGTTTTTTCTATATCAGGTATTAAGTTTTGTAAACTTTGTCCTGCGTTTTCAGTTATCTCAACACTTTCGTTGACCAGGTTAATGATTTCGTTTGCAGCAATTCTGCTATTCTCTGCTAATCTTCTTACTTGTTCAGCAACCACAGCAAAACCTTTTCCTTGTTCCCCGGCTTTGGCGGCTTCAATGGCTGCATTTAGAGAGAGAATATTGGTTTGATTTGTAATTTCATTAATTGCTTTAATCTTTTCATGTATGTTCTTACTGATAGCACTTGCTTTTATGGCTTTATCATTAACAGTATTAACTTCTTGAACTAGTTCATTGGATATTTGTTCTGTTTTTCTTGCGTTATTGGTGTTTTGAGCAATGTTGGATGAAATTTCTTCCATGGTAGATGATACTTCTTCTATAGCAGAGGCTTGTTCGTTAGCTCCTTGAGAAATGTCCTGAGAGGTGCTATCTAATTGTAATCCCGATGAATTTAATTGCTGTGCTCCGGAGGCAATTTCGTTTACAACCTCTTTAAGTTTGTTAATCATAGTATTTAAAGATGTAGCTAATAAACCAAGTTCATCTTTTCTTTTTGAGTAAATATTAACGGATAAGTTACCTTCTGCTACCGACTTTGCGTTGGATGCCATAATTTTTAGTTGATTAATTATTGGAGAGAGGAATCGGCTAATGGAAAGAAACAACAATATTGTAGATCCTGTAATTAAAAGTAATGCAATCATTAATAATTTATTTAAACCAGAATACATATCCGATTTGTATACAGATGTTGAAATAAAACTTTTGTAAGGTTCAAAGTACTTATAAAACTGAACTTTCTTTTTTCCTTTGTTGGTTTCTGGCCATTTGTATTCCGTAATTCCAATTTCACCGTTTTTCAAGGTGAGTTGCTTAAAGAATTGAGCATTGCTAAAATTTTGTTTTTCTTTATCTGGATGGATAATGAAATTACCGGAATCATCGATAAGAAAGGGGTAACCATTTTGAAAGAATTTTTTATTTGAAAAAACTTTTTTAAGAAATTCGTAATTCTTTTCCTTTGTTCCCACATATAAAATACCTTGTATACCACCATTAATAACTAAGGGTTTGTATGCTGTTCTATACCAGTCGTTAACCACGAAGGCTCTGCCGTAATATGTTTCACCTGTTTCAATCGTTTTTATTACCTCTGAGTTATTTGGAATATATGTGCCTATAGCTCTTGTGCCATCGGTTTTTTTTACGTTAGTAGCAATACGTAGGTAACCATCTTCAATTTTTTGAAATATTGTAACAGTTTGCTTTGTTTCATCCTGAATATAATCGACGATACGATTGTCTTTGTATAATGGCTTACCGGTAAGTTTTAATTTTGGTATGGTATATTGCTTTTCTTCTTTGGTGATTTGATTAATTCCGGATACCACAATTAATTCTTCTGTTTCTATTATTTTTCCTTCGTTTTGTAAAATATTATCCGCAAATTTTATAGCCAGTTTAGCATGATCTTGTTTTGCTTTTACTTCTGATGTTAAAATAGTTTCTATATCATTTAAATGACTCTCCATATTTTCTGTAGTCGTTTTCTCAATTTCATCACTTATAGTTACGTAAAATGTAAAAGATAAAATAGCTGTAAAAAAGAGAAGAATTGAAATGATAGCAATATTTACCTTGATTTTAATAGAAGATTTAATGGTTTCAATTAAAGATTTTTTTTCATAACTGGGCTTAAGATTTTTCATGTAAATAAGTTTTGAGGGTTTATATTTTCTCATAAAATAATATGGCTTATACAATAATTTAATTATTATATAAGTCGTTGCTTCTTCCCCAAAATCTATTACTATTAATTGTAAGATAGTTATTTGTGCTTGTTATAGCAAAAAAATGTGATAATTATTTTTTATAGATATTAAAAAGTAGGGTTAAGGTGTTAAATTAAACGCTGATCGTTTTAGTAATGGCATATTTTAGAGGGCAATCAATAGGTATAGGCTCTCCTTTTCTATATGTATTCAGAATTTTTACTGATTCTTCAGCTAAATTTCTTCGCACTTTTCTTCTTTCTCCTTTAATTTTAGCAATGTTCATAGTGTCATAATGGGTCGTTTGGTGTCGCATCCACGCAATTACAGCTTTGGCTGCTCTCTCTTCAACAGGAATCATTGAGGTGCGAGCTACTGTTCCACTCCCAATGGGGATAGCATATTTTGTAACAATAATAGCAAGTGTTTCTGCTATTGGTGAATATTTAATGTGAAAATCTAAAAATGAAACAACAGCATCCTTAAATTCAATTTCATAAATATTCTGTTTTTCAGCTCTTCTGTTTTGCTGATAGCTGCGTTTTTTCTGGTATTCTTCTGTGCTTCTGGTTTTGTTAACTTCATGTATTGCCCATTCTATTGTTTCTTTTGGAGCCCATATGCCTTTTGACATTGTTCGCCTGCCCTTTTTAAAAATAACTTTCCAATAAATATTTTGGGATGTTACCTTTCTTGTAATACCTGCATCTCCAGCTGCCAGAAAACTCCAATTTGATGGAGGTGTTTGTTGAATTCCTTTATCGTCAATAAGATATCCTAGGTTGTTTGTAGTGAGTATTTTGACTTGACTATTCATTGTTTCAGTTGTAATTTGGTGCAAATTAAATAAAATCCTATGTGATTTAATGTAAATGTAACAGGAATGTAACATCTCCTTAACCATGCTGTAACTACACGTTTATATGTTTGCAGTGGGAAATTTATTTAATAAGGAAAATTTATAATTAATAAAAAACATTTCTTGGGAGGGAAGTGTGTAAAATCTAAACACAGGAAAATGAAAAAGTTTGCAATTATTGCTATAGCAATTTTATGTAGCGGGATTAATGGGTTTTCTCAGGAAACTAATGCGTTTAAACCATCAGGAAAACCTACGTTTAAAATTTTTACCAATTTTCATAGTACAATTATGGATGGTGAAACAAAAAATCAATTTGAGCTTAATCGTGCCTATATAGGTTATGGGTATAAATTTAGTGAAAAATGGTCTGGCGATATCTTATTTGATGTAGGTAATCCAGATGATGGTGGAGATTTTGAATTGACAGCATTTGTGAAAAATGCTTACTTAAAATATCAAAATAATGGTTTAACTGTCAATTTTGGTTTAATTGGAACAAAGTCGATGAAGTTTCAGGAAAAGGCCTGGGGTTACAGATATGTTGCAAGAGCTTTTCAGGATTATTATAAAATGGGGCCTACTGCAGATTTAGGTATTAGTGCAGAGTATAAATTTAGCGATTTTGTAAGTGCAGATATTATACTGGTTAATGGTGAGGGATATAAAAAATTAGAATCAGATAGTATTTTTTCTGCAGGTCTGGGTGTTACTTTATCTCCTGCTGATGGATTTAAAGTTAGAGCTTATTATGAAACAGCTACTGGTGAATCTGATTATATTGATGAAGATGGAAACTCTGTAAATCTTGTACGAAACTCTACTGTTGCATTGGCTGGTGTTTATAGTAACGACCATTTTTCGTTAGGCGCTGAATATGCTGGGCAATCCAATAATAAAAAGACAGAAGGTCGTGATTTAAGCGGTTTTGCAGCCTACGGTACTGTTAATGTTAAATCATCAAAAATATTTGCCAGGTATGATTTCATGTCGTCAAAGGATGATTGGAATACAAGCAGGGATGGCTCCAGATATGTTATTGGCGCAGAGTTTAATCCTGTTAAAGGAGTTAAAATTGCACCTAACTTTCAAAATTTTTCACCAAGTGCTCAAGGTGTTGAAAGTGTAAGTTATGTATATGTGAATTGTGAGATTAAATTCTAATACTATACCTAAATAATTAAAAAAAGAGATGAAGCACTCATAATTAATAATTGAGTGTAGCACACAAAAATTAAAGTAAAAAACGTATGAAAAATTTACTAGTAGTACTATTGATTGCAGCCATGTTTGGCGCATGTTCAAATGGTTCGCAAAAAAAAGCAGCTGATGGCTCAGATAAAGCCGTAAGTATTGCCGCTGCAGGGGCAACTTTCCCTATGCCATATTACAATATGGTAATTAAAAATTACATTAAAGAAACTGGCGTTCTTGTAACATATGGTGGAATTGGTTCTGGTGGTGGAATCAAAAGTTTGAAAGATAAAGTAGTTGATTTTGGTGCAACGGATGCTTTTTTATCGGATGAAAAAATGTCTGCCATGCCTGCTGAAATCGTACATATCCCAACTTGTCTGGGGGCTGTTGTAATTGCATACAACCTTGAAGGTGTTGAAGGTTTAAAATTAACCAACGAATTGTTAGAAGGAATATTCATGGGTGATATCACAAAATGGAATGATCCTAAAATTGCAGCTAACAACGAAGGTTTAAATTTACCTGATCAGGAAATTACATTTGTTCACAGATCAGATGGTAGTGGAACTACTTATATCTTCAGTGACTTTATGACTAAAATTAGTACAAAATGGGCTGATGCTGTAGGAACAGGAAAATCATTACAATGGCCTGTAGGTATTGGTGCTAAAGGTAATCCTGGTGTTGCAGGTACTATTAAGTCAACTCCTGGTGCAATTGGTTATGTAGGAAGTGAATATGCATTTGCTCAAAAGATTTCATACGCATTGTTGAAGAACGCAGCAGGAAATTACATTGAACCTTCTATTGAGTCAATTAGTGCTGCAGCGCAAGGAGCAATGCCAGAAGATACACGTGTAATGTTAACTAATTCTGATGATGCTAATGCATATCCAATTAGTGGATTTACATGGTTAATTCTTTACAAAGAGCAAGCTTACGATGGTCGTTCTAAAGGACAAGCATTAGGAACTCTTGAGTTTTTAGATTGGTTGATTAGTGCAGATGCACAATCTGTAGCTTCAAAAGTAAACTATGCTCCGCTTCCGGAAAAAGCTGTTGTTCAGGCTAAAGCAATTCTTCGTTCTGTAACATACAATGGTGAAGCATTATTAAAATAATACTGTTGAAAAAGAAATTGCCGGGCTTGGTAATATTTATATATAAAATCAGGTTCTAAAAAGAGCCTGATTTTTTTCTTTTAAATAGTTTGTTATCACCATTTAGTGTTTATAGAACGTCAATCAAGTTCTTAATTTATCACATATAATAAAACCACAATATTGGGTGAGTTAATTTGGAACTACAATTGAAATATATTAAAAATGAAAAGCGATACCATAACAAAATACGTACTATTTTTATCATCTCTTGTCATATTATTGGTGTCTGCCGGCATGATCTTTTCCTTGTTAGGAGATGCAATTCCGGTGTTTGAAAAATTTGGGTTAAAATTTATTATATCAACTGATTGGAATCCTACAGAAGGTAAAGAAAGCTATGGTGCATTACCTTTTATTGCAGGAACATTAAGTACGTCGATATTGGCATTAATAATTTGTTTGCCAATGGCTTTTTCTACTGCATTATTTATTGCAGAATATTTTAAAAAATCTGCATTTTCAACAGTTTTAAGTTCAATGGTTGATCTTTTGGCTGGAGTACCATCTATAGTTTATGGTTTATGGGGATTTTATACGTTGCGTCCATTTATTGTTTCGTTAGGGATTGATCCTCAGGGGTATGGTATATTTACCTCCGGATTAATACTTGCAATTATGATTATACCATATGCTACATCTCTTAGTTCCGAAATTATAGCAATGGTTCCTAATGAGTTAAAAGAGGCAGCTTATGCCCTGGGTGCAACAAGGCTCGAAGTTATTTTTAATGTGATATTACCCAATGCACGTTCCGGTATTATTGCTAGTTTTATTCTTGCTTTTGGTAGAGCACTAGGTGAAACTATGGCAGTAACAATGCTTATCGGTAACGCAAACATAATTCCAACAGGCTTATTTAGTACTGGTAACAGTATGGCCAGTGTTATTGCTAATCAGTTTGGTGAAGCAGATGGATTAAAAATGAGTGCTTTAATAGCAATTGGATTATTACTGTTTGTAATTACAGGAATTGTAAACGCCATAGGTAAATTAGTAATTAAGAAATTATCCTAAATGTTATAATCATTATGGAAAATATTAATACACCAATCGAATTGACAAAAAATAATGCTTTCCGAACGTTTAAAAATAAAGCGTTTTTAGTGGGAGTTATTATTGTTTCAATTATAACTATTTCTCCAATTGTTTTAATTATAGGAAAGCTTGTTTGGAGTGGGATCAGACAAATAAATCTGTCGTTTTTTATAGAAATAACGCCAAGTACTTTTGAAGCAATGACTGCGGTTGCAAATGGTGAAGTAATACCCGGAGGAATTGTAAACGGAATTTTAGGAACATTATTAATAGTGGTTATGTCGGCCGCAATTGCTATTCCATTAGGTATCCTGATAGGATTATTTTTGTTTGAAAATCAGGGTAAAAAATATGCTAACCTAATACGTAGTTTATCAGATATACTCCAAGGAGTTCCTTCAATTGTTTTAGGTTTGATAGCATACCTTTGGGTTGTTAAAAATATTACTCAGGGTTATTCAGCCTTGGCAGGAAGTGTGGCACTGGCAATTATGATGTTACCTTTGATTATCAGATCAACAGAGGAAACCATGAAAATGATTCCAGGTACATTAAAAGAAGCCGGATTAGCATTGGGTGTTCCTTATTATAAGGTGATTTTAAAAGTTTTAATCCCATCAGGTATCAGCGGATTATCAACAGGTGTTTTATTGGCAATATCAAGAATACTTGGGGAAACAGCGCCATTAATGCTTACTACTTTAGGTAATCCAATGATAAATTGGGATGTAACAGCTCCTACAAGTGCAGTTCCTTTACTTATTTGGGACTTTTATAATGATCCAAACATGGTTGACTTAATCTGGAGTTCATCCTTGTTTTTAATGGGATTTGTTTTAACTCTGAATATTATTTCTAAAAGAATTTCAGCAAATAGGTAATGCTGTTAGTATTAAATAAAAGTAAAGTAATAAAGCAAAAGATGTATGATAATTAAAAGTTAATGTAGGAGAGTAAAGAGTATATCATTACATAGCTTTTGAAATGAATGTCAACTTTTAAGATAAGATTTTAGGCAGATTACTTACTGTTTTTATAAGAAGAAACAAATGAACAAAAATATAGATATCATAGAAAACCCGGTTCTTAAGGTAGAAGATTTATCTATTGCTTATAATAAAGCCGATAAATATGCTGTAAAGAAAGTAAATGTAACCATAAAAAAGAATGCAATTACAGCAATTATGGGACCTTCAGGATGTGGTAAGAGCACAATGCTAAGGGCAATCAACAGAATGCACGAGCTTTATCCTGATATCAGAACTGAAGGAAATATATATTTGAATGGGGATAATATTATGAAGATGGATACCATTCAACTACGAAGAAAAATAGGAATGGTATTTCAGCGCCCTAATCCATTTCCTACAATGAGTATATATGATAATGTAATTGCAGGTTATAAACTAAACGGGATTCGGATTAAAAAGAGCCAAAAGGATGATATTGTGGAAAGAGCACTTACTGATGTGGCTTTATGGGATGAAGTAAAAGACTCTTTGCATAAAAAAGGAACATTTTTATCCGGAGGTCAGCAACAACGTTTATGTATTGCAAGATCTATTGCCTTTCAGCCGGAAGTTATTCTTTTAGATGAACCAACATCTGCATTAGACCCGATTGCTACCTCTAAAGTTGAAGATTTATTGGTTAAGCTAAAAGAAAATTATACCATAGTTCTGGTGACACATAATATGTCGCAAGCAGCACGTATTTCAGAGTATTCTATGTTTATGTATTTAGGCGATTTAGTTGAGTATGGCAAAACAAAAATGATGTTTACTAATCCTCGCGACAGGAAGACTGAAGAATACTTAACAGGTAAGTTTGGTTGATCCTATTTATCAATTACTCATTTTTTTAAACTCCTAAAAAAACATTACAGATGTTACAAAAAGAAAAGGCAATTCAAGATATAGAAAATACATTTAAAGATTATTGTGATTTAATGATGAAGCAATTAGGTGAACTTGAGGCCATTGCTCAACGTGGAGACAATAATATCTCTGATGCTGAAATTAAAAAAGTTAAGTCTGCAGAAAAGCAACTTAATAAGTATGAAGTAAAAATCAGTGAAAAAATTATCAGTACAATCGTTCTTCATCATCCGGTAGCTTCAGAATTACGTCGTTTAATGGCATGTTACAGAATTGTAATAAATATGGAGCGAATTGGTGATCTTGTTGAAACAGTAATCTATTACATCAGAAAAATTGAGGATTCTAAACTTTATGAAGAATTATCTGATGTGATTTATAATATGATCACATCAAGTACCAGTATGGTTGAAAAAGCACTATTGTCATTTATTAACGATGATAGAGATTCTGCAATATGGACTATCAAAAATGATGAAGTTCTGGATGAGATGAATAAAAAATTAATGAAGAAAGGTATTAAAAAGACTAAGCTTGAGAGTGAAGCAAGAGAAATCCTTTTGAATCTCGTTAATTTTAAAAGTGTTATTTCTAAAATAGAGAGAATAGGTGATCATGCCAGTCATATAGCAGAGGCTTCTATTTTTGCTCAGGAAGGTAAGGATATCAGACACCAGAAATTAGAGGACGAATAAAAGTTTTGGAATTTCTCGTATATTCGTACAAACTCCAAAATAAAATGACACAGGAAAGTAAACGAATATTAATTGTTGATGACGAGGAAGACCTATGTGAAATATTACAGTTTAACCTTGAAAGTGAAGGTTATAAAACTGAAATAGCTTATTCAGCAGAAGAAGCTTTACAAAAAGATCTGGAATCATTTGATCTGCTATTGTTGGATGTAATGATGGGAAAAATGTCAGGATTTAAACTTATTGATACCATTCGTAAAGAATTGGCAATAGAGGTTCCTGTAATATTCCTTACAGCTAAAAGCACTGAAAATGATTTGTTAACAGGTTTTAATCTTGGAGCTGACGATTATGTATCAAAGCCATATTCACTAAAGGAGTTGATAGCTCGGGTAAAGGTGGTTCTTCGACGCAATAGTCAAAATATTTCTGCTGAAGATATGAGTGTAATTAAGGTTGAAAATATGGTATTGGATCTGGATAAAAAAGACCTAACCATTATTGACGATCGTATCGAATTGACTCGTAAAGAGTTTGAGATACTAAAATTGTTCTTTGAAAATCAGAAGAAAGTGTTCTCACGTGAGGAAATACTAACAAGAATATGGGGTGATGATGTTGTAGTATCAGATCGTACCGTAGATGTTAATATTACTCGTTTGAGAAAAAAAATAAAAAATTATGGAGAATATCTCAAAAACCGACCCGGATTGGGATATTATTTTGAAGTTTAATAATTAAAATTAACCTGGTCTATGTCATTTAATATTAATTACAAAAGAAAACTCTTTGTTTACTATTTTTCAATCATATTTGTAATTACTGCATCTTTTATTGCTTTTCAATATCAAAGAGAAAAGCAATATAGGATAGCTCAGTTGGAGAGTAAGTTAGATATCATTTCTGACCTTACTGATAATTTTATAAGAGATAATAAAATTATTGAAAATGGTCAGGTCATGTTGATTGATTCTTTATTAAAAGTTGTTCCTAGTGAAGAAACAAGAGTTACGGTTATTGATCCTAAAGGTAAAGTGTATTTTGATAGTTTTGTGGATGATTTTGAATCAATGGAAAATCATTTGCAACGCCCTGAAATTCAAAAAGCAAAGTATGCCGATAATGGAGTTGGATCTAATATTCGTAAATCAACTACTACGGGACAGGCTTTTTATTATTATGCCCATAACTACAATAAATATTTTATCAGAACAGCTGTTGTTTACGATATCAAAATTCAGAACTTTTTAAAAGCTGAACCTTTGTTTCTTATATTTATAAGTTTCTTATTTGTTGTTTCGTGGATTATACTTTCGTTGGTGACAAAAAAAATGAGTGAGAGTATCACAAAGCTTAAGGATTTTGCTGTTCAGGTTCGCCAAAATAAGCAAGTTATTGGAGATTATGAATTTCCTAATAATGAATTAGGTGTAATTGGTGAGCAAATTATTTCAATGTATAAAAAGCTTACAGAAGCAAAAGAATCATTGAGTTTGGAAAAAGAGAAGCTCATTAAGCATTTATTGGTGCTTAATGAAGGTGTTGGTTTTTTTGGGGCAGATAAATCAGTGATCTTAACAAATACTTGTTTTGTGCAGTATTTAAACTTATTAGCTGAAAAATCGTCTCTTAATCCACAAAATGTTTTTGAAGTTGAAGAGTTAAAAGATCTTCAGAAATTCCTTAAAAAAAATATCGATAAGAAGAAAGAAATTATTAACCCTAATGCCTTACCCAAAAAGGAATTAACGATTGAAAAGAATGGTTATTATTTTGAAATTAAGTGTATTGTGTTTCAGGATAGAAGCTTTGAAATATTGATTAATGATGTTACAAAGCTTGAAAAACGTAGGTTATTGAAGCAACAAATGACCTCAAATATTGCTCATGAGTTAAAGACTCCTGTTGCATCTGTTCGTGGTTATTTGGAAACAATCATTAATAACCCTGATATTGATGTAGACAAGAAAAAGTATTTTGTGGAGAAAGCTTATCAGCAATCTTTCAGACTTACTAATTTAATTGAGGATATAGTTGTATTAAATAAAATTGAAGAGGCGGGGAGTAGCTATAAATTTGAGAAAGTTCCTGTATTAAAAGTTGTTCAGGATGTGATAGAAAACCTGCAGGAGCATATTCAAAAGCAAGGTGCTAAAGTTCAGGTAAACATTAAGGAAGACATAGCTATAAATGCCAATCCTTCTTTGATTATGTCTGTATTTCAGAATTTAATTGATAATTCATTAAACTATGCTGGAGAAAATATTGATATAAAAATAGAGCAATATCATGAGGATAATGAATTTTATCATTTCTCGGTTGCAGATAATGGTGTTGGAATTCCGGAAGAACACATAGCTCGTATTTTTGAACGTTTTTATAGAATAGACTCTGGTCGTTCAAGAAAAATGGGAGGAACTGGCTTAGGTTTGGCAATTGTTAAACATGCCGTAAATGTTCATAATGGAGAAGTTTCTGTAAAGAATGCGCCAGGAGGAGGAGCTGTATTCTATATTAGCTTACCTAAATTCCTGGATTAATATATTCTGATATCATTCAAAAAGATAAATGTCATTGTCTGGAATATAATCTTAAAAATTATTGGAAATAGTTACAGACTTTTAGCTTCTTTTTCCATAGTTAGTGCGAGCTTATAGCTCGTGCTAAAACAACACCGCAGAATACTGACAGTAAAGCGTTTTCATGGTAAATACACGTCCTGAAAGGACAACTCAAAAATGTTGGTTTACAGTTGAAAGTTAAAAGTTGAAAGTTGAAAGTCTTGGTTTCCTGCTGCATATATTCTTACGAGGGGTATTACTCTTAGTTCTTAGTTTTTAGTTCTTAGCTCTTAGTTTCTAGTGCCTGGTACTCAGCGCACAGAGCAAACAAAATTTCAGAATGAAAACCAAAATCCGTAAGGATTTATCTTTGCGACCTTAGTTTTAAGGAGTTGGAATCTTTATTTTAAAAGTTATTTCCGGTTTTGCGGGCTTTGCGAGAAAAATAGTCCTTAGGTGTTAGACGTTAAGCCATATTGTAATGCTGTTAAATTAAAATATTTCTCTAACGAAGGCAACAACTAAGCGTGCTGTAAATCATTTCTCCTCCTTCCAAAGGAGGAGTACCCGAAGTATGAGGGGGAGGTGGTTTTAAATCTTCTATTTTATTATACCTGTCTGCTTGTTCAACAGACAGGTAAGTTGTAAGTACTTGATCAAATAATCGATGGTGATTAAGGCATTATTACCGACCCTACATAAACAGAGTTACTCACACAGTTGCTGTTATCGGTTGCATCACTTGCAATATAACAATGCACTTCTGTTCCGGCAGGGGCATAAGGTAATCCTATTTTAATAATATTTCTCTTATGGCTTTTTTAGCCGCTGCTCTTTCTGCTGCTTTTCGGGCTTTATGCCTTTTTATCCAGTTTGAAATAACAGTGGTGAGAGTTCCTGCAAGCAGGGTGATCGCTGACCTGATCAACAAAGTATGCGGATCAGTATCCTGGGGAGAGTGTAATTGTGCATCAGCTATTTCCATTGCACCTAAAGTACCCGGTGAACCGATATTTAGTGCCTGCAGGAAAACTATTATTTATTTGAAATACAACTAATTATGGTTGATAAAATGTTTGAATCTTTATGTGTATTTAGTTGCTATATTTATTTATAATACAGATATTCAACGTATTAAATAATTGAGATTCGATTATTTCAACAAAGGATATTAAGAAAATATAAATATGAGAAAGAGATTCGAACAACAATTGACAATAGGAAGCCTATTAATAAAAGATACACCAATTCCAACTGCAAAAAGAAGTGGTGCGTTGCCTGCTTTATGTGCTGCATTAAAAAAAATTTATGTTACTCCGGAATGGAACAATAAGATTTATGAAATATTAGAAAAAGAAATATTACCTAAAAATAATCATACAGGAAGAATAGGTATGGGACTTTGGGAAATATTTGTTTTATCACAAGTTCGTTTATGTCAAAACATTAGTTATGATGAGTTACATCATATTTCCAATTATGACTCAATGGTGCGTCAAATTATGGGTATAGAAACTATTCAAACATATCAAAAGCAAGAGTATGGATATCAACGTATAATTGATAATGTTGGTTTGATTGATAATGAAACAATAAAAAAACTCAATAATATTATTGTTGAATTTGGACACGAGGTGTTTAAAAAAAAAGAGGAGGAAGCATTACACTTAAAAACAGATAGCTTTGTTGTAGAAAGCAATGTTCATTTTCCAACAGATTATAATTTACTTTGGGATAGTGTACGTAAATGTATTGATATGATAATCAAATTACAATATAGGCACAATCTTCCTGGCTGGAGAAAAGTAAAGGATTGGCAACGTGATTTAAAAAATAAAATGAGAGCTTTAGGTAGGGCTAATTCTTCAGGAGGCAAAGGAAAACAAGAACGTGTAAAAATGAAAGCTCAAGAATATATTAAAAAAGCCAAAGCACTTTATCAGAAATTAGAAAATTCTAAGGACAAATACCCCAAAGATGACCTTGTTAGTGTTGCTATAATTACTGAATTAGAACGTTTTATGCAATTACTTCGTAAGCATATTGATCTTCTTGAAAGAAGAGTTATTAAAGGGGAAAAGATTCCTCATGAAGAAAAATTGTTTTCTATTTTTGAGCAATATACAGAATGGATTACAAAAGGGAAATTGCGACCAAACGTTGAACTTGGTAAGAAAACAAATATTACCACTGACCAATATAATTTAATTCTTGATTATCAGGTTGTGGATCATCAAGCAGATTCTGAAATTGTGCTGGAAGTAGCCGCAAGAATATTTACAAAATTTAAAGTAAAAAGTTGGTCATTCGATAAAGGATATTATCATAAAAACAATAAAGTGTCATTGTCTCAAAAAGTTGAAAACCTTGTACTTCCAAAAAAGGGCAAGTGTAACAAAGAAGAGTATGAAGAAGAGCATAAATCAATATTCAAGAAGTTTAGACATAAACATAGTGCAATAGAATCTAATATTAACGAACTGGAACATAGAGGATTGGATAGGTGTCCTGATAAAGGATATGAACATTTTAAAAGATACGTTGGTCTTGCGATTACAGCCTTTAATTTGAAAAAAATAGGAGAACGACTGCTTGTAGATCTACGTCAGGAAATGAATGCCTCTGTAAAACAAGCGGCTTAATAATAGGTTTATACACATTTATTTACGCCATTGTAATGGAATTGTTATGCCCTAATTTAAAATATAGAATATCATAATATATTATACGTAAACAAACATAGCTATTCCAAAAAAAAATTGTTCTCTTTTCATTTTTTTTGGAGTGTCAAAATTTACGCAAAATTATTTCGATTCAAAAAACAGGGGTTTTCTTGCTGGAACTATTTAGTCTACTGCTCTCAGATTCCAGCTCAGTCTACAGTCTGCAGCCTGTAGCTTTCAGTACTTGTAAATTTTATCTCTGTAAGAAAAAAGTCACTTTATAAACTTTATGAACTTTCAACTTTCGACTTTCAACTTTATAAACTCTAAATTAGATCAATAAGGTAAACTAAAAAATAACAGTTATTTTACTGTTACTTTTTAGAGCTGTAACAACTTGATAATTAGTACTGTGTAAAATATAGCAATTTCTATTCTGTTTTGTTTTGACCCCCAAAATGGCTCAAAATTCCATTTTTGGGCAAAAATGCCTGTTTTCGATTCCATTTTTATGCAAAATGGGCCATTTTCGATTCCGATTTTAATGTTTTTCGTACTTTTTGTGCAGATTCTTCGCATATGCTTCGCATTTCTTCGCACTTTCTTCGCATTTCTTCGCATCGTCTTCGCATATGCTATGCATACTGTATGCACTTTTACTGCACCTGCTTCGGATTTGCTATGGACCATCTATGGACCACGTTCGCCTTTTTACACAGGTTCAACACAGGTTTATCACAGGTTTATTGCCTTAGGAGTGCGAAGAACCTGCATAGAACCTGCATTGGAAATGCGTGAAATTGTGAACTTGGTCCAGGTTTGAACCGGAGATGGGTAGGAGAAGGGGCAGAGCAGACCTGAAGCTGGGTCAGAGGTGCTTGCACTGACAACAACAATAACTTGCAATTTTACCAGCAAAGAATCTAGCCTGAACTATTCATAAATTATTCTACTGCAAGCCTCAAAACCTTTGATAAAAAGCAAATGCTCGATTTTAAGTTTTCAAAATAGTTCACTATTCCTGCAAACTAAAAATCTCTACTTCACTTTTTATCTTTGCTTTTGATGCTCTCATAACGAAAATTTATGAATATATCAGGCTTGGTTTTCACCTCCTCAAACCACCGGCCATTATGTTAATGTGAAAATAGTAATAGCAGAGTCGCATATAGTTCCTAGTTCCTAGTTGAAAGTTGAAAGTTGAAAGTCTTGGTTTCCTGCTGCATATATCCTTACGAGGGGTACTTGTTAAATTGTCGAGTTGATTAGTGATTAAAGATTAGGGATTAAGGATGAATTAGCTGTCGAGTTAGTGAGTTGTAGAGTTGATGAGTTGATGAAAGACCTGACAGCGTTTCGTAAGCAAGCTGTAAATTAAACCTGTCAGCGTCTATATAGTAGTTCCTGGTTCTTAGTTCTTAGCTTCTAGGCATTATGCCATAGTGTTTCAGGTTGCAACATTTGCCCAGCAAATACCAATTAGCTGTAATTAGCATTTGTTTGTTGGTTTTACCTATACAAAAAAACTGTTTATTTAGCTCATCCAGAAATATTTTTACTTACTTATGCCTGAATTAAGAAGATTGTAGGTTTTTTATGAAGTTCAGGTAAATTACCTTTCCACTGAGCTACAGTTTTTGTTTTAATGAACTCTGTTTCTAATGTAATATCGCAAGCCACACAAACTTTAGTTTTTGAATTGCAATTTGTGATAATATCTTTTAATAAGTGATTGTTTCTGTATGGAGCTTCGATAAATATCTGAGTTTGTTTTTCTCTTATAGATACAGCCTCCAAATGTTTAATAGCTTTGGCTCTATCGCCAGCTTTAATAGGAATATAACCATGGAAGGCAAAACTTTGACCATTCATCCCGGAAGCCATTAACGACAATAGGATGGAGGAGGGGCCTACCAAAGGAACTACCTTAATACTCTGTTGATGAGCCATGGCAACAATTTCAGCACCTGGATCTGCAACACCAGGACAGCCAGCTTCAGATATAATTCCTATATTTTCTCCTTTTTTTACAATATTTAAAAAGCTGCTTTTTTGCTGGGGGGTAGTGTGTTTGTTTAAAACAAAAAAAGTAAGTTCATCAATGTCAATTGACTTATCAACTTTTTTCAGATATCGACGTGTAGTTCTGATATCTTCTACGATAAAATATTTGATCTGTTTAATTAAAATACAAACTTCTGAGGGGATTACACTTTCAACAGAAGTTTCACCTAGTGTATTGGGAATTAAAAATACTGTACCTGCCATTGATTAAATTTTGGACAAAATTATAAAATAATCGCACAAAAAAAGGCTGTCTAACCTTTTAAGACAAGCCTTTTTATAAAATTGTGTGTTAATTGTATGTGCTGTGTTAATTAAGCTGGTAGCATCTTACCCAATCAATGTCCATTGATATAGGAAGATTTTCGGCTTTAGGTTCATCCAATAAATGCGAACTTAATGTTACATACATTGGTGTTTGTGGAATGTTTTCTGTTTGAGTATGAACCGTTACTCCATTGATTTTCCATTCCATTTTATTTTTAGACCATTCTAATGAATAAATATAAAACTGATCAGAAGATCCCGGAATTTTTAGCTTCTCAACTTTTTGATTGATCTCTTTTCCATTTGACCAAAAGTTTCCTGCTTCAATTCTATTTTTATCATTTTCAGGTGTTTTTATGATGTTAACCTGAGGTGCAATTTTTTCTGCCAATAGCCAAAAGGTATGATTTACAGGTGCTTGTATGACTATATTTAATTTTAGCTTCAAAGCGACCATATTGCTGTCTGAAACTTTGTCCGGTACTTATTAAACCTGATGTAAAATCAAATTTCCTTGGAACAAAACCTAATGTTGAATCCCATATCTTACCGTTACACGCTTGATTTTTAGTAATGATTTTTGCACAGCTATCGCGTAATTCAATATTTGAATCAGTAAAAAACTGCTTTTCATTTGCTTGAACATAGGTGTCATTCATTAATGCCTTTCCCCAAAAATAACCAGTAATCCATTTAGAGGTATTCAGTTTAGTACCATTAAAGTCATCCTCAAATGTCATATTCCATTGGTCAATTGTACTGAAAGAATTGTGGTCTTTTGTTTTATTGTACCACACAATATCCTCACTTCTGGATAATGTTTTATGTTCTTCAATCAACTGAAATTCTTTGGATTTTTTAAATCTGTTTTTATCCTTCATTTCAGATTTAGTGTTGGCATACTCCTGCGAATTGATAAATGTTTCCAGTTTAAGAAATGTTTGAATCTCAGGGGTGTTTTTTAATTCTTCAGCTTCTTCGGTTTTTCCTTTACGCATGAACTTAAAATAACGTTTTACATTGGCAGAACGTTTGTGTTCTTTGTATTTTTTAAACTGTTGATAAGCTTCAGTATCCTTAAACTTTTCTTTTTTTAGTTTAATTACTTTTTGTTTAAAATCTCCTGAATGAACTAATGTATCTAATTCATAATATCTTTTTAAATCTGTAGATTCTTTAATCTTATTGAAACGATCAAATTCTTCTTTAAGGAGTTTCAATTCGTTTTCATATTTATCAGTATTAGGAAATTTACTTCCAAAAAGGGTTGAAAAAATATTAGCCATTCTTTAGAATTATATTTAGTAATGCCACATTCTACGCAAATTAATATAAAATGTTATTATAAAATGTTATTCTGATTGTAATTTTGAAAAAAATAAAAAAAAACATTCTTAAATATACAGGGATAGATTATTTTTATATTTTTGCAGTCGCTAATGCGAAAATAGCTCAGTTGGTAGAGCACGACCTTGCCAAGGTCGGGGTCGCGGGTTCGAGCCCCGTTTTTCGCTCACAGAGAAAAACTGGCGAGAAGTCTATGCCGAAATAGAATTTCTTATGAAGTATGAATTAGAAATTATAAATCGGTAAGTCCCGTTTTTCGCTCTTCAAAAATATAAAGGGTGATGATATAAATCACTCTTTTTTATTTTAACTCAAGTGCTGAAATTGGCAGACAGGCGCGGTTGAGGGGCATTTACTAAGATTTAGTGTTAAAAAGCCGCAATAGCTGATTAATACCAGGTTTTTAAAGAACTTGAAACAAAAATACGGAATTTATTCGGAAACAATTCGGAAACATTCTGTAAAAAGATATTTTTACTGTCACCAGCCCAGGTGCTGAAATTGGTAGACAGGCGCGGTTGAGGGCCGCGTGTACTACGTACGTGCGGGTTCGAGTCCCGCCCTGGGCACACAAAAACTCCCAACTGATTTAATTCGGTTGGGAGTTTTATCTTTTAATCGAAACTTCGATTTATCTGCTTCTCTGTCTTTGTAAGAGTAATTTCTTTTGCCTGTATATTCTCGGTAAATTCATCTCCTGCATATTTGGCTCTGGTCTTAGCCCAGTTTCTTAAAAAGTCAATATGTTCTTTCATTGTTGTGGATAAAGGAACAGTATCTCTGACAGCATCAAGAATATTCTTAATGTTTAATTTTGGTGAAGATTTGTTTTCAATATAAGCAGAAAACATTGCTTCTTTGATTGCTTCTTCAATCTCAGCTCCGTTAAAACCAATAGACTCTTGAGCTAATTTATCAAGGCTGTAATTTTTCGCATCATGACCATTCTTTTCTAAGTGAATTCGAAATATGCTTTTCCTTTCGTTTTCTGAAGGTAAATCAACGAAGAATATCTCATCAAAACGTCCTTTTCTAAGCAATTCAGGGGGTAATAGTGAAATGTCATTAGCTGTCGCAACGACAAATACAGTTTTGGTTTTTTCTTGCATCCATGTAAGAATAGTAGAAAAAATCCTAGCTGTTGTACCACCATCTGTAGAGCCACTACTTTGTGACCCAGATAACCCTTTCTCTATTTCATCTATCCAAAGTATACATGGAGCAACTGCTTCTGCTGTTGCAATTGCATGTCTAATGTTGTTTTCACTACTTCCAACTTCTCCCTGAAAAACTTTACCAATATCAAGGCGTAGTAATGGCATATTCCATAATGATGCAATACTTTTTGCAGTTAAACTTTTTCCACCCCCAGGTACACCAATCAGCAATAATCCTTTGGGTTCAGCTAGATTCCATTTTTGAGCTTCAAATTCAAATGCAGATTTACGTTTTTGGAGCCACGTTTTAAGGTGTTCCATCCCACCTACATTTTTCAGGCTTTCATTCACATCAAAATAATCTAGAATCCCACTTTTTCTTATTATCTGCTCTTTTTCGTGAGATACTATTTTGGGAGAATTTTGCCCTAGGTTGTCTTTAACAGCAGCTAAACAATAAGCTAAATCTGCTTCCATTACGGTCATTCCAAGAGCAGAATCAATTAAGCTTTTTTTAAGACCATTAGGTATAGTGACTTTTGCATTAGTTGCAACTTGGTTTAAAACGGCATCAATGTCATTTCTTGTTGGAAGTGGTATGTCCAATACTGTAATATATTTCTCAAGCTCATTCGGGAGAATCAAAACGGAAGATATTATAACTACATGTTTTCTATAAAACCTTAGTCCTTTCTGCTAGTTGTCGAAGACGTATCTTAATATTAACTTCATCAATAAATTCATGAAAATCTTCAAGAATGAATACTTCATTTTTATTATTATCAATATTCTCTTGAATATGGTTTAATAACTCTTCTGGCTCTTCAAGGTTCTCAATTTCCTTTAATGTTGAATCTTCAAGGTGATGTTTTACCATACCATCAACTGCATTCCAATAATAGTAATCGAACGGTTGTTTTTCATTTTTTAGAATTCCCCTGAGCTTTTGCTTCGTTCTATCATACTCATAGGTATTTAGGTACAGTACTGGATAATATGCTTTTAGCATATCGGAAATTTGCTCGAAAATATTTACACCTTGCTTAACAATCATTGACGTTTTATTTTTTGTATTTGTTTGGAATGAGAAACTCTGTCTCTATATTTTATAGGTATTTCTTTTTTAGTCATTATTCTCTTAGAACCAAAGAATGCATCTATTGAATCCATTGCTGCATGTGCCTTCTCGTTGACATCCTCTGGTAGATAATTTGAATCACTTACAATTGTTCCATCAAATAGAATAGTGAATTTAATTTCTCCAACCGGTTCTTTTTCATTTTTCATTTTAGACCTTCCGACCATAAAAAAGCTAACCTTTTCAGTTTCATTTTCTACAAATTTGGCATTGCGTTTAAATGCGAATCCCTTGCTTTTAAATTCATTTAATAACAAGTTTTTGGTGTAGGACACATTTAATGCGTTGAATCTGTTTTGTAACTTCTTAACCTCTTCTGATGTTTTTCCAAAGTAGTATGTATTATAGGTTACTTTGTTATCGGTTACTTTTATGGCATATTCACCATAGAAGTTTATATTATTTCCTAAATCTGTTATAAGGAGAGAATTATCTTTTATCTGATACTTCCAACCCAAAGATATACATGCTTCTTCCAGAATATTTTGATGCATGATGGAGCTATCTCTTACAAATTTTGATGTTTCAAATCTGCTCATTTTCTTCTTTTTTTCTTGCCTGAATGATTTCTCTTAAAATCTTTACTCCCAAATACTTCAATGCTTTCAATTAACTCTTGAACGTTGTATGCTTCTATTTGCAATTCAACAAGGTCTTCATATTTATCACGTAAAGCCTTAAAATCTTTGAGTAAAGAGGATTTTTCTGAACGATTAATTTTCTTCTTTTCTTGTGATATAGATTTGAATCTAGCTATTTCATCTTTGAAAGAAATCTTTCTAAAATAGTTAATATTCTCACTTTTAATTTTGTTGAATTCATCAATCTTATCAGCAAAGAAATCATTTGCCCCAAACGGTTTTAACTTCTCTTTCCCTATAGCATTTAGTTTGGTAATAAATTGCTCATTGATTATCTCTGGTGGTTTTTGGCAGTTATCATTTAATAAGTCGATAGCTCTATTTATATATTTTGCACCGAATTGATTAAACACACCGGAAAATTCAATGTCAATCTCTTTATTCCAAAGATGTTTCGCCATTTTTTCTTGCCTTACATACCTTTGGTTCTGATTTACAAAAAATGATAGAATATTGAAACTTCCATTATAATAAAGCTTATCTCCGTTTTCAGGTATTAACCAAACATTTTTGTAATGAAACTGAGGTAATTCACAGTAGAAAAAATTGTTATAATTCCGTTCAAGCTCTTGTAAGTCTTTCATTGATTCACTATCAACCATATTTGATTCTGTACTATCTTCATTTTCGGGTTTTGAGTATGCAATAAATACTCGGCCTCCCTTTTTTAGGTATTTTTCAATAAATGGCTTTCGTTTAGAGAATGCATATTTCCTAATCCAAGGGCTAATAATCCAAACATCACCATTAGAATTATTAAATATAGATTTTAGTTCTAATTCAAACTCTAAGGTGTTAAAATGAATTTTACCTTGTTCTATAGTGTTTTTTATTTGACTAACCTTTTCTAGTTCTAAACTAGAAATTGCATTGTCAATTTCATCTTGTTGATTGATTAGTACTTTTTCAATTTCAGATTGCTCCTGAGATTTACGCTCATTAGTTTCTTCAACAGTTTCATCTGTTTCAATTAATTTTTGGAGAAGTTCATCTTTTAGGTTCGGTAGATTATCTATTTTCTCAGATAAATCTTGGCATATCACATTTCTTCCTTCATCATAGACTATTGTCCTTGTAGTGTTATCTCTAAAGTTTTCTAGGAAACAAACCCAAACTTTAGCTTGATAACCTTCAGTTTTCTGATGTTCCGCTGAAAGAAGTTTAAATCCTTTACTTGGTAAATGTATTTCAGGAGCTTGTGTTTCAGCTAAATTTAGAAGTTCGTCAAAAGAACTGGAAGGTGAGTTCGCTATTGTATTAGGATTCTTTTCACTCACTAGATTCTGAAAATTTGATTTCGCAAGGAGGTGTTCACCACTAATCACATCCCAATATATTTCAAATGACCTTTTAAAAGTGTTGTATTTAACTCCATTGTGAGCATATTCCCTTCCTAGATCTGTAAGCCAATATAAACTTTCATCACCATCAACCATTCGTTTTCCATCTTTGTTGAATTCAGTTAATGGTTTAAGTGCATTGACCATTACTTCATAAGCACCGGGGTCATTTTTTGTATCTAGTCCTATGATTGAACCTATTTCTTGTAACGATAGCTCGTTACCTTGTAAAAGAATTTCACAAATGACTTCATCAAAAGCATCAAATGGTTCTGGCTGAGTACACTCTCCTTTAAACGTTGACACCAAATATTTCCACGAATAATCAGTAAAACCTATTATACGTTCTATTAATAGTTTTTCTTTATTAACCGTCTCAAGTATTTTTATCTCAACAGGTATAGTTTCCTTTTCTTGTTTACCTGCTTGCGGTACAGCCTTAGATTTATCAACCGGACTAAAGTTATAATCAATAATTTTTTTTGCCTCCTCTGTTATTTCTGTGCTTGGAAGAGCTTCATATTCAAACCCATTCTCACTTAGAAAATGAACCATCTCTTCTATTTTATATCCTGTTTTTTTTTGGATATGACTTAATCTGTATGTTCCCATTTCTAAAGGTTTTGAAGTTGTTTGATATCTACTACATGCATTTTTCTAATGGCTTCTGCATACTCTGGTCTCTGTGGAAAAATGTTCCTGATTACCAATTACAATTAATAATCTTTTGGCACGAGATAAGCCAACGTTTATTCGTTGAAATTCTCGTGCAAATCCAAGTGCTTGAGGATATTTAGTATTCTTAACCTTAATTTCTTTGCCATCTTTTTCTTTTAGTTGGGAGTTGCTTCTAACTGTAGATATAATCAGTATTTCCCTTTCCATCCCCTGAAATCTATCTACAGTATTAATTCTAAAAGGTAGATTGAATTCGTTTTGAGATTTATAGCGTTCAAAGTTTCGCATTTGCTCTTTTGTGAGAGAGGGGTACAGAGATTTCTTTATTTCCTGCATTTGTGGCATGTAGAACGTAATAATCCCAATTTCTTTATCTTCCTCTTTAGATATTGATTTTTGATATTCTTCAAATCCTTCTGCTTTAACGAGGTTGTTTAATACAGTTTTTATTGCTTTAATTTCACCTTCATTTTTATATGATGTTCCTGTACCAATAGTACTCTCAGGATTATTTACATTAACCCATATTGCATGTTGCTTTTGATTTATAAAAGGTTCATTAATTAAACCGTGCCACCTACTACCTTTATGCTTTAAGTCTGGGATATCCATTGTTTCCTTAATACCACACACCAAACCATTCGCAAATTCATCTTGGTCTCTATAGAACTGTGTAATGCAATTCATTATCTGCTCATGCATCCTAAATTGCGTATCAAGAGAAGCAACAATGCTTTTAGGTGCGTTCTTAAATAATTTTTTCAAACTGAGAAGTTTTATAGTCAGTCCTAGTCCATGATTCTAAAAGGTTTTTCAATCCAACACTTTCTAATGCTTCATCGAATTCTTTTTCGTCTAACATCGGAGGAAGCTGCTTGTGGTCACCTAAAATAATAACCTTTTTACCAAAGGTTAAAGGTAATATAAGCTCAGGTGGAGTAGCTTTACTGGCCTCGTCCATTATCACTACATCAAACTCAATTGGGGTATTACCTTCCTTATTTTTACCATAAACATCTTGATATGTTTGTCTGAATCTATTGCTTCCGCACTCACTACAAGTTGCTGCGAAAATGTTTATATGTTTCTTATAGGAGTTATAGAATGAATTTTTTAGCTCACCACTATCTTGTGATATTTTTTCTTTCCATATATCTACAGCCTTCTTGAACTTATCATCATTACTACAATTTGTAGAGACTAACTCCATCCATTTATTAATAGCGTTATTGGATTTAGAAGTGTTTTTTTCGTCTTTACCCTTTTGATTTATCCATTCTTCAATTCTATCAATTGAATATATTTTTCCTTCATCTTCAAACTTATCTATATTACCAATTCGTATTGGTCTTACAATTCTCTTACCAGATAACCTTTCGATAGCATTGTCTACGGCAAGATTTGTTTGAGAAGTAACTAATATTTTTGCTTCAGGATTATTATTTAAAGTCTGCCAGATAATTTCAGCTATTACTGTTGTTTTTCCTGTGCCGGGAGGACCTTGTATAAGTGTCATATCTTTTGAAGCTATTGACTTTATAACAGCTTCAATTTGTTTGTCATTAAGGTTTGTCTCGATTAAATTCGAAAGTACATTTTCCCTTATTTCTTCAATATTGTGTTCTCCATTTCTTGCTTCTCTAGAGTCAAAAATAAAGTTCTGGAGATTAAGGTTAACAGCATATCCGTTTCTTCCACCAGGTTCCGTAACTTTCTTCATGGCTGTTATCATACGGCCAATATTTACTAGTTCTCCAGGGAAAATAGGTTTGATAAAACCTTTCTTTATTTCAGAAACGTCTAATCTTTTATCCTCACTTGCATTTAGCAGATTTTCAAAATCATCAGTAAGAATAAACTTTAACTTACTTCCATTTTTTCGTATTAACCTACCTATATTTATGCCTCCTCTAAAACGGTCATCATCACCCCATTTTTCTTTCTCTTTATCATACCTACTCTTTTCTTCCTCATTTAAGTATATGAATGTGGCTTGCCTAACTCCTTTTATAACTTCCTTTTCTTTATTTGCCTCTAGCTCTTCATCTTTCACAAATTCATAGACTGTGCGTCCCAGTTCATTATCAAATTCCAAGACTGTTGAGTTTTGGAACTGTTTATGGCATTCTTTAATGATGGATTTAAGCCGCTCTCTTTCTTCATCATCTTTAAACTCAAAATTGAAAAGGAGTTTTTTGAAATCTCCAATGATTTCAAGATTAACATCTTTACCAAAACTTTCTTTAATTGAGTTTTGAATTCGATTTAAAACACTTTGTCTTTTATTTTTTAAATCATCAATAAATTGGATGTAGTATTCTGGACTGAACTGCTTCTCTTCAATAGCAAGAACCCTTTTGTTTTGTTTAACCTTACTAACGAGGTTCAAATATTCATCTTTTGTTTTGGGAGCAATTTTTATTGATGAAGTTGGTATATCAAATTTTAACTCCTTACTATCAATTTCTAATTTGAACTGCTTTAGTTCCTCAATGTTATTAAATGAGAAAATATATCTAGTAGGCTTTTTTTGAAATGCTTTGTATTCTTGCTTAACATTGTTTTCCGAGGATATCCGTGATACAATGCTATTTAATTGTTTAATGTGGGTAATTTCAAATTCATAATATCCATTTTTAATTGGTAACCCATCAATAACTTTCGGATTTATTACTCCTTGCGGCCTTATTCTATATTGAGTCTTGTTGTAAGAAAGGTTAAGATTTTCCAATATATCAAAAGGTAAATAAGCTCCAATTTCAACACAGAAACTATTATTAGTTGTATCGAAAGTTACTTTTTGCCTATCATACCCCGTTTCTTTTTTTATTTTCTGAAATATTTTATCAATAATCTCATCTGAAGAAGGAATTTTGATTTTTACTTTCAGGCTTAATTCATTGTTAACGTTAAGCTCTATGAAATCTTTATAGTTATCCTCAATAATCTTTTTTAGAAATTTTAAATCAGATTCATTGATGTTAATCTTCCCATATTCGTTAATAGTTTCTGAGATAGAGTATTCTTCTAGTTGGCTTTCAATATTTTCAAATATTTCAGTTCTAGAATCTTCACTAGCATAACTAAAAGAAAATACGCCACTTTGATAATGAGTTGGAGATTCATCAGAAAGTTCATAAAAAAACTCTCCTCCAATTGATTTAATCTTATCTAAAGTAACTGAACCTAAGAGAGAATAATTTCTTAATTCGAAAAAAGCATTGTCCTTGTTAACTCCCCAATCTTCAAGTTTCTTATTTCCAATCTCGTTAATAATCTCCTCCTCAAACTGTTTCAATAAATCTTCTTCATTTATTGAAACATCAATAAAACTAGCTCTTTGTTTACCCTTTTGTTGTTCATAATATGGTTCTGAAACATTTTTTATTTTCCAGACTTGCTCCTTCCTTTTGACAAGTTTTTTTAAAGCACTGACATAATTGCCCCAAATTTTCTTGTCAGCTTCCTTATTAATATCTATCGTTGGAATTTCGAGTTTTTGGATTTCTTGGTACAGGCTTTTAAAAGAAGTATTGTTTTTTGCATCCCCTTGTTCTTTTAATTCAAGAACTTTAAAGCTAACGGAATTGATTATTGCATTATTAGTAGGAGGCTTAAAAAAGGGAGCTTCTTTAATTTTAGCCATAAAATATGAGAACTCATTTTCAAATTCATCAACCTTACGTTGAGATAAGCTTCCAATAATAATTAAAGCTCTATTAACACTATATGGGACAATTATTTTGTGGGAGGTTCTTTCTTCAAATTTTCCAGTTTGCCGATTTTTAACCTCTTCTACTTTGTTTTTTTGAAAATAACAAGTATTTGATTTTTGGAGAACCTCTTTTGCTTTTTCAAATGTTAATTGATTCTCTTGATTTGCGGGATATCTACTTTCCCAACCAACATCATACCTTATTACTATAGTACGTTGTTCATTGTTTTCGAAAATATTATCAGTATTTGGTTGACGCTGAAACTCTATATCTTGCATGTATAACTTATTTCAATTGTCTAGCAAGATAATAAAATCAGTTAACAAAATATGAGGATAGAACTCTTATAAGTATGACTAATTCTTTAATTGTTGAAGCTGAAATAATTAATTCTTTTCAGCCACCCTTTCAAAAACTTTTGGTTCCGACCTCTCTTAGCAATAGTATTATAATAGTGAATACGAGCAGATTTAATAGCGTTAAAAAGTAACTCTGGAGGACAGGAGTTAATGGCCTTGATTGTGTTTTTTCCGATAATCCCATCCAATTTAAGTTCACAGTCAAAGAAGCGGTTTAATACTTTTTGAACACCACAGCTACCCCAATAACCGCTGTTGACACACCAGTCAAAAATGATTTCTTGTAACGAGCCGGAGTTAATGCTTCCGATTTTGTATTTATTGTAGAATGTTCTTTTGTAGAACTCTTTAACCATTGTGGTTAGTTCCGGAATGTCAATCTTGGCATTTCTTTTTAAATCACCAAAAGTCAGTTTGTAGCTATCAATAATTTGCCAGCCCTCCCAGTTTGGATGCAGGTTTCTGGCTACACCCATATATGTTTCACCACCTCGGTCGCCTTCTACATTGGCATAATACCCTTCGTGTTTGATTACACCATCGAATGACTTCATTTAATTACGTCTGTTTTTAAGTTTGACATCGTTTACTCCTGATATTGCACCACCAAAAAGAAAGTCAATAATGGTGCTTAGTTTGGTGGATATTCCACCGTTTATTAATTATCTCAGGCATTGCCTGTCATCGTTCCACAAATTTTAAAATGGTATCGAGCTTCTCGTTAAGCTGCTTAATAGTTTTATGGAATAGTTCCTTGCTCAAATATGAGGTATTCGGGAACTGTTTCTTCAGCTCTTTAAATTACAGGGTAAAATGGATGTACTTACGAACTACTTTGACGGAGAAAACTCCCGACTGATATAATTCAGAGGAGAGTTTTTTTGTTAATTCATATTCCGGTATTCGTTTGGAGTATATCCAACTCGCTGTTTAAATAAGCGATTAAAATGTTGCGGATATTTAAAGCCTAATTCATAGGCTACTTCACTGATAGATTTGTTTGTATCAAATACTCTTTCTTTTGCAACTTCAATAACTTTATTTTGGATGTATTCCTGAGCTGATTTACCAGTTTCCTTTTTTATTAAGTCACCAAAATAATTGGCAGATAAATTGAGTTGTTCAGCACAAAATGCAACATTAGGTAATCCAATGTTTTGTGCTTGGTCGGTCTGGAAATATTCATCTAATAGATTTTCAAACTTCTCTAAGATTCCTTTATTAACATCTTCCCGTATAATAAATTGCCTGTCATAAAAACGTTCACAATAACTTAAAAATAATTCAATATTTGTTGCAATTACCTTTTTACTGTGTTTATCGACACCTGCTTCTAACTCAGCTTGGATTTTTGAAAATAAATCAAGTACTAAGCCTTTTTCTTTTTCAGCCAAGTGTAAAGCTTCATTGGTATTGTAACTAAAAAAGTGATATGATTTAATACTTTTCCCAAGTGTCGTTCCGTGCAATAAATCAGGGTGGAATACCAATCCATGCCCCATTGGTTGGTATGGCTCAGTTTTATTTGTAACGTCAACAACTTGGCCGGGTGCAATAAATACCAATGTCCCTTTTTGATAATCATAGGTATTGCGGCCATATATCAAATCCCCACACTTTACATCTTTAAGGAAAATACAATAAAGCCCAAAGTACATTTTTTTACCTGTCCTAATTTCAGCCTTTGAAAAATCTATAACACTAACCAGCGGATGAAATGTCTCATGATTATTGAAATCATTATAATCACTTACTGTCTCAAAATTTATCATAGCAAATTGATTTCATGTAAATTATAAAACAAATTTACGCAATAAATAATAGCTATAAACACTTCATCCCCCATGTCTGTAATATTGGTAATGAATGCAGTAATCCATATACAAACCACCTTATTTAATAGCCATAATTTTGTATTGTAAGAAATTAAGTCGGATAAATGAATTTGATTATGAGTAGAAAAACACACCTAATAAGATTATCAAAACTGATGATGACATTCTTGGCGGTATTGGTTTTTATTAGTTGCTCTAATACGGATAACTAAATCTTAATAAAAGAGCAAGGTAGTTTCGCAGTGGGAGGCTCCGTGACTATCAATCCTGGAACTTTCGATACATACGAACGTACTCCTGAAGGCCAGGCTTTTTATGGCGATCATGCTTATGTATTCTATCAAATCCCTGATTAAGCGCATAAATATCCATTGGTGATGTGGAATGGTATAGCACAATTTTTTAAAACATGGGAAATGGCACCTGATGGAAGGGAAGGTTTTCAAAACTTGTTTTTCAGAAAAAAGTATAGTGTGTATTTATTTCAGATTTAAACAATGTAGAGATTGCTGATTTAATGGCAGAATGGTTAAGTGACGAAGGATTAGATGATTAGAAAGCAATTAGCATAAATATTAACAAACAACAAACATAATTTGAAAATGAAAACAAATTTTAAATACTTAAAACATCCAGGTAACCTACGATACCTGGGGATATTATTTGCATTTCTTATGCTGACAATTCATCCTGGCAAAATATTCGCTCAAAAAAGCAAACCTATTATTATTCAAAAACAAGGAGCTTTTTCTGCAGGGGGTAAAGTAATTAAAAGCGATGGAACTTTTGATTCACACAAACCATGGTACGAACCGCAGGGAGGACAAACCCGACACGGAGATCATGCTGATGTATTTTACCAAATTCCAGTAAAAGCAAAACACAATGCTATGGTATTTTTGCATGGTTACGGACAATTAAAACGAAGCTGGCAAACTACAGCTGATGGCAGAGAAGGCTTTGCTACAATGTTTCTACGAAAAGGTTATGGCGTTTACCTGGTTGATCAACCAGGTCGTGGTGATGCAGGACAGACTACAAAGCCTGTGCAAATTTCAGAAACGCCTGACGATCAAACCTGGTATACTCAATTTCGGATTGGTTTATATCCAGAAAGGAATGAAGGCGTTCAATTTCCAAATGACAGTGCATCAATGGATCAATTTTACCGAATGATGACGCCCAATACCGGCAATCTTGATGAGCAAACAATAGCAAGTGCCATGTCTGCCGTTTTTGATAAATCAGGGGATGGAATTCTATTCACGCATTCAGCCGGAGGGTCTCCGGGTTGGAAAACTGCAATTAAAAATGAAAATGTAAAAGCAATTGTTTCAATTGAACCGGGTGGGTTTACCTTTCCCGAAGGAGAAACTCCTGAAGGCAATTACGGCGGAAAAGGCGTACCGATGGATGAATTTTTGAAGCTGACTAAAATTCCTATCGTTGTGTATTATGGTGATTATATTCCCGACGAAGAAACTGAATTTCCGTCTTTAAATTTCTGGCGTTACGTCTTGTCTACAGCAAGAGATTGGGCAAAAGTGGTAAATGCTCACGGTGGTGATGTTACGATTGTTCATTTACCTGAAGTAGGCATAAATGGTAATACCCATTTTATGATGTCGGATTATAATAATATTGAGGTTGCGGATTTAATCACAAAATGGATTCACGAAAAAGGATTAGATAAATAATTAAAAAGAATTAAGATGAAAACAGTAAAGTTAAATAACGGAGTAGAAATGCCAGCCCTTGGTTTTGGTGTGTTTCAAATGTCTGATTTAAAAGAGTGTGAAAATAGTGTATTAACAGCTATTGAGACAGGTTACCGTTTAATTGATACAGCAGCAATTTATCTGAATGAAACAGCTGTAGGAAATGCAATAAAGAGAAGTGAAGTTGCCCGAGAAGAGTTTTTTGTTACCACAAAGGTTTGGGTGCAGGATGCCGGGTATGATAAAACTAAAAAGGCTTTTGAGAAGTCATTAAAGGAACTACAGCTTGACTATCTTGACTTATATTTAATCCACCAGCCTTACGGTGATATTTACGGTTCGTGGAGAGCAATGGAAGAATTGTATAAGGAAGGAAGAATAAAAGCTATTGGGGTTAGTAATTTTCATCCTGACAGAGTTATGGATTTGATTGTTCAAAATGAAATTGTTCCGGCTGTTAATCAGATTGAAACACATCCTTTTCATCAACAGATTGAAGCCCAAAAATTTTTATCAGAAAATGGTGTACAACATCAATCCTGGGGGCCATTTGCTGAAGGGAAGAATAACCTTTTTACCAATGAGCTATTAGCCGGAATTGGAGCTAAGTATAACAAGTCTGTTGCACAAATTGTGCTTCGTTGGCTTACTCAACGCGGAGTAGTTGCTATCCCAAAATCAGTTAATAAAGAAAGAATTGAGCAGAATTTTAACAGCCTCGATTTTGAACTGTCAACTGAAGATATGGATGCAATTGCAACACTGGATATGAAAGCAACAAGTTTCTTCGACCACCGTGACCCGGCAATGGTTAAATGGCTTGGTGAGAGTAAAGCTGAGCTTTAGTCTCGTTCTAATCCTTAAAAATTAGAGAAATGAAAATAGTAAAACAAACTTTGACTGCTATGCTTATGACAACAAGTATAATTGCTTCAGCACAAAATAAAATAGACAATCCGTTTGGACTTGTTTATACGGATGCAATAGCAGAGAATACAGAAGGAAAAGTAAATATCCATCCGGTAAGTTATAAACTTAATGGAATTGATGTTGCAGCTAATGTTTATACTCCGGCGAATTATGATTCTACTAAAAGTTATCCAGCTATTGTTGTGGCTCACCCCAATGGAGGAGTAAAGGAACAAGTAGCCGGGTTATACGCACAGCGTTTAGCTGAATTAGGTTATATCACCATTGCTGCCGATGCCTCGTATCAGGGAGCGAGTGGTGGAGAACCTCGAAATGTAGATAAGCCAGCGAATCGTATTGAAGATATACATGGAATGGCTGATTATATCACGCAGTATAAAGGTGTCGATTCTGAAAAGCTTGGTGCATTAGGAATTTGTGGTGGTGGCGGTTATACCCTGGCCGCAGTGCAAACTGATAAACGCTTTAAAGCGGTTGCAACCTTAAGTATGTTTAATTCAGGAATTGTCAGAAAAAACGGATACAGGGATTCTCAGTTAGAAACTATTCAGGATCGATTAAAACAAGCTTCTGATGCTAGGGCTCAGGAGGCTGCCGGTGGCAAAATTTTATATGCTGCTGATTCAAAAATTACAGATGAAATGGCTGACAAGATGCCATTTGATTTGTATCGGGAAGGTCATTATTATTATGATGTTACTCATGCTCATCCTAACTCAACATTTAGGTATACAATGAGTAGTTAAATAGATTTAATGGCATTTGATGCAAGTACCAATATGGATCTGATTAATCAACCTTTATTAATGATGGCCGGAAGTAAAGCCGATAGTTATTACATGACAGAGGATGCTTTTAAAAAAGCAACCGGGACAACTGAAAAAGAATTATACCTTATTCCAAATGCAACTCATATTCAAACGTACTATGTTCCTGAATATGTTAATCAGGCAATAACTAAACTCAACGGATTCTTTAATAAATATTTATAAAACAATAATCCCTAAAGTCAAGAGGTTATGCAAAAAGTAATTACAGTATTCATTTTAATTCTTATATCAATGCAGTTTTCAAACGCCCAGAACTCAGAAAGTGAAAATGAAATTATTCAACTTTCAAAAAACAAATGGCAATGGATGGCAGATAAAAATGTCGATAAACTAAGTAAACTTTTTCACGAAAAAGCTGTGTTTGTTCATATGGGTGGACACTGGGGAACTGCTCAGGAGCTTGAGATTATCAAAAGTGGAGGCATATGGTATAAAAAGGCTGATATACATGAAGTATCAGTTAATATTATTGATAATACCGCAATTTTATTAAACCGGATAGATTTATTAGCCGAGGTTGGAGGCAACGAGGTTACCAATCCATTTGAAGTTACAGAGGTGTATATAAAGCAAGGTGGTAAGTGGATGCTAGGTTCTCTTTCATTCACAAAATTGCTAACTCCCGGAGGTCATTAATACATTGCATTTTTAAACTTGTTTTGCTATGAAAAACTTAACGGACAATAAATCAAATGAGGGAATTAATCGAAGGCACTGACGAAATTACTCTTGCAAAATTACGTGCTTTAAATGTGGAAGAAATAGTAGATGGTGGTCAGGAAAATAATGGAGAAGGTGGTGCAAGGATTTATTGCGGCCCCATTCTCGATGGCCAGTTTGTTGTTGAGACTGCTGAAAGTACTTTTAAAGCTGGTAGACAAGTAAAAATACTTCTAATTAAAATGGAAAAAATCAAAAAAATAATAATTGGAGCATTCATAGGACTGGTAGTAAGTTGTTGCTTGTTCTCTAATGTTAATGCGCAAAATGAGGTAAAGATGAGTGAAACACTATCCAGTAAGCAACAAAGCATTATCCCGATTGCTGCCTTTACTGCCAATGGAAACCTGGAACAATTAAAACCAGCGATTAATGCAGGCTTAGATGCCGGATTAACCATCAATGAAATAAAAGAAGTAATGGTGCATTTATATGCATACTGTGGTTTTCCCCGTAGTCTAAGAGGCTTACAAACTTTTATGGAAGTGGTTGATGAACGTAAGTCAAAAGGCATCAACGATAAATTAGGTGCAGATGCATCACCTGTTAATGATGAAAAAAGTAAATATGAACGTGGTAAAGCCAATCTGGAAGAATTGATTGGATGACCATTAGGAGAAACACAAAGTGGTTATGCGGCTTTTGCTCCAGTAATTGAGATTTTTTTGAAAGAACATTTATTTGCCGATATATTCGATAGGGATATTTTGACTTTTTCAGAAAGAGAATTGGTTACGGTCTCAGTACTTAGCAGTATTGGAGGTGTTGAACCTATGCTTCGTTCTCATCTGTCAATTTGTTTTAATGTTGGTTATACGCCTACTCAACTAAATGAATTCGTAAGTATTATAAAATCGAACATTGGAAAAAAGGAGGCAAAAGCAGCACAAGAAATATTGAATGAAGTTGTAGAAAGTATGTAGTATTAATTAGAATGAGAAATCTTCTCCAATAAAAACTCATCTATAAGAAAAGATATCACAATAACAGCAAATGAAAATAAAGTAAACGGTTTGATTCTCTTTTTGTAAAAGTATAAGGGAATAAACCAGTAATTAATTAATAATGCAGCCCAAACACTATTAAGTATATAAATGGATTCGTACCATTGAAAGGCTTCGGTAAACCTATCGTACATCTTAATCAGGAAAAGCAAAATTGCTACCAGGGCAAATAAACAGTATTCCCTTAAATTATCTCTATTCAGGTTGGTAGTCTTTTTTAAACTGGTCATTTTTTATATAGATGCTTACTGTTTATTAACTTGATTTTCACCTTTCATTTATAAGAAGGTTCAAAAATACAATCTTCAAACAAACTTTTATAGTACCGATTACGATTATCATACTATCAATTTAATGATATCCATTCTCTTATAGACGAAAAATATTGTATCAGGATTTTCTTTTTGTTATGTAAAATGAATTTTAAATAACTTGTAGTGATTAAGTTGCATCAAAATTTCTCAATGATTAGACCATGTCATTACATTAGTTGAATAGATGCTATTCTATGAACGACTGACTTAATAGGATAAACGACATTTTGCAAAGTAATAAATGAGATAATTTTGTTTTCAACATAATCACACTTTACTATATGTTCGATTAAGATATGGGAAATAAATCAGAAAAAGTCAGCAAATGCATCTATTAAAAGCACTATTTATTACACTTGGCACCATCTCACTCATACTTGGATTTGTTGGAATAGTTGTGCCAGGATTACCTACAACGCCTTTTTTGTTACTTACATCTGTTTTATATTTAAAAGGCTCAAACAGTTTATATTCTAAAGTAGTTTCTAATAAGTTGATAGGTTCATATATTGTACAGTATTACAATAACAAAGGAATGTTGATAAGGCAAAAAATCTTTGCAATTAGTTTAATGTCAATAATGATAACATTTTCGTGTTTTTTATTTATCAAAACGATCCCAATTAAACTGCTAGTTATTGCCATTGGAATTATAGGGGCAATTGTAATGACATTCATTGTACCAACAGTAAAACATAAGTCTAAAATATAAATAAATAATTATGGAAGAACATTCAGAAAATATCAGTAAGTGTCCGGTAACAGGAGCAACAAGTAAATCAGGTGGTGGCGGAACCAGAAACAGAGATTGGTGGCCTAATCAATTGAAGTTAAATATTCTTCGACAGAACTCATCACTATCAAATCCGATGGATAGTGAGTTTGATTATGCGAAAGAATTTAAAACACTCGATTACAAGCAACTTAAACAAGACCTTCATGCATTAATGACGGATTCACAAGATTGGTGGCCTGCTGATTTTGGTCATTATGGCCCTCTGTTTATCAGAATGGCTTGGCATAGTGCTGGTACTTATCGTACAGGTGATGGCCGTGGTGGTGGAGGAACAGGGCAACAGCGTTTTGCTCCGTTAAACAGTTGGCCTGATAATGTGAGTTTAGATAAGGCTCGTAGATTACTATGGCCGATTAAACAAAAATATGGCAAGAAAATTTCATGGGCAGACCTGATGATTCTTACTGGAAATGTTGCATTGGAATCAATGGGCTTCAAAACCTTTGGTTTTGCAGGTGGCCGTGCCGATGTTTGGGAACCGGAAGAAGATGTGTATTGGGGAAATGAAACAACATGGTTAGACGATGACCAGCGTAACCTTCCTGAAAGTGATATGGATAGTCCGCTTGCAGCTGTACAAATGGGATTAATTTATGTAAATCCTGAGGGTTCAGGTGGAAATCCTGACCCAATAGCAGCAGCAAAAGACATTCGTGCAAGTTTTGCCCGTATGGCGATGAATGATGAAGAGACTGTTGCCCTTATTGCCGGGGGACATACCTTTGGTAAATGTCATGGTGCAGGAGATGCTGCATATGTTGGACCAGAACCAGAAGCTGCACCGATTGAAGAACAAGGTCTTGGTTGGAAAAGCTCGTTTGGTACTGGAAATGGTGACGATACCATCACCAGCGGACTTGAAGTGACATGGACGCAAACCCCAATCCAATGGAGTTATTATTTCTTTAAAAATCTGTTTGAATTCGAATGGGAACTGACTAAGAGTCCGGCAGGTGCTCACCAATGGGTTGCTAAAGATACTGAAGGACAAATGCCATATGCGCAAGACCCAAAGAAAAAGCATCGTCCAACAATGCTGACTACAGACTTATCTTTGCGTTTCGACCCTGCCTATGAAAAAATTTCAAGGCGTTTTTATGAGCATCCGCTTGAGTTTGCCGATGCCTTTGCTCGAGCATGGTTCAAACTTACACATCGTGATATGGGGCCACGTGCACGGTATTTAGGTCCTGAAGTTCCTGCCGAAGAATTGATTTGGCAAGACCCTATTCCTGCGGTTGACCATGAATTGATTAACGATAAGGATATTACTTTACTTAAAGAAAAAGTATTAGCAACAGGTCTAAGCATTTCAGAATTGGTATCAACAGCATGGGCATCTGCTTCTACTTTTAGAGGTTCAGATATGCGTGGTGGTGCTAATGGTGCCAGAATACAACTTGCACCGCAAAAAGATTGGGAAGTAAACAATCCTAAACAATTAAGTAAAGTATTAACTGCACTAGAAAAAGTTCAGAAAGCATTTAACGAATCGGGGAAGAAGGTGTCAATGGCTGACTTGATTGTACTTGCCGGATGTGCCGGGGTTGAAAAAGCAGCTAAAAATGCAGGAATTGATATTTCTGTGCCATTTACTCCTGGACGTATGGATGCAACACAGGAACAAACTGATGTGGAATCTTTTGCTGTATTAGAACCTTTGGCTGATGGATTTAGAAACTATCAGAACAATAAATATAAAATTCCTGCAACAGAATTGTTAATTGATAAAGCCCAATTGCTTACATTAACATCTCCGGAATTGACGGTGCTTGTTGGTGGAATGAGAGTTTTAAATACCAACTTTGATGGTTCTAAAAATGGAGTATTTACTAATCAACCAGAAGTATTAACAAATGATTTCTTTGTGAATTTACTTGACATGGCTACAGCATGGATGCCTGGTAAAGATAAAAAGGGATGTTACGATGGTCGTGACCGTAAAACTGGAGAGGTAAAATGGACTGCAACTGTAGCAGACTTGGTTTTTGGTTCTAACTCAGAATTAAGAGCTTTAGCAGAAGTGTATGCAAGTTCAGATGCAAAAGAAAAGTTTGTGAAGGATTTTGTAGCTGCATGGAATAAAGTAATGAACCTTGACAGATTTGATTTGAAATAACAAAACAATAAATAAATGAAAGAAAAAAGTATAGAATTATTAAACAAAGCTATTGCTGATGAACTTTATGCGGTTCATCAGTATATGTATTTCCATTTTCATTGCGATGACCAGGGCTATGATTTATTAGCCGGTTTGTTTAAAATGACCGCTATTAAAGAAATGATGCATATTGAGCAGTTGGCAGAACGTATCCTATTCTTAAAGGGCGAAGTTGAAATGGAAGCATCTGAAAAAGTGAAGAAAGTTGAAGATGTAAAACAGATGCTTGAAATGGCTACAGCCATGGAAGAATCCAGTGCCAGAGATTATAATTTATGGGCAAATGAATGTTCTGCTAACGCTGATTCAGTTTCGAAAAAGCTTTTTGAAGCATTGGTTGAAGATGAAGAAATGCATTACAACCAATTTGATGATGAAATGGAAAATATGAAGAAGTTTGGAGATAATTACCTTGCACTACAATCAATAGAAAGAAGTAAAAGCATTGCTTCAGGGAGGCCAGTGGAGTAAAACGACGCAATAAGCGGTTTATATTAGTTTTAATTAAAGTTCATGAAGTTTAAAAGTTCCTAAAATACGCAAGAATTTTTTTTAACTACGAATTACTCGAATTACACGAAAATAAAATACTTGCGCATTTAAAATTGTAGACAATTTAAATTTTTAAGCAGAAAGCCCCTTACCCACTTTTAAAAGCTATTGCGGGAAAGCTTAAAACCAAGAAATCATATTTTCAACCAGAATTTGCCATTTGAATTAATTTTTCATTGTTAGTAGCAAGATGAATCACTGTTCTTCGGCCACTATCAGTAAATTTAGCAACAGTAGCCACAAAACGAAAAATGAACTTTTTAAGCCGAGAGGTTTTCGTTAATCCAACGACTACTTTAGCAAATATATTTAACAGCCACTTATATATTATATGCGCAACAGCCATGATTATCAGGTATACCGTGTTTTCTTCAAGGAAACTATGTGGCATGGAATTCCAATTGAAGTCATTGTTTTGAATATCAAAAACACGTTCACAATTTCCTCTTCTATTGTAAAATTCAATTGCTTCCTTTTCTGAAACATCCCAGTCGTTGGTGATGATAAATAAGTAGTTTTTAGCATCTCTTGTAAAAAGAGATTTTTGACCTGTTTTATTAGGCCATCGGTAGGCTACAATACGATGCTCATATTTTCCGAATTGATATTTAAAACTATTTACTTCATAATCCTGAAAATTAATAAGGCAAGTCTCCCAATCCAGTGTATCTGCAGCCTTTGTTAATAAAGTTTCTGAGTTATTTGCCCTAATCGAAAAAAGGATATCTTTTTCATGAAAATAGTCTGTAACTTCTTTGATGTATGAACCACAATCCATTCTTGCATAACGAGGTTTTACACCTTTGTTGTTAAGTACTTTTAGAACTCTTTTATGAGTTGCCAACTGTGCTGTTTTAACATTACAATTTCCATTTCGTCCTTCGATATAAACAGGAATATTTGAAATAGTTGCTATACCTGGAAAATATCCTCTTTTTCCTTTGTAACTATATTCTGCATCATATTTTTCTGCTGGAATAAATTGATGGTCAAAATCATAAACTAAGTCTTTGTCGTTAGGATTTAATTGTTTGAATTTTAACGCACTATCAAGTAAAAATTCATTCATTTTAGGGTTTACGTTGATTTTATTAGGTTTCCCTGATTGTGTTTCAATATTATCACACGGAACTGATAATTCAACATCACCACGTAAAATTGTATCTGCAGAAGGAATTTTAATACCTTTAAGATGTTTTAATGTATTATCTCTCAAATAATTTACATCTTCGGTTGAATTACCACCGCAAAATGTTGTATATATTCTACTTAATAATATATCAGAGTAATTATAACCTATCTTTTTTACTCTTTCACCTAATTGATTATCAATGAAATCAATTGCTCCATCAGCATAAAGTTGCTTATGAATTAGGTGAATGCCACCAAATGGTGTTACTTTGGAATCGAAAATTTTGTACACACACCTAATCAGGTGAAAATTTTCGAGACCTGCAAATCTTGCAGGTCTTTTTTTATCAAATATTTACATCTATTATCTTATAATACTCTTGCGGAAACAAGGAAGTTCATGAACTTTTTTTATTTCTAAATTAAACTTGATACAAAATTATACTCTGTTTAATATTTAGGCACTTGAATTTAGTTATTATGAGAAAGGAGCCAATAATCAATAAAAAGTAATCGAGTTTACCCTTCTCAACCACCCCTTTAAAAACTTATGATTCTGACCTTTTTGTGCAATGATATGGTAGTAATGGATAAGTGCCATTTTAATTGCATCAAATAGCATTTCAGGTTCACAGGAATTGATTGCTGCAACCGTCTGAATACCGATTATACCATCCATTTTAAGGTCACAATCAAAGAAGCGGTTCAGGACTTTATGAACGCCTGTTCTTCCCCAATAACCGCTGTTGACACACCAGTCAAAAATAATTTCTTGTAACGAGCCGGAGTTAATGCTTCCTATTTTGTATTCTTCGTAGAAGGTCTGTTTATAGAACACTTTGACCATTGTGGTTAGTTCCGGAATATCAATCTTGGCGTTTCGTTTTAGCTCTCCAAATGTCAGTTTGTAACCATCAATGATTTGCCAACCTTCCCAGTTTGGATGAAGATTCCGGGCTACACCCATATATGTCTCACCTCCTCTGTCTCTGGTTACATTGGCGTAGTAGCCTTCGTGCTTTATCACGCCATCAAAGAGTTCGTCAAATGTCTTCATTCTTACGTTTGGTTTTAAGTTTGACATTGTTTACTTCTGATATTGCACCACCAAAAAGAAAGTCAATAATGGTGCTTAGTTTGGTGGATATTCCACCGTTGATACTGCTTACAAATGCTATTTGCCAATCTTGTAATTGGAAAGGAAGGGCTCATTTTCAGGCCAAAGTTCTTTGGAGTGTATTAGTCTATAACATAAGAGTAATGTCCCATCTGTTGGTGAAACAGATGGGTGTTATTGTATATTAATATTTAGATACAGTTTAAATTATACTTGTTAACATTTCGTTATGAAGGTAGCATTAAGAATTATCTTATTTTTAAATTAAAAATTCTCATAAACCCGTACAACTTATAATACGATGCTAAAAAAAATCAGAGTAGGATTAGCCATTCTTTTCTTTTCCTTGATTACCCTTTTGTTTTTGGATTTTACAGGAACTCTTCACCATTGGTTTAGTTGGTTAGCTAAAATTCAATTAATTCCTGCCATATTAGGTTTGCATATAGGACTTGTAATAATAATGGTAGTTTTAACTCTTGTATTTGGAAGAGTATATTGCTCTTTTATATGTCCTTTAGGTGTGTTTCAGGATATCGTTTCCTGGATATCCGGAAAGCGTAAAAAATACAGATTTCATTATTCTTCAGCTATTAACTGGTTGCGATATAGTTTTTTAGGGATATTTATTGTTGCCATAATTGCTGGTGTTGGTTCACTGGTGGCTATGTTGGATCCATATGGAATTTATGGCAGGATTGCATCAAATTTATTTGCTCCTGTGTACCAATGGGGGAACAATTTGCTTGCTTATGCTGCAGAAAGAGCTGATAGTTATGTCTTTTACAGTGTTGATGTGTGGCTTAAGAGTATTCCTACTTTTATTGTTGCAATAGTATTGATTATACTTATAAGTGTTTTAGCCTGGAAAAATGGCAGAACCTATTGTAATACAGTTTGCCCTGTAGGAACTGTTTTAGGTTTTATTTCAAAATATTCTTTTTTTAAACCGGTATTTAATGTTGATAAGTGTAACGGATGTAATCTGTGCGCTCGAAACTGCAAATCGGCTTGTATTGATACTAAAAATCATTCTATAGATTATTCAAGGTGTGTAACGTGTTTGGATTGCATTGAATCCTGTAATCGTGATGCTATAACTTATCAATCTGCATTTAAAACTAAATCAGCCCCTAAGGAATATACAATGGCTGTGTCATCAGCAGATGGTGATCATAATAATTCTCGTCGTAGTTTTTTAACAATAGCATCAGCCTTAACATTAACTTCAGTAATAAAAGCCCAGGAAAAGGTTGTAGAAGGAGGTTTGGCCATTATTGAAGATAAGAAGATTCCAGAGCGAACAACTCCAATAGTGCCTCCTGGATCTGTAAGTGCTAAAAATTTTAATGAACATTGTACTGCTTGTGGTTTATGTGTTTCAGCTTGTCCAAACCAAATATTACGACCATCATCTGGTTTAATGACTTTTATGCAACCCGAAATGTCGTATGAAAGAGGCTACTGTAGACCTGAATGTACAAATTGTTCAGAGGTTTGCCCAACAGGAGCAATTAAAACCATTACTAAAGAAGATAAGTCTGCCACTCAGATTGGTTATGCTGTTTGGATTAGAGATAATTGTGTGGTTTTAACTGATGATGTAGATTGTGGAAATTGCGCTCATCATTGTCCTACAGGAGCAATTGAGATGGTAGCATCTGATCCGGATAATGATAAATCAAGAAAAATACCTGCAGTAAATACCGAAAGATGTATCGGCTGTGGAGCATGCGAAAATTTATGCCCATCGAGACCTATAAGTGCGATTTATGTGGAAGGTGTTGAAATGCATAGGATCGTATAGAGCTTGGAGCAAAGTGCATAGGGTATTAATACTAAAATCAGAACAATGAATAAAAATAATAATATAAACCGTAAAGATTTTTTTAAAGTATTAGGTGGAGTTGCAGCTTCTACTTCATTATTGGCAGTAGGATGTAAACCAAAAGCTAATGAAATTACACCTGCCGGAACTGCCAGTTTAACTAAAATAGATCCAACAAAACTAGAATATCGCACAAATCCGCATTCTGGAGATAAAGTTTCTTTGCTTGGATATGGTTGTATGCGTATTCCTACTAAAAAAATAAGCGAAACAGAGGAAGAAATTGATCAGGATACCTGGAATGGATTAGTGGATACAGCTATAGAGTATGGGATAAATTATTTTGATACTTCACCTGTATATGGAAGAGGATTATCTGAGAAAGCTACTGGTATTGCTTTGAAACGACATCCTCGTGATAAATATTTTGTAGCAACTAAACTATCTAACTTCCGACCCGATACACATTCTCGTGAAGCATCTTTGGAGATATATTATAATTCATTTAAAGAACTTCAGGTTGATTATATTGATTATTATTTGCTTCATGCTGTTGGACTAGGGGGGATGGATAATTTCAAAGCCCGCTATATTGATAACGGCATGATTGATTTCCTTCTTAAAGAAAAGGAAGCCGGCAGAATCAGAAACCTGGGTTGGTCATTTCATGGAGATGTTAAGGTTTATGATTATTTGCTTGCCATGGGAATTCAATGGGACTTTGTACAGATTCAGGTAAATTATGTGGATTGGCTGCATGCCACCGGAGCTAATGTTAATGGAGTGTACTTGTATAATGAGCTGGTAAAACATAACACTCCGGCAGTAATAATGGAGCCCTTATTAGGTGGTCGTTTAGCAAAACTACCAAACTTTTTAATGGGAAAATTAAAGCAACAACGACCTGAGGCAAGTATCGCTTCATGGGCTTTCAGATATGCAGGAACACCACCTGAAGTATTAACGGTTTTAAGTGGAATGACTTATAAAGAGCATCTGGTAGATAATTTGGCCAGTTATTCACCTTTGGAGCCTATTACAGAAAAAGAGCAGGAGCTATTGGATGAAATAACAGACTTGTTTTTGCAATATCCATTAATTTCTTGTACTGAATGTCGTTATTGTATGCCATGTCCTTATGGTATTGATATTCCAGGAGTATTTGCTCATTATAATAAATGTATTAATGAAGGAAATTTTCCTCGTAGTCTGCATGATGACGACTATAAAAAAGCTCGTCAGGCATTTTTAGTTGGTTATGATAGAAGTGTGCCTAAATTACGTCAGGCTAATCATTGTATCAGCTGCGGTAAATGTGTATCACTTTGCCCTCAAAGAATCCGTATACCAGATGAAATGAAACGTATGGATAAATTTGTTGAACAGTTAAAGCAAGGGCTTGAAATAAGCTAGAACTTAATTCAAATAAGTATCTGGGATTTATTTTACAAAATCAAAGTAAATAGGTAAAAGGTGCATTATTTAAAAGACATGTGCCTTTTCTTTTTTATCAATAGATTGTTAGATTTAAGACAAAAGACTTTCATCTAAAATCTAACAATCTATTGTATTTACCTATAGGTCTTTATTTTTTAGATTTTTCTAATAATTCTTCCGAATAATTCTCAGTCCATTCATTTAATATTCTGATTTGTTCTTCAGTAAGTTTGGCATCTTTATGTATTAATGTATAGGCTTTTAAAGGCATTTTTTTATCAGTTATTTCACTGGATATCTCATCAAGTAGGGCAATTTTATCATATACATCCATTGATTTCCAGTCTGAAAAGTTTAATTCACTTTTACCTTCCTGAATATGACCGTTAATAAACCAGGATACAGGTGATACTTTATGATACCATCTGTAATTCGTCTGATTTGAGTGGCAATCAAAACAAGACATGGTCAGCATATTCTTTATCGTATCAGGTATTTCTGATTCATTGATAATGTGATTATCTCCAATGCCCATTTGATTCTTTTCAGGTTGAAAAAACTGAATCAAAATAAAAATAACAGGGATTGCTATTAATAATGATTTTTTCAAGTTCATTTTATATTAAATATTACTTTAACACCATTACCTCGAACACCTGACAGGTTTTTTTACGTATCGCAAAGAAACCTGTCAGGTGTTCGAGGGTAGGTGTTGAAGAGTGTTCTATTTATTTACTTTCTAATTCTGTTTTAATCCACTCAAATACCATAGTTTTCTCTTCCTCTGTCATCTTTTTTTCAGGATTTTTCTGTACGTATTTTTTAGGTGGCATTTTTTCTTCTTTTATTTCTTTTTCAATCTTCTTTAAAGTGGATATCTTTTTCACTTCAGAAAGACCATCCAGCTTGTCAAAATTTAGTTTGCTTTTTGAAAGTATCTTTTTGGCTTCGTCGCTATGGCAATCAAAACATGATTTTTTTAATATTGAATGAACTTCGGCTGGAATAACAGCCTTTTCTGGATGATTGTTATCAGAACTATTATTTTTTTCTGCAGATGAAAAACTAAATAAGAATAAAATAAGTATTAGTCCTGCTATTGGTTTTAAGTAGTGCATATTGATTTTATTTTAAATGAATAAACATTTTACAATAGATCGTTAGATTTTAGATAAAAGACGAAAAATTCATTAACAAGGCGCTTATTGTCAATATTATATGAATTTGACTACAAAGCATCCATAAATCTAGCATTCAATACATTAAAAAAACTAAACGAACTGTTGATTTAAAGGTTAAGATAAAAATAGTAATAATGTTTGTTTTACAATCATATAAATAACGGTTAAAATAATTGGAAAATCAATATTAAGTATTTGTATGATAATAAAAGACCAGAGCCTCAATGGAATCTTAGACTAAAAAGATATAAGGAACGGATTTTTATAATATATGAACTGATAATAGTAATCTGTTTATTTCAAAGTTCATTCATATTTGTAATGTATTATTTATTTAAACTTAAAAAAACACACAAAATGAAGATTTTAATTGTAAAATATCTGCCATCATCAGAACGCTCAAACACACTTAAACTATTAAATCATTTAAAGGCTCAGTTAGGAGATAATACATATACAGAAATCGATTTATTAAAAAACACACCGAAATTTCATGATGAAGTATCGATGGAAGCCTATAAGTCAAGAAATTTTGGAGGACAGACTCTTGATAGCATTCATAGTGCATCATTAAAAGAAATGGATGAAATGGCAGAACAGTTTGCTGCTTCAGATCTGATTATACTTGTTACACCAATGCATAACTTTTCATTACCGGGTATTGTTAAAACTTATTTTGATGCAGTTATGCAAAGTGGATTAACATTTAAATATGAAGGTGAAGAACAAATTGGCTTAATGAATAAATCTAAATTTCTGACCATTTATACAAGTATGGGATCTTATAAAGGGGGATATGGATTTATGGATAATCTAAGAACCATTACAAAAATTGAACTTGATTTTATGGGATTCAAAGAATATGAGTTTGTGCATGCGAGCACTGGAAATAAAACAACTTATGATTTTCATATAGAAAAAGCTAAAAATAAAATCTCAGAGATAAGTCAGAAATGGCTTAACTTATAAAGAAGACATATATTAACCTGAGTTCGATTAAAATTATAGAATTCAGATTATCATAAAAAGCTGATATACAAGGCGAATTTTGCAGGGCTAGCGAGCTAGCTCGAAAAATTTAACGTAGTAGATTAGTTTTTTATGGTAAAGCATAATGATTTCGCTTATAATTATTGCGATAAGTGAGAGCAGAAGCAAAGTTTACTTTGATTATGCCGAACGAAGCAATGATCAGGAACTAAACAGCAATCTTTTTCCTGAAAATTATTCAAAATAGCCCGCTATTCTTTCATAATTTTCAGTTGAACCTCACTATTTATAGGCGCTCTGAATCCAAAATTTTATGTCGAACTCAGGTTATTATTTAAATTGAGTTGAGAAAGAGTTGGATAAAGTTATCTGACTCTTTTTTTATATGGGTAAAATATTCTGCAATTGTTAAATAAATTCTTTAAATTGATTGAATTATAATTTGATGATATGCTTGAACGAATTATTAAATTCAGTATTAATAATAAACTTATCATAATACTGTTTACTCTTACAATTGCAGGTTTGGGTCTTTATTCTGTTTATAAAATACCTGTTGGAACAGTACCTGACATTACAAATAATCAGGTTCAGATTATAACTACTTCAACTAATCTTTCAACGCAGGAAATAGAACAGTTTATTACTGCTCCTGTTGAGATGGAAATGGCAAACTTACCCGGAGTTCTCGAAATAAGATCTGTTTCTAAATTTGGGATATCTCTTGTAACAGTTGTATTTGAGGAGAGTTTAGGAACTTATTTACCCCGACAGTTGATTGCAGAGAAGATTAAAAGTGCTTCTGAACAAATACCTGAGATATATGGAACCCCTGAAATGGGCCCTATTTCTACCGGATTAGGAGAGGTATATCAATATATACTAGATGTTAAGCCTGGATATGAAGATCATTATACTCCTATGGATCTTAGATCTATTCAGGATTGGATTGTAAAACGCAGATTAACCGGCTTAAAAGGAGTAGTGGAAGTAAATAGCTGGGGAGGATATTTAAAACAATATGAAATAGCGCTTGATCCACTTTTATTGAGAAGTCTTGATGTAAGTTTAATTGAAGTATATGATGCTTTAGAAAATAACAATAATATCAGTGGTGGATCTTACATTGAAAAAAATAAGCAAAGCTATTTTATTCGTGGTGATGGTCAGGTTAAGAATCTTGATGATATTAAGAATATTGTTGTTAAAACAAACTCTGGAATCCCTGTTTTTATTAAGGATGTAGCTACTGTTCATTTTGGTTATGCCAATCGCTTTGGTGCAATTACTGCCAATGGGAAAGGTGAAACCATATTAGGACAGGTGATGATGCTTAAAAATGCTAATTCGAAGGAGGTTATTAAAGCAGTTAAAGATAGGGTTGACGAGATTCAGCATAACCTTCCTGAGGGCGTTTTTATAAATCCAATACTGGAAAGAGGGGAGTTAATTGCTAAAACTTCTTTTACTGTTGCTGAAAATTTAATACTTGGGGCACTCATTGTATTTATCACGGTTCTTCTGCTCTTAGGGAATATTCGATCAGCTTTGGTAATTTCTTCAATAATACCTTTAGCACTACTTTTTACAATATCAATGATGTATATTTTTGGTATTGATGCTAACCTGATGAGTTTAGGAGCTCTGGATTTTGGGATTATTATTGATGGTGCTGTTATCATTGTAGAGTATATTGTATATAAAATGAATCTGAAGCATGATGTTATTGTGAAATCAAATAACGAAGAAAAAAGTAATATTTCAGACGATATAGCGCATGAAGGTGCCTCAAAAATGATGAAATCTGCCATATTTGGTCAGGTTATTATTCTTATTGTTTTTATCCCAATATTATCACTTCAGGGTGTTGAAGGTAAGATGTTTCACCCAATGGCTTTAGCATTTTCATTTGCTATTATAGGAGCAATGATTATGGGATTAACATGGTTGCCGGTTGCTTCTTCATTATTTTTAAAACCATCAGATTTTAATAAGAAAAGTATATCAAAATGGATTTTAGATAAAGTTTATAAATCATATTTTCCTGTTATCAAATGGTCATGTGCACATAAAAAAATAGTATTAAGTGCTGCAGCTCTTTCGTTGATTTTTACAGTTTTTCTTTTTGGCAGGATGGGAGGGGAGTTCGTACCTACATTGGATGAAGGTGATTTTGTAATTCAACCGGCCTTAAAAACCGGAACGTCTCTTTCCGAAACTATAAATATGACTACCAAAATGGAAAATATCTTAATAAAGAACTTTCCTGATGAGGTAGATCAAATAGTTTGTAGGATTGGAGCTGCTGAAGTTCCAACTGATCCTATGTCGATGGAAGAGATTGATATGATCATAAAACTAAATCCAAAGGATCAATGGGAGAAAGCAAAAACTAAAGAAGGTCTGGCTAGCGAATTTAAGGAAGCTTTGAGCGTAATACCTGGTATAGAATACGAATTTACACAACCGATTGAAATGCGTTTTAATGAATTAATAACAGGAGTAAGATCTGATATTGCCATTAAGATTTATGGGGAGGATTTGGATTATATTAATCAAAAAGCCAATGAAATTAAAAAGTTGATTACAGATATTCCCGGTGCCGGGGATGTGATTTTAGAGAAGACAACCGGGTTACCACAAATAAAAGTTGACTATAAAAGAATGCAATTGGCAAAATACAATGTAGATGTGGAGATGTTGAATACATATCTGTCGTCAGCATTCGGAGGGAATATAGCAGGGGTGGTATTTGAGGGAGAAAAAAGGTTTGACATGGTGATGCGTCTTCAAAATATAAACAGAACTGATATAAATGATATTCGTAATTTATTGGTTGCAATTCCATCAGGAGATCAAATTCCAATGAGAGTATTTGCCGATATTAATTATACAGAAGGCCCTGCCAAAATTTCAAGAGATAATACCAGAAGAAGAGTGGTTGTAAGTGTTAATGTCAGAAACAGAGATTTACAATCTGTAGTTGAAGATATTAGGACTGTAATAGATCAGAACGTTAAATTATCTCCGGGTAATTATGTTGAATATGGAGGTCAGTTTGAGAATCTTCAAAATGCATCAAACCGATTAATGATTGCAGTGCCCGTTGCGCTATTACTAATTTTTATCTTTTTACATTTTGCTTTTCAATCTTTAAAGGATGCTTTAATGATTTTTACTGCTATTCCTTTGGCAACAGTTGGAGGTGTTTTTTTATTGTGGTTAAGAGGTTTGCCTTTTAGTGTTTCTGCAGGGATTGGTTTTATAGCCCTGTTCGGGATAGCCGTTTTAAACGGAATTGTATTAATAGAGCATCTAAAAGAGTTACATAAAGATTCATCTTTGACTATGCATGAAGTTATTATTCAAGGTACTAAAGATCGTTTACGTCCTGTGCTATTAACTGCCGGAGCTGCAGCCATGGGCTTTTTACCAATGGCAATATCTACAGGTGCCGGTGCCGAAGTTCAACGTCCGTTAGCAACTGTGGTGATTGGAGGTTTAGTTACATCAACTATGTTGACAATGATTGCATTACCATTGTTTTTTGAAATATTTTATAATGTAGTAGGGGTAAAACTATTTCCATTCAGGTTGATTAGGTCTAAAGCATCGGTAATTCTATTACTTATTTTTCCAGCGGTTTCAGTTTTTTCACAAGAGGAGGTTAGTTTGGAGCAACTTACTCAGAGTGCAATAGATAATAATAATTATTTGAAAGCTTCAATTATAAATGTGCAGCAAGCAGAGGCAAATGCAAAAACTTCATATTCAATCCCCAAAACAAATATAAGTTATGGACTGGATGAAAATAATATTGCAGAAAATAATCATCCTTTAAGAGTTTGGGGTGTGGAACAAGAGTTTTCTTTTCCTACATTTTATCATGCAAAATATAGATCTAATAATATTTCAAGTGAAATAGCGCAAAAGCACTATGACTTTGAAAAAAACAGAATTTTAAAAGAAGTGTCAAAAACTTATTATGAGTGTGTTTTTTACATCAACAACATAAATAGATATCAGGAGCTTAAACGTTTGTTTTCAAATCTTTTAGAACAATCAGACCGACGTCTGTCACTCAAAGATATAAACAGGTTAGAATATTTGAATATAAGATCCAAACACAATGAAATTGTATTTAAAATTAAGGATTTAGAGGTTGCCTATAATACAGCTTATCAAAAGCTTAAATTGTTAACAAAGTACCCTGGTGAGTTTAAAGTCTCTGAAAATATGGTTTTAATGGATTCTGAAAATATTGATATGACTAATTCACTTATTGGAGAACTGGCTCAACTGAATAATAAATTTGCAGAATCAATCATTAAAGTTGAGCAAAATAAGATTTTACCTGATTTTTATGTCAGTTATTTTTTAGGATCAAATAATTATGAGGATTCTAAAAATTACCAGGGATACGAGTTTGGTGTGTCTATTCCTTTATTTTATAAGAGTTATCATAATACCATAAAATCAGCAAAGCTTGCGTACAATGCTCAAAAGTTGATTTCAGAGAGTCAAATGACCGAAGCACGGCTGAAAATTGCTGAGTATAAAAATGAAAAGTTGAAATATGAAATGATTATCAAGCAGTATGAAGAAACAGAAATAGCATTGGCTAATGAAATTAAACGTACTGCATTAGAAGCTTATAGGCAAAAGGAAATTGATTTTTTAAGATTTGCAAATAGTATGGAGTCTGCAATGGATATTGAATCTGCTTATTACAAAGCGATATTAAACTGTAATATGATTTACCTTGAAATCAAGTATTGTACAATGTAATTAAATAATAACCTATGAATACAGATCTTACATATATAGCTATTGGATTATTAATCTTCTCTGTTATTAGCTGTTCTACAAAAACAACAGAAGACACTGCAATTGATACAGGAATAATTGAGATTACAAAGGAACAGTTTCAGTCAGAAAATATGGAGTTTGGAAAACCTGAACTTCACAGGTTTGAAAATACGATACCATTTGTCGGAAAAATCATACCCAAAGTTAACGGAGTAGCTAAAATATCAGTACCAATAGATGGCATTGTTAAAAAGATATACGTGCAACCTGGTGATTTAGTAAAAAAAGGAGAGAAGATAATCGAAGTAGGAGGGAATGCAATGATTGATTTACAGCAAGAATTTGCAGCTTCCTCTGCCAAATTAAAACAATTAACAGCAGAATATAAAAGAGCAAGATTGCTTTACAATGACAGTATTAAAATAGAAGATGATTTTCTGAAAATAGAAAGTAATTATAAAACAGCATTGGGCATTTACTCAGCTTTAAAATTAAAATTGACTAGATTAGGAATAGCATCAGATGATATCGAAAGTGGTCAATATATGGATAACTATGCGATTTTAGCTCCAATTGGAGGTCAAATAGTAAATCTTGATTTTGATTTGGGTCAGTTTATTTCATCAGATGAATATATTGCTGAGATTATTGATAGTAAGCAGGTACAAATACAAATTTCAATATTTGAGAAAGATCTGTCTCAAATTAAAGAAGGTCATGATGTTATATTTTCTGTTGTGGGTGATTCTATGAAATATAAAGGTAAAGTTAAATCTATTGCCAGCTTACTAAATGATAATACTCAATCATCGGATTGCTATGCTGAAATACTAGATGAAGACAAACGTTTTACAATTAATCAATTGGTAAACGGGAGTGTAATTACCAATGTTGATACTTTGTTGGCAATACCAAATACAGCATTAGTTTCATCTGATGATAAGATGTATATTTTTGCAAAAGAAGGAATGTTGAATGACATGTATCAAATTAAGAAATATAAAGTAACCACTGGCAGTATAGATGATATTTATACGGAACTAAAGGGGTATAATCTATCTAACGATTTATTAATTAAAGGAACTTTCAACTTAAATGTTGACTAAGCATAATTTATTTAATAATTAATCAAAAATACCTGCATATGTATGCATAATTATACAATTCCTGTTATATTTCGGTTATGAAGTATCAATCTAAAATGCGTTTCTAATAATTGGGTATGGCAAGATTTCTAAAGTCAAAAAAGGAATTAATAGGAATATCTCCTGATGATATTTTATTTAAAGGAGAAAAGAAAATTGAAAAAAGCCGTTTGCGTTTTATTGATTATAATTCGCAGGATTTAAGGGAGGTGGAGTTGCGAGATATTGGAGAATCTGTAGAATTAATGAATCAGGATAATACCAGTTGGATCAATGTTGACGGACTGCACGATACTGATATTATGACAGATGTATCCAAACAATTTCAAATTGAAGCATATATTATTGCTGAGGTTTTAGAAACTCATAAACGACCAAAGTTTCATGAATATGATGATTATATCATGATGTCAACCAAAATGCTTCAGTTCAATGAAGAAAAGCAGAAAATATTTTCAGAGAATTTATCAATTATTATAAACGATAATTTGTTGATATCATTTCAGGAAAGAGTTGGAGATTGTTTTGATCCTGTTCGTGAGCGTATTCGAAAAAACAGAAAAAGAATTAGAAATTCAGGGCCAGATTACCTGGCATTTGCCTTGTTGGATGTTGTTGTTGATAATTATATTCACACAATTAGTTTATTAGGTGAAAAGATAGAGGAGTTAGATGATGAACTTATAAAAAATCCCTCAACAACCAGTCTTGAAAAGATTAATAAATATAAGGTTGAGATAAATTATCTAAGAAAGACCATAAAGCCATGCAGAGAAATGATATTAGGTCTTTGTAAATCAGATTCTGAGTTTATCAGCGATGAAATTCAGGGACATTTGCATGATTTACAAAATAATATAGAGTTGGCAAATGAATCAGTAGATAATTATAGGGATATTTTATCAGATCAGTTGAATATTTTTCATACTACAGTAGCATATAAGTTAAATGATATTCTTAAAATATTAACGATTTTTTCTGTGATTTTTATTCCTATTACGTTTATAGCAGGTATTTATGGAACTAACTTTGATTTTATTCCGGAACTACACTATAAATACAGTTATTTCATAATGTGGGCAATTATAATTTCAACAGTAATTGCAATGATTAGCTATTTTAAGCGTAAACAATGGTTTTAATTTCGTTGTTATATGTTTTGTTACATTCTTCATAATTGAATAAACAGTAAAGGATATAGTTTATGGGAAATCTTCAGGAAAATATTCAATTAAATCCAAGGAAATTTGTTGCTCCGGAATATATCTATGGTGTAGATTCTCGTTTAATGGTTGGTGTGTTTTGTAAAAAGCTCGGTGGTCGAAGAATATTGTTAGTTACAGATGAAGGAGTCCTCAATACACAATGGTTTACTGAAGTGACTAATGAACTTCAAAAAAATTCTGTTGAATATATTGTTTTTTCTAAAGTATCACCTAATCCTCGGGATTTTGAAGTTATGAATGGCAAAAAAATCTTTGAAGAGAATATGTGTAATATGCTTTTGGCATTAGGTGGAGGCAGTGTGATGGATTGTGCCAAAGGTATTGGAATTGTAGCGTCAAATGATGGTCATATTACCCAATATGAAGGAGTGGATATGATAAATGTTCCTATTCCACCTTTAGTTTGTATTCCTACAACCGGTGGAACTGCTGCAGATGTTTCGCAATTTGCAATTATTAATAATACTGAAGGAAGATATAAGTTTGCAATTATAAGTAAGGCTGTAGTACCTGATGTGGCATTGATAGATCCTATGGTGTTGACAAGTATGGATTCATTTTTAACAGCGTGTACAGGTCTGGATGCTTTATCTCACGCATTTGAAGCTTTTGTTTCCAACGCAAATTCACCATTTACCGATTTGTATTCTCTTGAAGCCATCAGGTTAATAAAAGGTAACTTGAAAAGCTGTATTGATAATCCTGGTGATCTTCAAGCTCGTGGAAAAATGATGTTGGCTAGTTTATATGCTGGGTTAGCTTTTTCTAATGCAAGTTTAGGTTGCGTTCACTCCATTGCTCATAGTTTGGGAGGATACCTCGATTTACCTCATGGGGAGTGTAATGCAATTCTGTTACCTCATGTGGTAAATTATAATTTTGAAGCAGCATCTGAACGTTATATTAAAATTGCACAGATTTTTAATATCTCTAAAACTCATGTGAGTGAAAATAAATTAAAAAATATTTTTATTGAAGAATTATTAAAGTTCAAGAGTAGCTTAGGTATTTTAAATACATTAAGTAATAAAGGTGTTAATGCTGATATTATTCCTTTAATAGCGTCAAATGCAATTAATGATCCGTGCAATGCAACAAATCCAAAACCACCTGTAAAATCAGATTTAGAAGTAATTTGTAAAGAAGCTTTGTGATTAATGGAGAAAGATTGGGATAAATATAGAGATAAGATAATAGGCTTGGGAGAACATTCTTTGCATAAGAGTTATTATCCTGAATTACAAAAGAAAATAGATAGTTTGGAAATGTCGCAGCAAAATTTACAAACTATTATTAATAGTATCAGTGATGCAATTATAATTCATGATGAGGATGGTAGATTTTTAGCCTTAAATGATAAGGCAATTTCAATGTTTCAGGTTAGAAATGAAAATTGTAATATTTTCCATGTGTATGATATTACATCTCAAAAGCAAGATGTTTCAGATTTAAAAGATATTTGGTCAAAGGTTTTGGGTAGTCAACCCCAGGTATTTGAGTGGATTTGCAAACAGATGAATACCGATGTGGAGTTGGAAACTCAGGTTAGCTTAAGTCCGACTTTATGGAATGGAAAGACTGCCATTGTGGCAGTAGTTCGTGATTTTTCTGAACGAAAAAAGTTCGAAAATGAGTTAATATTGGCAAAAGAAAAGGCAGAAGAGGCAAATCAATTAAAAACAGAGTTTTTAAATAATATGTCACATGAGATTCGTACTCCGATGAATGGGATTATAGGATTTGCGGATATGTTGGCTGATAGTTCTTTAACTCAGGATTTAAGAGAGTCTTATTCAAAAATAGTGCAGCAAAGTAGCTATGAGCTTTTAAATATTATTGATAATATTCTTGAAATATCAAAGTTGGTAACAAAACAAATCCCATTGTTTGAAGAGGCTTTTAGCCTGAATGAATTATATAAGGAATTGAATCATCATTTTCATTCCAGATCAATAGAAAGTGATATTCCAATAAATATAAAAACTGAGTTGAGTGATTTTGATAGTTATATCATCACAGATAAAACCAAACTTTATAAGATTTTACATATCCTGTTAGAGAATGCTTTTAAGTTTACAGAAAATGGATTTATTGAGATTGGCTATACTATCAAAAATAGAATAATTGTTTTGTATGTTAAAGATACTGGAATTGGTGTTTTTCCGAAAAATAAAGAACTGATCTTTGAACGATTCTCAAAAGTAAACAAGGATATTTCAAAAGGAGGTTTAGGTTTAGGACTTGCAATAGCCCAGGAATATACGCGTTTATTAGGAGGGCAGATATCTATTGATTCAGAAAGAGGAAAAGGTTCTACTTTTTATCTGAAAATGCCATTTAAACCTTTGGTGGGTTAAAATACTCCATTAGCCTTTTTTTATATATAAATAAAAAGCTGGAAATCATTCTGATCACCAGCTTTGAAAATGTCTTTATAAATGTAACTAATTAGCAGGTAACAGTATTCTTCACTAATTCTCCTTCTATAGAGAATCTTGCTGCACCTGTAACTTTTAGCTCTACAATTTGTCCAATTAAATTAAGATCATCAGATTCTAACCTTACAACTATTTTACCATCAGTATGTCCTGATAAGTATCCATCTTTACGATCTTTTTCTCTGACTAAAACCTTTACAGTTTTTCCTATAAGAGATTTGTTGTATTCGTAAGTATGCTTTTGAAGTTCTTCACTCAATACCGCATATCTGCGTTTTTTCTCTTCAAGAGGAATGTTGTCTTCCCATCTGTAAGAAGCAGCTCCAGGACGAGGAGAATACATAGCAATATAAGCCATATTGTATTTAAACTCTTCCATTGCTTTACGGGTATTTTCAAACTGTTCTTCTGTTTCATCAGTAAAACCAACAATAATATCAGTAAATACTGTTGCCTGGGGAAGAATGCTTCTTAACGATTGCATTGTTTTACGATATTTTTCCATGGAGTGCTTACGGTTCATCTTAATCAAAACCTTTTCATCTCCACTCTGAATAGGGAAGTGTATTTGCTTTCCTAAGCAGTTGTATTTTGCAATAATATGGAAAATATCATCAGTCATATCTCTTGGGTGAGGAGAGGTGAAATAAACCCAAAACTCATGATCAATTTCTTCACCAATCTGTCCTACTTTTTCTAATAATTCAGGGAAAGTGAGCTCGTCACCTTTTTTATCTAATCCGTAAGAATTAACATTCTGCCCTAAAAGGGTAATTGATTTGTATCCTTTTTGGGCAAGACTTCTAACTTCATCCAGAATTTCCTGTGAAGGTCTTGATACTTCTCGTCCTCGTGTATATGGTACTGCACAATACGTGCAAAATTTATTACATCCATTTTGAATTGGAATAAAAGCTTCGAAATTTGAGTCATATTTAGGCTTTACGTTCCAGAATAGTTGAATCTCGTCAATGGCATTGTTTGGTTCTGCAATTAATGATAATGGATTTGTAATACCATATTCACCAAGCATTTTAGGGAATTGAGGTAACTCCGGCATTGCAAAAACAATGTCAAATAATTTTAAAAATTTCTCTTTGTCGGCTGGGAGAATACAACCTGAAATAAATGTGATTAAGTTTTTGTTGTTCTTCCATTTGTTCCACTTGGCAATTTTGTTGTAAACTTTGTCAATTGCTTTTTGACGCACAGAACAAGCTAAAATTCCAATGATATTAGCATCTTCTTCATTATCAACTTTTGTGCATCCTGCTGCATCGAGTACTGACGCCACACGCTCCGAGTCACTTAAATTCATTTGACACCCCAATGTCAGTAAAAAGTACTTCACAATTCTATATTTTGATGATAGTTAAAATTAAAACACAAAAATATGTTTTGCTTTATATTTCTTTAATTTATCTGGTTTAAAAATACACTTCTGCATGAATCTGTTCGTTGGATATTCCTTTTTCTTCTAAAATATCATAAGCATCATGTATCATATTGCAATTTCCGCACAAATATACTTCAGAATCTTTATCTATCATTACTTCTTGTAAATAATTTGTAATCCGACCAGTATAATCTCCACTTTGATCGCGAGAAGAACATAAAATATATCTATCATTTTCATATTCATCTCGTTCGTATCCCTCTGCAGCGGTTCTTACACCGTGTAATATTTTATAATCCAGATCAGGCATACTTTTAGTCATGCTATGAAATGGAGAAATTCCTGTACCCGTTGCAATCAATAAAAATTTCTTTGATTTAACCTTTTCTTCCTGTAAAGTGAAATACCCTACAGGTTCTTCTACAACAACATTATCTCCGGCCTTTAAGCCTTTTAATACAGGAGTAACCAAACCATTTTGAACCTCTTTTACTAATATTTCTATAAAAGGGTCGATTTCTGCACTGTAAATTGAATATTCCCTGGTGTGTATTCCGTTAGGTGGTCCAACACAAATGTGCTGTCCTGCTTTAAAATCCAGCCCGTTTTTTTCAAAGCGAATTACGAACGTAGAATCTGTTAAATGACGAACTTCTAAAATTTGATGCAAGTTTAATCTTTTGCGCGACATATTTTAATTTTTATTTAATTTAAATAGTTATAAGTTGTCATTCTAAACTCATATCTTCGTAAAATGTTCATCATAAAATATGAGATTTAACTGTTTTTGTTTAATAGATATTTTCTATTTTTAATCATTTGAAATCTGATATCTGTATCGTAAAACACTTTAAAAAACTTTAGTTCGCTATGGCAATGGAAAACTTTAGAAGCAAGGAGATTAGCTGGCTGTCATTTAATGAAAGGGTACTGCAGGAAGCCTCGAGAAAGAATGTACCACTTATTGAACGTATAAAGTTTTTAGGTATTTATTCCAATAATATGGATGAGTTCTTCAGGGTGCGCGTAGCTGTATTAAAAAGGATTGTTCAGTTAGATAAAGATACCGTATTTGAAGGTGGGGCACCAAAAGATATTTTAAAAGAAATACATAATGAGGTTATTAAACAATCACGAAGGTTTGCTAAAACCTATGATGATATTATTGCAGGCTTGGAGGAAGAAGGTATTTATTTAATTAATGAAAATGCACTCACTGACGATCAAGGCGTTTTTGTGAAGAGGTATTTTCAAAAGAAAGTTCGTGGCTATTTAATGCCAATCATTATTTCTAAAAAGCGTGAACTTCCTGATTTGTCTGATAATGGTATTTATCTTGGGGTATATCTTCAGGATTTAATGCATGCTAAAGATAACTATGCTCTGATAGAGATACCATCATCCTTAGATAGATTTGTATTATTACCTTCTAATGATGGTAAAAAATATGTAATGCTCCTGGATGATGTTATCAGGTATGAGTTAAAGGATATTTTTTATATGTTTAAGTTCGATCGTATTTCTGCGTACACTTTTAAGTTAACCAGGGATGCAGAATTGGATATTAATGATGATATTTCAGAAAGTTATGTGAAAAAGATTTCTAAAGGATTAGAGCGAAGAAAAGAAGCGGCTCCGGTAAGGTTTGTTCACGATAAAAATATGCCGGATGAGATGTTGTCTCTACTTCTAAAGAAATTGGATTATACAACTGAAGATGCCGTAATAAGAGGAGGTCGATATCATAATTTTAAAGACTTTATTAATTTTCCTAAATTTGGAGCTAAGAATATGACTTATGATTCTTTGCCTCCAATATTTCATAAGCAGATACCACCTCAAACATCATTATTCAGGTTAATTACCAAACGCGATATTTTACTTCATTATCCATATCATTCATTTTCTCACTTTATTGACTTTTTGCGTGAAGCATCTATAGATCCTACTGTAAGAGAAATTAAGATTACTATTTACAGGGTTGCTCGTAATTCTGCTGTTATGAAGGCTTTACGTAATGCTGCACGTAATGGTAAAAAGGTTGTGGCCATTATGGAGTTACAAGCCCGGTTTGATGAAAAAGCGAATATTGGTTATGCTAATAAATTAAAAGAAGCCGGAGTTAAGGTTATTTTTGGTGTTCCTGGATTAAAAGTTCACTCTAAGTTGTGTTTGGTTACACGTAAGGAGAAAGCAAACCTTGTTAATTATGCTTGCGTGGGAACTGGTAATTTTAATGAAGATAGCGCCTCAATATTTGCAGATCATTTGCTGATGACTCGTCATGTTGGTATCGCAAAAGAGGTAGCTGCAGTATTTGACTTTTTTAGTAAGAACTATAACATACCTACTTTTGAGCATTTATTGGTTTCACCATTCTATTTAAGAAATGCCATAGAAAATAATATTCAAAAAGAAATTGAAAATGCATCCTTAGGTAAAAAGGCCTACATCTATTTTAAAGTAAATAATTTGGTTGATTATGATATTATTCAATTATTGTACGAAGCTAAAAAGAAAGGTGTTGAAGTTATTTTAAATGTTAGAGGTATGTTTTCTTTATTGTCAGAGTTTGATACGCCGGAAAATGCTATTGAATCATTTGGAATCATTGACAGATACCTGGAGCATTCCAGGATTTATGTTTTTTGCAATAATGGTGATGAAAAGATTTATATATCTTCGGGAGATTTTATGACCCGAAACCTGGATCGAAGAATTGAAGTTGCTTGTCCAATTTATAATAAAGAGCATAAAAAAGAAATTCTTACCATGCTGGATATGCAGCGTAAAGATAATTGTTCTGCCAGGATATTAAATAATACCTTGGATAATCAATTTAGAAATAACAACCCGGAACTGACGGAATATAGATCACAGATTAAATTTTATGAGTGGTTAAGAGATAAATAATAATTTTCTTAAATCGTTTTTATTATTGAGATATATCATAGATGTATGTGTTTCTTATCAGCATATTTACATTTCAATTGTAATTGCACAGGTGTTTTGCTGCAATAAAGGAATATTTTATATTTAATAAACACTGATATGACAAAAATGAAAGCTTTGGTAAAAGCAAAGCCGGAGAGAGGAATCTGGATGGAGGAAATTGATATACCGGAAATTGGTGTAAATGATGTTTTAATCAAAGTTGTTAAATCGGCTATTTGTGGTACGGATTTACATATTTATTTGTGGGATGAGTGGGCTCAGAGAACAATAAATACACCAATGACCATTGGTCATGAATATGTAGGGTATGTTGCTAAAGTAGGCACGGAAGTTACTGAATTTAAAGAGGGAGACAGAGTTACCGGGGAAGGTCATATATCATGTGGACATTGTCGTAACTGTAGAAGAGGGCGTCAACATATATGCGAAAACTCTATCGGTATTGGAGTTAATACCAATGGTGCATTTGCCGAGTATGTTAAAGTTCCGGCGTATAACGTTATGAAAGTGCATCCAAATATTTCTGATGATATTGCATCTATCATGGATCCATTTGGAAATGCTACTCATACTACTTTAAGTTTTCCAATAATAGGAGAGGATGTTGTTGTAACAGGTTCAGGTTTAATCGGAAGTATGTGTGTTGCCATTGCTAAATTTGCCGGTGCTCGTTATGTTGTTGCCACTGAGGTAAATGAATATCGTGCTGAACTGGCAAGAAAAATGGGTGCCACAAAGGTGATAAATCCATTAAAGGAAGATCTTAAAGATGTTGTGAAAGAGTTAAACATGAAAGGTTTTGATATTGGACTGGAGTGCTCCGGTAATCCTGTAGCATTTAATTCAATGTTGGATAATATGTATAATTCAGGTAAAATATCTTTGTTAGGAATTCAACCCTCACATACACAAATAGATTGGAGTAAAGTGATATTTAAAGGATTAACATTGAAAGGGATTTATGGTAGAGAAATGTTCGAAACCTGGTATCATATGGAACAAATGTTACTTTCAGGAATTGATTTAACACCAATGATTACACATCGTTTCCACGTTGATGATTTCCAAAAAGGTTTTGATATTATGGAAACAGGTAATAGTGGAAAAGTTATTTTAAATTGGGAATGATCAGAGTTTATAATACTTAATAATATAAAAAGCTGAGAAGTTCTATTCTCAGCTTTTTTGTTATTTAATTGAAATCACTATACCGGTAAAAGAACCATATAAAATACTGTTTAATGGACTTGAAGTAATCGGACATGTTCCGGATGAACATCCTATAAAATAATAATAGGCGTAACCAGCTAATCCTCCAATAACTATCCCAAAGGCTAGTTTTTTTAAATTTTGCTTTTTTATTTTTTCCCAAATCTTCATAATTTCGAACAGTAATATTTTTACAAATATATTAAAATATATAATAATGTATATATATCGTTTGTTTATTCTATTGTTTTTATTTACTGCTTCTTTAACTCATGCTCAGTTAAAAATTGAGGATTTAGAAAAGCAGGTATCTGAAATATCACATCTTGAAGATTTTCATGAAAAGGAATATCAGTTGGCTGAATTTGAAAAGGTATTTACTAATTTTTTACGAACTTTTAATCAGGAAGTAACGATACCCGATTCTTCATATGTCCAAATGACCAAGTCAAGTGATTCAAAATATAAAGTATTTTATTATAATACTTACAAGGATGGAATTGTATACAGACTGGATTGGTATATTGTTTTTGGTGATGTATATAACCGACAGGTGATTCATTTTATGGATAAATCTTTCTCTCATAAAGATAAAAGAGGGGTAGGAGAATTTAGACTGCACTTATCCCGATTGGCTGAAGGAGAACTGGACTTGTATCCATTAACTTTTTCTTTTAAAGCAGATGGCAAAATATATCGTCAATATAAAGATATTGCGACTATTTGTATGTTTGAACAGTTTAAATATAGAGAATCTAAAAAAGAAAAAGTTGCTCTTAATGATTCAATTATGCAACGAATGAGGATTCTGTGGGCAAGTAAGGAGTATTTTAATGATATATTCAAAGGATTAACACGTATCTCAACATTAATATCTGAGGATAAGAGGGTTAAAATTTGTACCTGGAATATTCCCTTAGAAAACTCAACAAATTTATTTTATGGAGCGGTTATTTGTAAGCATAAAGATGGAGAAATAAAATATTATGAATTAAATGATGATTCGGATAGAATGCGCTCCCCGGAAAAAGCAGTCTTGTCACCCCGAAAATGGTATGGTGCGGTGTATTATGATATGATTTCGGTTAAAGATAAAACATATGGAACATATTATATGCTTATTGGATATAAACCCAATGACGAGATGACCAAAAAGAAAGTTGTGGATCCATTAATAGTGATGGATAATGTTACACCAAAATTTGGGCATTCCATATTTCAACAGGACAGGGTTATTGATAAGCGTTTGGTATTTGAGTATGCAGCCAGTGCTAATATGATGCTAAAATATGAAAAGCATAACGAACGCTTTGTTTTGGATCATTTGTCGCCTCCAAGTAGTTTGTATAAAGGAAATTATCGTATGTATGGACCCGATTTTTCATATGATAGTTATGTGTTGGAAAAAGGTAAATGGGTTCTGTATAAGGATGTAGATGTAAGAACTCTTGAGAACCATTAATGGGATAAAGTGTTTTAATAAAAACAGTAATTAAAATGGAAGTATTCGCAGAAAAATTTGATGATATAAAGATTCTACGGTTTGATATACCGGGATTTGAAAAACTGGATTTAAAAAAGAAATTATATATCTATTACTTGTCTCAGGCAACAATTGCAGGCAGAGATATTCTTTGGGATCAACACGGAAAGTATAATTTATACTTAAGGGATATTCTGGAAGCTATTTATTCAGGTGTTAAGGATGAGAATCATCCGCAATGGAATGATTTTGTTGTTTACTTAAAAAAAGTATGGTTTTCTTCAGGAATACACCACCATTATAGTACTGATAAGTTTGAGCCTAAGTTCAGTCAGGAATCTTTTGATGCATGGATTAGTACATTGCAGGTTGGTGTTAACGGAATTACAGAAGAACATTTAAATTCCAATCGTGTGGATATATTAAAGAAGTTAATCTTTGATCCGAATTATTATTCAAAAAGGGTAAATACCAATCCGGAATCAGATTTAATAACATCTTCAGCAAATAATTTCTATGAAAACATCAATCAACCTGAAGTTGAGGAGTTTTATCAGCAGCAAAAAGAAAACGCAACCAATAAAAAGGTGTCATTTGGTTTAAACTCAAAATTGGTTAAAGAAAGTACTATAAAAGAAGAAGTTTATAAAAAGGGTGGTCTTTATGGTTCATCAATAGAGCTAATTGTTGATAATCTTCAGAAAGCCAGGGAGTATGTTGAAAATAAACAACAAAGTGCAATTCTGGATTCGCTCATTCAATTCTATATAACTGGTGATTTAGAAACTTTTGATGAGTTTAATATATTGTGGGTTAAGGCTCTTTCCGGAGATGTTGATTTTATTAATGGTTTTATTGAAACCTATGGTGATCCAATGGGGATGAAGGCAACCTGGGAAGGTGTTGTTCAGCTTAAAGATCATGAAGAAACGCAAAGAGCTAAAGTTATTGCTGAAAATGCTAGTTGGTTCGAAAAGCATTCTCCTGTAGATAGTCAGTATAAAAAGGATGAAATTAAAGGTATTTCACTGAATGCCATCAATGCTGTGATGTTGGGTGGAGACTGTTATCCGGCAAGTCCACTGGGAATTAATTTGCCAAATGCAGAATGGATCAGAGAGGAGTATGGTTCTAAATCTGTTACTTTAACTAATATTTCAAATGCACATCATAAGGCTGCATTGAGTACGGGGTTTGCTGAAGAGTTTAGCTTCTCGGAGAAAGAGGTTGAGCTGGAAAAGAAATATGGCGCTTTAGCAGATAATCTTCATACGCATCTTCATGAGTGTGTGGGTCATGGTTCCGGAAAAATGATGCCTGGTGTTACATCTGATTCATTAAAGTCTTTTGGATCTGTAATTGAAGAAACCAGAGCAGATTTATTTGGCTTATATTTTATGTATCATCCCAAGTCTTTGGAGTTAGGATTGATTCCTGATTTAGATGCTGCTCGAGCGCATTATAACAGCTATTTACGTAATGGGTTGCTAACTCAGCTTACACGAATTAAATTAGGCGATAAAATTGAACAGGCTCATATGCGTAATCGTCAGTTAATTAGTAAGTGGGTGTTTGAAAAAGGAAGTGGCGAAGTGGTTGAATTGGTTAAGAATAACGATAAAACTTATGTGGTAATTCATGATTACGATAAATTAAATGAGATATTTGGCGAACTTCTCAAGGAGATTCAGCGTATTAAGTCGGAAGGTGATTATAAAGCAGCTAAAAATATTGTTGAAGGATATGGGATAGAGATTGATTGTGAGTTGCATAAAGAGATCTTAGAGAGATTTGAGAAATTAAATATTCCACCTTTTACGGGATTCTTAAATCCGAATATGAATTTAGTATATCAAGGTGAAGATGTCGTTGATGTTCTGATTGATTATAACACTGAATATGCAGAGCAAATGCTTCATTACTCTCAATCGTACAAAACACTTAAAGCTTGTTAAATTTTAGTGTTTTTTATGAAATATAAGAATAAGAAGTTTGAATTTCGGATTATTTTGTCTTTTTTTAAGAAGGTGATTTTTGATAATTGTAAAAAACTCACTTTCTTTGTGCAAATATTTTGATTTAGATACTATTAAAAGAAATACATATGGAAATTTCAAGAAACAAAATGGTAACTCTTTCTTACGTGCTACGTTTGAATGGGTTTGAAGGGGAGGTTGTTGAGGAGACTAGTGAAGAAAAGCCACTTGAATTTATTTTCGGAACAGGAAGAATGTTACAGATGTTCGAAGATAAATTAGAAGGTTTAAAAGCTGGTGAAGAGTTTAAATTTGAGCTTAAAGCTGATGAGGCTTATGGTCAGATTAATGAAGAAGCTAAAGTAGAGATTCCAAAAAATATATTTGAGGTAAACGGTTCAATGGATGAAGACTTGATTAAAGTTGGAAACATGGTACCTATGCAGGATGCTCATGGAAATCGTTTAAATGGAATCGTATTAGATATTACTGATGAGCATGTTAAAATGGACTTTAACCATCCATTAGCAGGTGATGATTTATTTTTCTGTGGATCTGTTAAAGAAGTTCGTGAAGCTACAGATTCTGAAATTATGGCTGCAGTAGGTGGCGGTGGTTGTGGTTCTGGTTGTGGTTGCGGAAGCGGTGCTGAAACAGGATGCGAAAGCGGAGCTTGTGGCTCTGATGGTTCTGGTTCTGGCGGTTGTGGATGTTCATAATATAGCAAAGAATTGATAAAATAATCATTAAATAAAAAAGCCCGTTTTCTATTGAAAATGGGCTTTTTTATTTAATGATTTAATTAATAGTTTGTTGGTGTGTTTAAGGTGTTGATTAATAGGTTGTGATGCGCAGATTTGTTGCTCTTTTTAAGATAGAAATTAAGTAATTTGTAATTCAGTCCTGTGTCTTGTGTCTAAAATCTAACGATCTATTGGTGATAGACTGAGTTTTATACGATAACTTTTTTATTTTTGTGATTTAAATCATAAAATAAGCAATCAATGATGATTAATGAGCAAATGCAATGTTCGTTTTATTGTATCAGATCTTTAATCTCTAATTCATTAAAATATGGCAGGTAATTCTTTTGGACAATTTTTTAAGTTGACTTCATTTGGAGAGTCTCATGGTAAGGCTGTTGGTGGTGTAATTGAAGGTGTTATGCCGGGTTTGGATATAGATATGGATTTTATTCAGGGTGAATTAAACCGTCGCAGACCGGGGCAAAGTGCTATCACAACTCCTAGAGATGAGAAAGATAAGGTTGAGATTCTTTCAGGTGTATTAGACGGTAAAGCAACAGGAACACCAATTGGTTTTGTAATCTGGAATGCAGATCAACGTTCAAAAGATTATGGTAATATTAAAGATGTTTACCGACCATCTCACGCAGATTATACTTATCAAAGTAAATATGGAATCCGCGACCATAGAGGTGGTGGTCGTTCATCAGCTCGTGAAACTATTGCTCGTGTTGTGGCCGGAGCAATAGCAAAATTGATACTAAAAAAATATGGCGTAGAGATAGCTGCATATACTTCGCAGGTTGGATCTATTAAATTAGATAAATCGTATTCAGAGTTAGACTTATCTAAAATTGAAGATAATATTGTTCGTTGTCCGGATGCTGAAATTGCTGAAAAGATGATTGATTACATTGATCAGATTCGCAGAGACAAGGATTCTGTAGGAGGAGTAATTACTTGTGTTGTTAAAAATGCTCCTGTTGGTTTGGGAGAGCCTGTTTTTGATAAGTTCCATGCTCAAATGGGTAAAGCTATGTTGGGAATCAATGCTGTTAAAGGTTTTGAATACGGTTTAGGTTTTAAGGCTACTGAGTTAATGGGATCTCAACATAATGATGAGTTTTTTATGGATGGAGATCAGGTGCGTACTAAAACAAATCGTTCTGGTGGTGTTCAGGGTGGTATCACCAATGGCGAAGATATTTATATGAACGTTGCTTTTAAGCCTATTGCAACGATCTTAAAAGAGCAAAATACAGTAAATAAGCAAGGTGAGGAGATTGTTTCTACAGTGAAAGGACGTCATGATCCTTGTGTTTTACCAAGAGCTGTACCTATTGTTGAAGCAATGGCAGCTATGGTTATGGTGGATATGATTTATCTGAATAAAATGTATGGTTAATAAAGTATTGATATTTAATTAAATAAGTATAAAGTAAACATTCTTGCTTTATACTTTTTTTGTTTATAACCTGATTTAGATTAAAATTTTAAGTCGGATTCAGGTTTATTCTAATTGAAAATTTTATAATAATGAAGAATATTCCTCTTTATATTAAAATCATTATTGGTATTGTTTTAGGTGCAATCTGGGCTGTATTGTCAGGGTTTCTTGGTTGGCAGGAATTTACAAAAAACTGGATTGATCCCTTTGGTACCATTTTTATTAATTTATTAAAGCTGATTGCAATTCCCTTAATTCTGTTTTCAATAATAAGTGGAATCGTGAGTCTTGGTAATCCAAAGGATTTAGGGAAGCTGGGAATTAGAACTTTGATCTTATATCTGTTTACAACTGTTTTAGCTGTTTCACTTGGATTGGTCTTGGTGAATCTGATTAGTCCGGGAAAAGCACTTTCGGATGAAGTTAGAATAGATAATCGTATATCTTATGAGTTGTGGGCGAAACAGGAGCATGTGAAGATCAGAGATGATATTCACTTTTTAGATAAACCGGAATATCTGGGACGAATCGCACAAAAGAAGCAACAGTTAGAACTTTATGAAAACGAAGGGATAATATCGAAATACAGAACTAATGACGAGGGCGGACCATTGAAGCCTTTAGTGGATTTGGTACCTGTTAATATTTTTAATTCGTTGGCAGGGAATGGTTCCATGTTGCATATTATATTTTTCGCTATTTTCTTTGGTATTGCACTTTTGTATATCCCTGCAGATAAAGGAAGAGTAGTGATTCAATTTGTAGAAGGGGCATCAGAGGTGTTTATTAAAATGGTAGATCTGATAATGAAAGGAGCTCCTTTTTTTGTATTTGCATTGATGGCAGGGGTTGTTAATAATATTGCAGGTGATAATCCGGGTAAAATTGTTGAAATTTTCAAAGGTTTGGGATGGTATTCTTTAACTGTTCTAATAGGATTGTTATTGATGGCTTTTATTATTTATCCTACTATTCTGAAAATATTAGTTCCCCAGCGTAAGTTTCTGGATTTTCTTAGAGGAATCAGTCCTGCCCAGGCGCTGGCGTTTTCAACCAGTTCAAGTGCAGCAACTTTACCTGTTACTTTTGAATGTGTTGAGGAGAATCTGGGTGTAGATAAAAAGACTGCAGGTTTTGTTCTTCCTATTGGAGCAACGGTGAATATGGACGGAACGAGTCTTTATCAGGCAGTAGCAGTTGTGTTTCTTGCCCAGATGCATATGATTAATTTATCATTGGGGCAGCAAATAACAGTTGTTTTAACAGCAACCTTAGCAAGTGTTGGTTCTGCAGCTGTTCCTAGTGCCGGAATTGTTATGCTGATGATTGTTTTAAATTCTGTAGGATTAAATCCTGCATGGATTGCAATCATATTACCAGTTGATAGAATCTTAGATATGGTAAGAACTACTGTAAATGTTACCGGAGATGCTTCTGTTGCTTGTGTAATAGATAAGTATACTGCAGAAATTCAGGAATAGAATTCAATTTAAAATAAAATAAAAAGCTGCTTTGGTTTAAATTAACAAAAGCAGCTTTTTCTATATGGGGTGGATATCTTAAACTAACTCTTTAATCACTTCAAGAGCTGCATTATAATTTGGCTCTTCTGTAATTTCAGGTACATACTCTACATATTTAACTGTATTATCTTTGTCTATAATTACAGTACCTCTGGTTAATAGTCTTAGTTCTTCAATTACAAAACCATATTTTTCACCAAAGTCTAAATCCTTATGATCTGAAACAGTAATAATATTTTCAAGATTCTCTGCAGCACAAAAACGAGTTTGAGCAAATGGCAAATCTACAGATACAGAAAGAACTGCAACATCTTTTAATTTGTTAGCCTCTTCGTTAAATTTTCTGTTTTGAGCAGCACATACACCAGTGTCAATAGATGGATAAACAACTATTACTTTTACTTTTCCGTCAAAATCAGATAATTTTACTGATTCTAATTTTTCATTTATTACTGTGAAGTCAGGAGCTTTGTCTCCAACTTTAATTTCATTTCCTAGTATAGTTACCGGGTTGCCGGCAAATGTTACGTTTAAATTTGTCTTGTTCATTGTATATTAAATTTGTTTGAATGTTAAACATAGGTGTTGGAGAAATGTTTAACACTAGTTGGTATTTTATTTTTTTTAACATTAAAAGAGTAAGTTGAGCGGAGTGTTTCATTGAATATAGGTGTTGATGAATTGGTTTATTTATCAATTACTTGCCGTACTTTTTAAATAATTTGTTAATCTCTTTATTGTTTAAATTATTGGCTATGTCTGTGGCGGTGATTTTACTTTTAGAAGTTTGATGATGAATATCTGCTCCTGCTTTCAATAGAACTTTTATTATGGTGTAAGTTTCTTTTTTATTTAATAATTCCAGGTTTTGTTGTATCTCCTGCATACAAGCTATAAGAGGAGTAATCTGGTTGTTTAATATGTGGCTGTTTTCATACATAGAGCTAATGGGTGGTGTGAGCTTATGATTTACATCTGCACCATGTTTTATCAATAATTGAATAGCCTCGATATTTTGAATATGTATAGCGTAAAAAATGGGTGTTACTCCCTTTTTATCTATCATATTTGCATCTAATTTATAATCGAGCAGTCTTTTAAATAAAGTAAGTGTACTATCTCGCATAAGGGATACTGCCAAAATTAAATCATCAGAAGGATCTGAGTATGCAAAATAGGGCAGGTGGTCTGTATTAAGATTGTGATCTTGTATGATTTTAAAAGTCTTGTTTAACCAATCGGGTATTTCTTCCGGATGAGTTTTCTTTTGGACAATCCAATAATCCATACTTTCAATGTTTGGATTAAAACCATAATCAAGTAGCATGTTAAATATGCTGATTGAATTTTTCTTTGCTAAAATCCAGTTACCAATGGTTCCATATCTGGAAATGGAATTTGGTGAAGCTCCATTTTTTAACATCCAATGAATAAATGTACTGTCTGGTTCCTGGCAAGCCATAAAAAGCGGTGTTACATCATATATGGCTGAATTTAAATTAAGATTGTTATCTTCTAGTATTTGTTTTAATTGGACAGAATCATTTTTTAATATGATACTTTCTATTTCACGACTTAGCTTATAGCTGATTTTATTTTGACTATAAGTGCTAATGTTTAGAAATACCAGTGCACAAAAAGTTAATTTCGCAAAGGCAAAAGTTCTTAGTTTTATGTATATCATTTAGAATTTATAATTGATGAGTGTATTTAAACAGGAATCCGAATATATTAATTTTTCTGAAGCCCCTGTTGTAATGTAAACAAAGCCAACAATAATTGTTGGCTTTGTTAAACCCGCAATATGCATTAGAAAAACTATTACACATTTAAATCACTTCAAAACAAGACTCTTCATTGCTTCACTTCAACTCACCAGAACGATGCTCCCGATATGAATCGGGACAAGTTATGCCTCGTTTTAGTGTAGTCTTGTTTTATTGCACTTTCAATGTATATTACGTATTTCTAATACATCATCCGGGTTATAATAAAATCTTTGTAACTATTCAGTCATGCCTTAAACTATAGCTATAGCACGAAGCGTATCAAAGGGATTTTGAGAACTCTTGATAGCAGTATCTATAATAGATCTTTGTATTGCATAATGATTTGCACCTTCAAATGATTTGAAGAAACCACTGACTTTTTGTTTTACTTTAAAATTTCTCACAGCCCGTTCCGAAGCATTATTATCAGGAGGAACATCAGGTTGATTTAGGAATGTGAATACATAATCAGCATATTTTACTAATCTGTTTCTAAAGACAACCACTTCTTTTAATGTTTCGCTAATCTGCTTATTCTGGAGTTTCACAAATGATTTAAATATTTGTGCTTTAGTTGCCTTATCATCCCAATTATTGTTGTAGATTTTTAGGGCTTTAATAATAAGCGTTTTCATTTTCGATGCCCAGTTGCTTTTGGGATATTTCTGGATAAAGAATTCAAGCTCTCTTAAAAGATGGGCAGTACACAATTGGTGATTCCCTGCTTGTGTTTTAAAATAAGGTTTCCAACAATCTGTTACCAAAGTATTGTTTTTAAAACCTTCCGGCATAATTTCCTCAATAGCATCATAACCTCGTTTCTGATGAACGGATAAAAAGGTAGATTGTGCATTTTGAAAGACCCATGCCCAATGAAGTTTTCCATTAATATTAGTTCCTGTTTCATCAGCTCCAACAGTACAATGAGAAAGTACATTGTTACGTATTTGCTCGTAGAAAGGAGTTGCTTTTTTAGTGAACTTACCAATCAGATAGTTTAAACCTCCAGTACTAATTTTTAACCCTAATATGGTATTAAAAAATTCACGCAAGCGGTCATAAGGCATATATTGGCGAGTGTACATATAAGCAGCTAAGGCCTGAGTGTTTGTACCATAACTAACAGGTGTATTTACTTGATTAGGATAGCATCCCTTGTTTACCATTCCACAACTGCATTGTTTATGGTAAATACGGTGTTCGGTAATCACTGGTTTAATAGGTGGTATGTCAATTACCTGACGCCTTCCTGCAAATGTGCCTGCAATATCTGAAAGATTATTGCCACAACACTTACAATAATTTGAATAGTGTTCTTGTATAACTGTTGGTTCTTCGACCATTTTTAGTGTATTGCCTTTATGTCCTGATTGCCCTCCTGGTTTTTTGCCTGATTTTTTTCGTAATGATTGTGTTCTAGGTAATTTGGGAAAATCAGATGAAGGTGGCTTGCTGCTATTTCTACTGTTCTTTGGTGTTTCATAATGAGAAAGACGTTCTTTGAGGGTGGCATTTTCCTCGCGAAGTTCCTTGTTCTCTGTTTCGAGTTTATTAACTCTAACAAGTAAGGCATCTAATTTTTCTTCTATACTTTTCTTCTTTCCCATGCAGATGCAAAGGTCGACATACCTACTCTTTACTGAAACTATATTTCATATTCTTTATTCACAATTTTCTTTATTTCAGTAATACTTATCAACATTCTCCAGAAAAATTTATGTTTTTAAAATTTGACTGAATAGTTACAAATCTTTATCATGGCTTGTTTTATGTAGTTTTTAATGCTTCAGCCTTTTTACGGTAGTTATTGATGGCTACGTGGTAATCCGGATCTTTAAGCACATTCACATCACATATTTTTTCAGCTTTTTTTATCAATTTAACACAATCAGGCGATAGATATCTTAAGTGAACATTTGTCCCAATCAATTGATATTTTTCAGCTAATTTATTAATCGCTTCAATGGCAGATTGGTCCATAATTCTTGATTCTTCAAATGAAATAATCACTTCTTTAGGATCGTTTTTTACATCAAAGCTGTTGATGAACGATGTTGTTGCCGCAAAGAATAAAGGTCCGTGAACAATATAATGTTTTACACCTTGTTCGTCAGTTACACTAGATACACGAATTTTAACAGCGTTTTCCCAGGCAAATACTAAAGCCGATACAATTACTCCGGCAGCAACAGCAATGGCTAAATCGTATATCACTGTAAGGGTAGTAACAAGTGCAATTACAATAACATCGGCTAATGGGATTTTATTAATAATTTTAAAAGTACTCCATGCAAAGGTTCCAATAACAACCATAAACATTACTCCTACAAGTGCAGCAATAGGAATCATTTCAATATAAGCAGAAGCAAAAAGGATAAACATTAAAAGAGCCAGTGCTGCAATAATTCCTGAAAGACGACCTCTACCTCCTGATTTAATGTTGATGATGCTTTGACCAATCATGGCGCAACCACCCATTCCTCCAAAAAATCCGTTCGTTATATTAGCAACACCCTGTGCAACACATTCTCTGTTACCACTACCTCTGGTTTCTGTTAGTTCATCAACCAAAGTAAGCGTCATTAAAGATTCTGTTAATCCAATTGTGGCTAAAATGAGTGCGTATGGTAAAATAAATTTTAATGTTTCTAAATCAAAAGGAATCATAGGAATATTGAACTGAGGTAGGCCTGCTTTAATTCCAGTTCCACCTTTAGCAATAACAAATGATCTCACGGTTTCAGTTTCAATTCCTCCAAGGATAACGATTAAAGAAACTGCAATGATTCCCACAAGTGCAGCAGGTATTTTTTTACTGAACTTTGGTAGGAAATACATAATAGCCATAGTTAGAGCTACCAATCCAATCATAATAATAAGAGGTGTTCCGGATAAAAATTCACCGCCTATTTTAAACATTCCTAATTGTGAGGTGAAAATAACAATGGCTAACCCGTTTACAAACCCCATCATTACAGACTGTGGAACCATACGAATAAATTTTCCCAGCTTAAGAAAACCTGCAGCCATTTGAAATAACCCGGCTAAGATAATAGTTGCAAACAGGTATTGAATTCCCATCATATCACCGGCAGCACCTAATTCGTTTCCTTCTCGAACCAGGTTAACCATAACCACAGCAAGTGCCCCGGTTGCTCCTGAAATCATTCCGGGTCGACCTCCAAAAATGGCTGTTATCAATCCCATCATAAATGCACCGTAAAGACCTATAATAGGTGAAATACCTGCCACGAATGCAAAGGCTACTGCTTCTGGAACAAGCGCAAGTGCTACTGTAAGTCCTGATAAAATATCGTCTTTAACAGAACCTTGTCGTTTGTCAATAAAAGAGAATGTAAATTTCATATGTTCAAATTTGCTTTTCGTTGCCATATGGAACTCACCAAATTTAAACATTCCCCTGTGAGTGATAACCTTTCTTATGGTTCGTTTCATATGATTATTTATTATTTCTTTTTTTAGGTGAAGCTTTTTTATCGTTGAATAATAATAAAAGATTTACTGTTTGCTTCTGAATGTTCTTAATTAAAATTAAATATTAATTTAATTAAAATAGCCTGCAAAATTAGTTAAAACACATGACAATATTTGGTGATAGAGGGATTAATGGACTAGTAAAAAAATAAAGTGTGTTAAAATATGTTTAAAAATTAACATTGTCATGTTGTTATTCAAATTGTTCCTTGATCTTTTGTCTTTGTTTCGTTTTCTGATTTGTAAATTTTATCTCTGTATGAAAAAGTCACTTTATAAACTTTCAACTTTACGAACTTTCAACTTTATAAACTCTGAACCTATATGTCAGCTTTAGAAAACTAAATTAGATCAAACTGGTGGACTAAAAAATAACAGTTATTTTACTGTTACTTTTTGGAGTTGTAATATATTAGTAATTAGTACTATAGAAGAAATGGCCATTTCTATTCAGTTTTGTTTTGACCCCCTAAATAGCTCAAAATTCCATTTTTGGGCAAAAATGCCTGTTTTCGATTCCATTATTGGGCAAAAAGAGCCATTTTCGATTCCGATTTTGATGTTTTTCGTACTTTTTGTGCAAGTTCTTCGCATATGCTTCGCATTTCTTCGCACCTTCTTCGCATTTCTTCGCATCGGCTTCGCATAAGCTATGCATACTGTATGCACTTTTAATGCACCTGCTTCGGATTTTCTATAGACCATCTATGAACCACGTTCGCCTTTTTACACAGGGGCAACACAGGTTTATCGCAGGTTTATTGCCACAGGAGTGCGAAGAACCTGCATTGAACCTGCATTGAATATGCGTGGAATTGCGAACATGGTCCAGGTTTGAACCGGAGATGGGTAGGAGAAGGGTCAGAGCAGACCCAAAGCTGAGTCAGAGGTATTTGCGCTGCTAACAACGATAACTTGCAATTTTACCAGCCATTATGTTAATGTGAAAATAGTAACAGCAGAGTCGGATGTAGATGTTAGTTCCTAGTTAAAAGTTGAAAGTTGAAAGTCTTGGTTTTCTACTGCATATATCCTTACGAGTGGTACTATTACTAGCTCTTAGTTCTTAGCTCCTAGGCATTAGGCCATAGTGTTTCAGGTTGCAACATTTGCGCAGAAAATAATCATTCGTGAAATTAGCTGTAATTCAAAATAACAGGTAAAGGTTGAAAGTTTCGGTTTGCTGCTATAGGTTGGCGCAGGTTTGCAAAGAAGCCAAGTGAAGACTGTGGACTGAAGAGAGCTGCCTGCTGGCAATAAAGTATTTTCATGGTAAATACACGTCCTGAAAGGACAACTCATTTCAGCCCAATGCAAAACGAAGTGACGCATTGGGTTTTTGATTTTCAGAAATGATAAGCGTCCTGAAAGGACAACTCAAAAATGTTTGTTTGAATACATTGAGCTGTCCTTTCAGGACGCAGATTAACACGACGTATTATTATTCCCAAGGCGTTGCCATGGGCTGAATTGAGTTGGGCTTACTGCCCGGGATTTTACAACCCCCTATAACTCCCTCGAATGAGGAAGGACAGATTTACAGCTCCGGTATATTGTCTTAGTGTAAACGAAGAAAGTTCTTAGTTGTTAGTTCCTAGTCAGAAGTCAAAAGTTGAAAGTCTTAGTTTCCTGCTACACGGATTCTTACAGGTGGTACTATTACTAGCTCTTAGCTCTTAGGCTTTAGGCCATAGTATTGTAGTTTGCACCATTTGCGCAGCAATAAATAACAGATGCTGGTGCGAGTTTGTAACTCGTACCTCTTTATCTATTCTGCGTCCACTGATGAGGTGATAAGTGAGAAATGAGAGGTGAAAGTCAGTAAATTTGCTATAGATTTGCGAACAGCTATCAATAAGATGTAAATAAAATCATGAAGTTGTTATGAGTTTGTATTAAATCCTTTTCGGAGTAATTTAGGACATTTTGTATATGTTATACGATTTTATTCAATTGTAGATTACATATAATTCTGGTGCTGAATAATAACTACTTTTTCAGGATCGATGGATGGAGTGTACCCATAGTCATAACAAAAGTAATAAAGATTACCACCATTGCTTTTCCATGTATGTGTTAAGTACTTAAAATCCATGCCCAAAGTTTTTAAAAATGTTTTACGTACAGTAGCTTTTCCTTCAGGACAAGCATTTTTCAATGCACTTCTGTTTGATCTTAATTGTTTATTTATTCTTCGTATTTGATTTTCTGTAGATTTTTAAGATTGAAAGTTATATGCATTACGACATTGTTTGTCGCAGAATTTTTTATCAGCTCTACCTTTGATAGGCTCATTGCAGTATAAACAAGTTTTTGTCATAATCAGGATATTTTGGATTAAAGGCTTACTAAGCGCTTATTAGCGTTTATAAGCGCTTAATAAGCCTTTAGAAATAATAAAAATATTTACTTGCTAATAATCTGAATTCTAAAATTTTAATTAAACTCAAATTATTATAATATGACTCGCCCAAGAATATATTTAAACAAGCAAAACGATTTAGGTAAAGATATTTGCGTTTTGTATTTTAAGTAGTGAAATTTTACAATTACTTTTAGAACAGGCTTATAAACAAAGTGTTTATTTTAAAAGTGTACCTATTGATTATTTAAAATTTATGGTTTTAAAGGGGTATAGCATTAATACCATAAAAACCTATTACTATTTTGTTTTACGGCTAATCAATTGTTACCGACAAAACAGTATATCTCAAATCAATATACCCAAGGTGTGGAATAAAGAAGAGATGCGTAAAATATTAAAAACCAGCGACTATAACCTTAAGTATAAAACTTTACTATCGATAATTTATGGTAGCGGATTACGTATTGGTGAAGCCCTAAATTTAAAACTCAACGATATTGACTCCAAGCGAATGCAAATACGTGTACTAGGAGGAAAAGGCAACAAGGACAGATATATAATATTGGGAAAATAGTTTTTAGTACTACTTCGCGATTATTACAAGGAGTTTAAACCCAAAGAATATTTATTTGAAGGTCAGTTTTGGGGTAAGTATTCAGCCACCAGTGCAGGTAATGTATTAGCCAAAGCAATAGAAAAGAGCGGCGTACCCAAACGAGGTGGATTACACTCATTACGACATAGTTTTGCCACACATTTATTAGAATCGGGAACCGATTTGCGCTATATACAAGAGCTTTTAGGACATAATTCATCAAAAACCACCGAAATATATACCCATGTAAGCAACAGGTATTTACAGCAGATAAAAAGTCCATTAGATGACATTAATATTTAAAATAATAACTATTTTAGCAGAAGTTAATCCCAAATACAAAGACGAAATAAGTCCAAGTATCTTGGGATTACTGAAAAGTTAGCGGCAAGCAGAAAAAGAAATTTACTTATATGGAGGATATTTACTATAAAGAAACATTAGACAAATTAAAAGCTTATATTGAAAGTTTTGACATTAGTGAAACTCCTGAGGAAGAAAGTCTTTTGCTTAACTTCTTAAAGAACTTAAAATTGTTGACTCTTGGTTTTGAAAAAGTTGTTCCTGAATTTGAAAGATTAACAGTAAATAAAAGTCTTCCAGAAAATAACAATGAAACAATAAATGAAATTAGTTTTTTGAAAAATCCACCAGAAGACTGTATAAATAAATATGGGAGAGCAAATTTAAGAAACACAAGTATTCTTTATGCGGCTTTCTGTAAACCAACTACTATTCTTGAAAATACTCCTGAAAAAGGTGATTTAGTGACAATTTCTAAATGGCGAGCAAAAAAGGATAATGACCCATTAATTGTTTACCCTGTTTTTGATTACTTCAACATAAAAGACTTTCAACTAAAAACAGTTTTTAATCAAGCTATAAATAGGTATAGTCCTGAATTAAAAGATAGATTTATCGCCGACACTTGTTTTATTGCAAGTTGTTTTAGTAAGAAAGTAGCAAAAGGGAAAGAAATCAATTATACTTTAAGTGCTCATTTGGCTGACAAAATTTTTAATGAAATTTATAGCGGGAAAATAGAAGCAATTATTTATCCAAGTGTAAAAGATAAAGCAGATACTAATAATATTGCTATGAAACCTTCTGTATTTAAGGAAAAATACGAACTGTACGAAGTGACAGAAAGTAGAGTATTAGGAATTGGGAATGGAGAAGTAATGTTTCAAAGGATTAAACAAACTACTGAGTTTGAAGATGAAATAATTAAGTGGTAAAAATGCCAGCCGCTAACACGCTGGAAATAAAGCATGGCTCGACTTGCTCGTCCTGACGCCTTTGTCTACTGTCTTAGTCTCCCTATCGGGTGACACGACACCACGACTAATGCGCCACGACTTCATCCAGCAAACGTTGGGTGCAATTCTCCCTATGCTACCGAGTGAACATTGATTTCGGGAGATAAAGTGAATAAATGAAAATAATAGACGAATATTTCATGTTATTTAGAAATTAGTCTATGCCAGATAAATTTCAATCTCAGTATGATATAAGATTGAAAATAATATGTATAATACTAATTAAAAAAAAACAGACTTTTAAGACTACGTTTATCTAAATTAGTGTTTTTAGGGTGAGTAGGCAAGTTTTATTTAAACTTAAAATAATACCACGAAAAATATTAATTTTCGCCATTGAAATAAATTAAAATATGGAAAACCTTTTAAGATTATCAGAAAGAGTAGAAATAGCAACCGAAATGGGAGAAAGCTATTATCGTGAATTTAAGAGTGGTTTTGAAGGGCCTCCAAATCAAAAAGTAGCTAGAGATTTCAGAGAAATAAAGTATGACATAGCAAAGACACTAGTTGCTTTTGCAAATGCTGATGGTGGAGAATTATTTGTTGGTATTGAAGATGATCATTCTGTGACAGGATTGCCACATAAGGAGGAAAAAATAAAAGAAATACTTTCCGCTCCGAAAACAAGTGTTCTTCAAGATACTCCATTACCGCTGAAACAAGCTGCAATCATTAAATATGAAGGAAAGACAGTTCTGTATTTTTCAGTAAACAAAGGCGTTGATTATGTTCATCTTACTTCTAAAGGAGAATGTTTTCAACGAAAAGATCGAGAATCTGTTCCTACTGCTTCCGAAAAAATTCATTTTGAAAGGGAAGAGAAATTATCAATGGAATATGATCGTGAATTTGTCGACTTAGCAAAAATTACAGACTTAGATCATGATCTAATTGAAAAAGTTGCTGATCAAATTTCAAAAACAATATCTTCTGAAAAACTATTACAATACCTAGATTTGGCTGAATTTGATGGTACAACATTAAAACTAAGAAGAGCTGCATTACTTCTTTTTGCAAAAAGATCAAATAGATGGCATCCTAGATTACAAGTAAGAATATTTAAAGTTAGAGGAATAATAGAAAAGACTGGGCAAGACTTTAATGTTACGGAGGTTGGTGAATCTAATGGAAATATTTTTCAGCTAATTGAGAGTAGTTGGGATTTATTACGCCCACATTTAACGGATACAAAATTCTCTGATGATGCTTTGTTTAGAAATCAAATAATGTACCCAGAGTTGGCATGTAGAGAAGCTCTTGTAAATGCAATTACTCATCGAGACTATAAAAATGAAGGTAGAGGGATAGAAGTTAAAATATTTGATGATCGCTTAGAAATCGAAAATCCAGGAGAATTATTGTCATCAATTTCTATTAGTGACTTGGAATCACTTTCCGGTGTACATCAATCAAGAAACACATACATAGCACGGGTATTAAGGGAGACTGGATATATTCGTGAATTAGGGGAAGGTATTAGACGAATTTTTGATTTAATGAGAACTAATGATATGGTTGAGCCAAAAATTCAATCAAAGAATAAAACGTATTCCATTACCTTGTTTTATAAGCATGTCTACACTGCAGAGGAACAACTTTGGCTAGAAAATTTTGATGACCTTTTATTAAATAGAGAACAAAAAACTGTCGTAAGACTTGGAGTAAATGGCAGATTGATTTCTGCAAAAGAAATATTTGAAAATGTAGGTATTGTTGATGAAAAAGATTATCGTGAATTGCTTGAGTCTTTAAGGGAATTAAATATTTTACATACTATACATAGACAGTCTGAATTACAGCGGTTGAGAAAAAAATTTGGTGGTTCAAAGAAAGCTGTACCAAGATTTAAGATTCAATTACCGACTGAAAAAAGCCTAGATGATTTAGAAGAAGAGGATCGTTCCGATTATGCGAGAATTTATGTAGGCAATATACCTTACATAATCGAAGAAAAGCAACTATACGAGGTACTTGCTAAATTTGGTGAAGTTGTAGATGTAATAATACCAAGGTGGAATAATTCTTCACCTAGAAGTGGTCAATCAAAAGGTTTTTGTTTTGTTGAATTTGACAAAAGACTTTCAGCGAACAATGCATTGAATTCATCAACCCCTGTTTTAATAGAAGGAAAAAGGCTAATATTCAAAGAAGCTTCCAAGATCAAATAACTGCACCCAACAGTACATTAATTTAAGGGCTGGTATGAAGTATTTTGGAGTTTCGTATCCCTGTATTAGCTTTTGCTCAGCTTGAAAGGAATGTAGCTCGCAATCAGCCCCAAAATTAATGTATATCGTTAGCGTTCAGCATAATGAAACACCTACATAGGACAATATCGAAACATTATGATGCTTTTTGATGATAAATATATAATTGACTTGAATGTTTCACAAGAAGTTTTTATTAATGGACTTTTAAAGAAAACTGAGATACGTGAAGATTTAAATAATGATTTATTCCCTAATAAAAGAAAGGTTTTTCTTGGACAGATTAATTATAATACTTTTTCGATTGTTTTAAATAAAAGTTCATTCCGGTATAACACTTGTAAGATAACCGGACACATAGTTGAGCTAGTGTGATAATTACTTAATAAGTTAACTAATCTTCAAGGCATCGCCTGTATAAGTCCACCGAAAAGGCTTTGCCCTTGTATCATTGTATGTTTTCACATACTCTATCAGCTGAGAGGCTAATTGCTCTGAGGATTGCCAGATGCCGCCTTTTACAACATCCTTAGTCAGGATATTAAACCATATCTCAACTTGATTTAACCATGATGAGTATGTAGGTGTAAAATGTAACTTAATCTTCCTTTTGCCTTGCAGCCATTCCTTTACATCCTTGTGCTTGTGTATTGACAGGTTGTCCGCTATAATGTGAAGCTTTTTATTGCGATACTTCCTGTCGAGTGATTTTAAAAACTTCAAGAAGTTTTCTGCATTATTTGATTTTATTGTCTTGGCTGTCACTTCTCCTGTGTGCACCGCAAGTGCAGCTATTAAAGAAACTGTGCCATTGCGTTTGTATGTTGCTGTTTGTCTTCTTGGGTTGCCTGGTTTTAGTGGCAGCTCCGGCTGAGTTCTGTCAAGCGCTTGTATTTGAGTCTTTTCATCAACGCAAATAACCAAGGCGTTTTCCGGTGGTGACATATAAAGCCCTACAATATTTATCATCTTCTCCTCGAACTCAGGGTCTTTTGACTTGCCACACCAGTATTCAATTTTATGCGGTTTTAAATCCGCTTTGTTTAGAATTTGAGATACTATAGATTGGCTTATGCCGACTTCTTTAGCAATACGTTCTTGCGACCAATTGGTATATCCGCCATTCGGCTTAGTGCAAGCTTTTTCAATAACCAATGCTTGCTGCTCAGGGGTGATGATCTTTGGTTTTCCGCTTCGCGGGGCATCTTTTAGTCCCGAAATGCCTTTCTCCCGAAAGCGTTGCCGCCATTTATTTACGACTGGTTTACTCAATCTTGTTTGTGTCACAATCTCATCCATAGACAAACCTTGGTTTGAATATAAGATTATTTCGGCTCGCTCTACATAACGCTTTTCAAGCTTTCGTGAGCGGCTCATGGTTAGAAGCTCGTCCTTCTCATCCATGGTCAATTGAATTGGTCTTCCTATCCTTGCCATATAGCAAAGATAATAAAATATTAGTGAACTAACTTAATAATTATCACACTAGGAGATAAAATTCAAATAAATGGTTCAATAAAAGGATATAAATTCACACTACTATTTATTTTGACATTTTCTTTATTTTCGATTGGCGGTATGATTGGACACTTATTTTTTATTACCGGCCATGACGACTTAAAAATTTTCTTTTCTATAATGACTTTGGTTGGTATTACAAATAGTTATGGAGCAATTAATGGACTTAAAAAGTATAAGAAACAATTCATTGAAAAGATAAAAAACATTAACTGAATAAAATGCCGAAACGCTAACACTTAGCCTCTAATGTAGGGTTGCTTGCATACCCTACAGATTGGAGGGTTTGTTGAACTAAACAATATTCCAGCAGCTAATCTGTAAGGTATTAATACTGTGATTTTTACTTATAGTGTTATAAATGGCATTTTTATAGCTTTTTATATGGTTTTATCATTGTCATTTTTGTGGTATATCAGAAAATAATGAACCATTTTATTAATTTGTTGCACTTGACAGTAATTTAATGCACTTGTTATTTAATTGTAATACTGTTTTTTAACCACTATTTTGACAAGAGGATATAGCATTCCCATTTATGCTTAATGACATATTCTTTAGTTTGTTGGTAAATAGGGACTTGCTGCAAATATTAGTAAGCAGGAGGAGCCCTTTTACCAGGGTAAGAAAGTATTAAAGCCAGCTCACCACCACAATCTTTACAACTAAGACTGGAACGTTTCCCAAACTTCATTTCAAGTACCTGAGCTCTTGAAAGTTTTAGTTTATGAAAAGTTTGGATATTCTTGACCATGTTGACCCCCCTTTCCAGAAGCTGGTTAATGTAATGTTTTGGGCATGACATTCCGGCAGATGCTGACCCCTTTAATAAGGATTGAGGGCAAGAATGTGCTACCGGAACGGAAATAAAACGGAGCATATTGACCCCCTCTCTAACAATCGTTCCTCAAAAAAAACGGAGCATGTTGACCCCTTGGATTTAGGTTTAATTAATTAGTAGTTTAAACTACTAATTGATACTGATTATGGCAGGAAAACCTAAAAGAATGAGCCAAGTAAAACAAATACTACAATTACATAGTCAAGGGTTTGGTAATAAAACCATTGCCCGCAATTTAGGCATAAGTAAGAACACGGTTAAGAGTTATCTGATTAAATACCGTAGTTCAAAGCTAAGCCTTAACACACTGTTAAAGATGGAGGATCATGCACTTGAAAAAGTCTTTCATCCTGGTAATCCTGCATATAAGGATCAGCGTTTTGAGGTGCTTAAAAGCAAGTTGGATTATTTTGAAAACGAACTTCAAAAGCCTGGAGTAACCAAGCAGTTGCTTTGGGAAGAATATCGCTTATCAAATCCATCAGGATACAGCCTGAGCCAATTTAGTTATCACTTAGCACAACATCTTCTTACAAAGAATCCATCAATGGTATTACACCATGAACCTGGAGAAAAACTATTTGTAGACTATGCTGGTAAAAAGCTATCTTACATTGATGCTACCACAGGAGAGATCATCGAATGTCAGGTTTTTGTGGCCTGTTTACCATACTCCGATTATAGTTTCTGTATAGCAGTGCCCAGTCAGCGCATTGATGATTTTATTTATGCACTTACATGCTGTTTGCAGAGTTTAGGAGGGACTCCAAAGGTTTTGGTTCCCGACAATCTTAAATCTGCTGTAATAAGAGCCAATAGGTATGAGCCAACCATTAATCAGGCACTCGAAGATTTTGCTAACCATTACAATATGGCTGTAGTCCCGACCAGAGCAAGAAAACCCAAAGACAAAGCTCTGGTTGAAAATCAAGTAAAACTCATCTACAATCGGGTATATGCTCGCATTCGGCATCAACAGTTCTTTTCATTAGATCAGCTCAATAAGGCCATAAAAGAACATACACTTAAACACAATCAAACACGCATGCAAAAGCGTGATTATTGTAGAGAAGAACACTTTTTATCAAATGAAAAAGCATTGCTTCAGGAACTGCCAAAGGATTCTTTTGAAATAAAGTATTACAAGGAATATAAACTGGCACAAAACAATCATATATACCTCGGAGAAGATAAACACTACTACAGTGCACCATATCAATACATAGGCAAAAGGCTAAAGGTTATATATACTCGCTCGATGGTGCGTATCTACTATAAATACAACCAAATAGCAGTACATCAACGTAGTTACTCAACAGGAACATACACCACTGATAAAGAACATTTGTGTTCTACTCATCAGCATTATTTAAACCGAAGTCCTGAGTATTATAAAGACAAAGCAATAAAACTATCTGAAACATTAGGACAACTGGTAGAGATGATTTTTACTCAAAAGAAATATCCCGAACAACTCTATCGTACTTGTGACGGTCTGTTTAGTTTGTGTAAAAATACCCCGATCGATACGTTTAATAAAGCCTGTCAGATAGCTATCGACAATCAAAATTACAGTTATGGTTTTGTGATGAATATTATCAAAAATAAAATGACAGAATCAACTCAGCAGGATCCTCAAAAAGATCTTCCGCAACACAATAACATCAGGGGAAGAGAATATTATAATAATCAATTATCATTTAAATTTTAAAAGTAACTATTCAGTCATGCCTTAAACTATAGCTATAGCACGAAGCGTATCAAAGGGATTTTGAGAACTCTTGATAGCAGTATCTATAATAGATCTTTGTATTGCATAATGATTTGCACCTTCAAATGATTTGAAGAAACCACTGACTTTTTGTTTTACTTTAAAATTTCTCACAGCCCGTTCCGAAGCATTATTATCAGGAGGAACATCAGGTTGATTTAGGAATGTGAATACATAATCAGCGTATTTTACTAATCTGTTTTTAAAGACAACCACTTCTTTTAATGTTTCGCTTATCTGCTTATTCTGGAGTTTCACAAATGCTTTAAATATTTCTGCTTTAGTTGCCTTATCATCCCAATTATTGTTGTAGATTTTTAGGGCTTTAATAATAAGCGTTTTCATTTTCGATGCCCAGTTGCTTTTGGGATATTTCTGGATAAAGAATTCAAGCTCTCTTAAAAGGTGAGCAGTACACAATTGGTGATTTCCTGCTTGTGTTTTAAAATAAGGTTTCCAACAATCTGTTACCAAAGTATTGTTTTTAAAACCTTCCGGCATAATTTCCTCAATAGCATCATAACCTCGTTTCTGATGAACGGATAAAAAGGTAGATTGTGCATTTTGAAAGACCCATGCCCAATGAAGTTTTCCATTAATATTAGTTCCTGTTTCATCAGCTCCAACAGTACAATGAGAAAGTACATTGTTACGTATTTGCTCGTAGAAAGGAGTTGCTTTTTTAGTGAACTTACCAATCAGATAGTTTAAACCTCCAGTACTAATTTTTAACCCTAATATGGTATTAAAGAATTCACGCAAGCGGTCATAAGGCATATATTGGCGAGTGTACATATAAGCAGCTAAGGCCTGAGTGTTTGTACCATAACTAACAGGTGTATTTACTTGATTAGGATAGCATCCCTTGTTTACCATTCCACAACTGCATTGTTTATGGTAAATACGGTGTTCGGTAATCACTGGTTTAATAGGTGGTATGTCAATTACCTGACGCCTTCCTGCAAATGTGCCTGCAATATCTGAAAGATTATTGCCACAACACTTACAATAATTTGAATAGTGTTCTTGTATAACTGTTGGTTCTTCGACCATTTTTAGTGTATTGCCTTTATGTCCTGATTGCCCTCCTGGTTTTTTGCCTGATTTTTTTCGTAATGATTGTGTTCTAGGTAATTTGGGAAAATCAGATGAAGGTGGCTTGCTGCTATTTCTACTGTTCTTTGGTGTTTCATAATGAGAAAGACGTTCTTTGAGGGTGGCATTTTCCTCGCGAAGTTCCTTGTTCTCTGTTTCGAGTTTATTAACTCTAACAAGTAAGGCATCTAATTTTTCTTCTATACTTTTCTTCTTTCCCATGCAGATGCAAAGGTCGACATACCTACTCTTTACTGAAACTATATTTCATATTCTTTATTCACAATTTTCTTTATTTCAGTAATACTTATCAACATTCTCCAGAAAAATTTATGTTTTTAAAATTTGACTGAATAGTTACTTTTAAAACAATGAAAGTTATTGAAAATCAATTATCACAATTGCGCCTTTATGGTTTAAAAAAAAGCTGGACAGCCCTTTTAGAAACTCGTAAAAACAATGAGCTGTCATTGAACGAAGGACTTGAAATCCTTTTGCAGGCAGAACTGCAAGACAGGGTGAACCGTCGCTTTGACCGGCTCAGAAAAACGGCTCGATTCAGGTATCAGGCCTCATTGGAAGAATTAATGTATGATGCATCCAGAGGTTTGAATAAATCATTAATAACAACATTGTCTTCTGGTGATTATATCTCAAATGGAGAGTCTGTGCTAATTACCGGAGTTACAGGATGTGGTAAAAGTTTTATATCATCTGCATTAGGGCATCACGCCTGTGCTCAAGGATTTAAAGTTGCATATTTTAATGTGCAAAAATTATTGCAGCAAACCAAGATGGCTCGCATTGAAGGTACAATCTATCAATTAATGAATAAAATATCAAAAGCAAACTTGCTCATATTGGATGATTTTGGCTTAACACATCTTGAAAAACAACATCAAATAGATTTAATGGAAATTGTAGAAGACAGACATGCTCGTGCTGCAACTATTATTGTTAGTCAATTACCTGTAGCCAGCTGGTTTGATATTATCGGAGAAGCCACTATTGCTGATGCTATTTTAGATCGTTTGGTACATACCTCACATCGTATCGAACTCAAAGGAGAAAGTTTAAGAAAAAAAATGTAATTTTGTCATACTAACCATTTTTAGTTACCCAAATTCAAGGGGGGTCAATATGACCGGAATGAGGGGTCAGCATCACCGGAATATCTAGTTATGTTAAAATTGATTAATGTATGAAAAATAAATTCTTTAAAATACTTTTTTCTAATGCGTTGCTCCTGTTATTAATAATTAAAACAACAGGACAAGTACAGACCATTCAAATAGCTGATTCCTTAAAGAGTAAGGGATTGTACATTGAAGCAATTGACAGTTATAATTTTTTGATTTCTAATCAAGATTCTATTAATTATTGTCGATATCAAATAGCTTGCATTAATTCGCTCTTAGGTAAAAATGACTCTGCTTTTAATAATCTCTATCTGTGTATACAAAATGGCGCAAGTGCAGAGAATATCATGACAGATACTGATTTTTTAAATTTATATGATGACCCGAGGTGGGATTCTGTTAAACATTGTATAGCACAACAATACTTGTTTCAGAACCTAAATATTACCAATAAAGAACTAGCAATTGAGCTGTATTTTTTGGGAATAGAAGATCAACGATTTAGAACTCTTAGAAAAAATTACAAACTCAAAGATAAACCTTCTAAACAAACGGTTTATAAATTTCAGACATATTACTTTAGAGAGGAGCGATTAAATCAAATAATTGATCAATTTGGCTGGCCCGTTATTTCAATGGTAGGTGAAGAGGCGTCGGAGGCTGCCTTTCTTATTGCTCAGCACTCAAATTATAAGACTCTGAAGAGAGCATGTAAATTAATGAGTTCGGTGTATCAAAGCAATAAGAATGAGGTGGATAGTCGTCACGTAGCATTAATAATAGATAGGAAAAGAGTGTACAGAGGTAGACGTCAGATTTACGGGACTCAACTCGATCAAAAATACAAATATATTGATGGGAAATTTACGCCTGTTGGTGAGTTAATGTTTGATCCTATTAAGAAAAAGAAGAAGGTTAATGAAAGAAGAAGTGATATGGGGTTAATACCAATTGAAGAATATGCTAAAAGTTTTGGCATAGAATATATGTGCAAACGCAAGTTTCTATTTTTCACCTATTAACTAATGATATAAAATGGTTACTTCCAATTACATTAGCTATATGTGGTATCACATTTAATAATCTGAATTATTTCAGATATTAAAATAAACGAACTAAATTGATTACAATGAAAGATAACTTCCATAGCATTATTCAACCTGATGCTATGGACTGTGGACCAACTTGTCTTCAGATGATTGCCAAATACTATGGGCGTTATTATTCCTTAAATACTCTACGCAATTATAGCCATATTACTCGTGAAGGAGTTTCAATGTTGGGAATAAGTGATGCAGCTGAAGAAATTGGCTTCCGTTCTACGGGTGTTAAAGTGGATTACCAAAAATTACAAGAAGAACAGCCAGTACCTTTTGTTGCTCATTGGAATCAGGAACACTTTGTTGTTGTATATAAAATAGAAAAAGATAAGATTTGGGTAGCCGATCCTGCACATGGCAAGATAACTTTTACTCGGGAAGAGTTTATTAAAAGTTGGGCATCTACTGTGAAAGATGGTATACCTAATGGAGTTTGCCTCTTGCTTGAGACAACACCTGATTTTTTTAATCATAAAGAGGAGCCATTGCAGAAGAGTGGTTTTTCTTTTTTATTCAAGTATTTATTTCCACACAAGAAATTTCTTATTCAACTAGTGTTAGGTCTGCTTGTAGGAAGTTTACTGCAATTAATCTTTCCTTTTCTAACACAGGCTGTTGTTGATATTGGTATAAATACACAAAATATAAACTTTATTTATCTGGTTCTTACTGCACAGTTAATGTTGTTTATTAGTCGTATGAGTGTTGAATTTATTCGCTCCTGGATAATGCTGCACATTAGTACACGCATCAATATCTCGCTAATCAGTGATTTTCTTATTAAACTAATGCGCTTGCCCATCCGTTTTTTCGACACTAAAATGACAGGTGACATTATCCAACGCATTGAAGACCATGCTCGCATTGAGAACTTCTTAACTGGACAAACACTGTCGGTGCTATTTTCAATGGTAAACCTGCTTTTGTTTGGAGCCATATTGGCATACTATAGTGGGAAGATTTTTGTGGTGTTTTTAATTGGCAGCTTTTTGTATTTTACATGGGTATACCTGTTTATGCGCAAACGCCGTGATATTGACTATAAACGGTTTGCCCAAATGTCGTCGGAACAGAGTAACCTGATGCAGTTGATAACAGGTATGCAAGAAATAAAACTGAATAATTGTGAGAAACAAAAACGTTGGGAATGGGAACGAATTCAGGCACGTCTGTTTCGTGTAAATGTACAAAGTTTATCACTAAGCCAGTACCAGCAGGTTGGCGGTTTGTTTTTTAATGAAACCAAAAACATCATTATTACAATTATGGCGGCTTTAGCTGTAGTAAATGGGCAGATGACTTTGGGTATGATGCTATCTGTACAGTACATTCTCGGACAATTAAACAGTCCAATAGACCAGATGATTAATTTTATTCATTCCGCCCAAGATGCAAAGATTAGCTTGGAACGTTTGGGCGAAATCCACAATAAAGAGGATGAGGAAAGTTCTGAAGCAGATCGTTTAGCTCAATTGCCAACTAAAAGTGACTTGCAGATTATTCATGTGTCTTTTCAGTATGAAGGACCTCACTCTCCAAAAGTATTGGATAATATTTCGATTCCAATTCCATCGCACAAAGTAACTGCCATTGTTGGCACTAGTGGGAGTGGAAAAACAACACTTATTAAAATGTTACTTGGTTTTTACACTCCTGTTCAAGGAGAAATTAAAGTGGGTGATAACAACCTTAATAATTTTAATCAGGGTTGGTGGCGCAGTAAGTGTGGTGTTGTGATGCAAGATGGCTTTATTTTTTCGGATAGCATTGCTAAAAACATTGCCGTGGGTGATGAATATATCAACCGGGAACGATTACTCTATGCTGTAAAAGTAGCAAATATCCAAGACTACATTGATGGTCTGCCTCTTGGTTATAATACAAAAATAGGACAAGAAGGTGTTGGTTTAAGCCAGGGGCAGAAACAACGTATATTGATAGCACGTGCCGTTTACAAAGATCCGGAATATATATTTCTTGACGAAGCTACCAATGCATTAGATGCCAATAATGAAAGAGTAATAATGGAAAACCTCGATCAGTTTTTTAGGGGACGAACTGTTATTGTGGTGGCACACAGATTAAGTACTGTTCGAAATGCAGACCGGATTATTGTTTTGGAAAAAGGTAAAGTGGTTGAAACAGGTTCGCATCCAGAACTGGTAGATCGTTCAGGTGCATATTATAATCTTGTAAAAAATCAATTAGAATTGGGAGGTTAAGTAATTTTTATGAATGCAAATGAGCATAAATAACCTATTTCATAAAAAAAGCTTTAAGTAAGTAGTACATATGAGTAATCGACTAAAAGTAAATCAAAAAGAAATTGAACAACTTAATCTTAGGAGTGAAGAGGTTAGGGAAATAATGGGACATATTCCATCAAAGCTGATTCGCTATGGTATTACTATTGTGTTTTTTGTTGTTTTCTTAATAATTATAAGCAGTTTTTTTTTCAAATATCCGGATGTCATTGATGCAAACTTTGAGATTGTAACCCAAAATCCACCTGCTGAAATTATTGCGAAGTCAAACGGGAATTTATCTCATGTATTTGTAACAGACTCTCAGTCTGTTAAAGTTAATACTCTCTTAGGTGTGGTTCAAAACCCAGCAAACACAAGTGATATTTTAAGACTACGCTCAATGCTTACAAATATTGAAAGGAAACTATATAGTGCACGATTACACTTGTCTCTCCCCGATTCGTTACAGTTGGGTGAATTGCAGTCATTCTACTATTCATTATTAAGTGCTTCCCTTGAGTATCATCAATTTATAGAGCTGAGGTACTTTAAAAAAAAGATCAAAGCTTTGGATGAAAAAGAAAAACAGTTACATCATTATCTAAATAATTCTTTACAACAGTTTAAATTAAAAGAATCAGAACTAGAGTTAACAAAGAGGCAATTTTCAAGAGATTCTATCCTGTTTGGTCAGGAACTAATATCAGCTTCAAACTACGAAAAATCAAAAAAATCCTTTATCCAAGAGAAAATTGCATTACAATCTAAGCAATCCACAGTAATCAACACCCACCTTCAGATAAATGAACTCAAACAACAAATAGTTGAGTTACAACTGGAACAAAAAAAGCAAGACAATCAGCATAAGCAAAACCTAAAAGAGCTTTTTAGTAATCTAGACAGTAAAGTAGCCTGGTGGTTCGATCAATATGCTTTAATATCCCCAATATGCGGAAATGTCGCGTTTAATAAAATATGGAGTGATAATCAGTTTATTTCAGCTGGAACTCATGTTTTTTCTGTTATTCCCAATAGTCAGCAAGCAGTTATTGGACGAGTAACTTTGGAATCAGCAGGTGTAGGAAAAATAAAACCTAATCAGAATGTTAACTTGAAGCTTGATAATTATCCATTTAAGGAATTTGGTATGATAAGAGCAAAAGTTAAATCAATTTCATTGCTTCCTGTTAATGGCGAATATTTTATTGATTTGGATTTACCTGATTTGTTAGTCACAAATTATGGCATTAAAATTCCTTTTAGTCAAAAGATGCCTGGTGTTGCAGAAATTATCACTGAGGATTTACCCCTTATTGTTAGATTAGTAAATCCAATGAAGAATATTATTATGTCACAGGTTGAAGACAAGGAAGAATCTAGACTACGGATAAAACGTAATATCCCAACAGTCCAAAATAACAACTAGATCGAATTAGTTAAATCATTAGACCAAAACATCGAAATAGTATAGACAGAGGGTAGAAAACAAGATTTAGTTTCAGATACTTATTATTTACAAAAAGTTTAAGACATATTTGCAGCTAGTTTTCCTGACAAAGAAACAAAGGTTCCTGTTCATGATCGTTATCAATATGGAGGTCAGCATAAAGAGGTGCTAATATAGCCTTCCTTTTACACCACCGGCTTTTTTTGTGCCCTCCATCAAAAAATAACCAATTCCAACCAATCACAGCAAACTCTAACCAAATACAACCAATCTCCCACCATAAGCCTACTATATGTTTGTTTCCATTATGGAAGTAAGCACGAAGAAAATTCTAGGCACATTAGCAGTTGTTGCAGCCGTTGGCGGTGGTTTTTACCTGATTAAGAAAGGTAAAAAGATTCTTTCTGGTGCAAAGATGAATTTTGCCCTATTAGGATTCCGCATACACAAAATGAACTTGCAGGAAGTCCAATTTGCCGTAAAACTTCGCTGTTATAATCCGACTAAAGCTCCCATCTCATTAGCCGTAAACCAGGTAGTAGCAAACTACAAAGGTTCGGCAATTGCATATTCCACCCCCGATATTAAAGGATTGACTATTGGAGCAGGTTCTACACAAGAACCTGAAATCCTGTTTCAAGTGCCATACCTGAACCTTGTAGGAAAAGGCTTATCCACAGCATTGCTTCAAAACACCGCACAGCTTAAAGCAGACATGAGCTTTACTCTTTCGCTAAGCATTAATGGCGAAACCATCACCACCACGCAAAATTTAACAGACGATAATATGAACGGATTAGCATTGGGCGAATTAGGCATCGTGTCTGGCCCACGTAATACACAGGACGGTCGTAAGTTCAACCACCTGATAAAAAAGGCATCCGGCACAGATGTATTTGTAAAAAACGGCAATGTCCTGGAAACCGTTGAAAGTTGTATTGAAATTATAGCAGAACACTTCCGAGAAGTAGAGGAACTTGCCTCCATGTTGCAAGGTGATAACATGAATGCATCCTGTAAAAACATCTTTGATTTTTCATACAAGTATCTCCAATATCATAAAGACGATGACGGAACAGAACAGCTCCGTACTCCATCACGTTCCTGGTTAGACGGACAAATCAGGTTCAAACAGAAAGGCAAATCAGATGCAGGGATTGACTGTGACGATTACAGCATTTTTGTGGGGTCGCTTTTAAAGTGTTTGGGTATTCCTTTCAAGCTCCGCATTACCAAGTATGACGGTAAAAAGAACTTTCAGCATATCTATGTGATTGTTCCTGCGGTTGGTGATTCCGAAGATGAAATCGTTATCGACCCTGTTCTCTCAAAGTTCGATTACCAAAAGCCATACAGTTTTGAGCGGTCTGATTTTGATATGTCTCCGCTACAATTAGCTGGACTTAGAGGTATTGATGGCTTAACAGGTACAAGTGCTTTAGGATTACCTATATCGGTTTTATCAGGTATTGATTTAGCAGGTGGTGTTCAGGCACAAGCCAACCATGAAGACCTTATTGCCATTGTTTCTGGTGTTGACTTTGACGATGCCATAAACGGTTTGGGTGATGCAGACGATGCCACCTATCGCTATTTAGTCCGCACCCGGAATTTCCTTTTAAAGAATAAGGAGAACAAGGATAAAATGGCGCATATCCAAAACCCTGACCAATTTATTTCCATGTTGGACCAGGCTATTAAGTTTTGGAATACACCACAGCGAGATAAAGTACTAGCGAAACTAGAAAGCATTGAAGCCAGACTTGCACAAAAAGGACTGATAAAGTACGATATTGATGCCATCGAAGGTTTAACAGAATTGGATGATTTAGATGAATCCATTGATGGCTTAAACGGAGACAGAGGTTTAGGTGGATTTTTTAAGTCACTAAAGCGAATCGGCAGAAAGATTGGTAAAGGCATTAAGAAAGCTGCTAAAAAAGTTGGCAAAGTCGCCAAGAAAGTAGCTAAAGCCATCGTTCGTTTCAATCCCTTATCAATTGCAATACGTAACGGACTGTTAGCTGCATTACGATTGAATATGTTTGGTATCGCCAAAAAACTACAATATGCATATTTGCCAGATAACCTTGCCAACAAATACAAAATTGACTCAACAAAACTTGCCAAACTCAAAAAAACTCACCGCAAAGTCAAGAAACTGTTTACTGGTTTACAAGGGAGAGAAAAGAACCTTAGAAAAGCAATCCTTAAAGGTGCAAAACAAAAGAGTTCCGACTTCTCACTTAAAGGAATTGATGGTTTATTGGCTGATTTGAGAGGCCTGGAAGCCATCGGAGAACTTGGCGAATTAGGACAAATGGGTGCAGTGGCTACAGCAGCATCGGTCGGTGCAGCTACAGGTGTATTGGCAAAAATCAAAAGTTGGTTAAAGCCTATCAAAAACATCTTTACCAAGGTTAAGAATAAATTCAAAAAAGCAGCTCCTGCAACCGAAGCAGTATCTCAGTTTACCAATCAGGCAGCTCCTACAACCGAGGCTTATGCTCCACCAACAAACAGCGTGATGCCTCCATCAAATAGTATCATGCCACAGTCCGGCAGTTACACTCCCCAACCCATAATGAAATCCGGGAACTACACCCCACAATCGACTACAACGAATCCTACTGCAACGAGCAAAAAGAAACTAAGTAAGGGAGCAAAAGTCGGTATTGGTTTAGGTGTTGCAGCCCTTGTTGGTACAGGAGCTTATCTCGTGTTCCGCAAAAAGGAAAGCACTCCGGCAAAACGGAAATCATCCCCCAAGAAAACCACCAATAAAGAAGATTTAGGAAGCATCAAGCTTCAATAAATAATTGTGAATCAATAATTAAAATTTAGAAAACATGGCAGTTAAAAAATCAACGTCAAGTACCCCAAGGAGAACTTCAAGAGGTACAAAGATTGACTTTATGAAAGCTACCAACAACATAGGCAAGCCCATTGCTGCCGTAGCAGGGTTTGCAGTTGGCAAGTACGCTTTAAAGAAGTTGGAAAAGAGCCAGACCGTTAGCGGTTTGTTGGGCAACGAAATGAAAACCTACATCGTTCCGGCAGCCGTTACTATGGGCGGTTTGGTGGGTACGCAGTTTACCAAAAACGAGTATGTAAAGCTGGGCTTGGTAGGTGCAGCAGGTGCAGGTGTTGAATCCATCATCAAAAAAGCCACAGGTAAGACCATTCTTCAAGGATTAGAGGGAATTATCGGTGATGAAGATTACAGCGATGTAGATGAGATGGACGGACTACGTGCCTTAAATCCAATTACGCAAGCACTCCCGGCAGCAGATATTGACATCGAGCGTGAAATTCAGGCTTCGGTATCAGGTGCAGCATCGGACTATTCGATGAGTGATGACCCTATCGGCAGCGCAGCCAATGATTATGCAATGAGCGATGAGCCGATTGGCAGTTCAGATGATGACGATGAGCCAGTTGGTAAAATCCAAAACCTCGACCCCGACAGCATGGACTATGACATCTTTTCGGGCGATATGATGGCATCCTGATTCTCACTAAATAACATTTAATCAATTTAATAACAAGGCTATTAAGCCGCAAAACAAATTATCATGGCAGAAATTAATGAGCAAAATGATTTGTACCCTTCGATGGAAGAAATAGAGGGTTTAGAAGAAGCGATTCTTGAAAAAGAGGAAGATGCTTTAGAGAAAGAAGAAGACCAGGACGATGCGGTCGAAGGCATTGGTGATTTAGGTCGTTCACGCCGTAGAACAAGACGCAGAGGGCGAAGAAGTCGCAGAAGAACCAGCCGAAAACGTGCTGTGCGTAGGTCTTACAATGCCGGAGCAAGAAGTACGGCTGTTAAAACAGGACTTACCAAAGACCTGACTTCAAAAGGTCAGTTTGAACTTCGCAGACAACAGTTGCCACCGGAAGTGCAGAAAGCATTGAAAGATGCACGTATGCAAACCGTTGATACGGCAATCTACACCGTTAAGTCGATTAAGGATAAGTCCGACATAGATTTGATGGAGGCATCGGACGATAAAAAGGCTGGTCGTACCAACCTGAACCGTGCGCAGTTGGATTCAGGAAAGTATTTCCTGTTAACTGATATTGTTCTTGAGTACGCTCATGGAGCATCGGAAGAAGACAACGACCCGGCAGATTTTGCATTCGGTCAGTTTGCTTTACCTCCGGCAATCCTGAACGGTACTTTCGAGATGACGTTAGGCACGAAGGTTATTGTACCTGAAATCTCATGTGCGGTATTCGATGATACCGATACCACAAAACGCAAATTCCAATACAAGCTTGCCAATCCAAAATGGTTAAAGCCATCAATGGATATTACACCAAAGCTGAACATGCCGAAATCGGTATCAGGTGATAAGATTTACCACCCTGCCGTTAAGGTAACGCTATTGGGAACCATCACAGAGAAAGCATAAGAGCTTGATATGTCATAATCGTTTGGGGGCGGTCAGCGGTTGTTAACCGCCCCTTTTTTCTTCTTAATCAATTGAAAAATGGAAGTACAAGACAATAACATACGCAAATTACAGGTCGTGAAATTCGAGGTTAAGAAAGGTCAGACCTATGAGTTCAACGGCAATACCAAAACAGAACATGACCGTATCAAAGGCATTTTCCTTCGTCTTTCCAACCAACAAGCATTACCTGGTGCCACACTTAGGGTTTGGATTGATGATACAGAGATAATCCCCGATGATACCGAGGTGGCTTTGCTTCACCATAACGATGACATGAGTATTAAGGACGTGGCTTTTCCTGTGGATGAGAAAGCCAAGAACAGCCCTGTGCGTGTCATTTACAAAGACGACAGCGAGAACCTGGCTGTTAATGAAAGCTATAATGTTCGTGTGTATCGTAAGCATACTGTAATTTACACATTGCATATTTCCAAGGATTTTGTCAGCTTGCCAACATGAAAACAACCATAACAAAACGTCATGCAGAAATACGAAGAATCGTAGATCTGTGGCATGAAAGTAAGAGAGAAATTAAGCAGCCTGATTTTTGTAAGAAAGAAGGAATTTCTCAGGATTCACTTAAATATTGGATAACCAAGTTTAATAAAGAGAAGGTCTTAAAACAGTCAGATTCATTGGCTACTGGATTTATTCCCGTAACAGTTTCAAACACAAAAGAACCAACCTATCAAGAGATTGAATTTCCTAATGGAGTAACATTTCGATACAGGCATGGAGTTTCAATAGAAACAATTAAAGAACTCATAAAATTGTATTGATATGTTTACCTTGTCTTCAGAACTAAAATTTCAATTATACGGACAAGCTACGGATATGCGAAAAAGTTTCGATGGGTTATGTGGCCTTGTTAAAAATAATCTTGGGGAATCACCATTGAATGGCGATGTCTTTGTCTTTATCAATAAAAACAGAAACAAAATAAAACTTTTACACTGGAAAGGAAGTGGATTTGTTTTGTATTATAAAAGGCTTGAAAAAGGCACATTTGAATATCCCAAATATGATATAAATGAAGGATGTTATATTTTAAGTTATGCTCAAATGGTTATGTTGATAGATGGTATTTGTATTACAAATCTGAGACAAAAAAAAAGGTTTTTCCAAGAGGATAAAACACCTTGAATCCATTGATATTACAAAGGTTTTGATTATCTTTAAGCGTGGAAATCAAAGCAAAAGATATACAAGAAGAAGTCGTTTCAAAGGCAGAATATGAAAAACTGCTGGCTGAACATAAATACTTAAAACATCAGTTCAAAGAGCTTCAGAGACTAATTTTTGGTAGTAAAAGTGAACGTTTTGTACCCACATCTCAAGACGCTTCTCAATTAGACTTATTTGATGAAAAAACAAAGGAAGCAGAAACGGAAGTTGAACAAATTAATTACACTAGAAAAAAGCCGGAGAAGGAAAAGAAGACTCCCATTCGCATAAAAATATCAGATCACTTTCCACGAGTAGAAGAAATAATTGAACCAGATTTGATTGAGCCAGGTTCAAGAAAAATTGGCGAAGAGATAACTGAAATATTAGAATATAATCCTGCTCAAATATTTGTTAGGAAAATTATCCGTCCAAAATATGCAAGACCAAATAACCAAGGCGTTGTTATTTCAGAATTGCCTTCCTTGCCAATACCAAAGGGAAATGCCGGAGCAAGTTTATTAGCTTATATATTGGTTGCAAAATATGTTGATCATCTCCCTTTTTATCGTCAAATACAGATTTTCAAACGTAGTAAGCTGTATTTAACCAATTCAACAATGAACGGATGGTTTAATAAAGCGACAGATTTATTGGATCCTTTGTATCTCTTATTGGAAAAAGAAGCTTTAAATTGTGATTATTTACAAGCTGATGAATCTCCAATTGGGGTTCAGGATTCACAAAAGAAAGGTGCTTTATTTTCAGGATACCAATGGGTTTATCGATCACCTGAGCAAGGTTTAGTTCTTTTTAAATATCATCCGGGCAGAAATAAAGATGCACCAGAAGAGACTCTGAAAAATTTTAACGGATCATTACAAACTGATGGTTACATTGCGTATCAAAGCATGGAAACCAAAGGCCATATTGTGCTCTTAGCTTGCATGGCACATGCACGGCGCTATTTTGACAAAGCATTGAGCTACGACAATGATATGGCAGAATATATGCTTAAAAAGATACAGAAGCTTTATAAAATAGAAAAAACAGCAAAAGAGCGTTTGATAGATCAAAATACTTTACAAAGGTACAGAAGTCTATATGCAAAACCTGTCTTAATCGAAATAGAACAATGGCTAAAAAGCAACATTAATCAAGTGGTACCCCAAAGTCCAATTGGAAAAGCAATTAACTATACATACAACCTCTGGCCGAGATTAAAAGCCTACATTAATAATGGTAAATATGAAATTGATAATAATAAAATTGAAAATGCTATACGTCCATTAGCTTTAGGCCGGAAAAACTATTTATTTGCAGGTTCACATAGTGCAGCAAAGAAAGCTGCCATGATGTATTCTTTCTTTGCTACATGCAAAATTAATGAGGTAAATCCTTTAGAATGGTTAACCTTTGTACTTGAAAGAATACAAGATTATAAAACATCTCAATTAAATGAACTTCTTCCTCGAAATTGGAAAACCATTAAGAACTAATTACGGATTTTTATATAGTGTACATTACAGCATGGATACTGTGTATCTGCTTGCCGAGGTAGAGAAAAAGAAATAACCCTAAAATCTCCCGACAATGAAACGATATTTTGTAATTACAAAAACCTCCGTTGGCAACAAACACATCAACGAACAGGACTTGCTCCCTGCTTCCTGTAAATTGATTACAGGCATTGCAATAAACGCCCTGGTTAAAAAGGAATCGGAATTGGAAGATGTAACACAGGATTTAGCATTTCCACAGGCTTTAATATCGGATTTGTTACTGACCGATGGGATTACCAACCTGTTCTATTCATACCTACGCACAAGGGCAAGCGAAGCGGAAAGCAAAGACTTTTTTGAAAGTGATATTCTTCCGGCAATCGTAGATATTCTGAGCAACAATATCAAATTTACTTGCCTTGATGCAGACCAGCAAAGCAATCTGAATAACAGCATTGCAGAGCTTTTCAATAAGCAGTTTGCCGATTATCTCTACAGCGAAGTGGCTTTGTTTGAAAAAGGTCAAACCATTACAAGCCTTGAATTTGCCGACTTGATAGCACAGGAAACATTAACCTTTGCCTATCTGCATAAATCCGATGTTTTTCTTCGTCCTGTTAAAGCTTACAAACAGCCAGAACCTTATGAATGTGGCAATATCAGCCTATTAGTTAATGGCAACAGTTTTCTATTGCGTGATTACATGCTTACTGCCAACCGAAAGGTAAAGCATCTGAGCAAAGAAGTTATCCCATTCCATGAGCCTTTGGAGGTAAACAGCAATATCCATACAGTTTTTAAGAGCAATAAGAACAGCGGAGACAATACGCTAACTATTAGAATCTACATTGAATATGAACACGAGTGAGTTATTACATACCATCGCAAAAGACCGTGTTTCAGGGATGCGAACCATCGACAGCTACCAATTAAAGCCAACGGTGATAATGGTAACAGGTTCGGATATTTCGCTGGACCTGAAAAACGATATGTGGATTCTAAACACTAAAGGTCTGCCAAGCTCCATTGATGAAATGGAACTCATTAGCAGCGATAATGTGTTTACCGCTACACCTGAAGAATACGATTATATGGATGAGTACCGCTACCAGGTATTCACCGATTACATAGACATCAAAACCCAAGCGGAAAATTTTAAGCCTTACCGATTGGAGTTTGTAAAGATTATTCCCCACCGAAATTAATACTTCTATGTTGGATTACAGAGAGCAAATACAAAGCATATACGAGTTTATTAAGCGTTCGGAGGACGAACAAAAGTACCCTTACGCTTACGAAATATACCTGGTTACCGCAGCACAGGAAACGGCACTAACTTCAAGAACCTCCGGAACGGATAAGTTTAACCGTGATATTGAAAGTGCCATTGAAAAAGCAAAGCAGTCTCATGGTTCACTCAGGGTTGATGTGTTTGGAGGCAAAAGCCCCAACGCCAGAAGCCTGAACAGTTATACGGTAAATATCAGCAAGCTTTTAAATCCACCCAAAGAACCTATTGAGAGAGCAGAGATACAAACCATTATCCAGGAGGAAATGAAACAGAGCCAAATCCAAAACAACACCAATGGATTGGGTGAACTGGACTCCCTGTTAGGATTATTTTCAGGAGATAACCCTGCTGTAAAATCTAAACTTGATGGTCTGTTCGGGGTGTTTAATGCCCTTTCGGGCAATAACAAAGAAGTTGAGAGAATCAGCTATCAAAAGCAGTTGGATGATTTTAAGTTCGAGACACGCTACAACACTTTGGAAGAAAAGTACGAACGTTTGCGCAACGAAAACGCAGAACTACGTGCCGAAAAAGACCGCTACCAAAGCGAGAACAGGGAACTAAAAACCGATAAGACAGACCTTGAAAGCCGTCTTGCCGGATATGCTCCCAATGAAGTGATGAAACGAGTTGCCACAGGTGCATTGGTTGGAATCGGTTCACGCTTGCTTACCAACAGTCCAAAAACAGCAGAATTATTAGGGTTATCAGCCGAAGAACTCAAAGGAGCTTTAGGAATGCTTGATGATACCGAGGAAGAAGCGGCACAGCTCCCTAAAACCAATGTTGAGATTACTGACATAGGCACGGCTAATACACCCGAAGACCGCAAGAAAGCTGAGATTATCAAAAAGCTATCCGATGCCCTAATAACATGGGAACTGCAAGATGTAGCCAAGATTGCAAACATCGTTGGCTTATGCCTTGACAAAGCCGAGCTGATTAATAAAACCCTCCTTTTCCTGAATCAAGCCGTGAATGGCATTTCAGAACAGGAACCGGGGAACGCAGAGTTTGATAACGAATAAAACATACGATTATGAGAAAGTTTAAAGTAGGAATCACCATTGAAGCTGACAGTACAGAGGTAGTTCAGCAAGTAGGAAACCTTTTGCAAAATGCAGTCAACAAGGTTGAGCAACAGGATATGATTAAGCTTCTGACCAAGGTTGCCAAGAACCCGAAGATTGTAAAGACCGCATTACGATACATCTAAAAACAATTATACCGTGCAATTAGATAAAGCAAATAAAGCAGCATTGATTACAACAGGAATCAAATTTGGTGTCCCGGTTGTAGTAGCCGGAATTGGATTCTTCGCTATCCGAAAAATTATCAAAGGGAAAAAGAATACTGATGGAACATCATCCCGGATAGCTCCATCCATAAAAGATACAGTCATTGAAAAGGCTAATCTTACTATCTCCACTTCTGATGCAGCTTTGTTCGCAAATACCTTGTACGGTGCAATGTTGGATTTTGGAACAGACGAGAAAACCATCTTCAGCACAATGGACAAAATCAACAGTAAGGACGATATGCTACTGGTGATTAAAGCATTTGGAATGAAGCAATACTTATGGGGCGGTCGTGCAGCATTCCTTGGTCAGGACTATAACCTTATTGGATGGCTAAGAGCTGAACTAAGCGAAAGTGAAATTTCAAAAATCAAACCCAAGTTCGACAGTTGGGGAATCCCTCTCTAAACTCTAACAATATAGCTATGGACAAGAAGAAAAAGATATTATTTATTTCGGGAGGGGTGTTAACCACAGGGGCAATAGTTACCACAATTGTACTCGTTCGCAGACGAAACAAACGCAAGTGTGGACTATTGCCTCCTCGTGGTTCAAACGTTTTGACTACCAACAATAACGAACTACCCTCAAACTTTCAGAATTGGAACGGTGGCAATACTTATCTGTCCAATGCACCCAGGGGCATCCGAAACAACAATCCGGGAAACCTGATTTTTACCAACATCAAATGGAACGGTAAACTATCCAAAGAACAAAACAAAGACAGGCGTTTTGAGATGTTTATTGCTCCGGTTTATGGTGTTCGTGCCATGATAAAAGACCTCAAGCATGACATTGAAAAGGGCAAAAACACAGTACCGTTATTGGTCGAAGAATATGCACCCCGATTTGAAAACAATACAGACCATTACATCCAAACGGTTTGCAAGGATTTAAAGGTCAGCAAGAGCGCAAAGCTCCTGGCTACAAAAAATACACTTCGCTTATTGGTGCTTTCAATGACAAAAGTTGAGACAGGCGGTAATTACGTCTCCAACCAATTGTTTGAGCAAGCCTATGCAATGATTTAGCAATTAAAAGACTTTAGATATGGGAACAATAAAAATGTTTAGGGGAACAACCCCACCGTTATTGAAAAAGGGCGAATGGGCTTCGGATGGCCAGTACGCTTATTTGGGTATGGAACACGAGCAATACAAGGTGTTTCAGGGCGTGTTTGATATGAGTAAAGACCAGCAAATAACAGGTTTTGAGTACGATGTTGAACGCAAAGCGATTATTATTCCTTCGGGAACTCCTTTTTCAAAGTTGCAAAGGCTGTTTGATTCCCTCCCCAAAGCATTGAAATACCATACCAACAAAAGTGCAAGTATCAGTATCATGTTCGAGGATGGTACTTACATCAACGATTTGGGAACGTTCCTGGTCCTTCGTGATTTCTCCTACCAAATCAACATTTGCTCATTGAGCAATAAGGTGGATGGTGTGGTTGGAACATACGTTAAGCCTGTAGTTTTCCAAAGTGATAAGGCTATTGAGATTTACAATAGTGCTATCAATTTTGCAGACATACGCTTTGAATATACTGATGATGGAAGCGGTGCAATAGCCTTTCTGAACAGTACCACAAACATTGATGATTGCTGTTTCGAGGCAAGGGTCAATCAGTCGTGTGTATTTGACAGGGGCTACAACAAAATTGTGTTTTCTGATACCTACTTCAAGATGAACAGGGATATTCAGGACACTATTCTTGACAGGGCTTCGGTTGGTTCATTCATCAATATTGCACGTTCAAAATCCGCTCCGGAATACAGACCCAAAACCATTGTTCAGCAAATTAGCGGTGGTCTGATTATCGCCGGGAATGTTGAAGACTTACTCATATCAGAGAAAAGTCCTGTGTACATGCCCAATGGTGGTATCGAGGTACACGGTGGTTTCGTAACCGACCCTGATGGAAATATCAATATTGCCATTCCAACAAAGCTTTCACAATTGGAAAACGATATGAACCTGACTTCCAATTTTGAGGAACTGCAAAATAAACCAACGACCATTAGTGCAGAACAGGCAACGGCAATTGAAAACAACAATAAAAAGAGCAGCTACCCACAAGCTGATGCAGAAAAGCTTGCAGGAATAGAAGAAGGTGCAACTGCCGGAGCAGATTGGAATACCAATATTGCCAATAAGCCGACAACCATTTCGGCAGAACAATCGGCAGCTATCGAGGCAAACACACAAAAGCGTTCCTATTCAGAAGCCGATGAAAACAAGTTGGCAGGGATTGAAGAAAACGCTACCGTTGGAGCTGATTGGGGACACTAATGTGCAGAACAAACCTGTAACCATTTCCCCACAACAAGCAGCCGATATTGAAGCCAATAACGCAAAACGCAGTTATCCGCAAGCCGATGAAGATAAGCTTTCAGGCATAGAGGAAAATGCAACTATTGGAGCAGTTGGGGTGCCGCTTGTGATTATCGATTAATCATTTGTAATAAGCTAGACAATAGTGATATATGAATTTTTTTTAATGTAATTAAGTACGACATGGTTACATATATGTTACACCATATTCATAAATATATTTTAGATAGAAGGGTAATTTATATTGATTAAAGTAAGATATTTTTTCGGTTACATGAATATGTAACCAATGAAGTATTGATAAAAATATTAAAGACCATTCAACAAATTTACAACTCCCTCCAGAATACCTTTTTTCAAGGATGAATCGGTCATTCTGATTTTTTGCTTCAAGTATGATTGTGGCACTTGCTTTTTTATTAGAAATTTTGCCAATTTACCCAAATCTCTTAGTAACTCATTTTCTAACGATGTTTGAGGTTGACTATTTGTAGTGTTTTTCTGCTTTTGTAAATGCATGAGTGTGGCATTATATTCTTCCTGCATCTTTTGAAATTCACTGGCTGTTCCTCCTGCATCCGGATGCAGTTGCTTTGCCAGTTCCCTGTAACGCAATTTGGCTTGAGGTACATCGGCTATTCCTTGAAAATAATTCATAGTTGCTCCAATTCTTCAATGGTTATACTAAAATGTTCCAGAATTAATAGAAGCTGCTGTTTGTTGTAATAATGGCATTTTGTGCTCCCGGCTTCTGAAATTTCTTGTTTTAAGGCAGGACATATATCAATTTCATTCCGAAGTTGTTGCATTGCTGACTTAATTGAAATGCTGTTTGGATAAAGCTTCTTTACTAATTCTTGTTTTAAATATGTTCTTGGGACTATCATCACATTAAGATTTTATCAGGAATTGATGAATTTTGAAAAAAAAGAGGTGACTTTTTATAATTCAATAGGAATACTGTAGTTTCATTGCTAATAAACCAAAATAAGAGATAATAAATCAAAGAAAACGAAGGGTCTATAAACACGAAAAGCCTCTGGAAGAGGCTTGTTTTAAGTGTTATATGTAATTTTTTAGGCACAATTCATAATATTATACCTTTTTTGGTTATTAGCTCAATAAAGATAGAAATTCTAGTTACAAGAGAAAGAAAGCTAACACTTAAAATTTCATGTAAACTATGTAAATAATGTAAATCAACAGTTCTACTTGATTGATATTCATTATTTTGTATATTTACTTCACTATTGATGTCAAGTAAATATATTTACCTAACATCTAATTTTATATACATTTCACTCAATATATCATCAGGAAGAAAGAAACTATGAATCCTTGTTATTTTAGTATCGTGAACTTTCAGAATGAGATACTCCTAAAGCGGAATATCTCAAACTGTATCTTATTAGTATTATTTACAAATAAGTTCGTTCATTCTGTCACAATTACTCCACCATTAGGTTGAATTGTCAAATTCATCGAACCACTGTTTTTAATTTTTGTTTCAAAAAATTGTGGTTCCGATTTCTTATTGTCAGCGTATAGTTTCACATCTTTTCCAGCCATCATCGGAAGATTAACATTTAACTTAATCGCTTCTTTTTGTGCATTTACACCAACTATATACCATTGGTCTTTATGTCTTCTGGCTAAAACACAGTATTTACCGGGATAACCATCAATGAAAACAGTTTCATCCCATGTAGTTGGAACTTCCTTCATAAAGTCAATCTCAAATGCAGGAACATCTGTTAAGTTGTTGGGTGCAAGGCCAAACATTTGTACTGGGGTTTGATACAGAACTGCCGTAGCTAGCTGAAAGATGTCAGATGTTTTTCTTGTTGTCCCTCCGTTATTTGTTCTGTTATGACGTTTATTTAATAAAACTGGGCCAAATTCCATACTGCCTACTGCATTTCTAATAAAAGGGTGTAAACTGGCATTATAGGCTTCCATATCATCAAAATGTTGATTGAAAATTAAATTCTCAGAAGCTAAAACAGCTTCACTACCGATGTAGTTTGGATACATGCGTTCCCAACCACGAGGTAATGTACAACCATGAAAAATTATCATTAACCCATACTCGTTAGCATCCGATAGAATATCTTCATACAGCTTCATTGTTTCTTGTTTATCTCCTCCAAAGAAGTCAACTTTTAATCCTTTCACGCCCAAACTTTGTAACCACTTCATTTCTTTTTTACGGGTTATCGAATTATCCATTTTATGTTTTGGCCCTTGTGGCGCATTATTCCAATAGCCGTTTGAATTGTACCACAAAAATACATCAACCCCTTTTGATTGAGCATATTTAATTAATTCCGGCATTTTATCATAACCAACTTGAGTATCCCAAAGTGCATCCATTAAGATATACTCGTATCCCATTTTTGCTGCCAAATCAATATAAGTAACCTGGTCATCGTAATTCATGCTATTGTCCTGCCACATAATCCAGCTCCAGGTTGAACGACCGTACTTATATTCTTGAGATGGTTCATATAAAGGTTCTACCAAATCAAAAGGAATAGTAGTTTCTACAATTGGCTTAAGATTATTAGCAATAGTAATCGTACGCCAAGGCGTTGAACCAGGTAGTGATATTACAGGGGAAGTACTTCCAAATCCATTATTTTCACCTTCTTGAGGAAAAGCAATAGAATAAATCCCTTCTTTTGTACCATCACCTAAGTGAGAGGCACAATATTTACTACTTACACCTGTTTCGGAAACCAGTACCCAACCCTTATCTCCAACATAAAAAAGCGAAGGAAAGGTATATCCTTGACCGTATTTTGATGGTGTGGAAATTGGTTCGTTAGGTACATATTCCTCTTCATAACTTGGTTTAGTACGTTTCCATCCTATTCCTGGAGTAGCTTGTGGAGATAAAAATGTGGTTGTTTCATTAGGAAAATTGAATCCGGTAATTTCTTTCTCTATAATGCATGAAGCAGTTTCTCCAAATTGAGGTAGATTATATCTAAAACCAATATCATTGTTGCTAACCCTGAAGACAACATCTATATGCTGTTTTTCTTTATTTGATAGTGTAATCGTCAACTCATTGGCATTGTACTGTATTGATGATTGTTTAATTCTATCTTGTTTGTACTTTTTATCTATTGTATTATTTTCTGTTGATTGAATTGACAAATCTTTGCTAAAATCTCCTACATTAGTGATTAACCCAAGAGGTGAATCTTCAAGCATCATATTGTTATTATACAGTACAGTGTAAGAAATTTTTCCATCTGTGAGTTTAACAGTTAAGGCTAGTTTGCCGTCAGGACTATTTAGTGATTTTTCTTGTGCAAATGTGAATGCTGTAAATAGAAGCAAGTAGCAGGTTAATAGTTTCTTGTGCATTTTAATTATTATCTAATATGGTTTAGTGAATGTTTTTGAATTAATTGTAAAGAGTTTTGTTGAAAATTAATGAATTAAGATAATATATGACCAATTTTGTTTTTACCAATCAATTTTAATTTTTTCTCCTTTTTCCAGACTTATCTTTTTTGATATGTTGTTATAGACTATAGTTGTTGTGTTACTTTCTTTTGCTGTAAATTCTGAGGATACTAAATGACTATTATCCCATTTTAGCGAAACTTCAAATCCACCTCTAGCACAAATCCCATTAATGTAACCAGATGGCCATGCATCGGGTAAAGCTGGTAGTAGGTATATGCAATTTTCAGTTGATTGCATTAGCATTTCAATTACACCTGCCGAGCCTCCAAAATTTCCATCAATTTGAAAAGGTGGATGTGCATCAAAAAGATTGGGATATGTACCGCCATGGTGGTCGCCTGGTTCAGTCTGCAATTTATCGGGTTTAGTATATTTAAGTAATTCTCTGAACATTTTATATGCGTGGTTTCCATCACCTAGTCTAGCCCATAGATTTATTCTCCAACCTTTTGACCATCCTGTTGTTTCGTCACCTTTAATTTCCAATGTTTTCTTACAAGCATTAGCTAAATCATATGTTTGTATAGTAGATATATGATGACCTGGATATAGACCAAATAAATGAGACTGATGTCTGTGATGTGCATCTTCATCTTCCCAATCGTAGTACCATTCTTGTAAATTTCCTTTCTTCCCAATACGATAAGGTAATATGTTATCTAAAACGGTTTCAGTAGTTTGCACAAAATCATTTTGGATATTTAATACTTCAGAGGCTTTTCTGAAATCTAGTAATAACTCTTTAATCATACCGATGTCTGCAAATCCACCATATAAAGTTGAGCCTTTATATCCATCGTTGGTAATATATTTGTTTTCCGGAGAAGTACAGGGTGCAGTCATCCAATAACCATCTTTATTCTTTACCATCCATTCAACACAAAATTGAGCAGCGCCCTTTAGTAGGTCGTAAGCATATTTTCTTAACCATACAGTATCTTGTGTAAAAGTAAAATGCTCCCAAAGATGCGTTGCCATCCAAGTACCACCCATATTCCAGTTGGCCCAGTTAGGATCACCTTGCCCAAAATCGCCTACAGGATTAGTTAATGCCCATATATCAGAATTTTGACTCGCCGTCCAACCGTTTACGCCATAATATATTTTAGCTGTTATGTTACCTGTAGTCGCCAAATTATTTATAAACTGAAGAAGAGGTTCATGTAATTCTGAAAGATTTCCTGTTTCTGCCATCCAGTAATTTTCCTCTGCATTAATATTCAACGTGTAGTTGCAGCTCCAAGGTGGACGAATATAAGGATTCCATAATCCTTGGAGATTGGCTGGTACACCTGCTGTTCTTGATGAAGAAATAAGCAAATAACGTCCATACTGGAAATACAAAATTTCAAGATTAGGGTCTAATGCTCCTTTGCTGTAATTCAATAATCTTGTATCAGTAGATAAATCGGGTGCATCATTGTTATTTAAACCAAATATAACTCTATTAAATAGATGTTGATAATCAGTAATATGATTTTTACGTATTGTTTTAATGTCTTTTTTTACAGCTGCATTTAATTGGTTCAAAGCTATTTGTTGATTATCTATGCCTTCTTTTGCAGGGTCTTTATCAAAACCATTAAAACTTGTAGCTATAGATACGTAAATAATAGCTTTACTACAGTTGGATATAGAAATTGTACTATCAGTATATGTAATTTCTCCATCCGTAATTTTACTTTTTATATAAGTTGAAAAACGAGTACCCCTGTTTTTATCAAAACGAATTGGATTGGATACATTTCTATAACTTGGTTCTGCGTGATATGGCGCATAACCATTAATCTTTAAGGTGCTGTTACTGGATGTTGATGAAAATTTAAGTAGACTTGAAAAACGAAGAGTGCAATTAATTGCACTTTTTTTGCTGGCCGACAACGTAATTAAAAAAATGCTGTCAGGATGAGAAATAAAATATTCGCGTATAAAATGAGTACCACTTTGATCGTAGCTTACCTTAGAGGTTGCATTACTAATATTTAATTCTCTTTTGTAATTCGTAACATTGTTGCTATCGTTAAAATCTATATACATTGTTCCCAGAGGTGCGTATGATTGAGAAAACTCACCTTGTACATAATGAATTAGGGAATCTGCAAGGCGATAATTTTCTTGATTTAGTGCTTCTCTAATTGGATCAATAAATTTGTATGCATTCATGTTATTATTCGGATTACAAGGCTCTCCCGACCACAATGTTGCATCATTTAAATATATTTTGTCCGAAGCAATTCCTCCAAAAATTGAAGCTCCAACTTTACCGTTACCAATTACCAACGATTCTTCAAAATACTCAGCTGGTTTATTATAGTTTAATTTTAGATTGCTTTGAGAAAGCGCAAGTATAGGTATCAATAATAAAATTGTAAGATTAATAAGTTTCATCGTATTTTATGTTTTTGATAAATTTAGTTGTTATAATAAATCACTTCGTTATCTCATCAAAATATTCCAAAGCCCAATCCACCATCATACCAACGGCAGGCATTAATTTCTGACCAGTATTGGTTAAAGAATATTCAACACGAGGTGGTATCTCAGCATACATTTTACGATTAATAAGTTTATCTGTTTCAAGTCTTTTTAAAGTACTTGACAACATTTTTTGGGATATATCAGGAATAGCTGCTTTTAAATCCTTGTAACGCATAATTCCGTTTTGATTTAAAGTGCTCAAAATTAATAAAGACCATTTGTCACTCATACGGTCTATAATGTTTCGTATTGGGCAGGTTGGATATAAGGGATCTAATCGTTGCATAATTTCCTGTTTTTTTGATTACAAAATTATAAAATAATCTCTTTTAGAGAGTAATATTATTCAAAGGATATAACACTTCATGTAGAGATTGACTTTTTTCTAAAAATATTTACCATGTAAATATCTGTAATTCAATAATTATAACCTCATAGGTAGGTTGCGCACTCATTTGCACAGTACTTCTATAAACCTCAAATTTGTACCCATAAAACAATAAAAACAGATTTATTATGAAAGATTTAATCGTAAAAAATGTTGAAACCTTAAAAGGTGAAAAAATCGTTAGTGATGGCAATGAATTTACAGAAAAGAAAATTATCACTGAACCAGGAAAATGTAGAGCAAATTTTGTGGAAATAGAACCCGGTAATTATGCGTATGGTTATCATTATCACGAAGCAAATGAAGAAGTTTTTTATTTCATCAGCGGCACAGGTGTAGTTCGTACTAAGGATGGCGATATAAAAGTTAAAGCAGGTGATGTTATTGGTTTTCCAACAGGGGAAAATGGAGCTCATGTGGTTAGAAATGAATCGGATGAAAAACTGGTTTATATTGATTTTGGTACTACAAACCTTCCTGAGATTGCTCATCTTCCGGATTTCAATAAAATCATGGTTATTGGTAAAGAAGTAAATGGAGTTTATGACAAGTAATATTAAATTCGAAGGTTATTCAGTTATGAATAACCTTCGATAATATAATGAAATGCAACTTTTTAATATTGGATGACAATTAATATTTTTAACTCCGTTTAATTATGTCTGTTATTTGTAGAAAAGAATTGGCTTGATATGCATGATATTTGGAATCCCTGGCACGGTTGTACTAAAATAAGCGAAGGCTGTAAGCATTGTTACATGTTTTTCCTGGACAGGCAACGTGATAAAGAAGGTTCCATTATCTATAAAACTAAATCAGGCTTTAATTATCCGTTACAGAAAAACAGAAAAGGCCAATACAAGATTAAAAGTGGTGAATTAATAAGAGTTTGTATGACTTCCGATTTCTTTTTGGAAGAAGCAGATTTCTGGCGTGATGAAGCTTGGCAAATGATGAGGATTCGGAGTGATGTCAAATTTTTTCTTTTAACCAAACGTCCGGAACGGGTTGAAATGTGTTTGCCAAACAATTGGGGCGATGGTTGGGAAAATATTTTCTTTAATGTGACCTGCGAAAACCAAAAACGTGCCGATGAAAGAATCCCTATTCTCTTAAACTTACCCTTCAAACATAAGGGAATTATGACTGCGCCTTTAATTGGCGACATTCAGATTGAAGATTATCTGAAAACCGGACAAATTCAACAAGTGATTGCCGGAGGTGAAAATTATGATGGAGCAAGACCTTGTAATTTTGATTGGATAAAATCTTTGCAACAGCAATGTATTAAATACAATATTTCATTCTGTTTTATCGAGACCGGAACGAATTTTATAAAAGACGGTAAAGCTTACTCCTTACCAAAGAAATCCGTTCAAAGTCAGATGGCTTCTAAATCGGGCATGAATTACCAAGGAAAATCCATTAACTTTATTCTAAAAGATACAATGGGTTTTCCTATTGAACCTCGCTACATGTTCCAACCCAAATACAAAGCAAATTGTCATACTTGCGGAAGTAAACTTATTTGTAATGGTTGCAGTAATTGTGGGAAGTGCTAACTTTATCACTTCAAAATTGAAAAGCATTATGGAAGAATTAAGAGATAAAGAATTAATTATACAGAATACGCTGAAACAACTAAAAGCTAATAATTTCGAAGTTTATTTTGCAGAGGATGCTGCCAAAGCAAAGGCTATTTTTGAAAATGACATTTTGCCGAATATTAAATTCAAAAGTGCCTCTTATGCCGATTCCATAACTATGAGGGAATCCGGTGCACTCGATATACTGAGGAATATTCCCGACATTGAATTTATTGACACGTTTTCTCCTGAAGATGATTGGAAAACAAGAATGATAAAACGAAAGCAAGCGCTAACAGTAGATTTGTTTCTCACTGGCACAAATGCTATCACAGAAACAGGTTGTCTGGTTAATCTGGATATGGTCGGTAATAGAGTAGCACCATTGACATTTGGTCCGGAATATGTTGTTTTATTTATAGGAACCAATAAAATAGTGAAAGATAAAGAAGAAGCTTTTCATCGTATTAAAACAATTTCAGCTCCGTTAAATGCTAAACGTCATACAAATTTTAAACTACCTTGTCAAACTACCGGTGTTTGCCATGATTGTAAAAGCAATCAAAGAATTTGTAATAGTTGGGTTATAACTGTAAAATCATTTCCAAAACACAGGATCAAGATTATTCTTATCGATCAGGATTTAGGATATTGATTTTAATTCAACCCCCGATACTCACTTGGCGACATACCAACACTCTTTTTAAACATCCTTGTAAAATGCTGAGGATATTTAAAGCCTAATTCGTATGCTATTTCACTAACAGATTTTGATACGTCATGGATTTTGTCCTTCGCAATATTCATTACTTTAAGATGAATATATTCCTGGGCTGATTTACCAGTTTCTTTCTTAATTAAATCACCGAAATAATTTGCTGATAAATGTAAGGCATCTGCAAAATAGGAAACTGAAGGCAATCCAATTTCCTGTGGTTTTTCCGTTTTAAAATAGGCATTGAGTTCCGTTTCAAATTTCTCAAGAGCTCCTTTATTTAGGTGTTCTCTGGTAATAAACTGACGGTCATAAAATCTCATGCAATAATCAAGGAATGACTGAATGTTGTTGACAATAATTTTTCGGCTATGCTTATCAATTGGCTGGCTGACTTCATATTGTATTTTCTCAAAAAGTTCCATTATCATCTTTCTTTCTCGTTCAGAGATATGTAATGCTTCGTTTATATCGTATGAAAAAAACGTATAATCATTGATTTGTTTCCCCAGATTTGTCCCTGATATCAAATCGGGATGAAACATCAAAGCCCAACCTTTTCTTGTTGGAGCATTGGTATTTCTGATTAATTCCAGCATTTGTCCAGGAGATACAAAGACAAGACTGCCTTCCTGGTAATCGTATTTATTTCTGCCATAACGTAATTCTCCACAGTCGTATTCTTTCAAGAATATGGCGTAAACGCCATAATAAAAATGCGTATGGTCAGAATATTTTGCTTCTGTTTTGGAAAAATCCATTACACTAACTAAGGGATGAAATGTTTCAATTCCATTTAGTTTGCAATAATCATTCACTGCTTCTATTCTGTATATTTTTTTCATGGCCGCAATTTTTAATTCTTATACAAAGATAAGACAGTAAAGGCTAAATAAATTAAAATAAGTAATAATGGTAATTATATCAGTAATCCATATAAGTGATCCTGCTTGAGATGTTTCAAGTTGTTAATAACCAGCGACTTTACCTATGCCTGTAATAATGGTATATACACCTGTAATACGTATAACAACACATCCTGTTTTTCATCAGATATTTGTAATGTGAAATTTTCAAAAACATAAAACATTATAAATATGAAAACACGAAAATTAGGAAACCAGGGCTTAGAAGTTTCTTCTATTGGATTAGGATGTATGGGATTAAGTTTTGGCTATGGTGCTGCAACAGATAAACAAGAGGCAATTAAATTAATAAGAAGAGCTTATGAATTGGGAGTGACATTCTTTGATACTGCCGAAATTTATGGGCCATTTGTGAACGAAGAAATTGTAGGTGAAGCGTTAGCTCCATTTCGTAATGAGGTTGTAATAGCAACCAAATTTGGATTTAACTATGTTGATGGTAAAACTGCCGGATTAAATAGTAAACCAGAATATATCCGTCAAAGGGTTGAAGGTTCGCTTAAACGCTTGAAAGTTGAAGCAATTGATTTGCTTTATCAACATAGGATTGACCCACATGTACCTATTGAAGATGTTGCCGGAACGGTTAAAGATTTAATTCAGGAAGGTAAAGTAAAGTATTTCGGAATGTCTGAGGCCGGGGCAAATAACATCCGCAAAGCTCATGCTATTCAACCCGTTTCTGCATTACAAAGTGAATATTCCATGTGGTGGCGAGAACCCGAAACCAAAACCTTTGAAACTTTGGAAGAATTGGGAATTGGTTTTGTGCCATTCAGTCCTTTGGGCAAAGGTTTTCTTACCGGAAAGATTGATTCAAAAACAAGCTTTGATGTCGATGATTTCAGAAATGGAATACCACGCTTTTTAGCAGAGAATAGAAAAGCTAACCTCGCTTTAGTTGATTTACTTACAAATATCGCAGAAAGTAAAAATGCTACTCCAGCTCAAATTGCATTGGCATGGATACTGGAACAAAAGCCCTGGATTGTACCCATTCCCGGAACAACAAAAATTCATCGCCTAGAAGAAAATATTGGTGGGGCATCAGTGGAATTAATGTGTACAGAACGCCATGCAATTGAAGAAGCACTCTCTAAAATGACTTTTCAGGGACATCGCTATCCGGAAAGCAGCGAGAAAATGGTGGATAAAGACTAAAATAAAAAAGAATGAAACGAGCATAATCTTTTTTATACAAAAGATCACCAATGGCGATGTATAAAACAAGATTATGCGAGAGCGAAGCGGTTACATGAGTTTGTAAATTTTTAATTAACTCATTAACTAATAATTATAAAATTTTAAACTCATGAAAAATATAAAACTCATTGTTGTCAGTGTAATAAGTATCCTATTCGGAATAAATATGCAAGCACAAAATAAAAGTTTGGTGGTTTATTTCTCTCATAGCAATAACACCAAAGTAATAGCAGAATATATCAGCGAAATAACTGGTGCTGATATTGTAAGGATTGAACCTGTTGAACCTTATCCTACCGAATACCAGGCTGTGGTCGACCAGGCGAAAAAGGAAATCAATGCCAATTTCAAACCAAAATTAAAGACCAAAATCGATAATATCGACCAGTACGATACTATTTATGTGGGGTCGCCTAACTGGTGGAGTACCATCGCCCCACCTATTGCTACATTTCTTTCTTCCTACAATTTTAAGGGAAAAACTATTGCCCCTTTTATTACGCACGAAGGAAGTCGTTTGGGCAGAAGTGTAGCCGATATAAGAAAACTTTGTCCCGATGCGAATATTGTTAAAGGATACGCACGTTATGGTAGCCAGGTAAATATGGCAAAGGATGAAGTAGAAAAATGGATAAATGAAATTCAATAATTATAAAAAGTATTATGAAGTATTTAGTATTATTAATAACCCTGTGTACTCTTGGAGTATTAAATATTCAGGCTCAGGAAGATGGAATCCCAACAAAAGGATTTGCAGTTTACGAAAAGAACGGAGACTTTAAAGAATATGAATTTACACGACATGCCGTAGGTGAGCACGACATTGAAATTGAAATCATGTATGCCGGAATTTGTCACAGCGACTTGCATCACGTTAAAGAAGATTGGGGAAAAGAAGAATTTCCATTGGTTCCGGGACACGAAATTGCAGGTCGTGTAGTTAAGGTTGGCGATAAAGTAACCAAATTCAAGGTGGGTGGTTATGCCGGAATCGGCTGTATGATTAACTCCTGTGGTCATTGTGAGTTTTGTGATGGCGATAAGGAACAATACTGCAAAGGAGTTGTAATGACATATCACGACCACGACCAGTTCAATAACAATGAGCTAACCCAGGGAGGTTATTCTAACAAATATGTTGTGACAGAGGATTTTGCCATTAGCATTCCTAAAAATGCTGAGATGGAAAAGGTTGCCCCTCTTTTCTGTGCCGGAATCACAGTGTATTCTCCCATTATGTATTCAGGTGTTAAAAAAGGGACTAAAGTTGGTGTTGCCGGATATGGCGGATTGGGTCACATGGCTGTTCAATATGCTGTTTCGTTGGGTGCAGAAGTAACCGTATTTGATATTACTGAAGATAAACGAGCTGATGCTAAAAGAATGGGTGCAGTAAAATACGTGAATGTCAATAATCCCGAAGATTTAAAAGGATTGGATAATTCGCTTGACTTTATCATCAGCACAATTCCTGTTAATACATACGACCCATTTATGTATATGAAAATGTTAAAGCTTGATGGAGAAATGTGTATTGTTGGATTACCTGCATTGGATGGCATTGTAACCATTGGTATTGATAAATTTATCTGGCAGGGAAACCGAAAAGTTTATGGTTCACAGATTGGAGGAATAAAGGAAACTCAGGAAATGTTAGACTATTCAGTAAAGCATAATATCTATCCCGAAGTTGAAGTTATTCAACCCGAAGGAGCGACAATCACAGAAGCCTATCGCAAAGTGTTTGACGGGAAAGTAAAGTTTCGATATGTGATTAACATGCAAAGCTTAAAGTAAACTCAGTATTAATAAAAACTTAAAGATATGAAGCACTTAAAAACAATAGTATGGGTTACGTCAATCCTGTTGTTTAGCTCCAATATCCAAATTAAAGCACAGGAAATGGAAAAAGAAACTCCTAAAATCAGCGTATTCCCTGTTGGAAACAAATTACCGGACAAGTTTGCTCCATACTTTACAGGAAAAACCTATCTGGCTCCATTAACGCTGAATAATGAATTAAACTGCCCGATTTTCAACGTGACATTTGAACCGGGTTGTAGAAATAATTGGCACAGCCATACCGGGGGACAAATACTCATTGCTGTTGGAGGAAAGGGATATTATCAAGCCAGGGGTGAAACGGCTCGATTGCTTTTGCCGGGTGATATTGTAGAAATACCTGCAAATGTTGAACATTGGCACGGAGCTGCACCTGATAGTTGGTTTTCGCATCTCGCCATTGAAACAAATTCACAAACCAACGAAAATACATGGCTGGAAGAGGTTGATGATGAACAATACAATAAGGCAACTGCAATGAACAAAATTAATGAGGTAAACCTAAGTGAAACAGCCATAAGAAATCATGAAGAATTATGGCCAGACTACGAATCGAAAGCAGCAAATACAGACCCTGAACTGATTGAGATTTTTGACAATTGGGCATTCGATGAAGTTATTGCACAAAGCAATATTGATGTGAAAACAAGAACAATGATGATTATGGGTTCGTGTATTGCACAAGGAGCTTTAACCGAATATAAAATGTTTGTTAATGCAGCTTTGAATGTTGGTGTTAGTCCGGTCGAAATTAAAGAAGTGCTTTACCAATCGGTGGCTTATGTAGGTGTAGCAAAAGTCATTGACTTTATATATGCCACAAACATAATAATGGACGAATGGGGCATTGAACTTCCTTTAGAAAAACAGGCTACAACAGAAAGAAGTAATAAAGAAGCTAAAGGTCTTGAATTGATGAAAACAACCTTTGGTGAACGTATAGCCGAAATGCGAAAAAATGCTCCCGCAGACCAGCAGCACATCCAATATAATTTAGCTGCAAACTGCTTTGGCGACTATTACACAAGAACTGGTTTGGATATGAAAACCCGTGAATTACTTACCTACTCAATGCTTATCAGTATGGGTGGCACTGATTCTCAGGTTCGTGGCCATATTCAGGGAAATTTGAATGTAGGTAACGACCGTGAAACGCTCATTGGCATTACAACTCAGTTGTTACCCTACATCGGTTACCCACGGACGTTAAATGCCTTGAATGCGATTAATGAAATAACCTCAAGATAAGCTTAACGGAATGAATAAAAAAGTACTGGTATTATCATCAAGTCCACGTAAAGGTGGAAACTCCGATACATTATGTGATCAATTTATCCTTGGAGCTAAGGAAGCCGGTAAAGATGCCGAAAAGATCTTTCTAAAGGGAAAGAAAGTAAACTACTGTTTTGCCTGTGCTACTTGTTACAGCGAAGGAAAACCTTGTCCTCAGAAAGATGATATGGCTGAAATATTACAGAAGATGATCGATGCCGACGTAATTGTGATGGCAACTCCTGTTTACTTCTATACCATGTGCGGGCAGATGAAAACATTAATAGATCGTACTGTATCACGCTATACCGAAATTAAAAATAAAGACTTCTATTTCATTGCTACAGCGGCTGTTCATAATGCTGGTGCTTTGGAACGCACAATGGAAGAATTTCGTGGTTTTACAGCTTGTCTGAATAATCCAACAGAGAAAGGTATTGTTTATGGAACCGGAGCATGGAATGTTGGCGATATAAAGTCAACCAATGCGATGAATGAAGCTTTTGAAATGGGTAAATCAGTTTAACAAATTTAAATATCAAAGTTATGAAAACAATAAAATTAAATAACGGAATAGAAATGCCTATCCTTGGATATGGTGTTTATCAAGTTACTCCAGAGGAATGTGAACATTGTGTTTTAGATGCAATTTCTGTAGGTTATCGGTCTATAGATACGGCTCAGGCTTATAACAACGAAGAAGGTGTAGGCAATGCCATTGAAAAGTCTGGCGTTCCACGTTCTGAGCTTTTTATAACTACCAAGGTTTGGATTTCCAATGCCGGGTATGCGAAAGCAAAAGCCTCTATCGAAGAATCACTTAGAAAACTCAAGACAGACTATATCGATCTGTTGTTGATTCACCAGCCTTTTAGCGATTATTACGGAACCTATCGTGCCATGACAGAAGCTTATAAAGCGGGTACAGTGAAAGCAATAGGCGTAAGTAATTTTTATCCCGACAGACTGGTTGATTTCTGCGAGTTTAATGATGTAATTCCAGCTATAAACCAAGTTGAAACACATCCGTTTCAACAACAGAAAGAAGCTCATAAAGTAATGGAGAAATACGGCGTACAGCATGAATCGTGGGGACCATTTGCCGAAGGGCGTAAGGATATGTTTACGAATCCGGTCATTAAAACAATTGGAGATAAATATGGCAAAACAGTTGCTCAGGTAATTCTTCGTTTCCTTATTCAAAACAATGTGGTTGTCATTCCTAAGACTACGCACAAAGAACGTATGATTGAAAACTTTGACGTATTCAACTTTAAACTAACCAGCGAAGATATGAACACTATCGGTTCTCTGGATGAAAGTGAATCAGCGTTCTTCTCTCATTACGACCCGAAAATAGTAGAAATGCTTGCCGGGTATGGAAAATAGGACTATTAAAGAAAAAGAGATAGAAACAATGATTTGAAAATATTAAAATAAAATAAATGGAAAATTTTAGTTTTTATGTACCTACTACCGTTCATTTCGGTAAAGGACAAATAGAAAATTTAGCAAGCTCAATAAAGAAATTCGGAGGTAGTAAAGTGCTTCTGGCTTATGGTGGTGGAAGTATTAAGGCAAATGGTATTTACGATGCTGTTACATCAGAATTAAATAAGGCTGATATACCATTCTTCGATTGTGACGGAATTAGACCTAATCCTCCGGTAGAAGATGTTCGTAAAGGTATTTCGATATACCGGGCGAATGCATGTGACTTTATCCTGGCTGTTGGAGGTGGTTCAACCATTGATGCTGCCAAAGCAATGGCTGCCGGAGTTTGCTACGATGGCGATGTAATGGATTTAATGGCAGATGGTAAAGGTGAAATAAAAGAAGCTGCACCATTGGCTTCAGTTCTTACAATGGCTGGAACAGGTAGTGAATTAGATATGGGTGGGGTTATTACTGGTGAAGTGAACCATAAAAAACATACTATTATGCATCCTTTCCTATATCCAAAGTTCTCAATTCTCGACCCGACTTTTACTTTCAGTGTGCCTGAAAAACATTCAATGGCTGGCTGTTTCGATGCTTTTGACCATCTAATGGAGTGTTACTTTGTTTCTGGAAGCGAAAGTACCGATGTACAGAATATGATGAACGAAGGTTTGATGCGTTCTATCGTGAAGAATGCCCCAAAAGTATTGGCTAACCCTGAAGATTACGATGCACGTGCAAATATCATGTGGGCAAGCTCAATGGCATTAGCAGGCTTCCAGTTTGCAGCTGGTAAAAAAGGCTCAAACTGGCCAATGCATGGAATGGGACATGAGTTGTCAAGCCTTTATGATATGACACACGGAATTACATTGGCATTAATTGCACCATCTTATTTGGCTTACACTTTAGAAAAGGTACCGGAATACACCTGGTTATTTGCTGCTTTTGCACGTAACGTATTTGGTGTTGTGGAAGCTGACGATGCTGTAGCTGCAAAATTAGGTATTGAAAAAGTGAAAGAATTCACTTTGACACTAAAGATGGCTAATAACTTGAAAGAAGCTGGTGTGGCTGAAGATAAGCTAGAATTTTTAGCCGAAAGAGCTACTGAATGGGGAAGCATTGGTGCTTTATGTGAAATTAATAAGGATGATGCTTTGGAAATTTTTAGAAGGGCTTTTATAGGATAAGTTCATTCTGTTAAAGATAATCTCCCGGCTATCATTAAAAACAGCTGGGAGATTTTTTTATCAATTCAAATTCCTATACTCACTCGGCGAAACACCCACATTCTTTTTAAATAATCTGGTAAAGTGCTGAGGATACTTAAACCCCAGCTCATAAGCAATCTCACCAACAGTTTTTGATATATCTAACACCTTCTCCTTGGCTAAAGAAATTAATTTCAGATGAATATAATCCAAAGCTGTCTGACCAGTTTCTTTTTTAACCAAATCTCCAAAATAATTTGTTGAAAGGTGTAGTTCCCGGGCTATTAAAGTAACCGATGGCAAGCCTATGTTTTGTGGCTTTTCCGACTGAAAATAATCGTTTAAATATCGTTCAAACTGCTCAATTATCCCTTTGTTTGTGTTTTCTCTGGTAATAAACTGTCGGTCATAAAATCGCATACTGTAATCCAGTAACATTTGAATACTGTTTATTATCAGTTTTTTACTATGCTTATCTATTCGCTTTTATTATTTACTACAAATATAAGTGTTTGGAGACTAATTTATTATTAGTTAATAGCGCAACAGTGAATATGGTATGTAATACTGTGTTTTGTATAAACCATAGATACCAAATGATTACCAATTTTGCATCGAAGTAATTAAAACAATAATTTAAGAAATGGAAAGAAGAGATTTATATGAACGACTAAAGAATGGTGAACCATTAAGTATGTATAATCCTGATTTTGCACCTGCAATTTTGGATATGGAATCATCAAGAAAGGTTATCCATAGAATTAATAATGAGTTTCATAAGTTAGAAGATTTACCTCCGTTGTTTGCTGAACTAATAGGCAAACCGTTTGAAGAAGGTACAGCTATAATGCCTCCATTTTATATTGACATGGGTAAAAACATTAAGATTGGTAAACAAGTTTTTATTAATCACAATTGCACTTGTATGACCGCAGGGAGCATAACAATTGATGACTGCGTGATGATTGGGCCACAAGTAACACTTTTAACTGCAAATCACGATTTCGATGACCACAATACGCTTATCTGCAAACCAATTCGTATTAAAAAAAATGTATGGATTGGTGCTCGTGCTACTATTTTACCTGGGATTACAATTGGAGAGAATTCTGTGGTTGCCGGAGGGTCGGTGGTCACAAAAGATGTGGAACCAAATGTAATTGTTGGAGGTAATCCAGCTAGAGTAATCAAAAGACTTAATAAAACAGAAATATAATCTAAAATACAATACCATGAAGAAAATAGTTATCGCATTATCGATTATGACATTATTTACAACATTAAAGGCACAAACAATGCAAAATACCAAAGAATTATCGGATAGAATTCAGGTGATTGAAGACAAAATGTCCATAAAAAATTTAGTTGATACTTTTTCTGTATTAGCTGACCAAAAAGAAACCCAAAAACAAACCTTGCTATTTACAGAAAATGCTTCCGTAGAATCACGTGTGAATGGACAATCAGGAATGACTTTAGCAGGCCGGAAACAAATTGGCGATGCCTTTAGTTCGTACCTGAGTCTTTTTGAAACTGTTTACCACATTAATGGTCAACAAACCATAGACCTGAAAGGGAATACTGCTTCTGCAACATCCTATTGCATGGTTGTATTAATAGGTATGGAAGATGGTAAAAAAATAAAGACTACAATGGGTGTTTTTTATAACGATGAATTTATTAAGGAGAACGGTTGCTGGTTGATTACAAAACGCACTTCTAACTTTATTTGGCAGGATAAAGAAGAAGTTGAGTGATCTTGTATCCCTTCTCTAAAATATAATTATGTGCTTTTTGCAGGGAAGATTTAAATACAAAATCTCCAAGTGACTCTACTATTCACCGGAGATTTTGTGTTAAACCCGCAATATGCATTAGAAAATCTATTACACATTGAAATTACTTCAAAACAAGACACTTCGTTGCTTCACTTCAATTCACCAGAACGATGCTATGCCTCGTTTCAGTAAAGCCTTGTTTTATTGCACTTTCAATGTTCATTACGAAGTTCTAATACATAATTCGGGTTAAAGTATAGGAATGCAGCATCACTGTTCTTAAAAATTTCAATGTTTATTTTCCCGTATTACCCGACAAGGATTACCAGCTGCAACAACATCAGAAGGCATATCCTTGGTAACCACACTACCTGCGCCAATGACTGTTCGGTCTCCAATTTTAACTCCCGGGAAAATAATAACGCCCCCTCCTATCCATACATCATCTCCGATAACAATGGGTTTACCACATTCTAAACCAAATGACCTTTCAATATGGTTGATTGGGTGCATAACCGTATAAATTTGTGTGTTTGGACCAATTAAGACTCTGTCTCCTATTTTAACTTTTGCAATATCTAAAACAGTGCAGTTGAAATTAAAAAACACGTTGTCTCCCAATTCTATATTATAGCCGTAATCACAGTAAAATGGAGATTGTATCCATATATTTGGGCCACAATTTGGCATTAATGATTGAATTTTTTGCCGCCTAATATTACCATCATTTACAGATGAATCATTTAATTCTTGTAATATCTTTTTTGCATACAATCGTTCATTTGCAAGCTCTTCATCGAACGCATTAAACCATTCACATGCCAGCATTTTTTGTTTCTCTGTTTTCATTATCATAAAACCATTCTATTTCTTCATAAATTTTTGTGTAAGCCATTTTCTTACAGGCACATCATAAAATTTAAATAAAGCAAAAGCCAATATCACGCACAACAAAAGTACTCCTATTGATATTAATACCATGGTTGGTTTTCCAAACGGTGATGAATTTATGAAACTCTGATTTTTATCAATCCAGGCCATATACATATAAATAAAAGGGTAATGGATTATGTATAAGGGATAGGATATGTCACCAAGAAAGCGACTTATTTTAGATGCCATCTTTCCTTTTGTTTCACCACTGGCTCCAATATATACGACCAAAGGAAAGACAAATATTATTGACAATGAATCGTAAAGGCCATTTTGCCAAACTTGATCTGGATTTCCTACTCTTGGTATGGAAAAAACAACAACAAGTATTAAACTGCTCCAGAAGAATGCATTCTTGTATTGGCCTGGTTTTACAATTCTGGATAATAATAAACCTGCTAAAAACGGATATAGTAGTCTTGTAAATCCTATTCTAAGCTGAGTGACATCAATTGACCATCCTCCAATTACATCACCTTGCGAACTTGTCACAGCCAGATGAATTAATGCAGCTCCGGCAATAAATACCAATAGTGCTAAAATTTTATTTGAAAGTTTTTTGATAAATAATGCGTAAAGTATATTACCTAGGTATTCAAAAAACAGCGACCATGCCGGCCCATTCAAAGGATGCATTTCTGTCCACCCCCTAATATCCATCGAGTGGCCAACAGGAATTAAGGTAAAACCTATTACCATTACCAATAACATTTTCCAAACCGGTGTTTCAGATATGACAGGAAAGAAACTGCTATCCTGAAAATAGAAAGTTATTGCACCAATAATCATCCCTACAATAATCATTGGGTGCAGACGAATTAATCGTCGCTTAAAAAAATCACCCAGCGTCATATTTTGCCATCGGTCATCATAGGCATAACCTATAACAAAACCTGATAGAACAAAAAAGAAATCAACAGCAAGATAGCCGTGATTAATTATTTGTTTGGAGTGGTCACCCCCCGTAAATGTTTCCAGTATATGAAAAGCTACAACTATAATAGCTGCAACACCACGTAAACCATCTAATATCTTATAGTGTTTTTTTGAGTCTGAAAAACCGGATTGATTACTATTGCTAAGGCTCATATTATGTATCTGTTAAAGTTTATTATTTGAGTGTTATTACTTTCACTAATTCGTTAAAATTTATAATACACAGTAAATTAGTAGTTAAAAAATCATTATTGTAACTTGTTTAATTAATAGATTCAAAGCGTCTTGTGAATTAGTCTATTGTCTCTTATCTTCCCGATAGAAGTTATCGGGACTAAAGATCTATTGTTCTTTATTCTGTAATCTCAATTCTATTCATTCACTATCTTCAATAACACTTTCATAATAGCCATCTCCGGTAATTCTTGCTTCGCTTACAATTTTATATCCATCACTTCTCAACCGTTCTGTTAACTTATTAACCCTATCTCTATCCCCGTCCGAAATAGCCAGGTGCGTTAATCCCAGCGAAGATGCATGATTCCCTAAAAGTTCTATAATATTGGGATTGTGCATTAGTTCTATCCGGGCATCACCATCTTCAAAGGTGAGAAAGTATGAGGAGAATTCCTTTTTAACATTTATATATTTTTCACTACACCTGGCGCCAAAATACTTAATATAAAACTCTTTTGCCCCCTCTAAATCATGAGTCCAAATTGCAATGTGGTCTATTTTCATTGTTACTATTTTTATTGCCTGATGGGTTTATTATAGCACACTATCATAATATGCTATTCTGCATAAGCGTAATACCTTTTTATTATTTAGTTCCAGCAAGAAAACCCCTGTTTTTTGAAGCGAAATAACTTTGCGTAAATTTTGACACTCCAAAAAAAAATGAAAAGAGAACAATTTTTTTTGGAATAGCTATGTTTGTTTACGTATAATATATTATGATATTCTATATTTTAAATTAGGGCATAACAATTCCATTACAATGGCGTAAACAAATGTGTATAAACCTATTATTAAGCCGCTTGTTTTACAGAGGCATTCATTTCCTGACGTAGATCTACAAGCAGTCGTTCTCCTATTTTTTTCAGATTAAAGGCTGTAATCGCAAGACCAACGTATCTTTTAAAATGTTCATATCCTTTATCAGGACATCTATTCAATCCTCTATGTTCTAGTTCGTTAATATTAGATTCTATTGCACTATGTTTATGTCTAAACTTCTTGAATATTGATTTATGCTCTTCTTCATACTCTTCTTTGTTACACTTGCCCTTTTTTGGAAGTACAAGGTTTTCAACTTTTTGAGACAATGACACTTTATTGTTTTATGATAATATCCTTTATCGAATGACCAACTTTTTACTTTAAATTTTGTAAATATTCTTGCGGCTACTTCCAGCACAATTTCAGAATCTGCTTGATGATCCATAACCTGATAATCAAGAATTAAATTATATTGGTCAGTGGTAATATTTGTTTTCTTACCAAGTTCAACGTTTGGTCGCAATTTCCCTTTTGTAATCCATTCTGTATATTGCTCAAAAATAGAAAACAATTTTTCTTCATGAGGAATCTTTTCCCCTTTAATAACTCTTCTTTCAAGAAGATCAATATGCTTACGAAGTAATTGCATAAAACGTTCTAATTCAGTAATTATAGCAACACTAATAAGGTCATCTTTTGGGTATTTGTCCTTAGAATTTTCTAATTTCTGATAAAGTGCTTTAGCTTTTTTAATATATTCTTGAGCTTTCATTTTTACACGTTCTTGTTTTCCTTTGCCTCCTGAAGAATTAGCCCTACCTAAAGCTCTCATTTTATTTTTTAAATTACGTTGCCAATCCTTTACTTTTCTCCAGCCAGGAAGATTGTGCCTATATTGTAATTTGATTATCATATCAATACATTTACGTACACTATCCCAAAGTAAATTATAATCTGTTGGAAAATGAACATTGCTTTCTACAACAAAGCTATCTGTTTTTAAGTGTAATGCTTCCTCCTCTTTTTTTTTAAACACCTCGTGTCCAAATTCAACAATAATATTATTGAGTTTTTTTATTGTTTCATTATCAATCAAACCAACATTATCAATTATACGTTGATATCCATACTCTTGCTTTTGATATGTTTGAATAGTTTCTATACCCATAATTTGACGCACCATTGAGTCATAATTGGAAATATGATGTAACTCATCATAACTAATGTTTTGACATAAACGAACTTGTGATAAAACAAATATTTCCCAAAGTCCCATACCTATTCTTCCTGTATGATTATTTTTAGGTAATATTTCTTTTTCTAATATTTCATAAATCTTATTGTTCCATTCCGGAGTAACATAAATTTTTTTTAATGCAGCACATAAAGCAGGCAACGCACCACTTCTTTTTGCAGTTGGAATTGGTGTATCTTTTATTAATAGGCTTCCTATTGTCAATTGTTGTTCGAATCTCTTTCTCATATTTATATTTTCTTAATATCCTTTGTTGAAATAATCGAATCTCAATTATTTAACACACTGAATATCTGTATTATAAATAAATATAGCAACTAAATACACATAAAGATTCAAACATTTTATCAACCGTAATTAGTTGTATTTCAAATAAATAATAGTTTTCCTGCAGGCACTATTTATTACAAAGAAAGGTTTCATCAATTCATACACTTGTCTTTTATTAAAAAACTATTGTCTTATTTTTGTAAATGTTAATTTAAAGTACATTGAAAAACGTTGAAAAAGTAAAATATTGTCACATGGAATTTGATCAGGATAAGTCCTTCTTCTTTGATCACGTGCATATTGTGTGGAATGAACAAATCACAATTCACCAAAGCAACGATTGGGAATTGTCTTATGTAATTACAGGGAGTGGAACTCGTGTGGTTGGAGACAATATGGAAACCTTTTCAAAAGGAGAAATTATATTGCTTCCTCCCAATCTGGCTCATGGCTGGTATTTTGATGAAAATGTTCATGACAAACATGGCAAAATTGAGAATATCACAATCATTTTTCCTGACTCATTTCTTGATAAATGTTCAAACACATTTCCAGAACTGGAATCCTGCATTAAAAGTTTAAAAGGGATAACTAAAGGTATGAGTTTAAAAGGTGAGTTATTGTCTTCGATTCGAAGACTAATGTATTCAATGACTTCACAAAACAATTTGGAACAGTTAACCACCTTGCTTCAAATCATCTCGCATATTTCTTCAAACACAGATATGCAAGTTGTAGGCTTCCGCCAAAGGCAATCCCGCAATGCAGACAAGCTTCAGGAAGTTCATCGTTACATGTTGACGCATTACCATGATAAAATAACACTTGACGATGTAGCTAAATATGTAGGAATGAATAGTTCTTCCTTTTGCTCATTTTTTAAAAGAGAAAAAGGAACGTCATTTTTCACAGCTTTAAATGAATATAGAGTCAAATGTTCTTGTATAATGCTCCGGGAAACATCCATGACTATTTCAGAAATATGTGCAGCCGTGGGATTTAATGACATCCCTTATTTTAACCGAACTTTTAAAAAGATAATGCAAGTTTCCCCTAAAGATTATCGCTCAAGTTTTATTTAGTTTTTATTGAATCTATAAAATTTCCATTATTCTTTTCCAATCAGAAACCCTTTCATACGAAGAGTCTGACACATGGACATTGTGTAATTGACTAAAAATTACTCTTTTGCCATTGAATGTGGAAAGATTTTTGGGATGGTCATCAATCATAATATCACCACAAATACTATCCTTACTACCGCAGAATATCATTTGTTTCCAGGTAATAAATGGAAAGTGTTCATTCAACCATGCTTGTTTTTCATTTAAACTATTTGGGAATTCTGTTGCAGAAGATACTATTAATACTTTGTATTTATTATTTAGGTAATTTAAGCCATCAACACTATCTTTCATAACGGGAGATGTACGAAAAAAACCTTTACTCCTAACAAGTTTATTAAATGAAGGAAAAGCCTCCTCCTCTAATTTCCCCTCCAAACTTTGATGTGTCATTTTTAATCCTGTTTCTTTAAATTCAAGATTAATTAAATGTGAATACACATCTGCTAACACTCCATCCATGTCTACTAATAATTGCTTTTGCATCGTTTAATTTTTTTTTAGAAAAAAATAATTAATAACAACGAATTACTTTTTTGTATATGCGGTTTCTGGTTTAAGAGTAATTGTTTCAGGCTATTTAAATTACACTCTTGCATATTACTGCATAAAACTATAAAATAATGCATTAATTATTGTATATATCAACCAAATATACATATATTGCAGATATATGCAACTTTAAATGCGGTATTATGCTCAAAAAGGAAAGACATGAATATATTTTGAATCTTATTAGTAGGGATAATCGAATCTATGTTACCTCACTAAGTAGCGAACTTGGAATTTCAGATGATACCTTAAGACGGGATCTTACTGAATTAGACAATAAAGGATTGTTGACAAAAGTTCATGGAGGAGCTATAGCAAAATCAGGTATATCTATCCAATTTACGGACAGGATAAATACTGCTATGGATAAAAAGCAACAAATGGCTTCAAAGGTTATTCCCCTTTTTAAAAATGGAGATGTAATTTTATTAGATGGAGGAACATCTAATCTTGCAGTCATACGTCAATTACCCAAAGAATTAGAGTTAACCATATTTACCAATAGTTTTCCGATTGTAAACGAATTATTTAACCGTCCTAATATAGAACTAAATTTTCTTGGAGGTAAGGTATTTTCATCTTCTCAGGTAACAGTTGGCGTTACTGTTTTTCAAGCTCTGCAAACTATTAATCCGGAGTGGGTTTTAGTTGGAATAAGTGATGTACATCCTGAAAAAGGATTAACATGTCCGGACAGAGAAGAAGCATTAATAAAACGTGCAATGATTGAAAGAGGAAATAAAAGGATTATTCTTGCGGATAGTCATAAACTAAATACCGCAAGAACTTATCAAGTGGCCTCTTTAGAGGATATCGATTATATAGTAACCGAAGACAATAAAATAGATTACATAAAAAACAACTGGCCTAAGTATTCTTATGATGTCATTTAGTCTGTTTATTAATGTTTTGTTGGAAAATAAATTCAGAACGAACTAATTGGTTTATGAGGAGGATTCAACAAATCCTCCTTTTTCCTGAACAACCAAATGCCCCCAATCATTAATTGCTTCCAAAGCCGGAATAAATGTTTTTCCAAAATCAGTTAAGCTGTAAATTACTTTAATCGGCGGTTTATCGCCATATACATTTCGTGAGACTAAACCACTTTCTTCCAAATTTTTCAACTGTAAACTTAGCGTCATTTCCGTAATGGCACGAATTTCTTTCTTCAGCTCGTTGTAACGTTTATCCTCATCTTTAAGGTGATACAAAATGACCGATTTCCATTTTCCACCTACTAGATCCATCGCCAGGCTAACTGTACATGGATAATTTTTTCCGTTTAATTCAATATTTTTTCCCATACCTATAACCTATCTATTTTGATAGTTATTGCAAATATATATCACTAAAGTTACTTTTGCAACTATAATAATTATAGTTCAAAGATAATGAAGAAGATATTTATAATAAATGCAGGACAAAATTTTGCTCATTCCGGAGGAAAGCTAAATAACACCATTACAGGTTGGGATAAAGAGTTCTTTATTGAAAATAATGGATTCGAATTACAGGTTACAAACCTAACCGATGGTTATGATACTGAAACGGAAGTCGATAAATTCCTATGGGCAGATGTTGTTATCTATCATTTTGCGGCATGGTGGATGAATGTGCCCTATACATTAAAAGAGTATCTCGATAATGTATTAACTGCTGGGCATAGAAAAGGAATGTATTATAGTGACGGACGAAAGGCTGAAAATCCTGAACGTAACTATGGCAAAGGTGGCTTAATGCAAGGAAGAACATACATGGTAACGACAACTTGGAATGCTCCAGAAACAGCATTTAGTATCCCCGATGAATTCTTTATGGGACGAAGTGTGGATGATGGCGTGTTGTTTGGTTTTCATCGAATGAATTCTTTCATAGGCATGGATGCTCCTATTCCGAGTTTCCATTTTCACGATGTTGAGAAAAACATCTCTGAAGCCAGAGTTGAAGAATTCCGTAAATCATACTTATCTCACTTATCTGTAAACTTTATAGAATAATATATTAAAATTTAGATATGAATATAATTAATAAAATCTCTTTGGTAATAATAGCGTTCATCACGTTTGTTGGAATTACCAATGCGCAAAACACAAAAAAAATGAAAAAGAAAGTATTGTTCGTGGTTACTAGCCACAGTGAGAAAGGAAATACTGGTGAAAAAACTGGTTACTATCTAAGTGAAGTTACCCATCCATGGGAAGTATTGTTTGATGCTGGTTATGAGATAGACTTTGTAAGTCCATTAGGTGGAAAAGCTCCGGTGGATGGTTTTGATTTGACCGATTCTGTAAATAAAAAGTTTTGGGAAAACACAGAATACAGACATAAAGTTGAAAACACTATGAAACCCTCGGAAGTAGATGTAAAAGAATATGCTGCTATTTTCTTTGCCGGAGGACATGGAACCATGTGGGACCTTCCTGATAATAAAGAATTACAAAATATTGCTACTCAGATTTATGAGGCAAATGGTATTGTCGGGGCAGTTTGTCACGGGCCGGCGGGACTGGTTAATATTAAATTGAAAGATGGCTCTTATCTGGTAGAAGGCAAAAAAGTAAATGCTTTCACTAATGAAGAGGAAGAGATTGTAGGATTAACTAAGGTTGTTCCTTTCTTATTAGAAGATAAACTGAAAGAACGTGGTGTTATATTTGAAAAGTCAGCTCCCTGGCAGGTACATGTTGTTGTTGACCATAGACTAGTAACAGGTCAGAATCCACAATCAGCTCATGCTGTTGGAGAAGCAATATTAGAACTATTAGAAAAAGAAAATACAAAATATATGAAACAAAGCGCAATTATATTCCCGGAAAAATACACTCCTGGAACAACTGATAATTTTTGCTCAAATGAAGTAATTGTTAAAGGTTTAACTACACGAGAAGTATGGAAGTATTTAGTTAATCCTTTTGTTTGGACAGAATATTATTCGAATTCATCTGATGTTGAGTTTTTAAACTCCAATGACAAAGAATTATATGATGGTGTACGTTTCAGTTTTAAAACCTTTGGGTTCCCAATTGAAGCCCAAATAACAGAATTTGTTCCTCCTTGTGGAAACGAAGCAGCTCGATTGGCTTGGCACGGTTGGGCTGAGGGTGACGAAGCAACTCGTTTAGATGTTATTCATGCTTGGCTGATTGAAGATTTACCAGGAGGACGAGTTCGAATTCTTACTCAGGAAAGCCAAATTGGAAAACCTGCACAGGAACTTGCTAAAACAAAGCCTAACCCTATGATTAACGGACATCAGGATTGGCTGGATGGATTAGTAAACTATGCCAAAAGTAAAAAATAATCAAAATCATCTTTGATATGAAAAATATAAAAATAGCTTTTCTTGGTCTCGGAGCAATGGGGTCAAGAATGGCACTAAACTTAATAAAGGCAGGTTATGATTTAACAGTGTGGAACCGTACTGCCAAAACAGCTGAGGAATTTGTTAAAAATGGTGCAAAACAAGCATTAACTCCAAGAGAAGCTACTACAGAAGCAGATATTGTAATTTCAATGGTAAGAGATAATGAAGCCTCTAAAGATGTTTGGTTCAATGATGAAACAGGAGCAGTTTCCGGAATGAAAAAAAATGCAATAGCTATAGAAAGCTCAACATTAACTCCTTCCTGGATTAAAGAAATGGCAGCTTTGTTTAAAAAGAAAGAGATTTCGTTTTTAGAAGCTCCTGTATCAGGTTCTCGTCCGCAAGCAGATACTGCACAGTTAGTTTTTTTTGTTGCAGGTGACCAAATTGCCTTTGATAGAATTTCTCCTGTTTTAGAAAAAATGGGTTCTAAAATTAATTTTCTCGGAGAACCTGGCAATGGTGCTGTAACTAAATTAGTAACAAATGCTTTGTTGGGGATACAAGTTGCTGCGCTATCTGAATTAATTTCTGTCATCAATAAAAACAATGCTGATGTATCGATGGTATTGGATGCTGTTTCAAAAACTAGTTCCTGGGCTCCTGTTAACGGATATTTAAGTTCAACTATTATTAATCAGGCTTTTTCACCTCAGTTCCCTATTGAATTGATAACTAAAGATTTCGACTATATAGCAACCATTAATAATGGAAACGAGAGCTTATCTCTTTTAAAAAGAGTGTCCGAAATTTTTCATGAAGGAATTGATAAAGGACTTGGAAGTTTGAATATGACAGGCGTTTCCAAACTTTATTAATAATTAATTATGTGTAATTAATATTAGGGTTTTCTTTTTTATAAAGGGAAAACCATTTTATATATATGTAAACATGAAGTTAACTTATGCTATTATAGGCACAGGAGGAATTGGTGGATATTATGGTGGTAAATTAGCAAACAATCACCATGATGTTCATTTTCTATTTCATTCAGATTATAATCATGTCATTCAACACGGATTAAGAGTTGATTCTGTAGATGGTGATTTCCATATTTCACATCCAAATGCACATGCTAATTCGGCTGCCATGCCAAAAGCTGATGTAATCTTTATCGGTCTAAAAACAACAAACAACCACCTGATTAAGAATATCATTACACCTATTTTAAAAGAAAACACAATCATCGTACTTATTCAGAATGGACTTGGATTAGAAGAGAAATTGAATAAAGAGTTACCTAAGTGTCAAATTGCAGGAGGTTTGGCATTTATCTGTTCAGAAAAAGTAGAACCAGGTCACATTAAGCACATGGATTATGGAAAACTAATAATTGGGTCTTATAATGTATCAAATCAAGAAATACTTAAACAAGTTTGCATTGATTTGCAAAAAGCTGGCGTCAATACGGAAATATCAGAAGACTTAAACTCATCCAGATGGCAAAAATTAGTATGGAACATTCCGTTTAATGGATTAACAGTAGTACTTAATTCTTCTACAAAAGCTATTATTGAAAATGTCGACAGCAAAAATCTGGTATACGAAATGATGCTTGAGGTGATTAATACAGCTAAGCAATGTGGAGCAATCATAACGGAACAATTTGCCGATGATATGATTGATTTAACTAACAATATGAAGCCATATGCTCCCAGTATGAAAGTCGATTATGACAATTATCGTCCATTAGAAATTGAAGTTATTTATTCAAGTCAGATTGCGTTTGCAAAGCTAAAGGGATGCACAATGCCTAAAATTGAGATGCTGGAAAAACAACTCTTATTTCTTACCTTGTTTCCGCAAGAGTATTATAAGATAATAGATGTAAATATTTGATAAAAAAAGACCTGCAAGATTTGCAGGTCTCGAAAATTTTCACCTGATTAGGTGTGTGTACAAAATTTTCGATTCCAAAGTAACACCATTTGGTGGCATTCACCTAATTCATAAGCAACTTTATGCTGATGGAGCAATTGATTTCATTGATAATCAATTAGGTGAAAGAGTAAAAAAGATAGGTTATAATTACTCTGATATATTATTAAGTAGAATATATACAACATTTTGCGGTGGTAATTCAACCGAAGATGTAAATTATTTGAGAGATAATACATTAAAACATCTTAAAGGTATTAAAATTCCTTCTGCAGATACAATTTTACGTGGTGATGTTGAATTATCAGTTCCGTGTGATAATATTGAAACACAATCAGGGAAACCTAATAAAATCAACGTAAACCCTAAAATGAATGAATTTTTACTTGATAGTGCGTTAAAATTCAAACAATTAAATCCTAACGACAAAGACTTAGTTTATGATTTTGACCATCAATTTATTCCAGCAGAAAAATATGATGCAGAATATAGTTACAAAGGAAAAAGAGGATATTTTCCAGGTATAGCAACTATTTCAAATATTCCTGTTTATATCGAAGGACGAAATGGAAATTGTAATGTTAAAACAGCACAGTTGGCAACTCATAAAAGAGTTCTAAAAGTACTTAACAACAAAGGTGTAAAACCTCGTTATGCAAGAATGGATTGTGGTTCATACATCAAAGAAGTTACAGACTATTTTCATGAAAAAGATATCCTTTTTTCGATTAGGGCAAATAACTCAGAAACTTTATTAACAAAGGCTGCAGATACACTGGATTGGGAGACTTGCCTTATTAATTTTCAGGATTATGAAGTAAATAGTTTTAAATATCAATTCGGAAAATATGAGCATCGTATTGTAGCCTACCGATGGCCTAATAAAACAGGTCAAAAATCTCTTTTTACAAGAGATGCTAAAAACTACTTATTTATCATCACCAACGACTGGGATGTTTCAGAAAAGGAAGCAATTGAATTTTACAATAGAAGAGGAAATTGTGAACGTGTTTTTGATATTCAAAACAATGACTTCAATTGGAATTCCATGCCACATAGTTTCCTTGAAGAAAACACGGTATACCTGATAATCATGGCTGTTGCGCATATAATATATAAGTGGCTGTTAAATATATTTGCTAAAGTAGTCGTTGGATTAACGAAAACCTCTCGGCTTAAAAAGTTCATTTTTCGTTTTGTGGCTACTGTTGCTAAATTTACTGATAGTGGCCGAAGAACAGTGATTCATCTTGCTACTAACAATGAAAAATTAATTCAAATGGCAAATTCTGGTTGAAAATATGATTTCTTGGTTTTAAGCTTTCCCGCAATAGCTTTTAAAAGTGGGTAAGGGGTTTTCTGCTTAAAAATTTAAATTGTCTACAATTTTAAATGCGCAAGTATTTTATTTTCGTGTAATTCGAGTAATTCGTAGTTAAAAAAAATTCTTGCGTATTTTAGGTCTTAACAAAGAAAAGTAATGGAAATTGCATAGATAAAATCATTGACTAAAAAATAAACTTTTTGATATTAAAGGAGATACATAATGAAAGTATTAGCAATAAACGGCAGCCCTAAAAAAGAAGGGAATACATATCACGCATTAACAATGCTTGGAAATCAATTAGAAAAAGAAAATATAGATTTTGAAATTCTACATATAGGCAACAAGGCCATTCAAGGTTGTTTGGGATGTGGTAAATGTTTTAAAACTAAAAATAATCAGTGTGGAATAACAACTGATATTGTAAATGAATACATTCCGAAAATCATGGAGGCAGACGGCATTGTACTTGGTTTCCCAGTTCATTTCTCAGGTATATCTGGAACTATGAAAAGTTTTTTAGACCGTGTTTGGTATGTATCATCAAGCAATAATAATTCATTGTTTCATCATAAAGTAGGAGCTGCTGTTGTAGCTGTGCGTCGTAGTGGAGGTTCGGCAACTTTGGATGGCCTTTATCATTACCTTGCGTATTCAGAAATGATTCTGGCAACATCAAATTATTGGAATATTATTCACGGAACAACTCCTGCTGAAGCAGAACAGGATACTGAAGGAGTACAGATTATGGAAACTCTTGGTAGAAACATGGCTTGGATAATGAAAATGAAAGAGAACTCAGCTTCATTATCACTTAAGGAACCGGAAATACCAAATAAGATTATGATGAACTTTATTAGATGAAGAACTAAAAGGAGGCACAAACCTCCTTTTGTATTTTGAGCTAGTTAACAGCTTCATCCAAAGCCTTACCCGGCTTAAACTTAGCAACTTTCTTTGCAGCTATTTGAATTTCTTTACCTGTTTGAGGATTTCTACCTGTACGAGCCGAACGTTCACTAATTGAAAATGTACCAAATCCTATTAATTGAATGCTTTCGCCTTTAGCTAAAGCACTTTTGATTGCCTCTGTAGTTGCATTTAATGCTTTTTCTGAATCTGCTTTTGTTAAGCCACTTGCATCAGCAATGGCACTTACTAATTCTGATTTATTCATTCTTATATTTTTTATAGATTGAGTGAAATATTCAATGCAAGATAGCTATTTCTTCCTTTTTTCTCGTTAGACCTTATATATAGATTTTTTATTCCTCTTTTCCGTTAACCGTTTTATTTCAAGACAATACTATCTGTTTTGCGTTATTTCATGAAATCAGAAAAACAATACGAACAAATATATGGCATTGGTAAAACCCATTAATTCAAATTTCTATATTCACCTGGTGTCATTCCAATTTTTTGTTTAAATAACCTTGTAAAGTGAGTTGGATTCTTAAATCCTAATTCATAGGCGATTTCGCTTATAGATTCCTTATTCTCCAGAATTTTCTGTTTGGCTTTGTTCAACAGTTTTAATTGAATGTATTCCAAAGCAGTTTTACCTGTTTCCTTTTTAATTAAATCACCAAAATAATTGGTTGACAAATGAACTATTTCGGCACAATAAGTAACTGAAGGCAACCCTAATGTTATGGGTTTTTCTGAATCAAAATAGTCATTTAGTACCTCTTCAAATTTCTGCAGTACATCACTATTTGCTTCGTTTCGGGTAATAAACTGACGGTCGTAAAAACGTGAACAATAATTTAAAAATAATTCAATATTATCAACAATCAACAGCTTGCTGTGCTTATCTGTTCCTTGTTCCAATTCAAGTTTGATTTTCTCAAAACAATCCAATACAATTTTTCTTTCTCTGGGTGATATATGCAATGCTTCATTTGCATTGTAATTAAAAAAGGAATATTTAGAAATGTTTTTCCCTAATTGTGTTCCTCGAATCAAATCGGGATGAAACAATAAAGCATAGCCTTGTGGTTTATAATTATCATCAATCTGTACATGTATGATTTGGCCAGGAGCCACAAAAACCAAAGTTTTATCCTGATAGTCATACGTTTGTTTACCATACTTTATATCGCCACACATTACTTCTTTTAAGTAAACTGCATAAAACCCAAAGTTCATTTTCGAAGCATAAATCTCAGGTACTCTACCATCAAAATCCATGATGCTTACTAAAGGATGTAAGTTCTCTTTGTGGTAAAAAGCATCGTGTTCGCTTACCGTATTTATGTTGTGAATTTTGTCCATTTTCTATCATTTATACACACAAAATTAAATAATAATCAGTTAGTTTTTATTCCATTTTATCCAAATCCGTAAAAGTGGTCAGACAATCCGAGCTTTGTATAACTAACTAATAATAAAGAAATGGGAACTTTGCAATTATGATAATTATTAAAAAATTCAAAGCGTTTTTAAGATGGAAAATATGCAAAACAAAGTGGCTCTAGTCACTGGTGCAGCACAAGGTATTGGATTCTCAACAGCTAAGCTTTTTGCAGAATCTGGAGCAATTGTTGTACTAGCCGATTACAACGAAAAAGTAGTGAAGGAATCTGCCAACTTACTCGCAACTCAAGGTTTCAATGCATTAGCAATAAAATGTGATGTTTCTAACGAGGAGGAAGTTAAAACGATGATTGAGAAAACGGTGAAACAATTTGGCCGATTGGATTATGCCTATAACAATGCAGGCGTACAAAATGAATTGGCTGAAGCAGCAGACCAAACAAAAGAAGATTTCGACCGTGTAATTGGTGTAAATCTGCAGGGTGTTTGGAGTTGTATGAAATACGAATTGCAACAAATGCGTAATCAAGGGTATGGAGCGATTGTAAACTGCTCATCGATAGGTGGTATTTTAGGGGGTGCACAACGAGGTACGTATCACGCTTCCAAACATGGAATAATCGGACTCACCAAAAGTGCGGCTTTGGAATATGCCCCTCTGGGAATTAGAATCAACTCCATTTGCCCGGGATTGATTTATACGCCAATGGCCGAGAAAATGATTGATGGCGGACAAAAGGATGCCTTAGATGCCATGTTGAACTAAGCTCCCGCTTTGCGGGTTTAGTTCAACAATAAATAAAGGGCATAGGCTGTCAGTATAAATTTGGGAGTTTAGCTCGTTTAATAAGTTCGCCGAAGCTTTTGCTTCGGCTATTGATAATGATAAATTTATAACCAAAACAAAAGCTTCGGCTAAGTGGGATTTTGGATGTTTAGTTTTTAAAATCAGCCTACGACCCCTTATTCAAACCGTTGCCAATAATGCAAAAAGCAGTACGATAGAAATACTATTAAATTGAATTTTTCGTAAATTTGTAATATGTGTAAGGAAAAATTATTTACAGGAATAAAAGTTACTCAACAAATGAGTAAAGCCAGAAATATTCTGAATAGTCAGATTATACCCAGGGAAGAATTATTTCAGATTCGAAAAAAAGAAGGAAAACTAAGTCCAGAACTTAAGAAATCATTAAAAACGAATGCCTAATTTGATAATAATTGCAGGTTGCAATGGTGCAGGATAATCTACATTTGCGACTTCATTTTTACCAGAAGGATTGACATCGTTTGATTATGATAAACTTTATCTAGAAAACTACAATTGCTTACCAGATAGTGAATTAAGAGCTGAATTCGCAAAGAATCAAACATCTAAAGAATTTGAAACTTTAATAAATAAAGCTTTATCCAATAAAACAGATTTCTGCTACGAGACAAATTTTGATTCTTTCCCTATTTATTGGGCTGAAAAATTTAAAGAACAAGGCTTCCAAATAAATTTGATATTTTTCTGCATTGAAAATCAAGAAATAGCAAGACATAGAATTCAAGTACGAACAGAATTCAAAGGCCATTTTGTTGACAATAAAACAATAGATTTAAAATGGAAAGAAGGATATAAGAATGTAAATATTCATTTTAATTTTTTTGATAATGTATTATTTGTTGACAATTCAAAACAAAATGATGTCTATACAAACCTCGTACAGATAGAAAAAGGAGAAATTTATATTATGTCGGAAAAATTGCCTGAATACTTTGAACATCGACTACCTGATATTTACAAGTTAATGAAAGACTGAATAAAGCACAATTGGCAACACAAGCTAATACGTAATGCAGAGGTAGTTGTATATTGGAAGTTTGTAGGTTGTTTTGGGGCGCCAAATTTTCGTCCCGAAAATTTATTAAGATTAAGGTAAAATTTCAAAACGTAAATTTGGCTATGCATAGGTTTGAAAGGATATCTCTTCGAAATCCCGCACTACGCATAGTGTGCCGAGAAGCAGAACATCGGTCGTAATATTGTTCTGCATGCTGTAAATAAGATGGTGGAATCTAGTTTTAAGGTTGACCCAACGCTTTCGTTGTACAGGCAAGGGAGGCAAACCGCCCAAAGGTGCTTTGGTAAAGAGTCAAGGTGCTGAGCGTTTGGGAAATCCTATGTCACGAACATAGGCAGGTATGAATACAAGAGTTGAACGCAAGTGAACCCTTGAAGAGGAGTCGAGAAGTGGCTACATCCAGTCAAAAGCTACGGAGTATGTGACGTAGTGATAAGTTTAGCGGTTACCTGTTTACTGGCTAAGCGGCTGGCGTCTTACAGAGGGCAAGACTTGTATTCAGGCTTATTTACGGAACTCGGGAACCAGCATAACGATGTAAAGAGAAACGCACAACGGGCTCACCCCGAAGGCAGAATATCGATGCGTTATGTTGGGACGGACTGGTTTGTAGTAGTGATGAAGTACCTGTAATGGGTATGGAGCGAAGGAACCAGGTTATACAGTATCATAACATTAAACAACTCAGTAATGAGGATGACTTTATGGAATGAAACAAAATCATTACCGATAAGCTATGGTTATCGCCCTCAAAAGAATGCCCATCAGGCACTCGAAAATGTGCGCATAAACTGTAGGATGTATGACTGGGTGATAGATTTGGACATTAAAGGTTTCTTTGATAATATCGATCATGCCAAGTTGATGCTGGCGGTAAAGAAACATATTCCTGAGAAATGGGTTTGTATGTACATCGAAAGGTGGTTGAAGATGCCAGTTCAAAAGAGAGACGGAAGTCTAGTGGCGAAACAAGGAAAAGGTACACCGCAAGGAGGTGTCATCAGTCTGTTGTTGGCTAATCTTTTTCTGCATTATGCCTTTGATGTATGGCTGACACAAACCAGTACTACTGTACGATTTATAAGATATGCCGATGATGCAATCGTACACTGCAAAAGCAAAGCACAGGCAACATGGGTGCTTCAGAAACTGAAAGAACGTATGCAGAGTTGTGGATTAGAATTGCATCCAGATAAAACGAAGATTGTATACTGTCGGGATTATCGCCGACAAGGAGACTATCCGATAGTTCAATTCGACTTTCTGGGTTATAGTTTTCTGCCTCGCACTAGCAAATCAAAGCAAGATGGAAAGTTGTTTCTAGGATTTGACTGTGCTATAAGCAAAAGTTCCAAGCAACGCATTATCGCTAAGCTAAGAGGATTCGATATTCAACACCTGACGTTTAAATCAATAGTGGGAGTAGCCCAATACCTGAATCCGTATATCAGGTGGTGGGTAAACTATTATGGTAAATTCAGAGGGAGTGAAATGAATTCCATATTTCAGCTCTTGCGTAGGCGTTTTGTTTTCTGGGCACGCAAACGGTACAAACGTTATAAAACCAATCTTAATAGAGCCTACAAATGGTTAGATAGGGTAAAGGAACAATTCCCCAACCTGTTTTACCATTGGCAAATAAGGTTGTGTACATGATAATGTTAGATTTGTATAACAAGAGCCGTATGATGGGAGACTATCAAGTCCGGTTCTGTGAGAGGCTTAGGGTGAAACTCCCTTTGCCTACTCGACTTTGAGCCGTTAGTACTAAGCAAATAGCAAAATTCGCAAGGAATTGCACTACTTAGATAAAATAATTATCTTTAAGATATGGAAATGAACCGTGACATATTAAGAAAAATATCGGACTTCGCTAAGTCGAAATACCCAAAAGCAGAAGTATACTTATATGGCTCACAGGCAAGAGGTGAAGCAAGAAAGATGTCTGATTGGGATTTACTTATTTTGCTAAATAAAGCACAGATTTCATTCGAAGAAGAGACAAAAATAATGGATGATTTTTATGAACTAGAACTCGAAACTGGAGAAGTAATATCACCATTAATTTATACAAAGAATGACTGGGAATTAAATCATAGAATGACACCATTGTATTCAAATATAGCAAAAGAAGGAAAAAAGATTTAATGACAGGAACAAAAGAAGACTTAATCCGATACCACTTATCCAGAGCTTGGGATACATTAGATGATGCAAGAATCCTTTCAGAAAAGGGCAAATGGAATTCCACAATAAATAGACTTTACTATGCTGCCTATTATGCAGTAATTGCAATATTATTGAAGGAAGGTTATACTCCAACCACTCATAATGGAGCAAAGACACAATTTTCAAAGAATTTTATTAAAAGCTGACAGCTGCCGAAAGAATTAGGTAAAGTATACTCCCAATTGTTTACATGGAGACAAAAAGGAGATTATGACGATTTGTTTGACTTTACTGAAGAAAAAGTGATGCTCTATTTTGCTCCAGTGGAAGAACTTATTAATCAAGTGGAAGAATATATAAATGCCAAGCACTAACAGCAAATGATAATTAAGGGCTGGTTTAAAGTCCTTGGGAGTTTTATGTTTTATATCCCGCATCAACTTTTGTATAGGCAGAAAGGAATGAAATCCGCATTCCAGCCCCGTAAATTAATATGTATCGTTAGCTGGCATTAAGCCCAAGAGACAGAGAACGCAAACTGATATAAATGAACTAAAAACATATTGAAATGATAAAAAATGGATTTAAAAGCCTTTGCGAACCTATTATAGACAAATGGATAAATGAACTTTTAAGTAAAAAAGGGATTTCTGAGGTAAAGGAATTTAACTTAAAATTATCAGGAACAAAATATGAAATGTACCCTGAATCATTACCAATGATTTTTACAGGGAATTTAGAATCAGATGTAGTTTTTATAGAATTAAACCCAGGCTACGGACTATTGACCCCATCAGTGAATAATAATGAATTGGTAATGCTAAACTTCAAAAATCAAGAATTTCCAGTTGTTAAAGACTTTACTTCCTATGTGAGTTTCTTTAGTCAATTTGGCACTTGCAAGTCACTTCATTTACAAAGAGACGGAAACAAAAAACTAGATACCCACGGTAAAAGACATATTGACTTTTTCTTTGGTTTAGGACTTCTTGACAATTATGATTATAGTTTTGAAAATTACGAATTTATAAGAAATGATAAACTTCAATTGGAGTTTTTACCTTATATGTCCAAATCATTCAGCTTTAGTAATTTTAGTAATAGTGAAATTGAAAAGCAATTTGAATTTATAAAGGAAATAGTAAGACTAAAAGAACGGAAATATGTTATTGTTACTGGAAATAAGAAACAATTAAAACAACTATTTAAAAGTAAGAAAGTTAAATTTGAATCTCACATAATTGGTGGCAGAAAAAAAGCCGATGTTTACTCTGAAATTATTATTGAAAACGAAGTGAAATATTTATTAGTACCTAGTTATAAAAGTCAATCTTTGCATTCTAATCAACTTAGGGATTATGGGCAACAAATTAAGGAAAAACGGACCAGACGATATAGTTGGGTTTGTTAAAAAAGTTATGTTAATTTTGCATTAAAGAAAACTAACACATATGTCATCACAGGATCTCAACGCACAGTTACTAGGACTATTTTTACCACAAGGAATATTGGATCATTTTACAATAACAGACTTCAAGCAAGAAGCAAGTGGTCAGGATTTATACACAAAGAAGCTTACTATATATTTAGAAGAAAAAAAAGAAATCCCGAAAGAATATAGTAATTATCAATATAAAGCAAGTGGCTTTATGGCACCAAAGGAAATAAAAGACTGTCCAGTTAGGCGGAATTTAGTGACTTTAAATGTAAAATGCAGGCGTTGGGATGTTATGATAGAAGGGAAATATCAAAAGCGAAGCAGAAACTGGAAATCTGTAGCAGACGGCACTCGGTTAGATCCTGAGTATGCCGCTTTTTTAAAAGGAATTGGTGGACTCTAATGCCATAAGTACCGAAAGTCTACGAATATTCTTTGGAATAAATGCAAGTACATTCCAACAACAGTACAAAAATAAACTCAGTGGCTATAGCAGCTGGAATCAGAAGCCCCATGCCGACGAATATTTAGTTTTTCCGGAAAATATGGGAGCATTTCTCTCTATTGACGAAGTGGCATTATCAAATGGAGAATTATATACTATACTAACAAACAAGGCTGCATCTGGTAAAAAAGGTAGTATAATTGGGATTTTCCAAGGCGTTGAGAGCTTTAGCATAATCAGTCTAATAAAAGAACATATAGGTTTTAAACTTAGAGATAAAGTAGAGGAAATCACATTAGATTTATCACCTACTATGAATGCTATAGCTAAATCTTGCTTTAGAAGAGCCAAGCGTGTAGCTGATCGATTTCATGTACAAAAATTAACATATGAGGCTGTTCAACAGATTCGTATTGAATATAGATGGGAGGCAATAGATCAGGACAATTTAGAGATATCACTAGCTCGTAAAAATGATACAGAATATTCTCCTGAAATACTACCAAACGGAGACAGTATTAAACAATTACTAGCTCGTAGCAGACACTTATTATTTAAATCTCCAGAAAAATGGACAGCTTCTCAAAAAGAAAGAGCTACCCTATTATTTGAAAGATATCCTGAAATAAAAAAGGCTTATTATTTATCACAGGATTTAAAGATTGCATATAACCATATGTGCGAGAAAAATGTTGGTTGGCTTAAATTAGCACATTGGTCTGAGAAAGTCAGAAAGAGCGGCTTTAAATCATTTAATTCTATTGCTGATACATTTTTCAACTACTATGATAATATATCAAACTTCTTTAATAATAGAAGTACTAATGCTGCGGCTGAATCTTTTAATGCTAAAATAAAAGAATTCAGAAGACAATTTAGAGGTGTAGTAGATGTGAAATTCTTTCTTTTTAGGCTTACTAAAATATATGCGTAGTTAACATATTTATAACTTAGACCCAATATTTAACGCTGATCCGGAAAAACTATAGTAACCAAATGAAAAAAAAAGTTCGTTTTCAAGCTCCTGATTATTGTAAAAGCAAAAAAGGCTAATTCAAAATAAATTGAATTAACCTTTCTGCGGTCTGGACGGGACTCGAACCCGCGACCTCCGGCGTGACAGGCCGGCATTCTAACCAGCTGAACTACCAGACCAATTTTAGATCTTTTATATTTATAACGCGGTCTGGACGGGACTCGAACCCGCGACCTCCGGCGTGACAGGCCGGCATTCTAACCAGCTGAACTACCAGACCGTTTTAAGATCTATTTTTGTTTTATAAAAGCGGTCTGGACGGGACTCGAACCCGCGACCTCCGGCGTGACAGGCCGGCATTCTAACCAGCTGAACTACCAGACCAGTATAAAACAAAATCAATAATTTTCGAGTTTAAAACAAAGAACATTTTCTTTATTTTACTTTCAGTTTGCGGTCTGGACGGGACTCGAACCCGCGACCTCCGGCGTGACAGGCCGGCATTCTAACCAGCTGAACTACCAGACCAAATGTGTTTGTTTTTTCTGAAAGCGATGCAAAGATAGAGCTTTTGTGTCTACTTGCAATAGTTAGGGGCTTTTTTTTAAAGAAAATTTTCAAAAAAAATCCCTGTAATCCGCTACTGGTCTACAAACCAGTTTATTATATGGGTGTTTTTTTATGGAAAAAATATAGAGATTCAATGGTTTTTAGGTTTTTTCTTTTGAAAATATAAAGTTGTTTGATTTGAGGTCTGCATAAGTCAATTGCTTGCTACTAGTTTATCTAAATATTTATAAGAAATCATGTATGTTAGATGCTTCTATTATATGTTTGTTTTATCTGTTCTAAATAGCCCTTATGTTTGTAATTGTATAACGCATAAGTTTCTGCCCACTAATTTAACTTAGCAGGTAAAGAAAAAAAAAAGAAAGTTATGCATAACCAAAATTACAAATTAGATTTTACGGGAAAAGAAATTTATGCGGGAATTGATGCCCATTTAAAATCGTGGAAGATATCCATAATGAACAATGGCCTTTTGTGCAAAACATTTTCACAAAATGCGGATGCCAAAGAATTAAAAAACTATCTTGAAAGCAATTATCCCAATGGGACATATTATTCAGCATATGAGGCTGGTTTTTGCGGGTTCGCACCTCATCGAGAATTAATAAGCCAAGGTATTAAAAATATTGTGGTAAATCCTGCAGATATACCAACAACAGATAAAGAAAAAAAGCAAAAAGAAGACAGCAGAGATAGTAGAAAAATAGTACGTTCATTATATAATAAAGAGTTGGTTGCGATACATGTACCAAATATAAATATGGAAGGGTTAAGGTCGATGATAAGATACCGAAGTACAATTGTAAAAGAGATCAGCAGGCATAAAAACCGGACGAAGTCCTTATTGTACTACAACGGCATTAAAATTCCTGCCGAACTATCAAAGGGCTCTGTTCATTGGTCAAAACGTTATACCCTCTGGCTTGAAAAAGTTGATCTGGGAACCGAATATGGCAATGCAACATTAAAGCATATTATTGATACAGTTGAACATCTAAGAAAAAAATTACTTGAAGTTGGGAGGTGTTTGAGAAAGATTGAGAAAGATAGTGAACATTCAAAACTAATAGCTTTGTTACGTACGGTACCAGGCATAGGGTTGATCACAGCACTGACCATCTTAACTGAATTGAATGATATAAAACGCTTCAGGAGTATAGACAAATTGTGTTCATATGTAGGTCTTGTTCCCAGGACCAATTCTAGTGGAGATAACGACAGGACGGGAGGCATTACCCCACGAAGCAACAGACAGTTAAGGAGTATGTTGATAGAAAGTGCTTGGATAGCAATAAGGCACGATCCAGCCTTAATGATGAAATACGGGGAACTGTCACAACGAATGGACAGTACTAAGGCTATAGTAAACATAGCTAAGAAGCTATTGAGCCGAATAAAACATGTTTTAATAAACGAAACGCCTTATGTTAAAGGAGTTGTCAAATAATAATGGTAACCGAAAAAACAATCCAAAAGCAATGGGACTACCAACGGACTCTTGCAGCAATAAAATTGACTGTTTTTTTTAGTCTGTAGCCCATACTATAAATAATTGAACAAGGAAATGCAGCATTTAAAATGACTGTTGATAGAAGGTTGTTTTTATAGGGAAACCATTCATTATATAACCAAGAGTGACCGACGGTGATTGTTTATACCGGAGTCAAAATGGAAAATCGGTATGGGTATCGAACCCATACCGATTTTAACCAAGAGATTCCCTCTAGCTCATAATTACCCGGTGTAAAAAGAGTGTATATGACAGAATATCAACAGATAAGTATTCTGTAATATGAAATTTAGAAAAAAAAGTGTGCATGAAATTTGGATTACAACATAGAAGAGTCCGTCTATAAACTCTGCATTTATTAAGAGTCTTGTTCAAAAAGTTCGAGGACAAGGCTTGCGAAATTTTGAAAATCTGGGAGTTTACTTTCGTAAATGACCGTTTTCAAAATGAGCGTAACGCAGTTATCGGACTTTATGAACAGACTAAATAGAATATACAGGTTCAAGTATGATTCAAAAAAAAAGGAGGCATATAGCCTCCTTTAAATGTATTATAAAAAAAATTATTTATTAGCTGATTCTTTAGTTTTGTTTAAAAGTTCATCAACTGTAATAATTTCCAGGAATGTTGTTCCACTTCCAATACCAAAGCTACTTCCTAAATATGCAACTTGATCGTTAGCATCTAAAACATCTTTCTTTAATAATTTTTCAAGAGTTTTAATAAGAATTTCTTCTTTAGAACCACCTTGTTCCATAATTCTAGGAGAAACACCATATGAAAGGTTTAGTTCCCTTGCGGTTCTAGGACTAAAGCAAAGAGCGTACACAGGAATGTTTCCTCTAAAAGCAGCTAAATAACGAGCTGTTCTTCCTGAAATACTATCTGTAATAACTGCTTTTACATTTAAATCTGCAGCAGATTTGAACGCAGTTTCAGCTAAATAAGTAGTTTTGCTTTTTTGTAAGTTTGGTACTGGAATATCGTTACGATTATCTTTAGCATCTTCAACTTCTCTTGCAATAGAAGACATGGTTTGAACAGCTTCAACACCATAATCACCATAAGCTGTTTCGCCACTAAGCATTATTGCATCAGTACGATAGTAAATTGCATTTGCAACGTCAGTTACTTCAGCACGAGTTGGTCGTGGATTTTTAATCATAGTGTGTAACATTTGTGTTGCCACAATTACTGGTTTTTTAAACTCTACACACTTTCTGATTAGTTTACGTTGTATTCCAGGAATTTTTTCTTGTGCTATTTCAATACCCATATCACCACGAGCGATCATTACACCATAAACGCATTCAACAATTTCATCAATGTTATCAACGCCTTCCTGATTCTCAATTTTAGCAATAATCTTTGCAGGACATTCTAAACGATCTAATTCTTTTTGAACATCAGCAACATCTTGTGAATTTCTAACAAATGAGTGAGCAATAAAGTCAACTTCTTGTTCTGCAGCATATCCTAAGAAACGGATATCTTTTTCAGTTAATGAAGGTAAGTTAATACGAACACCAGGAACATTAACACTTTTTTTACCACCTATTTCACCATCGTTTTCAACAGAACAAATTAATTCATTACCTTTTTTCTCAATTACCTTAAGAGCAGTTTCTCCATCGTCAATTAAAACGTCGCTGCCAACAGGTACATCTTTTACAAAATCAGAATAAGAAACACAAATGCATTCTGCAGTAGATTTTGTATCTGGTTCTCCTTTAACGATAAGTGTATCACCTTTAGCAACTAAAATTTTGTTGCCATCTTCAGTAGGAGTGGTTCTGATTTCCGGACCTTTAGTATCAACAAGAATTGCAACTTTATCAGATACGTCACGAACTCTTCCAACAACTCTTTTTAAGCCCTCGTAATCCATATGTGCTGTGTTTAATCTCACAACATTTACACCGGACTTAATTAAACTTTTAACATACTCAGGATCACACTTCATGTCTGATACCGTAGCAACAATTTTTGTAAACTTTTTCATCAACTAATTATTTATTTTAAATTTTCCTAAATATTTCAATTGTAATTTTTTGAATTTATAACACTCTGAATAGCTAGATTATACGAGTCCAGACCAAAACCTGCAATTGTTCCAATGCAAACAGGAGAAATATAAGAATGCTGTCTAAATGTTTCTCTTTTAAAAACATTGGAAATATGTACTTCTATAACAGGGGTGGTAATGCCGGATATCGCATCTGCTAAAGCAATAGAGGTATGAGTGTAGGCTCCTGCGTTCAAAATTATGGCATCGTAGCTAAAACCTACTTCATGAATCTTGTCTATTAATTTACCTTCACTATTTGATTGAAAATAAAATAATTCAATATTCTTGTGTTTTGTCTTTAATTCCTCGAAATAAACTTCAAATGATTTATTTCCGTAAATATTTACTTCTCGTTTTCCTAATAAATTTAAATTAGGTCCATTTAGTATTAAAAGCTTCATTTTATTATAAAAATTGTATAGATACAATTCATTTTTGGGGCACTCTTCTAAATTTGCAGCAAATGTATTGAAAACTTATGTGATAATAAAACCCTTTGAATAAACAATTATATAAATAATGCAGTTTTTATAGTTTATAAATAACCAAAATATTATTTGACAGATTTTATAAAAGAGGTTTGGTGTATTAAGTTGCCGGATGTCAGTTAGTTGTGCTGAGTTTTAGATTGAGTTTGTTGGGTAATGGTACAAATATTAACCTTGTAGTTAAATTATGTAACAATTTTATTTACAAAATATCAAATATTTAAAATTATATTATTTCTATATCCTGGTGAAGAGGAATATTTGTATGTTTTATAATAATAAGAGATTTAGGTGTTTACATATTTAGTTGAACAAAAAAATATTTACATAAAAAATAATTATTTTGTTGATTCAAAAAATATATGTTATTATATTTACTATAAACTTACATTATATAATTATAATTAATATACGAAAATGAATTGGGAGTCAGAAATTGAAAGCTTTAAAGGTTATCTTAAGATAGAGAAAGGCTTATCAGATAATTCTATTCACGCCTATGTAACAGACTTAGCAAAATTGGTTCAGTTTTTATCTGATAGAGGTTTGGAATGTAATGATCCGGAAGGGGTTACACTCAATGATTTAAAAGAAATGATAGAATGGATTGCCCAAAAAGGGATAAGTCCAAGAACTCAAGCACGTATCATTAGTGGTATAAAATCATTTTATAAATTTCTGTTAATAGAAGAAAAGATAGAAAAAGATCCTACTGCTTTATTAGAGTCTCCAAAAATAGGAAGAAAACTTCCTGAAATTTTATCTGTGGAGGAAATTGACAGTATCATTAATGCTATTGATACAAGAAAACCAGAAGGGCAGAGGAATAAAGCTATATTGGAGACTCTTTATAGTTGTGGTTTGCGTGTTTCGGAATTAATAGATCTTAAAATTTCAAATTTATTTTTTGAATCAGGGTTTATTAAAATTGAAGGTAAGGGCAATAAAGAAAGACTTGTTCCTATTAGTGCAAAAGCAGTTAAAGAAATTAATTTATACTTAAGTGAATACCGGAGGAATTTAAAAATCCATCACGATAGTGAGGATATTTTATTTTTGAACAGGAGAGGTAAAAAATTATCGAGAGTAATGATTTTTACTATTATTAAAGGGCTTGTTGCCATTATAGGTATGGATAAAAATGTCAGTCCGCATACTTTTAGGCATTCTTTTGCAACACATTTGATTGATGGAGGTGCCAATTTAAGAGCTGTTCAGGAAATGTTAGGGCATGAATCGATAATAACAACTGAAATATATACGCATTTAGATAAAGAATATTTAAAAAATACGATGATTCAATTTCATCCAAGATCATAAAAAGGAGCTTAGCTCCTTTTTTTATGCTTTAAAAAAAGTAAAAATAACCTTTCCATTTTCTCTGTTTTCAATAAAGTTTGGATGAGATTTAAACTCCACCTTGCCTGAGTGTTCAAATATTAAGAGCCCCTCTTTGTTTAATAGTTTGTTGTTGATAATTAGATCAGGAATTGTTTCTGCATTCTCCAGATCGTAAGGAGGATCTGCAAAAATCATATCATATTTATCGCTGGTTTTCTCAATAAATTTAAATGCATTTGCTTTAATTACTTTTATATAAGAATCCATTTCGAGCTGTTCAATATTTTTTTTGATAAATCTGAAATGATTGAAGTTTAATTCAACACACGTGATGCTTTTAGTTCCGCGAGATGCAAATTCAAGGCTTATGCTTCCAGTGCCACCGAATAGATCGAGTACTTTTAAATGTTCAAAAGAGTAGTGGTTACTTAATACATTAAATAAATTTTCCTTAGCAAAATCGGTTGTTGGTCGTGCTTTAAAATTTTTAGGAGGTGAGAATCTTCTTCCTTTTAAGGAACCACTTATTATACGCATAATGGAATGTTGATTAAATTAATGTGATTTTGTAATGATATATTTTTGAATATTGGTGAAAATTTAAAGTGTTTACTCTCTTTTATTATCTCTATATGTTTAATATATTTTTTTAACAAAGAATAGATTTCATCTGTTTTATTTATTTTTCCTAAAAGAAATACTTTTGATGAATTTGTGTTAAGTTTTACCTGTTCAAAAATTAGAAGAGTATAATATAAAAACTCTTTTTTATCGTGAAATTTAAAGCTGTTATGAAGTTTTAGGTTATTGCCGGATATAACGATAATATCGAAAAAAGAATTTTGAATATTTAAGTAAATCTGACATTTGTCGTTATTGAAGTTTGTGTTTAATAAAGCTGTTTCTATAAATGGTGTTGTTGGACAATAATAAAAAGTATTTTGGAATTTATGATTAAGTAAATCGATAATAGGTTCAGGAACGCTGAAAATACAAAATGAATCTGCCATTTTTATTTTATTATAACAGGCCTGTTCTATGTCAAACTCATTCTTGTTAAAACAAAAATCTAAGTATTTATTTAGTTGTGATTCTTGAAATAATGAGCTGGGGATTATAGTATTGTATTTTGTGTAATACAAAATAAATACCTTTTGGTAAGGGTATTGTAAATACTTGTTGGTTGTTAATTCTTCTTCGATTGAATTAACAATTGATTTATTTAAAGATAGGGTCTTATCGAAAAATAGAATGTACTCGTTGCTTATCGGATCAAGTACACAAAAAGAAAATCCATCCAGAGTTATCTGGATGGATAAAAAATATGAATTAGTAATATTTTTATCGAAATTACTATCAACAACAAACTGGTTATTCATGTTAATGCTTTACGTTAATGCAGTGTGTTAAATGATGGTTATATCCTTAAATCTGCTTTAATAAAACATTACTCCCAGTTACCGGCATTGTTATTTGTTTCCTCTAATGAACCTACTTTTAAGCCAGGGTATTTTTCAAGTTTACGGGCTTTGTCATTTAGGTTAATAATTTCTTGTTCATCCAATCCATCCAGATATACGTTATTGTGTACTTTTGCTTCAAATACCTGAACCTTTACTCCAGATCCTGTCTGAACTATACCTGAACCCATTTCATATTCTTCGTTTTGAACAAATGGAACAAGTTTTAATGAATCAATTGGGTATTTTTTTCCAAATAAAGAATCAAGAACGCTAACTAAAATAGTATCACGTTTAATCATTCCTAATGCCAATGCTTTTTCTTCTGTCATACCATCAGCAATTTGTTCATCAGTTAAACTACCTTCTTTTTTTACTAATTTTAAAGAGTCTGATTTTACAAAGTTGATTAATGAATCAAAACTTCCGGTATATTTATCATATTGCGATTTGAAAGCAACCTGTGCTGTTCTGATGTCTTTAAGTTTTTCAATGTTTGCGTCAGTGCGTAGTTTATAAACTCTGTTAAACTCAATTACACTATGAATACTGTCATAACACAAATATGCTAAACCAACAATTGCAATAAAAAGTACGATTTGAATTACTGTTTTCATTATTTTACAGATTTTTGTATTAGTTTGAATGCACAAATTTAAAAAAAAAATCAAATTTTGAATTTTGATTCTATTATTTATTAAAGAATAATGTTAAATAAACACATAATAAATAGCATAAAGGCTAATTTTGAACATATTCCAACCCAATCTCAATATGAGGCAATGGATGCTTTTGTTCAATTTTTGACCTCAACGGAAGAGAAACCTGTATTTTTATTAAGAGGATTTGCCGGAACGGGAAAAACTTCTTTAGTAAGTTCTATTGTTTCTACCTTAGAGCAATTTAATTTTAAGCAGGTTTTAATGGCTCCTACAGGTAGGGCTGCCAAAGTGTTTTCGGGATATGCTGGTAAACCGGCTTATACAATTCATAAGGTTATATATCGACAAATATCTGCAAAAGATGGATTTGGAAATTTTAATTTAAATAGAAATTTTAAACCAGACACTATATTTTTTGTAGATGAAGCCTCAATGATTTCAGGTGCAAATTATGAATATACGAGCTTTGGTAGTGGTAATTTGTTTGAAGATTTATTGAATTTTGTATATGAAAGTAAGAATTGTAGACTAGTATTAATAGGAGATTCGGCTCAGCTTCCACCGGTTGGAAATTCTGAAAGCCCTGCTTTAGATACCAATGTTTTAAAATATTATAATTTATCAGTTTACTCTGGTTATTTAACAGATATTGTAAGGCAATCCAAAGAGAGTGGTATTCTTGTTAATGCCTCCAAATTAAGAGGTGATATTGATTCGGAATATATGATTGATTCTCTTCCTAAGTTCTCAGTAACAAATTTTGATGATATTAAAAGAATTACTGGAGAGGAGTTGATTGAAGAGATAAATAATGCATATGATTTAATTGGTATGGATGAAACTCTTATTGTAAATCGTTCTAATAAAAGAACCAATTTATATAATAAAGGGATACGAAATTCAATTTTATATAAGGAGGAGGAGCTTTCGGTTGGTGATTATATGTTGGTGGTAAAGAATAATTATTACTGGTTAAAGGATAATAAGGAAGTTGATTTTATTGCCAATGGTGATATTGCCGAAATAGTTAGAATCAAAGGATATGAGGAGTTATATGAAAAACGCTTTGTTAACTGCACTATTCGCTTGTTAGACTATAAAGAATTAGAAGTTGATGTTAAATTAATTTTAGATGCTCTGAATGCAGATACTCCCGGATTATCTCAGCAAGAACAAGAATCGTTTTTTTATGAAGTATTGAAGGATTACGAAGAGTTGACACCTAAAAGAAAACAATATGAGGCCGTTAAAAATAATGAGTATTATAATGCGTTGCAGGTTAAATTTGCTTATGCAATGACCTGCCATAAAGCGCAAGGGGGGCAATGGAAGGTTGTGTTTATAGATCCTGGATATGTTCCGGATGAAAGTATAAATAGAGATTATTACCGCTGGCTTTATACGGCTTTTACAAGATGTACCGATAAATTATATCTTGTTAATTTTAAAGATGAATATTTTGAACAATAAAAAAAAGGGGATTGATTTCCCCTTTAATAAATCACGAGTATTTAGATTTAATCAATTTTTAAATCTTTAACTATTGCGTTAATTTTCTCTTCAGCTTTAGCATCAGCAGAATAATAGTCACCTTTATTTCTCATCTCACCTTTAACTTCAAAATAAAATTTGATTTTAGGTTCGGTTCCTGATGGTCTTACGCTGATTTTTGATCCGTCTTCGGTAAAAAACTGTAGTACGTTTGAAGTTGCTGGTAAATCGATATCAGATGCTGTATTGTCAATTTTATTAAATGCTTTTAAAACAGCATAGTCTTTTACAACCGAAATTTTTGAACCAGCCAATTCAACAGGCGGATTTTCTCTCAAATTTTTCATGATTTGCTGAATTTCATCTGCTCCTGATTTTCCTTTACGAACAATATAAATCATTTTTTCTTTAGAGAATCCATACTCCAGGTATATGTCCTGTAGAAGTTCAAAAAGAGTAATGTTACTGTCTTTTGCCCATGCTGCTATTTCTGCAAACATTGCACAAGAAGCAACAGCGTCTTTATCTCTTACATAATCACCAGGCAAAAATCCATAACTTTCTTCCCCACCACAGATGTATTTTTTTACACCTTCGTAGCTTTTTATTTTATCTGCAATCCACTTGAATCCTGTATAAACATCAAAGTATTCAATGTTGTTTTTTATTGCAATTTCTTTAAGTAATTCACTGGTAACAATTGTTTTTACGATGAATTCTTTACCTGTTAAAAGATTACTTTCTTTCCATCGTTTAACCATGTACCATGTCAATAATAATGCTGTTTGATTACCATTTAAAAGAATAAATTCTCCTTTTTCATTCTTACATGCAATCCCCAGGCGGTCAGCATCGGGGTCTGAAGCCATTACAAGATCGGCATTAATTTCAGTAGCTTTGTCAACAGCCATTTTTAAAGCTGCCGGTTCTTCTGGGTTTGGAGAAACTACCGTAGGGAAATCACCACTTACAACATCCTGTTCTGGGATGTTAATGATATTTGTAAATCCGTATAACTTTAATGCTTCAGGAATTAATTTAACACCAGTACCATGTATTGGAGTATATACAATTTTCAGGTCTTTATTTTGTTCTATGGCACCGGTGTCTAATGATATAGATTTTACTTTAGCCAAGTATTTTTTGTCCATATCATCACCTAAAATCTGTATTAAATCATCATTACCATTAAATTTAATTTCATCAACAGATGTGATTTTTTGAACTTCATCAATCACATTAGTGTCGTGTGGTGCAATCATTTGAGCTCCATCATTCCAATATGCTTTAAAGCCGTTATATTCTTTGGGATTATGAGAAGCGGTTATAATGATACCACTTTGACAACCTAGCTCGCGTATAACAAATGAAACTTCAGGAGTAGGCCGTAAATCTTCAAATAACAGTGCTTTAATGCCGTTTGCAGACATGATTTTCGCAGAAATTTCAGCGAATTTTTTACTGTTATTTCTACAGTCATGCCCAATGCATATTTTAATTTCGTCTAAATCAGAAAACTGACTGTTTAAGTAATTAGCCAGACCTTGAGTTGCTGCTCCTACAGTATAAATATTCATTCTGTTAGAACCTGCTCCCATGATACCTCTTAAACCACCTGTTCCAAATTCTAGATCTTTATAGAAAGCATCAATCAGATCGCTTTTATCCTCTTTGTTTAATAGTTCAGAAACTTCTTTTTTAGTTTCGTCATCGTAATTTCCTGATAGCCATTGGTTCGCTTTGTCTGTTACCAATGCCAATAAATCTTGGTTTTCCATTCTATTTTTCTGTTATTAGTTTTAGTTTGTGGTTGCTAACTTGCGTAAGCATTTTTCAAGACTAAATCTCCAATATGGAATTTCTATCTTATAGGTAGTTTTTATTTTAGTTTTATTGAGTACACTATAATATGGTCTGGGGGCTGCAGTTGGATATTCTTTTGATTCAATTGGTAAAATCTTGCAATCAATACCAATTAATTGATGTATATTAATTGTAAAATCATACCAGCTACAAACACCCTCGTTACTGAAATGATAAATTCCTGGTGTAAATTTAACAGTTTTCTTTTCAATTTTAGAAATAATATTGAGAATACCTTCGGCCAGATCGACAGCATAGGTAGGTGTGCCAACCTGATCAGCAACTACTTTCAGAATATCACGTTCTTTACCCAGTTTTATCATTGTTTTTACGAAGTTATTGCCAAATTCTGAATACAACCATGATGTTCTGAATATCATTGAAACAGGCTGTTCTTCAGTAAGTAATTTTTCACCCAGTAATTTAGTTTGTCCGTAGTATGACGCTGGAACGGCATAGTCTGACTCTTTGTATGGCTTAAATGAATTGCCATCAAAAACATAATCCGTTGAAATATGAATAACCGGAATACTAAGTTCCTTTGCTGCAACGGCTATGTTTTTAACTGCATCAGCATTGAGTAACATGGTTAAGGTTTGATCGCTTTCTGCCTTATCAACCGCAGTGTATGCCGCACAATTAATGATGTAGTTATAGCTTTGCTTAGATAGATGTTCTTTAATGTTTTCAATATTACAAATGTCTAAATCTTCAACATCTGTAAAAAATAAATCCAGATCTTCGTATTTATAGCATATGGATTGAAAACTATGACCGAGTTGACCATTACCTCCGGTAATTAATATTTTTGTCATTAGTATATTGAAATTAAAAGTTCAGGGTATCTTATCTATCCTGAGGAGTCAAAATAATTTAATACTTAGTTATCTACTTTGCAATTCTTTTCAGGTATGCTCCGTATTCATTTTTCGATAAAGGTTCAGCTAGTTTTAAAAGTTGCTCCCTGTTAATGTATCCTTTAGTAAATGCTATTTCTTCCAGGCAAGCAACCATTAAACCCTGTCTGTGTTCAATTGTTGCAATAAAATTAGAAGCTTTCAGCATACTGTCATGAGTTCCCGTATCAAGCCAAGCCATTCCTCTACCCATTAAATTAACTTTTAAATTTTCTTCTTTAAGAAAAAGTTTGTTTAGGTCTGTTATTTCAAGTTCTCCTCGTGGAGAGGGTTTTAAACTTTTTGCTTTTTCTACTACCGTGTTATTATAAAAATACAAACCAGTTACAGCATAGTTAGATTTTGGATTATCTGGTTTTTCTTCAATACTGATCACATTGTTTTCTTTGTCAAATTCGGCTACTCCATAACGCTCCGGGTCTGTTACATAATATCCAAATACTGTGGCACCTGAATTCTCAATTACCGTTTTAGAAAGTACTTTAGAAAAATCATAGCCGAAAAATATATTGTCACCTAAAATCAGGCATACATTATCCTCGCCTATAAATTCCTCTCCAATGATAAATGCCTGGGCTAATCCATCTGGACTTGGTTGTTCAGCATATGAAATATCAAGGCCTAAGTGACTTCCTTTTCCAAATAAGTTTTTATACAAGGGTAAATCATGAGGCGTTGAAATAATAAGTATTTCTTTAATGCCGGCTAGCATTAATACCGATAGGGGATAATATATCATCGGTTTATTGTACACCGGAATAATTTGTTTAGAAATGCTTTGTGTTATAGGATAGAGTCTTGTTCCAGAACCTCCTGCCAGAATAATTCCTTTGTATTTAGACATATCGAAATTGTTTTGACTATTTAATTTTTAGAAGTTTATCGAAATATTCAATGGTACTTGTTAAGCCCTCTTTTAGTTGTACTTTGGGACTCCAATTGTTGAGTTCTTTTTGAGCTAATGCAATATCGGGTTGACGTTGTGTAGGATCATCAGCAGGAAGGGGTAAGAATGTTAATTTAGATTTTGAATTTGTTAATTCTATGACTTGCTCTGCTAATTCTATCATGGTAAATTCATTTGGGTTACCAATATTTACAGGTCCTAAAAAATCCTTTCTTGAATTCATCATTCTTGTCATGCCCTCTACTAAATCATCAACATACTGAAAGCTTCTGGTTTGTTGTCCATTACCAAATATTGTAATATTTTCTCCTTTTAGTGCCTGAACAATAAAATTAGAAACAACCCTTCCGTCGTTTTGATTCATTCTGGGGCCGTAGGTGTTAAAAATCCTGATAACCTTGATATCTACATTGTTTTGCTGGTGATAATTAAAGAATAAACTTTCAGCACATCTTTTCCCTTCATCATAACAAGATCTGATTCCAATGGGATTAACATTTCCCCAATAGCTTTCCTTTTGAGGATGAACATCAGGGTCTCCATAAACCTCCGATGTGGAGGCTTGTAATATTTTTGCCTTAATACGTTTGGCTAAACCAAGCATATTTATAGCTCCCATTACAGATGTTTTAATTGTTTTAATTGAGTTGTATTGATAATGTATTGGGGAAGCCGGGCATGCTAAATTATATATTTCATCTACTTCGATAAAAAAAGGATGCGTAACATCGTGTCTGATTAATTCAAAATAAGGATTGTCTAATAAGTGAATAACATTAGTTTTTGAGCCTGTAAAATAATTATCTAAACAAATTACTTCGTTTCCTTCATTCAATAATCTTTCACATAAATGAGATCCGATGAATCCAGCGCCTCCCGTTACCAATATTCTTTTCATATGTCTTAAATTTGCTTTTAATTGCCATATGGAACTCGCCAATTTAGTCATCCTCCTGTGTGAAAATACTTTCTCATGGCTCGTTTCATGTGTATATAATTTTTTGCCAGATGGAACTTCCAAAAGATAATTATCTTCATGAGTGAGGAACTTATATTTATGGCCGTTTCAAAAATTTAAATATCCTTTGTTAGATTTTATTGAAGTTGTAAAATATACAGATATAGAAATAGAGTCAATTAAAAAATCTTCAACTGACTCTAATTTATTTTATAATGTATTGAATTATGGTTTCATTGGTTTTCTTCCAATGCTATAATATGTAAAACCATTTTCAATAATTTCTTCTGGATCATATATGTTACGACCATCAAAAATGATTTTATTATTAAGAAGTTTATCTAAAACTTTATAGTTTGGAATTCTAAATTCAGGCCATTCTGTAATAACTATTAATGCTTCAGCGTCAATTAAAACTTCGTAAGGATCTGTGCCATATTCAATTTTATCGCCTAAAATTCTTTTAGCTTCCTCTATAGCTACCGGATCATAAGCTTTAACTTTTGCACCCATTTTTAAAAGTTCTTCGATTAAAACCAGAGCTGGAGCTTCACGCATATCATCAGTTTTAGGTTTAAATGATAATCCCCATAAAGCAAATGTCTTATTTTCCAGGTTGCTTCCAAATTCTTCCTTAATTTTCTTTACAAGAACATATTTTTGATCATTGTTAACATCTTCAACAGCTTGCAGGAGTCTTAATTTGTAAGCATTATCGTCTGCAGTTTTTATTATAGCCTTTACATCTTTAGGGAAACAAGAACCACCATAACCAGCTCCGGCATAAATAAATTTATTGCCAATACGTGCATCAGAACCAATTCCTTTTCTCACCGAAGTAATGTCTGCACCAACAATTTCACAAAGGTTAGCCATATCGTTCATGAAACTAATTTTTGTTGCAAGCATGGAGTTTGCAGCATATTTTGTCATTTCAGATGATGGAATGTCCATGAAAATAATAGGGTGACCATTTAATAGGAATGGTTTATATAATCGTTGCATTGTTTTTTCTGCCCTTTCAGATTCTGTTCCAACAACAATTCGATCTGGTTTTAAAAAATCTTCAATTGCATTTCCTTCTTTTAAGAATTCAGGGTTTGATGCAACATCAAATTCAATCTGAACGCCTCGTTTTTCTATCTCGTCATTAATCGCTGCTTTGACCTTTTGTGCAGTGCCAATCGGAACAGTACTTTTGGTAACAACAACCATATAATGATCAAGATTTCTACCTATTTGTCGGGCTACTTCAAGAACATATTTTAAATCTGCACTTCCATCTTCATCAGGTGGTGTTCCAACTGCGATAAAAACAACATCACTGTTTTCGAGAGATTCCTGGATGCTTGTAGTGAAGGATAATCGACCTTTTTCAATGTTATCATGAACCATTGTTTCAAGACCGGGTTCATATATAGGAATTATACCATTCTTTAAATTGGCTATTTTATTTTCATCAATGTCAACACAAGTTACATTAACACCTACATCAGCAAAACATGTTCCTGATACTAGTCCTACATATCCAGTTCCAACAATAGATATTTTCATTTGAATAAAGTTTAATATTTATAAATTTCGCTATGCTTGATACATTCTTTATCAAAGCCAAAAGTAATTATTTTTATGAACTTTAAAATTAAATGTAATGTCAATATAGTTTATTGTTTTTTTATTAAAAAGAAAAATGTAGAAAAAACAAGGGTATATTATTAAGTTAAGTATTTATTGATGAGTAGCTGAGGTTAAATTAAGACTTTATTTGAAGGAAAAGCAAAAATATTTTGAGCTTTATTAGTGAAATTGCCTTGTTTAATTGTTAATAATTTGCGAAATTGAAAGAAATAGTTGCGTGGGTTTTTAGAATAATTGATAAAAAGTTAGTATTTTTGCAGCTGTTTTTAAAAAATATAATGTCTAACAACTAGTAATTGATTGATTTACAATGAGTGAATTAAATGAAAATGCTCAGGAATTAAATGAAAAACCTGAAGTTAAAAACGAAGCAGTGAACGTTACTGCAACAACTTCTGACGCAAACTTTGATTGGGATGAGTTTGAACAAGGAGAAGTATTTGGAAAAACCGGATCAAAAGAAGATCTGGAAAAAATGTATGACAAAACCCTTTCTACTATTTCAGAGAAAGAAGTGATCGAAGGTGAAGTTATTGCATTAAACAAAAGAGAAGTTGTAATAAACATTGGCTTTAAGTCTGATGGTATTATTTCCAGAAATGAATTCAGATATAATCCAGAATTAGCCGTTGGTGATAAAGTTGAAGTTTATGTAGAAAGTCAAGAAGATAAAAAAGGTCAATTAGTACTTTCTCACAAAAAAGCACGTGCATTACGTTCTTGGGACAGAGTGAATGCTGCTTTAGAAAACGATGAAGTTATCAAAGGATACATTAAGTGTCGTACTAAAGGTGGTATGATCGTTGATGTATTTGGTATTGAGGCTTTCTTACCAGGTTCACAAATCGATGTGAAACCTATCCGTGACTACGATATGTATGTAGGTAAAACAATGGAATTCAAGGTTGTTAAAATTAATCCTGAATTTAAAAACGTTGTTGTATCTCACAAAGCTCTTATTGAAGCAGAACTTGAGCAACAGAAGAAGGATATTATTTCTAAACTTGAAAAAGGACAAGTTCTTGAGGGAACAGTTAAAAATATTACTTCTTATGGTGTATTTATCGACCTTGGAGGAGTGGATGGACTTATCCACATCACTGACTTATCTTGGGGTCGCGTAACTCACCCGGAAGAAATCGTTCAGTTAGATCAAAAATTAAATGTTGTAATTCTTGATTTTGATGATGAGAAAAAACGTATTGCTTTAGGTTTAAAACAATTAACATCTCATCCATGGGATTCATTAGACGCAGCGCTTAAAGTTGGTGATACTGTAAAAGGAAAAGTTGTTGTTATGGCTGACTACGGTGCATTTGTTGAAATTGCTCCAGGTGTAGAAGGGTTAATCCATGTTTCAGAAATGTCATGGTCTCAACATTTACGAAGTGCTCAGGATTTCTTGAAAGTGGGAGATGATGTAGAAGCTACAATTCTTACACTAGATCGTGATGAGCGTAAAATGTCTCTAGGTATTAAGCAATTAAAAGCTGATCCATGGGAGAAAATAGAAGAGAGTTACGCTGTAGGATCTAAACACCAAGCTAAAGTTCGTAACTTTACAAACTTTGGTGTATTTGTTGAAATAGAAGAAGGAATTGATGGATTAATTCACATTTCAGATCTTTCATGGACAAAGAAAATTAAGCATCCTGCAGAATTTACCTCAATTGGTGATATTATTGATGTTGTTGTTTTAGAAATCGATAAAGAAAACAGAAGATTAAGCTTAGGTCATAAGCAGTTGGAGGAAAATCCATGGGATGTATTTGAAACAATGTTTACTGTTGATTCTGTACATGAAGGAACTATCACGGAACTATTCGACAAAGGAGCTGTAATTGCATTACCATACGGTGTTGAAGGATTTGCTACTCCTCGTCATTTAGTTAAGGAAGATGGAACTCAAGCTAAAGTTGATGAAAAACTTGATTTTAAAGTTATCGAATTTAATAAAGCGTCAAAACGTATAATTCTTTCACATTCAAGAGTTTTTGAAGATGAGAAAAAGGTTGTAGAAGATACAGAAAAAGCTACTCAAGCAAAAACTACGAAAAAAGGTGTGAAGAAGTTGAAAGATAATTTAGAAAAGACTACATTAGGTGATATTTCCAGCTTACAAGCTCTAAAAGATAAAATGGAGAAGGACGAGCAGAAATAATTATAGCCTAAATGAGTAGTATTCAATAAATTCTTTTTACAGATGGACTTTAAAATAGATAAATTAGATGATTTTACACTTATACAGATTTTAAAGGAAAAGCTAGATACGCATATTGCGCCTTCTCTTAAATCTGAACTTGTTTTATTATCAGGAAATGGAGAACATAATATTCTTCTGGATCTTGGAAAAGCAAATTATTGTGATTCATCTGGATTGAGTGCTATTCTTGTAGCTAACAGGTTGTGTAAAAATGCTGATGGAGTGTTTGTTTTAGCGGGATTACAACCGGCGGTAGAGAGATTAATTTCTGTATCGCAATTGGATTCTGTTTTAACAATCGCTACCAATATTGATGAAGGTATTGAATTAATGAAAAAAGCTATTGAAAAATAATGTTTAAAACATTTTCGATTACCGTCTTAGGAAGTAATTCGGCATTACCAACTTCTGAAAGATATCCTACCGCTCAGTTGCTCAATGTTTCTGAGCGGTTTTTTTTGATAGATTGTGGGGAGGGAACTCAAATACAATTGCGTAAAAATAAGATTAAGTTTACCAAGATTAATCACGTTTTTATATCGCACCTTCATGGTGACCATTGTTTTGGTTTAATTGGTTTTATTTCAACTTTAGCATTGCTGGGCAGAAATAAAGAGTTGTATATTCATGCTCATCCTGATTTAGAAAAAATACTATCCCCTCAATTACAGTATTTTTGTAGAGACCTCCCATTTAAAGTAGTTTTTGTGAATTTTGATGTTAAAAATTCAGAATGTATTTATGAGGATAAGAACCTTGAAGTGTTTACAATTCCATTAATTCATAGAGTACCTACTGTTGGATTCTTGTTTAAAGAAAAAACCGGAGAACGCAAGGTTAGAAAAGAATTTATATTTAAATATCAGCCTTCAATTAAAGATATTTTAGCAATAAAAAAAGGAGAGGCATATTGTACTCAAAATGGGGACATAATTCCTAATGAACAAATAACAATTGAACCACCTAAGTCCTTGTCTTATGCTTTTTGTACAGATACCAGACCAAATAGAGCTATTTTACCCCTGATAGAGGGCGTTGATTTACTATATCACGAAACTACTTTCCTAAAAGAAGATAAAGAATTGGCTCATAAAACTTTTCATAGTACTACAGAACAGGCTGCTTTTATGGCTAAGGAAGCCAATGTGAAGCAGTTAATGATAGGTCATTATTCTACCAGGTATAAAAATTTAAAACTTTTTCTGAATGAAGCTCAGGATGAATTTGAAAACACAATTTTAGCCAAAGAAGGAGTTGTGGTAACATTAGTATAATTATCATTCAAATATGGATTTTAATGTCTATATTTGCGCAAAATTAATAGTTTATAAACCCATTAAGCCTCTGTTTAATGCAAGAAAAAATAGTTATTCTTGATTTTGGGTCACAATATACCCAACTAATCGCCCGTAGGGTAAGAGAGTTAAATGTGTACTGTGAAATTCATCCTTTTCATTCAGTACCTGAGTTAGATAGTAGTGTAAAAGGAGTAATTCTTTCAGGAAGTCCTTATAGCGTGCGTGATGAAGAGGCACCAATTCCTGATTTAGCAAATATAAAAGGTAAGTATCCATTGCTTGGTGTATGTTATGGTGCACAGTTTTTATCTCAATATTTTGGAGGTGAAGTAAAACCTTCGAATACAAGAGAGTATGGGAGAGCAAATTTAGGTTTTATAGATAGATCTAATGAATTAATGACAGGTGTGCCTGATCATTCTCAGGTTTGGATGTCTCATGGAGATACTATTGTAAATTTACCTGAAAATTATTCAATTATTGCCAGTACTGGCGATGTTAAGGTTGCTGCCTATGAGGTTAAAAATGAAAACACATGGGGCTTACAATTTCATCCTGAAGTTTATCATTCAACAGACGGAAAAACAATTCTTTTTAATTTTGTTGTTTCTATTTGTGGTTGTTCACAAAATTGGACTCCAGATTCATTTGTTGATTCAACGGTAGCTGCATTAAAAGCCCAGTTAGGTAATGATAAAGTTGTTTTAGGTTTGTCTGGTGGTGTAGATTCAACAGTTGCTGGTGTTTTATTGAATAAAGCAATTGGCGATAATTTAACTTGTATCTTTGTTGATAATGGATTGTTAAGAAAGAATGAATACCAAAATGTTTTGGATTCATATCAGCATATGGGATTGAATGTTATCGGGGTTGATGCAAAAAAAGAATTTCTAAGTGAACTAGCTGGTGTTTCAGATCCTGAAACAAAGAGAAAGATTATAGGGCGTGTATTTATAGAAACTTTTGATAAAGAAGCACACAAAATTCAGGATGTAAAATGGTTGGCGCAAGGAACTATTTACCCTGATGTCATTGAGTCTGTTTCTGTTAATGGCCCTTCAGCAACCATTAAATCTCATCATAATGTGGGAGGTTTGCCTGATAAAATGAATTTAAAGGTGGTTGAACCATTGAATTTATTGTTTAAAGATGAAGTTCGTAGAGTTGGTAAAGCAATGGGTATATCCCCAGCATTACTTGGCCGTCATCCTTTCCCTGGTCCTGGTTTGGCAATCCGTATTTTAGGTGATATTACAGAAGAAAAGATTAGTATTCTTCAGGAAGTAGATCATATTTTTATTCAGGGTTTAAAGGATAATGAACTTTATGATGATGTATGGCAGGCAGGAGTAATGCTTTTACCGGTGCAGTCAGTAGGAGTGATGGGCGATGAAAGAACCTATGAAAGAGTGGTGGCATTAAGAGCTGTTTCATCCACTGATGGTATGACTGCTGATTGGGTGCACTTACCATATGAATTCTTAGCTAAAATATCAAATGATATTATTAATAAAGTTAAAGGAGTGAACAGAGTTGTTTATGATATAAGTTCAAAGCCACCAGCAACAATCGAGTGGGAGTAAAGCTTAATAATATTAATAGATTTAAAAGACCAGAAATATTCTGGTCTTTTTTTTGTTTTTTACTTTAAAGAGATCTAATAGTTTTTATCTTTGTTTTGCTCTGGTTATAAATTAATAATTTCATTATGTTCTTTAATAAAATGGTTAAATATTCCTCGTTATTTGTTGTTTTTATATTTCTATTCGGTAATTCAGAAATTGTAAAGGCACAGAATTTTAATCAGGATTTACAGAAGTTACAATTAGCATATAAATTGATTTCTACTTTTTATGTTGACTCAGTTGATAATGAGAAATTAGTCGAAGATGCGATTGCCGGAATGCTTAAAAACCTCGATCCCCATTCGGAATATTTGTCACCGGAAGAAGTGCAGAGACTTAATGAACCACTTGATGGAGGGTTTGAAGGTATAGGAATTCAATTTAATATTTTAAATGATACTTTATTAGTGGTTTCTCCTATATCTGGAGGACCATCAGAAAAAGTTGGAATTATTGCCGATGATAGGATTATTTATATCGGTGATGAAAAAGTGGCTGGAGTAGGCTTGACTATTAGTGGAGTAAAAGAACGTCTTAAAGGAAAGAAAGGAACTAAAGTTCGATTAAAGATATTAAGAAAGGGAAAAGCTAAGTTGCTGGATTTTACCGTTGAAAGAGACAAGATTCCAATCTATAGTGTAGAAGCTTCTTACATGGCTGCAGAAGATATAGGTTATGTTAAAATAAATCAGTTTAGTGCAACAACCGCAAAAGAGTTTCATGATACGTTAAAAGATTTGAAGAAGCAAGGAATGGAGGATTTGATTCTCGATCTACGAGGAAATCCTGGAGGTTACTTAAAGGCGGCAATCGATGTTGTAAATGAGTTTTTAGTTGGAGATAAGCTAATTGTGTATACTGAAGGCCTCACTAGTCCCCGAAGAGAATATCATTCATCAGAGGAAGGTTTGTTGAAAAATGGTAAAATTGTGGTTTTAATCAATGAAGGTTCTGCTTCTGCAAGTGAAATTGTTACGGGTGCTATACAAGATTGGGATAGAGGTATTGTTGTAGGAAGAAGGAGTTTTGGAAAAGGATTGGTGCAGAGACCTTTAAATTTGCAAGATGGCTCAATGATTAAATTAACAATTGCAAAATACTATACTCCATCCGGAAGATGTATTCAAAAGTCTTATGATAAAGGAGTTGATGCATACCGGCAAGAAATATTTATGAGAGATGTTGTTCATCAGGAAAATGATTCAATAAAAGATAAGACTCAGGAGTATCATACAAAAGCTTCACAGAGATTAGTTTACGGTGGGGGAGGAATCAATCCGGATATTTTTATTCCTGCAGATACTGTAGGTTATTCTGATTATTACCGGGATTTAATTGCATTCGGGGTGATTAATCGTTATGTTTTATCGTATGTGGATAAAAATAGATCCGAATTGACAAATAAATATGTATCTTTTAAATTATTTAATGATTCATTTTTTGTTGGAGATAAGATGATATTAGACCTGATAGAAGAGAGTGAAAAAGCTGGTGTTAGTTTTGATAAAAAAGAACTGGAGGTATCACTTGATCATTTGAAATTACAACTAAAGGGCTTAATTGCCCGAAATATTTATGGTGTCAAAGAGTATTTTCAAATTATGAATATAACTTCAGGTGAGTATATAAAAGCTTTGGAAATATTATCCTCTGATAAATCATATTCAAACTTGTTGAATTAATTCAAATATTAAATTATGACGCAATTTAAATACCCTGGCATATTACAAAAAACAATCACTGAATTAACTAATAGAGAATCTTATAAAAGTGTGTGTCATACACATATTTTTGATTACCCAATGCCATCAGGAAATGTTATTGGTGAAATAGTAAATTTAACCAGGGAGATTATTTTTCCGGGGTATTTTGGTGATTCACCTGTTCGTTCTGAAAGTATTCATTATTATATAGGGGTTAATACCGAGCGTTTGTTTGAATTGCTAAATCGTCAGATTTTGGCAGGTTTATGTTTTCAATGCAGAATGTCGGACCCCGAAAAACTTAAAGAAAATAAGTTAAAAGCATTTGAAATCACTAAAAATTTTATAGCAGAACTGCCTGAGTTACGAAGATTATTAACTACAGATGTGGAAGCAGCTTATTTAGGTGATCCTGCAGCCAAAAGCAGGGGAGAAGTGATTTTTTGCTATCCTGCAATCAGAGCTATATCCAGTTATAGAATTGCTCATACTTTAGTCAATCTGGATGTGCCTGTAATTCCAAGGATGATTTCAGAAATGGCTCATTCTGAAACCGGTATTGATATACACCCCAAAGCTCAAATCGATGAATATTTTACTATTGATCACGGTACGGGTGTTGTTATTGGTGCTACATCCATCATAGGTAAGAATGTGAAATTATTTCAAGGAGTAACTTTAGGCGCTAAAAGCTTTCCGCTCGACGAAAGCGGAAATCCAATTAAAGGAATACCTCGTCATCCTATAGTGGAAGATGATGTTGTTATTTATTCTCAAGCAACAATTTTAGGCAGGATAACTATAGGGCAGGGTTCTGTAATAGGAGGTAATGTCTGGGTAACAACTAATGTGAAACCGGGTTCTAAATTAGTTCAATTTAAACCAAAGGATGGTTTGTTTAGAGAAGGAGCCGGAATTTAGTGATTTTTCCAGATTTTGCACATATTGTTTACGATTATTCAAAAAATGATTTATGAATGAGTTTGTACAATAGTCAAAATTTATATATTTGTGTCAAGCTTTATTAATAACACAAATGGCATTTAATATAACAGAATGGTATAACGATAAATTAGAGGGAGAAGTTATTCTTAACTTTAATGGAAGTATTACCTCTGATCTTATAACAGAAGCTTTAGAGACTATTGAAAATAGTTTAAATTTAAAGAATGAAAAAAATAAGATCAGAAAAAAAGTATATAATGTATTTGTAGAGTGTTTACAGAATTTGTACCATCATGTTGATACAGCTCCGGTAGAGTTAAATGATAATCAGCAAAATAATTTTGGGGTTATTATATTAAGTAAAGATGGTTCTTTTTATAGAATATCTACAGGTAATTTTGTAGATAAAAATAAAATTAATGTAATCAAGGATAGAATTGATCAGGTTAATTCTCTTTCAGATAAAGAAATACGAATGCTGTATTTGGATATTATGAGTAATGGAGAGTTTAGTGATAAAGGAGGTGGTGGATTAGGTATGCTTGATATTGTAAGAAAGACTGGAAATAAGTTGGAATATTATTTTTATAAGTACAACGACAGTCATATCTTTTTTTCATTAGATGTATATATTAGTTAAAACCATATAGTTGCCAATATGGAAACAATTGTTAGAGAAGGAACACCAAAAACTCCATACGTAAGATTAGATGGAGAAAAAGGTATAATAGAAATTAAAGGTCGATCAATACCTGAAAATTCTATAGAATTTTATAAGCCACTTATTGATTGGCTTGAAGAATATGGGAGCAGTGTGGATAGCGAAACAGCTGTAAATGTTCAATTGGAATATTTTAATACAAGTTCGTCTAAATGTATTTTAGATATTTTTAAGAAGTTAGAGGGTATCTATAAAAAAGGACAGCCGGTGGAGGTTAACTGGTACTACGAGGAAGATGATGAAGATATGTTTGAGGCCGGTGAGGATTATCAGTCTATCATTAATATTCCTTTTAAAATGATTGAAATGGAAGAGTAATCTTTATTAAAAAGATAAAATTAGAGAGGGTAATATTTTATTACTCTCTTTTGTTTTTTAGTTTACTGTATTTTTCTTCCAGTAGATATATTAAATCTTTTATTATCCCAAAATACAGGATAATAAAAAGAATGATGTTATACAGCCAGATAATAATAGTATTTGCCCATAATGTGTCAACTTTAAAGTTGCCAAACTTTTTATATGGACTTAAAAAATGAGCTAAAACAAAATTGTTTTGCGGATCTTTGAATATAGGATCTGTTTTTTGTATTAATTTACCATTGTATTCAATGATCTTATTGGAAAAAAAACTATTCATATTTTTAGAAAACCTCTCAAGTTCTGAATTGAAATGTTCTTTTTTAATCGTGTTAAATTTTTCTTTCTGACTTTCTGTTTTGCTTAATCCTTTCTTCTTGTTGTCCAGTATAAGGTCTGTTTTGTTGAAAATATTTACGTATGCTTTCCTGAGTTCACGAATGCTTTGTTTTAGTTTAGAGTATAAGTCCGTGTTAAAGGTGCCGGGTGATAATTTATTTAAGGATATATGGATGTTTGTTAATCCATTGTTATTTTCTCTTATAATTTCGTTTTTTACAAGGTTTATATCTTCAGAAAGCTTTTTTGTGTTGTTGTTTTGGTAGTGCTTGAGACAGTTGTCAAGTTTTGCCTCGATTGTTGGTATCCAATACTCTTTTTTGTATTTGGCTTCGCTTTTTATTTTGTCGTAAAAGTAGAATTTTTTCTCGTAAGCATTATTTTTGAACTGATTTACAGTGAGTGCTTCAAAAGCCCATCTGGCAGTGATTAATTCTCCATACCATGGTATCTTTTCTGGATTAGAAAATTTGGGGTTTATATTATCGTAACTAATAAATACTCCAGAAAGAATGATTTGAGGGATAATTAAAAATGGTATTAGTATATATATATTAATAGCATCTTTAAAGCTGTCTGATATAATTAAGCCAAGTAGATTTGAAAAAACTGAAGCACTAAAAAGAACGATCCAAAATTCGATAAACATTCCTTTTAATTCAATAATTGAATTGCCAATTAAAACAAAGAGTGCGGTTTGAATGGCTGATATAAATCCTAATATGAATACTTTCGAAAAAAGATAACTGAATCGGCTTAGGTTTAAAAATTCCTCTCTTTTAAGTATTTTCTTATCTTTTATGATTTCCTCTGCACTAACGGTTAAACCTACAAACAAGGCTATAATAACTGCCATGATGATATATACTATAATATTTGGATTGTCTTGATAAACGTATCCTTGATTGGTGTTTGCATCAATATTATAGTATTTTATTATGGTAGATAACAGAAGAGCTAAAATGGGAGTTTCCAATAGGTTTATTAATAGGTATTGAGTGTTTGATAGCTTTGATAAAACATCTCTTTTAATAAAAACTCCTAATTGTTTTATTTTATTCGGAATTTTGAAATTAATCTTTGGGAGCGAGTTGTAATTCTCCTTCAGGTAAGTTGTGGGTTTGTATTCCTGGAAGCGATGATACCACTCTTCGGGCTCAATTTTTCGATTTCTTGTAAGGGTTCCATATTCATCAATTACTTGTGATGAAACAATATTTAAAACCTGTTCCGGATTTACATTTCCACAGGTTTGGCATTCGTTTTCTTGAATGTTTGCTTGGTTTACTGAAGACTTAAAGTAAGTAATGCTATCAACAGGGTCGCCATCATATATTAAATAACCACCGTTATCCAATACCAATAGTTGGTTAAACATTTTAAATATGTCACTTGATGGTTGATGAATGACAACGAATACTAATTTGCCTTTAAGAGCTAATTCTTTTAGTAAATCTAAAATGTTAGCTGAGTCTTTGGATGATAAACCGGAAGTTGGTTCGTCTAAAAATAAAATTGCAGGTTCTCTGATTAGTTCAAGTGCAATATTTAATCTTTTACGTTGACCGCCACTAATTTTTTTATTTAAAGGGGATCCTACTTTCATATCCTTTATGTCGTAAAGACCTAAAGAAGTTAAGAGCTTAAGTACTCTTTTTATAATTTTGAATTCGCTATAGTCCCCAAAACAAAGTTTGGCGTTGTAATATAGGTTCTGATATACTGAAAGGTTTTCCATTAATAGATCATCCTGCGATACATAACCGATAAGACCTTCTATTTTCTTTTTATTATGATGTATATCTATGTTGTTAATTTTAACTGAACCTTTTTGTGGATTCGTAATTCCGCTTAAAATGTTAGTTAGTGTGGTTTTGCCGGCACCACTTGCTCCCATGATACCTACCAATCGTCCTGATTCACTATGGAAACTTAGCGGGTGGATTCCTGTAGTTTTATTTTTAAAGGTATAGCTTATGTTATTTACATTAAATGTGATGGGTTCTTTTATGTTGTCTGTTGTATATTTGCCTACTATATCACTATAATAAACCGGATCAATCCGGTTGTTGCGTAATGAACAACCAGGTGTTAAAACATGAACCCTGTTAGCGGGTAATAATTGCCCGTTAATATTTATTTCAACATCATCGCTTAATCGTAATAAAAATAAACCGCCAGATTGTATTCTTAGAATGTGAATCTCTTGTTTTAAATTAATTCTTTGAAGATGTTTTGCCTTTGAGTAGTTTGTGTCCCTATTTTTGTTAATTATTAAAAGGTTATTATCATCTATTGGAGAATTCATATCTCCAATGATGAAGTCCTCCATTAAATAATACTCTTCCTCTGAGATGTGAAATGTTTGAGCAATTGTGTAAACAAAGTCTTTTTCAAAATGACTTATCTCAACTCCAGATTTTAAAAATTCAATAAGTTGAATAATTACAATAAGCTTTTGGTAGTGTACTAACTCTTTATTAATAGCATTTGATATTCTTAATGCTTTTACTGAATTGGCAGTAAGAGTGGTTCGTTCTATATCACTACGTTGTAGTTTTTTTAATTTTGAAACGTGTTCTTGGTAGTGTTTCTCATATAATTTAAGATATTCCTCAACCTTTTGTTTGTTTAACTGCTGGTCAAGGAAGTTCCTAACTATATTTCTTCTGAAATCACTATCCTTTTGAGGAAATGCAATTAAAGCAAAAAGTTGTATTAATGCTTTTAATATTCCTTCGCTCATACAATGGGTTTATAAATGTTTGGATGTGCTAGTTTTCTAATTGATTTTTAAAACCAATATATAATAATGCCATTCCTGAAGTAGCTAATTTTTTGTCTAATTTGGCTTCAATAATACACTCGATGGAACCATCAATTTTAAAGTCCCATGTATTTGTGTTATTGTGCTCGGTATTAGTGTATAATAAATTTCTATCCGTGTCGTAAACAGAAAAAATAATAGGTTCATTTTTTGCAGAGCAAGCAATAAGTCTGTATAGATTACCGTTCAAAAAAGTAGTGTGAAATTCGGCTATTTCATCCCCTGTTAAAAAAGCTCTAAAAGGTTGTCCATTTGAAATAAAAGGTGTATGTAATAAATTATCACAAGGTTCAATTATTTCTTCCTGAGAATTTGCCTGGCTTGGCATGAATATACTTAAAGCAAAAAATAGAATAAAAAATAAAAAAAATCCCTTTTTCATCTGTTTAAAATTATAAGGTGTGTTGTTATAATAACGTTATTTATCATTTTGTATTATTATTTACATATATTTATGTAATTTTTATCTGTTATTACATACATATGTAGCGGTATAATTACATAAAATTCTGCTTGTCTAAAATAGTTATTTTTATTAAAACAAAACTATTTATAATTGGGTTTCTTTGGTAAAATGTGGTTTTTTGTATTTGTTTTGCAAAAAAAAATCAAATATTCAATCAATGATAAATAAAAGAAAACAAATGATGAAATTTTTTTATTTTAACTTGTTTGTGGCATTATTAGGGGTTCTTAATTTAAATGCGCAAAAGCAGTTAACTCTTGAAGATGTAATCGCCGGAGGGGAAAATTATCGAAACATAGTCCCCCGTAGTGAGCGATATCAATTTCTTCCTAACACGGATTCTTTAATCGTTTATAGTAGAGATACGATTCAGTTTATAAATGAATCGATGAATAGAGTATCCTATTTGACTTTGAATGAGGTAAATGTATTGCTAAAAAAAAGTGATTGTAAGGAGATCAAATCCTTGTATGAGGTAATTTGGTTGAATTCAGCATTGTATTATGTAAAATTTACTGATAAAATAGTTATTCTTGATAAGTATAATTCAAGAGTAGAAAGTACTATTAATTATCCTGAAAGTTCTGAAGTTCTGAGTTTTAATACTACGTCAAAATTCGTAGCTTACCTATCTAACAATGATTTATATGTAGTAGGAGTTAATAATATTCCTCATTTGGTAGAGAAAGCTGAATCTAAAGATATTGTGCTTGGTAAATCTGTTCACAGGAATGAGTTTGGTATTAATGGAGGTATATTTTGGTCATCAAATGGAATGTCTTTGGCTTTTTATAGAAAAGATGAATCAATGGTTACTGATTATCCTTTGGTTAATATCAATAAAAGGGTTGCAGAGTTGGAAAATATTAAATATCCAATGGCTGGGATGAAAAGTCATCATGTAACTGTCGGAGTGTACTCTATTGAATCCAAAGAGAAGATGTATTTAAAAACAGGTTTGCCTAAAGAAAAATTTTTAACAAATATATCATGGTCGCCGGATGGAAAGTATATTGGCATCGCGGAATTGAATAGAGAGCAGAATCATATGCATTATAATTTATACAATTCTGCTGATGGAGAATTGGTAAAAACTTTATTTGAAGAGAAAAGTGAGCAGTGGGTTGAACCAGAAAATCCTGCATTGTATCTACCTGGTAGTAATAGTAAGTTTGTTTGGCAGAGTGAAAGGGATGGATTTAATCATTTGTTTTTGTATGATATAAATAAAGGTTATTTGGGTCAGTTGACAAAAGGAGAATGGGTGGTAACAGGGAATTTAGGTTTTGATAAAAAAGCAAAATATGTATTTGTAGAGGGTACTAAAGATAACGTGATGAACAGAAATTTGTATAGAGTTTCTTTACGTTCTGGTAAAATTGAAAAATTGACAAATACTCAAGGGTTTCATTATGTGGTTTTAAGTGATTCAAAGACAAAAGTAATAGATAATTATTCAAATTTGAATACGCCCAGGGTGATTGAACTATACAATATATCCAGTAAAAAACAAACAGTACTATTTAAAGCGAATAATCCACTTGTAGATTATAATTTTGGAAAGGTAGAGTTGGGAACATTGAAGTCGGCAGATGGAGAGACTGATTTAAATTATTGCATGGTACTTCCTGCAGATTTTGATCCGGGTAAAAAATATCCGGTTGTAGTTTATGTTTATGGGGGACCTCATGCTCAGCTCGTGAAAAATAGTTGGCTTGGCGGTGCAAGATATTGGCAATTGTATATGGCTCAAAATGGGTATATCTGTTTTACAATGGATAATAGAGGTACGCCAGACAGAGGTTGTCAATTTGAGAAAGTGATACATCGACAATTGGGAGAATGTGAAGCAGAAGATCAGTTTGAAGGCGTGAAGTTTTTGAAATCACTACCTTATGTTGACCAGGAACGCATTGGGGTACATGGATGGAGCTTTGGTGGTTTTATGACAATCAATTTAATGGAAAAGTATCCAGATGTATTTAAAGTAGGAGTGTCCGGAGGTCCTGTTACAGATTGGAAATATTATGAAATCATGTACGGAGAAAGATATATGGATATGCCGGATGAAAATCCGGAAGGTTATGAAAAAACAAATCTAAACCTGCGTGTGGACAGTCTGAAAGGCCGGTTACTTGTAATTCATGGAGCCATTGATCCAACTGTTGTTTGGCAGCATAGTTTACAGTTTATAGAGCATTGTATTAAGAAAAGAAAACAGGTTGATTATTTTGTTTATCCCCGCCATGAGCATAATGTGTTAGGTCCGGACAGAGTGCATTTAATGGAGAAGGTGACTCGGTATTTTAATGATTTTCTATAGATTCCCTGTTTAAAGATTTATGTTCCCTGTGTTTAATTTAAATACAGGGATTTTTTTTACTCGTTTTGACTATGGAATTTTATTAAGCCATCAATAGGTGACTTATTAATGGATTTAATAGTCAGGTTGTATTTGTTTAAAGCTTCAGTTAATTGTTTATTAAAGTGAAAGGCAATACTTCCTGTAAAGTGTAATTCCTGTTTTGTAAGGTTCTGATATTGAAGTAAATTTCTTTCGATAAATAATTTAAAAGAATCAAGAACTATGTTTTCAATTTCTTTAATTTGGATATGTTGGGACATAAACGATGTGAACTTAGCTAAATACCTGTTGGGAAAGGGTTTTTTATAGACGTTATCAAGAATTTCAGCTTCTGTAATATTGTAATTATTGTAAAATAATTTAATAGTAGAGGGGGATAATTGATTTTTAAGAATGTCAGCAATTAAGCTCTTCCCCAGGTTGGCACCACTTCCTTCGTCGCCTAAAATAAAACCTAATGGAGCAATATGTTGTTGGATGTTTTTTCCATTAAATAAACAGGAGTTAGATCCGGTTCCAAGAATGCAAACTATTCCTGAAGAATTGCCACAAGATGCATGGCAAGCTGCCATTAAATCGCTATCTATAACTAAATGATTTGTTTTAAAATTAGATAACAGGGCTTTCTCAATGATTAATTTTTTATCGTTATTATTACAACCTGCTCCATAAAAATAAATTTTTTCAAAACTCTTTTGTTTTAAAGAGAATTGATCATTTATGAGTGTGGATATTTCTTCAAGTGATTGATAGTAAGGGTTTATTCCATCTGTCTTAATGCTTTGCGAATAGTTGTTGTTTTTGTTTGTGGTCGCCCATTCTGTCTTTGTTGATCCACTATCAATAATTAATATCATATGGTTATACGTGCTAAAATTTATATTGAGATAGCTTTGTAAGTTTCCGGCTATTTTAATAGTTAAATCTGAGATTTCCAGGAATAATCGCAAGCGTTATTTAGAATTTCAAAAACCTCTTCTTCAGAAAAAAAAGTCTTTTTTACGATTTGATCATGAAAGTTATCTGCATACATATTCATATAACTGAAATCAGCTCCAGAATTGATTAATTCCTTTGCATAAGGACTAAAAAGCTTAGATAACTCGGTAATTATATCTTCTTTAGTTGAATTACTGTTTATATTAAGTTGTTCCATCGTATTTTATTTCTTATTACAAAATAAGCTTTAAAATTAGATTTTATCAACTATTTGTATGAAGGCAGGTAATTATAATTTTATAAAATGTTCTTATAGAAATTAATATACTGCTTTGTTGAATGTGAATTGATAAAGTATTAGAATTTGTGTTGTTTATAAAAGTATTTGATTAACAATGGTTAATGTTTATATTGTTTGGGTGATGCTACTCAATGGTGAAGGGTGGATTTTGGAAGTCTGTCTTAATTTATGTAATTTTGTTCGTGTAGAAAACAAATTTACTTCTGGTTTGTTGCAATGTGCCACTATTGTATTATAAGTATTTTTTATATTATGTTTTAGTAGTTTTTCAATGAACTAAGAAGTATTTCACGCTTAAAATAACAGCAAACAAGGTATGATTTACAACAATGTTCAAAAAGAGATTGCGAGTAGGATTGGTGATGAAACAAAATTATCAAATTGGAAAGATTGGCGATGGCAATTGAGGAATTCAATACGTTCTATAGAAAAATTTGAAAATGTTACAGGGATAAAGTTTGAACCGAAAGAAAGAGCTGACCTTGAAAAAACATTTGATAAGTTTCCGTTATCTATTACTCCGTACTATTTATCATTAATTGATAAGGAGAATTTTAGAAATGATCCGGTGTTTAAACAGGCGTTTGGATGCGTGGATGAGTTAATTACAAAACCATTTGAATTGGAAGACCCCTTGTCGGAAGATAAAGACAGTCCTGTTGAAGGGATTACACATAGATACCCCGATAGAGTGTTGTTTCATGTTAGCAATGTGTGTTCAATGTATTGCAGGCATTGTACAAGGAAGAGAAAGGTTGGTGATGTTGATTTTATTCCTTCTAAAGATCAATTGCAAAAAGGTATTGATTATGTTGCTGCTAATTCTCAGGTTAGGGATGTCTTGTTGTCTGGAGGAGATCCATTGATGTTACCTGATGATAAACTTGAGTGGTTATTGGAGCAAATAACAAGTATACCTCATGTTGAAATAGTTCGTATAGGAACAAGAATGCCGGTAGTGTTACCGTATCGCATTACGGATAAATTAGTAACTATGCTGCAAAAATTTCATCCATTGTGGATTAATACACACTTTAATCATCCTAATGAAATGACTACATCTGCAAAAGAAGCACTTGCAAAACTTGCTGATGGTGGATTTCCATTAGGAAATCAATCGGTTTTGCTGGCAGATGTAAATGACTGCCCAAGGATAATGAAGACTCTATTGCATAAACTTGTTCAAAATAGAGTTCGTCCTTATTATCTATATCAATGTGATTTATCTGAAGGCTTGTCTCATTTCAGAACTCCTATAGGAAAGGGAATTGAGATTATGGAGAGTTTAATTGGACATACAAGCGGTTTTGCAAGGCCTACTTATGTTATTGATGCTCCTGGTGGTGGAGGTAAGATTCCGGTAATGCCTAATTATATTATTTCCTGGTCAACCAATAAAGTTGTTCTTAGAAATTATGAGGGAGTAATAACAACCTATAAAGAACCGGATAGTTATGAGCCTAAAATGTGCGACAGGGATTGTGAGAATTGTAATTTAGATTTAGAATTTTCAGAAAAAGATGATTCAGAAATGATTGGAATTGAAAAATTACTTTCTGATGAATGTGATACTATTTCATTGATACCTGAAGATAATGAGAGGTTAACAAGGAGGGAGTCTAATGAATGATATGGTAAGTGAGTATGATGAAATTGAGAATATTGCTGGAGGTACTATTATTCAGCATGGGAAATTAAATGATAGGATTTATCTGATGAAGCTGAATTCTAATGATATATCCCGGGTACTATCAGTGATAAACCGTTTAGCAAGAGAAGAGAAGTACTCGAAAATTATATGTAAAGTACCAAAGTCTCATGTCCCTTTGTTTTATGCGGATGGTTTTGTTTTGGAGGCCTTTATTCCTAAGTTTTATGATAATAATGAGGATGTGTTTTTTGTATCTAAATACTTGTCATCAGATAGGATATTAAATATTGAGAAGGATAGTTTGACAGCCTTTTCTGCTATTTTAAATAAAGAAAGCACTTGTGAAATATATGATAATCCTGAATTTAATTTCAGGATTTTAAACGAAAGTGATGTTGACGAAATAGCAAAGATTTATTCAGATGTTTTTGAAACGTATCCTTTTCCTATTCAGGAGAGGGAGTATGTGCTCGATACGATGAAAGATAATGTGATCTATTTTGGAGCATTTATAAAGGGAAAATTAGCTGCTGTAGCCTCAACGGAGATTGATTTTAAAAGTAAAAATGCTGAAATGACAGATTTTGCTACTTATCCTGAGTTTTCTGGAAATAGATTGGCGGTAAGTCTGTTAAAGCGCATGGAATCAGAAATGAAGAATATGGGTATTGGCACTTTGTATACTATTGCACGGTTAAAATCAATTCCAATGAATTTAACTTTTATACGTATGGGGTATCATTATTCGGGTACTTTAATTAAGAATACTAATATCTCAGGTGATATTGAGAGTATGAATGTTTATTTCAAGTTATTATAAAATATGCCTAATAAAAATATATGTAAACACAAAGATGTTTGTCCTGTTTTTCAAGGAAAAACTGATGTCAAAGAAAAACAATTAACAGTATATAAAAATGTTTTTTGTAACAGGGGTTATCGGGGGTGGAGAAATTGTAATGAGTTTTTGATTTTTGAAAATCAAGGTCATAGTACAAGTGAAAATAATTTTAGTAATTAAATAAATATTGCTTATGGATAGAAAAACGAATACAGAAGAAAAAGTAATTGAGTTATTGGAAGTAAAAGGAAATTGTTGGTATGGAAATATTATCAAAGATTTAAACTTGTCTTATTCAAAGGGACAAAAGGTTATATTTTCTTTGATTTCAAAGGGATTAATAAAGTATTGTAATAAGTCATCAAAACTACAATTGGTTATAGATAATTAAAATCCCGAAATAACTATGGATATTCAAGGTATTGTAAAATCAGTGGGTTTGCTATTGGTGTTGTTAAACCCGTTTTTAATCATAGTTTATCTGATTGATATTGTAAAAAAGAAATCGGAGCGGGTTTTTCTGCACATATTGATTCGGGCAGGTATTATTAGTTTTATAGTGTTTTCATTATTTGCCTTGTTGGGAGATTCTATTTTTACTGATGTGTTTAATGCAAGTTTTGCTTCTTTTCAGATTTTCGGAGGTATCGTTTTTTTATTGACCGGAATACAATTTATCTTTAAAGGGGGAGCTTCTATAGAAACTCTTAGAGGTGAATCCAAGTATGTGGCAGGTGCAATAGCAATGCCTATATTTATCGGACCCGGCACTATTAGTTATAGTGTAATTATTGGTGAACAACTGGATAAATTTTCATCCGTTTTAGCTATTGCTATTACTGTTGTGTTATGTGTGTCAATTATTTTTTTACTTAAACTTATTCATGATAAGATTCAACCTACAAAAGAAGAGCTTATTGAACAGTATATTGATATTGCGGGTAGGATAATTGCCTTTTTGTTGGGAACTGTTTCTATTGAACTTATCATGACTGGGGCTAAATTTTGGTTAGCCCGAATTATTTAAAATATGCATATTATTGATATATTAATTTTTTGCATCTATCTCATAGCTATGCTTGGGGTAGGTGTTTTTTTTATGCGAAAAAATAAAACTACTGATGATTATTATGTAGGAGGAAGGGGGGTGAGTAGTTTGCATATTGGTCTTTCAGTGGTAGCTACTGATGTTGGTGGTGGATTTTCAATCGGATTAGGTGGCTTAGGCTTTACAATGGGGTTGTCAGGAAGCTGGTTATTATTTACTGGTTTGTTGGGTGCTTGGTTGAGTGGTGTGTTGCTTATTCCTAAAGTCTCGGATTTAGCAAGGAATAAGGGCTTCTTATCATTTCCTCAGTTTTTAGAGTATAAATATGATAAAAATGTAGCTTTTAAAAATGCAAAAAAGACAATATCTGGTAGGTCTTGTTTTGGTCATAATAAAAATGAAATTATTTTTGCTTTATTAATTTTGAAGCATGGATACAAAAGAAATTCTTATTAAAATACGTAAAATCGTTAGGTCTGTTGATATTGAATCAAAAAAGATTCAGAAGGAATATGGAGTTAGTATTCCTCAGGTGTTGTGTTTAGGTTTCCTACGTGATGCTCAAAATTATCAACTTACTCAGGGGGAAATCAGAAATCTGCTTAATCTTAACTCAAGTACAGTCAGTGGAATTATTAACAGGCTTGAATCTAAGGGTTTTTTGGCAAGATTACCTAAAACAGGAGATAAACGTGTGGTAAATATAACATTGACTTCAGCAGGTGATCATCTTCTAAGTTCTATGCCTTCCTTGTTGCACGAGCATTTAACCCATAAGCTTAATAAATTGGATGATGCTAAGCTGAAAGAAGTAGAAAATAGTCTTAATACCTTAATTGAATTACTCGAAATTGAACAAATAGAAGCTTCTCCTTTAATAACTTTGGATGTTAACCTGGAAGAAGAGGAGTAGAGCTTTGGTTGATAGACTTCTTCTTTTATAAATACTAGTTAGCCCTTATGTTTGTAATTGTATAACGCATAAGTTTCTGCCCACTAATTTAACTTAGCAGGTAAAGAAAAAAAAAGAAAGTTATGCATAACCAAAATTACAAATTAGATTTTACGGGAAAAGAAATTTATGCGGGAATTGATGCCCATTTAAAATCGTGGAAGATATCCATAATGAACAATGGCCTTTTGTGCAAAACATTTTCACAAAATGCGGATGCCAAAGAATTAAAAAACTATCTTGAAAGCAATTATCCCAATGGGACATATTATTCAGCATATGAGGCTGGTTTTTGCGGGTTCGCACCTCATCGAGAATTAATAAGCCAAGGTATTAAAAATATTGTGGTAAATCCTGCAGATATACCAACAACAGATAAAGAAAAAAAGCAAAAAGAAGACAGCAGAGATAGTAGAAAAATAGTACGTTCATTATATAATAAAGAGTTGGTTGCGATACATGTACCAAATATAAATATGGAAGGGTTAAGGTCGATGATAAGATACCGAAGTACAATTGTAAAAGAGATCAGCAGGCATAAAAACCGGACGAAGTCCTTATTGTACTACAACGGCATTAAAATTCCTGCCGAACTATCAAAGGGCTCTGTTCATTGGTCAAAACGTTATACCCTCTGGCTTGAAAAAGTTGATCTGGGAACCGAATATGGCAATGCAACATTAAAGCATATTATTGATACAGTTGAACATCTAAGAAAAAAATTACTTGAAGTTGGGAGGTGTTTGAGAAAGATTGAGAAAGATAGTGAACATTCAAAACTAATAGCTTTGTTACGTACGGTACCAGGCATAGGGTTGATCACAGCACTGACCATCTTAACTGAATTGAATGATATAAAACGCTTCAGGAGTATAGACAAATTGTGTTCATATGTAGGTCTTGTTCCCAGGACCAATTCTAGTGGAGATAACGACAGGACGGGAGGCATTACCCCACGAAGCAACAGACAGTTAAGGAGTATGTTGATAGAAAGTGCTTGGATAGCAATAAGGCACGATCCAGCCTTAATGATGAAATACGGGGAACTGTCACAACGAATGGACAGTACTAAGGCTATAGTAAACATAGCTAAGAAGCTATTGAGCCGAATAAAACATGTTTTAATAAACGAAACGCCTTATGTTAAAGGAGTTGTCAAATAATAATGGTAACCGAAAAAACAATCCAAAAGCAATGGGACTACCAACGGACTCTTGCAGCAATAAAATTGACTGTTTTTTTTAGTCTGTAGCCCATACTATAAATAATTGAACAAGGAAATGCAGCATTTAAAATGACTGTTGATAGAAGGTTGTTTTTATAGGGAAACCATTCATTATATAACCAAGAGTGACCGACGGTGATTGTTTATACCGGAGTCAAAATGGAAAATCGGTATGGGTATCGAACCCATACCGATTTTAACCAAGAGATTCCCTCTAGCTCATAATTACCCGGTGTAAAAAGAGTGTATATGACAGAATATCAACAGATAAGTATTCTGTAATATGAAATTTAGAAAAAAAAGTGTGCATGAAATTTGGATTACAACATAGAAGAGTCTGTTCATAAAGTCCGATAACTGCGTTACGCTCATTTTGAAAACGGTCATTTACGAAAGTAAACTTCCTGATTTTCAAAATTTCGCAAGCCTTGTTCTAGAACTTTTTGAACAAGACTCTTAAAAAATGCAGAGTTTATAGACGGCTAGTTATAGTGCCGGTATCTGTTTTGTAATAGTTTGCGTTTAAGAACGTATGGCAGTACCTTTATATAAGAAAACTGCTGGCGGTTTTGAATAGAATATTTTGAAGCAAAAATTCATTGCGAGAAAGGGGGGTGTTATGGGAATTTTACTTTGGATATTTACAGGTGTGCTTGTAAGTGTATTAACATTATTAATTGAGCCTTACGTGATTGTTAAACATATACCCGTTACCATTGTGCTTGGTGTTGTTGGAGGTGTATGTGGAGGAGCTATTGCATCGTATCTTGGATTTGGAAATGTAGATGGTATGCATTTTATGATTATTGTGTATTCAATTGGTGTTTCAACATTTGTGTTGACTTGGTACAGAGCTATTGAAAAATTCTATTCGAAATAAACATTATGCAGTACGAAAAAGAAAAATCCTGTTGATTTATATCAACAGGATTTTTCTTTTTTTTTTTGATAATATTGAAAATACAATCGTGATACTCGAAAATATAGGGTGTGTGTTGGTAAAAGATGAAAAAAATCATTTTTAGATATGATTTTGTAGGGGTGTAATAAAAAAAATACTATTTTAACGCCAGAAATTTTAAATAGTAAAGTTATGTCATTAGAAAGTGTAGAAGCCTTACTGGAAAAGGGAGGCGCAGATGAAACGTTTAGAGCAAAGTATAATGCTGCTAATACAAAAGAAGAATTTGTGAAAAGAGCAATTGAAGATGGTTACGATTTTACCGTTGAAGAACTGATGAAAGTAGTCAATTCTAATGGAGATCAATTCGAGTCTTTTGGAAATCCTCCTAAAAGAACAATTTGGTATTAATCCTTTTTGCTAAAAAAAACGGGGAATTTTAAATTCCCCAAAACTACTTTCTTTTTTTATATTTAGCGTTGGTTTATATGATATTACTGGTGTGTTCCTGAAATATAATACCATAAATTATCTTCTTTTATAAAACGGGAGTTTTCGTGAATACACTCTGGTTTTCCATTTTCAGAATAATAAGCTTTAAACTCTACAAATCCTTCAGAGTCATCAATAAGTCCTTTTTGCGTTCTGATAACTTCTAGTCTTTGCCAACTAACCGACTTGGTCCATTTAAGTATGTTCTTTCTGTCTTTTGTTGGTCGGGTTGATTTATAGTGTGTATTTAATAAGTAATTAATATTGGCAGTAACAAATGCACTGTACCTGGAGCGCATTAATTGCTCAGCGGTATTTGCTGTTTTTTTATTTAATAATAAAGGCTCACAGCATTGATTAAATTCATTACCAGAGTTGCAATAGCATTTCATTTACATTGTGTTTTTCTATATTTCATATAAAAGTAGAAAAAAAACTAAGCTTTCTAACTATATCAGAATTTCAACAAGACATACAAAATCATTTTTTCTGAAATAAGAAATATAAAAGGAAAACCTCTAATAGTTGTTGTTATTTTTTTAAAAATTATATTTCTTAAAATATGTATGTGTAATATTTTGAAAAATAGGTATATGTAAGAGGTTTTGAACTATGTGGATACTTGCCGGGATAAAAAATATTAAAAAATGAGTGAATGATTTTGTGTGTTTTTTACTAAAATTCCTTTTTTTAGTGGCCGAATTTAAAACTATGTTTATGATTGGAAAGTTTATAAGATTGATTATTGGAGGATTATTGTGTATAGGTGCGGTAGCTTTGTTTGTATTCGGAATGATTGGTTGGGGAGTTGTAGCTGTGCTTGCAGCTGGATTATTTGTGTTGTTTCATTTTAAAAATGAAAAGAATTTGATGGCATTTTTATTTCTAAGGAAAAATAAGTTTGCAGCTGTTGATGCTATTTTAAGTAGAGTTAAAAAACCTGAAAATATGATTGATTCGCAGGAAGCATATTACTATTTCTTAAAAGGTATCGTTGAAACTCAAAAAAATAATAGAAAAGAAGCTGAAAAAACATTTAAAAAAGCTTTGTCAACCGGATTGAGGATGAAAAATGACCAGGCTATGGCAAAGTTACAACTGGCGGGCATTTATCTGTCTCAGAGAAATAAAAAATTATCGAAATATTATTTGCAAGAAGCAAAAAAGCTGGATAAACAAAAAATGTTGTCAGAACAAATTAAGGAAGTAGAGTTTATGATGAAAAGAGTATAATTCCTGTATTTGATAAAACTATAAAATTTAAGAGCTGCAAGTATAATACCTGCAGCTCTTTTTATTTAGCTTTTACTGTTGCTATTTTGATTTCCAGTTGCCGTGTAAATTACAATATTCTCTTGCAAAAACTTCGGTTGCATCAGTGTAAAAAATAGCTTCTGGTGCTTCTCCCGGATTTAAGTATTTTCTTAATACTTCGGTTTCCGAAATAAGCTCAATCCATTCGATATAATGATCTTCTAGCATTGGATGCGCTACTTCTCCTACGGTTACTTTATAGCCATTTTCAATTTTCTCAATCACAGGCACGTGTTTTTCTGTTGCTGCATCTTTTGTGTTTTCTTCAAGATACTCCATTGCTTGATTACAACATACTAATCTGCCGGCAGAGGCATGAATTACTTCTGTGATATTCCCGCATACATTACAGCGATAAACCTGATTTAATTTTGTCATGATAATTTATTTTTAATAACGGAATTAAAAGTAATAAACTTCTGTCACATTTAGATGAAAAATTTATTTTATTCCTGTTTTAATAATTTTGTTATTATTAATATAACCAATAGTACTACTTATTTGAATGAAATTAAAAGGTCTGGTATTTATCAGTTTGTTTTTTATTTTAATAGTAAAGTTATGTATGTCTCGGCCATATTTAATGATACAGACAGCTGTGGTAGTAAATACTTGCATTTTTCACACGATATAGAGTTTTTAGACGAGTTTAATCCGGATATAGTTGGCGAAGATTATATGTTAGAATCCATTATGGAGCAATGCCAAATTGAAGATATTGGTATCTGGTACTAATGACTTGATTAGTCTTAATATTTTACCAATAATGAAACTTGTTCTATCACTATCGCCACTATGATTTACTGAAAACAGCACTTCTTTTTCAATGCTAATTTTATTAAATTACTGATATGATTCAAATGTTGCTTTGCTTACCTTTTTGATCTTGTTAATTAAGGATTGAGGTTGAATTACTTTTACATTATTTCCCATAGATAATATTTCCATTATAAAATCATGTGTGATATATAGTTTAAGCTTGATTCTATATTCTTCATTGTTATCAATAATTGATTCCTGGGTATGATGTAATGGCATAGACTGAATATACTTTCCTTGAAATGGAGTAAAAGATAAGATGATATCTTCCGGTTCGTCTGCATTTGGACTAATAATACCAAAACAGTATTTAAAATGTTCATCTATATCAAAGTCAATATTATCATTAAATTTTGATTTTGTAATCTGAAGATTATTAATCCGATCTAATCCAAAGCTTTTAATTTGATTGTCTTTATGATCCAGGGCCATGATGTACCATCTGTTTTTATATTCCTTTAACGCTAGTGGATTAACTGTTCTATGGCTGATCTGATCATTATAAAACTTGTGATATTCAAAATGAATAATTAACAGGTTTTGTATGGAATGTACCATAGCATGAAGGTTTTCTGTACCCATGGATTTTCGGGTTTCAAAATGAATTCCCTTCGAAATTTTGTCACTGAGATTTAGTGCATTAAAAGTATCAAAAGCTTCTAATAAACGATTGTGAACGCCATCTTCTTCTTCTTGGGCTATATAATATACTTTTGATGAAAAGTCGTATTTGATCTCTATATTGTATATAGAAAGAATATCTTTCCTGTCACGATCAAAGGTTCTTTCTGAAATACGAAAATTATAACCTTGATTTATGCTTTCCTGATCTAAATAATCATCAATTTCTTTAAATGAAGAATCTTTTAAGCGTAGTCTGTTTATTATTAAACTGTATCTAAGTATAGCTTCTTTTTTTGACATAATGATTGGTTGTTTGTGTGAGAACAAATATAATAAGGGAGTCTGACAAAAACAGTGGGGGTGTAATGTTTGTTAAAAAAATACCTACGACATATTTTGGCAAAGTTGGAGCTTAGGTTTGTATTGTCATTAAACCAACAATACAATGAATACACTTATGAATATGGACACTAACATTAAACTGTTAGGCGAAATTCTATCACATTCTTTTTCTGGTTTTAATTCTTCGTTGGATATGGATCGTTTGTCTTTTTATATTAAAGATTTGAAGAGGAAAGGGGTTGAAATACAACTAGAAACTGGTTTGAAAGAAGATTGTAAGTACTTGTTTAAAACAGTAGTGTTAAATTTGGAGGATTACCTGGGATTAAAAGGTGAGCACATTGATTTTTCCAGAATCTATACTTTTTTGGATGAGGAAAAAAATAAATCTATAAAAGCAGGTCATTACGAAAGTGCCGGTATTATTAATCATGTTTGTAAACGATTATTGGAAATTGAAAAAGGAGGAAGGGGATTGGAGGAGATTGCAGAGTTGTTTCAATTGTTACCTCCATATAAACTGATGAAGTATGATATAAATGCGTTTGGTGATAAAATAAGGCTTACAGTGATTACAGGATTTCAACCGTATTTAAAGTCCTTGAGGGAAGTGTTAGGAGTTTTGTAAATAAATAATTAACCTTTTAAATGCCGGATGGAAATCTATTTTCACTCGGTATTATTATTATTATTAATTGGAATATTTAATTTTTCACGTATCTTAATAAAAGCAATTCTCATTTGAGATTCTACAGTTTTCAATGAGAGATTTAATTTTTCAGCAATTTTTTTATAAGGTAATCCTTCAATCTTACTTAATAGAAAAATTTCTTTACACTTTTCAGGTAATTGATCAATTGCATATTGGATTATACTGATCTTTTCTTCCAAGTCTGTATCTGACTCTATATAAATTTCATTTATAGCATCCTTTTTTAACTCTTGTATTAAGAGGTTTTCTTTGTTATTTACTCTTGTAGAGTCAATAAATGTATGATATGCAACAGAAAAGAGATAACTTTTAAAACTTCCTTTAATGGTTAAAGATTTTCTTTTCTGCCATATTTTTGTGAAACAATTTTGGGCGATGTTTTCTGCTTCACTTATGTTATTTGTAAATTGGTATAGATAGGAAACTAATGGGGCATAGTGTTCTACATACATTTCTGTGAAAAACTTTTTATTATATTTTAAATCTCCATTATTCATCTTCCTAATCGGTTTTACATGCATTATCAAAAACCGTGTGCAAAATAATTAAAAAAAAAATATTTTTCTTTAAGGGTAAACAAATAAATTTTCGTCTTAGGTATGAGTTTAGTAGAAAAATAACGATGTCAAACGAAGAATTAATACAAAAATATTTAAATGGAGATCTTGATAAAGGTGGGTGTGATGAATTAAAAAGACTTTTGGGAGAAAAAGAATTAAAAAGATTAAATAAAGAAAAATATTTAATAGATCTCTGGATTTTTAATAGTAAACAAGACAAGACTGCGAGATTGGATGAAGCAAAAGTAATGTTTAAAGAAAACAATACTAAGATAATTCATTTAACATGGTTTAAATATGCAGCTGTTGCTGTAGTAATATTGGCTGTTCTTATTATTGAATATAATTCAGGTATATTCTTTAATCAACCCAAATTTGCTGATAATTCTATTATTTTGAAGCTACAGGATGGCTCAGAAAGAATAATATCAAAAGAGAATGGTGTAATATTGTTGGAAGATATTGCTGCAGAAATAGATACAGGAAAAACATTGTTGTCATATACTGATACTGATAATAAGGATAAGGCAAGTAATAAGATTGAGTATAATGAATTAATCGTTCCCAAAGGAAAACGTTTTAAAGTAAAATTGTCGGATGGTACTTTGGTATACTTAAATTCAAAGTCGCATTTAAAATATCCTATTTATTTCGGAAATATGCCTACCAGAGAAGTGGTGTTAGAGGGAGAAGGTTATTTTCAGGTAGCAAAAAATCCCGATCAACCATTTATTGTTAACACTAACTCAGTAAGCGTTACTGTTTTGGGTACTCATTTTAATGTTCGATGTTATGATGAAGACAATGAAGTAAAAACGACATTGGAAGAAGGAAAAGTATTAACAAAGTTACTGGGTAATCAACAAGAAGTATATCTAAAACCCGGAGAAGCTGCGGTATTAAGTAAAGAAGATAACTATTTAATTAAGGAAAACGTTGATGTTGAAAATGATATAGCCTGGGTTTTTAATAGATTGTTTTTTAATAATGAGCCGTTTAATAGTATTATAAAGAAAATTGAACGGAGTTATGGTGTTTCGTTGGTTTGCAAAGACGATGAATTACTTAACAAGTGTTTTTATGGGGATTTTGATATTGAAACAGAAACTGTGAATGATGTTTTAGATGCTTTTGCAATTACAGGTTATTTTAAATATTCACAAAATAAAAGGGGGGAGATTAAAATTATAGTCAATAATTAAGAATTAACTTAAATTATAATACATTCTATGAAAAAGGGAAATGCGCCAACACTTCCCTTTAGAGAATGAACGAAAAATTCGTCAAACTAAAAATCATTTCAAAAGTATGAAAATTTGGAAACTTATGATGTTGTTCCTGATATTTTATTTGGGAACGTTAAAAACTTTTGCTCAAAACGGAATAACAATGGATCTGAAAAATGTATCCATAGAGCGTGCTTTTGAGCAGATAAAGGAAGAAACCGGTTATCGTGTTTTTTATGAAAAAGGAGTTATAAATCCTGAATGGAGAGTAACTGTTTTAGTGCAGAATGGAACAATAGATGATGTACTAAAACCGTTATTTAAAGGGAAACAAATTCAGTATCAAATTGTAAAAAAGCAAATTTTACTCTTTAAGAGTAAAAATAACGATCAAAAGCCTGCAGAACGAGGGAATTCTCCTCAAACACGAAGACAAATTTCAGGTTATGTTATTGATTCTGGAGGGGAGCCTATTGTGGGAGTTAATATCTGGAATAATAATTCTAAACTAGGAGCCATAACTAACAGTGATGGAGCTTTTAGAATTTTTGCTTCTGTTTCTGATTCGCTTACTTTTAGCTTTATCGGGTTTAAAACCAAAAAGATTGGTATTGATCAACGTGAGCAATATCCAATATTAATGGAAGAAGAAATTTCAAGTTTAGGTGAAATTACAGTGGTTTCTTCTGGTTATCAAGATTTGCCCAAAGACAGGGTTACCGGATCTTTTGAAACTATTTCTTCTAAACAAATTGATGAAGTACCTACAATAAATGTGCTTTCGAGATTGAAAGGGAAAGTGGCCGGGGTTGATTTTGATGTAAAGAATAACTCAATTACCATACGAGGCAGAAATAGCTACTCAGGTTCTAAACCACTTGTTGTAATAGATGGTTTTCCGATGCCTCAGGAAGACTTTAAATTTAATCAGGGCAAGACTTTTCAGGGAGCTGCTGAGTTAAGTTATCTGAATCCAGATGATATTGAGAGTATATCAATTCTTAAAGATGCTGCTGCTTCATCAATTTGGGGTTCACGTGCTGCAAATGGTGTTATTGTTATTACAACAAAAAAGGGAACAAGAGCTAAAGAGCCTTCTATAAATATTGGAATGACTTTTTCAATAGGGGATAAACCTTATCTTGATAAATTAAAGCAGATGAATAGTGCTCAGTATGTTGATTTTGAGAGAGAATTGGTAGAGTTGGGTTATTTGGCAGACCAAAGTTCAAATTGGCAGTATAAAAACCCGAGTGAAGCCCAGGAAGCCATGTATAAATATATGCGAGGAGAATCTTCTGAAGCTGATATGGAAAGTGCATTGGCCGAGTTAGGAGAAAGAGATAATACTTCTCAAATTAAAAAATATTTATTGAGGAAGGCTGTAAGTCAGCAGTATAATTTTTCAATGTCAAATGCAACCAAAACAGGCAGTTATTTTATTTCTGGTAACTATAATAAGGACTTGCCTGTAATGAAAGCTAATGAAGGAGAGAGTTATAACATTACTTATAATAACAACACTAATTTGTTTAATGATGTTATTCATCTTTCATCAGGTATAAATTATATGTCATCTAAGTACACAGTTAATAATTCTGTAAATGAAGCCTTGTCTACTGTTTCTGATTTTGGACTAAGACCATATGATATGCTTGTAGATGAAGATGGTAATGCGATTGATAAGTATGTTAAATTCAGACAGGATGTAATTGAAGGTTTTAATGAAAAAGGATATTTACCATGGACTTACAATTATTTAGATGAGCTAGATAATTCAAATGTAGTTACTAAGGGGCAGGCAATCCGGTTAAATGCAGAATTATCTGCAGATGTTACTAATTGGTTAAGTGCGTCTGTATCAGGTATGTATTATAAGTATACAAGCAAGCAAGAGGCAAAAAATACTTTAGATAGTTATTTTGTTCGTAATTTAATTAATACAGCAACATCTTATAATGAAACTACTGGTGAATTGAACTACGGTATACCCTTAGGTGGATATTTAACAATGGGATATGCCGAAAATGAAAACTATAATTTAAGAGGACAGTTATCTGTTAATAAAACTTTTAATAATATTCATAGTCTTAATGCGGTTGCAGTTGCTGAGATTCGTCAAGAGAAACGTATGTCTTACGATAAAACATATTATGGTTATGATTTTGATACCAGTTCGGGTAGTACTATTAATCCAACCGAATATTACGAAACTGTTTATGGTTGGCAAACTTATATAGGAAGTTATGACACAGGAGTAAGTAAATATCGTAATCGATATCTTTCTTATGTAGGTACTGCATCTTACTCATTAAAGTCAACTTATTTTTTATCAGGAAGTATACGTTTTGATGATTATAGTTTATTGGGAGCCGACAGAAGAGATCGTGCCATGCCTTTATGGTCGGCTGGTTTTAGATGGAAATTAAAAAATGAATCGTTTGTTTCTTTACCCGGGGTTATTAGTCGTTTGGATTTACGCATGACATATGGTATTGGAGGTAGTACTCCTACAGGAGGAACCGGAAATAATACAGCAACTATTAATCTTTCTGAAGATTATTATACTGATTTGACAACAGCTTCAATTTCAAAACCGGGTAATTCACAATTAAAATGGGAAACAACCAAAACATTTAATGTAGGTGTTGATTATGGTGTGTTAAATGATAGAATCAGTGGTTCTTTTGAGTATTATACAAAACGTTCTAATGATATTTTAGCAAATATGCCTTTTAATGCTACTTATGGATTTACGTATTTAAATTATAATGTGGGTACTTTAAGTGGGCATGGAGTTGATATTAATTTAAATGCTAAAATTATTGATAGTGAATTTAAATGGTCAAGTAACTTTAACTTTGCTTATAATACCAATAAAGTTACAAGCTCTTATTACGAAAACACAACAGTTAGTGAGTTTCTTAATTCAGGTAATCTAAAAGAAGGAAAAGCAATGGGTAGTGTTTATGCTTATCGTTGGGCTGGCCTGGATGAAATGGGGCGTTCACAGATTTATGATGAAAATGGTAATATTATAGGTGATGATGTTTCGATAATGGATTTAGACCCCAAGATTTTAAAGTATAAAGGAACTACTACTGCACCTTATTTTGGCGGTTGGACAAACACTTTTTCATATAAATCTTTTGTGTTAGGTGCACAGATGACGTATTATTTAGGACATGTATTTACAAAACCTGTTTTAAGTAATTATCCATACTATCAGGGTTATACAGGAGCGGTTGGAAGAAATAGAGATTTTGCTAAACGGTGGAAAGAAGCAGGGGATGAAGAAAGTACAAATGTTCCTGGCCTTCCAAATATTTCCTATAACAGTTATTCAAGATATAATTATGCAGACATAAATGTTTTACCTGCCGGACATATACGTTTAAACCAGGTATCACTTAGTTATACATTGCCTGGATCTATAGTTAATAAGATGTACTTAAAAGGAGCGTCAATTAGTTTTGTAGCTCGTAATTTGGGAATTATCTGGCGTAAAAACAAAGAAGGTTACGATCCTCAGTATTTGGCTACAGCTAGTTATAATACCTTAACGCCTTCGAGAAATTATGTGATTCGCTTATCTGCAAATTTTTAATAAAGATTAATACCAAAAAGAATTGAAACAAGCCATGGTATTTGTTAATTCTGTGAGGTTAAATCTTATTACATATATGGAAATGATTAAAATGGTGAGTTCCATATGGTATTTAAAACATTTTAGAAGTATGAAAAAAATAACTTTTATATATTGTATAGTTTTGTCTTTACTGCTCTTGGGGTCGTGTAGAGATTATGTTGAAATTGAACCAGAAAGTAATGAGCGTGAATTAAAATACACCTCTGATTTTAGAGCTTTGGTTAATAGCTATTCTAATTTTGAATATGCATGGAGTTATCCTATAATTAGTTCTGATGATACTGAATTTGATGATAGTTATCAATATACAGTATCTGATATTATAGGGCGAATTTATACATGGGATGATTATTTTTTTGTTGAGGATAATCAGGATTCGGATTGGAGTAATTTATACAAGGCAATATATTATTGCAATGTAATTATTGATGGAGTGATGGATAGTGAAAAAGGAACTTCATCGGAGAAAATTGAGATTATGGCAGAAGCTAAAGTTCATCGTGCCTTTGCTTATTTGTGTCTCGTAAATATGTATGCTCCACATTATTCTTCATCGGCAAAAGATGAAAAGAGTGTTCCTCTGTTATTAACTCCAGATTTATTTGCATCATTAAGCCGGGCAACAGTTCAGGAGGTGTATGATCAGATTATTGAAGATTTAACCACAGCAATTGATCCTTTACCTGAGCAACCTGAGTTTAATGTGCTAGCCTCTAAAATATCTGCCTATGCAGTATTGGCACGTACTTATTTGTATATGGGTAATTATCAGTTGGCATTGGAAAATGCGCAATATGCACTGGATATTCAAAGTTCATTAATTGATTTTAATGATATCGCTTCAAATCCATATTCTTATCCTGTAAAGTTGGAGAATCCTGAGATTATTTTGAGTAAAAAAGCTCTTTATTCATACATTAATAAGCCATTAAGTAATGATTTGATATCTCTTTTAGATGATAATGATTTAAGGAAAAGTGTTTATACAATTTCCGGTTCATCTGTATATCCTACTTTTGATGGTTATACTTTTGGTATTTACACCTATAGTTATTCTAATGGTGTAAATATGGGGCCATCAGTTCCTGAAATGTATCTAATAAAAGCCGAATGTCAGGCCAGATTGGATGCTGTTGGTACTGATGCTGTTGCAACAATCAATGAATTACGAAAGAAGCGTTTTCTTTCAGGATCGGATTATGAAATTGTAGTGGGTAATGGAGAATCTGCCTTGGACTATGTATTAAGAGAAAGACGAATAGAATTGATGGGACGTGGATTCCGTTGGGTTGATATGAAACGCTTGTATCTTGAAGATCCTTCAAGTGCTCCGGTTAGCCGAACATACCGTGGAGAAACAATTACGTTTGATTCGGAAACAGACTTTGTTTATCCAATTTTTAGCGATTACATAGATCTGAATCCAGAATTAGGAGAGTAAATATTTTATCATAAAATGATGTAGCAGGTAAAAAATAGAAGTGATTTTTTACCTGTCTACATATTTATTGTCTTTATTATTCAATTAAATATCTTTCTAGTATAGAGTTGATTAGTTAAAGAATATCAATCAACTCATAAATACGATCATTTTATAGGTATATCATAGATGCATATACTCTATTACGTTAGTTTATGTAAGGGTTAATAAAAAGTTACATTATTTATTTATAGGTTATGGTTATAAAAAGAAATTATATTATCAATTATATCTTTTTACTAGTTACTGCTGGTTTATTGTTAAGCTGTCAGAACAAGAAACAAAAGGAAGATGAAAATACATCAAGATTGAATGGGATTGAAATTCCAGAGGCAGGTGGAGATTTAGCTCTAAAATACAATGCAGCCAATGGACCGTTAGAGGATAAGGATAGTCTGCATGCAATGGTATATATGTTTAATGACTATAGATGGGAGACAGACTATCTGACGCTAAAAAATGCAGGCAAAAATGAATGGGAATTTAAATTTAAAGTTCCGGAGAATTGTGGATTTATTGGCTTTTTAATACTATCGCCACAGAAGGAAGGTGAACCATTAAAGGATAATAACAACGATTTTGGATTTGTTTATACTGTGAGAAAAGATAATGAACTGGTTCCGGGGGCTAATCTTGCCTGGGGTGTTTTCCGCATGCCTGAATTTCATCATGCATTCGATGGATATTTTAATGAATTTTCAATTTCAGATGAAGCATTAGAATTTTGGGTTAAAAAAGAAATTGAAAAAAATGAGTCTGAGTTACCAAAGTATTTTAATGTATATATGGATATGGCCAAATATGTGTTGAAAGAAAGATATGCCTCTATTGCACCGGGTTTATTGCAACAATATTTAAATCAATTTGGAGATGCTGTTACCGAAAAAAACTATCTGGATATTATAAAAACGTACAGGTATGATTTAAAAAATACAGCTAAGGCTGATTCTCTTGATGTTATAGTAAGAGAAAAGTTTCCCAATGGCATTCAAGCAAGGTTTAAAGCCTTCAATTCGGCTTATCAGGATGCCAGTAAAGATAAAACACTTAAAATGGAGCGTTTTTTAAAAGACTATCCTATTGATGTTTGGCGTAAAGACAAAGATGCTGAAAATCAAAAGTTTTTATATGATAAAACTATTTTGGCTTTGGCACAAGAATATTTTATGTCTGATAAGACAGACAAATTTAAAGCTATTTCAGGAATGTCTGATTTTAATGTGTTGGTAGATATATATCATTGGACTGTTGACCGTTGTTTTGCGTTTAAATTAAAGTCTAATGATTACTGCCTTAGTATTTCGGAGTTATTAATTAGTAAGATGAGAGAAAAAAGAGATGATAACTCTTATGTTGATGCTTTTGGTTCAAGACCATGGTTTATTAAAAATCATGTTATAGAATTATTGGATCAAAAATATGCAAAACACATACAAATATTGGCAGCTTGCGATAGAAATGACGAAATTGATAATTACTACAAACTATTATCTGAACCTTCGAAATATACTCAGACAAAGCTAAATGATGTTTATGCTGATTATCTTAAGTCAAAAGGGGATAATAGTGAATTGTTAAAATTTCTGGAGAAGTGTGCTTATTATAATACCGTTTCAGAAAAGCTTTTGGCAGAATTAAAAGCTTTGTACCAGGATAAAAATGGATCGTTAAATGGTTTTGAGGATTATTATTCAGCACTAAAAGACGCCAAAATATTAGATGAGATGAAAAAGGAGATTGTTGAAAATCTCACGCATATACCATATGAACCATTTAAATTATCGGGACCTAATGGATTATCTGTTAATAGCGAAAAATTTGACGACAAGATTGTTGTTCTTGATTTTTGGGCAACATGGTGTGGTCCTTGCAAAAAAGTATTTCCAGGAATGCAAATGTTAGTTGATAAATATAAGAATGATGCAAATGTTGCATTCTATTTTATTGATACGCAGGAATCGTGTAATGACTATAAAGAAAAGGCGTTCAAATATATTCAAGATAAGGGTTTTACTTTTGATTTGTTATTCGATGAAACTAAAGAAGGGTCAGATGTAAATATGAAGGTGTTTTCAACTTTTTCAAAAATATTTAATTCATCGGGCATACCAAGGAAAGTGGTTTTAAAAAATGGTGAAATAAGGTATACCTCAGAAGGATTTGGAGGTAGCTCAAGTAAACTGGTTGATGAGTTAAGTATGGTAATTGCTACTCTAAAAAATGAGTAAAATGAACGAGCCATGAGAAAAGGTTATCACATACAAGGATGAATTTTTTCTGGCAAATAACATGCGATCATAAAAATCAAAGGCTCAAGTTTAATTTAAGCGTTGTTACTCGCATTCTTTTTTGTTTTACTGTTTTCAATGTGGGCAAGGAGTCAGAAGTTCGAAGAATTATAACAATTAATTTAATTCGGGCTTCATACTTCCTGCTTCTAAGAAAATAAATAATATTTGAAAACAGCAGAGTCGTTTAATCACGTTATTGTAAACTACAGCTAAATCAAATTATAAACACGTGAAACGACCATGTAAATTTGATAATCCAAATTTACACATTGGAGGATGATCAAATTTATTTGAGAGTTCCATCTGGCCGTTGAAAATAAATTTATTCAGATGAAATTTAAATATATATCAGTAGTATTATTACTTCTGTCATTTATTCAATGGGGTGCTGATTGTTTTGGCCAAAAGCAAATTATCGATTCGCTGGCTTACCATAACTGGAAAATTCTTTCTTCCCCTAAGATCTCGGATAACGGAAAGTGGGTGGTTTATAAATACTCATATTTGTTACCGGAAGAGCAGGATAAGAACCCTGATTTTACGCTGTTGTACAATACAGTTACCAAATCAACAACCAGACTTTTGGGCTCACAAATAAGCTTTACCAACGAAGGGAACTGGATCAGGTATGAAAAAAATCAGGAAGACGGATCGTCATTAAAAGTACTTCGTAATTTAAAAACAGGGTACGAAGTGATATGGGATAAGCCTTATTATTTTCAGGATGATAAAAACTCATCGAGAGTTTTCTATTCGTATAAACCTGAACAATCCTATAAAGGTAATCGGTTGGTTGTTTATAACTATGTTACTAAGGATAGCCTTTGTTATGAAAACCTTTTGCAATATCAGTTTTCTGCCGATAAAAAATCAATTATTGCCTTGCAGGTTAATAAAGATAAAATCAATCTTAAATATTGGCAATCAAGCGGAAAGGTAGTAGCTATTTATACCGCAGATACTGATTTGATAAACTCTTTTGCATTAAATGATCATCAAAACGGAGGTAACTTTATTTTAAAAGGTAAAGATTCCAATGGGCAGCTTGCCGACAGGTTTCTGTATGAGTTTGATTTTTCGGGAAAGGTTGCTATTAAAGTTGATTTTGATAAAATTCCTCAGATCAATGGTGGCTTTCAGATGGAAAAATCATGTTATGTAACCAATGGTGGAAATTTTATTTTTCCGTATGTAAATAAAACTGTGAATCAGGGATATCATAGGAGTGTTGCTCCAAAAGATGATAGCGGAGTTGATATATGGAAATGGGATGAGGGCGCAATGGATAGAAGGATGGCCAAGTTAAGAGGTAGAAGCAAGCAGGCATTTACTCCTGATTTTGCCTACTGTATTGATCAAAATAAAATCATCCAGCTCACAAAAAATCCATATGAAAGGGTTGTAAAGTCGATGAATTCAAATGTTCGTTATGTATTTGTTGAGGACTTGTCGGATTATAAGGTGCAAACAGACTGGACTTTTGAAGAGGGAAGGGATATTTACATCGTAGATTTACAAGATGGAAATAGATATTTGATGGAAGATAGTGTTTATACCAGTCCGGTTTGGAGTAATAACGGCAAGGTATCGGTTAAATGGAATCCGGACAAATTATGCTGGGAAAGAATAAAGTACAATAAAGGAAAGATTGAAAAGATAAACTTAACTAAAAACATCCCTTTTGCTGTACATGATGAGGATTATGATCTGCCCCTTTCAGTTCCGCCATATGGGATTGCTGCATGGATTAATGATGATCAGGATGTTATATTCTACGACAAATATGATATGTGGATGGTTAACGTTGAGCATCCTGACAAAGCTGTTTGTATAACTGGTAATTATGGCAGAGAGCATAAAATACAGCTACGGTTTGGGTTTTCATTGTTGAACACGTCTTTTCAAACACTTAATGATTTTGCCTTGCTAAGAAGCATTAATGAAGAAACAAAGTCTAGAGGAGTTTATTCTTTTAGAAACAAAAAGGTAACTAAACTTCATGAAGGGGATTTTACTTTGTTTTTGAAAGCTGTTTCTGGAAATGGTTCGGCTGTTCTTTTTACAAAAGAAACTTATCAAAGCACACCTGATCTTTTTTATGCTGACATCAGGTTTAAAGAAGTATCAAGGGTTTCAGATTTAAATCCCCAAACCCAAAAACTTGCTTTTGGTACAAATAAAATGATGCGATGGAAGGATGGAGAGGGGAAAAATCAGGAAGGTGTTTTATTTCTTCCTGAGGATTATGACTCAACAAAAGTTTATCCTACTATCGTTTATTTTTATGAGGTGAGCTCAAGTGATAGGTTTACATTTAAATATCCTAATTATGCAGAAAGTTCTTTAAATATACCTACGTATGTTAGTACTGGCTATGTGGTTTTTCAGCCGGACATTCACTTTGAAGTAGGCAAGCCATCTGAAAGCTCCTTTAAGGCAGTGGTAAGCGGAACTAAATATCTGGTAGATAAAGGGATTGCTGATCCGGATAGGATTGGAATTCATGGACATAGCTTTGGAGCTTATCAAACAGCAAATATTATTACAAAAACAGATATGTTTACCTGTGCCGTTCCTGCCTCTGTGGTTACAAATCTTACATCGAATTATTCAGGTTTAAGAGTGAATGGCATTGCTAATATGTTTATGTATGAATCAGGACAGATGCGTATGGGAAAATCAATGTTTGATGATAAGCAATCGTATTTGGATGCCTCAACATTATTGCATGCTGATAAAATCAAAACCCCAGTATTGATATTCCATTGCGATGATGATAATGCGGTTCCTTTTGAGGAGGGCAGAGCTTTGTTTTTTGCGTTGAGAAGATTACGCAAACCTGCATGGTTGATCAATTATAAAGGTCAGGCTCATGATTTACATAAGCTCTCATCTCAAAAAGATTGGACCTACAGATTACAATCATTTTTCGACTATTATCTCAAAGATTCAGATCAACCTGAATGGATGAAATAGATATATAGTGCCTGCAGGAAAACTATTATTTATTTGAAATACAACTAATTATGGTTGATAAAATGTTTGAATCTTTATGTGTATTTAGTTGCTATATTTATTTATAATACAGATATTCAACGTATTAAATAATTGAGATTCGATTATTTCAACAAAGGATATTAAGAAAATATAAATATGAGAAAGAGATTCGAACAACAATTGACAATAGGAAGCCTATTAATAAAAGATACACCAATTCCAACTGCAAAAAGAAGTGGTGCGTTGCCTGCTTTATGTGCTGCATTAAAAAAAATTTATGTTACTCCGGAATGGAACAATAAGATTTATGAAATATTAGAAAAAGAAATATTACCTAAAAATAATCATACAGGAAGAATAGGTATGGGACTTTGGGAAATATTTGTTTTATCACAAGTTCGTTTATGTCAAAACATTAGTTATGATGAGTTACATCATATTTCCAATTATGACTCAATGGTGCGTCAAATTATGGGTATAGAAACTATTCAAACATATCAAAAGCAAGAGTATGGATATCAACGTATAATTGATAATGTTGGTTTGATTGATAATGAAACAATAAAAAAACTCAATAATATTATTGTTGAATTTGGACACGAGGTGTTTAAAAAAAAAAAGGAGGAAGCATTACACTTAAAAACAGATAGCTTTGTTGTAGAAAGCAATGTTCATTTTCCAACAGATTATAATTTACTTTGGGATAGTGTACGTAAATGTATTGATATGATAATCAAATTACAATATAGGCACAATCTTCCTGGCTGGAGAAAAGTAAAGGATTGGCAACGTGATTTAAAAAATAAAATGAGAGCTTTAGGTAGGGCTAATTCTTCAGGAGGCAAAGGAAAACAAGAACGTGTAAAAATGAAAGCTCAAGAATATATTAAAAAAGCTAAAGCACTTTATCAGAAATTAGAAAATTCTAAGGACAAATACCCCAAAGATGACCTTGTTAGTGTTGCTATAATTACTGAATTAGAACGTTTTATGCAATTACTTCGTAAGCATATTGATCTTCTTGAAAGAAGAGTTATTAAAGGGGAAAAGATTCCTCATGAAGAAAAATTGTTTTCTATTTTTGAGCAATATACAGAATGGATTACAAAAGGGAAATTGCGACCAAACGTTGAACTTGGTAAGAAAACAAATATTACCACTGACCAATATAATTTAATTCTTGATTATCAGGTTATGGATCATCAAGCAGATTCTGAAATTGTGCTGGAAGTAGCCGCAAGAATATTTACAAAATTTAAAGTAAAAAGTTGGTCATTCGATAAAGGATATTATCATAAAAACAATAAAGTGTCATTGTCTCAAAAAGTTGAAAACCTTGTACTTCCAAAAAAGGGCAAGTGTAACAAAGAAGAGTATGAAGAAGAGCATAAATCAATATTCAAGAAGTTTAGACATAAACATAGTGCAATAGAATCTAATATTAACGAACTGGAACATAGAGGATTGGATAGGTGTCCTGATAAAGGATATGAACATTTTAAAAGATACGTTGGTCTTGCGATTACAGCCTTTAATTTGAAAAAAATAGGAGAACGACTGCTTGTAGATCTACGTCAGGAAATGAATGCCTCTGTAAAACAAGCGGCTTAATAATAGGTTTATACACATTTATTTACGCCATTGTAATGGAATTGTTATGCCCTAATTTAAAATATAGAATATCATAATATATTATACGTAAACAAACATAGCTATTCCAAAAAAAAATTGTTCTCTTTTCATTTTTTTTGGAGTGTCAAAATTTACGCAAAATTATTTCGATTCAAAAAACAGGGGTTTTCTTGCTGGAACTATATAGTAAAACAAAGGTTTAATTAATGGAAAGCGGGCAGAAACGTCAGCCTGCTTTTTATTTTCTTGATCAATATTTAAGAAGGATTATTGTGAAAACATTAGAGGATAAACATATAATTCAGATTGCAAATCGGGACATAAATATTTTTAATTCTTTTTATAATCAAGTATATCCTAATTTGTGTAAATACTGTTCCCAAATTGTGAAAACAGATGATCTTGCTGCAGATATTTCGCAGGAAGCAATGATTGAATTTTGGCTTAAGAAGCCGTCATTAACAAGCTTTAATCAATCAGAAAAATATTTATATACAATAGCAAAAAATAAATGTCTTAACATTCTTCGGAAGAGAAAAATTGTAGATAGTTTTCCGATGCAACAACTAGTTGATAAGTATGACGATATTATAAATTCGTCTTATTTAAAAGATGAAGAATTATATATCTTGTCCAGAGCTATTAATCTTTTGCCTAACCAAACTCAGAAAATTATTCGACTGATGTTAAACAATTATAGGAATAGTGAAATTACAGAAGAGTTAGATATTTCTATAAATACGGTTAAAACTTTAAAAAAACGAGCTTATAAAAAGCTCCGTACATTTATAAAAGATTATAAGGTTGCATAAATGGTTTTATAATACTATGATTTTTATACAAAAGGAAAGATATTAAAATTTTAATCGTATGCATTCGGTCTGGTACATACCCAAAAATTTGGCTGCAGTTATGCGGTAATTCAACAATTATTACGGATTTGTAAGAAATTCTAACAATTCTGAGAATAAGTTGGAATTTTCTCACTTTTATTAAGGTTTTTCCAATTTTGAGGTAGTAGATCCGCTAAATCTTTTGAGTAATCAGCGTTGTAACTAGGGATTTTGGTTAAAACATCGATTAACCATTTCCTGACATCGACATTGGCCGCTTTACAACATCCCATTAAGGAATATATTACTGCAGCGTTTTCTGCTGCTTCATGATTTCCGCAAAACAAATAATTTTTACGCCCTAAAGCCAGGTCTCTTATGGCATTTTCGGCGAGGTTATTATCAATTTTGTAACGTCCGTCCAAGTGATAACGAGATAATCTGTGAAAAATAGAATATGTATATTTCAAAGCACTACCCATTCTCCCTTTGGGTAAAACTTTAGGATAATAATTCACAATCCATTTTTCAAAAGCCACCATAATTGGGTATGCTAACCGTTTACGAAGTTCTGCCCTTTGTTTATAATCCAGCTTTTGTTCGTCAGCCATGGTTTCAACCTGATAAAGTTTCCCAATTTGAGCTAGTGCATATTCTGCACCTTTTTTGTCTTCCTTTTTACTTTCGTCAAATTTACGACGCGCATGAGCCCAGCATCCTAGAAGCAAAACATCTTTTTTTTGCTCATAGATGGAGTAAGCCTGATAGCCATCTGTTTGAATAGCTCCTTTGTAATTTTTAAGAAGGTTTACTACGACTTTTTGTGCTCTGGAACCTTTGTCGTAATGAAAAAAGACCATATTTTTCATTACCGATCGTACCATCCACAAATAAGATTTTACAGCCTTATGCTTTTCATTGTTTATTACAGGAATTGTACTTTCATCAACTTGAATGTAATCAGAATCTTTTACAACCTCTTCTAACCTGTCGTATAAAGCCCTTAATAAATTACAAACATCCTTAAACCATCCGTTTACTGTTGATGCCGATAATGTAAGACCGAGTTGTTTAAACATGGCTAATTGACGATGAAAAGGCAAATGATAATAATATTTATTCATTAATAGCTCGGCAAGTATTGATGCATCAGCATTACTTCGTGGTAAGGGTAATGATGGTAGTGCAGCAGTACGAACACTTGATTCTTCTTCTGTAAGTTGTAATTTCGGCTTTGCTGCATATTTTGGACGTATTATCTTACGAACATAAATTTCTCCCGGTTTAAATTCTAACACTTCTGTAACTTCCTCTCCAATGCGCACCCAATTTTCATCTATACCTTCTGGCTCTATAACTTCTTCTTCTCTTCTAAGATCTTCAGGTAGCGGTAAACGAACAGGTTTCTTTTTTTCTTTTTGTGGTTTGCGACGTTCGTAAGCGATTATCTCTTTATCTGCTTCTTTTGCCAGTTTTTCTTCCTCCGGTAATAAGTCCAATCCGTCCCAATCAATTTTTCTTTGATCTGGATTCTCCGGTATATACCTTTCTTTGGAAGGACTCCATATTTTACGTTTATACCAGGCTAATTGATCTAATAGCTTATCAATCTTTTCTGATTGTTGCTTAACAAGATGTTCTAATTCTTTATTCTTATTTTCAAGGTTATCTAAGCCGCCATTCTCAACTTCACGCAAACGAGAAACTTCGGCATAGAGTTCATCTCTTTGCTGAAGTAGTTCTTGTATGAAATCATCATTATCTGAAAACTGGCTCATTTATCCCCTGATCAATTAGATGCCTAAAGATAGTAAAATCAAGGGATACAGCCTAATTTATGCAAGGATATTAGATTGATTTTTGACGTTTTTTCAATCTTCTTTTTATGGGTTTTACATTGTCAACAATCATCATTAATTCCTGCCAGGAAATTTGCTGCGACACGATATCTTCATCAAATCTCGGCAATGTAAAAGTGCCATTTTCAAGTCTCTTATGGTAAATAACCAATCCTCCATGTTCTAAATGAAGAACTTTCATTATACTCATATTTCGATTAACAAAAATAAAGGCCTCACCATCCTGAACATTACGTTTCATAACGGAACTAACAATGCCACTCAGTGTATAGAAGCTCTTGCGCATATCTACCGGTGCCGGGTATAGGAAATACTGAAGCTTCCCATGTAAATTAAACATAGTCCGGTTTTATTAAAGATGAATAATTGCTTTGAGCACTGATAAATCTAATTCCCCAGTGAACTTTAGCTTTGTTCCGTTTGGAAAGCTAAACTCAAATGTGTTATTATCAATTGTTTTTTCATCTCTTGCAATCGGTACTTCTTTTGTAAATTTCTTCTTTTCTATTACTAAAGGCACAAAACAATGAGCTTGTTCTTTTTCTTGCAAAGTCTTTTTCCATTTGTAGAAAGTTGAAACTGCAAATCCTTGGTTGGCACAAAAATCTCTAACGTTTAATCTTGATTGTTCTTGTTCTTCTATTGACTTCCTGTAACCTGATTCTTTCATGCTTATTTTTTGAATCAAAGCTAAGTAGTCATAACTTTGTTAACAATATGTAGCAGGCCGCATGGATACTTTTAATCGAACTCAGATTATTGGAATAGTTGTATTTGCCTTTGTAGGAACTGTAGTAAGTTACTTTGTATCTATGTTGCTAAAATATTGGTTTGGTAGAAAGAAAGGCGTTTAGTTTTTCTTTGATGAAAATAGGTTTATGGTCATGAAGGTCCTTGCAGAAATGTGAGGACCTTTTTTGTATGTCGGGCATGGTAACGTGCTATCAAGATGAAATGTTCTTGAGTTCGCCTAGTTGACAGGAAGAACTAGCAATTGGCAAGGGTGTTGGGGGTGACTCCAAATCTGAAGGAAGCCATCAGCAAAGTCATGGTTCTAACGTACAGAAACCTGATATAAGGCTCAATAGTGTTGGGCAACCGAGCAATGGATTGGGAAAGCCCCGAAGTCAACCGTAAACACTAAGGGTAAATCAGGTAGGACGTGACGAAAGTATGTTACCTTATCCCGAGAGATCTCAAAATCTGTTGTAACAAACAACAAACTGAGCGGAGACAATCAGCGAAAGATTTTGAGAAGTCAGCAGAAGACATAGTAACTCTGTTTTTTTGCAGAGAGAAGGTCAGAATCAGTTAATTAAAGAAGCAGTCGGACAAGACTTTTATCTATGGAGCACCAGCAACAAATAGCTTACCAACGAGATATGTTCATAGAGCATAAACAGGAGGCTATTGGTCAATTTGGAAATCGTAATGACGTAATCGGAGCGAAAACAACATTGGCGGGGCAATTAGGTAAAGAGACGAATCAAGGACGAGTCTTTACAGAAGGATTAATCGGTATTGTATGCTCATCTGAAAATATCAATAGAGCTTACAAACAAGTGAAAAGGAACAAGGGCGTATCGGGAGTAGATAATATTCCCGTGGGTAAATTTGCTGACTGGTTTGCGAAAGAAGGAGACGAGTTAGTAAACCAGATACTTCGGGGCGAATACCTTCCCTCGGCAGTAAAAGCAGTAGAAATATCCAAGCCCAATGGTGGAGTACGCCAGTTAGGTATCCCAACCGTAAAGGATAGGATAATACAACAGGCAATATCTCAGGTATTAACCCCCATTTACGAACAAGTATTTTCAAAACACAGCTATGGTTTTCGTCCCAGGCGTAATGCGAAGCAGGCAATTGAGCAAGCAAGCACGTACGTTAAGAAAGGAAGAAATGTAGTTGTTGATATGGATATGAAGAGCTTCTTTGATGAAGTGAACCACGATAGACTGATGCATCGTCTATCAAAACTTATTCACTGCAAGCCACTTCTAAAGCTAATACGCAAATACTTGCAGAGTGGAGTTATGATAGGTGGACTTGTCCACCAACGTCTGCAAGGCACACCTCAAGGAAGCCCACTTTCCCCACTCTTATCTAATATTGTTTTAGATGAATTAGATAAGGAGCTCGAAAAGCGAGGGCATTACTTTGTTCGATACGCAGACGATTTCAGCATATTTGTTCGCAGCCAAAGAGCAGGCGAGAGGGTGATGGAATCTGTCTGTTCGTATCTCACAAACAAACTCAAATTAAAAGTAAATGAACAGAAAAGTAAGGTTTGCAAAAGTAGCGAGACAAAGTTTTTAGGCTATAACATTCTTGATGCAGGAGTTATAACTATTGCTAAGCAAAGCGTGGAAAGGTTAAAGGAGAAAGTAAGAGAGTTAACCAAGAGAAACAGGGGAGTAAACTTTGGACAAGTAGTTTCGGAGTTGACACCGGTTCTTAGAGGTTGGCTTAATTATTTTCACATCGCCAAATGTAAGAAACTCTTACGCAACCTTGATGCTTGGATACGCCGTAAATTACGGTGTTATCGCCTGAAACAGTGCAAACGAGCCATTACGCTTAAACGCTTCTTAAGGAGTTTAGGAGTACCGAATTGGCAAAGTTGGATTTTAGCTCTTTCGGGCAAAGGGTGGTGGCGCAAATCAGGATGTCCACAAGTTCATCAAGCAATGAACCTGAAATGGTTCGAGGATTTAGGTTTGTTTAATATGTCGATTAAATACAGTCTTTTACAAAATTAACTTGAAACCGCCGTATACGAGAGTATGTACGGTGGTGTGAGAGGACGGGGGAGCAATCCCCCTACCTACTCGATAATTGTTTTCGAAAGCTGGTGCCATTAACTCCTGTTCATTTCTTGATAAATTGTGTTTAATTGCTATTTTTCTCCAGTTTGAGACTGTATTTCTTATTTGACTTATGATATCAGTTGCTTTCGGTTTATCAATTCGAAAGAAGTCAGCCACATCAAGAGCTAATTCTAAATTTAATGTATTGTCATCATCAGAAATATTTAAAGAGAGACCTCTTCCTGAAGCTACAGGATTGATGTCGTATGCAGGAGATAAACGCCAACCTTGTTCACCTAATAAAAAGCCATGATTACGAAGATGATCATCTGTGTTTTTAACACAAATATTAAAAACGATTCTTCTCCAAAGTTGTTCCAGATCATTTTGTACAGATCCTTTGTCTCCATGTTGAATAATAAAGCCGACAATATCCAAATAACTCACTCCGTTTTGGTAGTTATCACCATCTTGCATTCCTAATAATGTCATGGCAGAGGCAAAATGAATTCTTTTGCCCTGATTTATACGATCAAATCTTTTGGTTAAAAAAGTATGGTTTTTACTTGAAAACTTTTGAATCATAGAAGGAGCCATGTCAATGCCACATTGTATAGCTAAATCATGAGCAACCATTTCCCATCCGCCAATGTCAATATCATCATTTAAACTTGGAAATTTTGCAATCCAAAGATCCTGATTATTATCTATTACGCTAGCTTTGGGTCTTGCACCACCAAGTGAGGAGCCTGGAGCTGTTAATAAATTAAGCCAATTTAAATATTCCGGATCATCAACGGAATCATCTCCTTCAATTTTTAAACTGGCATATTCTAATTTGCGTAAAGAAGTCCAGGGAGGAGCAGCCATTTTCTCATTATCATTCAAAAAAGGACCATTTATTTCTTTCTTATATCGCAGCGCACCCATTCTATGTTCGTCGTAAACGCCTAGCAAATAATCAGATGAGAATAAAGTTTTTTGCGGTCTGTTTTCAGAACGAGCCATGATAGCTTCTCTTCTTCTCATTAAAACTCTTCCCCAACGATCAGGAGAAGAATCCAGAAATAGACCATAATTTTCTTTTTTATCAGAAAGGAACTGTGGTCCGGAATACCATTGAAGGTCAGGATCAAGCAGGACTCTGTTAGTTGATTTTAACCAATTTTTATCATACTCAAAAGAAAAAACTTCATGGCCTCTCAATTGTTCCACTTTTAATGTGCCAAGTAATGTTGGGTTGCCAAGTTTATACCAATCTGCAAATACATATATATTTTTTGATGCCATGTTAAGAGTTTCGTTTAGGGTTGATTAATTTTGCATCCTGAAGTTTACGACCCAAAGTATCATCTTTGGCCACAAGTAAAATATCATCAGCAAGACCTAATACAAATAAAACCTGTACATAGCTGCCAATCGCAACGCTTTCAGCACCCTGTTCTATTGATACCAGTGTACGACGACTAATACCGGCACGTTCAGCAACTTGTTCAGCAGTAAGTTGTCGTCTTAATCGTGCTAATTTTATGTTCTCACCTAAAATCATCAGCACTTTTTTATGTTTTGGTAATAGCTTAATTCCTCGCATGATGTGAAATATATTGTACAAATATAATAAATATGTGCAAAATAGTGCACTTTATATTGGTGGTGTTATTGTTAATAACCAAAAATCATTGATGTAATTTTTTGATGGACAATTAAAAAAATAAAAACCTCATCAATAATTTATATCAATGGTTTTCAGCCTGGGGGTTTGGGGCGATGGTAATGAATGCCCCTAATACAGAAGGGTAGCAATAGGGGTGTTATGGGGTGCATGAGTGATGGTGAATGAAGCTAATAGGTAATATTTCAATTCCAATGCGGTACAATTAAAAGTTACGGTCAGGTTGATATTATACAAATAACACATATTTTAATTCAAATTTCGATACTCTATTGGTGTTTTTTCAGCACTCTTTTTAAACATCCTTGTAAAATGCTGAGGATATTTAAAGCGTAATTCATTGCTATTTAACTGTCTTTTTGAATCATACCATTAAAATCAGTAAAAATGGTAATTAATTCCGTAATCTATATAAAATAATGTACAGTGGTTATAATGACATTTGTAATGTGAAATTGCAAGTGTAATAAAAGAATATTTTCATGAAGATAACTACTCAAAAAAAACTAGGTTTTGGATGTATGCGTCTGCCTTTATTAGACGAAAAAGATCAGGCAAGTATAGATTATGAACAGGTCAATAATATGATTGACACCTTTATGGCAAAGGGCTTTACCTATTTTGATACGGCTTATATGTATCATAATTTTATTAGTGAAAAAGTTGTCAATCAGTGTTTGGTTCAAAGATATCCACGTGAATCTTTTACCATTGCTACAAAAATGCCCACCATGTTCTTAAAAGAACAAAGAGATTTGGAGCATATTTTTAACGAACAGTTAGAAAAAGTAGGTGTTAATTATTTTGACTACTATCTGTTACATAATCTGGGTGTGGATAATTATAAGATTGCCGAGAAATTTGATGCCTTTCAGTTTATCCAAAAAAAGAAAGAGGAAGGAAAAATAACACATATTGGTTTTTCTTATCACGATAATGCGGATTTATTAGACGAAATTTTAACCGCTCACCCGGAAGTGGAATTTGTACAACTTCAATTAAATTATATCGATTGGGATAATAAAAGTATTCAGTCGGGAAAATGTTACGAAGTGGCTAAGAAGCATAACAAGAAAGTTATTGTTATGGAACCATTAAAAGGAGGAACCCTGGCAAATGTACCCGAAAATGTGAGCGAATTTTTTAAGAATGCAGATGCAGAACTTTCAGTGCCATCGTGGGCAATTCGTTTCGCTGCAAGTTTAGACAATGTAATGATGGTTCTTAGCGGTATGTCTAACTACGATCAATTGGAAGACAATACCAGTTATATGGAGGATTTTAAACCTCTTACTGCAGATGAAAAACTGGTAGTTGAAAATGCAGTGAATCTCATTAACGAATCCATTGCAATTCAATGTACTTCTTGTCGTTATTGTGTGGATGGTTGTCCGAAAAACATTGCCATTCCCGAATATTTTGCCTTGTATAATGCAGAGAAACAACAAACTGTTCAGGTGTTTTCAACGCAAGGGGTTTACTACGCCAATTATGCAAAAAACAACGGAGCTGCATCTGATTGTATTGAATGTGGGAAGTGTGAAAAAAGCTGTCCTCAGCATATCGAAATAATGAGCTGGCTGAAAGAAGTAGCCACTACGTTTGAAATTAGTCCTTACTTTCAAAAATAGACTTATTCAGGAATGAAAATTATTAAAAAATGCAGAACATGACATTAATCGAAATATTGAATAAGATTAAAACCGGAGAAGTAACCGTTGATGAGGCTGAGAAGGCAATACAAAAAGAAAAGTATGTAGAGCTTGGCTATGCAAAGCTTGACTCTCAGCGTAGTTTACGAAATGGTTTTCCGGAAGTAGTGTTTTGCAGTGGTAAATCTGATGAGCACTTATTAAATATTTACAAAAAGCTGTTTGAGTTCGAAGGCCGGGTTTTAGGAACACGGGATACACCTGAACAATACCAGTTGGTAAAAGCTGCATTGCCGCAGGTAACTTACGACCCTATATCACGCATTCTTAAGATAGAGAAAGATGTACCCGACAAAAAGGAAGGGAATATTGTAGTTTGCTCGGTAGGTACTGCTGATATTCCGGTAGCTGAAGAAGCAGCCCAAACAGCGGAGTGTTTTGGAGGGCATGTTGAGCGTATTTACGATGCTGGTGTAAGTGGAATCCATCGTCTATTTACACAGCTCAATACTATCCAAAATGCAAACTGCATAATCACTGTAGCCGGAATGGAAGGTGCATTGGCAAGCGTCATTGGTGGCTTGGTAAGTCGCCCGGTTATTTCTGTGCCTACATCAATTGGTTATGGTGCTAATCTGGGTGGTTTATCCGCTTTGCTGACGATGATTAACTCATGTGCCAACGGTGTTTCGGTGGTGAATATTGATAATGGTTATGGTGTCGGGTATAATGCTTCGTTAATTAATCGTTTAGCTACAAGAAAATAAAACAGTATGAGCAAGAAACTATATTTTGAGTGTTATTCAGGAATCAGTGGTGATATGACTGTTGCGGCATTGCTCGATTTGGGAGCTAACCAGCAGGTATTAGATGATTGAGATATTACATAGAGAGTGGGTTTATCTTTGGTACTACTTTACCATTCTGTTCAACCAGATTTTTCCGTATTGGTTAATTGGAATTTTTATCGGTTCAATAGTTTCCGTTTTTGGAAAGTCAAAGATAAATCAGCTTTTTGCTTCAGTAAAAGAAACACGTTTGGGTTTATTGGGTGTGATTCCGGCAAGTTTGCTCGGAATCGCTTCTCCTCTTTGTATGTATGGTACTATTCCAATTGTAGCTTCGTTTTATAAAAAAGGAATGCGTGAAGACTGGTTGGCCGCATTTATGATGAGTTCAATCTTATTGAATCCCCAACTTATAATTTATAGTGCAGCACTGGGTGTTAATGCTTTTACGATACGAATTGTACTTAGTTTTTTAGGAGGTGTTATATCCGGATTACTCGTGTTTTTCTTTTCACGAAAACGTTCATTTTTCAATTTCGGGATATTAAACGAGAGAGCGAGCAAGGATACACATCCAAATCTTATTATACGTTTATTAAACAATATATGGCGTAATGTGAAATCGACCGGTCTCTACTTTCTATTGGGTATTGTTTTGACTGCTTTTTTTCAACGCTATGTTCCCAATGAAGGTTTTGTGAATCTTTTTGGTCAGGACAAAGGATTGGGGGTATTGATGGCCGCTACACTAGGAGTTCCTGTATATGTTTGCGGTGGAGGAACAATCCCTCTCTTAATGGATTGGTTACTCCGTGGAATGAGTTTAGGAGCTGCCGGAGCCTTTATGCTTTCCGGTCCCGGAACAAAAATAACTAATCTGGGTGCACTTAAAATAGCTTTGGGTACAAGGAGTTTCTTTATTTACATTGGTTATGTAATGCTGTTTTCTCTACTTTCAGGTGTATTCATTAATTTATTTTTTTAGTATAGGATGTTTGAAGTGACAAAAAAAGGAGTATTCACTAATGCCTCGTCCTAAAGAGGTACCATGGATTAAGTCAGGATGAAATAGTAAAGCCCAACCCTTTCGTGTCTTTACTTCAGGATTTCTTTTTATCTCAAGTAGTTGTACCGGCGAGACAAATACAAGACTACCTTCATCATAATCGTATTTATTACGACCATACATTAATTCACCACAAACTGTCAAACTGTTACATTAACAAAATGTTTTTTTAGAAATAATAACATTAAGTACGAACATATAGTTTGTACATTTGTTTCTTACATATTTTAGCGATATATATAACATAATAGTAGTAAGAACTAACAGGATAAAAGTATAGATATAAAAACGAGTGCAGGATTCACCCTGATTAATGTAAATCAGTCTTTTATCTTTAGTCTTTTATCTTTAGTCTTTTATCTCATGTCTTAAATGTTAAACAGATGAATAACAAACAAAATAAAATGAAACTAGCAGTTTTTAGTAGTAGAAAATGGGTTGTAGACTCTTTTACCGAACTGAATAAAAAATTTAAATACGATATTACTTATTTCGAGGCACGTTTGTATAAGCAAACTATTCCTTTAACAAAAGGGTTTGATGCAGTATGTGTATTTGTAAATGATACCGTTGATGAGGAAATTATCAAGGGCTTAAAAGAAAATGGTGTAAAGCAAATAGCACTGAGATGTGCAGGGTTTAATAATGTAGATATTGATGCCGCACAAAAATATGAAATTAACGTAGTTCGTGTACCTGCGTATTCACCTTATGCCGTTGCTGAACATACATTGGGATTAATTTTAAGTTTAAATCGTAAGTTTCATAAGGCTTATACAAGAGTGCGCGATGGTAACTTTGCCCTGGATGGATTGTTAGGCTTTGATTTACATGGTAAAACTGTAGGTGTAATAGGAACAGGTAAGATTGGCGAAATATTTATAAACCTGGTTAAAGGTTTTGGTTGCAAGGTTATTGCTTACGATAAATTTCCGAATGAAGAATTGAAAAAAGCCGGTATCAAGTATGTCGATTTGCAGGATATTTATAAACAGAGTGATGTTATTTCGTTACACTGCCCTTTAACATTCGAAACCTTTCATATGATTAATGAATATGCCATTGCTTCAATGAAACCAGGTGTTATGATTATTAATACCAGTCGTGGTCCCTTGATTGATACAGATGCTGTTATTATTGGTTTGAAAAAGGGTAAAGTGGGTTATTTAGGTTTGGATGTATACGAAGAAGAGGAGGAGTTGTTTTTTGAAGATCACTCCGAAACAGTGATTCAGGATGATAAGTTTGTACGTTTACAAACATTTCCTAATGTGCTGATCACGGCGCACCAGGCATTCTTTACAAAAGAAGCTGTTTTAAATATTGCTGAAACAACTTTTGATAATATTAAAACTTTTTTTGCTGAAGGAAAAAGTCCTAATGCAGTGCTGCCAAAGAAGTCAACTAAAGCATAAAATTTTTGATTAGTATATAGTTTGTAAAGCCGGTTCTGATTTAGAATCGGCTTTTTTAATCGTTTGATTGCGATGATAATTGAATCATATAATATATCTATTGTAGTCGATTTTCTTTAATATATTTGGCAACTTCAACTAAAGGAGCATTCCAAATTTGATTTTGATGTTGAGCTATATAATGAATAAGTTGCTGGTGAGCTTTTAACGAAACGTTAATGTCATGCTCCCCTCCAACACCATGAAATAAAAACACCAATAAAGTATTTGATTCAATGGCTCTGTTTACCAGATTAATCATATCATTACCGGATTGACCATTAATTGCATAACAGTTGATATCTTTTAGGTCTATATCGTTTAATTTTTGCATTCCGGTTTTTACTCCTCTGGCAGCAATAAATTCATCTTGTACACGGGTATAATAATTTATTGTATCTATATATGAATCACCACAGGGGTACGCAAAAGTACGTTCTGTTTTTCCATCAATGGCTTTAAGTAGGGTGTTGGTGATTCTAATTTCATTAACGGCTCTGTAAACTGAGTATTTGCTTAAATCTTTCTCTTCTGATACCCACGAACGATCTTCACCTTGTCCATTGCAGGGATGGGTTAGTGAATGATTACCTAATTCGTGTCCGTTTTCTGCTGCCGACCGCCATTCATTCATTCTTTCACTAATAACAGGAGCTTCACCTTGTAGGTAAAAGGTTCCTTTAATATCAAAGGAATCTAAACAGTTTATAACCTTATCCAGATGAACATTTAAAGCATCATCATAGGTAAGGACTACTGCACATTTTTTTTCATTCCAAAGAAGAGAGTCCTGAGCCTTTGTTTTAAAAGTTATAAGTAAAAATAATAGGGTGAAGAAGAAATACAGACTTTTCATATGGCTGAATATGTATTTATTTTAACAGATGGTTATAATGGCTAACAATTTCTTCAACGATCTCATTTGAAGATATTTTTTTTGTTCTTAGGCTTTTCTTTACCGGGGCATCAATTCTTCTTTTAGTTGCAGTATCTAAGGTTTCTGCTATATAATACACTTCATTTTTAGATTCTTTAAGTGTAATCAATGCAATATACCTGCATTGATATCTTGATCTGAACTTTCCACAAATATATGCTACTGAGCCGTTTGATACCTGATCTGCTATCTCTATGTTAAATGATTCTCCAAAGCGTAACTTCATCTTATCTATAATAGATTTTGCCAATGATGTATTTTTGTCAGGACGTATTGCAATAAGTAAAGTTTCACCATCAGTGTTCTCTTGTTTTTCTGTTGGATGATAATTAGTTGTAGGTTTAGTTACCTGTTGTGGAATGTAATTGGTGTTTTTAACTAATTTATTGGCTATTTGCTGACTAACAAGAATCAGGTCATTAGTCCCTTGTTTGGTGGAACCTGTTGATTGTAAAATCACTTTGGCAGTAGTTACATTCACCATTTTTAGCGAGATATAATAGTTATTTCCTAAAGGAACTACGGAGCCGTAGCAAACCAAATCTGCACCCATCATCTTTCCTAATTCACTAACTTGAGAATCATCAACTAAACCGTTGCTTTGAAATTGAGCTTCAGCCAATACTTTTTCAATCATAGCGCGTTCTAAAACAATATATGAAGGTGTGTTTACAATAGCGTTACTGATTTCTTCACGAACAATACTTTTTATTCCATCTGAAATATTACCATCAGGATTAAATATGGCTACTTTTTTTTCATTCTGTGCAAATAATGAAATAGAAGCTAAGCAAAAATAGATTAGGAGTAAATGTTTCATGCGTCTAAAATTTGTTTTTTAATGGCCACATGAAACCAGCAACATAGTCATTCTTTGTGATAAAATACATTGACATCGTTGATCTTATGATTCTCATGGCTTGTTTTATTGTGTGTTTAGATTAATGAATTACAAAAGTAAATTATTTTTTATCCTTGCAGGACTGGATTCGATAATTTTAATCGGACTCAGGTTAATTGTTTAAAGATAAATTAAATTGAATATTTGCAAAATAGAATGTACGATAAAAATACAGGTAAAACTTACAAAAAAAGCAAGCTGCATAAGAGCAACTTGCTTCATCTGATTAACTAACTATAATAAATGTATATATTATTTATTGACTTCTGTGGTTTCCAATTCAGTAAGGAACTTCTTTAAAACGGCAGCACTGGCTTTGCTTGTAGATACAGCACCGGGTCCGTTTACACATCCTCCTTCACAACCCATTACTTCAATAAAATTATACTCGGGTGGTTTAGCTGTAAATGCTTTTAGGAGTTTAATGTTTTTCTTGGTAAGCCCATCTACTAAAAACTCCTTAAATGCATAGCCGTTAGGTATATTGTGTTTAATGGCATTAGCAACACCTCCGCTTAAAGCAAATCCTCTTGCTTCATTTGAAATATTTAATTGAAGATTTAATTCACCTGCTTCAGGAAATTTAATGTCGTAGGCTAAAAAGATTACGCTTAGTTCTTCAAAAGTTAACACGTAATCAATGTTGTTGGTATGTTTGGCTTCACTGCGTTTTGCTAAGCAAGGGCCAATAAATACTCTTTTAGCATTTGGAAAACGTTCTTTTGCAATCTCAGCTGTATAATACATTGGAGATTTAGTGTGGGATACGAAAGGTTGAATCTTTTTAATGTGTTTTTCACTTAAAAGAGTATGTGCAGGACAACATGATGAGGTCATGAAAGGATTTTCGTTCTGAACATTTTCAATCCATTCTTCTGTTTCATTTTTAGCAGTGACATCCGCACCTTCCGCAACTTCTATTACATGAGTAAATCCAATCTCTTTCAGAGCACCCAGCAGGTTTTCGGGTTTGGCCTTGAACTGACCAAAAATGGCAGGTGCAACCATGGCTACCATTTCTTCTTTTTGTTTAAGGTTGTATGTAAGTTGAATGACTTGCGATTTTTCCATGATGGCTCCAAAAGGACAGGCAGTCATGCATTTACCGCAATAAATACATTTGGCTGGGTCGATAACTTCAATGCCGTTTTCGTCTTTTTTAATTGCGTTTACAGGACAAGCTTCTTCGCAAGGAACAGGCAAGTAGGCAATGGCATGGAAAGGACAAGCCTTTTGGCACAAGCCGCAGTTTATACATTTTTGATGATCGATAATGGCTTTACCGTTTAATACTCTAATGGCATCTCTTGGGCAGTTCACCTGGCAAGCCCTGGCTTCACAACCCTGACAAAGGTTACTAACGGTGTAATTTACCTGAACACATGAACTACATGCTTCGTCTATCACTGTAAGGTGTTCTTCAGGCATTCCTTTTACCTCGATGGCCTTTTCTGCATAAGTTTTTAACGGAGTTAATTCATCCTCTTCATCTGCAATGCAAAATCCCATCATTGCCATGGCTTTGTATTTAATAACAGCTCTGTCTTTATGAACACAACACCGAATGGGAGTTTTGGATTTTGGTCGCATTTCAAGAGGGATCCGGTCAATCTTATCAAACAATTGATCTTCTTTTAATAGCTTAAGAATCCTCGTTAATAAATCTCTCCTCGTCTGAATCGCATTGTTAAAATAAGTCATAGTATATTATAGTTTTTTATTTTCTGTAATTTGTTTTTATTATAGTATTATTTGTTTTGATTTTGTACTTATTAAGTCTTTGTTGTCATATTACAAATATGTTGTATTTGTCTTTTTTAAGAATTTTGTTTCCAGTGTTTCAGTTATCTTTTTAATTACATTTCTTCTTATTTCTAACTCAACAGGAAGGTTTGGGTCTTGGTGAGCATTGTTAATTCTCGTACCTGAGATAAACTCTATTTCATCGCTGTCGAGCATCATATTAATTATTTTTCCAGATGTTCCGGCAGGTAGTTGTGTTTTAGGAGTGTAGTTCTGAATCTCTTCAGATACTTTAGCAAGTGTAATAACTCCTTCTGTTACTAAATCAACTCCTTTCATTTGGGCTTGAGGAGGTAAGCCGGGTTGATAATTTTCTAAATCAACCATAACTTCAGTATCTAATTCACGGGCAACAATTTTAGCTGTAGTTCCGCCGCATATAATAGTTTTACCGTTAAATTGTTTTATGCTATTTGCCAGTGTGGCATCGTTATATTTATGATATGGAGGTCCTGATACTATTAATAGTTTTCTTGGTTTTCTGTAATACAGTACACAGCATGAGGCATCATCTTTTAGGATTCCATCATCAATGCTGACTGTTTTTTTTATAATGTTTCGGGTTAAGTTTAGAGCTGAAATGCCCGGATTTTCGTTAATAATTGATTGTATATATTTTTTTAAACCGGCTAATTGCCAACCAAAATGCATTTTATTGCTACCCATACCACATTGAGTTACACCATCGCTAACAAGAATAATTCTATCTTCCTTTTCGAGCTTAAAATTAGAATAGTAAAGTTTGTTGCGTGTGGTGTGCGGGTTGTTTATTGTTTTTTGCGTTTTAGGCAAATCAATAAATTCTCCTTTTCTTAATAGTAATACGGGTGGATTATCGTATTCTATTATTTTTACTTCACCTCTGTAGTTGACATCAATAATTGAAAATGTTGAATAGCTAACTTTTCTTAAAGAATCTTCAGGTAAGGTTTTGGTAATAAAATCAGCTGTTCTTTCAATAGATTCACCAGATATGGTAAATTGCAGAGCCATAGTACTTGTCATTGTGGCTGATATATTTGCCTTAGCTCCACTTCCTAAGCCATCTGAGAGAACCGCTACAAGTCTGTTTTCTTCTTTGGCCTTACTAAAGAGTACAGCATCGCCACAAATAGACTGGCCAGCCTTTGCATAGCATAATTTTTCTGCTTCTATGACAAAAGGATTATGCATACTTAAATAAGATCATTATTAAATAGGTTTGACTTTTCTTCAGAATAATCAGTTAAAATAGAATTTAATAAAGAATCTGTGAATGATGCATTTTCGCCTAATAAAGCAGCAATCTTTTGTGTGGTCTCCATATTTTTTCTAATCACTTCTCTTGTCCTTTTTTCAATAATGTCACTTCTGAATTCTTTATTCTCAAAGTTCTGGATGATTCCTGCAACCAGTTTGTATTTTTGAATATTGAAAATTGAAACCTGGTAATTTTTCCCGTTCTGATTGACAGGGAGTTGATGATACTCTTTACCTGTGTGTATTGCTGTAGTAAATTGCTCTGTAAAATATCCTATTTCTTCAATTGGCCTGTTTATAATATTGAAATTTGAATTTTGTAAATCATATTTGTCATTCAGGTTTAATATGTTGATACAACTTTGGTTAATCTCCTTGATGATTAACCCGGAGTCAACAAGGATAACTCCGGATGGAATTTTCTTTAATAGAATTGCAATTTGATGGTGAGCAACTTTTTTTAAATGAGAAACACACATATTGGTCTCTGCCATTCCGCTAAGTGTGGCCATTGCAAATTCACGGCATGTATTATATCCGCAACTACCACAGTTTAATTCATCTTTGGCGGTGTGTTTTCCAATGCTTATTAAGGCCTCTTGGATATCTTCCGGCTTATAGTCTGGTAATGAAACTGCATTCTGACCAAAATAATCACATTCTATATTTAATAAAACAGGCGATTCTTTTGGGGGTGAAAGATGTTTGGGTTTACTATTTAAAATTTCAATTTTTTTCTGAACAGGATTGCTTTCTTCGCTACAGCCAGGGCCGTTAATGCAGCCTCCTTCACAAAGGAGTAGTTCAAGAAATACAGGGCCGTTATGTTCGATGGAGTCTAATGTGTTAAGAACTTTTTTTACTTCTTCTATGCCTGCAAATGAAAGTTTTAGCAGGTTATTCGTATTCTCTCCAAATGTATTTATCATTCCACCCTCAATAGGGTAAATATTACCATTGTCTGCCCTGTATGGATAAAAATCTTTGACCTTAGAATTTGTTTTAAGTTCAGTGACATCATAATTATCCATCCAGTCCTTTAATTCTTTAAAAGTGATGGCGGTATCAATCAAAGAAGGCCAATTGTCAGCTTCGGCTTTTTTTGCAATGCATGGACCAATAAAAATAATCTTTGTTTCCTTTAGATTATTGGATTTTAAGCTCTTTGCATGAGCAAGCATTGGCGACAGAAAGGGAATAATATTTACAATGTGTTGGGGATAGTATTTTTTAATCAGTTCAACAACTCCAGGACAGGCGCTTGATATATAAATACCTTTTTTTCGGGCTTTTAAAAATTGCTCAGTGTGCCCTGTTACAATTTGGGCACCTAAGGCAGTCTCTGAAATATAGTTAAAACCTAAATTTGTTAATTGGATAATAAACTCCTCGTCTGTCATATGAGGAAATTCAGATCGAAAAGAGGGAGCCACAGATGCAATGGTTGTGGTTCCTGACTTGATGAGTTGTTTCACCCTTGATACACCATTTCTGACTTGCTTTGCATTAGCGGGGCATACAGATACACAACGCCCGCAATATATGCATAGCTCATCAATAATAGAAGCTTTTTGCTCCGTTATTTTGATGGCTTTTGAAGGACAGTTTCTAATGCATTTGTAACAGTCCATGCAGTCATTTTCTAAAGTGTATATGGGTTTTGTATTCATGAAAAATGATGGTTAGTACAACTTTTAGTTTTGAATTAGCCCAAAGTTTCAATCAGTATTTTTTCAACCTGAAAAGGCTGCACTTCTTCAAAAGTCTCATCATTAATTGTAATTACAGGACCTCTGTTACAGTTTTCTGTACATAGATGCCCTCTAAAATCAAGTGAAGCAGCAATACTATTTTTTTCGACGTATTGTTGGATGATTTCAAGGTTTTCTGCATTACCCCGAGTGTAACAAGAACTACCTAAGCATATTCTAATTACATTTTTTTTTAGTTGTGTATCCATTATTGCCATAGTTTGTAATTGCTTATCTATAATTGTGCCATAGTGTATATTGTTATTGTAATTAGGCTATTATGGAAGGTGTTGTTTTGAGGTGTTATTGTTTGTGTTCAAAAAAGGAACAGTATAATTTAAGTTGTATGTTCAAAAAGTGAACAGTGTTCAAAAGTAGGACGTAATAACTTCGGGGATTTGGTTAGTGGTTTATCTGGTATTTTTTAATTTTTTGGTATAAAGTATTTCTTCCTATACCAAGAGATTTTGCAACTTTAGTCATGTTTCCCCGGTGTTTTTTTATTGCCAGGTAAATATGTCTTTTTTCTAATTCCTGCAAGGTCATATCAGGAACAGATTCGATGCTTACGTTATGAACAATGTCTGAATGCAATCCTTCATTTTCATATTTAAGTTTATGAAAGCTGTCTAACGATATTTTACCGTTAAAGTTGATTAGTTGTTCAATAAAATTTTCAAGCTCTCGTACATTACCCGGCCAATCGTATTCGAGCAATTGTTGCAAATCAGAATAACCGATGTGCGGGATGTCTTTTTGGAGTTTAATACTTTTTTGATTTAGGAAAAACCTGATTAGAGAAGGAATGTCACCTTTGCGATCCCTTAATGAAGGAATATAAAGAGGGATGACGCTGATTCTGTAATAAAGATCCATTCTGAAATTACCTTTTTCAACTTCTGTTTGCAGGTTTTTATTAGTGGCGGCAATGATTCTTACATCAACAGGAATTACTTTATCTCCACCAACTCTGGTGATACTACTTTCTTGTATTGCTCTGAGTAACTTAACCTGCATATCGGGCTTCATATCTCCAATTTCGTCTAAAAACAGAGTTCCGTTGTTGGCTAATTCAAATTTTCCTGGGTGACCACCTTTCTTTGCACCGGTAAAAGCACCATGGTCATATCCAAATAATTCACTTTCGATTAAATTTTCAGAAATAGCAGCGCAATTTATTGCAACAAAGGATCCATTTTTTCGGTTGCTGGCATTGTGTATGCTTTGAGCAAAAACTTCTTTCCCGGTGCCGCTTTCGCCTTCTATTAGAATTGTTGAAGGGCTATTGGCAATTGTTTCGGCATATTCAATGGCTTGACGCATGATTTTACTTTTGCCAATAATATCATCAAAAGTATACCTGGCTTCCATTCCTGTATATTTATTTACAAGCTGGTAAACTTTTTCAATGGATCTGAATGCCAATACAAATCCAATTTTATTGCCGTCAATATCTTTTATAGATGAACAGTTTAAGTTGAATTTAAGTGAGTCGCTTGGTGTGTTTATGGTTGTTTCCTTATTTGAAATATCATGCCCCGAGTTAAGATATTTAATAATTTCATCCCAATTAGAGATTAGCTTTCCTATAGAGTAATTGAGTAATTCTGTTCTTCTGATATTTAGTATTCGGCAGCAATGGTCGTTTGCGTAAATGATTTTACCTGTTGAAGATGTTGATAGTACGGCAAAATTTACAGCATTCATTATTGCAAAAGTAAATTGCTCATTTTCATCGATCTGGTGCTGCTTTTGGATATGCTGGATTGATTGGGATATTATTTCCTTTAATAATAAAGTATAGCTTTGGGCAGTTTCTAACTTTCCTTTAATTAATATACCCAGGTAAAAAGTGAGTTCCGAATGTATTTTAAATGGTACTGAATAAAACGAATATTCTGGTTTGTTTTTTTGAATATTGAAGAATTCAGGGAATGAGACCTTGCTAACTATACTCTCAAGTGTATTCTTTTCATCAAAGGATTTTTGGATTAATATGTTTTTGTTTTCATCAAAAATACAGATGTTAAACGGTTCTGATATAAAACGGCTTATATCATTTAAAATAAAATTGTTTATATGATGAATAGTATCCTGAGCGTTTAGTGTGACCATTTAATTTTTTTTGATCTGAGTGTACAAAACTAACTATTTTAAAGTAATAGTTAAAGTATAAAGAAAATTTACTACGTTTAGATAATATTTGTAAACATTTTTAATACTTTAATTATGAGAAAAATTAATATCCTTACATTTTTTATATTGTTTTCATTGTCGTGTTTTGCACAGAAAACAAAGTTGAGTCTGAACTTGAAAAAAGGACAAGAATATAAACAGAATCTGGATTCTAAGGTGACTATTGAACAAGATGTAAATGGTATGACCATAAATATAGGGATGGATATCATGGGAGATATGTCATATGTGGTAGATAAAGTGAATGGTGATTCTTATGACCTTTCTGTAAAGTATAATAGTTTAACCATGGGAATGAAAATGCCGCAGGGGGCAATGAAATTTAGTTCAGAAAAAATCGATGTAAATGATATGTTTTCAACTATTTTAGGTGAAATGGTAGGAAAAACATTTTATATCACGATGCTTAAAAATGGTAAAATAACTGAAGTTCGTAATTCTGAAGTCCTGTTTGAATCTGTTTATGATAAATTACCCAATGTTCCGGAAGCTCAACTTAAGCAAATGAAGAGTCAATTAAGTCAGGCTTATGGAAAAGATGCTTTAAAAGGAAATTTAGAAATGGTTACTTCAATATTTCCTGATAAACCTGTAAGTATTGGAGATAGTTGGAATATTACAACTAATATGAAGTCCGGATTTTCAGCGTTAATGACTTCAACCTTTAAGTATCTTGAAGAAGGTGTAGATTATTATCTTATTGGTGGAGATTCTGAAATTCAGACGGAAGATACTGGTGATTATATAGAAAATAATGGTATGAAAATGAAATATGTTTTAAGTGGTAAGTTAACTTCAAAAATTAAAATTGATAAAGAATCAGGTTGGATTGTAGATGCAAAAATTAATCAGGAGTTAAAAGGTAAAACAAACATTCAGGGAAATGCTCAAATGCCAAATGGAATGTCAATACCAATGGTAATGAAAAGCGATATGACGATTACAGGTAATTAAAATTGAAGATGATCGTTAGATTTTAGATTACTGAAGACGATAAATACATTTATTACATGAAGCTGTATCAGATTTGCTACAGCTTTTTTTGTGAGTTTTAATGCTATTTCGACAATAAAATGATACTGCAAGCATACGAGCTCGACTGATTTTTGGAAAGTATTCAGAATGGGATCGGTTATTGTTCGGGTGCTATATCCTATCCCTATCCGAACAAAACCCGAACAGAACCCTATGACACCCGAACGCTATCCGAAGCCAACCCGAAGCCGGTACCTTTCAGACTCCTATTGGATTTAATGCTCATATCATTAATAAATCGCTATGATTTCGCCCTGCTGGGCGAAATCGCCCATGTGTAATTGTTATGATTAAATTAAAATACATACTTATAATGTTCAGATATGTAGTGTGTTAAGGTGTTGTGTGTTTCTGTAGATTTGAGTTTGGTATATAACTTGGCTTTTATGTGGCATAACTGAATATTTCAGTTGTATAACCATAAAAAATTTGAGTTATGGAAGTTAAAAAATCAAGAAAAGCAGACCTGGAGCAAAAACGTAATATGTTTTTGCAAATTGGATTCGTTGCAGCCTTAGGGATTTCTTTGGTTGCTTTTGAATGGAAAAGCACAACTGAATCTGTTATTGCATATGCAAACAATGCTATGTTGATTGAAGATTTAGAGCTGCCTCCGATTACAACTGTTAAAGAGCCAGAGCAACCCAAGCCTGTACCTCCAAAGGTTTCTGTTGAGGAATTGATTATTGTAGAAGATGAAACTCCAATTGAAGACGAATTAGACTTTTCTTCAGAATCAACAGAGGAATTAGAAACAGTAATTGAGGATATGTCTTTTGAGGATGAAGGTGATGATGAGGCAATACCCTTTGTTATTTTAGAGGAAAAGCCTGTGTTTCCTGGTGGTGACAAAGCTTTAATTCGTTATTTGGCGCAATCAGTAAATTATCCGGTTATTGCTCAGGAAAATGGAATTCAGGGTAAAGTTTATCTTAGTTTTGTTATTGGAAAAACTGGTAAAGTGCGAGATGTAAAAATTCTTCGGGGAGTTGACCCTTCTTTGGACAAAGAAGCGATTAGGGTGGTTTCTTCAATGCCTGATTGGACACCAGGTAAGCAAAGAAATAAATATGTTTCAGTATCTTATCAGGTGCCTATAAATTTTAAATTACAATAGAAATTGTTAATGCTGTAATACGCTGATATTTCCCAAATATCTTGTTAATAATGAAATAAATAACTACCCCGTTTTCCCTTTTTCGGGGTGGTTGATTTGACTTACAAAAACTTACTATTATGAAAGCTGTATCATATCTATCCATCAAAAATTTTAATGTAAAAAATTCAATACTTGTTCTGTTAATTAGTGTTATATTCATAGGAGCATGTAAAACGCAAAGTGGTGATATTAAAATCAGATCAATAGGAGCCCCCGGAGAATTGCTGATAGTAATGGATTCTTCTTTTAATAATACTATAATTAAAGACCATGTCGTAGAATTTGCAACTCACGAGTTTCCTTGTTTACCTCAACCTGAATCTACATTTAAAATTATATTTATTGATGATGATGATTTTATGGGGCATTTTAAATCATATCGTAATATCCTAATTCTTAATCATAGTATGCTGATTAAAGATGATGTATTGTATGAAACGAATAAGTGGGCAAGTAATCAGCAGGTTGTGCAAATTAATTTTTCAGGTAAGGAGAAATTTGTAAATATGTTGTCGGAGAATAAGAATGAAATATTTAACCATTTTTACTATGGCGATATTTATTCAATGTCTCAGGCAAATAAAACTATGGAAAATGCTTCAATGGAAAAGTATATTAAAGATAAATATAATTTAAATATTACTATTCCTCAGGGCTATAGATTGGTAAAAGATACACTTGGCTTTATCTGGTTGCGATTAGACCAACTTGAGACTATTCAGTCGATTATAATTCACGAGTTTGATTTGGATACATTAAAATCTTTAAGTACCGTAGATTTAATTACTATGCGAAATTTCGTGTCGCATAAATATATCCCAGGTCCAAATACATATTCATATATGACTACAGAAAGCCGTTTGCCTGTTATGACACAAAGGTTAGTTAAACACCAAATGGATATACTAGAGATGAGAGGCTTATGGAAAGTGGAAGGGTATTTTATGGGAGGACCATTTGTTGATTACTTTTTGAAAGATGAGGAAAGAAATAAATTAATCATGGTTGAAGGTTTTGTGTATGCACCAAAAAAACAAAATAAGGCATATTATGTGCGGCAAATTGAGTCAATATTGTATTCGTTAAAGTTAAGTTAAAAAGCACTGTATTGATATTTTTTTATTAAGAGAGTTAATGCTTTTTAATAATAATTAGTTTCTTTGCTAAGAGTAAATAATATAACGTTTTATGTTGAAAAAAGTATTGATTATAACATTTGCTGTGTTTGGTTTTTGTAATATGATGAATGCGCAAGTGAGTGATTTTGAAACTTTAATATCAAGAGGTTCTTCTGAGTATGAGATAGGTAATTACGAAGAAGCACTCAATTTTTTTAAGCAGGCTTATAAATATGATAAGTCATCAAATGTAGTGTGTTATGAGTTGGCTTTAACATATTTAGCTTTAAATGAGAATGAAAATGCAGCTATATATAGTGGCAAGCTTATAAAAAGAGATCAAGAGTATCAGGAGGATGCTTATTTGATCATTGGTTCTGCCTGGGAGAATTTAGGACGTGAGCATAGAGCCCGTAAAATGTATAAGGAAGGTATAAAAAAATATCCGGGTAATTATTTGTTAAGATACAATCTGGCTCTTTCTTTATTTAATGCCAAAGAGTATGACGAAGCCCAGGAGTATGCAATTTCAGCTATTGAAATTGAACCAAAACATGGAAGTAGTCATTTGTTGCTTGCTTATATTATGTTTGATAAAGGTGATAGGGTGCAAAGTATGTTGCCATTGTATTATTTTTTGTTGATAGAACAGGATAGTGATAGAAGTAATACAGCATATGATTTATTACAATCTCTGTGGAATCAGGGGGTGACCATGAAAGGAAGAAGAGATATTATGTTGGTAAATGCCGGATATAAATATAGTGATTTTGGACCAGCTGAACAGGCCGTTAGTTTAATGAAGGCAGAAGAGAGTAGTCATAAAGAAAATTTGGAGAATATTGAAAATAAATTGATTCATTTTGCCCAAAATAATCAATCACTATTTAAATTTTTAACGGAAGCTTCAGTGGATAAAGACGGATTTTGGTGGGAGTTTTATGTTAATTTCTTTTCTAAGATAGCAAATAATAATTTGTCAGTTCCTTTCAGCTATTTTATCAGTAGTTGTAAGCATAACGAGGAAGTGTTATTGTGGCTTTCTGATCATCATGAAGATTTTCAGAGATTTACGGCGTGGATGGAAGTTTATTGATAATAAAATACTTGATGTTTGTCAACTTTGTGGGATTTTTATGAATCAAAATTTAATCTTTTGCGTAACAGGTAATCATTGAAGACGATTATTAACTCTTAAAAACTTTATGTAATGTCAAAGATTAAAACAAAGCATTTTCAATATACAGGATTAGATGATTTTGACAAGTCAATTGATCAGCAGATTAATGAATATATTACAGAGAAAGGCATTGATTCTGGTAAGTTAATTGACGTGAAGTATTCTGCACATTCAAGTCAGGGTGTAAATACTTACTCAGCATTAATTATTTACGAAGCCTAGCCTGATGTATTCATAAATTTTCGTTATGAGAGCATCAAAAGCAAAGAGAAAAAGTGAAGTGGAGATTTTCAGTTTGCAGGAATAGTGAACTATTTTGAAAACTTAAAATCGAGCATTTGCTTTTTATCAAAGATTTTGAGGCTTGCAGTAGAATAATTTATGAATAGTTCAGGCTAGATCGTTTAAAGAAAATACTTAAAAAAAGGTTGTGTTATTCATTACACAGCCTTTTTTTATGTATTTTTGTGGGCTCTTATGGTAAATACATATAAGTATTTGAAAAGGGAATCCTGTAACTTAATTAATTAATTAATTAATTAAGGAGTCAGGAACTGTACCCGCAGCCGTATTCTACCTTTAACAAGGTGAGGTCAATACCACTGTTTAAATTTAAACGGGAAGGTACTCGTAAAGAAAGTCGGAAAACCTGCCATAAGTAATGTTTCATGAATCTTTCGGGAGGTAAAAGTTATGATGATTAAATATTTTTCTGTTTTTTTAATTACACTGGCTGTTAGTGTTTCTTGTTCAACAAATCACTCAGGTAAAAATCAGGTTCCTGAATTGGTTAAGCCTGATTCTGTTTATAACCCAGTTTATGCAAATCGTTTTTCAATTCAGTATTTTCCTAAATACAAAGTAATAGAAGTTCTTCATCCATGGGATTCGCTTGCTGCTCCTTATCGAATGGTATTGTCTTCAGATTCTGTATTCCTGAAAAACAATCCTCATGCAATTAAAATACCTGTTCAAAGATGGGTTTCAGTTGCGTCTACCCAAATTTGCTATGCCAATGAGTTAGGTGTACTTGATGCCTTGGTTGGGTTAGCAGAACCAGAATATGTTTCAAATAAGAAAGTTGTTAGTCGGTTAAAGAATGGGGAGATTAAAAATATAGGAACAGCTTATGCTCCTGATATGGAAGTTGTTTTGTCTTTAAATCCTGATATAATGATGGTTTCTCCTTTTAAGGATGATTACTATGGTTCTTTAAGGGAAGCCGGGGTTACTATTGTAACTAATAGCAGTTATCTTGAGAATACACCTCTTGGTCGAGTTGAATGGCTGGTGTATTTTTCAGCTTTTTTTAATAAAGAGAACGAGGCTTTAAAAAAAGTTGAAAATGTTGCAGTTAAATATCAAGAGGTAAGAAATATAGCTTCCAAAGCAATAATGAAACCAACGGTTTTTTCAGGGAAAATTTTTCAAGGTATCTGGTATGCTCCTGCAGCTCAAAGTTATAAGGCTAATTTTTTTAAAGATGCTGGTGTTGATTATGTGTTTAAAGACAGGGATGGAGTAGGATCCTTGACTTATGATTTCGAAACCGTTTATGAAGCTGCCGGAGGATGTGATTATTGGATTTTGCTTGTAAATCTTCCGGGAGAATATAGTTATTCGGTTTTAGAAAAAGAGGATTCGCGTTATGCAGATTTTAAGGCATTTAAAGAAAGAAATGTTTTTTATTCAAATACATTTAGATCCCAATATTATGAAGAAGGTTTGTTAAAACCTGATGTGATATTATCTGATTTTGTCAAATTATTCCATCCTGAATTACTGAAAGATTATGAACCTGTTTTTTATAAAAAGCTGACAAAAGAATAAGGTATGCAGGGAGAATGGGCAAAGGGGAGAAAAAATGCTGCTTTTTTAGGTTTGGCTATACTGTTATTGACGCTGTTATTTCTTAATATCTCACTTGGTTCGGTTTATATTCCGTTTCCGGTAATTATTAAATGGATGTTTGGTTATGGAGCGGAAAATGAGATATGGGCGAATATTTTATTAAAGTCCAGGTTTCCTCAAACTGTTACAGCGTTACTTTCAGGAGCCGCATTAGCTGTTGGCGGACTTCAAATGCAAACCTTATTTAGAAATCCGCTTGCTGGTCCATCTATTTTAGGTATTAGTTCGGGAGCAGGTTTAGGGGTTGCAATTGTAGTTTTATCATTTGGAATTTTTGGTGGATTGTCAAGTTTAATAGCGAGTTCATTTGGTGTTATAACGATATCTCTGGCTGCTTTTTTTGGTGCATTTGGAGTGTTGTTTGTTGTTTTGTTTTTGGCTCGCAAACTTAGGAATAATGCCATGTTATTGATTGTTGGCATTATGGTAGGTTATGCCTCAAGTGCAATTGTGGGGTTGTTACAATTTTTTAGTGCAAAGGAGGATATAAAAAGTTATGTTGTTTGGGAGTTGGGTTCTTTTAATAATATATCCTGGGATAAGCATTTAATTTTTGTGCCTTTAATAATATTAGGCTTAATAGGTTCATTATTCCTCATAAAATCATTAAATGTATTGTTGTTAGGTGAAAATTATGCATCAAATTTAGGTTTGAATATTAAACGGTCAAGATTAGGGATATTGGTTGTAACCGGATTGTTAACTGCAACAGTTACAGCGTTCTGTGGTCCAATTGCTTTCTTAGGCTTGGCAGTGCCTCATTTATGTAAAGGATTGTTTAAAACAGCTGATCATTCAGTTTTGATTCCTGCAGTAATGGTACTTGGTGCTTGTTTGGCATTGTTTTGTAATGTAATAGCCCGACTTCCAGGGTTTGATGGAGCATTGCCTATTAATGCTGTTACTTCTCTTATTGGAGCTCCTATTGTAGTTTCTGTAATATTAAAGCGAAGAAATTTAACCCAATAATATAACCAATGAAAAAGGAGTTGTTGAAAGTAGATAATTTGTTAGTTGGGTATAATGTAGATTCAGCACCATTACATTCAGGTATCAATGTTGAGGTAAAGGAAGGGGAATTTATTTGTTTGCTTGGTCCTAATGGGGCAGGTAAGTCAACCTTAATTAAAACGCTTTCGGGATTTTTAAAGCCCTTAAAAGGAACTGTCTTTTATGGAGACCAAGATCTGAATTTATTACAGGAATCGAAGGTTTCAAGGATGGTTAGTGTGGTTTTAACAGATAGAATACAGGTACAAAACCTGACTGTTTTTGAGCTGGTTTCTTTAGGAAGGACACCCTATACCGGTTTTTTTGGAAAGCTGACAACACATGATATACAATTAATAGATAAGGCTATTGATGAAGTTGGTTTAAGTGAGTATCGATACAAGAGTATTGATAAAATGAGTGACGGTGAGAGACAGAAAGTAATGATAGCCAAAGCATTAGTTCAGGAAACGCCTTTTATCATACTTGATGAACCAACAGCTTTTTTGGATTTACCTGCTAAATTGGAAATAATGCAACTGCTTAAGCGTTTATCATGCGAAAAAGGTAGAGGAATTCTTTTGTCTACTCATGATTTAGAGATGGCCCTCCAAATTGCAGATAAAATATGGTTGTTAGCCAAGGGTAAAGACTTAAAGGTAGGAATTCCTGAAGACCTTGTCTTATCAAATGATTTTAAAGCCTTTTTTGAAAGGGAAGGAATTGTTTTTGATAATATGTCTGGTTCGTTTAAATATCATAGAACTCATAGTAAACCTGTTGCAATTGAAGGAAATGATGTTGCAACACAGTGGGTGAGAAGAGCTTTATATCGTTTAGGTTATAAAACAGTACAATCAGACTCCGATTATAAAATTACGGTTTCAGCCAATGGTGTAAATAATTTTTGTCTGTATAAGAGCAATCAAAAGGTTTTGGAGTGCACTAAAATTCAGGATCTAATGGAAAAAATAATGGAAGTTTATTGATGTTTTTACATCAATAAAACTCCACAAGATTTACATCAAATATTACAACTGCATTTGGTCCGATTCTGCCACCAGAGCCTTTTTTACCCCATCCAAGTTCTGGAGGAACAAAAAACTTATGACGACTTCCTGGTTTCATCATCATTAGTCCTTCCTGATATCCTTCAATTGTTTCACTTAATTTAAATTCCATAGTCGAATTTTCTTTATAAGTGTCATCAAGAATTTTACCTCCAAGAAGCATGGCTCTTTGCTGAACAATTACAATACTATCTTCTACAGGTGAATCACCTTCGCCTTCTTTAATAATTTCATATTGCAGTCCGGATGAAGTTTCTTTGATATTTGGTTTTTTAAGGTTCTGAACTAAAAAATCATCAGAATTTTTTCTGTTTTGGCCAGCAGAACCACCTAACTTTTGCTTCTTATTTCCTCTTGCCATAACTTAATTTCTTTGGTAGCTGGATATTGTATGTTAGATGTTCTACCTGGATTGAGATTCTTTTAATGTGATATAAACGGGTAAGTGATCGCTATATCCGTTTAAATAATTTTTTCCACCAAATGTACGTAAAAGGTTACCTTTGTATTTTCCATCCTGTTGAATCAAAAATGGTTTGTTGTATACTACTGTAGTGTCAAATGATAAACCTTCAGTATCATTAATAACAGCATTCGAAACTATAATCTGATCAAATAAATCCCATTTTCCTTTGTAATATAAAGAGCCTTTACCTGAATTAAATATTTTTGCCATAGGATTGTAAAGTTTGTCCTTAGAACTATGTTCCGGGTCTTTTTTTAATAGGTATTTTGAGACGGATTCATTTGTGGGATTATCGTTTAAATCACCCATTGTGATTATTTTTGCATGTTCATTTTCATTCAATAAAGAATCTATAATTTGTCTGTTCAACATAGCAGCGGCTTTACGGTGTGGACGACTTCTTTTTTCTCCTCCATACCTGCTCGGCCAGTGATTAACAATAATATTTATAGTATCCGAATCTAAAATTCCTTTAACCAGTAACTGATCTCTTGTGTAAATTCTGTAACCGGAATCAATATCATGTATGATTAAAGGAAATATTTTGTTGTCAATAACTTTAAAAGATTCAGGATTATATAACAAAGCTACATCAATACCTCTCTTGTCCGGAGAATCATGATGGACAATTTTATAATTGTAGTTTTTTAAATAAGAGCTTGAACACAAGTCATCAAGAACTCCTTTGTTTTCAACTTCACAAACGCCAATAATATCAGGAGCGGTTAATTTTATATCTTCACCAAGATTTGCAATTACTTTACTCATCTTTTCTATTTTAGAAGAATACTTTTCAGAATTCCATTTTCTAAAACCTTCAGGTGTAAATTCGTCATCTCTTATATCTGGATTGTTGATGGTGTCAAATAAATTTTCCAGATTATAAAATGCAATGATACGTTTTTGTGACGGTTTGTTTTTACATTGATAAAGTAATACAGATAATAAACATATTATCATAAAAGTTCTTGTATTCATCTACTTATAAATATTAATAAAGAAGAGGTTTGTAGTCTTCGTGTTTAACAACTACTGCAAAGGTATTAAATAAACACATAATTTCGACTTTTGAATGTTTATATTCCAATTTCTTTTATAATATCTCTTATTCTGTCAAGATGAATATCTTGTAGTTGATGGTTTTTTTGTCTTAGTTTTAAATGATCTTTATAATATTCATGTTCATATGTAATAGGGAAATCCTTATTGTAATATTTTAATTCCTGCTCCTTAATGTTAATTCGGCTTTTTAACTTTTCAAGATTATCTTTGTGTTCTTCTAAAGCTAATAATTCAATGGGATTTAAAGAGTCTTTTTTTCTATCTTTGGGAAGTTTATGGTTTTGAGAAATCATTAAGTCTACTTCGCTGATAAATAGCTCAAGTCTTTTTTTCCATAAAATGTGTTCTAACTCCAGGTCCATCAATTGTATCGATCCGTTTTTCATTTCTTCAAATTTTAACAGTTAAATGCATTTGATGTAACTTGCCTCTATTGATATTTCAAAATGAGAAGTCTTTGACTTTGGTGATCACTCAGTTCTCGTGGCTCGTTTCATCTTAATGTGTGTTAACTCAAATAATAAATATGTAATCTCTCTTATTAAAAGTAAGAAATTAAGAAGAAAAAAACCAGAGTATTATGTTTGTAAAAAAACAAAAGTTGACTAATAATATAGTCAACTTTAAATTTTTGTTTTATTGGTATTTATAAAGCCTTTAAACTTAAATCCAAGCTTTTGATTTGGTGGGTCAATGCTCCTACAGATATATAATCAACACCACACTCAGCGTAATCTCTAAGTGTATCTAGTGTTATGCCTCCTGATGATTCTGTTTCGTATTTTCCTGCAATTAAAATAACTGCCTTTTTAGTTTCTTCGGGAGTAAAATTATCCAGCATTATTCTGTGAATTCCGCCTACCCTCAAAACTTCGTTTAATTCATCAAAATCTCTGACTTCAACTTCAATTTTCAGAACTTTGTTATTTTCTTTAAGATATTTATGTACTGAATGTATTGCTTTTTCAATTCCTCCTGCAAAGTCAATATGATTGTCCTTAAGCATGATCATATCGTATAATCCTATTCTGTGATTTACACCACCTCCAATTTTTACTGCTAATTTTTCAATTTCTCTTAAACCTGGAGTCGTTTTTCTTGTGTCCAGAACCTTCGTGTGCAGTCCTTCCAGTTTCTTTACGTAAATACTTGTATTTGTTGCTATACCACTCATGCGCTGCATGATGTTTAATACCAGGCGTTCAGCTTTGAGTAAATCAAGAATTTTGCCTTCTACAATAAAAATTACATCACCTGTTTTTACTGGCGTTCCATCTTCAATGAAGGATTGAATTTTTATATTTGGATCGAATTTTTTAAAAACTCTTTTGGCAATATCAACGCCTGCAATTATTCCGTTTTCTTTAACCAGCAGTTGCGCTTTACCTATAGCTGTTTCGGGTATACATGATTGAGAGGAATGATCACCATCGCCAACATCTTCACGAATAGCGTTGTCAATAATAGCATTCAGTGTACTTTCGTTAATCATCTTCTTTTTCTATTCTTAATTGATGTATGTAGGTTATGTTTTCTTTGTTTTTTGTTAAGAAGTAAAACCTGTAAACATTATTATTACTTTGGTATTTACCAATAGCAAATGCTGAGTTTTCGCGTTTACCCTGATGTATTATTTTGAAACTTTTTATTGGATTATGCTTGAAAAAATCTTCCAATACAAGTTTTGCCTGGGATTCGCTGAAAACACCTGATTTTTGAGGTAAAACCAGTTCAATCTTGCCATTAAAATATTGAGATAGTTCTTGTGCATTTGCGTTTTGAGTGGCTTTAATAATAGAATCTGGAAGCTGACAAAATGATTCATTTGTTATTCCAAACAATAAAATAAATATTATTAAACCCAATCGGGTTTTTGATGCTGAACTTTTCATTTTATATTTTTTGGTGAAACAAAAGTAATAGTATTACAAATACTAAACCATTATTTTTATGTGAATTTGTGTATTTCAAATATAAATCCCCTTTTAATGCTTTTTATACGGCGGTATCTTAAAATGGTTCTAATATTTTATATTTTTGAGATTTAATTCAAGGATGTTTCACAAATAATAGTAAAGTATTTTATTAATGAAAGTAGTTTTAGTTTTGATAGGGAAAACAGATGAAAAATATTTAGAAATCGGTATTAATAAATACGTAGACAGGTTAAAGCACTATATTCCTTTTGAGATTAAAATAATTCCTGATTTAAAAAATACTAAAAACTTATCTGAAATTCAGCAGAAGGAAAAAGAGGGAGAACTTATTTTGCAGCAGATTCAGCCTGGAGATGAGGTCGTATTGCTGGATGAAGGTGGCAAGTTGTTTTCTTCACGTGAATTTGCCGGATTTATGGAACAAAAATTGTTAAGAGGCCTTAAGCGTTTGGTTTTTGTAGTCGGTGGTCCATATGGATTTTCAAATCAGGTGTATTCCCAAAGTAATGGTAAGATTTCTTTATCAAAAATGACTTTTTCTCACCAAATGGTCAGGTTGATATTTACAGAGCAATTATACAGGGCAATGACTATATTAAAGAATCAACCATATCATCACGATTAGAACTTGTTTTATGCAAATACGATTAAAGCACTTATTACTATCCTGGCAGGTGTTACTGTTGTTGACTTCTGTTATAGTTACCTGGATTTTTTCGTGGGCTTATTATAATTATAATAACCAGTCGTTTAGTTCTTTACGTTTTCAGAGTATTTTACAGCAACAAGTGGTTGAATCTGAACGATATGTTAAAGAGTTTAATTCGTATTTATCTAAAGATGATGAGTGGCGAGCTGTAGATACAACTATGACCTCAAAACCTGAAGGGATTGAAGTATTGGTTTATAAAAACGATTCTTTATGCTGTTGGACTAATCATGTTTTACCGTTTAGGAATGAAGATGAGTCGTTGCTAAAGCAAAGAGTTGCCTTATTTGGTAATACCTGGTATTTAATTAAGAGTCATAAATACAAAGATTGGGATGTGTTTTGCCTGATTGGAATAAAGACAGAATATTCGTATAATAATGAGTTTTTAAAAGAGGAGTTTGCGATTGATATACCTGTTGCTTTTTGTAAAAAAATTTGTGTAGATCTGAATGCAAATGGGGAGAAGGTATATGATATTGAAGGAAATTATTTATTTACAGCTCAGGATTGTAAAGATTCTAATCCAACTTATGCAAATTGGGGTATTGTTTTCTTACTGTTAAGTATAATATTGTATATACAGGTTATTATTGTAGCCATAAAACGACAAGAAACTAATTTATGTAATTACCTCGTATTTATTTTTAGCCTGGTTTTTAGTTCATTTATATATTGGTTACATATCCATTTTCAGTATCCTGAATTTCTTTTTGAAACGTATTTGTTTTCACCGGTGTATTTTGGAGCTACCCGCTTGTTTCCTAATTTAGGCAGCTTGTTGTTGTTTGCCATTTTAGTTTTTTCTGAGTCTTTTATTTTTTATAAATACGTTTTGACGCCATCGTACATATTAAAACTTAATAAGAAAAAATTCTATCGAAATATAATTATTGCAGGTGTGTTGTCGGTAACTTTTGGTTTTTGGCATATTCAAAATTATATAGTTAAATTATTGGTATCTAATTCATTATCAGCCCCAATATTATTTAAGGTTTCTGATATCCATTTTTTAGATCTGGTTAGATTTTTTATAATTAGTCTCCTATTGCTTTCGGTAGTATTGGTAATGGAAAAAGTGTTTATTATTTTCTTAAAACAAGTAAGTAAAAAGACACTTTCAATAATAGTATTCATTGTTGTTGTTGTACTTGCTTTATATAGTTTTAGTCTCATTTTCTGGGTTTACTCTTTTATGTTTTTAGTTGTTGCCAATATGCTTATTTGGGTTACCCGTCGTAAAAGCTATCATGCTTACTCTACATTTATATGGTTTGTGGCTGTATTCTCTGTTTTCTCCGTATATTCCTTTTATTTCCATAACTATAATAAGGAAAGAGAAGAACGTAAGTTGTTGATCGAAAATCTTTCTTTTAGGTTATCTGTTGAGGAGGATCCCTTATCTGAATTATTATTAAAAGAATTAGAAGATGCTTTAGGCAGCGACTCCTCAATTATTGCAGAAGTTTCTAAAAAAGAACTTGACGTTGAATTTATTACAAAATATCTTAAGGTTAATTATTTTCATGGTTATCTGGAGAGATATGAATTGCAGGTTATTCCTTGTTGGCCTGGAGGAGATGTACTCATAAATAGTAGTAACGAAAAACATAATTGTTATGAGTATTTCAATAAAATGCTTAATAAGGACGGATCATGGGTGCTGGATAGTAAACATTTTTATTTTCTTAAAAACCAGGCAGATCTGGTAACTTATTTTGGAGTGTTTAAATTTTTTGAAGGTAATCCTGAAAAAGAAACATGTTTGTTCTTAGAACTAGTTTCAAAACCATTTTTCGAAGGTCCAGGATATCCTGAATTATTATTATCAGAAAGAGAGAGTAAATTAAAAGAACCACTGGCGAATTATTCATATGCCAAGTATGTTGATGGTCAATTGGCTAAGGAGGTTGGTGATTTTAAATATCCAATTCAGTTGAATAGATTAACAACAAAATTAAAAAATTTTAAATTTTTTAATTCTGAAGATTTTTCTCATTTAATTTATCAACCTCAAGATAATGTTTGTATTATACTGTCCTTGCCAATTGTCAATTTCTCTATGATATTGATTGCTTTTTCAATTTTATTTGTCTCATTCTTTATTTTTGGTTCTTTTTTAATTCTCCTGACACGTCTTAAAAGAGGACGTATTATGTATGATTTTACGGTTCAGGAACGAATTCAAATTGCCTTTATTGGTTTGATGATGGCTTTGTTATTGGTGATAGCAAGTGGTTCAGTATGGCAAACAATAAGGAGTTTTGAGGTCAAAAACAATCAGATACTTTCTGAAAAGATCAGATCTGTTTTAATGGAACTTGACCATATTATCGGAACAGAAGAAGAACTTACTCCTGATATGGAAGAATATCTTGAATACCTTTTGAAAAAGTTTTCCAGTGTTTTTTACACGGATTTAAATTTATATGGGACAAATGGTAGATTAATTGCTACTTCTCGTCCTGAATTGTTTGATAAAGGACTGTCGGGACATTTAATGAATAGTCGGGGTTACATAGAATTGAACAGGAAAGGGGAGGTGGAGTTTATTCATGAGGAGGCCATAGGTAGTTTAAAATACTTATCTGTTTATGTTCCCTTTATTAACGATAATAATAAGGTGCTTGCTTATCTGAATATGCCTTATTTTGTAGGAACAAGTGAGCTGCGTGATGAAATTTCTTCATTGGTAATGGGAATTATTAATTTTTACCTGATTTTTTTAATTATTGTAATTGGACTTACGGTAGTGGTATCGCGTAAAATTACACATCCATTAAAGGTGATTCAGTCAAAAATGGGTCAATTGAGTTTAGGCAAGAGAAATGAAAAGATTGAGTATAAAGGTAAGGATGAAATAGGGCAGTTAGTTATTGAGTATAATCGTATGGTTGAGGAGTTATCGGAAAGTGCTGAGAAACTTGCTAAATCGGAGAGGGAGATGGCTTGGAGGGAGATGGCTCGTCAGATTGCCCACGAAATAAAAAATCCATTGACACCAATGAAGCTTAGTATTCAATACTTAGAAAGAGCTTATAAAGACAATGCCTCTGATTTTGATGAAAAGCTTAAAAAGGTTTCAACTACCTTAGTTGATCAAATAGATAATTTATCAAATATTGCATCAGAATTTTCGAACTTTGCCAAGATGCCTATTGCAAAAAGGAAGAAAATTGATGTGGTGGAGGTCTTAATGCATTGTGTTTCCTTGTTTGATAAAGCAAAGGAATTAGATTTTGTTGTAAATAAAAACAGTATTGAAAAATATTGGATTTATGCAGACCCTGAACAAATGAATAGCGTTTTCACAAATCTTATAAAAAATGCCATCCAATCTATTCCATCAAAAAGAAAAGGTGTAATTGAAGTTGATGTTAATGCTGTAGGAAATCATGTTGTTATAAAGGTAACAGATAATGGGTTAGGTATAGATGAGGAAATACAAGAAAAGTTGTTTTCACCTAATTTTACTACTAAAAGCAGTGGAATGGGATTGGGGTTAGCAATTGTGAAAAATATTGTGGTAAATAGTAAAGGAAAGATTTGGTTTAGTACAAAGATTAACGAGGGAACATCTTTTTATGTGCAATTTCCTAATTATGATGATTAAGAAATATCTTCCATGCTAATAAGTTGATTTAAGATAGCGTAAACGGTCAATCCTGAAACTGTTTTAATGCCCAGTTTTCTTGTTATGTTTTTTCTGTGCGAAATAACAGTATGTGTACTTATAAATAGTTCGTTGGCTACCTCCTTGTTTGTTTTTCCTAAAGCAATTTTTTGTAAAACTTCTCTCTCTCGTTCACTCAATTCTTCTGAATTTTCTTGTAGTATAGAAGTTTGCTGAACATTTTTAACTTGCGTTCTCAGTTTATTGATTAAAGCTGATTTGTCGTCAAATACAGATAGTGTTTTATCATTTGTGTTTTTGGGTAATAAAGTATTGTATATGTAAATTACTGTAGCATCTGGAGTATGTTTACGTATATTTTCTTCAGCTTGAGGTAAACTACTTAATGTTGTGTTTATGATTATCATATTGGGCATCATCGAGGTCAAAGCTTCTTTTATATCATCAGCTCCCGATATTTCTTCTATCTGAGTAACTGTTTTTAACTCATTTAGAATTGTTGATAATCCTTTTCTCACTAAATATGAAGGTTCTGCAACTAATATCCTTACCATTTTTGTAAATTTAAAAGTTTTCTAATTCGGTTTCCATTAATTTTACTTTGGGTATAAGGACTTTGTCTTCTAATTTAGAGTGATCCTGAAGATCTTTTTCTAATTTGAAAATTTCGAATAAAAGTGAATTGTATTTACAGCTATCTGTAGGAGGTGGTAAATATTTAATGAGTATATTTTTTAAGTCAAATACTTTTTCCTCAATATCGTTATGATCTTCCAGGTATTTTTGAATGCTATAGTTACTGAAGTTTTTTTCAAACTCCTCTGTTTTTTTGTTTGCCGCTAACGATTCAGACAAAGCAATAACATACGGAAATACTTTGCTTTCTTCTAACTCCATATGTACGCTTAGTTCCCTGATGTACTCTGTAAAGAAATTTTTGATTAGCTCATAATTTTTAGTTGTTTCCTTAAGATCTTCAACTAATAGTTCAATCTTTTCTTTTATTTCAGGGATCTTATATTCTAAAATACACTGATGTGTTCTTTTTAAAAAGCCAATTAGCCATTCTGCTTTGAAACCAAAGAATTTTTCTTTAGGAAAATAGTCTTTATCATGAAATGATCTTGCAATCTGAATAAAGAAATCAGTATCCACATTGTTTTCCTGACATACTTCGTCAATTGTTTTTTCTCTAAATCCAAGATTTATCCCAATTCGTTGGATCACTGCCAGTAATTGATAATCCATATGGATTAAATCGGCCATCTTCATATCAGCTGTTATGAGCATCGCGAAAATTTTTTCTTCAAAAATAATCCTTATTTAAACTATATCCAAATAAGAAAATGATAAATAAAAAAAGGATTAGATTTTTCTAATCCTTAGTTGTGACTTAACGGCAATTTTATTTTTTACGCATAAAAATCTGAATAGGAACACCAGAAAAATCCCACATCTTTCTTAGTTTGTTTTCTAAGAATCGTTTATATGGTTCTTTTACATACTGAGGTAAATTACAGAAAAATGCAAAAGCAGGTGTGTTAGTTGGTAACTGCATAATGTACTTAATCTTAATGTATTTACCTTTTGTTGATGGTGGTGGGTTATCCTGCACTATTTGTTGCATGGCTTCGTTTAATTTTGATGTAGGTATTTTACGAGTTTTGTTTTCGTAAACCTGAACAGCCATTTCAAGTGCTTTATGAATTCGTTGTTTTGTTAATACAGAAGTAAAAACTATTGGGAAGTCAACAAAAGGAGCGAATTTCTCTTTTACCTGATCTTCATATTTTTTAAGAGTCATGGTGTCCTTTTCAATCAAATCCCACTTGTTGATTAAAACCACAATACCCTTTTTGTTTCTCTGGATTAATTGAAATATTTTTTGATCCTGACTTTCAACGCCACGGGTTGCATCAATCATTAAAAGGCATACATCTGAATTTTCAATAGCTCTAATGGCTCTCATTACGCTATAAAATTCAAGATCTTCATTAACTTTTGATTTTTTTCTGACTCCTGCTGTATCTACAAGATAAAAATCATGGCCAAATTTATTATAGCGGGTATAAATTGAATCTCTTGTTGTACCTGAAATTGGAGTAACAATATTTCTGTCCTCACCAATAAAAGCATTTACAATTGATGATTTACCTGCATTAGGTCTGCCTACAATGGCAAATCGAGGTATGTCAAGTTCTTCAATGCTTTCAGTACTAGGGAATAATTCTATTAAACGATCCAGTAACTCACCTGTACCAGCACCATTTATTGAAGAAACAGGAAACATTTCTTCAAGTCCAAGTGCATAAAAATAACTTGCTTCGGCTAATCTTTCTGGATTGTCAACTTTATTGGCTACCATGATTACTTGTTTGTTGCTTCGTCTGAGAATATCAGCAACCATTTCATCATAATCAGTAATACCTGTTGTTACATCAAGCATAAAAAGGATTACATCGGCTTCTTCTATTGCAATAATAACCTGTTTACGAATTTCTTCTTCAAAGATATCATCAGATCCTACAGCGTATCCACCTGTATCAACAACAGAAAACTCCAGTCCGTTCCAAATACATTTACCGTAGATTCGATCACGTGTTACGCCGCTCTCCTCATTAACTATTGCAGTACGAGTTTCAGTTAACCTGTTGAAAAGCGTTGATTTACCTACATTAGGTCTTCCTACTATAGCTGCTATATTTCCCATTTCTATGCTGGTTTTTTCGTTTTACTAAATTCAAAAGCGTGCAAAGATAATTAATAATTTAGCACTCTGATACATTAGGACATAAGATTTTAGAAAAAGACAAAAGATATATCACTTGTATTCAAATTTATTTTGGGTCGTATCCAAAACCTTTAAGATTAATATCCTTGTCTCTCCAGTCTTTAGTTACCTTAACGAATAATTGTAAAAATACCTTTTTGTCAAGGAATTTCTCCATATCTTTTCTGGCCATAGTACCTGTTTTCTTTAATGCACTTCCCTTGTGGCCAATAATAATTCCTTTTTGAGATTCTCTTGCAACGTGTATTACGGCACGAATATTAATCTGTTCTTCAGATTCTTTAAATTCTTCAACTTCAACCTCTACAGAATAAGGGATTTCTTTTTGATAGTAAAGTAATATCTTTTCCCGGATAATCTCAGAGATAAAGAAGCGTGTTGGCTTATCGGTTAAAGCCTCTTTATCGTAATAAGGTTCGCCTTCAGGAAGTAATTCTTTTATCCTGGTTAATAGATTATCCGTATTAAATCCATGTAATGCCGACATTGGAAATATTTCGGCGTTTGGAAGTTCTTCTTTCCATCGTGAAACAAGTTCGTCTAACTGCTCAGAGTTTGATTCATCAATCTTATTAATCACTAAAATTACTGGTGATTTTGTTTTTTTTACACTTTCTAAAAAGTCGTTGTTTTTATCAATTTTTTCAACAACATCAGTCATGTAAATAATAATATCAGCATCTTGTAAAGCCGTTTTTGAAAACTTTAGCATTGACTCCTGAAGTTTGTAATTAGGTTTAAGAACCCCCGGAGTGTCGGAAATAACAATCTGATAATCGTCTTCGTTTACAATACCCAAAATTCTATGTCTTGTAGTTTGAGCTTTAGAAGTGATGATAGACAATCGTTCACCTACTAGTTTATTTGTTAAAGTTGACTTACCAACATTGGGGTTTCCAACGATATTTACAAATCCTGATTTATGCTTCATATATTTTTTTAATTATAAATATGGTGCGAAGATACGAGAATATGCTATTTCACACAAAAATCAATTTAATGGATATGTAATTTCTATTACTTTTGGCTTAAAATTATTGTTGTGAAGAAATTTATACAGCCGGTTAATATTCGATTTTTTGATATTGATATGAATATGCATGTAAATAACTCTGTTTATTTTACATATATGGAAAACGCCAGGACAGAATTGTTAATGGATGACTTTTTAAAGTGTAAAAAGGACGGGAAGACTTTTGTTATTTCAGAGACTTCATGTAAGTATAAAAATCCTATGCGATTAGGCGATAAAGCCCTTTGTGAAATTGTATTTACTATAAAAAGATCCGTTCAGTTTAACGTAGAGTACACTTTTAAAAATGCGGATTCGGGTTTAATTTATGCTGTTGGTCATACCCTAGTGGTGATGATTAATGAAAATAATAACAGGCCGGTTCCTATTCCTCAATATCTGATTGATAATTTTATGAATTAATTATTAGTTGTACTTTTGCGCCACCAAAAAAACAATAATGAATATTTTTTCACTGATACTTATTGGAGTAGGCTTATCAATAGATAGTTTAGCTGCAAGTATAACAACCGGAGCTTGTTGTAAACAGATTAAAAGAAGACATATTTTTAAGGTGGCCATATTTATGGCTGTTTTCCAGGGGTTAATGCCATATATTGGCTGGTTAATAGGGAGTAGCTTTAAGTCAGTTATTGAGGATTATGATCATTGGATTGCGTTTTTTCTATTATTCCTGATTGGTTTTAAGTTAATTTACGAAGGAATTACAGCTTCTGATGACAGTTGTAGTAATTTTAATCCTTCAAATAATTTTTTGCTGGTAGGAATAGCCATTGCAACAAGTATTGACGCTTTAGTTGTGGGAATAGGTTTTGGTGTTATTGAAATTAATATTTACCTGGCAATGCTGATTATTGGTGTTTTAACGTTCTTGTTTTCTTCGTCAGGAGTTGTTGTGGGCAGAAGGATTGGTAATAAGATTAACACGGGAATAGATATTTTTGGAGGGATAGTTTTAATAGGATTAGGGGTTAAAATACTATTATCGCATATTTACGATTTATAGCCTGATGTATTCATAAATTATTCTACTGCAAGCCTCAAAAACTTTGATAAAAAGCAAATGCTTGATTTTAAGTTTTCAAAATAGTTCACTATTCCTGCAAACTGAAAATCTCCACTTTACTTTTTCTCTTTGCTTTTGATGCTCTCGTAACGAAAATTTATGAATACATCAGGATAGATTACGCCATTGATAGAATTTTTTCATAAACGACAACATCTAAGATCTTAGAAAATTTTTCGCCTACTTGTTTAAAATGAGCGCATTTTTCATAATCGCATTTTTCAAATACCCGAATACTGGCTTCGTTTTCAGCTGTAATAACACCTAGTAACACTTTAATATCTTTCTTTTTAGCAATATCTTCAATTAAATCTAAAGCTGCTTTTCCATAGCCTTTGCTACTCATATCTGGTTTAAGATATATGGTAACTTCAGCAGTTCTATCGTATGCTTGCCTTGGTTTGTAATATCCCAGGTAAATATAACCGCAACTTTCTCCGTCAGAATTTTCAATAATAAAAGTTTCGTATTTGGGATGTTTGTATGGAATAATAGTCTTTATTTCATCAATATCAACATCTTCTGTATGAAAAGTAGCGGTGGAATTTTTTATATAGTAATTATAAATATCACAAATAAATGGTAAATCTTGATCAGTAACAGGATGCAGTATAGTATTCATTTTATTTCTTTTGTTACAAATATTTATTAAAATTTATTCCATGTAAAAAACTTCCTCTAATTCTATTGAAACAGGAGAGTTGTCGGGATTTGTTATCATGATATCAGCCATAAATTTCCACCATTTCTGAACTATTTCTGTTTTACCAAGGTCTTGAGAACCGCTATCTCCATTCACTTTTTGAAAGGCAAAAAGTATGTTTGTTTCTTCATCCAGAAAAATAGAATACTCACTTACACCTGCATCTTTTAACAATTTTTTTAACTCGGGCCAGATTTCATTGTGCCTTTTTTTGTATTCATCTTTTTGCCCTTCATTTAAATACATTTTAAATGCTAATCTGTTCATAGATTTAGATTTTTGTTATTTAAGTTTTTGTAGATTTTTAATTATTGATGTATTTACTGGGAAAGCAGTACCATGTCGGATACCTTTGGGAACACTAATAGAGTCTGATATGTCTTCCCATTTTATGCCATCCAATGATCTGATGGCACCGTATTTTTTATCTCTGTATTTATCAAAGTATATGTAAATATATTCTCCAACCTGTAATGGTGTTGGTCCTTCTGCCCATGAATTACCAGAAATACTTTTTGATACTTTGGTAGGAAAACCTGACTTTAAATCTTTGGTGAAGGTTGTTCTTAGATTTTTTTCGGCAGGAGCCGACATTTCATTTTTAATAACCATCATGTAAGCTGAATCTGTTTTAATGATAGCTCCATCAATTACACTAAAGCCGGGATCGAAAAATACTTTAGTAGGAGTAAATGTTTCAAAGTTTTTTGTTGTTGTATAATACAATCTGTGGTTTAATCCTTTCTCGCTTTCCGAAGTTTTTATTTCTTCATATAATTCAGAAACTGTAGAGGCCCAGAATATATAAAATAAATCATCAGCTTTGTCATAGAATAATTCAGGAGCCCATGTGTTTTTTGTGCTTTCTAAATGCGACATAACCGGCAAAAATTTTTGCTCACTCCAGTGAATTAAATCTTTAGAGGATGCATAACCAATACCTTTGTCCCACCAACTGGTAGTCCATACCATATAAAAAGTACCATCTTTACCCTGAGCAACACTAGGGTCTCGCATTAAGGAGTCTTTACCAACCACCGGAACAAGAAAAGGTTGGTCGTTATTTAAAGCTTCCCACTTTAATCCATCCAGGCTGTAGGCCAAATGAAGACCATCTTTACCATTGTTGTTAAAATAACTGAAAAGGTATCCGGTTTTTGTTTCTGTATTATTATTGGTTTTTACAGGTGTGTTACATGAAATAACAACAAATGAAATGATTGCCAAAGCAATGGAGTAGTAATTTTTAAGCATAATTAAATTTGATTTTACCAGTTGCAAGGTAATTGAGAATAACTAAGTGATTAATGGATTATCATACATTTTACCTGTAAAAATAGTTATCTCACCTTATGAATTTTCTATTTTTATTATTTTTATACGATAATTTTTCATAGAACGGAATTTGTATAAAACAGGAACTTCGCAAGTAATTTATTTTAAATAGATGGGGGCACTACATAAAGTAATCAGTCGGATATTTTTCTTATTAATTATATTTTCTTCTCCGGTAATTCAAGCACAGGATAGTTTATTGTTTCAACAAATAGGCACTCAGGAAGGCTTGCCTCAAAACACTGTCAGAACCATTCATATTGACCGTGATGGATTTCTTTGGGCAGGTACCTTAGACGGATTAGTGCGCTATGATGGAAAGAGGTTTATTAATTACAAGCCCCATTTAGGAGCTGCAAATCAAATTTCGGATTCCAGAATACGTAAAGTTTATGAAGATAAAGATGGTTTTTTGTGGATTAGAAAATATGATAATTCTTTCAATTGTTACAGTAAGCTAAAGGAAGAAATTATTCCTTTTTATTTTAATGACATAAGAGTTCAATTATCTTATCAAAACTATATTGAAACACCTTCAGGAATTATATGGTTATGGAAATACGACCAGGGCTGTGTTAAAATCAAAAAAGGGAAAGATTTTTTTCCTGAAATTGATTTTATGGTAACAAAGCAATCAAATGTTTTGACTGATTATCGTATCAATTTTATTTTCGAAGACAGTGATTCGTTAACCTGGATTGGATGTGGTAATGGATTAAATAAAATTGACAAAAAGGGTAATGTTACCCAGCTTTTTAAGGATGATGATCAGGGGGAGTTTATTAAAGTTCTTGAGATAAAATCAAAACTATACTTTCTCACAGATCGGGGTGTTATACATACTTACGACAAACATAAAGATAGTTTTTTGCCGGGTTCAGTTTTTAATTTAAGAGGTAAAGCAAGCAACTTTGTTCAATTCGATGAGCAGAATATTCTGATTTCAACTACCGCCCGAGTTATACTTAAATACAATATCATCGACAGGTCATATACCGGTAATGTAAAACCTTTCTGTAATAATTATAACTCAATACCTAATATAATCAGGGATGAAAAAAATGCCATCTGGATTCATGATCAATCGGGTAAGGTAGAATATCTGAGTCCGGATAAAAAAGTATATCGTAATCTGGAATTGATCAGACCTAAAATTGCTAGTGTTATTGATGATTGCAGGTATAACTTTTTTATTGATGCCAAAGGTGTTTATTGGATCACAACTTATGGAAATGGTTTGTACCGATTTGATGCTGATAAGGATGAATTAACCAATTACCACTATAAAAAAGGACTTAATAGTCTGGCATCGGATTATTTATTATCTATAACAGAGGACAGGGCGGGAAATCTTTGGTTAGGTTGTGAATACACCGGGATAACAAAGGTATCAAAGGATAAGCTCAATTATAAAAAAATTAAACCTGAAGATAACGAAGCACCCGGTACCTCAAATTATGTAAAGGTGATTCATAAAGATTCCAATAATAAAATATGGGTGGGTACAAAGAATGGTGGACTTTATGTTTATGATAAAAATCTGACTAATAAAGTCTGTGTTCATCAAAGTATGAATCCTTATACTATTCTGGAAGATTCGAAAGGAAGAATCTGGGTAGGAACCAAAGGGGGCGGTGTGTATGTTTTAAACAAACAAAGCTATCAATTACTCCATCACTTTGTTCATACAGTGCATGATAAAGAAAGTTTATGCAGTAACTCAGTTTTTGATTTAATAGAAGATAGTAAACAAAGAATATGGATTGCTTCTTTTGCCGGAGGTTTGGACCTGGTTCGGGAAAATAAGAATGGAGTTTCATTTAAGCATTATTTTAATAATCAGGGTAACCTGAGTTATTTAAGATGTATACTGCAGGATTCTGATGGATTAATGTGGGTGGGGAGTTACATAGGCTTGATTAGTTTTAACCCGGATGAGTTTATCAATAATCCCAGTTTATATACCATATATACCTATAGTCCCGGTCATCCTAACGGGTTAAACTGTAACGATATTAAATCTGTTTACCAGGATAGTAAAAAACAACTATGGATAGGTACAGCCGGCGGAGGCCTCAATAAGTTTGTAAAAAACAGTCGGGATAAGCAAGGTGAGTTTATAAAGTATACCAAAGAACAGGGACTTCCATCAAATATTATAACTTCTATATTAGAGAGTAAAGACAGTATAATTTGGGTAAGTACTGAAAATGGGCTGGCTCATATAGATGAAAAGGGAAAAGCTTTCTCAACATACCGGTTTACCGATGAAACATACCCTAATTATTATAGCGAAAATGCAAGTTTATTATTTGAAGATGGTACGATGCTATGGGGTACTTTGGATGGTATGATAGCCTTTGATCCCGGTGAAATAAAGTTAAACACAGATGTTCCGCCTGTTATTTTAACCGACTTTTATATTTTCGATCAGCGAATAGAAACCTACCTTGAAAATAGTCCTTTACAGCAATCCATCAGTAAAGCCAAAGAAGTTACTTTACAGTTTGAACAGCGAACATTTACAATAAACTTTGCTTGTCTGGATTTAACAGAAGCTGATCAGAACAGGTATTCATATAAAATGGATCATTACGATCAGTTTTGGAGTCAGGCAAGTACAAACAATTGGGCCACATATAAAAATATGCCTCCGGGCGAATATATATTCAGAGTAAAAGGGGCAAATGCTGAGGGGCAATGGAGTGATGAAGTTACAAGTTGTAAATTCATTGTAAAACCTCCAATATGGAAAACCGTTTATGCTATGGTTTTGTATTTTTTCATATTTATTACCCTAACTATTGTGGTAATTCGCTTTAGCATAAAGATGAACCGATTGAGTTCTGCTGTTAAGATGGAGAAACAGTTAACAGATTATAAACTCAGATTTTTTACAAACATATCACATGAATTCAGAACTCCTTTAACCTTAATTAAAGGTGCTGTTGAAAGATTAAATGGCATTAAGGAATTACCCGCTGAGGTTGAGCATAATGTAACTTTATTAAATAGAAATACACATCAAATGGCCCGACTGATAGATCAGTTGCTGGAGTTTAGAAAGTTACAGAATAATGTGATGACTTTAAATCTTGAGAATACCGACATCAGATCCTTTGCTTTAGATGTGTATTATACCTTTAAAGAAGTGGCGTTTCAAAAAAAGATGGATTATACTTTTAAGGGTATTCATGAACCATGGGAGTTTTATATTGATCGTAATAAAGTAGAAAAGATTTTATTCAACCTACTGTCAAATGCTTTTAAATATACCCCCGCAAAAGGAAAAATTGTTTTCTCAATATATAAAGAAGAGCCAACAGGTAACTGTATTATCGAGGTGAGCGATACAGGTATTGGTATACCTAAAGATAAACAGGAGTTGCTGTTTAGTCGCTTTATGCAAATCAACTTTTCATCAGAAGGTACCGGTGTTGGTTTAGAGCTGGTAAAGGAATTTGCTGAAGCTCATAAAGGAAAAGTAAACTACAAACCTAATGAGGGAGGTGGTTCTGTTTTTAGTGTTGTTTTACCTACTGATGATGAAATATATAATGATGCCCGGTATGTTGACTCTGAAAAAATAACTGTTGTATCGAAAGAGGAGAGTGACCTGCAAACTCATGTTGAGGTTAAAAGACCTGCCATTCCGCATCACTGGAAGGTTTTAATTGTGGATGATAATTATGAAATCAGGGAATACTTGAGTGACGAACTGAAACATCACTGCGATATTGAAATAGCTGTTGATGGTAAAGAGGGATTGGAAAAGGCCAAAGAATTAAATCCTACCTTAATTATTTGCGATGTGAAAATGCCCGAAATGGATGGTTTAGAAGTAACACGAAGATTAAAAGATAACTTTGAAACCAGTCATATTCCAATTATTCTGCTCACAGCCATGTCTTCTGAAACTATTAAACTTCAGGGTAGTGAATGCGGAGCTGATGCTTATATTATGAAGCCTTTTAGTATGAAATACCTTTTGTCGCGTATCTATTTTTTAATTGAACAAAGGGAAAAGCTTAAAAAGCGTTTTTCAGTGGATATAGAGATTAAGAAAGGGGCTTTGAGTGAGGATGAAAAAGACCAGCAGTTTTACCAACTGATTAACAATATTGTGGATGACAATATTAGTAATCCGGAGTTTTCTGTTGCTGACTTTACCGAAAAAGCCAATTTGTCGCGAACAATCTTTTATAAAAAAGTGAAAGGGTTAACCGGATTTTCTCCCAATGAACTGATTAAGGTGAAAAGAATGAAAAAGGCCGCTGAATTATTACTTGAAGGTAAGTATAATGTTTCTGAAGTTTCGTGGAAAGTAGGTATCGAAGATCCTTTTTATTTTAGCAAGTGTTTTAAAGCTCAATTTGGTTGTGCACCCTCGAAATATGGAGTTCAAAGTTGAGAGTTCAAAAGTCTAATGTCGAATGTCGAAAGTCTAAAGTTGAAAGTGTTAAGGCAAACGGTTGTCTGTTGTCGGACTATTTTGATTTTTGACTCACCCACAGGCCTTGTTTTTTGCTCGCCGTATTGAATTATGGACAATGATTATATGTGTTTGTACTGATATACATAGACTCCATTGTATCGGATACTATATTTGTCAGAAATAATAACTATAAATTCTTATGGATAAAATTTGTTTTCTGGCAGTAGCTTTATTGATCGTTTTTCAATCTTGTAAACAGAATAATTCTACAACTTTTGTTGTATCTGAATCATCCGAAACTACATTGATCTATTTACCTGAACAATGTGATTCTCTTATTTTATGGGCAGTAAATGATGTGGCTTCATCTATTAAAAGTATTACCGGAAGCAATACATCTATTATCAGAACAAATAGCTTCCCTAAAGATAAATCGAATAAACAATGCTTAATTATTGGTTTGGCAGGTGATTCTTTATTAAAACAGGCAGGAATTTGTAATGATGCAAACTTAACTAACAGATGGGAGCAGTTTCAAATTAAACAGAATGACAATAAATTGTTTATTACAGGGAGTGATGTCAGAGGTGTTGTTTATGGTGTTTTTGAACTGGCCGAAAGACTAGGTATCTCTCCCTGGAATTGGTGGGCTGATGTAAATCCAACACCTAAAAATATTTTATCCTTAAATATACCTGAAGATGGCATATCTCAATCGCCTTCTGTACAATTCAGAGGTGTCTTTTTAAATGATGAAGATTGGGGATTGCAACCATGGGCTGCCAAAACATTTGAGCCGGAAACAAATGATATCGGACCTAAAACCTATGAAAAAATATTTCAGTTACTATTAAAACTTAAAGCCAATACTATATGGCCGGCAATGCATTCTTGTACAAAGGCTTTTTATACAATTCCCGGAAATAAAGAAATGGCCCGTAAATATCATATCATCATAAGTACTTCGCATGCTGAACCTATGATGCGTAATAATGTGGATGAATGGAAGCATGACGAGAGAGGAGATTTTAACTATTTTACCAACAGTGCCAACGTAAATCAATATTGGCAGCAACGTATCAGCCAGCTAAAAAAAGGAGAGGATCACTTTATTGCAACAATAGGGATGAGGGGTGTTCATGATGGTAAAATGGAAGGAAATGCCTCTACAAAAGAAAAGATAAAGATGCTGGAAACGATCGTTGATACTCAGCGGCAAATGATGGCTGACACCTATGGTTGTGCTCAAGATAGTATACCTCAGTTGTTTATTCCTTATAAAGAAGTTCTGGATCTTTATAATAAAGGATTCAGGGTGCCGGAGGATGTTACACTAATGTGGACTGATGACAATTATGGTTACATCAGAAGGTTTAGTAATGATGAGGAACAAAAAAGAAGTGGGGGAAGTGGTGTTTATTACCATCTGAGTTATTGGGGACGACCACATGACTATTTGTGGTTGAGTACTACAGCACCGGCATTAATGTGGTACGAAATGAATCGTGCTTATCAGAATGGAGCTCATAAAATATGGATTGCAAATGTAGGTGATATTAAACCACTGGAATACAATATGGAGTTATTTTTAGATATGGCCTGGGATATCAACTCTGTTAAGGAAAATACTATTGCAGACCATTTGCAGGAGTGGGCCAAAAGAGAATTTGGTGAAGATAATGCCTCTGTAATAAGCTCTGTGATGAATGAGTATTATCATTTGGCTTTTTTACGCCGACCGGAATTTATGGGATGGAGCAGAACTGAACCCACAACAAAAATTAACCTTACCGGGTTTAGCACAGTAGCTAATGGTAATGAATTGCAACGCAGACTGGATAGGTATGATGCTTTGGTTAAAGATGTATATGACATTAAACAGAAATTGCCGGATTATAAAAAAGATGCCTTTTTTGAGTTGGTTGAATATCCTGTTAATGCAGCAGCTTTAATGAATGATAAGTTTTTGTACTATCAGTTATCTGCTGAAGCAACTCAACCGGAAGTCCGGGATAGGTACTACAATCTGGCTCAATGTGCTTATGATAGTATTTGTTCTCTTACTGCATATTATAATCAAATACCGGCAGCAGGAAAGTGGAACAATATGATGGATATGAAACCTCGTAATTTGCCGGTTTTTGATATGCCCAATAAGCCAGAAATACCCTCAGAATCACATGATACCTTAAATATATCTGTTGACCCCGTATTTATACAGGCCGGTGAATATTCTTCTGCAACTGTATCATCGCCTTATAAATGGATTTCGGTTGAAGGTTTGGGCTATAGTAAAAAGGCTGTAACCATTTATCCTTTTACCACTCATGAATTTAGTGACGCATCAGCCTGCTTGAGCTATGATATTGAAATACCTGAAGATGGAAATTATACTATTGAAGTAAGATGTTTACCTACGCATTCAAATATATTTAATCATCAGTTAACCGTTCAATTAGATGATAATGAAAAGCAAAATTTTAATTTGAATACTAAGGGTAGGAGTGAGGCCTGGAAAAATAATGTGTTAAGAAATTATACTCCTGTATATTATCAAGCTCAGGATTTAAAAGCTGGAAAGCACCAGTTAAAATTGTTTGTAAATCAAACTGGTATTGTGATTGATCAGATGGTTATTAATCCGAAAGGTTCATTGCCTTATTATGAAATTCCTGTTTTTTAGAACTTTTTTAAATAAAATCCCATGCCTAAACAGGCAAAAGGTAACTTTTCAAAAAGACGGCCATGCAGGTTTATGCAAAAGGCAACTTTTTAAAAAAAATGAGCTTTGCAGGTTTGTGCAAAAGCCATTTTTTTAAAAAGATGGCCATGCAGGTTTGTGCAAACGTCAACTTTTCAAAAAAATGGGCTTTGCAGGTTTGTGCAAAAGCCATTTTTTCAAAAAGATGGCCATGCAGGTTTGTGCATGGGATTTTTTTTTATGAATTACAATTACAACGAATTGGAATTTGCTATGCAAATGGTTGCAACCTGCAACACTTTAGCCTATCGCCTAATCAACTCAGCAACTCAACAACTCAACAGTTAAATTCATCAATAATCAATTAATCCTTAATTTATAATACCAAGCTGTAAATCAGTTCTCCCCCAATCGGGGGAGTTAGAGGGGGCTTAAAAAAAAACGGGCTGAAAGCCCAGATCAATTCAGCCCAAGGCAAGGCCTTGGGGATATTATACGCCATGCAATCTGCGTCCTGAAAGGACAGCTCAATAAACACCAACATTTTTGAGCTGTCCTTTCAGGACGCATATTATTATTATCAATCAAAAACCCAATGCGTCACTTCTTTTTGCATTGGGCTGAAATGAGTTGCCCCTTCAGGGCGTGTATTAATTGTTAACATCATCAGCTCTTAGTTCTTAGTTCCTAGTTCCTAGTTCCTAGTTCCTAGTTCCTAGTTCCTAGTTCTTAGTTCCTAGCTCTTAGTTCCTAGTTCCTAGTTCTTAGTTCCTAGCTCTTAGGTCATGGGTCGTAGGTCACAGTGTTTCAAGTTGCAGATACTGATGCAAGCTTGTAGCTCTTGCTAAAACAACACCGCAGATTTCAGTTAGCATCTTTTTAACCCGTTAGCAAAAGAATATACCGGAGCTGTAAATCAGTTCCAACAAGGACATAGCGAGAGGCTATGCCTAACAATGGGGGGCTTTCAACTAAATATTTACCTGAAATCAAAATCCAGTTTCATTCTGATTCCTTCATCGCCTACTTTGATACGGATATTACCGGGTTGACTATGCGGACCCTGCTGTGAAGTGGGTTTAAAGGAGCGTATTGCCGGGATGTCGTAAAGGAATGAGATATCTCCTGCAGGAAAATCGGGCATAGTGTTTTTACCTCCCTGACGACCTTTGGGCTCTTGCGGAGTCAGCATCCTTAAAAATACACCATCACTCTCTGAGTACACTGTAAAAGGTGCTTTATCTGACTGAATCGTTGCCCAATACAGGTTTGCATGAAATCCTTTAAATTCGGGATATGTTAAACCGTACTTACTTTCGCCTGTAATGGTATTGTTATAATCTTTTTGCCATAAATTATAGTTGGTTCCTTTAACCCGGTTTTTCCAAACACGATAAGGTCCGCGACCAAACCATTCCATGCCTTTTACCAATTTCTCAGGATAGTTGAAAGTAAGACCTAAACTGTAAATTTCATTGTCGGTAAAAGCATCATCAAAGCCTTTACCACCTCTGGCTCTGTTCAACATTACCGCATTCATATTTAAGATACCATCTGCATTCATCGTCCATACAATAGAATCAATACCTCCTAAATATTTAGCCACAAAAAGAGCAGTATTATCAGCCTTTTTAGTATAGCAATCCTGATATTTTATTTTCATGCCAACAGCAACCGGACCGTTGTTAAAAGGAATAATTTCATTGCTGTTAGTCACAGTTTTTATTTGTCCATCTAACTTACCAAATGCAACAGAAACACCGTTAGCAGACAAAGTAGCAATACTGTCAGACTCTTCAATGTGAACCTCTCCGTTTGTATGATCAGATGCATACTGAGTTTTAAAATATTCATCGGTATATTTAACAGGCCAGCTCCAGGTGCAAATTGATTTGCCGCTTTTATCATAAGCTTCAATCTCTAGTATGTCAGCATCAAAAAACGCTTCAGGTAATTCAAGCTTTGCCTTTCCTGTTTCACCCGGTTCAATCTCCGGAAGATGAACAGGGCCTGAAATCATCACTTCTTTTTTACTTCCTTTAAAAGGAGAATCAATCTTATAAAGTTTGTAGTTCATCTTACATTCTTTAAGATTGGTAAAGATATAGTGGTTTAATACCATAAACTCCCCATTAAATGATGGTGTGATATATGTTTGCTTGAACTGTATTGGTGCCCATACCTCGCGAACCGTAAACACGCTACCTTCCTTTTCGCGGTAAGGACCAACAATACCATCCGGAGCACGGAAATCATCAGAATCAAGAATTCCTCCCTTGTCAGTTCTTTTTACAGCACAATCGTTAAAGGCCCACATAAAAGCACCGGCAAACAAGGGGTGAGAAGTCCAGTTTAACCAAAAATCTTCTAATCCGGCACCATGACCCTGATCATACATTCCATGCATGAATTCGGTCGGCATAAATACTTTATAACCGTTTGTTAAACGAGCTACGCCTGTTAAGTAAGTAGGGTAGTGGTGAGCGTCAATACCATTAAAATCGGCCCATGGGTGAATTACATGACGCTTTTGAGGATCATAATCCGCAAAGTGTGCGTCTAAATCATAGTTCCAGCCACCTTCATTACCATTACTCCATAATACAATACAAGGATGGTTCACATCACGCATTACCATTTCTTTTTGCAGTTTAGGACCCACTTCTGAGTCGTAACAATTTTGCCATCCGGCCAATTCATCCACCACAAACATACCCAGAGAGTCACAAGCATCTAAAAAGTGTTGATCGGGAGGGTAGTGAAAACGAACGGCATTCATATTCATTTCTTTCATTAACAACACATCGCTGATGCTTATTTCGCGATTGGTTGTACGACCACCTTCGGGATGAAAAGAGTGACGGTTAATACCTTTCATTACTATTTTAGTACCATTCATGTAGATACCGTCCCTGGCCCGGAATTCAATAGTTCGGAATCCTACATGCGAAGTCCATTCATGAACCGTTTTGTTATTGCTGTCGATCAGTTTTAAATCTAATACATATAATTGAGGGTTTTCAGGATTCCAGGCCATTACATCATCCCATCTTGTAGAGATTTGTTGTTTTAAATCGGGATTGCTGATGGTAAAAGTTTTGGTTTGGAAAGAACCTGATCCTGTTAATGGTTTAATAGAAGCCGTAATTTTACCACCTTTTAATTTAGCTGAAAGATCAATGTGGGCAGTAAGGCTTCCATCAGCTTTGGCATCCAGAGCCACGTGATTAAAGGCTGTTTGAGGTTTAGCCTCTAAATAAACAGGACGGTAAATACCTCCGAAAGTCCACCAGTCGGCTTTACGCTCTGCAGCATTAATACTGTTGTTTGCAGAGTGTTTGTGAACGATTACTTTCAAGTTATTCTTTTTACCTGCAATGATTTTATCGGTAATATCATACGAAAATTTGTAAAAACCACCCTGGTGTGTATCACCGGCTTTTTGGTCGTTGATAAATACTTCGGTATCAATCATAGAACCTTCAAAAACAATGGTTATTTGTTTTCCGTTCCAATCCTTAGGAACTTTAAAATCGTATTTATAAGTACCTACTTCCTTAGATGGCTCTTCGCCTTTTTTGTAGAAGCGACCATAAGTATAAGTGCCAAATCCCTGAAGTTCCCAGTTGCAGGGCACTTCTATCTTGCTCCACTTTTTACTGTTTTGACCATCAGAACAGTAAAAATCCCAGGTTTTGGTATGATATAAACCAGTACCGGATAAGTATTGTCTCTGTGTACTCTGACTTGCCAATCCCAAAGGAATCATCAGTAGCATACAAATAATAAAATTGATATATCGCATAATTATTTTGTTTTAAAACTTAATCTTCTTTGTTTTTATAAGTTTTAATTCGTCCTGTCCTTTTACAGTAAAGTTGTTACATTTCCAGTTTTCAGCGTATTTAATATATCCGGCTTTTTCACCTTCAAACGAAACATTAGTAAAAGTAAAGTTGTCAATAGTACTTTCTTTTGTGCCACCAATTATTATGGCAGTTTTAGCGTTTTTGACATTAATATTTGTAAATGTCATATTCTTAAATTTAGGCGTTCCAATTTTTGGGTCAACAGGTTCAAGCATTTTTAGCCAGTGATCAGGCAAGCTATCCCTGTTATAGCCATCAGGTAAAAGCGAGTTGCTGTATGCCGGATTCCAGTTTAAATCAACCGATAGGGGATATTTAACATTTTCCATGGTAATATTTGATAAATGAATATCTTCAATAACACCACCGCGTTGGTTGGTACTTTTAAATCTTAATCCATAGGAAGTACCTACAGCTTTTAAATTATAAGCAACCACATGCTTAATACCTCCTGATGTTTCACTTCCGCAAGTTACCAAACCGGCACCAACACCGGCATAACAATCTCTAAGAATGATGTATTCGCAAGGACGATTTACTCTCAGTCCATCACTGTCTCTACCAGATTTTAAACAAAAGTTATCATCATTACAATTGATGCTACTGTTTTGAACCAGTACAAAAGAAGAAGAATCAATATCGATACCATCCGTACTGGGGCCATGGCCTTCGATGTTATTACTGATTGTTATGTCATTTACGGTAACATATTCGGAATATAAAATATGCAAGCTCCAGAATCCCGGCTGGTACAATACTATTCCGTCTACAGTAACATTTTTACAATCGGAGATCAGGATACCCCTTGGCCGGTCGCAATCGTAATCCACAATCCATCTTAATCCTTTTTTCTCGTAATCTTTACGCATGGACCAGTATTTATCCCAAAACACCTTTCCTTTACCATGAATAACACCATCGCCGGTGATGGCTGCATTTTCTTTATTTAAGATATTGACCAAAGCAGCAGGCCATTTCATCTCAACACCGGCAACACGGGTATCTATATATTTGTAGTCTTTTAAATCCTGGCTTCCCATTAGCATGGTACCTTTAGGGATGTTAAAGTTAACGTTGTTACCAATAAAAACAGAACCGCTTAAATATATGCCGGGTTCAAAAGTTACTATTCCGCCACCTGCAGCTTCTGCATCATCAATAGCTCTTTGTATTGCTTGGGTATTCATTACCAAAGCATCACCTACAGCACCATAATCTTTAACATTAAATACTTTTTCTCCATCCGGAAAACTTTTGGCTCCCACTTTTTTCATCCAGTCAAAGGTTGGGATGTTATTCTGGCAACAGATATTAGTACTCAGAGCAATTGCAATAATAAAAATAATACACCTCATGCTTCATGTTTTAATTAGAATATTTAACAGGAATTAATTTAACCCGGCTGTTTAATCCTGCCGGCATGGTTTGCCAATTAGCGTAACCTGTTTTTTTATAGTTTAAGTCAACAAAGTTTATTTCTTTAAAGATGCGCCATTCAATACCTTGACGATCCATGCTGGCAATATGATTGGCCGGTAATCCGGTTACTTCTATTTCAATAGTATTTATACCGTATTTGATGTATTTGCCTACAGAGACCTGGTAGGGTACAGCCCATAAAGTTTGTATGTCAATGCCATTTATTTTTACTCTTGCCGTTTCTCTTACATCTCCTAAATCAAGAATCCAGTCGGTATTTTGATTCTTATCTATAGTAAATGTAGTTGAGTATACAGCTACACCCATATTTTCTTTGGCTTGAGGTATGTTTAACCTGGTCCAGGGAATTAATGTGGGCACAGTAAAAGTATCTGTGATAGCCGGAATACTTTCTTTAAAGTAGATTTTCCAGTTGTTATTAATCAAATAAGGCTCACCGGATTCAACCACATATGACCAGTTATCACAATTAACAGATGAGTTATAGGTTCTTAAAATAATTGATTCACCTGATTTTAGCTGTATGCGAACTTTAGTTTGACCATCTTCTTGTTTGGTCATTGCTTTACCCATTTCGCCTGTCATAGGATCAAATAAAACAACTGATTCAGCGGGCTCATGTAAAGCAATCCACGTATCTGTATCCTCATGTTTCAAAGCAGAGATAAAATAATGATAGCCCTTAGAGTTTTTACGACGAATAAACTGAAGATTAGCTTTCTTTTTAAATTCTTCGGCAACAACACCGGTTTTTTCTAATGTTTTTTCAAAATCAACGCCGGTAATGATTTTTCCTTTTTGATACCTGGTTGATAATGTTTTTTCAAAATGAGTTGCAGGAAGTTTATCTATCAAGGTATTAAAATCCTGACGACGCTCATTTAATTTGCCAAAACCGGGAACATCATTCGGATAGTTTTCCAGGAAGATGATTTGTGCTCCTTCAGATGCCAGTTTTAAAAGGTTTTGAAGTGTTTTAACCGGCATTTTATCGGCAGCAGGTATAATCAGTGCCTTGTAGGATGCACCTCCTTTGGTAACTAAATTGCCATCTTTTACAATTGTTGAGTTAACAAAGTTGTCAGAGATATAATCCATATCGTAGCCTGCTTTGCTAATAGAATTTACCACACTGATAAACTCAGGAGCACGTTCTTTCATAGCGTGAATATCAAACATCAATAAACGGCCTTCTTCGTTATGCCACATATCGTAAACGGGAAGATAAACCAGAAAATCATTATCGGGTTGTCCCATCTGCATAAAGGCCTGTACACGCGAAATATATTTAAAGAAGGGTTGAGCATCGCGCCATAATGGGTTGGTAGGGCTCATATCCACAGAGGCGTAAAACTTCCAGCCCGGCCATGTTGCATCTTCAGGACTATAAGTAGTACCATGGAAATACACATGATTTACACCAGAAATATACATCAAATCCAAATCAGGTTTACATTGAGAAAACGAAGTTCGGAAGTGTTCTGTTAACCATGTAAAAGTTTCTGATGAGGTATATTGCTTTCCTGAAATATGGGCTGCCGACGATGCATATTTTAACATCGATAAATCAGAAAAGTTATGGCGGGTCATCGAATCTTTACGTAAACCTTTAATGTTAAAGTCGGATAAACCAAAACCTTCGCATTCAGGAACGTCTACCGCAGCATAAATGTCAATTAAATTACCGGGAGATCCATGAGCCTGGTTACGTGTTTTGCTGTTTAAACTATGAGCCCATTCTGTCCAGGGAATGGTAAAGTTGTTGACTAACATACTTGCAAAAGTTTCTCTGTAATCTGAAACAATACGAGCAGTAGTATCGTTATGTTCTTCACTTAAAAACCAGGGTAAATATTCCTCCAGTTTATAGCCATGCCTGGCTTCAAAAGCTTCTAACAAACCCGGAGTCCAATCGGCACGATACACTTCGTAACTATCGTTAAAGAAATATTTAGGAGGTGTGGCATTGCTCTTGGTAAATGCCTTTGTAAAACGATCTAAATAACGTTCAACGCCATCTTTTGAGAAGTGGTTTAACACCAAACCTTGTCCGCCTGGAGCAGCTCTTTTAACCTGTTGAAAGGTGTGACCTTCAAATAATGCAATTAACTTCCAGTTACCATTGGGAGCTGTCCAGCTTAGTTTTTTATTTTCTACTTTATCAGTAAGATTTAAACATTCTCCAGTTTCTGAATAAGCCATTAAACGAGAGAGAACAGCAGTAGCCTGTTGTTTTATATCATCAGGAATAATCTCATCTTTTAATTGCTGACCCGAACTTAAAGTATATTCCTTAATCAATAAACGACCAGCAGCATCTTCCACGGTAACTTCAGGACCACCGAAAGGCCAGCCGGTTCCGGTGTTCATATCGATATTGATGCCTAAACGGTTTCCTTCTTTTTGGGTGTGTTTATACAATTCCATCCATCTGTCGGATAAGAAATCGACCTCATTAGAATCGTTACCTTGAATGCCATAGATAGGCGTAATTTCAAGAGAACCAATCCCGGCATCAGCATAAGCTTCCATGTTTTTAGTCAGGTTGGTTTCATCAACCGCATTACCCATCCACCACCATCGCGAGCCTGGTTTGGTATCAATAGATTCTTTTGGCCATTCAACCTTTAGCTGACACTGAGCAAACAATAAGGGAATACTTACTATAGTGGTGTATTTAACAAGTTTTTTAAGGGATAATAACATGATTAGCTATGTTTTTAAGGTTTTGTTTTTTAATTTCTTTAGCTACAATCTCAGCAACAGCCATAGCCCCCGGAGTTTGTAAGTGCGTATCGTCCTGCGAACCATTAGGACGAATAGAATCAACGCCTGCCGGAATCCACATATATAATTCTTTGGATGGTTCATCACCCATCATAATAATCATGTCTCTGGTTTTTACATAAGTGTCAATCAACGGAATGTTTAAGGAATCTGCCAGTTGACGCATGATAGCAGGGTATCCCAATAAGCGGTCATCTACAAGTGATCTTCCGTTAAAAGTTCTCATTACAATTGAAGTTGCTAAAATAGGATTGGCTTGTTTAGCCTGAGCCTCTGAAATCATTTTTAGCAGGTTATTTTTATAGTCAGGGTAGGAGGCATGTCTTTCTGGTTTAGACGAAGCATCGTTATGACCAAATTGAATAATAACATAATCATCAGGCTTTATGGAGTCAATAATTCCTTGCCATCTGTCTTCTGCAATATAGCTTTTGGTACTTCTTCCGGCTTTAGCCTTATTAACGACAGTAACATGCTCATCAAAAAACCTGGGTAACATTTGAGCCCAACCTCTCATTACGGTTTTAGTAGTATCATAGCCCTGAGCAGTAGAATCGCCGGCAATATAAATGCTTACATCTTTAGGTTTTGGTGTATTACAGCTTATGATTGTAAGTAATGAAATAAGAGATATAATAGAATGAAGTTTCATTTATTTAAGTATTTGTTTATTTATTATCAGTTGTTAATTGAATATTCACCGGTAAATTTCTGTTACAGGTTATTTTATTGTCATTAAATATTAATTCTCCAACCTGAATTGAAGATCTGCGGGTTTCGTAATTATCTTCCTTAACACCTTCGGTTCTTCCCGGGTGTGTAAAGTAAAAGATGTAGGCTCTGCCATTGTTTACAACAACATCAGCATGTCCGCCTTTTACTTCATCATCAGTTCCAAATCCCGGATTTTCAAGGATACGTTCTTCCTGAAGATGCCAGTTGTCCATATTTTTAGAACTATACACAGTAAGTCCGTTCCATGAATCTATAATCATAAAATATCTGTCCTTCCAATAAAATACTACAGGACCCTCACCACGTCTTTGTGCTGCAGCAAGTCCTTTGTCTTCCCAATGGTACAAATCATTACTCTCTGCATAGTAAATAGATTTGTTATGGCGTTCATTATTGTAATACATTCTCCATTTTCCATTAGGAGCTTTTATTACTTCAGCATCAATTACCTTATCAGATACCAAATTGATTTTAGATTCAAACTTCCAGTCAATTAAATTGCTGCTTGTAAGATGAATGATTTCGCGAGGATGACTCCAATCTGTAAATATTCCGGGAACAAAGGTTAAATACATATGATATGTTCCATTGCATTCCATAACATCGGGAGCCCAATAAGTAACATCTTTACCTCCGTAACTTATCTTGGCGTCGGTTTTGTATTTCCAGGTTAATCCACCATCTTCAGATTCTGCAATACCTATAGGAGTTCCATGAACCCAATCAACTCCATTTGTATTTTCAAGGTTAGCTCTACGATTGGTGTAGAACATAAACCATTTTTGTTCTTGTTTATTCCATATGATAACCGGATCAGCAGCACCATCGAAAACAGGATCACGATAAAGAGGCTTAGGAGCTACTTTTGTAGGATGATCAATGGCATCCTTTTTCATGTAGTTCTTTAAATCGCAATCTTCAAGATTGTATACGGCTTTTGCTACAGTATTTCCGTTTAAAATTGCACCGATATATGAAGTATGTACATTATCCTTATAGTAAGGTTTGGTAGCTTCCTGACCTATTTTTTCGTATTCGGTAGCACATAAATTGTTGGCATCTATGTAACAAACATTTTCTTTTTCGGCTACTTGTTTGGTCCATTTAGCATAAGTATCTGTAACACGAACCATTTTACCATCTTCCCAATTATTTCGAGGTGTATGAGATAATGTAATAACTTTTACTCCATGAGCTTTGGCTTGCTTAATATAATGGCGCATGTAATGACCAAAGGTATAAACGGTTTCCGGACCACCGGTTGCTTCCATAATATAGTCCTGAGATTCATCTCCGGCACCCTTAATAGATGCGCGTGCACGACCGGTATTAAAAGGACCACCATCATTATGTCCGAATTGAATAAAAAGGTAATCACCTTCTTTTAGACCTTCCAAAACATTCTGCCACAAACCTTCTGTAAGGAATGTACGACTACTTCGACCTCCTAAAGCATGGTTTTCAATGGATACTTTTGTTGTATCAAAGAAATGATCAAAGAAACTAGCCCATCCCCATTGACCTAAATCTCCACGATCGCGGCCATTTTTTACCGTAGAATCGCCAATAACAAAAACAACAGGATTATCACCTTTACGGGTGCTGCCAGCTTTTAAATAGGGAGGATGGCGAGGATCACCAACTTCAAAAATAGGTTCAGTGTATGGTTGCGTTTGTCCGTAAAAATGAACTGCACTATCGTTCGTTTTAGGGAAGTTGTGGTTCAGTAATTCAATCATTTCAGCACCTGCCAATAACATCGGTCCATAACCATGAGCAGCATAGGAGCTTGTTGGACGGTGGTAATAAAAGGCAGGATCAAAGCCCATGCCCGTTCCCACACAAGTACCTTCTACTTGTCCTTTGTTATTGATTTTATCAGATAAGGCATTCCATCCCAGTGTTGCAATAGATCCATAAACTCTTGCATTTAACCAACCCTGATTAATACCGTGAGCAATAGCATACACATAAATAGCAGAAGCTGAAGTTTCAAGGTATGAGTCATTTTTGTTAATCAACTGGTGCCATAAACCTTTTCCAGACTGGTATCGAACAAGTGATGCAATATGCTTTTGAAATAATTCCAGAATCCATTGTCTGTCTTCATTTTTTTCAGGAAGTACATCTAATGCCTCACATAATGTTAGTAAAGCCCAACCGTTAGCTCTGGCCCAAAAATACTCAGGTTCAGGATTTAAACCTTCAACCCAGCCATGACGAAATAAACCTTCGTCCTCAACAAACATTTTTTCTTTAAAAAGTCTGATTTGTTTAATGGCTTCAGAGGTGTATTTATCGTTGTGTTTATATTTTCCCATTTGGAGTAGGGCAGGGATTCCCATAAACATATCATCTAACCATACTGTGTTATGAAGGGGGCGTTTTCGGGCAAAAGTACCATCTTGCAAACGGTATTCATGGTACATGATATAGTCGATATAATTTCCTATTAAGGTATCAAGTTTGGCAGATGGTTTACTAAATACAGAAGATTTTATCATGGAGGTACATATGGAACCTGCATCATCCAGAGCATGAGGTTGCAAAACACTTCTCATTAAAGGATCAATAGTTCCTTCTTCTGTTAAAATTGTTCCAAAATAGGGAGCAACATCAGATAAAAAATTAAAGCGCTCATATACATAGTCCAGATATATAGATTCATCTGTTACTTGAGCCAATCTTATCATGGCTGCATATGTTACTCCCCACTCATAAGATGTTAATCGAAAATCACCTTTTTTGAGATGGCAATTGCGATTTATGTTTTTATAATCTTCAATTTTTTCTTGTGTTGTTGTATTGATGATTTCAAACGGAGTAGTGTTTGAAAGATATTTTAATATAAGTTCCATTTTTGTGCCGATTTCATCGGTTGTTGGAACATGATAATTTATAGAATAATCAGGTTGTAGTAGGTGTAAAGGAGTATTGGCATCAGTAACACTATTTTCAACTGAGGAATTGTTTTTAGAAATTTTATTTTTTTTAGATTCCTTTTTTTGTGCAGTAGAGATTACTCCTAATATTATCAAAAAGGAAATCAGTAGTGTTTTGGAGATATATTTAAGTGAACGGTTCATATTAATTTTTGCATTTCATTATTGAAAAGTCATAAAAACAAACAATAAAATGAAGTTGAGAAGGTATGTCTTGTATTGAAAAACAATAAATCGGTATATAAGACCGATTTATTGTTGAAAGTAATTCAATTATTAGTATCCAGGATTTTGCATAGCTTTTTTCTCATCAGCAGTTAAAGCTTGTCCGCTTTCGTTTGTAATAGCATCAAGGAACGATTGTGGTATTGGACGATAATAGTGAGTAGAGGCACTAAATGTCGAATTTCCTCTTACCCAACCATCGTTAAATGCTTTAAAACGAGCTTCTAAAGTTTTTGTTCTGGCAAGATCTTCCCAACGGTATAACTCACCACATAATTCTCTGGTTCTTTCGTTTAATAAGAAGCACATCATCTTATCCTGATTACTGCTACATCCTAATTCATTATATATTGGGGCATCAACAGGAGAGTTGTAAATCTCATCTACAGAATTAATATGCATTTCAGATAATGTTGCAGCTGTTGTTTCTGCCATATCATTATTTGATTCGTAATAAGTGTTTTTATCCCAGAAAATTGATCCTTCAGCAGAATAACCGCCACCTTTTCCATCGCAATAAGAGTTGTTTTTATAAGCCTGACCTCCATCTGCATGAGCTGAGCGATCTTCTCCATCTGCATATGCCGCTCTGTCTCTTAATCTGTTAATCCAAGAAATTGCATTGTCATATTGAGATTCTCCTTTGCGAATATATGCTTCTGCAACCATTAAAACATCTTCTGCCGAGCGTGCTATGATTGCATCTCTTGTGCCAAAAGGAGAGGAGATTGATATTCTATATAACCATCGCGAAATTTAGAAAGTGCAACAGATCTTTTTTGTGTTCCATAATAGCCATTATTTCCATGTTGACCAACAAACGCTTGATTTTCACCATTGAAATAACGAACAAAAGTATGAGTGTTTTGCATTACTCCATTTTTCAATGCACCGGTAACATCGTTATCAACCGCTTCGTATCTGTTGTCACCAGCATCGTTAACGATATATTTAATAGCAAGTTCTCCACCATTGAATCTTTTATCTCCGGCAACAGTACCTTCTGGTCCCAAAGCTGCATTTTCCTCTGTCCATGTTGGTGCACCAGAAGTAGTGTTGCATCCATAACAGGTAATAAACGATTTCCAAAACCTTGAATCATTTACTCTATCAAATACATCCAAAGTATAGTTTGTTGCTCTTGCAAATGAAAATTCACGGTCGCCTGAGATATCTCTTTTAGTACCAGAAATGTCTTGATAAACAGAAGGGTAATATAAGTGTATTTGATTACCATAACGACCCCATGTTGATTGATCATCAGCAAATTGAGCTGCTAAAACAACCTCGGAAACATTTTCGTTTGCACCATTTGCTTGTTGGTAATCCCATAATTCCACATAATTGCTCGTTAATGGGTGGGCATTTGAAACTTCCTGGCCATATTTTATTACTTGATCAAGGTCGTTATCAACATAACTGCTATTCCACGATTCATATAATTCACTGGCACGAGTTAAGTAGGCTTTAGCTAAAAAATGAGCAGCTGCATACTTAGTGATGCGACCTGTTTGTTCTGCATTTTCTGGTAGCAAGCTGTGAGCTTGTTCTAAATCGCTTATTATTTGTGCAAAACATTCTTCTTCAGAAGCTCTTGTAAAATATGTTTCAACACCAGTTGAAGGTTTTAGTTTTAGCGGAACACCGCCATATTGAACCACTAGCGTTAAATAAAAGTAACCTCTGAAAAAGTAACCTTCTCCTAACCTGGTTTTATAACTGTCGTTAGTATCATCATAATATTGTGGAACATTTGTGATAATAGTATTTGCAGATTCAATTCCTGCATACATATTTTGCCACATGGGTTTGTTTGCACCTCCTTCATCAGAATTTAAATCTGAACTATAGCAATTAAAGCTTGGAATCGAATTGTTTGCATCTGTAAATTCATCTACTCCAAGGTTGAACATTTCGATCCCCCACACATAGTTAAACTTAAATTTAAGTTTTTGATATGTTCCTGTAACTAACTGGTCTAATCCTTCTTGCGTAGTAAAGGTTTGTGTACTATAAGTAGTAGTTAGTTCTTCATCTAAAAAATCTTCTTTACAAGATTGTAATGAAAAACAAAATACACCTAATAAAACCAAAATGTACGATATATTAAATTTCTTCATTTTTTCTAATGTTTTGATATTTATGACTAATCAGGTTAAAATGATACATTAAGACCGAAAACTAGTCCTTTTTGTGTTGTTGCAGAACCTGTTGAAACAGTGTTGTTATTGTAGCTGGCTAAATCTGTATCCAGGTAATCACATTTAGAATATATCATAAACGGATTCATTACTTGTGCATATACTTTTAGCTTTGTAATACCTAATTTAGATAATTGTTTAGTTGTAAAATTATACCCTAAATTGATATTACGCATTTTAACAAAAGAGCCATCTTCGTAGTTCATTGTGCTACTATAGGTGTCAGCAGCTTCACCATTTGATCCTGGAGAATAGTATTCAGCATCCTCGTTTACTCCTGCTACCCAATAGTCAAGCTTGCGTTGTTGAAACCTGCCATCAAGTGTTGCGGCTCCTGATCTAAATGTATTTCCCCAACGAGAATAAATAAAGAATGATAATTCTAAGTTTTTGTAATTAAATGTGTTGGTTATACCTCCAGACCAATCAGGGCGTTTGTAGCCTACTATTTTTCTGTCATCATTAGGGTCAATAACTCCATCTTTATTTAAATCTTTAAGTTTAATCTGGCCTGGTTTTCTACCAAATTTTTCAGCTTCTGTTGCCTCTGATGTTTTCCAGATTCCATCGTATACATAATCGTAATAAACGCCAATATCTTCACCTACAAACCATGCATTATTCAAATCTTCTGTACTTCCGTTATTAAGTTTAGAGATTTCACTACGATCAGCAGACCAAGTGATATTTGTTGTCCATTTAAAATTGCTTGAATTAATATTAACTGTATTTAATTGTAAGTCAATACCACTACCTTTTGTTTCTCCTACATTAGCCCAAGTGGAAGTATAACCTGTTAAACTTGGTATACTCATAACCATCAATAAATCGGTTGTTTTTGTTTTATAATAATCGATGCTACCAGTAATTCTGTTATTTACAATTACATAATCAATACCAATGTTATATTGAGATGTTCTTTCCCAGCTTAAATCACTGTTTGCCATTTTTGGCGGATACTTTTGTGATGGGTCAGATGCAACGTAACCTAATGAAGACGATGTTGTTCCCCAGTTGTAGTATAAAGACATTACTCCACCTTTAGTGTCATATGCATCAATTGCTGCATTTCCGGTAATACCATATCCGAAGCGAAGTTTTAATCCATCAACCCAAGAAATATTTTTCATAAAATTTTCCTGGTCAATTCTCCATCCTAATGCTAAAGAGGGGAAACTTGCCCATTTATTTCCTTCTGCTAGTTGTGAGGCTCCATCCCAACGTATGGACGCTGTTAATAAATACTTTTCAGAGAAGTTATAATTACCTCTTATCATATACGACTCCATTTGTTTTTCAGCTAATCCTGTTCCAAGGCTATAGCTGTCTCCACCTGAAGCAAGGTTATACCAAAGTTCATCGGTAGTGGCCACATCCGTGGCTTTCATATCACCATATTCGTAATGGTATTTAGAAGAAGACTGCATTAGTGTTAGTCCAACTTTGTGCTGTTCAGAAAATGTACGATTATAATAAATCAAATTATCTAATGTCCAGGCTTGTGTATTGTTGGTATTGTATTTTGCTGCATTATTACCATCACCGTTAATGCCATCAGCTGCATTAAATACACCTAATCGATAATATTTAAATTCCGGACCAAATTGAATTCTGTATTGTAGTCCTTCTAAAGGTTGCCACATTTTACCAAAATCAATTTGAGAGTAGAAACTACCAGTAGCCCTAAATGTTTTTCTGTTATTAGTGTTGTACTTTAATTCATCTATAGGGTTAATGATATTTACGTCGCCAGCAGCCGGGTTTCTGTTGTAATTTCCATCTTCATCATAAGGAACAGTCCATGCTAACATTGACTTTAATGCAGAATAGTAATCACCGGGTCCTGTTACTGATTTGGTAAAACTATATCCATAATCTTGAATGCCCCAGCTTACGTTCATTGTAGTTCCCATTTTGAACCAATCAGTAGGGCTGGCTTCAAAGTTTGTTTTTGCAGTGTATCTTTCAAAAAGTTGATCAGGTTGTGTTCCTTCCTGACGTAAGTATCCAAATGATCCATACCCTTGGAACTGGTCGGTACCTCCTGAAGCACTAATTGTGTGTTCTGTAGAAACTGCGGTACGTTTACCATGTTTCCCCCCAGTCGTAACTACCTACTTTGCTAGGGTCGTATTCGCCATTATTCCATGCTTTTTCAATATTAGCCCATGAAGCAGTGTTTGACCCCCATGTGGCAAAATCAGCTTCGTAAGATGGTGTAGCAGAAGCGTATGTGCCCATATTATATTTTGCAATACGAGCATATTCAAGCCACTCTGCAGCATCCATATATTCCATGACATCGTACATTTTTTCAAATGTTGTTGAGCCAGAGTAGTTTAAAGAAACTTTACCACTCTTCCCTTTTTTTGTTGTTAC
>CAXXLC010000030.1:0-142319 GCA_963677345.2 uncultured Saccharicrinis sp.
ATTATCTGCTACGGCAATAAAATCAGTAGTGCTATAAATCTGATTATCCATACAATAAGCCAAGGCTTTGTTCATTATGCCTTCGCCGTATTTTTCAAATGCATCTTTGATTAATATGATCTTGTCACGGATATACCTGGGTTTATGTCTTTTTATTTCCTTTAGATATAAAGTTGCATCCTGAGTGTTCTCAAAGCATTTAGCCAAATCTTCTATAAAATCATTTATACGTTTAGTTTTATCACGCTTATGATCTGTATTTATTACTTTTTTACCTGCAATGGTTGATTTTTTATGTCTGCATATTTCCTTGTTATCAGTATCGCAAATAACGACAAAACCATTTTCTTCTTTGACAATCACATTTGTACACGGCTTTTTATAGGTTCCCTGTGGCAAAGAATAAAAGCAGCTTTTGTAAGATATACTATTGTCTGGCCTTACGGGATAAAGGATATATTCAGGATCTAATAATAAAGATACAGGAACATAAGGTGCAAGTTTGTCTTTTTCTTCAAACCATAGATCATATGGTACTTGTTTGATTGTACCATGAGGCATTTGATTTGCGGTTCGTCCTAACCATGCCAGAGTTTCTGTATTTAGCGTTTCAAGAGCATTGTATATTCTATTGTATAAGAAGTTTTGTTTTACGTATTTAACCACATTTTCGACCTTGCCTTTGGTTTCCGGATCTGCTTTGCGACAAAAATAAATGGCAAACCGTTGTTGTGTAACGTAGGATTGAAATTGTTCTACAAGGATTAAATCACCATGATTTTCATTGTTCATAAAAACTTTGTCCTGATCATAAACAATTTCTTTAGGAATGCCTTCAAAAAACTTGAAAGCTCTTTCATGTGCTTCAATGGCTAATGCAGAGGTAAACGGACAATCCACAAAACGAACATATTTGAATCTGGAATACGACAATACCATCGTAAAAAAGTATACTTTCTTACGTTTACCATCTGTACTACGCATATTATATTCACCAAAATCAACTTGAGCCTGCTTTCCCTGAGGAAGTTCATCTACAATAAAGTATTCCCTGGTTGGACTGATTTTAGGGATGTTATATTCATGTCTGATGTGCATCACAAAGTTATAAACCGTCTTAGAGTTTACTTTGGGAAAATCAGGATAACGCTCTTTTAGCCAATCAAGCATTTGTGCTGCAGAGGTATCAGGGTATTGCGTAAGTTTTTCTTTGACAAAATATTCATAATCAGAAAGCTCCCTTTTTCTCTTTTCCAGAGAATCCAGATATGCTTCATGCTCCCTTTCGTTCATCGAAAGGTACTTTTTTACAGTACGCCAATCTGCAACGATATATTTAGCTATCTGCGTAATACTCATGCCTTCTCGGTGAAGGCGGTGAATATCATAATACATAAACAACTTGTTTTGATATCTATTCATCATTGTTGCAATTTAAAAATTGAAACTGCTGTAAAGTTGCTCGTTTTTCCCTTTGATTAAACCGACCCTTGGGGCGGTTTAATCAAAGGGAAACTCTGCATTTATGTTGCCAAATTCTCTGTATTGTTATTTACCGATTAGAGCATTTTTTGAAGAGCCTCTTTGTAGTCCGAATAAATCTTGTCTAAATATCTGTAGATCCAGTCTTCTTTAATGTCGACAGAAAAGTACCGATACAAGTATTGAGTTGTTATTAGTTTACTGGCCGGATGGGATAGTCGAATCAGGATCAATTGTTTTAACAAGTCATTACAGACGGAATCAAATCCAATTTCTGTATAAATTCTTCCTACCAGCAGATGGACTCCTTTAATTGAAATGTTATGAATACTCTTTTTGACAGTCTCTTTAAAGTCTTAAGTTGAAAAATCAAAAGTTTGCTGACCTTCATAATGCGAGATGTAATCAACTCCTTGTTGATAAAACATTTCTATATCTGTACCAACAGAGGAACTGCCAATAGTTTTTATCACTTTGTATTTTCCTGAGCTCTTATCAATGACTTGTACACTGATAACTCCACTTTTGTTCTTCTTTTTTCGCACAAACATGGTGTAAATATAAGGCTGGGACACCCAAAATCACAACTAAAAGTAGTTTGTTGTTATATTAGTGGGTGTTAATGTTTTTTGCCTGAAAAAAGTGCGGAACTCAAGTGCTGAATATAATTTTAATTTACTCTATGGTAAATAAAGATTGTTTTTTTAGGAATCAGTATTTATGAATAGTAATCTCCCCTATACCCATAAGAATATCCCCTTCTATCTTGAGGTAATCCATTAATCACCATACAAATATTTTTCATGCTTTTTATTTTTCCATCTTTAAGGAGATTATTTAATAAAGGGCGTGGTGTTACGTTGTGACGAGTTGTTATTATATTTATATCTGTATGTTTCGCTAATAGTTGAGCATCAGTAACCAGTCCAATAGGGGGTGTATCAATAATAATAATATCATATATTTTTTCTAATTCCTTGAATAAAACATCTGTATATTGACTTGCAATGAGTTCAGCTGGGTTTGGTGGAATTTCACCTGTTGGAATGATTTCAAGATTTGGGATGTGAGTGGGTTCAACCAAATTATGACTTAAATTTTCATGGTTATTGACTAAATATTTACTTAAGCTAGATCCGTTAGTTTCAATATTCAGATATTCAGATAGTTTTGGTTTTCTAAGGTCAAAACCAAGAATTACTGTCTTTTTCCCCAATTGAGCATAAGATGCTGCCAGATTTATGGCGAAAAATGTTTTTCCTTCCCCTGGTATGATGGAAGTTACCATGATGGTTTTACTATTTCCTTTTGATGGATAAAAGCTCAAATTTGTTCGAACAGTTCTTATTGCTTCTGAAAAAGAGGATTTTAGATTGCATAAAAAAGTAATTTGATCCTTTGTTTTTCCTTTAGAAGGAATCTCACCAATAATTGGATGTTTAGTTAATGATTCAAGGTCTGTTTTGTCTTGTATTTTATTGTTTAAAAAGATAATTAAAAAGATAATGACACTAGGAACGAACAGTCCTAGTAAAATGATAATGATAATTGCTCTTTTTATATCTGGGACAACTTTGCCTTGTGGAGTTGCCTTTTCAATGATTTCATTATCAGGTAAGTTTGCTGCCTTTGCCAATTGTGCTTCAGAACGACGTTCTAATAAATAGGTATACATTTCGTCATTCATTTTGAACTTACGTTCTATACCCAACAATAATTGTTCTGTTTTAGGTAGTTTTCTGATCTGGGAACTAAGTGTCATCAACCTTTGGTTTAGATCTTTTAATGAAAGGTTTGTAGTGGCAATCAGGCTTTGGGTATTTTCAAGTATGGAAGTCTTAAGATTCTCAATGTGTCTGTTTATTCTCGTTATATTAGGATTCTCAATTCTGGAATTAAATTGTAAACTTGATTTTTCTGCATTTTTCGAAGAAAGTTCTCCTATAAGTTGTGATAATATTGGATCTTCAACTCCCATGGAAGAAGGTGCCATTAATTCCTGAACGTTTTGGTTATTTTCAATATAATTGACTAAATAGTTGTAGTAATCTATTTTTAAAAGGAGACCTGCTTTCTGATTTTCCAGTTCCTGAGATTGGTTGATGATCATTTGTCCTTGCATTGAAACATCCATTAATTCATTTCTGGATCTAAAGTCCTCAAGCACTTTCTCTGCAGAACTTAAAGAATCAGAAACTCCAACTAATAATTTTTCAATAAACATAATGGTACTGTTAGCAATTTGGTTTTTCTTATCCAGGTTATATTGAACTGCACTTTGAGAGAGCGTTTCAATAAAATCAATCCCTTTAGAAATGTTGTTTTCGTTAATGGATACTTCGTAAATGGAGGATCCTCTTTGGTAAGGAGTTATTGATATTTTGTTTTTATATTTGTTAATAATACTTTCCAAAGGATTTATAACGAAGCTATATTCTTTATTTATGTAATTGCGTTTGTTGATTGTTTTTTCATTAGGTCTGATGCTAAAAGATTGTCCATATAGTTTAATTTTTTCAAAAAAATGAAATGAGTGTGTTTCTTTAGGATGCTTTTCATTTGTTAAGGTAAATGTTTTATCATCTGAAAAATTAATTTGATAATGATCATATTGAACATATTCTTTTGCTGTGTCAGGGATTACAATAAAGGGGGTGTTTTTGTAGATTTCCTGATATAGAAACATATCTTTTTCGTAATATGAAATGGTGAAATCTAATTGTTTGATAACTTTTTCTACATGATCGGAGGATGTTAGAAAAATGATTTGATTTTGTATGTTACTGTACTTTCCTAAGCTTACACCAGGCATAGCATCCTCGGAACCAACAGAAGCCTCTTGGTCATTTTGTGGATCAGATATCATAAGAAGAGAAGTGATTTTATACTGAGGTAATGTTGTTTTATACATATAATATCCCAATCCGATACTAAGGAATAAGCATATCAAAATAATATACCAATACCTAATTGTACGATAAAAGACTTTTGAAAAATCAAAGTTGCTTTCTTGATTGTTTTCTTCAAAGTAGTAGTTCTGATTTTCCATATTTATTAATTAGTAGTTGTAGCTAAAGTATAAAATAATAAGGCTGTATTCAGAAATGTTAATCCAAGACTAATAGGAATGTTGCTTTGACTCATTGATTTTAGTTTGCGTGGCTCAACATAGATGATATCCCCTGGTTTTATATAAAAATATGGAGAAAAAAGCAAGTTCTCATCTAATGTGTTAATTATTATCATTTGTTGTACTTCACCTTCCTTTCTAATTAAGCGGACTCTTTTTTTATTGGCAAAATTATTCATATCTCCAGCTAAACTAATAGCTTCAATTAAATTTATTTCTTCATCACATAAAAGAAATCTTCCGGGAGAATTAACCTCTCCTATAATAGTAATATTATCATTTAATAACTTTACATTAACACTGGATTCTTCAATGAAATTTGAGACTGCCAATTGTATTTTTTCTCGTACCTCATCTAATGTTAATCCGGCAATATAAATTTTCCCCACAAAAGGAAATCTGATAGAACCATCCAGTTGGACACGATAACCTGTTAAACTTGCTGCCATAGGAGTTGATAGTTGTTGTACTGCATTAGTACCCCCTGTTTCGTTATTTAAAAAAGCTGATGTTCTATCATCTAAAGAGGTTACTCTTATATATAAATTATCATTGGGTTTAACCAAATAAGGGGATTGGCTGGGTTGATAGGTTTGCTCAACTTCTTTAAGTGCTTTTGCTATATTACCCTGGAGATATATGTCTTTTTTTAGACTAACACATGATGATGTAATAATTAATAACAGTAGAAATATTGACGCAAATAGTTTATGCATAGATTAAATATATAATGATTGTTAGCAGACAATTATAATACAATAATTAAAAAAAAACATTAAGTAGGTCTGTTTTTAATCTATAGAAGAAGCTTGTTAGTCAAATTATATTATGTGAATGTATTACGTGTGAATTTTTCTAAGAGTAACGAATTTATGCGGATATGGGTAATGTGAATTATATAAATTGCGAATTGATCTAATTTATGTGAAAAATTAGATGGTGTTTATGCTTTTACACTTTCGTCAAGAAAAGAGACTTGTTAGTCAATATTAACGACAATGAATATTAATATTTAATATTTTGATTTTGTAAATTTTCTAAAACGAAGTAAAGATGAAATTCAGATTGTTGTATTGGTTTTTCGCTATGTTAATTATTACATCATGTGGGCACGATGGTTATAAAGGTGATATTAATAAGGAAAGCGATAAGAATATTCTGTTTTTACATCATAGTACGGGTAATAATATTTATCGAGGAGCCTATAATGATAATGTTTCTGATGTACAAGAATGGTTTGAAAAATATAATAATACGGAGGATGCGAAACTTAATTTTGTAGAGCAAGCCTTTCCGAAGAGTAAAGTATATAGATATATTCCCGGATATGGATGGAATAATTATCCTTACGATTATTATAATATTTGGGTGAAACATGGTGGAGAAAAATCATATAAGTTTGAACCCACATTAAAAACGCTGGCTCCATTATGGGATGTGATTGTTTTCAAACACTGTTTTCCTGTTAGTTGGATTAAGGAAGATAATACTAAGGCTGATATAAATTCAGATAGAAAGACAGTTCCAAATTATAAATTACAGTATAACGCATTAAAAGAGGAGTTGTTAAAATATCCAGATACTAAATTTATTGTATGGACAGGTGCTGCATTAACAGAAAGTAGTACAAATGAGAATAGTGCAAAATTAGCAAGAGATTTTTTTACCTGGGTCAAAGAAGAATGGGATATAGAGGGTGATAATATTTATGTTTGGGATTTTTATGACCTGGAAACGGAAGGAAGTCTATATATGAAAGATGAAAATGCCTCAAAGGGAGGAGATCCCCATCCTAATAAGGAATTTGCAGCAAACGTTGCACCGTTATTTTGCCAAAGGGTGGTAGATGTTGCTATAAATAATGGGGAGAAGACGAATTTAAGAGGGGAGTTTTTGGAGTCTCCAGTTCTCAGTCTGCAGTAAGCAGTTTGACTGTGTACTGAGAACTGAAGACTGTTGACTACCTACACCCTATTCGTATAATAAGCATTTGCTTGCTGAGTTGGCATAATTAATATGTCATTAATATTAACGTGTGCAGGTCGGGTAACTACAAACTCAATGGTTTCAGCAATATCTTGAGCAGAAAGAGGAACTACTCCTTTGTAAACATTATCGGCTTTATCTTGATCTCCGTCAAATCGAACTAATGAAAATTCAGTCTCTACCATTCCCGGAGCAATAGATGTTACTTTGATGTTGTGTTTTAATAAATCTATTCTCATTCCTTGAGTAATGGCATTTACTGCATGTTTAGTGGCACAATAAACACTTCCGCCTTCGTAAACATTTATACCTGCAATAGATGAAATATTAATGATATGACCTGATTTCCTTTGCACCATCCCTTTAATAATTTCTTTTGAAAGAAATAATAAGCCTGTAATATTAGTGTCTATCATCTGTTGCCATTTATCCCACTTTACATCATCCATTTTTTCAGTTCCCGAAGCTAAGCCAGCATTGTTGACAAGGATATCAATGTTTTGCCATTCTGCTGGAATTGATTTAATGGCATTTAGCGTCTCTTCCTGATTTCTAATATCAAAGCAAAGTGTTAGAATCTTCGTCGTACCATTACTTTCGATTGTCGCCTTTAGTTTTGATAGTCTTTCTTCTCTGCGGCCAGTAATTATAATATTGTATCCTAATTTGGTAAGAAGAAGAGTTGTTGCTTCGCCAATACCTGAAGTTGCTCCTGTAACTAATGCAATTTTGTTCATTTTATCTAATTATTTGTATTTACTGTACAAGTTTAATTTATTTATCAATATTGGTGTGTGAAAATCCCAATGTCTATATTTTTATGTTTTGTCTTCAAGCCAGACAGGCTTTTACTTTTCTTCCTACAGTCGAAGAAAGTAAACAAAGAAGACCGCCGCTGCCATGAAAAAGCTAAAAATAAGTGTTCTTCGCTAAAAGAAAAGAACTCTCCCGATAAAGAACATTGTGGAATTTGAAGATCAAATTCCTACAAGTTCTAAATCGGGATCAAACAGCTTTTCTTTTTTAACGCTACGTTTACTGATTTTATCAACGCTTTTACATGAAGGCGGAAGAATTTCCTACGTATGTTTCTCTATGTAATTTTATTGAATCAAGTGTTTTACAAAAATCAATATTAAACTTTAATCTGAAGCTACAGATTTATTCATCAAATCCCATATGTCAGTCTTTTTTCTTACGCAATTTTTTTATACTTTCAAAAAGTTAAAAAATGTTACCCGGTAAGTGTGAAATCTGATTAGGGTAGAAGTTTTTCAAAGATAAGAGCTGAATCGTTAAAATTTAATGATTTTTAATAGGAACGTAAAAAATATTAAGATGAGCAGTAATTTTACTTCAACAGGCACAGAAAGCATAAACCTAACACCTTCGGAATTGGAATTGATTACTGAAATTCTAAAAAGAAAACCTAATGATTTAGAGTTGGATATGTTTTCGCGACTGTGGTCTGAGCATGCCTCCTATAAAAATTCATTAAAGTGGTTGGGAAAGCTTCCTAAATCGGGCGATAATGTAATTGTTAAAGCAGGAGATGAATCTGCTGGAGCGATAGATATTGGTGATGGTTATGTATGTGTTTTTAAAATAGAATCGCATAATCATCCTTGTTCCATTCAGCCAAGATTAGGCGCATTAACCGGGATGAGAATGGTTACCCGAGATGTTTTTTCTATGGGTGCTAAACCTGTTGCATTTCTCGATTCCTTAAGATTTGGAGATGGTGAAAGAGATACTGCAAGATGGTTGTTTTCTGAAGTGATTAAAGGAGTCAAAGATTTTGAGGAGAATATGAAAGTTCCTGTGGTTGGAGGTGAAGCTGGATTTGATAAGGCATTTAATTCTAATCCTATTGTTAATAATATGACTGTAGGGATTGCAAAGAATGAAGATTTGATTTCAGGTATTGCAAAGGGTGATGGTAATCTGATTTTAATTGTTGGTGCCCTTACCGGGAAAGAAGGTGTTGATAATGATGTGTTTTCAGCGGATGTGATATCAGGAAATGGAACTGAGACTTTTACTTATGAACAAATGATGGATGCTGATATTGAGAAGAGTCTGTTGAAAGCAGTAAAGTCTCTGAATGATGCAAAACTTGTTGTAGGTATTCAAACTATAGGAGCTGGTGGAGTTGCTGGTGCTGCAACAGAAATGGCGGCAAGAGGAGCTTCTGGTATTGAAATAGATTGTAGTAAGATTCCTGTTCGTGAAGAAAATTTAGATGACAGAGAGAAGTTATTGTCAGAAACCTGGGGGAGAATTTTAGTATGTATTGATCAGAAAAATTTTCCAGAAGTTTCTGAGATATTACAACCTATGCAATTGGCTTTTTCCGTGATAGGAAAGGTGAATGATAAAGAAACTCTTACATGCAGGAATGATGGAGATATAATTGCTGAAATACCAGTTTCTTATGTTGGTTTAGGAGGTAATGCTCCGATTTATGAAAGAGAAATTCAGGAGCCTGGCGAAAATAATATTAAATCATTATCAATAGATGATGTTCCGGAACCGGATCATTATCCAAAAGTGATTGCTGAGTTAATGAAGAGTCTGAATATTGCGTCGAAAAGTTATTTGTTAGATACTTTTGATCAGGCCTTAAAAAAAGATTCTCTTAGTAATAAATACCCTTCAGATGCATCATTTGTGCAAATAGATGAAGTTAAGAAAACTTTAGCTTTGACAGTAGATTGTAATTCGTATTATGTAGAGGCTGATCCATTTGTGGGTGCTCAAATAGCAGTAGCAGAAGCTGCCCGTAATATTATTTGTGGAGGTGGTGTTCCTTTGGCTGTTACAGATTGTTTGAATTTTGGTAATCCATATGATCCGGAGGTTTTTTGGCAGTTTACTCAGGCTGTTGAAGGTCTGTCAGAGGCGTGTAAGGTTTTTAAAACACCGGTTGTAAGTGGAAACGTTAGTTTTTATAATCAAAGTTCACAAGAAGGAAGGTTAAAAGCAATTAGTCCATGTCCAGTGATTGGAATGGTTGGATTAGTGGAGTCAAAAGATCATCATACTGTTTTGACTTTTAAGCATAAAGGAGATATGATATTCTTAATTGGGCAATCAAAAGATGATATTAATGCTTCTGAATATTTAAACTTTTATCATAAAAAGAAAAGTCATGCAGCTCCGTATTTTAATATAGAAGAAGAGCAAGAGGTACAGGATGTAGTGAGAAGGATGATTAGAGAAAAATTAGTGCGATCTGTTCATGATGTTTCATCAGGAGGTTTGTTTTTTAATTTATTAGAATCATCTTTGCCATTGGGATTTGGTTTTGATATTACATCAGATGCTGAAATAAGGAAAGATGCTTTCTTGTTTGGAGAATCACAAAGTAGAGTTGTAGTTTCTGTTTCTTCAGAAAAACAAGATGATTTTGTTGATTTAATGCTGGAAGCAGAGGTGCCTTTTTCTGCACTAGGTCATGTTACAAAAGGTGAGATTCGTATTGACGATGAATCTTACGGTTTTATTGATGATTACAGGGATAGTATTTCAACTTATCTAAAAAAATGGTTAGATAATGAGGAATAACTAAGGGCTAATTAATAAGGAACTGTAGCAGGGAGCTATTCTGAGTTGAAACTATTCGGAATAGTTCCTTGTTTTGTTTAATAAATAAATATAAATAATGAAGATTAGAGTTTTATTTTTGATTATGTTAGGTTTTGGGGGATTAAAAACATTCGCTCAGGAAAACCCGGATAATGTTAATGTTGGTGATGCTGTACCTTCTTTTAAATTAGAAAAATCGTCAGGAGGTATTGCTTCAAATGAATTGAAAGGAAAAGTAGTTCTGATTAACTTTTTTGCTACATGGTGTCCTTCTTGTGTTAAAGAATTACCTCAATTACAAGATAAGGTTTGGAATAAATATAAGGATAACTCAAATTTTGAGTTGTTAGTAGTTGGAAGAGAGCATACAGAACAGGAATTGGCAAAATTTACAAAAGATAAATACACAATGCCATTCTATCCGGATGAAGGACGTAAAACTTATCAACTCTTTGCCGAAAATACTATTCCACGTAATTATATTATAGATAAAGATGGAAAAATCGTCTACATTCTAACTGGGTATTCTGAAGATGATTTTAATGAAATGTTGAAAGTGCTTGATAGATTATTAAAATAGTGTTTTTCTCAAGCGACTGGGCTCTTCATTTTTATTCCGCTATGTTTGTCGTAGTCGGTCACCATGATTAGGCTTCCATCTGATGTCGCAAGATTGTATCTTGTGACTCTATCACTTAATAATTTTATAGTATATGTTGATGTCGTTCTCTGGTAAAAAGGCTTGAATAAAGGTCCAAGTTAGAAACTTGAACCAGTAAAAGGAGGTCGTTAACTCGATACTTACATATATAACATATGGTGTAGATTATAAAATTGTTACTTATGAAATAAGGACATGGTGCGATGGCCGGTTCAATTGGCCCGGGCCGGTGTGAGCATGACGCAGGCGAATGCGGGTGATAATTGGCCTGAGTGTGCGCTGCGCTAAATCCGCCTTTACTTTGTATTACTATGTTTTATTAGTAATTTATTCAAAAGAGAAACAGAGGTGGTTTATAATAAACTAAATCTTCTATAGTTTTAATTTTTCTTTCAAGCTACAGGACTTTTTTTATTCATACATAAAGCAATTAAGAAGGTAAGCATGTTTCTGGTTTCTTAGCTTGTTTTGTCATCTGACGAACTTTGTTATTTTTGCATTCGAAAATATTCAAAAACAATTTTATGACTGTAACTCCATATAAATCATCATCTGATGGTAAAAAGAAACAGATTAAGGCAATGTTTGATAATATTGCTCCTAAATATGATTTCTTGAATCATTCTTTATCCATGGGTATTGATAAAATATGGAGAAGAAGAGCAATTAAGCTTTTAAAGGGAATCGAAAATCCTGAAATTTTAGATATTGCTACAGGAACCGGAGATTTGGCCATTGCTGCAATGATATTAAAGCCAAAACGAATTGTTGGTCTTGATTTATCGGCTGAAATGCTAAAGGTTGGTGAAGAAAAGGTACGAAAGAAAGGACTTAGTCAAACAATATCTATGGTTGAAGGTGATTCTGAGAATTTACCATTTAAAGATGAAGAGTTTGATGCTGCTTTGGTCGCTTTTGGAGTAAGGAATTTTGAAAATCTAAATAAAGGCTTAAAAGAAATTAACCGGGTTTTAAAAAATGAAGGCAAATTTATGGTGCTTGAATTTTCTAATCCATCTCAATTTCCTTTTAAACAAATATATCAATTCTACTCTACAAAGATATTGCCTTGGTGGGGTGGATTGTTATCAAAGGATAAAGCGGCATATACTTATTTGCCGGAATCGGTGGCTGCTTTTCCCGAAGGAGATGCATTTGTACAAGAATTAAATAAAGCAGGGTTTAAGAGTTTAAGGGTGTGGCGTCAAACGTTTGGTATAGCCACAATTTATTTTGCTCAAAAAACAATACAATAAATTCTTAATTATTGAGTTTTGTTAAGTGACTTTTAATTGAGAGTCAGGTTGAATTGATTAAAAGAAAATGATAAAACAGTTTAAGTATATATTTTTCTTAGGTTTGATTTCCTTTTTAAGTGTGTCTGCTTCTGCTCAAAAAACAAATAAAAAGGTGCCGAACCTGACTACTTTTGATGAAAAGAAAATTCATTTTGGTTTTATCATTGGTTTTAATACAATGAATTTTACTGTAAGGCATACAGGTGTTAGTAATAGTGATAATGGTAATATTCCAATGTATGCTGAAGTTTTGGATTTAACTCCCGGGATTAATTTAGGTATTGTTTCAAGTTTAAAGCTTCGGAAAAATCTAAACCTTAGGGTTTTGCCTGGGATTTCCTTCGGACAAAGGAATTTAACCTACATTTATAATGATGGTGATCCTGAAACTGTTATCGATAATCCTAACCCAAATGCAACAAGTAGTTTGGATATGGATGATCCTCTTCAAATAAAATCAACTTTTTTAGAGATGCCCATAATGTTGAAATATGGGTCGGACAGGATGCATAATTTTAAACCATATTTGGTGGCAGGTATTAATCCTCGTTTTGATCTGGCAAAGAATAAACAGGATAGAATGCTGCTAAAAAATCTCGATTTATATTATGAAGTGGGAGTTGGTTTTGACTCTTACTTAAATTATTTTAGACTATCTACTGAATTGAAAATATCTATAGGTACAATGGATGTTTTGGATCACAATGGCACCGGTGATGTTGCAGATATTAAATATACACAAGCCATTGATAAGCTTACTTCAAGGATTTTCGTACTTTCTTTTTATTTTGAGTAACACTTAATAAAATCTACTCTTTCAGTATTTTATTGATAAATTACTTCGTTTTTGAACAGTGTTATTGCATAATGCTAAATTTATTATCTTTGCGCCACAATTTTAAGATAGGATGAAGAAGGATATAGCATTAAGATTAACACCACAGGAAGCTTCTGATGAAAAGTATTATAAACCATTGGTAGCGAAAAAAATGAAGGTGAGTCCTGATAAGATCACTGCGATTAGAGTTCGTAAGAGATCTATTGATGCTCGTCAGCGTCAGGTTATGGTTCAGTTATATCTTGATGTTTATGCTAATGCGCCTGCTCCAGATCCTGAAATTGTAAAATTTGAATATTCTGATGTTTCCAATAAGCCTGAAGTAGTAGTTGTTGGTGCAGGTCCTGGTGGTTTATTTGCAGCGCTTAGATTAATAGAGTTGGGAGTTAAGCCAATAGTGCTTGAGAGAGGTAAAGATGTCAATGAGCGCAAGAAGGATATTGCTTTATTAAATAGAAATAATCCTGTTAATCCGGAATCTAATTATGCTTTTGGAGAAGGTGGTGCAGGGACTTTTTCAGATGGTAAATTATATACCCGAAGTACTAAGCGAGGTGATTTTAAAAAGATACTAAATGTTCTTAGATTCCATGGTGCTCAAGAGGATATCTTAATAGACTCTCACCCTCATATTGGTACGGATAAACTTCCTGGAGTTATTAAAGCAATGCGTCAGTCAATTATTGAAGCCGGAGGCGAAGTTTTATTTAACTCTCATGTTGTTGACTTATTAATAGAGGATCAGTCTGCTGTAGGAGTCGTTTTAAAGGACAATACCAAAATAAAAGCCGAAGCTGTGATCTTGGCTACAGGTCATTCAGCCAGGGATGTTTATAAAATGCTTCATGATAAAGCCATTGAGGTTGAGGCAAAGACATGGGCTATGGGGGTTCGTGTTGAGCATCCGCAAGAATTAATAGATCAGATTCAATATCATAATCCGGAAGGAAGAGGAGAGTATCTTCCTGCTGCTTCATATAGTTTTTCTTGTCAGGTTGAAGAAAGAGGTGTGTACTCATTTTGTATGTGTCCCGGAGGTTTTATTGTTCCTGCAATGACTGGTGAGAATGAGATGGTGGTTAATGGAATGTCTCCTTCAAAAAGGAACTCACCTTTTGCGAACTCAGGAATGGTTGTGGAAATTCGTCCGGAAGATATTCCAAATGAATTAAAAAAGCATGGAGTGTTAGCAGGTTTGGAGTATCAGAAAGAAGTAGAACGCTTGTGTTATGTTAATGGTGGTAATAACCTGATAGCGCCAGCTCAGCGTTTGACTGATTTTGTAAACTCAAAACTTTCTTTTGATTTACCTCCAACTTCATATGTTCCGGGAGCTATTGCTTCGCCATTGCATTTTGTGCTTCCTGATGGAATAGCCTCTCGCTTACAGGGAGGGTTCAAACAGTTTGGTAAGTGGGCCAAAGGTTATATTGATCCGGAAGCTATAGTTATGGGAACAGAATCCAGAACTTCATCTCCAGTGAGAATTCCAAGAGATCCATATACGCTACAACATACACAGATTAGAGGATTGTTTCCATGTGGTGAAGGTGCTGGTTATGCAGGAGGAATCGCATCTTCAGCAATTGATGGTGAAAAATGTGCTGATGCAGTTAGCTTGCTTATTAACAACGAAATTTAATTTGCTTACAGCCTGCGCTTGAATTCACTTAGGGTTATGGCTGTAGCTGTCGATACATTCAGTGACTCAGAATGATTTGTATTTTGAGCAAATGAAGGAATTAATAACTTTTCTGATATAAGTTGCTCTATTTCTTTTGAAATTCCTTTTCCTTCATTTCCCATTACAATTATTCCTTGTGGGCTCAGTGTCTTTGAATAAATATTTTCTCCATCCAGAAAAGTTCCATAGATAGGAGTGTTCTTTTCTTTTTCATTAAACAGGAATTCTTTTAAGTTAGTATAGAAAAGGTTTATGCGTGCAATAGAACCCATTGTGGCTTGTATAACTTTTGGGTTAAATGCATCTGCAGTGTTTTTTGAGCATATAATGTTTTTTATACCAAACCAATCTGCTAACCTTATTATTGTTCCAAGATTTCCGGGATCTTGTATATCATCAAGTGCTATTGATAGTTCATTTTTAAAATCTGATTTACTGATTTTATTTTGAGGAATATTACAAATAGCAATGACAGGAGGAGGCGTTTTTAGTTGAGTAATCTTTTTTAGTTGAGCTAATTCACATTCAACTTTTTCTTCGGCAACAATATTATGATATTTTGTATGCCAATCGTTGGTTGCGAAAATCCATTTTATATGAACATTTGAACTTATTAAGTCAGCTACAATTTTCTCTCCTTCAGCAATAAAAAGCTGGTTAATATCTCTGTACTTTTTTTTCGAAAGTGAATTAATTAGTTTTATTTTGCTCTGACTTATCATTTTTTTCTTTTTAGGATGATGCAAATTTACTTTATTCCATTGGATTTAGATACTTTTGCATAAAAATTGCTTACGGGTGTCAAAAAAATGACAATAGTTGTATCTAATCCGATATTTTAGCTTAAAAAGTTAGTGCGTACATTGAAAAAAATAATATACTATATAATTTTTATCCAGTTAATAAGTGGTTGTAGTACTGTTAAACACGTTCCTGAAAACGAATACCTGTTAGATAAGGTTGCAGTTCAAAGTACTGCACACAATATTCCTAAAGAAAAATTTACTCCATATCTCAAACAAAGTCCTAATGTCAGAATATTGGGAATGTTTAAGTTCCATTTATGGTTGTACAATCTGGCTGGGAAAGATTCTACAAAAGGCTTTAATAAATGGTTGAAAAGAATAGGTGAAAAACCTGTTTTGTATGATGATTTTTTATCCGGACAAACCATGTCTCAATTACAACTTTTTATGAAAAACAAAGGATATTATCATTCTGATGTGGATACCATTGTTAAGTATAAAAAGAAGAAAGTAAAGTTAAAGTATGATATTAATTCCGGGGAGCAATTTGTTATTGAACGTTTGGGTTATAAAGCAGAGGATACTGTAATTCAACGTTTGGTTAATGAGGATCTGGAAAATGGTTTGCTTAAGCAAGGAGGACCTTTTGATGTATCATTGCATGATGGGGAGCGTGAAAGAATCACGAAGTATTTAAGAAATAAAGGGTACTTTGGTTTTTCTAAGGAATTCATATATTTTAAAATAGACAGCTCATTACATGGGAATCGGGTTGTTGATTCAGTTTTAATAAAAAATGCAAGAGTTGAAGTAGCTAAGCATAGGGATTCAGTATTTACACACCCGACCTACCGCATAAAAGATGTTTATTTTAGAACAAACTTTGATCCTCATAGAGCTTTAAATGAAAAGGAAAAGTATTATTCGCAGTTTGATACTTTACAATATGGTGATTTTTACTTTTTATATATAGATACTCCCAAAGTAAAACCGGAAGTTTTGGTTAATTCAACTTTTATTACTCCAGGACAATTATATCAGGCAAATTTGGTAGAGAAGACTAAAAACTTATTGTCAAGTCTTAGGTTGTATCGTTTTATAAATATTCGCTTTGAAGAATTGGATGAGACAAATTTAACAACCGATGGAAGCAGATTGTTAAATTGCTATATTCAGCTTATCCCGGCAAAATTTCAGTCCTATTCCGTTGATGTGGAAGGATTAAATTCCTCTGGAAACCTTGGAGCAGGAGGTAACTTAGAGTATCAACATAAAAATTTGTTTGGTGGGGCTGAGGAGTTTACTTTTAATATAAGAGGTTCAATGCAGAGCCAAATAAACCGACAAAGTGAGCAATTTAATACAACGGAATTTGGAGTTGAGTCAAAGATTGTATTTCCAAAATTTTGGATGCCTTTTCAGGTGAAAAAATTTCGTCAGCGTTTTAATCCGAAAACCTCTGTTTCAGTCGCATATAATTATCAAAAAAGGCCTGATTATACGCGGACTATTGCAAATGGTAAGATTAGTTATTTATGGAATGGAAGTAAAAAATTATCCCATCAGGTTACGCCTCTTGGAGTTAACTTTGTAATGATTCCAACTATAGAAAATGCTTTTTTGGAGGATATAGAGGGTACGTATCTAAGTTATTCGTATCAGGATCACTTAATTACAAATACATCTTATTCTTTGGTTTACAATCAGCAGGAAGTTGATAAAAGAAAAAACTTTTTGTACGTAAATTGGAACATAGAAGAGGCTGGTAATTTTATAAATCTTTGGGCTCGTTCAATGTCGGAGAAATCGCAAGGTGGGTATTATGAGATTTTAGGAATCAGATATGCTCAGTATGTACAAAGTGATATTGATTTACGATATCATCATTATCTGAATCGAATCAATAGTCTGGCATATCGCTTTTATTTAGGGGTAGGTTATCCGTATGGTAATTATGATGTATTGCCGTTTGAGAAAAGATATTTTTCTGGTGGGGCAAATAGTATTCGGGCATGGCCGGTTAGGGGAATAGGTCCTGGATCGTATGATTCAAAGGATACTGATTATTATAGTCAAACCGGTGATATTAAACTCGAATTTAATGCAGAGTATAGATTTAAATTATTCTGGATTTTAGAAAGTGCCTTATTTTTAGATGTTGGTAATATTTATACAATTCGTAAAGATATCAGTCCGGAAGGAGGGTTGTTTAAGTTTAACGATTTTGCAAGTAAATTGGCTGTAGGTACAGGTGTTGGATTCAGGTTTGATTTTAAGTATTTTATTTTCCGCCTGGATACAGGAATGAAACTTAGAAATCCTATAGAGGAGCGGGGACATCGATGGATTCCGGCAAATAGGAGTTATACCTGGGATGATTTTGCTATGAATTTCGCTATTGGTTATCCTTTCTAGTAAGAATTAAAATTAATGATATAAAAAAGCTGATTTGAAAATATCAAATCAGCTTTTTTATTATTTGTACAATGTGTTAATTAAGCTTTGTCAGCCGAACCTAATACATTGATATTTTTGTGCATATAAAGCTCTTTTAATAAATCACGAGCAGGACCTAAATATTTTCTTGGGTCAAATTCTGCTGGATTTTCAGCCATTACTTTACGAACTGCAGCAGTCATAGCTAAACGACCATCAGAGTCAATGTTGATTTTACAAACAGCTGATTTTGCTGCTTTACGTAATTGCTCTTCTGGAATACCTACAGCAGCTTTCATGTCACCACCGAATTCGTTGATGGTAGCTACGTGCTCTTGAGGAACAGAAGAAGAACCGTGAAGAACGATAGGGAATCCGGGGATTCTTTTTTCAATTTCTTCTAGGATTTCGAATTTTAATGGAGGAGGAACTAAAATTCCATCTTCATTTTTAGTACATTGTTCAGGAGTAAATTTGTGTGCTCCGTGAGAAGTACCAATTGAAATAGCTAATGAATCAACACCAGTTCTTTTTACGAAATCTTCTACCTCTTCAGGTCTTGTGTAAGTTGACTCTTCAGCAACTACATCATCTTCAACACCTGCTAATACGCCAAGTTCACCCTCAACAGTTACTCCGTGTGCATGTGCGTACTCAACTACTTTTTTAGTAAGTTCTACGTTTTCTTCATATGAGTGGTGAGAACCATCGATCATAACAGAAGAGAAACCATTGTCGATACAGTCTTTACAAAGCTCAAAAGTATCTCCGTGATCTAAGTGAAGAACAACAGGAATTTTATAACCTAATTCTTCAGCGTACTCTACAGCACCTTTAGCCATATTTCTTAGTAAAGTTGCATTAGCATATTTTCTTGCTCCTGCAGATACTTGAAGAATAACTGGTGATTTAGTTTCAACACAAGCCTGAATAATTGCTTGCATTTGCTCAAGGTTGTTAAAGTTGTAGGCTGGGATTGCATATCCACCTTCTACAGCTTTTTTGAACATCTCAGTTGTGTTCGATAAGCCTAGCTCTTTGTAATTAACTGCCATTTGATTATTAATTTATTGATTAAATTATGTTTATTCTTTAGTTTTTGTCTATTAAATCTCTAATGTGTCGCATAAGAGGCGTTAATATTTCGTACTTGCTAGAGTAAATTTTTGAGAGCGCAAAAATAAATATTCCATAATTTTTATCCAATTATTATAATTAGTTCTTTTCGCTTATTGGGGTGGTATAGTGATATTTGTTGTGATTCTAAATTGTGATATGTGTTTTAAGAAATTAGTATTGAACAAATTTCTGTTTATTCTTGTTAAGGATGTCTTTAATATTAATGTTATCTTTGAAAATTATAAATCCAAAAATTATAAATAAATATCATGGGAAAAGTACTAGATGTAATTAAACCCGGAGTAGTTACAGGTGATGATGTAGCTAAATTATTTGAAGTAGCAAAAGCAAATGGTTTTGCTATTCCTGCAGTAAACGTAGTAGGAACAGATTCTATTAACGGTGTTCTTGAAGCTGCAAAAGTTGTAAACTCACCTGTTATTATTCAATTATCAAACGGTGGAGCTGCTTTTTATGCTGGTAAAGGAATTGGTCTTGAAGGTCAAAAAGGACAAGTTTTAGGTGCTATTTCTGCTGCTAAACATATTCACCTTGTTGCTGAAGCTTACGGTGTGCCAGTTGTACTTCATACAGATCATGCTGCAAAAAAATTATTACCTTGGATTGATGGTTTAATTGAAGCTGGTGAAAAGCATTTTGCAGAAACAGGTAAGCCTTTATTCTCTTCTCATATGTTAGATTTATCAGAAGAGCCTCTTGATGAAAATCTTGCTACTTGTAAAGCGTATTTCGAAAGAATGAATAAAATCGGAATGACTATCGAGATTGAGTTAGGTATTACTGGTGGAGAAGAAGATGGTGTTGATAATTCAGATGTAGATAATGCATTACTTTATACTCAACCTGAAGAAGTAAATCAAGCTTATGAGGTGTTAAGTTCGGTAGGTAAAAACTTTACTATTGCTGCAAGTTTTGGTAATGTACACGGTGTATATAAGCCAGGTAACGTAGTGTTAACTCCAAAAATTCTTGATAACTCTCAGAAATACATCGAAGAAAAACATGGTTTATCAAGTAACCCTGTAAACTTTGTATTCCACGGTGGATCAGGTTCTACTTTAGAAGAAATTCGTGAAGCAATCAGTTATGGTGTTATCAAAATGAATATCGATACTGATACTCAATGGGCAACATGGGATGGTATCCGTAAATATGAAGCTGCTAACAGAGATTATCTTCAAGGACAAATTGGTAACCCAGAAGGAGACGATAAACCAAATAAAAAATATTACGATCCTCGTGTTTGGTTGCGTAAAGGACAGGAAACTTTAATTGAAAGATTAAAAGTTGCGTTTAATGATCTTAATTGCGTAGACGTATTGTAGATTTTTTTATAAATTTTCGTAACGAGCCCTTTGTTGTAATAACAAGGGCTTTTTTTTTTATGTTTTTTTTTGTTTTTTAGCTGATTCAATAATTATAATAAAAGTCAAATGTCTGAAATAAAAGATAATAAAAGAGGAGGTTTTAGTAGTAAGTTTGGTGTTATAGCTGCAGCGGCTGGTTCTGCTGTGGGTTTAGGGAATATATGGAAGTTCCCGTATATAACGGGAGTGTATGGTGGTGCAGCCTTTTTATTTGTTTATCTTGGATTTATTGTGGCTATCGGACTTCCTGTGATGATCTCAGAATTTATTATTGGTCGTAAAGCTAAAAGAAATGCATTTGGTTCTTTTCGTAAATTGGCTCTAAAATCAGTTTGGTTTGTCACAGGCTTTCTGGGGGTGGGAGCTGCTTATTTGATATTGTCTTTTTATGGTGTTGTTGCAGGATGGGCTATGGATTACGTTATGGAATCTATAAAGGGAACCTTTGAAGGGAAGAGCCCTGTTGAAATTTCATCATATTTTAATCAGTTTAGTTCCGAGTCGGTACGACCTGTAATATGGCAATTGTTGTTTATGGTTTTAACTGCAATAATTGTTTTGATGGGAATTCAAAAGGGTATAGAACGCTATTCTAAAGTCTTGATGCCATTGTTGGTTGTTCTTTTGGTTGTTTTGGTTTTTAGGTCAGTAACCTTGCCTGGTGCTGCTAAAGGAATCGAATTCTTTTTAAATCCTGATTTTTCTAAATTGACGTGGGAAGGTGTTTTAAATGCCTTGGGGCATGCTTTTTTCTCGTTAAGTTTAGGTATGGGGACTCTGATTACTTACGGTTCGTATATTGATAAAACCAATAATTTGGGAAAAACAGCACTGCAGGTTACCATTGCAGATACTGTTATAGCTATATTGGCCGGCTTGGTTATTTTGCCTGCTGTATTTGCATTTGATTTGAAGCCGGGAGCAGGTGCTGGTTTGGTTTTTAAAACGTTGCCAAATGTGTTTATGCAAATGCCGGGGGGATCAATATTTTCTGTAATGTTTTTTGTATTGTTAGCCATTGCAGCTTTAACATCTTCAATTTCTATTTTAGAAGTAGTTGTGGCTTTCTTGTCAGAGGAATTAAAAATGTCAAGAAAGGTAGCCACGATTTTGGCCACTGTGTCAATATCTTTTGTAGGTGTTTTTTGTTCTCTTTCTTTAGGTGATTTAGATGGAAAGGTGTTTTTAGGACTTAATTTTTTTGATACTCTGGATTTTTTTGCTGCCAATATTTTTCTTCCATTTGGAGGTGCTTTAATCTCTTTGTTTATTGGTTGGAAATATGGATATAAAAAGACTAAGAATGAATTGTCAAATCATGGAAAACTAAAAGTTTGGTATATGGATGCCATATTTTTTTCATTAAAATATATTGCACCCGTAGCAATTTTAATTGTTTCTGCTTACGGAATATATGAGCAAGTGCATAAGTATTTATTATCGGTTTAGTATTGATATTTAATTTATGTAGTCGAAGAATATAGCTCTTTAAAAAATCAAACCTTGAAAATATGTTATGTGGAAAGACTTTTTTTACTATACCCGAAATGAGCAACGAGGAATTGTTGTTCTTCTTGTTTTAGTTTGTGTTGTAATAGGATTGAGGATTTTGTGGCCTTTTCTTTCTTTAAACCAAAATATAACTGTTGAGGAAAGAGATTTTCTGGATAAAGTAAAGGCAATAAATGATTCTATTGCGCAAAATAACGAAATTACACATAAGGATTCTCTATTTTTATTTAATCCTAATCATGTGACGGAATCTGAGATGGAATTATTAGGATTTAGTCCATATCAAATAAAGTCTTTTAAAGGTTATCGATCAAAAGTAGGAAAGATTAAATCAATTCTTGATGTTCAAAAAGTTTATGGGGTTGATTCTGTTTTTCTCAAAAAGTATACACCTTTTATTCAATTCGACAAGGAGATTTTATTGGTAGATGTGCCTGAAAATCCTAAAGATTCTATCTGTTGGGTGGATTTTAATGTGGTTGATCAATATTTTCTTGAAAATAATGTTTCTTCATCGATAATAATAGATAGTATCAGATCTGTTCTAAAAGTCAACAGGGTGTTAAAGCGTATACCTTTGTATCAGGTGAGAAAATTTAGCGATGAAAAATTGTTGAATTGGATTGTAATGAATTCTTCTCCTAAACCTGTCAAAAACGAAGATGTTGATTTGATGGATTTGAATACTGCAGATACTTTGCAGCTTAAAAAGATCAAAGGTATTGGGAGCGTACTGTCAAAAAGGATAATTAAATACAGGAAATTGCTGGGGGGATATGTTAAAGTTGAGCAACTGAGGCAGGTTTATGGCATTTCAGAAGACTTGTATGAAAAATGTAACAAGTATTTTTATACAGATTTGTCAAAAGTTAAGCAAATAAAACTTCGTGAAAGTAATCTTAAAATAATTAGTAGGCATCCTTATTTTAATGATGATCAAAGTATAGAACTCATAAATCTCTGTAGAAAGGGTGTTGATTTAAGGAAAATAAAAGCTTCAGAGCTTAGAAATACCGATGAAAGAGAGTGGGAGTTAATGAAGTTATATTTGAATTTGGAAGACTAATTTTCTTCAAACAAATAAGAACGTTGTTGAATAATCAATGTTTAACCCGGATTATATATTAGAGCTTCGTAATGAACATTGAAAGTGCAATAAAACAAGGCTTTACTGAAACGAGGCATAGTATCGTTCTGGTGAGTTGAAGTGAAGCAATGAAGTGTTTTTCTTTGAAGTGATTTTAATGTGTAATAGATTTTCTAATGCATATTGCGGGTTTGAGCGTGTTTTATAGTCTGTTACGAAAAAATAATATGTAAAAATTTGCTGCAATGAATAAACTTTAGTTTCTTTGTACCCGCAAATAATTGAGGGATGGAAGTTGGAGTAACTGAAATTAGTTGATTATTTGAGAGTTACCATTAAAAATATAGCGAAAATATAAAATCAAAGGAGAAGATTATGATTGTTATTCCGATTAAAGAAGGTGAAAACATTGAAAGAGCATTAAAAAAATTCAAAAGAAAATTTGAAAAAACAGGTGCAATGAGAGAATTACGCTCTCGTCAGGCATTTACAAAACCTTCAGTTACCAGAAGAGAGGAAGTTAAAAAAGCAATTTATATACAAAAATTGCAACAAAACGAGGAATAAGAAAATAATTGAGACCAATTACTGGAAAATTTAGTATATTCGTTTATACGGAAACAGTAGAATAGGTCTTGAATGATTTCGATTAAATCGTTTTTAAAATATTTAGAGTTCGAGAAGCGCAGTTCGCAGTATACAATCGTTTCTTATCGCTGCGATCTCGAACAATTTATTTCTTTTTCAAAAGAGAAAGGAATACATACGCTTACACAAGTCACCAGGAAACATGTAAGAAATTGGATTGTTGAAATGGTGAATGGCGGTATGGCGCCTAAAAGTGTAAATCGTAAAGTTACTTCACTTAAGTCTTACTTTAAATTTCTCATGCGTGAAGGAGAAGTTGAGGTAAATCCGGTAGAGGGAGTTCCTACTCCTAAGTTGCCAAAAAAAATACCTGTTTTTGTTAGAGATTCAGAAATGGATCTTTTGTTGGATAAAATACCATTTCCGGATGATTATCAAGGTGTCAGAGATAAAATGATTTTGGAATTGTTTTATGGCTCTGGTATGCGTTTGTCTGAATTAGTGGCATTGAAAGATCGTGATTTTGATTTTAACAGAGGTTTGGTCAGGGTTACTGGTAAATTTAATAAAGTCCGGCTTATTCCAATGTATACTTCGTTGCTTTTAATGTTGAAGACATATATTAATTATAGGGATGATGTTTACGGGGCAGGAAATGCAGTATCTTTTTTTCTGACAAAAAAAGGTGAGGCAGTATATCATAAATTAGTATACAGAGTTGTAAATAAATATCTATCTTTAGTTACAACATTGCATAAGAAAAGTCCTCACGTTTTGAGGCATTCGTTTGCTACCTCTTTGTTGAATGCAGGAGCAGATTTAAATGCCATAAAAGAGTTGTTGGGGCATAGTAATTTAAATGCAACGCAGGTTTATACGCATAGTAGTTTTGAAAAGTTAACCGATATATATAATCAGGCCCATCCGCGGTCTTAAATTAATGGAGGATTAAATATGAACATTACAATTCAATCAGTAAAGTTTGATGCTGCTGAACATCTACAGGATTTTATCGAACAAAAAGTAAGTAAGTTGGATGTGTTTTTCGATGGAATTATTGATGCAGAGGTGATACTTAAATTGGATAAATCAGAAACTCTTGAGAATAAGGTTGCTGAAATTAGTTTGAATATCCCTGGTGCTGAGGTGTTTGCAAAAAAGCAATCCAAAACATTTGAGGAGTCTGTAGATCTTTCTTGTGAAGCGTTGCGTAAGCAATTGATTAAGAAGAAAGAGAAAGTGAAAGCAAAATAATTTAAAAAAACTGATATATTTTTGTTGTATTAAAAAATAATTATACATTTGCACACCGTTTTAGGGAAGTGAAAATTTTAATGCACTAAAATAAAAGTATACAATAGGCTGGTTCTTAGAAAAAGTGATCAGCCTATTAAATGAAATAAGGTGACCTTTTAATGAAAAGGTCTTTGGGGGAGATACCAAAGTGGCCAACTGGGGCGGACTGTAACTCCGCTGACTTTCGTCTTCGTAGGTTCGAATCCTGCTCTCCCCACAAGAACCAGAACAAAATATTGAAATAAGCATCGGGAAATCAGGGTTTTTGAGGAATATTTCATTACCTTTGTAGCCCGAATCAAAAGCGGGAGTAGCTCAGCTGATAGAGCATTAGCCTTCCAAGCTAAGGGTCGCGGGTTTGAACCCCGTCTCCCGCTCTAGAAAGCCGATGTAGCTCAGGGGTAGAGCGTTTCCTTGGTAAGGAAGAGGTCATGGGTTCAAATCCCATCATTGGCTCTATTCTGGTTCGGAGTTTAAAAAATATAAGTTAATATCTAATTGTCTAATTATTCGAGTTATGGCTAAAGAACATTTTGACAGGTCAAAGCCTCACGTGAACATCGGTACAATTGGTCACGTTGACCACGGTAAAACAACGTTAACAGCTGCAATTACAAAAGTTTTAGCAGCTAGAGGATTGTCTGAAGCAAGAGATTTTGATCAAATTGATAACGCTCCTGAGGAGAAAGAAAGGGGTATTACAATTAATACTGCACACGTAGAGTATCAAACAGCAAATCGTCACTACGCACACGTTGACTGTCCAGGTCACGCTGACTACGTTAAGAACATGGTTACGGGTGCTGCACAAATGGACGGTGCTATCATCGTTGTTGCTGCAACTGATGGTCCTATGCCTCAAACACGTGAGCACATTCTATTAGCTCGTCAGGTAAACGTACCAAGATTGGTAGTGTTTATGAATAAAGTTGATATGGTTGACGATGAAGAGCTTTTAGAGCTTGTAGAAATGGAAATTCGTGAACTATTAGACTTCTATGAGTTTGATGGTGAAAATACACCTGTTATTATGGGTTCTGCTCTTGGTGGATTAAACGGAGAGCCACAATGGGAAGATAAAATCATGGAGTTAATGGATGCAGTTGATACTTGGATTCCACTTCCTCCACGTGATGTAGATAAGCCTTTCTTGATGCCAATTGAGGACGTATTCTCAATTACAGGTCGTGGTACTGTTGCTACAGGTCGTATCGAGTCTGGTATTATTCACACAGGTGATGAAATGCAAATTATCGGTTTAGGTGCAGAAGGTAGAAAAACTGTATGTACTGGAGTTGAGATGTTCCGTAAGATTCTTGACGAAGGACAAGCTGGTGATAACGTAGGTTTATTACTTCGTGGTATCGACAAAAACGAAATCAAAAGAGGTATGGTACTTGGTGCTCCAGGTCTTATCACTCCTCATACTAAATTTAAAGCTGAGGTTTACGTATTGAAGAAAGAAGAAGGTGGTCGTCACACTCCTTTCCACAACAAATATCGTCCTCAATTCTACTTACGTACTCTTGATGTTACTGGTGAGATCACTTTACCAGAAGGAACAGAGATGGTAATGCCAGGTGATAACTTAACAATCAATGTTGAGCTTATCTACCCAGTAGCTATCGATCAAGGTTTACGTTTCGCTATCCGTGAGGGTGGTAGAACAGTAGGTGCTGGTCAGGTAACTGAAATTATTGAGTAATCAATATAAAGCAGAAGGAAGGTTTATCCTTCCTTCTTATACACGAGAGTAGTTCAGTTGGTAGAGCACTGGTCTCCAAAACCAGGTGTCGGGAGTTCGAGTCTCTCCTCTCGTGCTAAGCCGGATAAAAAGTCGCATTCCGATTATTATCCGGCAAGTTCGTGAATGGGAATTGATTTTTTAAAAAGATTGATTTCTGTATTTGTAACCATTAAAGAGTGATCTTGTGAGTAAATTAGTAAATTATTTTAAAGACGTTCAGAACGAATTAGTAAATAAAACATCTTGGCCAACTTGGTCAGAATTGCAAAGTAGTGCTTTAGTTGTAATGGCTGCTTCAGCTATTATCGCAGGTATCGTATTTGCGATGGATTACTCGTTTGATAAAGTTCTTGATATGGTTTATAATCAACTTTACTAATATAATTTATTATGGGTAGTGTTGATAAAAAATGGTATGTGTTAAGAGCCATCGGAGGTAAAGAAAAGAAGGTTAAGGAAAGTGTCGAAAGCGAAATCGAAAGACTTAATCTGCATGACTATATCGCCCAGGTATTGATACCTACAGAAAAAGTATATCAAATTCGTAACGGAAAAAAAATAAGCAAGGAAAGAAATTACTTCCCTGGTTATGTTATGATCGAGGCGGCTTTGGTTGGTGAAATTCCGCATATCCTTAAAAGTATACCTAATGTAATTGGGTTTTTAGGAGATAGAGACAATAGTGCTGTACCATTAAGAGCTTCTGAAGTAAATAGAATGTTAGGTAAAGTAGACGAGTTGTCTGATACTGAAAATACCGAACTGGATGTTCCTTATTTTGTTGGAGAAACAGTAAAAGTTACAGATGGACCGTTTAATGGTTTTAATGGTATTATTGAGGAAGTGAATGAAGAAAAAAGAAAACTAAAAGTAATGGTGAAAATCTTTGGAAGAAAGACACCATTAGAACTAAGTTTTCTTCAGGTAGAGAAAGAATCTTAAACTGTTTATCTTGTATGTTATTGCTTCCATAAAAGAGTCAATCTTTTATCACTACAAGACATATAAATAGTTTATTCTTATATATATAAATAACTAATAGAATTGCTACATGGCTAAACAAGTAGAAACTTTTATCAAATTACAGATAAAAGGTGGAGCAGCAAATCCTTCACCACCTGTTGGACCTGCATTAGGTGCAAAAGGTGTAAATATTATGGAGTTTTGTAAGCAATTCAATGCCAGAACTCAAGAAAAAGCAGGTAAAGTTTTACCAGTTGTGATATCGGTGTATTCAGACAAATCTTTTGATTTTGTGATTAAAACACCACCAGCTGCAGTACAACTTTTAGAAGCTGCTAAGCTTAAAGGAGGTTCTCCTGAGCCAAATCGTAAAAAAGTTGGTTCAGTAACATGGGATCAAGTTAAAGCTATTGCTGAGGAAAAAATGGCAGATTTGAATTGTTTTACAGTTAGCTCTGGTATGAAGATGGTTGCTGGAACTGCCAGAAGTATGGGAATCACTGTAGATGGTGAGTTTCCTGGTGATAATTAATTAATACCATTTTGGAGTTATGACAAAACTAACAAAAAATAAGAAGTTAGCGTTAGATAAAATTGAAGCCGGAAAGCAATATACGCTTGAGGAAGCAGCCAAATTGGTAAAAGAAATTACCACTACTAAATTTGATGCTTCGGTAGATGTTGACGTACGGTTAGGTGTTGATCCAAGAAAAGCAAACCAAATGGTAAGAGGTATTTGTACTCTTCCTCATGGTACTGGTAAAGAAGTTCGTGTTTTAGTTTTATGTACTCCTGATAAGGAAGAAGAAGCTAAAGCAGCAGGAGCGGATTACGTTGGATTGGATGAATACGTGGAAAAAATCAAAGGAGGCTGGACTGATATTGATGTGATTATTACTATGCCTAGTGTTATGGCTAAAGTTGGACAGTTAGGACGTGTTTTAGGTCCTCGCGGTTTAATGCCAAACCCTAAGAGTGGTACAGTTACAATGGAGATTGGTAAAGCCGTAAGTGATGTTAAAGCTGGTAAAATTGACTTTAAAGTTGATAAATTCGGAATTATACATGCTTCTGTAGGTAAAGTATCCTTTGATGAGAATAAAATTGTTGAGAATGCAAAAGAGTTTTTAAATGTTATTTTAAAACTTAAGCCTTCTGCAGCAAAAGGTACTTACATTAAGAGCATTAGTCTTTCAAGTACCATGAGTCCCGGTATTCGTGTTGAAACCAAAGCGGCTGAAGCCTAATGTTTAACTAACAGAAAAAAGGAATCATGAATAAGGAAGATAAAAGCTTACTTGTAAAAGAACTTACCCAAAATATTGCTGAATATAGCCATTTTTATGTGGTTGATGCAGGTGATATGAACTCGGGTAAAACTAGTGATCTTCGTAGAGAGTGTTTCAAGAGAGAAATCAAAATGATGGTTGTTAAAAACACCCTTTTTGAAAAAGCTCTTGAAGAAACTGAAGGAGATTTTGCACCATTATATGATGCTTTAGTAGGTTCTACAGCTATTTTCTTTTCAAACGTAGGTAATACACCGGCTAAACTTATTAAAGAGTTTGCTAAGGCTAATAAAAAGCCTGTATTAAAAGGTGCTTACGTTGAAGAGTGCTTATATGTTGGAGAAGAGAATTTAGAAGCTCTTGTTAACATTAAGTCTAAAGACGAACTTATTGGAGATATTATTGCTCTATTACAGTCACCAGCGAAGAATGTTATTTCTGCACTTCAATCAGGTGGCAACACAATACACGGCGTATTGCAAACATTAGCCGAAAGAGAATAAGAAAAGTAAAAAATTAATATTTAATAAATAAAAAAATGGCAGATTTAAAGAAGCTTGCTGAAGAATTAGTTAACTTAACAGTAAAAGACGTTAACGAACTTGCTGAGATCCTTAAAGAAGAATATGGAATTGAACCTGCTGCTGCGGCTGTTGCTGTTGCTGGACCTGCAGCTGGTGGTGAGGCTGCTGCTGCTGAAGAGCAAACAGAATTTGACGTAATTCTTAAATCAGCTGGTTCTTCTAAACTAGCTATTGTTAAGCTTGTTAAAGAAATGACTGGCGTTGGACTAAAAGAAGCTAAAGAATTAGTTGACAAAGCTCCTGCACCATTAAAAGAAAAAGTTTCTAAAGAAGAAGCTGAAGCATTAAAAACTCAATTAACTGAGGCTGGAGCAGAAGTTGAACTTAAGTAATTATTACTACCTTATATAGGGAACGGTTTAGGGACTTATCTTTGATAAGTTCCTAGACCTTTTTATGCATTTATGTTATTAAGTTCAATTAATATTGCTGATAGATGACTCCAAATACCACAAGCGAAAGGATTAGCTTTGCTTCTATTAAAAATCAACTGGAATACCCGGATTTTTTAGAAGTACAATTAAAATCATTCCGTGAGTTTTTCCAACAGGGAACCACACTTGAAGAAAGACGTACAGAGGGATTATATCAGGTTTTCCAGGAAAACTTCCCAATCACGGATACAAGAAACAACTTTGTACTCGAGTTTCTGGACTTTGGTATTGACCCTCCTCGATACACTATTGATGAATGTATCGAACGTGGTCTTACCTTTAGTGTACCTCTTAAGGCTAAGCTAAAATTATATTGTACCGATCCGGAACACGAAGATTTTGATACAGTTGTTCAAGATGTATATCTTGGTACTGTTCCATACATGACCGATAAAGGTAGTTTTATCATCAACGGTGCTGAAAGGGTAGTTGTATCTCAGCTCCATAGATCACCTGGTGTTTTCTTTGGTCAAAGTACACATGCTAATGGTACTAAACTTTATTCTGCACGTATTATACCTTTCAAAGGTTCTTGGATAGAGTTTGCTACTGATATTAACAGTGTGATGTATGCCTACATTGATAGGAAGAAAAAATTACCTGTAACAACACTTTTACGTGCCATAGGTTACGAAAGTGATAAAGAAATTTTAGAAATCTTTGACTTAGCTGATGAAATTAAAGTCTCTAAGTCGGGTTTAAAGAAAGTTGTTGGTAGAAAATTAGCTGCCCGTGTCCTTAAAACTTGGATTGAGGATTTTGTGGATGAGGATACAGGTGAGGTTGTTTCAATCGAGCGTAATGAAGTTATTATCGATCGTGAAACAGTGATAGAGAATGAGCACATTGACGAAATTGTTGATTCTGGTGCTAAAACTATATTATTACATAAAGAAAATCAGAATCTTTCTGATTTCGCTATTATATATAATACACTTCAAAAAGATCCATGTAACTCTGAAAAAGAAGCTGTATTACACATTTATCGTCAGTTACGTAATGCTGAGCCACCAGATGAGGCTACAGCTCGTGATGTAATTGATAAGTTATTTTTCTCTGATAAGCGTTATGATTTAGGAGAAGTTGGACGTTATCGTTTGAATAAAAAATTAGGTTTAGAAACTGATATGGACACTAAGGTGTTAACTAAATCTGATATTATTCAAATTATTAAATATTTAATTGAGCTTATCAATTCTAAAACTGAAGTTGATGATATTGACCACTTAAGTAACCGTAGGGTTCGTACTGTTGGTGAGCAGTTAGGAAATCAGTTTGGAGTTGGTTTAGCACGTATGGCAAGAACTATACGTGAAAGAATGAATGTTCGTGACAATGAGGTGTTTACTCCGATTGAGTTAATCAATAGTAAAACATTGTCATCTGTTATAAACAGTTTCTTTGGAACAAACGCATTATCTCAGTTTATGGATCAAACAAATCCATTAGCAGAGATTACTCATAAGCGAAGAATGTCAGCATTAGGACCTGGTGGTCTTTCTCGTGAAAGAGCCGGTTTTGAGGTTCGTGATGTTCACTATACTCACTATGGTCGTTTATGTCCTATTGAAACTCCTGAAGGTCCAAACATTGGTTTGATTTCTTCATTATGTGTATTTGCCAAGATTAATGATCTTGGATTTATTGAAACTCCTTATCGTAAAGTAACAGAAGGAAAAGTAGATTTATCCGAAGCAGGTATTGAGTATTTAAGTGCAGAAGAAGAAGAAGAGTTAATTATTGCTCAGGCTAATGCTCCTCTTGATGATGAAGGTAATTTTGTTAATCAGAGAGTTAAATCTCGTTTAGAGGCGGATTATCCAGTTGCTGAACCAGGAGAAATTCATCTTATGGATGTTGCTCCTAACCAGATTGCTTCTGTTGCTGCATCTTTAATTCCTTTCTTAGAGCATGATGATGCCAACCGTGCACTGATGGGATCTAACATGATGCGCCAGGCTGTACCATTATTAAGGCCTGAAGCTCCAATTGTAGGAACAGGATTAGAGGGTAAACTAATTCGTGACTCAAGAACAAATATTGTTGCTGAAAAAGACGGTGTTGTTGAGTATGTGGATGCTGATGAGATTGTATTAAAATATGATCTTTCTGAAAATGAAAAATTTGTTAGTTTCGATAATGAAACTAAAAGATATAAAATTACTAAGTATCAGAAAACAAACCAGAGTACTTGTATTGACTTGAAACCTATCGTTGTTCCTGGTCAAAGAGTTACAGCTGGTCAAATTCTTACTCAGGGATATTCAACTGAAAAAGGAGAATTGGCATTAGGACGTAACCTTAAAGTGGCATTTATGCCTTGGAAAGGTTATAACTTTGAGGATGCGATCGTTATTTCAGAAAGAGTGGTAAGAGAAGATATCTTCACATCTGTTCATATTGATGAATATTCTTTAGAAGTAAGGGATACAAAACGTGGTTTGGAGGAATTAACTTCTGATATACCAAATGTAAGTGAGGAAGCTACTAAAGATCTTGATGAAAATGGTTTAATTCGTGTTGGAGCTCATGTTAATCCAGGAGATATTCTTATTGGTAAGATTACTCCAAAAGGAGAAAGTGATCCAACTCCTGAAGAAAAATTATTAAGAGCTATCTTTGGTGAAAAAGCTGGTGATGTTAAAGATGCATCATTAAAAGCTTCTCCTTCACTTAAAGGAGTAGTAATTGATAAAAAGTTATTCTCTCGTATTATTAAAGATAGAAAGGCAAGATCTTCTGATAAGCCGCTTCTAGCTAAAATTGATGAGGAATTTGATAGATCAGTAGCTGACTTGAGAAACCGTTTAGTAGATAAATTATTTACTTTGGTTAATGGTAAAACATCTCAGGGTGTTAAGGATTATTTTGGTGTCGATGTCGTTTCAAAAGGAACTAAATTTACACAAAAGATTCTTTTAGATATTGATTATCATAATATAGATCCTAACAAATGGACTACAGATGATGATAAGAATGAATTAATTCAAAAAGTAATTCATAACTATCTCTTAAAATTCCAGGAGTTTGAGGCTAAAGAAAAACGTCAAAAGTATAATCTTACTATTGGTGATGAACTTCCAGCTGGTATTGTACAGTTAGCTAAAGTTTATATCGCTAAAAAACGTAAGATTACAGTTGGTGATAAAATGGCAGGACGTCATGGTAACAAAGGTATCGTATCACGTATTGTACGTGCTGAGGATATGCCTTTCTTAGAAGACGGAACTCCTGTTGATATTGTACTTAACCCACTAGGTGTACCTTCAAGGATGAACCTTGGACAGATTTATGAAACTGTGTTAGGTTGGGCAGGTAAAGAGTTAGGAGTTAAGTTTGCTACACCAATTTTTGATGGAGCAAGTTTCGCTGATATGGATGGATGGACTGAAAAAGCCGGAGTGCCTCAATATGGTAAAAGTTACCTTATTGATGGAGGTACTGGTATGAGATTCCACCAGCCAGCTACAGTAGGTGTTATTTATATGCTGAAACTGGGACACATGGTTGAGGATAAAATGCATGCTCGTTCTATTGGTCCTTACTCTTTAATTACGCAACAGCCACTTGGTGGTAAAGCTCAGTTCGGAGGTCAGCGTTTTGGAGAGATGGAAGTTTGGGCATTAGAAGCATTTGGTGCAGCTAATATCCTTCAAGAAATATTGACAGTTAAGTCTGATGATGTTATGGGACGTGCAAAAGCTTATGAAGCTATTGTTAAGGGAGATGCTCTTCCTACTCCTGGTATTCCTGAATCACTTAACGTATTGTTACATGAGCTTAGAGGTCTTGGTTTAAGTGTGAACCTTGATTAAAGCCTTACTATCATTGGATAATGCTTTGCATTGTTCAATGATTGCCTTATTTGTTTTAAATTTAATAGAAGACGTCGACATATGGCATTCAGAAGAGATCAGAAAGTAAAGAGTAATTTTACAAAAATCTCTATCGGGTTGGCTTCACCAGAAGAAATCTTAGAGAGATCTAGTGGTGAGGTTTTAAAACCAGAGACCATCAACTATAGAACTTATAAACCAGAACGAGACGGATTATTCTGTGAAAGAATTTTTGGTCCTGTTAAGGATTATGAGTGTCACTGTGGTAAGTATAAAAGAATCAGATATCGAGGTATCGTTTGTGACCGATGCGGTGTAGAGGTTACAGAAAAGAAAGTTCGTCGCGAAAGAATGGGACACATTTCTTTGGTAGTTCCGGTTGCTCATATCTGGTATTTTAAATCTTTACCTAATAAAATTGGTTATTTACTAGGTTTACCAACTAAAAAATTAGATTCTATCATTTACTACGAGCGCTACGTTGTAATTCAGGCTGGTATTAAGGCCGAAGATGGAATTCAATATATGGATTTTCTTACCGAGGAAGAGTATCTGGATATTTTAGATACTTTGCCAAAAGAAAATCAATATTTAGAGGATGATGATCCGAATAAGTTTATTGCTAAAATGGGTGCTGAAGCTTTGCACATGATTTTATCAAGACTTGATTTAGATGGTTTATCATATACTTTGAGACATAAAGCAAGTACTGAAACTTCTCAACAAAGGAAGAATGAAGCTCTTAAACGCCTTCAGGTTGTGGAGTCTTTTCGTGAATCAGTGGGAAGAAACCGTCCTGAATGGATGGTTGTTAAGGTTGTACCTGTGATTCCACCTGAATTACGTCCATTAGTTCCACTTGATGGAGGTAGATTTGCTACGTCGGATTTAAATGATTTATACAGAAGGGTTATTATTAGAAATAACCGTTTAAAAAGATTGATAGAAATCAAGGCTCCTGAGGTTATTTTACGTAATGAAAAACGTATGCTTCAGGAATCTGTGGATTCATTATTTGATAACTCACGTAAAGCAAATGCTGTTAAAACGGATGCAAACCGTCCTTTAAAATCATTAAGTGATAGTTTAAAAGGTAAACAAGGTCGTTTTCGTCAAAACTTATTAGGTAAGAGGGTTGATTATTCTGCACGTTCGGTTATTGTTGTAGGACCCGAATTGCAGATGCATGAGTGTGGTCTTCCTAAAGGTATGGCTGCTGAGTTATATAAACCTTTTGTTATTCGTAAGTTAATCGAAAGGGGTATTGTTAAAACTGTAAAATCTGCAAAGAAAATTGTAGATAGAAAAGATCCTGTAGTTTGGGATATCCTTGAAAATGTATTGAAAGGACATCCGGTACTACTTAACCGTGCCCCTACTCTTCACCGTTTAGGTATTCAGGCATTCCAACCTAAATTAATTGAAGGTAAAGCAATTCAGCTACACCCACTATCATGTGCTGCGTTTAACGCCGACTTTGATGGTGACCAGATGGCTGTTCATTTACCATTAGGTCATGCTGCTATTCTTGAAGCTCAAATGTTAATGTTGGCTTCTCAGAATATCCTGAACCCAGCTAATGGTGCTCCGATTACAGTTCCATCTCAGGATATGGTTCTTGGTTTATATTACATGACCAAGGCTCGAGAAGGTGCCAAAGGAGAAGGTTTAACTTTTTATTCATTAGAAGAAGTTAAAATTGCCTATAATGAAGGGCAGGTTGCATTGCATGCAAATGTAAAAGTAAAAGGGTACGATTTAAATAAAGAGGGTGTACCTGAATTACAAATTATAGAATCTACTGTTGGTCGTATTTTATTTAATGAATTCGCTCCTAGAGAATCAGGATTCATTAACGAAGTATTGACTAAGAAAGCATTACGTGATATCATTGGTAGAGTTCAAAAAGTATGTGGAACACCACGTACAGCTGCTTTCCTTGATGATATTAAAAACCTTGGTTACAGAATGGCCTTTGAAGGTGGTCTGTCATTTAACCTTGGTGACGTAATTATTCCTGAGGCAAAAGCTAAAATGGTAGAAGAGGGTTATGCTGAAGTTGAAGAAGTAAAGAATAACTATAACATGGGATTCATTACTAACAACGAACGTTATAACCAGATTATTGATATTTGGACACACGTAAATGCTCGTTTGACAAATACTCTAATGAAACAATTGAGTACCGATAATCAAGGATTTAATGCTGTATACATGATGCTTGATTCAGGAGCGAGGGGTTCTAAAGAGCAGATTCGTCAGTTATCAGGTATGAGGGGGCTTATGGCAAAACCTCAAAAGTCTGGAGCTGAAGGTGGTCAGATTATTGAAAACCCAATTCTTTCGAACTTTAGAGAGGGACTTTCTGTACTTGAGTACTTTATTTCTACTCACGGTGCTCGTAAAGGTCTTGCGGATACGGCTCTTAAAACTGCCGATGCAGGATATTTAACACGTCGTTTGGTTGATGTATCTCAGGATGTAATTATTACTGAAACTGATTGTGGAACATTAAGAGGTTTAACAGCATCTGATATTAAAAATAATGAGGATGTTGTAGCTACATTATATGAAAGAATCTTAGGTCGTGTTTCTGTTCATGATGTATATCATCCATCTACAGGAGAATTAATTGTTAAGTCTGGAGAAGAGATTGACGAAGTAAAAGGTAAGATCATTGAAAAATCTCCAATCGAAAGAGTAGAGATTCGTTCAGTACTTACTTGTGAGTCTAAACAAGGAGTTTGTGCTAAATGTTACGGTCGTAACCTTGCAACAGGAAGCTTTGTTCATATTGGAGAAGCTGTTGGTGTTATTGCTGCTCAGTCAATCGGTGAACCGGGAACACAGCTTACACTTCGTACATTCCACGTAGGGGGTACCGCTGGTAACATTTCTTCTCAGAACAGTATTATTGCTAAGTACGATGGTATTGTTGAAATTGAGGAGTTGAGAACAGTTCCAACAAAAGACGAAACTGATAAAGATATTGATATTGTAATTGGTCGTTTGGCTGAATTACGTATTTTGGATAAAAATACGGGTATTGCCTTAGTTAATCATCCAATTTCATATGGTTCTAAACTATATATTAAAAATGGAGCTGAAGTTAAAGCTGGTGATTTAATTAGTGAATGGGATCCATATAATGCGGTGATCGTTTCTGAAAAGGCTGGTACTATCAGTTTCGAAAATATGTTAGACGGTGTTACTTACAAGGAAGAGTCTGATGAGCAAACAGGTTTCCGTGAAAAAGTAATCATTGAAACTAGGGATAAAACTAAAAACCCATCATTAAAAGTTGTTGATGATTCTGGTGAAATATTAAAAACGTTTAACCTACCTGTAGGAGCTCACATCTCAGTTGATGATGGAGCTAAAGTTAAGGTTGGTGAAATCGTTGCTAAGATACCTAGAGCTATTGGTAAAGCAGGTGATATTACTGGGGGTCTTCCTCGTGTTACTGAGTTATTTGAGGCTCGTAACCCATCAAACCCTGCTGTTGTATCAGAAATTGATGGTGAAGTAACATTCGGTAAAATTAAGCGTGGTAATCGCGAAATTATTGTTACTTCTAAGAATGGACAGGTTAAGAAATACCTGGTACCTCTTTCAAAACAGATACTTGTGCAAGAAAACGATTATGTTCGTGCAGGTATTCCATTGTCTGATGGAGCTACTACACCTTCTGACATTCTTCATATTATGGGACCAACTGCGGTTCAGGAGTATATCGTAAATGAAGTACAGGATGTATACCGTTTACAGGGTGTGAAGATTAACGATAAGCACTTTGAAATTATCGTTCGTCAGATGATGCGTAAAGTTGAGATTGTTGATCCGGGTGATACTAAGTTCCTTGAAAAACAACTTGCAGATAAGCTTGAGTTTATGGAAGAAAACGACCAGATTTTTAGTAAGAAAGTTGTTGTTGAACCGGGTGATTCAGAAAATTTACGTGCAGGACAGATTATTACGGCTCGTAGATTAAGAGATGAAAACTCTCAGTTGAAACGTAAAGACCTTAAGGTTGTTGAAGCAAGGGATGCTGTTCCTGCTACATCAAGTCAGGTATTACAAGGTATCACTAGAGCTGCACTTCAAACTAAGAGCTTTATGTCTGCTGCTTCCTTCCAGGAAACAACAAAAGTTCTTAACGAAGCTGCCATCTCAGGTAAGATTGACCGCTTAGAAGGATTGAAAGAAAATGTAATCTGTGGTCACTTAATTCCGGCTGGTACAGGCCAACGTGCTCTTAATAACCTAGTAGTGGGTTCTCAGGAAGAATTTGATAAACTAACTACCAGAGTAGAGGTTGAAGAAGAATAGCCATTGATTTTATAATCATATTACAAAAGGGAAGTATTTTATGCTTCCCTTTTTTTATCACAAAGAGATTTATAATTTTAAAGAAAAAAGAGATGGAAGATAAAAAAAATAAGAATCAGATAAATATTGAGCTTAACGAAGAAATCGCTCAAGGTATATATTCAAATTTAGCTGTAATTACTCATTCTCCAAGTGAATTTGTATTGGATTTTATCAGGGTAATGCCAGGTGTTCCTAAGGCTCAGGTTAAGTCAAGAATTGTTGTTACTCCTGAACATGCTAAAAGACTAATGATGGCTCTTATGGATAATATTAAGCGCTATGAGTCACTACATGGACCTATTAAAAATGTTGAAGACGGACATGGAGGAGCAGGTAATATCCCAATGAACTTCGGTGGAACAACTCCTCAGGCATAAGTTTATTTAAGCAGGATTTTATGTTTAATCCTGCATTTTCTTCTCCTTAATTAAAAAAGACTCTTAATCTCCTGTTATGATAAAGAATATTGTTATAGTTTTTATACTGTTATTAAATATTGTGAGTTGTAATGCTCAAACTATTCATAATAATATTCTACCAGGAGCCTATAATCTGGCAGAATATCTACCTCTTATTCACCAAAAGAATGTAGGTTTGGTTGTCAATCAATCTTCTTTAATTGAAAATACTCACTTACTTGATACTTTATTATCCCAGAATATTAATATCGTTAAAGTTTTTGCTCCTGAACATGGATTTAGAGGTCTGAAAGATGCGGGTGAGCATATAAATAATGATATAGATCAAAGAACAGGTGTGCCAATCATCTCATTATATGGAAAACAACGTAAACCTACATTAGAACAACTTAAAGATTTAGATGTTGTTGTCTTTGATATTCAGGATGTTGGAGTAAGGTTTTATACATATATCAGCACTATGCATTATATGATGGAAGTATGTGCACAGGCAGGTGTAAAATTTATCCTGTTAGACAGACCAAATCCAAATGGAAATTATTTTGATGGTCCTGTTTTAGAAAAAGAGTATAAATCATTTGTTGGTATGCATCCCATACCAATTGTTCATGGGCTTACAGTTGGAGAATTAGCTCAAATGATAAATGGAGAGTATTGGTTAAAAGATAGTCTCCAATGTGACTTAAAAGTAATAAAGATAAAAAACTGGAATCATAATACTTCATACCCACTTTCAGTAAAACCCTCACCAAATTTACCAAACTCTTTATCGATAAGGTTATATCCATCCCTATGTTTTTTTGAAGCCACTAATGTTAGTATTGGCAGAGGTACTTATTTCCCATTTCAGGTGATAGGATATCCTGATTCATCTTGTGGTGAATTTAATTTTATTCCTAAGAGCATTGAAGGAATGAGTAAACATCCAAAACAAGAAAATATAGTTTGTTATGGAGTGGATCTAAGAAAAGAATCTGTAGATCATAAGTTTACTTTAAAGTACTTCCTCGAATTCTATAATAACCTTAAGAATAAAGAAGAATTTAAATTTGATAAAAAATGGTTTAATCTTTTAGCTGGAAATACTCAATTGTACAATGATATTATCAATGGATTGGATGAAGAACAGATTCGACAAAAATGGCACGATGACCTGCTGAAGTATTCTAAAATCAGAGATAAGTATTTACTTTATTCTAAGGAGTATTGATGTTCAACGGACTGTTCTTCTTTAAGTATATAATATACGTCTTTTTCAGTAAAGTGTAGCTCTAGTTTCTTAGTTCTCATTTTGGTCTGCTGCTTTCAAGCAAAAATATAAGTCTTTATTTTTGTTCCCCAAAGGCCATCTCTTTCTATCCTGAACTATTCATGAATTCTTCTACTGCAAGCCTCAAAATCTTTGATAAAAAGCAAATGCTCGATTTTAAGTTTTCAAAATAGTTCACTATTCCTGCAAACTGAAAATCTCCACTTCACTTTTTCTCTTTGCTTTTGATGCTCTCATAACGAAAATTCATGAATACATCAGGCTATAAACATACAATCTGTTTCGCTTATCATTCATTTAAATATAGATACATGACAATAATCACTTTTTTGGTTGTTAAAAAGTATTAAATTATTAAAGAAATTATTCTCTAATAAAATATTAAACAACCAAAATCACTGATTATGTCTGAAATTACTAATCTGGTTAAGTCGTTGGCAGATAAGCATGGACGATATCACGAGAGCCTCTTGCCAATTCTACAAGGGGTTGTAGAAGAAAATAAATATCTTTCAGAGGAAGCTATGGTTGAGATTGCCCGAGAATTAGATATTTCAGCAGCACGGGTTTTTGGAACTGCTTCATTTTATTCCTTCCTGAATATGCGCCCGATGGGGCAATATGTAATCAGAGTCTGTAAAACAATTACCTGTATGATGCATGGCAAAAATCAAATTATTCAGGAGTTGGAAAAGAGTTTAAAAATTAAATTGGGAGAAACGACCTTGGATGGTAAGTTTACTTTGATGGAGACCAATTGCTTGGGTCAATGTCATAAAGGACCAGCGATGTTAGTGAATGATATGCCATATACAGAATTAACACCGGAAAAAGCTCGTTCAATCATTCAGACTTTAAAACTACAAGAGAATTCTAATACTTCTAATGCGGATTTAAATTAATAAGTTATGCCTAAAACAAATTTAAAGAGATTAGATCTTATTTTTAAGAATGAGCAAGATGAAGAAGAAGTATTGAGAAATACATTTAATAGATCTAATCAAGATATTATTAATGATTTGATTATTTCCGGATTAAAAGGGCGTGGAGGAGCTGGTTATCCAACAGGATTAAAGTGGAAGCTGGCATCAGAAGCAGGGAATAATCCTAAATATGTTATTTGTAATGCAGATGAAGGTGAGCCCGGTACTTTTAAAGATCGGGAAATTCTTACCCAAGTTCCTAAAAAGGTTCTTCTAGGAATGGCAGTGTGTGCAAAAGTTATTGGTGCACATGAGGGATTTATTTATTTAAGAGGTGAATATAAGTTTCTTATGGATCAATTAACCGAAGTGATAGATGATTTTCATGTGTTACTAAATAAGATAGGTTTTGATTTCAGGGTAAAAATATTTTTGGGTTGTGGAGCCTACATATGCGGAGAGGAAAGTGCTTTGTTTGAAAGTATGGAAGGTCACCGTGGAGAACCCAGAAATAAACCTCCTTTTCCAACACAGTCTGGTTACAGAAAAATGCCAACAGTAATTAATAATGTAGAAACACTGGCTCATACTTATTCTATTTTTAAATATGGTCCGGATAAATTTAAGGATCTTGGAGTTCAGGATTCCAGAGGATCTAAAGTTTTTTCTGTTTCTGGCGATACTCCAATTCCCGGAATATATGAATTAGAGTTTGGAATGTCTTTGCAGAAGTTTGTTGAAGATTTTGGAGATGGAGATGCAAAGGCAGTTCAGGTAGGTGGTGCATCCGGATTTTGTGTTCCGCGTAAAAAATTTGAGAATACGAAGATCGGATATCAAGGTAAGCTTACAGGAGTATCATTGCCAACAGGTGGATCAATGATGATATTTAATTCATCAAGAAGTATGTATAACGTACTTCATAATTATTTAGAGTTTTTTGTTGAAGAAAGTTGTGGACAATGTACTCCATGCAGAGTTGGAACACAACAACTTTTGTTAGGTATTGAAGCTGTAAAAAGAGGAGAAAGATCCTCTGAGTATTTAGATAAGCTTTTGAAATTGGCTGAAAATATGAGGCTAACAGCTAAATGTGGGCTGGGACAATCCGTGGCAAACTCTTTTTCTTCAATAGTAGAAAACTTTAAAGAAGAAATGATTTATTAATCACTAATTTATTAGTTATGAGTATGGTAAATTTAACAATAGATCATATACAAGTAAGTGTTGATAAAGGAGCTACTATTTTGGAAGCTGCAAAACATTTGAATATTAAAATACCCACCCTGTGCTATCATGAGGATCTTTGTGTTGCTGGTAATTGTAGAGTGTGTGTTGTAGAGCAAATAGGAAGTGATCGGCTAGTTCCGTCATGCGCAACTCCGGTTTCAGAAGGAATGGAGATTCTAACTAATAGTTTAAAAGTACGTAATGCACGTAAAAGTGTTATCGAATTGTTAGTATCTGAACACCGGGCAGAGTGTACCCGTTGTTATAAAAACGGCTCTTGTGAGTTGCAGCATCTTTCATCTGAGTACTTGATTGGAGAAGATAGTTTAATTGATTTAGTTGCATTAAAAGATATTACTGTTGACTATTTTTCTCCATCTATTATTAAAGATGATTCAAAATGTATTCGTTGTCAGCGCTGCGTTCGCTCTTGTGATCAACTGCAAAATATAGGTGCGTTATCTGTTGCTTATAAAGGTAAGCATATGAAGATTTCTTCATTTTTTGAAAAGCCTATGTATGAAGTGGTTTGTACCAATTGTGGGCAGTGTGTAAATCGATGTCCAACTGGTGCTTTAATAGAACGTAACTATATTGATGAGGTATGGTCCGCAATAAATAATCCACAAAAGCATCTGGTTGTTCAAACTGCTCCTGCGGTTAGGATTGCTCTTGGAGAAGCTTTAGGAATGGACCCTGGTCATATAGTAACAGGTAAAATGGTTGCTGCCTTAAGGAGATTGGGTTTTGACTCAGTTTTAGATACAGACTTTACTGCTGACTTAACTATTATTGAAGAAGGTAATGAGTTGTTGCAGAGGTTGAAAGGGGTATTGCTGGATAAGAATCCGGAAGTAAAGTTACCAATGACAACATCTTGCTCTCCCGGGTGGATAAAATATATTGAGCATATGTATCCTCAACTTTTACCAAATGTTTCAACAGCTAAGTCACCTCAGCAAATGTTCGGAGCACTGGTTAAAACTTACTATGCTAATAAAATAAAAGTTGATCCTGAGGATATTGTTTGTGTTTCAATAATGCCTTGTACTGCTAAAAAATTTGAGGCTAACAGGCCAGAGATGCATTCAAGTGGTTATAGAGATGTTGATTTGGTATTGACAACAAGGGAATTAGCAAGAATGATTGAACAGGCGGGTATTGATTTTAAAGCTATTGAAAATGAGGAGTTTGATTCGTTTATGGGAGTATCAAGCGGGGCTGCAGTGATATTTGGTGCTACCGGAGGAGTCATGGAAGCAGCACTGCGTACAGCTTATGAAGTGGTGACAGGAAGAGAAGTTCCTTTTGAAGGACTTAATATAACTGCGGTAAGAGGTATGGATGAAGTCAAAGAGGTGTCTCTGAAAATTGAAAATACTTTACCTGAATGGAGTTTTTTAGACGGAGTGGAATTAAAAACTTGTGTAGCACATGGTTTAGCCAATGCTAAAAAAGTAATGGATAATGTGGTTAATGGCAAAGTACAATATCATTTTATTGAAATTATGGCTTGTCCGGGAGGTTGTTTAGGAGGTGGAGGACAGCCTATACCAACTAATATGGAGATCCGTAAAAAAAGAACAGAAGCTATTTATCGTGAAGATGCCGGCAAACCAATAAGGAAATCTCATGAAAACCCTGAGGTTATAAAATTGTATGATGAATTTTTGAAGAAACCACTTGGTCATAAGTCACATGAGTTGCTCCATACAACTTATACTCAAAGGAACAGATATTAGAACATTGAATAGCTATTAACCTGAGTTCGACATAAAATTTTGGATTCAGAGCGCCTATAAATAGTGAGGTTCAACTGAAAATTATGAAAGAATAGCGGGCTATTTTGAATAATTTTCAGGAAGAAGATTGCTGTTTAGTTCCTGATCATTGCTTCGTTCAGCATAATCAAAGTAAACTTTGCTTCTGCTCTCACTTATCGCAATAATTATAAGCGAAATCATTATGCTTTACCATAAAAAACAAATCTACTGCGTTAAATTTTTCGAGCTAGCTCACTAGCCCTGCAAAATTTGCCTTGTATATCAGCTTTTTATGATAATCTGAATTCTATAATTTTAATCGAACTCAGTCCCTCTAAAAAGCTGATTTTTTTTTCCTTTTAATAAAATACATTAAGTTCGTGCTGCTGTGCAGTGAAGACCGTATTTCACACTGTAGTATAACTACCTTTCTCAGTATGGTTCTGGTTGACGGTGATCCGATAATTGATTCTTTAGAAATCGTAAGGTAGACCACCAGATCAAAATTAGTCAACCGGGCACAGCGACACAAAACTTAAATAAAAAACGATGTCTAAAACTACAAAAAAGAACAACGAGAAAAAGTACGTTAAGAAAAAAAAGCAAAATGTTAATACGTTTTCTATTATAAACCCTAATGCTGCGGGAATTGATATATCAAGTAAAGATTATGTTGTAAGTGTTCCCGAGGATAGAGATAAAACACCAATCAAAACATTTGGCGCTTTTACTTGTGATTTAAAAGATATAGCTAAATGGTTAAAGCAGTGTCAAATTACAAGTGTTGCAATGGAAAGTACCGGTGTTTACTGGAAACAATTGTTTGTAGTTTTACAGGAGTTTGGTTTTGAAGTATTTTTAGTAAACTCTCGTCATGTCAAAAATGTGACTGGGAAAAAGACAGATGAAGATGATGCTCATTGGATAATGCGGTTGCACACTTGTGGTTTATTAACAAATAGCTTTCAACCACAGGAACAAGTTCGTACATTACGCGAATTGGTTCGACATCGAAAGAGTTTGAATAGTAGTAAAACAATAGCTATTAATAAAATGACCAAGTCTCTTAATACTATGAATATAAAATTAAATATGGTATTAAGTGAATTAACAACAGACAGCGGTCTAAAAATAATATCAGCAATAAATGCAGGAGAGCGAGAGCCAAAAGAATTGGTTAAACTTGTGCATCGAAGAGTAAAAGCCCCCAGAGAAGATATTCTAAAAGCCTTAGATGGTGTTTGGAGAGAAGAATGTCTCTTTGAACTTAAACAGGCAACTGAATATTATTATTTTCTTCAAAATTTAACAGCAGAATGTGACATCAAAATTCAAGAACAATTAGAAATTATTACAGCAAAATATACTGAAGGAGATATTACCAATTTAAAACAGGAATTCATTAAAAAAAAGACTCGCAAAAATCAATTAAACTTTAGTGTTCAACCTTATCTAAAAAAGATATTAGGAGTAGATGTAAATGAAATATATGGCTTTAGTGATGATACTGCATTGACTTTGTTTTCTGAAATAGGAAGTGATTTATCGTGCTTTCCTACATCTAATAGATTTATATCCTGGATAGGTTTAGCACCTAATAATAAAATATCAGGAGGGAAAATAATTAGCAGTCATTTACCTAAAAAAAGACATATGGTAAAAAAAGCACTTATTCATGCAGCAAATAGTCTTCATCATAGTAAAAATGCTTTTGGTGACTATTATAGAAGATTGAAATCTAGAATGGGGCCTAAAGCTGCTCAATGTGCAATGGCAAGAAAAATTGCAATAGTCTATTATAACATGGTAATAAGAAAACAGGAATTTAATATCGAATTATTTGAAAAGAATCAGAATGCTTTTAAAGAAAAACGTATTAAATTCCTAGAAAATCAACTTTCTCAGCTAAAGGAAGTTGCGTAAATTATGTATAAGGTAGGTTATTAAATATTTGACTGTCTACCTTTGTGTAGATGGTCATTTTTTGTATTTTGAAGTTTTAAGAAAATGTAAATTGTAAATATATAATGCAAAACGGGCATACAATAACAATTTGTATGGGAAGCTCTTGTTTTTCCAGGGGAAATAAAGAGGTTTTACCAATCATTAAAAAATTTTTAGCTGAGCATCAATTGGAGCAATATGTGTTTTTTAAAGGGGAGTTATGTTCAGGGAAATGTGAAAAAGGACCCATATTAAAGATTGATGATGCAGAATTTTCACTGGTTAATCCCGATAAGATTTATGATATTTTAGCTAATTATTTTGAAGTTTAAAGTAATGTAATTATGGCTCCATTAATAGAAGTAGATAAAGAAAAATGCAACCTGAGTTTTACCTGTATTAGAGCTTGTCCTGCTAAGGCTATTAAAATAGCAAATAAATATGCCAACATTATTAACAACAAATGTATAGGCTGTGGTAATTGTGTTGTTGTTTGTGCTCAAAATGCTATCGTATATAGAAATGAAAAAAGTGTTACAGAAAAAATATTAAGTGAAGATTCAACGGTTGCCGCAATATGCGACCCTGCTTTATCCGGAGAGTTTACTGATATTTCTGATTATAGAAAGTTTGTAGCTATGTTAAGGGCTTTGGGTTTTAATCTGGTTGGGGAAGTCGCTTTTGGTGTTGATTTGGTAGCTCGAAAGTATAAGGAGCTCCTTGAAAATTTTCAGGGTAAGTATTATTTAACTACACACTGTCCGCCAGTTAGGTCTTTTGTTGAAAAGTATCGACCAAAATTAGTTGAGAACCTTGCTCCGATAGTACCTCCTTTTATAGCCATGTCTAAAGTAATGCGAAAAAGATACGGGAATGGTATTAAAGTCGTATATATCACTTCTTGTGTTTCAGCAAAGGATGATGCAAAGAGTTTTGTAAATACAGATGGAAAAATAGATGCAGTAATTACGTTTACAGAGTTACGAGAGATGTTTCTTGAAAACAGAATTGAAGAATCTTCTGTGGAGTTTAGTGATTTCGATCCGCCTGTGGGTAGAAAAGGTGGATTATATCCAATTAGTCATGGATTGTGGCAGGCAGTTGATTTATCACAGGATTTATTAGGTAGTAGTGTTATTTCCGCTGATGGAAGAAATGATTTTAAGCAGTCGTTAAAGGAGTTTGCTGAAGTTAGCAATCTACGACAGCATCTCGATCTTTATTATTGCGAAGGTTGTTCTATGGGGCCAGGTATGACTCAGGGTGGTAAAAAATTTACCCGTCAGTCAGATATTGTCAGGTATGTAGAAAAGCGATTAAAAGATATTGATTGTGTTCAATGGAATGCTGATATGAATGAGTTTAAAGACTTAGATCTTTCCAGAAACTTTAAGGTTACAGACAGACGATTACCTCAGCCATCAGAAGAAGAAGTGCAAAGAGTTTTACATGATATGGGTAAGAGTGATATCAGAGATCAACTTGGGTGTGGAGCATGTGGATATCCTTCTTGTAAAGATTTTGCAGTAGCTTATTGTCAGGGATTGACAAATTTTGAGATGTGTTATTCTTATTCAATCAAGAGTCTTCATACTTATATTAATAAAGTACATGCGGCAAATGAAAAGCTTAAAAATACAAAAGAGGCTTTACGTCAAAGCGAAGAATTAGCGCATAAGGAAGGTAAAGCAGCAAAGGAAGCCGCAGATATAATGACTTCAATGCTTAATAAACTTAGAGCTGGAGTGGTTATGGTAGATTCAAATTTAAATATCATTGAATCTAATTTGAGTTTTGTGGATATGATGGGGGAGGATGCAAAGCAACTTAATGAAATAATACCAGGATTGAAAGGAGCTGATATTAATAACCTTCTTCCTTTCGGAAAATTGTTCTCTTTAGTTTTACAAACAGGGCAGGAGGTAAAAAACAGGGATATAACTGTTGGAGATAATATTTTAAACGTATCCATTTTTGCAATTAAAAAGAATAAAATAGTAGGTGGAATTATTCGTGATTTAACAGCTCCTGAAGTACGTAAAGAGGAAATTATTAATAGAGCACGATCGGTAATTCATGATAACTTACAAACCGTTCAGCAAATTGCATTCTTATTAGGTGAAAGTGCCTCAAAAACAGAAAAAGTATTAAATTCAATAATTGAAGCTCAAAAAATTGGAGATGGTCATAGCAGTTAAAGAACCTGATTTTTATTTAGATATACATTGTAGTCAAAATAACCACCGGGGCGAATTTATTTGCGGAGATGTGTTTATCTCCCGACGCATAAAGGAGGATGGCAGAACCATTGTGGTTTTATCTGATGGGATGGGTAGTGGTGTAAAAGCAAATGTGTTGGCCACTCTTACTGCTTCAATGGCTGTAAATTTTACTATTGAGCATAAGGAGGTTCAAAAAACTGCTGAAATAATCATGAATACCCTGCCAGTATGTAGTGTTCGAAAGGTGAGTTATTCAACTTTTACAATTATTGATATTGAGGATGATGGGGGTACTACTATTATAGAATATGATAACCCCAGGTGTTTAATAATGCGCACGCATCGTCCATATGATCCAGAATGGGAAGAAATTATTTTAGAAAGCAAAAAGAATAAAGGAAAAAAACTATATACCTGTCATTTTAAAGCACGTAAGGAAGATCGTATTTTTTTTTGGTCGGATGGAATTATTCAATCTGGTATGGGCTCTAAAATTTTACCATTTGGATGGGGACGGGATGAAGTTGAAAACTATGTTGTGAAGAGTGTAAAAAATGCTCCTTTTATTTCATCGTCTAAATTAACAAGAAAGATTGTTAATATGGCTTCATTAAATGATGGAGGTAGTCCCCTTGATGATACATCTTGTGGAATTATATATTTTAGAGAGCCACGTAAACTTTTGTTTGTTACAGGGCCTCCTTATGAAGAAGAAAAGGATGCTGATTTTTCGTTAAAAGTTCAGCAATTTGGTGGTAAAAAGATTGTAAGTGGAGGAACCACAGCAGAAATTATTTCCAGGGAATTAGGATTAAAATTCTCGGCTAGTTTAGAGATGCTGGATCCGGATTTACCTCCGGCCGCCCAAATGGAAAGTATCGATTTAGTTACAGAGGGTATTCTAACCTTAGGTAAGGTTGTTAGAATTTTAGATAAGTTTGAAAAGGATGATGCATTAGGAAAAGGGCCTGCATATCAGGTGGTCAAAATGTTTTTGGAGAGCGATAAAATACATATTATTAATGGAACAAGGATTAATGTGGCACACCAGGATCCAAATCTGCCAGTTGAATTGGAAATCAGACGATCTGTAGTAAAAAGAATAGCTCACTTGCTTGAAGAGAAATTTCTTAAAGAAGTTTCTTTAGAGTATATGTAATTTATATTGATTTAAAATTACATATACTTAATTTGATAGAAGCATATCTAAGGAATTGCAACAATTGTTTTGTTTGGTGTAAAATATTGAAATATAATATAATGTGTTGTTTTTGTGTTTGTTGAGAATTGTGTTTTTTTACGTAGGAGTTTAAAAGTTAAAAAAATCTAAAAAAGGTTTTATTTAGATTATTTATGTATTACGAATACAACCAATTTCCTATTTTTTTTTCAGTTCAGACATTGTATTTTGTACTTAATTATTGAAAAAATTCTTTAATTGAAATTATTAAGTTTATTGATAAATAATGAGTAGCTGCAAGAAATATCATGTTTTTCACACGAAGAGAAATATTTTATGCGAGTTCCATCGAATACGCTCCAGCATTGAAAATTTGATGTAATGAAGATTAGCGAGATTATTAAAGTTCTGAATGCAACCATTGTTTGCGGAAAAGTAAATATAGAAACAAATATTGAACGAGGTTTTGCCAGTGATTTGATGAGCGATGTTTTAACTCTGGATACGGATAAGATGGTTCTAATAACTGGTCTTGCTAATATGCAAACAATACGAACTGCTGAAATGGCAGATGTTCAGTGTGTTCTGTTTGTTAGAAATAAGAATGTAACCGACGAGATGCTAAAGCTGGCACAAGAACACAATATGACTTTACTCCGATGTAAATTCTCAATGTTTAATGCAGTTGGTAAATTATACCAGGCAGGTTTAAATCCCGTTTATTAGTGTAAAAATGGAATTTATTTACGAAGTTGAAGGTGGAAATTTTACAAAAGCTGGTAATGCTTCAAGTGCAGTTAAAAAAACTTTGAAGCAATTAAATGTTAATCCAAAGGTTGTAAAGAGGATTGTAGTTGCTTTATATGAAGCAGAAGTTAATATTGTGGCTCATGCGTACAGAGGGAAAATAAGAGTTGTAATCAATTCTGAGCATATTAGTATTGTTTTAGATGATGATGGACCAGGTATTAAGGATATTGATTTAGCTATGCAGGAAGGCTATTCAACAGCCTCGTCTAAGGTAAGAGAAATGGGTTTTGGTGCCGGTATGGGCTTGCCTAATATGAAAAAAAATGTTGACAAATTTAAGGTTTCCAGTCAGGTAGATAAAGGTACAACGGTAGAAATGATAACTTATTTATAAGGAAAGGGATTGATGGAAAAGCAGCAAATATATCATGCTTTAAAGGTAGACACGGATATTTGTTATGGTTGTACTCATTGTATGAATGTGTGTCCCACAGATGCAATTCGTATTAATGATGGTAAAGCATTAATCCTGAAAAAGCGCTGCATTGATTGTGGCGAATGTTTAAAAGTGTGTCCTGTTCATGCCATCTATGTTGAACAAGATGATTTAGAAAAAATATTTGATTTTGAATACAGGGTTGCCCTTGTGCCGGCTGTATTTACCGGACAGTTTCCCACGCAAATTACAGAAGAGGAAATATTTAGTGAAATGAAAGAACTTGGGTTTACTCATGTTTTTCAGGCTGAATATATGGTTGATGTCATTAACAATTTGATGAATGAGCAGGTAGAACAAAATGATGAAAAGCCTTTGATCTCAACTTATTGTCCAGCTGTAGTTCGTTTGATTCAGGTAAAATTCCCATCTCTTATAGATAATATTGCTTCAGTAAAACCTCCGGTTGATGCTACGGCTGCCTTTTATAGGAAAATGTTTGAGCGTAAAGGAATTCCATCTGGTAAGATTGGGATTTTTTACATTACACCGTGTGCTGCCAAGATTGCTGCAATTAAAGGTTTTGGACAAAATATGAACTCCATGATTAATGGAGTAATTAATATGAGTTATATTTCCAATAAACTTTATCATAAAATAACAAACAGAAAAGATGCTTTAAAGGATCTGCCAGTATTACCTCATTTATCATCCAAGGCAATGAAATGGAGTCTTACTCATGGTGAAGCAGAAAATATGCAGGGAAGAACACTTTCTGTTGATGAAATACATAATGTTATAGAGTTCCTTGAAATGTTAGAAAATGATGATATTCCGGAAGTTGATTTTTTAGAGTTAAGAGCCTGTGATCAGGGATGTGCAGGAGGTGCTTTATTGCAAGGAAACCGATTTTTAACTGTAGAACGTATTAAAATCAGGGCAAAACAACTTGAAAATGAGGTTCAGGAAAAAAGAGAATTAAAGGGATATAAAGATATATTACAAAATAAAGATTTATTTATTACAAAAATAGATCCACTTCCTGCATTGTCATTGGATCAGGATTTTTCTGAAGCATTGAAAAAGATGGAACGAATTCGTAACTTGATGTGTTATTTGCCAGGAATTGATTGTGGAGCATGTGGCTCACCAAGTTGCCAGTCTTTAGCTGAAGATATTGTTCAGCGTAAAGCAAATTTATCCAATTGTGTTTTTATGCAAAGAATGATGGAAAAAAACCGAAAGCTAAGTAGTGAACACGCTACTAGAATCATTGAAAAAACTTGGGGTAAACAACGATTAGATAAGGATTGTAGAAAAAAAGGAGCAAAAAATGAAGGTATGTGATTTAATAGAAAAATTGAACCTTAAGATTTTTTGTGGAGAGCAAGGTATAGATAGTGAAGTATCTGGAGCTTATACTTCAGATTTGCTGAGTGATGTTATGGGGAATGTGGATGAAGGGCAAGTGTGGATTACCTTACAAACACATAAAAATATTGTGGCTATTGCATCATTAAAAGATGTGGCTGCCATTATTTTGGTGAAAGGATACAAACCAGAAAAGGCTGCCATTGAACAGAGTAATGAAGAGGGAATACCTATTTTAGGTACGGATATGGAAACTTTTGAAGCATCAGGGACTTTATATCATTTGTTAAATGGTTAATCCATGAAAGAGTTTAGGGCTGATTTGCATATACATACAGTACTTTCACCTTGTGGAAGTTTAGAAATGAGCCCTGAAAATATCATTCAATCGGCTAAGCAAAAAGGATTAGATGTTATAGGTATTACAGACCATAATAGTACCAGGCAAAGTCGTATCATCAAAGAACTTGGGAAACAGCATCGTATTTTTGTATTATGTGGGGCTGAAGTAAACACGAAAGAAGATGTTCATTGTTTGGCATTATTTGAAAATGACGAAAAATTAGATCATTTTCAAAAATATCTTGATGATAACTTACCTGTTGTGCATAATAAGCCTGAACTTTTTGGAGATCAGGTTTGGGTAGATAAAGATGGGAATATTCTGGGAGAGGAGGAACGATTATTAATTGTTGGTTTAAATCAATCAATAGAGGAGGTAGCTCAAAAAGTGAATGCTCTGGATGGCATTTTTATCCCGGCTCATGTTGATAGACCCACGTATAGTATTGGTAGTCAACTTGGATTTGTACCTTCTGATTTAAAAGTCTCTGCCGTGGAAGTAAGCCGAATTGCAAGTCTGGCAAAGATTTATGCAAATTATCCTTGGGTAAAAGATTATACAATAGTAACCAATTCAGATGCTCATGTGCCCCAGGATATAGGGATAGGCTATTCTACGTTTCTAATTGAAAAATTGAGTTTTAATGAAATAAAAAAAGCCCTTGATAATAAAGAACGGCGTAAAGTGTTAAACACAAGTTTAAAATTCTGATGTCATGCGAGATATCTCAATGCATATACTTGATATAGTTGGTAATTCAGTGAGAGCTAAAGCTTCGTTGATTGAAGTATCTGTGATTGAAAATACAAAAGAAGATCATTTAAAGCTGATAATAAAAGATGATGGATGTGGAATGGATGAAAAAACAATAAAAAATGCACTAGATCCTTTTTTTACATCACGCAAAACCAGAAAGGTTGGTTTAGGTATTCCTCTTTTGCAGCAAAATGCCCAATTGTCAGATGGAGAATTGATGATAAGCTCTGAAGTAGGGAAAGGAACTTTGATTGAAGCCTCTTTTCTTCGTTCTCATATAGATCGACCTCCATTGGGCGATTTACCATCTGCAGTTAGTCTGATGGTCTCTGGCAATCCTGAAGTTGAATTTGTGTACACTCACATAATTGATGAAGAAAAGTTTGAGTTTGATTCAAGAGAAATTAAGTTAATTCTTGATGGAGTTGAAATTACTCAACCGGGGGTAGTGAGGTTTTTAAAGCAAATGGTTGAGGAAAATCTTATTGAGATTGGAGTAGATTACTAATGTTTTTAAATAATTGCAAACTATTTACAAACTATAATAAATGCAAAATGGCAAAAGTTAAAACCTTAGAAGATCTAAAAAAAATGAGGGATCAGCTTCAATCCAAGTTGACTCTTCGTGAAAAAAGTGATCATCCAGAAAAATTAGTTCAGATTAAGGTTTCAATGGCAACTTGTGGAATTGCTTCGGGTGCCAAAGAAACGATGAACTATCTGATTGAAGAGTTAGATAATCGTTCTGTTGATGCTGTTGTAACTCAAACTGGTTGTATGGGATATTGTCATTCCGAACCCACCATTGAGGTTCATATTCCAGGGCATAATCCTGTAGTATACGGGCATGTGGATACAAAAAAAGCTGAAGAAATCATCACTAAGCATATTATAGGGGGTGAGTTGGTTGATGGTATTATACCTGTTAACTATACAACAGCAAATAATGATGAAACAAAAACTAATTTTGAATCATGACCAAGTTTAATAGTCATATATTGGTTTGCGGAGGAACAGGATGTCGTGCCTCCCAAGGCGAAGAAATAGTAGAGAACTTAAAACAGGCTGTGGTTGAAAATAGTCTGGAGAATGAAATACAGGTGGTTCGTACGGGTTGTTTTGGATTCTGCGAAAAAGGCCCCATTGTTAAAATGGTTCCAGATAATACATTTTATGTTCAGGTTAGACCTGAAGATGCTGGAGAGATTATCTCAGAGCATATTGTAAAAGGTCGTAAAGTGGAACGATTGTTATATACCGATCCGGAAAAGAATGTACATATTTCAGATTCAAAGCATATGGGTTTTTATAAAAAGCAAATTCGTATTGCGTTGCGTAATTGTGGATTTATTAATCCTGAAAATATTGATGAATATGTAGCTCGTGACGGATATGCTGCATTAGGTAAGGTACTTACTGAAATGACTCCGGAGGATGCCATTAAAATTATTAAAAATTCTGGACTAAGAGGTCGTGGAGGAGGTGGTTTCCCAACTGGATTGAAGTGGGAAATTACGCATAATGTTAAAGGAGACGAAAAATACGTGGTATGTAATGCTGATGAAGGTGATCCGGGAGCATTTATGGACAGATCTATCCTTGAAGGTGATCCTCATTCGGTATTGGAAGCTATGGCTATTTGCGGATATTGTATTGGAGGTAGTAATGGATTAATTTATATCCGTGCTGAATACCCTCTTGCAATTGAAAGATTGAAAATTGCTATTGAGCAGGCTCGTTCATTGGGTGTTTTAGGAAAAGATATCTTCGGAACCGGTTTTGATTTTGACGTTGAGTTACGTTATGGTGCAGGTGCCTTTGTTTGTGGAGAGGAAACTTCTTTAATTCACTCTATGGAAGGCTTAAGAGGTGAACCTACTGTTAAACCTCCATTTCCATCAGTAAGTGGTTATAAAGGAAAACCAACTAATGTAAATAATGTTGAAACTTTTGCGAATATACCTGTTATCATTAACAGAGGGGCTGAATACTTTAACTCAATTGGAACAGAAAAAAGTAAAGGTACTAAAGTGTTTGCTCTTGCCGGGAAAATTAATAACGTGGGTTTAATTGAGGTTCCAATGGGTACCACCTTAAGAGAAGTAATATTTGATATTGGTGGTGGGATTAAAGATGGTAAAAGGTTTAAAGCTGTTCAGACTGGCGGTCCTTCGGGTGGTTGTTTGACAGAAAAACATCTTGATATTCCTATTGATTATGATAATCTTTTGGCTTGCGGTTCTATGATGGGATCTGGAGGTATGATTGTTATGGATGAAGATGATTGTATGGTTTCTGTTGCTAAATTTTATTTAGACTTCACTGTTGAAGAATCTTGCGGAAAATGTGCGCCTTGTAGAATTGGAAACAAGCGTTTGTATGAAATGCTTGATAAAATAACTAAAGGAAATGCCACACAAGATGATTTAGGTATTCTTAGAAACCTTGCTAATGTAATTAAAGACACATCGCTTTGTGGTTTGGGACAAACATCTCCAAATCCTGTGTTGTCAACAATGGATAACTTTGGTAATGAATATCTGGCTCACGTAAAAGATGGTAAATGTCCGGCAGGTCAATGTAAAGATTTGATGGAATATGTTATTGATCCGGATACTTGTGTGGGGTGTACTTTATGCTCTAGAGTTTGTCCGGTTGATGCTATTTCAGGAGAAAAGAAACAGACTCATATAATTGATCATGCAGTTTGTATTAAGTGTGGTGCCTGTATGGAGAAATGTAAGTTTAACGCAATTAGCATTCAATAAACTTTGAACTTGAAACTTTCAACTCATAACTAATAATTTATGGATATTGTAAAATTAAATATAGATAACAAATCTGTAGTCGTAGAACAGGGTACTACTATTTTAGAAGCGGCAAAGTCTGTAGGGGTTGATATTCCTACACTATGTCATATGAAACTACACGATGTTGGTTATGAAAATAACCCTGGTGGATGTCGTATTTGTGTGGTTGAAGTGGAGGGAAGAAGAAATCTTGCGCCTGCATGTAAAACAGAATGTTCTGAGGGTATGAATATTAATACTCACTCATTAAGAGTGGTTAATGCTCGCAGAACAGTTATGGAACTGATTCTTTCTGATCACCCGGCCGAGTGTTTAACCTGTGTTAAAAATGGTAAGTGCGATTTACAAACTATGGCTCAGGATCTTGGAATTCGTGAGATTCCGTTTGAAGGTGAACAATCTCATTACAAAGAAGATAAATCGCCTGCTATCATTCGCGATATGGATAAGTGTATCATGTGCCGCAGGTGTGAGATGGTTTGTAATGAAGTTCAAACGGTAGGCTGTCTTTCTGCTATTAATCGCGGTTTTGAATCAGTTGTAGCCCCGGCTTTTGAAATGGACTTGGAAAAATCAACCTGCACTTATTGTGGTCAGTGTGTTGCAGTTTGTCCAACCGGTGCTCTTTCTGAAGTAGATAATACCCGTAAGGTGATTTCAGCCCTTGTGGACACATCAAAAACCGTGGTTGTTCAAACTGCGCCTGCTGTGCGTGCTGCATTAGGTGAGGAGTTTGGATTAGAGCCGGGCACTTTAGTGACAGGTAAAATGGTTTCTGCATTGAAAAAAATTGGTTTTGATAAAGTATTTGATACTGATTTTGCAGCCGACTTAACTATTATGGAAGAAGGAACAGAGCTTCTTGGTAGAATTCAGAAGCATCTTGATGGAGATAAGGATGTGAAGCTTCCTATTTTAACTTCATGTTGTCCCGGTTGGGTTAATTTCTTTGAAAGTAATTTCCCTGATCTATTGGATGTGCCATCAACTGCTAAATCTCCTCAGCAAATGTTTGGAGCCATTGCTAAAACTTATTTGGCTGATCAAATGGGAGTGAAGCGCGAAGATATGATTGTTGTTTCAGTAATGCCTTGTTTGGCTAAAAAATATGAATCAGGTCGACCTGAGTTTGCTGTGAATGGCGATCCTGATGTAAATATTTCAATTACAACTCGTGAGCTGGCTCAAATGATTAAAGGAGCTAATCTTAATTTCAACGATTTAACTGATGCAGATTTTGATAATCCAATGGGAGAGTCAACAGGAGCTGGAGTAATTTTTGCAAATACAGGAGGCGTAATTGAAGCTGCAGTGCGGACTGCCTACGAGGTGTTCACTAAAAAACCATTGGATAAAGTTAATTTTGATTCATTAAGAGGATTTGAAGGAATCCGTGCTGCCACAGTCGATTTTGATGGTTTGCCTGTGCGAATAGGAATTGCCCATGGATTGGGTAATGCACGCAAGTTATTAGAAGATGTTCGGGCCGGAAGATCAGAATTCCATGCAATTGAAATTATGGCTTGTCCTGGTGGTTGTATTGGTGGTGCAGGTCAGCCTTATCATCATGGAGATACTTCTGTTTTAAAGAAAAGAGCTGCTGCTATATATAGAGAAGATGAAGGAAAAGAGCTTCGTAAATCACATGAAAATCCATTCATTGTTAAGTTATATGATGAATTTTTAGGAGAACCTTGTAGTAAACTGTCGCACAAATTACTTCATACGCATTATTTTGATAAGAAAAAGAAAGTTGAATTGAATCCGTAAATTTAATGTAACTATTCAATCGTAAGACAAAAGTATAAATATAAAATGCTTTGCATTTGATCATTCATATCTAAAAATGAGAAGGCGGAAAGTCATCATAAGAAGGCGGAAGGTCATCATAAGAAGGCGGAAGGTCATCATGAGGAGGCGGAAGGTCATCATGAGGAGGCGGAAAGTCATCATGAGGAGGTAGAAAGTCATCATGAGGAGGCGGAAAGTCATCATGAGGAGGTAGAAAGTCATCATGAGGAGGCGGAAAGTCATCATAAGGAGGCGGAAGGTCATCATAAGGAGGCGGAAAGTCATCATGAGGAGGTAGAAAGTCATCATGAGGAGGTAGAAAGTCATCATGAGGAGGTAGAAAGTCATCATGAGGAGGCGGAAAGTCATCATGAGGAGGCGGAAAGTCATCATAAGGAGGTAGAAAGTCATCATGAGGAGGCGGAAGGTCATCATGAGGAGGCGGAAAGTCATCATGAGGAGGTAGAAAGTCATCATGAGAAGGCGGAAGGTCATCATGAGGAGGCGGAAAAGATTTTTTATGAAGTAGAAAAGTGCTCTTATCTCTTTAATCCTTATACTGAATAGTTACAATTTAATTATACAAGTTATGAACGAATAATTAAATTTACTGGTGAAATCTATCATATCAATGAAAGAAGGAATAAAACTGATATAATTTATAACGGCAAAAAGTTATGGCAGAAATAAAATTGGCTGAAAGCAATGTTCAGGAATTAAAAGAGGTTTGTAAAAAGTATCATTACGATAAAGGCGAATTAATTAATGTATTGCACGCAGCTCAGGGAATCTTTGGATACCTTCCTGCTGAAGTACAAGAAGTGGTTGCAGAACAACTAAAGGTTAATGTTGCTCATGTTTATGGAGTAGTAACTTTTTATTCATTTTTTACAATGACACCAAAGGGAGAACATCCTATTTCTATTTGTATGGGAACTGCTTGTTACGTAAGAGGTGCCGAAAAAGTATTGGATGAATTTAAACGTTTGTTAGATGTTAAAGTAGGAGAAACAACACCTGATGGTAAATTCTCGGTAAGCAGTTTGCGTTGTGTTGGGGCTTGTGGTTTAGCTCCGGTTGTAACTGTTGGTGAAAAGGTATATGGTAGAGTTGCACCAGAAGATGTTAAAGATATACTTGCAGAGTATAAGTGATGCAAGTAATCTCCAGGTAATATTTTAACCCAGGCTGTTCGTTTTTTAGAACGGCCTTTATGGCATTATGCACTTTTGTTGCAACAATGTATAGTTATTTTACTGGTTTAAAAATGCCGGATTGATTTCATGCTATCGTCTTCTTCAACTTCTTTTTGCTTTTTCTTTTTTCTTTTAAATCCTCGTTTTTTATTTTTCCGGCTGTATTTATAACTATCAAAGCAGATACAAATTTCATGGCTGTTTTTTCCTATGCTACTATTACTTTTGTTCATGTCATATGAGTATCCAACCATCATTTGTTTAGAGATTTGAATATTTGTTATAAAAGATATGGTATGTTTTATTCTATAAGAAAAACCAACACTAAACTTATTGTTAATATCCAGAAGGGTATTTAAATCTAAATTCATATCAGAATCTTCGTTGATTTTATATAATATAGAGGGATTTATGGCAAGTTTTTTATTTAATTGTACCATTAATCCGGAAGAAAGATAGATACTTCTTTTGTATTTTGGCGATGCTATATCCTCATATGCCGAGAAATTGGTTTGAATAAGATGTGGTATTGAGAGCCCGATGTAATAGGTGGGTGAATATAAAAAGCCTCCAACTCCAAAATCGGCATTGATTTCATTTGAAATATCTGCCTGGAATAATGGGTCGTAGGAGCTTACCACGTTTATTTTTGATAGAGAGATGTTTTGATATACAGCTCCTGCATTTAAACCTAGCGAAAGATGAAGGTAGTCGCCTAATTTTAAAAGATGAGCATATGATAAATATAAATTATAATTATTTACCGGACCAACCTGGTAACTCGAAATATAACCTCCAATTGCACTATAGGTTTTGTTAATTGGTGCATTTATTCCTAGCATATAGGTTGTAGGGGAGCCATCTACTCCTATCCATTGTTTTTTAGCGTTGAGACTTGTCGATATTGTGTTTCTGACACCAGTATAGGCGGGATTTATACATAATTGATTATTCATGTATTGTGAAAAAGATGCATCCCATTGAGCATAGGAGTGGCTAATGAGCAGAAAGAAAATAATGAAGAATAATATATGTCGACAGATTCTCAAGTTGTTTTAAGGTTTTTGGATTAATAATTTATATATACATAGCCTGTTTGATCCAGTTGTAAATCTTTAACTATAAATCTATAATAATAAGTTCCAACTTTTACTTTGCTTCCTTTGTTGGAGCCCTTGTTTGCAATACCATCCCAATTGTTTTTATAGTCTGTGTTTTGGTATACAATGTCTCCCCATTGTGTAAAAATGGTAAGTTTTACCTCTGAGGCATTTTCAAAATCAGGAACCTGAAAATAGTCGTTTATGGCATCTCCGTTGGGTGAAAAACCATTAGGTATGAATATTTTATCAGTAGATCCATTGTCTAGTAAGTTGATCAATATCCAGGCGTAACTAATATCGCCATCTTCATCTGTTACTGAGTATTGTATTGAATCTCTTCCTGAATACCCTTTCCCGGGAAAATATAATATGGATGTGTCGTTATAAAGATTGCATTCTCCTTTTTGAGCAGGTATTTCGATATTTAATTGTATGGGAAGATTTAAAAGGTTACTATCATTATCACAGCAATTAAAAATTTTTTCTTTTGACCAATAGCTTGTTATTGTGTCGTTAATTGCAAAGGGAATATAATCTTTATATAAAACATCAATGTCTACTTTTCCTATTCCACATTGTCCGGATGTATTACAAATTTCATATTTAAAAATATCTTCACCTACATAATTAGTATCAGGAATATAATTTACAGAATAATCACTATTTATGGTAAGAGTGCCATTGGTTGGCTGCACTACTATTTTTAAAGAGCTTATACCATCAGAAAAACCATAATCATTTGCTATAATATTTATTTTTTCTTCTTTATTTAAATTCACAGCAGCATAATCGTCATAAACATATACCGAGGTTGTTTTATGATCGTAATTTTTAAATGACATATTTAAATAAAAAAGTATTGTGCCAAAAAAGAAAACATAAAGACTCTTATTTTTTTTCATTGTTTAGATAATGAATGAAATAGAATTATTATTAGCAAAAATAAAATTTTGTATTATATAATAAAATTATGTTTGATTATCTTTTTTCAAATCCTTCATAGATTACATCTTGAAAACTGCAAGGAACAGCTCCTTTTTTAAAGTTGTTACAATTAAATCTGTACCCCAGAACTAATTGAACTCCGTTACCATAGTAGCTTTGTGAGCCAGACCAGCTAATTTGATATTCAGCACCAAAACTGAATCTGCTGTAGTTGATTCCTGCAGTTATACTTGAAGACAGGTCTCTTCCATAGTTATGATCCATACTTCTGCGGTAGCATAATATTGTCCAATAAGCCAGATTGTGGTTATAGGTAGGCATCTTTATTTTTAAATTTACATCAAATCTCGAATCTGCCAGTTTGTTTTTACGATACATTAATTCAGGAAAAAGAAATACATCTCTTGATGAAAGTTTAAACCATGTTCCTAAATGAATATGCATATCAGTATAAAGTTTATTGGTGTAGGTGTTTTCGTATAGAGGGTTGTTTTGAGGCAGTAGGTTTGTAAATGCCATTCCCAAATGGTGGTTGTTGTATTTAATTAAAAAACCGGTATTTGCATTAACTCCCCATCCGCTTTCCGTTCCTCCGGTAATTATTGGGTCAAAGTACTCTCCGTCACTAATAAAACTTGTTTGGTCTATCTTTGATTGTTCAACGTTGAGAGATAATCCAAACTGAAAAGATGATCTTCTGCGGCGATTATCCAGTAGTTTAATTTCATATGAAAATGATTGCTGTAACCCAATTTGACTCGTATATCCATTTTTGTCGTTAAAAATATACGTTCCTGATCCAAGTTGGTTGTTTATGCCAAATTGATAGCTGAATACTTGAGTCGACGGGGAATCGTCCATTCCAAACCATTGTTTTTGGTAATAGGCATTGAGTTGATTGCAGCTTTTATCCCCTCCTGCAGTAGCCGGGTTCATTAAAAACTGGTCGTAAACGTATAGGTTAGTAATGAAGTGCTCTTGTCCAAAAACAGACTGGCAGCCACAAATTACTAAAGCAATAAATATATATCTGTTCATTTTTTGATATTCAGTTATCGTTTTAAAGTAAAGTGTCCTTTAAGTAATTTTTTAATTGGTAATAATTCTACAACATACCAATAATCCGTCGATGGCATTTGTTTGTTTTGATAGGTTCCATCCCAACCAGGATCAGAGGCGCTATATAAAATAAGAAGCTTACCATATCTGTCATATATTCTGATTACAGAATTGGGTAGTTTTTCAATTCCACTTATTTCCCAGGTGTCATTATAGCCGTCGTTATTAGGGGTAAAGAAACCTGGTATATCTATCTCTACATCTTCAGATATACTGAATGTCTGAGAATTTACACAGCCATTATTGTCAATGATATAGACTGTATAATCACCTTCTGTTAATTCGGTAAAAGTGTTTTCGTATTGCCAGTTTAAACTGTCAAGACTATATTGATAAGGAGAATTTTCCATATCCATTTTTAATGTTACCTGACAATAAATAGTTGTGTCGAGGGTTTCAATTTGAGGAAGCGGATAATAACTCATTACCACGGTGTCTTGTTTATAGTAACAGGTTGTTTGGTTATTATCTAATGTGATTCCAATGTTAACAATGCAGGTATCTGCTTCAATAAATGTTTTGTACTCGTAAGTAGAATTATCGTTTAACCACAAATACTCTCCTGTATGGTTTTCTGAATCAGGATCTAAATCCAGTAAGGATATTGTAGTATCCTTTTCGCAAATAGAAAAAGAATACGTGGTATCTTCTATCTGCATATACTGAATTTTTTGCTGATCAAAAGTTGTACAATTATTATTGTCTGTTACATAAACGGTATTGATATATCCAACATCGCCATTTATTTCGTAACTGGTAAGATTATTATGCCATAAGTAATTTTTGTATATATCTCCTTCTAAAGGTGAAATAGGAATAATTTCAACTAAAGGACAAATTAAAGTATCAGCTCCAAGAGAAACTTTAGGCGCATCGAACCATCTTACAGTTGTTGTGTCAGATCCGGAGCACCCATTTTCATTATCAGTTACTGATACAATATATTTTCCTTCTCCAACAGTAATCGATTCGCTGTTTGAATTATTAGACCACCAAATTGAGTAAGAGGCTGGTTTGTTAGCGATTTGGGGTGTTAATTCAACTTCAATACCAGGACAAGTTGTAGCTGGTTCGTTTAATGTTACAACCGGTAGAGCAACAGGAGTGATGTTTATGTCGTCAGTTGCAAAACAACCATTTTCGTTGTAAACAGTAACACTGTAATTGACCGGATTGCTTGCTTCTTCTATGGTGATTGATGATTCTGTTGAACCATTGCTCCATATGTAAGAGTTGTAATTTTCGGGTGATGGAATGGATAATGTTGTTCCAACACATAAATTTTTATCTGAACCTAAATCGATAACAGGAGATTCGTATATTGTAATTGTAACAGAATCTGATTCTTCGCATAGGTTGTTGTCAATAATAGTTAATACATATGTTCCCGATTCATAAACTGTCCAGTTGGTATCTGCTGCCGGGTTTCCTGATGTGCTGCCACTTTTGTTCCATTGGAAGCTGTTGATGTCGGTTCCAACAGTAAAAGGACATTCTAATAAAACACCTTCATTGCTACATCCTGTTGTTGCTATTGAAGAAAGGTCAATTTGAGTGTGTGGATATTTTATTACTTCAGCCTCAGCCTCGCTTGAACAACCATTTTGGTCAGTAACTTTCACCGAATAGTTTCCTGGTTCTGTAACTGATATGTAACTGTTAGTACTCCAGTTGCTCCATAAATAGTTTGGATTAACAGCATCAGAGTTGTCAGGATATTTAACCGATTCTACAGTTATATCATCAGAAGATCCTTCGCAAATAGAAACAGAGTTGTTATGTAAATTAATAATAGGCGTATCATTTACCGTTAAGTCAATTGATTCGGTTGAAGTACAGTTGTTTGTGCCTTCAACAGTTAATTGATATGAACCTGCTGCGCTAACAGTTATTGTATCAGAGGTTGAACCGGTAGACCATAAATAGTTTAAATAAGATGAGCTATTGGCGTAAAAAGTTGTTGAAAGACCTTGACAAATTATGTTGTCTCCAAGAATACTTAAATCAGGGTTTTCTTTTTCACTAAGAATCATCGTGTCTGAAGCAAGACAGGATTTATCTGTATAAGTAACATTTAATGCATAATACGAAGGTGTATTGATATTAAGCCAATCAGAATTTAAAGTGTTAGATTCTGCAATGTTTTTCTCATTATCTAATCTAACCCATTGGTAATTTTGTAGCTCATTGTAGTTTTTAACTTCATCGGGAGCTATCAAATTAGTAACATCACCCTGGCAAATATATTGATCTGTTAAGCCGGGTACAACAAATTCATCTTTATAATCAACTTCAACTTCTGTTTTTGTATAACAATGAAAAGAATTGCCTGGATTATAAGGGTCGGTGTTTGTATTTGAAATAGTTAAGTTGTATGTACCCGATTCATTGATTTGTATAGTCTCGGGGTCTGATGTTGAAGTGGAGCTATTATTCCAAAAGTAATTTATTTCATCTGCAAAAAATGGATTGTTCGAATTTGAGCTTGTATTGTTAAAGTCGATTAGGTCGTTCAGATTTATAATTGCTGAAGGACAAGGTTCGATATGATCGGTGAGTGTAATAACAGGAGGATCAACTTTATGAACAACTATGTCATCAGTAAGAGAACAGCCACTTGAGTGCACAGCAAATACTTCCCACTCTTCATTTGCCAGGGTGGCATCTGTGTATTGGCCTGCAAGTATGGATTGGTTTGTAGATTTAACACCTGCGTTTACACCATTTGTTAATGTCCATTGATAGCTATCAAAACCATCATTGGCATTAAGTTGTATTGCATCGCCATTGCATATTGTTTTGTCAGGACCAAGATTTATAGAACCAACATCCACTACATAAAGGTTTATTGTGTCTGTAATTTGATTGCATTCGGCTTGATCTGCTTTAATTATATATATTCCGGCATCAGAAAGTGAAACACTATTTATTAGATAAGTGTTTGAATTATTATTTAAATTAATGGTAGAGTTTCCATCACTAAAAAACCATGAAACATTTGAAATATTTCCATTAGTTTCTATTATGTAAGGCATAGATGGACACGATGTAGTTGTGTCTTTTAAAAGGATATTTACTTCTTTCCAGGTGTAAGTGCTGTTATCACTGTTTGAACACCCGTTTTGATCAGTAATGGTTACTGAAATATTCTGAGGTGCTGCAGCTGTATAAGTTTGGTTGGTTGAACCATCCTGCCACAGATAGTCTGTAAAACCACTTCCTGCATCGTAAGTTTCTGTTTCTCCCTGGCATTCTTCAATGTTATCAGGAAGGTTAATGACAGGTAGGCTGTTAACAGTTATGTTAATGGAATCTATACTGTTGCAACCGTTAGAGTGGGTGGTTAACACGTAGTATTTTCCTTGTGTATTTACCGTGTAGTTAACACTTGTAGCAATAGGCGTTAAACCTGTGTTTGTAATGGGATTCTGGTCGTACCATTTGAATGCGGAAGCCGAAGCTGATCCAATGTTTAAAGTGGTAGATTCTCCGGCACAAATACTTTGGTCGTTACCTAAATCTATTGGGTCTCCTAATATAACTTTTAATGTAAATACTTGCTTTATACTACATCCGTTGTTGTCTAAACCGGTAACAGTATAATCTCCCTCCTGTGATTTTAAAATTTTTGATAGGGTTAAAGTCTGCCCTGTTTCTGTTAATACTAAATTGTTAAAAGTCCATGAGTAGTTGCTAATTATTTTATCATCAGCTTTTAAACTGACATCGTTAAAGGCACAGGTTGAAACAGTTTTAGGTAGAGTAGTGGTTTCTTCTCTAAAACTAATTAAAGCACTGTCTTTTGAAATACATCCTGTTGTGTTATCTGTAACAACAACATAGATGCTGTCACTTTGATTAATGGATATTTGAGAAGCATTGGAGTTGATTCCTGAAATAACCGACTTCCAACTATAACTATATGATGTATTACTATTTAAGGGTGAATAATAAGTTTCGTCATGACATAAAAGTTCATCAGTTATATCGTAAGAAGGTATTGGTGTTAATGAAACTTCAATGCTATCAATAGAAGAACATCCATCTAAAGAAGCAGATAAATAATACCATCCGGATTGATCAGCATAAATATATGGATCGGAGCTGATTATAGCTGAATTTTTATCACCATATCTCCATTCGTATTGATCTAATGTTGTGCTGTTATAAATTTTACTTCCTGCACAAATACTATTTTGTGAAGTAATATCAATGTTCAGGTCAATAGGTACTTTGGGAAGAGTTGTTATTTTAATGGTGTCTTTGGCACTACAACCATATTTGTCGGTAATTTGTAGCCAGATCTCTTCTGTTCCATCAGTTGTTGAAGTGTAGGTGTATGTTTGGTCAGTTGATTCATCATACCAGTAAAAAGTTCCTTCGTCAATGGTTGGTGTAACTACATATGAATCATTATAACATACTTCAACATCATCACCTAAATCAAATTCAGGTATATTGAATTCAACTTCAATACTGTCTGTTAATTCACATCCTTCATCAGAATTTATCATTCGTGTTGCAACAACCCAATATAATCCGGATTCTGTTACTTCAAGTAAAGGGTCTGTTGATAAAATCTGGTCTTTAGTTTTTTTGCTAAACCAATTATACGTACTTAGAGATTCATTTGCTTTTAAAGTAATAACCTCCCCCTGGCACTCTTCAACTGGGCCATCAATTTTTAAACTGTTAAATGCTGAGAAATATCCAAAACTTGCACTCCCTGAATTTTCATCAAATACACTTAAATGAAAAAGACCATGAGAGTTAGAAATGGTATATGGAGTTCCCACTGCTAATCCATCAATACGTTTGTTTATAAAATACCAGGTGTCATCATCTTTATCATTACCGGTGTTTGGTACTTTTAACCAGTTTGCATTACTAAGATCTAATCCGGATCCATTAAAAGAAAAGTGTTTTATGTTTTTATATTGAGTGAGTACTTGAATGAAAAATCGGGAATAAAGTACTCTGGTAAATGTAACAGAAGATGAACCGGTACATTTAATAGGAGGAAGAATGGCACTTCCTAATTCATTAGAGCTACCAACAAGACCTGATAATTGATATGCATATACAGGTGCTGTTGATTTAATGTGTAGTGCTGTTGATTTTATTGTGGATGATTTATTTTCCGGTATATCTACGGACAGGCTTTCGCCTTTTTGTAAATCAAAACTACCTGTACTTGAATCTTGTTTGTCTATAGTTACAGTTGTATTATCTTCTGTTGCTAAAATGTATACTTTTTGTATTGGTAATATAGCATCTTCGTTTTCCTGAGGAGCTCCGGAAAACATGGCAATATATTCGGTGCCGGCAACAGAAATCGGTATTGTTTGATCTCCGATTAAATCCCAGGAGCCACCATATTCGTCAGTTACTGAATCGTCAGATATGGTAACAGCAATATTTTTATTTGACTTGATATAGGTTCCTGAAAGAGTGTATGATGCTTTAATGCTATCCGTAGGAACCTGAATGCAGTATGTTTCTCCCCTGTTTAAGCTAATGGAGTAGCTAATGTTTTTGTTATGACCAATAATATCAGCGGTAGGTGTGATTTCAATTGAAGTTCCATCTTCTGTAGCAACAATATCTATTTTTTCATAAGGTAAAGGATCGTAATAATACTCTTTATTGGCATAATCAGTTTGTGATGATGCAAAAAAACTTGTGCCCAGTGCATTGTTCCCTTTTAAAGTAAACTTATCCGGGTTTTTGCTATTTGCAACTTCATAATATACGGTGACATCATTATCAGAGGTAATTAATATACCTTTTTTATTTATATTATCTGCAGGTTGATTTTCTATAGCATTTACATCATTTTCACTTGTATATTCAAACTTCCCCTGTTCATAAGCTTTTAACTCTAGTGTTTTGGTTGTAAAGCCTGTATTAGCCGGCATAGAAAGTGTAACAGTAGCAGGTTTATCCAATGCTGTTACTCTAAAGGCAATAGGTGCATCACCATGAGCTTGAATTGCTGCAGGAACAACAAACCAAAACTCAGTATCAACTTGAGCTTTTAATGAAAAAGCTGAAATAATAGAGATAATTATCGTTAGAAATATTTTTTTGTTTGGCATATTAGTGGTTTTTGTGGTGTGATATTATAATGATTTAGGATGTGTGCTTTATTTTTTTGTGAATTTTACAGCCTTACAGTCTTTTATTTTGCAAAAATAAGTGCCGGGAGGTAATTCGCTTATGGTAATAGTTTTTGAACTATGAAAATTTAGATAATCTGATTTTACAACGTGTCCAAAAGAATCTATGATATATACAAAATGATTTTTAAGTGTTGATAAAGTGTTCGATGTAATAGTTATTTGGTCTTTAGCCGGGTTTGGATATAAAATAACATCGTTTGTGAGAGTTGGATCTGTGATTGATGTATTTATATCAAATATTGCTTCGATAGTTTTGTCAGATGTGGGTGTAATAGTAATAGATGATTGAATTGTTCCAATACTTGTATTATCAATCAAAATGTCGCTGATACTATAGTTATCCTCTGGAGTAATATTGAATGTAATGTAATCCCCGTCTTGAATTACGTTGTAACCGGATGGAGAAATTTTTCCTCCTGTTCCTGCTGTTGATTTAATTAAATAATTATTAGACAGATTAAAAAGGTAGCAGGAGCCCGCCTTTGAATAAGAATTACCTCCCGACGCATCGTGGCTTTCATTTAAAGCACCAATAATTAGCTTGTTGCCAAAAATATCAACTGAACATCCAAAGATATCACTGGCATCTAAATCCGAAGCTTTTATTTTCTGAATTTGTGACCATATATTTTCTGAATTTAGTTTATAATAATAAGCTGAACCGGAGTTTTCTATAGTAGTGTTTCCTGTTATATCCTCATCTTCATTTTGGGCTCCTACTACAGCATAGTCCTGAAATAATGAAACAGAAGAACCGAAATAATCCTCCGAACCTCTGTCGTTTGCCACAATTTTTTGTGATTCTTCCCATAGGTTGTTATTTTCGAGATGAAAAAAATATACAGATCCTGCTTGAGTAAGAGTGTTTTCTCCAGAAATATCTTCATCTTCATTGTTTGCTCCAATAATAGCATTGCTTTCAGATATGGATACTGAAAAACCAAATGAGTCATTACTGTTTTTGTCTGATGCCATGACCTTTTGTTTTTCTTCCCATAAATCAGTGTTGCTGTTGAAAGAGAAGAAATATGCAGCACCGGTATTATTGTCAACACCTTTGGCTCCTATTAATACAGAATTATCATCTAAAGAAACTGAATTGCCAAAATTGTCATTTGTGTTTGCGTCTGATGCGGTTAATTTTTGATATTCAACCCAGTTATTATTGATGTCTTTTTTGAAGATGTAAACAGCACCGGCATTTGTTTTATCGCTTATTTGTTTATCAGGGACTCCAATAAATGCAAATGTATCATTAATGCAAACGGATGAAGCAAAATTATCATCCGCATTTTTGTCTGAAGCTACTAACCTTGCTTTTTCTTCCCATTCCCCCAATTCGTTTTTTTCAAAAATATATGCGGCTCCCACATTTTCACTATCGTCAATATCTTCGTTGCTCCCAATTATAGCGTAGTTGTTAAATATGTCAACGGCCTGTCCAAAATTAGAACCCATACTTTGAATTGAAGGAATGAGTATTTGCTTTTCAACCCAATTTTCTTCTTCATCTATTTCGTAAATGTATGCAGCTCCGGCATAGAATATATATTCATTATCTGAAAGCTTCAGGGCTTTTTGAGGTGCACCTACTATTGTTGTGTTTTCGAATATGGACACAGAACTACCAAAGTTATCGTAAGTCAATCTATCTGAAGCAACAATTTTTTGTGTTTCTTCAAAAGTTTGAGCGTTAATGTTTATGTTAATTAAAAGCGAGAGGCATATTATTAACTGTGTAAATATGTAGTAGGTTCTATTTCTCATAATGGTATGTTGGATTGCGTAAAAAAATATTGTCCCGGGTATTTTTTATAGCACTTGCAAATATATAAAGCTTAACTAAAATTCTATTAAATAAATGGTTTAATTATAATAATGAATCCGGTTACTTTAAATTTTAATTAATTATTTATACAAGTTTTATGTCAAAAATGTTACATCTATAAATAGGTTACGTGTAGAAATAGGTGTTTAGTAAAACGTATATAATATTGTACATAAGTGTATTTTTTTAATCAGTAATTAAAATTCAGAATTAAGATGTAATGTTTATATGTGTTAATTGTTGTTGCAATATGCCGTTGGATATAAGATATCAGGCATAAGGCAGATTTTTTTAAATAAGTTCTGGGTGAGTGCATAATTACAAAAATCTATAATTACAGAAATAAAAACTTGATAAATGCACAGGAAAAATACTTGGAGACTTAAAAATATGCAATGAACGTTTATGGCTTCCTTTCCTTGCGGAGAGGAACGAAGTTTTTTCTAGCCTGAACTATTCATAAATTATTCTATTGCAAGCCTTAAAACCTTTGATAAAAAGCAAATGCTTGATTTTAAGCTTTCAAAATAGTTCACTATTCCTGCAAACTGAAAATCTCCACTTCACTTTTTCTCTTTGCTTTTGATGCTCTCATAACGAAAATTTATGAATACATCAGGCTAGGCAATTCATGAGCACGGATTACAAATTCGCCAGCGTTTGTTCTTTAATATTCTCCTGGCTCCTAATTTGAACTCATATCCCGCAGTTAAAGTCTCATATTTTTTACATCTGATTTTTATTTAAAAGAATTATCTTCACGTTCTAATCAATGCGTATCTGTTTTTGTAAATATGAATCAATACCTTAAAGTTTTACAGCAATATTGGGGATTTGATGGCTTTAGAGCCATGCAGGATCAGATTGTACAATCTATAGGTGAAGGTAAGGATACCTTAGGTTTGCTGCCAACAGGAGGTGGTAAATCAATTACTTTCCAGGTGCCGGCAATGGTTAAAGAAGGGGTTTGCTTGGTTGTAACGCCTTTGGTTGCACTTATGAAAGACCAGGTAGTCAATTTGAAAAAAAGAGGGATTAAAGCTGTTGCTGTTTATTCCGGATTGTCAAAAGAAGAAATAAATATTGCTTACGACAACTGTATTTTTGGCGATTATAAGTTCTTGTACCTGTCTCCTGAAAGACTATCTACTCCATTATTCCTCGAAAAGTTGGTTCATTTTAAAGTAAGTATGATTGTTGTGGATGAGGCACATTGTATTAGTCAATGGGGTTATGATTTTCGTCCTTCTTACTTGAAAATAGCTGAGCTTAGAGAAGAGTTGCCTGGTGTTCCTGTTTTGGCACTGACCGCTACTGCAACTCCTAAAACAGTCGAGGATATTCAAGAGCGTTTGTTGTTTCAACAAAAAAATATAGTTCAAAAAGGGTTCGAAAGAGAGAATCTGGCCTACATTGTCAGAGAAACTGAGGATAAATTAAATCAACTAGTTAAGATTGTAAAGTCTGTAAATGGTTGTACAGTCGTTTTTGTCAGAAATCGAAAAAAAACCAAAGAATATACCATTTGGTTAAGAGAAAATGGAATCACAGCTCATAATTATCATGCCGGCTTAACTCAGGAATCTAAAGATCAAAGACAGAAGGACTGGATGGAGGATAAGGTACAGGTGATCGTATGTACCAATGCATTTGGTATGGGTATTGATAAGCCAGATGTTCGTTTGGTGGTTCACATGGATGCTCCGGATTCAATAGAAGCTTATTTTCAGGAGGCAGGAAGAGCCGGGCGCGATGGTAAAAAGGCTTACGCGGTATTGCTTTGGTCTTCGGCCGATAAAATCCGGCTAAAGAAAAATGTAACTGTTTCTTTTCCTGAAAAAGAAGTTGTTTTTAGAGTTTATGATGCCTTGGGTAATTTCTTTCAGATAGCTTCTGGTCATGGTTGTGATTTACTTTACGACTTTGATATCGTGGCTTTTTGTTCGGCATATCATTTTAATTTGCTTACGGTTTTTAATAGTTTAAAGATATTGCAGCGTGCTGGGTATATTGAGTATGAAGAAGAAGTTAATATGCCTTCGCGGGTTCATTTTCTGGCACAGAAAATGGATTTATATCGGTTTCAGGTTGAAAATGAAAAATTTGATGGTTTTATAAAGTTGTTACTGCGTTCATATACCGGATTTTTTACCGAATACGTAGCTGTCAATGAACAACTCTTAGCTAAGAGGGCAAATGTTAATATACAATTGGTGTATCAGTATTTAAATAAATTAAATCATTTAAAAATAATACATTATATCCCACAGAAAAAAACACCAATAATAAGATATGTTCAGTCGAGGGAAGAGGTGAGGTACATGAAACTTGCGGATGAGGTTTACAAAGACCGTAAAAAAGATTTAGAATACCGGGTTTCATCAATCATTGATTATTGTGAATATACTCATGTTTGCAGAAGTAAGTTTTTGCTAGGTTATTTTGGTCAAAAAAATTCAAAGAATTGTGGGGTGTGTGATGTTTGTATCGAAAAAAAGAAAAGAGGTATCGATTCGGAAATAGCAAATAAATATGAAGGTAAGATTAGTGAATTGTTGAAAAAACCTATGGATTTATCACAATTAGAGCAGGAAATGAAGGCTGGCCAAAAGGAGTGGATTGAAGTCTTTAACTGGATGGCCGACAATCAGGTTATCTATTTAAATGATAATGATAAGTGGCTTGCTCGTTAGAATTTAATGTTTGTTTACTGCTCATTAGTATTTAGCTATTAAAATTATTAGTTTTGCACATTATTTAAAATTTAGTCACTCTTAGTATAAATGAAAGAAGAAGGCTTAGATCATATTGTTTTTTCGAAAAATGTTTTGGAATTTGTTACTGTGGGAAACGAGTATTGTAATCAGTTAGAAAATTCCTTAGAAATGTCGTCAAAGGAATTTCTTACAATCATGGTTCGGATTTTACCATTGTTATATATTAAAGCTGTGGTTTTGCCTAAAATAGAATTTGTTTTAGAAGAAAATATTGAAAAAACAGTAAGAGAGGAAGATTATATTCGAATTCAGCATACTCTGTTAAATGTCTTAGGTCAGCATGATGATTTTCTTGAAGTATTTGTTCAGGATAATGATATTGACCAAAGAGATGTAGCAAGTAGTATTTCTGAAAATCTTACAGATATTTATCAGGATATAAAGGATTTTTTGTTTGCCTACAGGATAGGAGTAACCGACATTATGAATGATGCCTTGGTAGAAGTTGTTAATGCCTTTGAAATGATTTGGGGACAAAAATTAGTAAATGTATTAAGGGCCTGTCATAATGTTTTATATAGTGGAAAGGATTTGGATGATGATTTTTATGGGAACGCAGAAGATGGAGAATCTAGAGGGGATAATAGCTGGTTCAACCGTTTTCAGGAGCAGTGGAATGATGAGGATAATTAAAAATTAGAGTTTTGGTTATAAATACAATTAGTAACGAAGTATTAAATGAATTGCCTTTACAGCATTTTGATGGTGAGATTGTATTGGTAGAACACTCTGACGGAATTGCACAGGTGATGCAGGAAATTAAAGGAGAAACTGTAGTGGGTTTTGATACTGAAACCAGACCGTCATTTAAAAAAGGGGTATCAAATTCTATCTCGCTTTTTCAACTTTCAACTCAAAGATCAACCTATTTGATAAGACTTAACAAAACCGGGGTAACGGATGAGTTCAAGAAATTTTTAGAGAACAAATCCGTGATAAAAGTAGGTGTTGGTATTCGTGATGATTTAAGAGGCTTGCAAAAGTTGATTCCGTTTAAACCCGAAGGGTTTATCGAATTACAAAAACTTGCTGTAGAGAAAGGATTAAAGGATTTTTCGCTTAAAAAATTAGCCGGTATTTTATTAAATTTCCGTGTTTCAAAAAGGCAAAGGTTATCCAATTGGGAAGCAGATATATTGTCTGGTGCTCAAATGACTTATGCTGCTACGGATTCCTGGGTAGCGCTTGAAATATATAAAAAACTTTCAGTATTAGATTCCAGCAAAGTTATTGATGTAGAGCTGGAACAGTCTTAATAACATTTTTCAGAATAATAAATTACAATAATAATTCATGTCATATATAAAAGTTGTTTTAAAATCTGGTAAAGATCAATCCTTACGCAGATTTCACCCCTGGGTGTTTAGTGGTGCTATAAAGAAAATTTATGGAGAACCTGCAGAAGGAGATATTGTATCGGTATATGATAATAAAGATGAGTTTTTAGGACTAGGTCATTATCAGATTGGTTCAATAGCTATTCGTATTGTATCGTTTACAGAGCTTGAAATAAATGATCAGTTCTGGGAAGAGAAAATCAGAAAAGCTTACCAATTAAGAGTTGATCAGGGATTGGTTTCTGATGAAACAACAAATGCTTATCGATTGGTTCATGCAGAGGGTGATAATATGCCGGGATTAATTATTGATATGTATGATGATACGGCTGTTGTTCAGATGCATTCAGTTGGAATGTATCTGATTAAGAATACGATTGATGAAATATTAAAAAGGATCTTTGGAGATCAGCTAAATGCAATCTATAATAAATCAGAAGGTACTATTCCTTATAAAGCAAATGTAAATCCTGAAAATGGTTATACTTTTGGTAAATCAGAAACTCGTATTGCTTTAGAAAATGGCTTAAAGTTTAGAGTGGACTGGGAAAAAGGTCAAAAAACAGGATTTTTTGTTGACCAAAGAGATAATAGGGCTTTATTAGAAAAGTATAGTAAAGGAAAATCAGTGTTAAATATGTTTTGTTATACGGGGGGATTTTCTTTTTATGCGATGAGAGGTGGAGCAAAATTGGTTCATTCTGTTGATAGTTCTGAACGAGCTATTGAGCTTACTAAAGAAAATGTTGAATTGAATTATCCCGGCGATGAGCGTCATGATGCATTTGCTGTTGATGCTTTCAAATATCTTGATGATATCAAAGATAAATATGATTTGATTATCCTCGACCCACCGGCATTTGCAAAACATAATAATGTATTAAACAACGCACTTCAGGGATATAAAAGATTAAATGCTAAAGCATTTGAGCAAATTAAACCCGGAGGTATCATTTTTACCTTCTCATGTTCCCAGGTTGTAAGCAAGGATGTTTTTAGAAAAACAATTTTTTCTGCAGCAGCAAGGTCAGGAAGAAATGTAAGAATATTGAATCAACTAACGCAACCAGCTGATCACCCCGTAAATATTTATCATCCGGAAGGAGAGTACTTGAAAGGATTGGTATTGTATGTTGAATAATACGCCTTAATGTACACGGCGGGCAGTTAGCAGTTTAATAGGTTACAGTCTGCAACAGGCAGTGAATATCTGATAAAAAAAGGATAAAGGATGGGCAAGGTTAACGGTTAAAAGGTGATTTACTGCTTGTAGTAATATTTTTTTCGAAAAAGTGTTGAAATGAATGAATTACCTTCATTCATGAATTAGTCTATCGGTTTATTGGTATATTACTTTTAACTTGGTACTTTCGACTTCGACTGAAGACCGGGAATTGGGAACTGAAGATTGAAAATAGAATGTCTCATACACCTTGTTTAAATAAGAATTTATGAAATTTAATGAATTTGGATTTACTCCTGAAGTGATGGATGGTTTGGATGCCATGCGATTTGAAACCGCAACTCCGGTTCAGGCGCAAACCATTCCGGTTATTAAATCAGGAGCCGATTTAATTGCCTGTGCACAAACAGGTACCGGAAAAACTGCTGCTTACTTACTTCCGGTATTAGATCATTTGGTTAAAGAAAATCAAACAAGCACTTCTGCTTTAATTCTTGTGCCAACAAGGGAGTTAGCATTGCAAATTGATCAACAGATAGAAGGATTTAGTTATTTTTTGTCAGTGACTTCCCTGGCTGTTTTTGGAGGCAATGATAAAGATTTGTGGGATCAGCAAAAAAAAGCATTAACCAAAGGTGCTGATATCATTGTAGCCACTCCGGGCAGGATGATTCAACATTTAAATATGGGTTATGTTGATTTTTCTTCAATAAAGCATTTTATTTTAGATGAAGCTGACCGAATGCTTGATATGGGCTTTAATGAAGATATCATGCAGATTGAAAGTTTTCTACCTAAAGAAAATCGCCAGAATTTGTTGTTCTCGGCAACTATGCCACCTAAAATACGTGATCTTGCCAAAAAATTGCTAAATAATCCCCAGGAGATTAATATCGCTATTTCAAAGCCTGCAGAGGGTATTTTACAAGCGGCTTACGTGGTTCATGATTATCAAAAGAACCAACTTATTGTGGATTTACTTAAGGGAAAAGATCTTCAGAGTATTATTATTTTTGTTTCGCGTAAAGCTATAGTGAATGATGTGGTTAAGGTTTTGCGTAAGAATAATTTTAATGCCAAAGCAATACATTCTGATTTAGATCAGAATGAACGTATTGAGGTGCTTAGAGAATTTAAAAACAGGAGCGTGCAAATTTTGGTTGCTACTGATATTGTGGCCAGAGGAATTGATATTGAATTAATTGATCTGGTTATAAATTATGATGTACCTAATGATGCAGAAGATTATGTTCATCGTATTGGCAGAACTGCCAGGGCAAAAACAACAGGGGTTGGAATTACATTTGTAAATGAAAAAGATCAGGTTGATTTTTATAAAATAGAGAAGTTGATTGAAACAAATATTTATAAAATTCCATTACCGCCCGAATATGAAGATGCCCCGGAGTATAATCCTGAGTCGAAAATGAAAAAGGGGAGTAAAAAACATAAAAAGAAATCATACAATAACCATCCAAAGAAAAAAAAGAAATTATAAAGTAATATAAGCCGTTCTTAGTTCATATATTGTAATTAAGAGCGGTTTTTTATCTCATAGAAAATTTATTTACCCAATGTCTGTTCAAATTAGTCAAATTATTGCCACAGAGTTGCAGTTGCAATTAAATAACGTACAAAATACAATAACGTTAATTGATGAAGGTGCCACTGTGCCATTTATCAGTCGTTATCGTAAGGAGCGAACTGGTAGTATGGATGAGGTGCAGGTAGCTGCAGTAAAAGAAAGATACGAGAAGCTTCAGGATATTATTAAAAGAAAAGAGGCTATTGTAAAATCAATGGAAGAGCAGGGGGTGTTAACCCGTGAGTTGAAAGAAAAAATTGATGTTACGTTTAATGCTACTGAGCTCGAAGATATCTATTTGCCATTTAAACCTAAACGTAAAACAAGAGCTGTTAAGGCAAAAGAAAAAGGTTTGGAGCCTTTGGCTAAAATACTTATGAAGCAGTATGAACGTGATGTGGAAGCTAAAGCATCTCATTATATAAATGATGAGGTTTCTGATGCAGATGAAGCTTTGCAGGGTGCTCGTGATATTATTGCTGAATGGATTAATGAAAATAGTGTAGCTCGTGATATTGTTCGTTCTGTATTTGACCGTGGCGCCGTGATTACATCAACCTTAATTAAAGGAAAAGAAGAAGACGGGATTAAGTATAAAGATTATTTTGAGTTTAGTGAACCGTTGAAAAAATGTCCTAGTCACAGATTGTTAGCTATCAGGCGAGGAGAAAAAGAGGGGATCTTAAAAGTGAGTGTTACTCCTGAAGATGACGAGATTATTCGTCGTTTGGAAAGATATTTTGTAAAAGGTAATACAGGGGCTTCGCAGCAGGTGGAGCTGGCTTTAAAGGATGCTAATAAGCGATTGTTAAAACCTTCTATTGAAACAGAATTTGCGAACCTGTCTAAAGAAAAAGCTGATGCTGAGGCAATAAAAGTGTTTTTCTAACAATCTTCGTCAGTTGTTGTTGTCTTCTCCATTAGGACAAAAACGTGTGTTGGCTATTGATCCTGGATATAGAACTGGTTGTAAAGTTGTTTGTCTGGATGCACAGGGGAACCTGTTGCATAACGAAAATATTTATCCTCATGCTCCTCAAAAGGAAATAAAACAAGCTGCCAAGAAGATCAGCTCAATGGTTGATGCTTACAGAATTGAAGCCATTGCTATTGGTAATGGAACAGCATCAAGAGAAACGGAATCGTTTATTCGTAATTTAAAATACAGCAGAGATGTGCAGGTGTTTGTTGTGAGTGAGGACGGGGCTTCTGTTTACTCTGCAAGTAAGGTGGCCAGAGATGAATTCCCCTGAATATGATGTTACGGTAAGAGGAGCTGTTTCAATAGGTCGCCGATTGATTGACCCATTGGCTGAACTGGTTAAAATTGATCCAAAATCCATTGGTGTTGGACAATATCAGCATGATGTGGATCAAAATAGTTTAAAATCATCCTTAGATCAGGTTGTGGAATCCTGTGTTAATAAAGTAGGGTGTTGATCTGAATACTTCGAGTATGCATTTGCTAACCTATGTTTCAGGTTTAGGTCCTCAATTAGCTAAAAATATTGTTGAATACCGCAAGGCAAATGGTGCGTTTTCTTCGAGAAATGAATTGAAAAAAAGTTCCGCGATTAGGTACTAAAGCCTATGAGCAGGCTGCCGGTTTCCTCAGAATTACAGGTGCTGATAATCCTTTGGATAATTCTGCTGTTCACCCCGAATCATATTCTATTGTTCAAAAAATGGCTAAAGATCTTAAGTGCGAGGTTTCGGATCTTATTTCTGATGACCAAATCAGGAAGAGTATCAAGCTGGATAATTATATTACCGACAAAGTAGGTTTACCAACTCTTAAGGATATTGTTGGTGAGCTCGAAAAGCCTGGACGTGATCCGCGGCAAATCATTAAAGTTTTTGAGTTTGATAAATCTATCTATTCTATAGAGGATTTAAAAATTGGAATGGAGTTACCTGGAATCGTGACCAATATTACCAATTTTGGTGCTTTTGTGGATGTTGGTGTCAAGCAGGATGGATTAGTGCATGTTTCACAAATGGCCGATAGATTTATTAGCGATCCTAATGAGGTGGTTACTTTACATCAGCACGTGAAAGGTTAGAGTTACTGATGTGGATTTGGGAAGAAAAAGAATTCAGTTATCAATGAAGGGACTTAATTAATTACAGGTAGTAATTCTCTGAAATAGCTTGACAGATTTTTATTTTATTTAGATGAGGAGAATGCTGATATGTGGCATTCTCCTTAAACGAAAAACGGTTTTCTTATTTACTGCTGATATTACGTACTTATATTTTAATTTATTACTGAATTATTTTGTGCAATATTTTTTAACTGTTGATTCTTTCTTAAAACCCGGCTGAAATTATATATTTGCTTTTTTAAAGAAGTAATAGTTAAAATAATAGGGTTTATGCAGGAGATAAATGAAATTTTAGTACTTATTGATTCGTATATTGGGAGTAGTGATTGGTTTGTTTATCTTTTGTTGGAGTAGGGTTGTTTTTTACACTTTTATTTAGGCTTACCTCAGTTTAGATATTTCAGGTATGCAATCAGAATGGTAAGAGGTAAAATGGATACTGAAGGAGGAGAGGGGGATGCGACTCATTTTCAGGCCTTGGCCACAGCTTTATCCGGTACTGTTGGAACTGGGAATATTGCAGGGGTTGCGTTGGCTTTATATCAAGGTGGTCCGGCAGCTTTATTCTGGATGTTGGTAACAGCATTAATAGGTATGACTACCAAGTTTGTTGAGAGTTACTTTATCTTTAAAATACAGGGGGAAGGCCTCTGATGGAACAATGTCAGGCGGGCCAATGTATTTTATGAAAGAAAGGTTGGATATAAGCCTACCCTCAGGAAAAAAAGTTAAGACAGGGTATTTTAATGGCTGTTATTTTTTGCTTTGGCCACGGTATTGTCGTCTTTTGGAACAGGCAACCTACCTCAAATCAATAGTATTGCAGATACTATTAATACTACCTTTCATGTTCCTCAAATTGTAACAGGACTAGTACTGTCTGTCATACTAGGTGTTATTATTATTGGGGAATTAAAAGGATAGTTACGATTACTTTCAAAACTGGTTCCTACAATGGCTATCATCTATTTTATTGGAGCTATAGCTGTAATTATTTACAATATAGATAATCTTATTCCTTCTTTTGCTGCTGTCTTTACTGAAGTGTTTACCGGAAGTGCTGCAATGGGTGGATTTCTTGGAGCTACAGTAGCTTTTACTTTTAATCAGGGTGTCAATAGGGGCTTGTTTTCAAATGAAGCCGGGCAAGGATCGGCATCAATCGCACACTCCTCGGCTCGTGTTACTAATCCTGTATCTGAAGGAATGGTTGCTATGTTGGGCCCATTTATTGATACGATTATCATTTGTACCTTAACAGGTCTCACTATTTTAACATCTGGAGTGTGGACGCAAAAATTTCAATGTGATTTTGAAAGAGCAGATATGCAGTTTGTACAAGGAATTTATGATGATCATATAGATGCAGATCGTATAAAATTATCAAATCATATAATTGGTAAAAATACAATTCCTCTATTTTCTGGAGTTATTCATGTTGAAAGCGGAATTATGAAAGGAGAATTTTCGTTGATACATGCCCGATCTGTTGCTGAGCTTGTAAAAGTTTTTGAGGGAGATTCCCTGTATACTGGAGATTTGAACGTTATTAATGGAAATATAGATGCAAATAGTGATATCGTGTTGAAAGGAAAATCATTGTTGCATAGTGCACCTCTTACTACAATGGCGTTTACAAAAAGTTGGTTTGGTGATTTTGGTAAATATATTGTTTCAATAGGCTTGCTGCTTTTTGCTTTTTCAACCGCAATCTCCTGGTCGTATTATGGAGATAGGGCTGTAGTGTTTCTTTTTGGAGGAAAGGGAATTGGTTTGTATCGGATTATTTATGTTTTGGCATTTTTTATGGCTTCTTTTATGGATACTACTATTATATGTGACATTTTCCGGCATCACTATAGCGTTTATGACCATTCCTAACTTAATAGGAATCTTAGCTCTGCATAGAGAAATGAAATCAGAGGTTAATAAATTCTGGAAGGAATATGCAGGTAGGTTTCCAAATGATAAATTGCCGCTTTTTACAAAAAAATGATGGTTTATTTATGTTGAACAATATCATCAGGATATATTATAAATAGATTATCTTTATTATCATTGTTCTTTTATCTTATTAAGAGATTTGTTTATGGATGTTCTGTTTGGCAATGGTGTTCAGCGTGTTTTAATGATTTTTTTTATTTTGCTGCCTTTAATAGTTGTCTCACAAAATAAAAAAAATGATGCGTATATCAATCATTTGTTCTCTGAGCTAGAATTTAATGGGACATATTATCCTGACAGAGCCAAACATGATCTTGATTCAATAAAAAAATCAATATCTGAGATTGATGCCTACAAATATTCCGGATATATTGATTATTCAGAGGCACTGCTGTTATTTTCCAATTTAGAAATGGATTCTTCCTTAGTTTTTATTGAAAAGGCTATGTCATCATTTTCTGTATCTGAAAATTCAAAATGGTTAGCTAAGAGTCAAATTTTATTGGGTCAAATTGCTGAGGTTTCCGGTTTATTTGAACAGGCAAATGTTAATTTTTACGAGGCCATTGCCTTAACAGGAAGGGAAAGTATTGATGCCGGGTTTGCTTATGTAAGTATTGCAAGGTGTAAAATAGCTTTAAAAGAGAGTTTTGAAGAGGAGCTTAATTTAGGAGTTGAGATTTTGAAGAATTCAGATAAGATTGAAATACAGTTGTTTGGTAGATTTATGGAGTTGCTGTTTGACTTATCAGCGAATGAAACTCCCGGTAAATTAAATGATCTGGCTAAAGAGTATCTGGATTTAGGTTTGTTTTTGCGCGCAGCTAGTGTATATAAAGTTATAGCAAGTAGTTATAAAGCTAATAACGATATTTTTAATGCCCACAAGTATTGTGATTTGGCAATTGATTTGTGTGAGAAACATAAAATTGGTGATTTAATTAAACCTGCTTTGTTTCAATTTAAAGGCGTATTGTATTTTAAGCAAAAGAATTATGAAAAAGCAGAACGTTTTTTTAACACGTCGTTAGATCTTTATCAGAGTATTCACCAACAACACAGGATGTTGTATTCATATAGCTATTTACATAAGATAGATTTTGCAAATGGCGATTATGTTAAGGCCTATGAGGATTTAAATACTTATCAGAAGTTACTTGAAGAAACTAAGTCTTTTGAAAATTCCCGGATGGCAAAAGTTCTGGAAGTGAATAATAAACTTGACTTATTAAAGACACAATTGGTTAAACTTAAAGTGGAAAAAAGAGCCAGTGAGTTTATCCTTTATCTGGTCATTTTGATAACAATAGGTATTCTCGGTATAGTAGGTTTGTATGTGTATTTATATCAGAAAAATAAAAGGGCTAAAATCGCAGAGCTTAACAAAGAATTTCATAATTTGTTAATGGGCATAGGTGAGAAGCAACTTCTGGAACATCGATTAAGTCATGATACAAGCATATTTAATCATCAACAGGAGGATTTTAACGCAATTAATGATTCTGCTGGTAATATCATTGATAGCTTTGAAATATGTTATATGGAAACCATTAATTTATTTTCAGATTCTTTTCCTCAATTGACAAAAACAGAGGTGAGATACGCTGTAATGATTTGTTTAAAACTACCAACAGAAATAATCTCTAAAGTTCAGAATGTTCAACCTTCCTCAATAAGAAAAGCCAGGCAACGTATAAAAATTAAGCTAAAAGTAGATGGTGATATTGGAGATTTTTTGCAGGATTACAGGGCAAGATTGATTAAAGATATGACGAAATAATTGTTGGTATTGAATTAATTTAGAGTTAAAATTTATATTTTTTGTACGTTGTTTTAGTCTTTTAGTCAAAAAGAAGTTGAAATATTTGTTGCTTAGCCATTTTTGGGTCGGGGTAAAACTCTGATTTAGAACCTTATGTTTTTTGTCACGTTTTTGTCACGCTAAAAATTCGTAAAGTACTTGTTTTCATGTAGATATTTGTTGAGAATCTTAATAACAAATATCATGAAAACAAATTTCAACTTTATCAAAATTGCAGTTTTTATTATTTGTATTTACTTTCTCAACTAGTTTGTTTGCAGACGAAGATCCAATTATAGTAACAAAAATATTTGATGAGGATCCTATTATTGTGACTAAATTAGTAGATGAAGATCCAATCATAGTGACAAAGTTTGCGGACGAAGATCCAATTATAGTAACAAAAATATCTGATGAAGATCCGATTATTGTTACAAAATAGCTTTAATAATATTTGAAATAATTAGTATACACTTGTTGGTATAATGAAAGTCCATTCTTTAAAACAATAGTTTGTTAAGTTATTGTAATGTTTTGCTTGTTAGATATAAGGGTATTATAGTGTCAGATGTAAAAATGCTGACAATAAGCACCTAGTAAAATTAGCCTTTCGTTTTTTTGTTTTAAATCTAACGATTTATTGTTAAAATGGACTTTTATTATTCTTGAGTATGAATTATGTAGGATGAGTTTAAAAATGTATTGCGAATTATTCTTCATTGTAATAATTTAATAAATCCATCATTTTTCCTGAGGATGAATTTAATCCTCCTTCCCGGTTTCTTAAAATCCAGGTTGTTTTGTGGTTCTCAATAATTTTCTCTAAATCATTTTGTAATACACTTTTGGTTTTTTGATCGATATTTTTGGTGTCATTTTTTGATACCTTTAACCTGGCGATACCTAGCTTGATACCATGTTTAGCTAGTAAAGATGCCTGAAGGATTTCTTTTTTTATGATAGATGAATCAGCACATTGTGGTTTTGCCTGGTTAATATCTTTGATTGCTAAATTAATTTCATTTTCTGCATCTTCCAGATTTGGTATTTTTAATTCTTTTGTTTGATAATGTCCCTTCATGGTCCATTTATATCTTCTAAGCATTAAGTGAAATGCATTGGCATTTCCTTCCGGGATTTTGCATTTTAAGTATGCGTTTCCTAATCTTAAAACAGATTGTGCTGTTTTTTTCGTGGCATCTCTAAAAACATACTGATTCAGAATGAATTCTATTTCTGATTCCGGGTTTGAATTTACATTCCATGAGTACGCTGCTCCTACTGCCATTGGTGCATAACATACTGATAGGGGTTGCCAGTGTCCGTAATCACCCCAGTTGGTATTTAAATATCCTTTGGCATCAAATTTTTTTCCATTTATAGCGGCATTTTTTAAGTTTAAGAAGGCATCGTGATTTCTGCCAATAATAGAGCGCCAGGTAGATGTTCCCGGGCATACATAATATTGTAGTCCGGCTTTTTGAAACTCGGGGAGTTTTTTGTTAAAAGGGAAATCGCTTTCGTAACCCCAAACCATTGCAGTCATATCTTTAGGTAATGATGAGATTAGTTCAGGATGGTTTAAAATGATATCGCCCCAAAATTGAGCTTTTCTTCCATTGGCCTTAACTTCATTATTTAATTGGATCAGGTAATTCAGATATACTTGTCCTTTACCAATTTCATCACATTTTTCTTTTGATAAACCACATCCTAATTCAACAGTTTCGTCACATCCAATATTGAAATATTTACTGGTGAAATTAGGAAGTAATTCTTTATATAGTTCCTGCATTAAAATTAAAGAACCCGGGTTGGTTGGATTAAGACTGGTTCGGCTTCGCATTCCCCATATCGTTTTGCAATCGGTAGGGCATTCTGCAAGCTTTAGGTAAGAGTCATGTTTTAACCAATTCTCCATATGTCCAAACGAATTCTGATTAGGAACCAGGTCTATAAATCTTACTTTACAATAAGCGTCAAGTTTTTGAATTTCACCTGCCGTCATCGGGCTGCATCCTTCCCATACTTCTTTGTGGTTTTTATAGGCAAAGGTATGTTCTGTATATAGTTGAAATTCATTGATCTTCCAACTTGCTAAAAGATCAATGATGTTATATAAAGTCTCCATTGTAGGAACTTTGTCCCTGCTTATATCAAGCATATATCCTCTTCTTTCAAAATCAGGCCAGTCCTTCATTTTCAGGCACGGGATAGCGGAACCTGTTGTTTTAGAATATTCTACAATCTGTTTTAATGTTTGTTTGGCATAAAATAAGGCCGCTTCGTTTTTAGCTGTAACCTTAATGCTTAAAGAGTCAATTGAAATATTATATTCTTGTTCATGTTGTAATGTGCTGTCAAGGCTGTAATTGATGGTATTGTATTGTATTGGTGTGCAGAATGCTTTTAATTCTCCTTGAACATTGATGTTTTCTAATGTTTCTATTAGAAAAAATAGTTTGTCTGAGCTATACTGAAAACCATTAAGCTGATTTAGTGAACCCTCATTGATTGAAATATGCTTTGGAGTAGGGAAGAGGTAATCAGAAATTGATTTTGCATTTATTTTATGAAATATAAAAATGAACGAAAGAAATAATAAGTATTTTGTCATATCTGTTTTTAATATAAGTAGTTTTAATCCAGTTAGGTTATTAGTAATCCACATTCTCTTAAAGTATTAAATGTATAGCCCTTGCTAAATATATCAAAATTGCCTAAGTTTTTATCTTCAAAACTTTTAATTAGATCTTTAACTGAATACTCTGTTGAATTTTTGATATATGAAGACTGGAGAACTTTAATGATCCAATTTCCAACATCCTCTTTAATATTTAATTTAATAGTGTTATCCTTTTGGTGTATGGATAATTCGGCCATGGGAATTGAATTTCCTTTTTTCTTTTTGCTATACAGGTTTATTTCAGGAATTTCATTAATCCAGATAACTTTGTTGTTCGGTTTGTACTCCTCTAGGTGTGATTGCTCTATTGAATTATAAATATAATCAGGAGCAATTGTTGATGGTGGAATTTTAAAATCAAACCATTCTTGTAAAGGCAAATCAAATCCCAGATCGTGCATATAATTGTAAATCGATTTTTTTAAGCCATCACTGAATAGTTCGTGTTTAGCACCTTTTTTATCTATGTGCTCCAGGTCGTTGTTTGCGAAAGGATTAAGTTTGTGGGTGGTTGTTGATATGTTAAATGCATCGAGATTCTTTGCCACGGGGCTATGGACTGTTAAAGCAAATTGATGCCAAAAGCCGGAATGTAGAATGTTGTTTTCAAACATTTGTCTTACAATTTCCAGTGAATCAATGGTTTCTTGTGTGGATTGTGTTGGGAAACCATACATTAAATAGGCATGAGTTAAGATGCCATTACTTGCAAAATTATAACAAGCTTGAGCAACCTGAGATACACTTACTCCTTTGTTGATCAATGATAATACTCTGTCGGAAGCTACCTCTAAACCTCCTGAAACTGCAATGCACCCTGAGGTTTTTAGTATCCTGCAAACATCGTAAGTGAAGTGTCTTTCAAATCGTATGTTTGTCCACCATACAATATTAATTTCTCGCTTAATAATTTCTTTAGCAAAGGCAATCATTAAAGAAGGAGGGGCTGCTTCGTCAACAAAATGGAATCCGTTTTTTCCTGTTTGTTTTATGATCTCTTCAACTTTATTGCATAATACAGAAGCAGATGCCGGCTCAAATCTTTTTATGTAATCTAATGATGTATCGCAAAAAGAACATTTTCCCCAGTAACACCCGTGAGCCATTGTCAATTTATTCCAAAATCCATCACTCCACAGTCTGTGCATTGGGTTAACTATATCAATAATAGATATGTAATCATTAATTTTAAGTCCTTCGTAACTGGGAGAAACATTGTTTTTATATGAAAAGTCATCCATTTCAGACCCATTCATATAAATTACTTTGTTTTCTTTTTTTAATAAGGTTCTTTTAAGTTTGTCTATTGTTCTTTCTCCGTTAATAAATTCTGTAATATGAAGCAAAGGAACTTCACCATCATCCAGGGTTATAAAGTCGATAAATTCAAATATCCTGGAGTCGCTTAAAGATCGTAATTCGGTATTTGGATAACCACCTCCAATGGTGATTTTTATGTTGGGATAAGTGGCCTTAATGTATTGTCCGCATTTTAAAGTTGCGAGTAAATTGCCAGGGAAAGGGACAGAAAATGCAACAATGGATGGATTTATTTTTTCAATATATTCATTAAGAATTTTATTTTGTATATCGCAAATTAACGAGTTTTCTTTGTTTATCTCCTCGTGTATCGTGTCAAATCTAAATGCTGAAGAGCTGATTCTTTCGGCATACCTGCTAAATCCAAAATGCGGATCTATACATTCAATAATAAAATCGCAAAGGTCCTCCAGGTAAAGCGTGCAAAGATGTCTGGCTTTATCTCGTATCCCCATTGAGCCAAATGCCCATTCTAAATCATCCAAATCATTGAAGCGAGAGGCCTGTGGAAGAAATGATTCATTACAGATAGTGTGCGATAACATTTCGTTCTTACCCTGAAGAAATGAAATGACATCCTCAATGGTTGAAATGTAATCTTTTTTTAATGCTAGTATCCTGATGGCGTTCTCACTTAATGTGTTTCTTTTTTATGTTTTGTTTCTTTAAAAATATGATACAGACCTTTTTTTTGAAAAAAACCTTTAATAAAACTTCTAATCCTAGATCAACCTGAAAAGATGGAATTTTCTTAAAGTCTAAATATCCTTTTAAATAGGCAGTTGCCGGGTAGGGAGTATTTAATTGTGTAAAAGGAGCTGTAATTAATAGTATCTTATGATCCAATGTTTTTAAATTTATGTAATACTGCAAAAAATAAGAACAAAAAGGGTGAATTTAAATGGCTAGTTGAATTTAATTTTGAATTAAAGATATTGCTAAAAAAAGTTAAAAATATACTTGTGGATAGGATTAAAGTTATGATTCTTAAAAAGTTTTTTACTTTTGCAGCTCCTATTACTTCATACACAAGAGAGACTTTGGTTTTGCAGTGTTATTAATTTTGTGGGGCAGGATTAATAATTGGTAAAACAATTTTTTTTTCAAATTTATTTTTGAGAATACAAAAAAATAATTCATGTAAAACGCCCGGTTTGTAAGGTTTTTTGCATAGTAAAAGTCTTAATATTAGATTTTAAGAGAGAAAAAAACAATTTTAAAAATCGAAACCTTTTTTTTTAGCTTTCGTTATAAGTTGATAAATAGACAAAAAATTATTGTGAACAGACAATGATTGTTGATAAATAAAAAATAAAATTGGTGAGCCACTGTAATGGATATAAGATAAATTGTTTTGGGGAAAACGCGTTATCTGTAACATTTAACAGACTCTGATAAAAAAAATAGTTAATGAAATAAATTATACAACACAAGATTTTACAACAACACAACAACACAACACAAAATGCAAAAGGTTATTTTAGTATTCCTAATTTTAGTAGGAGTGAGAGTTCATGTAGCATATGGACAAGGAGGAGAGAATTGCAAAGCAGCAGTGGCTGCAAGTCAGGGAATAAATATCAGTGATAATGCATCCGGAGATCAGTGGTTTGTTTATACGGCCACAATGGATGGGGAAGTCACCGTGTCTACAGTAGGATTAACTTCAGCAAATACTTACGTTGAAATTTATGATGGTTGTGATCAGGAAGCATTTACTTTTAGTGATAATTTTATAGATGATCAATCAGAGGTTTCCTTTGAAGTAATAAATGGACTTACCTATTATATCAATTGGAGAAATTATTATACAAACCAGGAGTTTGAATGGAATCTTGAAGAAAAGAGTGTAGCCCAGGGAGAATTTTGTAGTTATCCTTTATCTTCAACAGCTGGTTACATGGTTAGTAATGCTCCTCAAAATAAATACAGGTGGTTTGAGTTTACAGCTTCAAGAAACGGAAAAGTAACAGTTAGAGCAGTAAGTGATAATGCTGATGATTGTAGGGTTGCTGTTTTTGATGATTGTAGTTATACTTCCTCTATTAATAACGATCAGAGTTGGAATCCGAGTAGGATAGCCTTTGATGCTGTAGAAGGAGAAACTTATTTGATTTGTTGGCAAAATGGAGCCAACAATGGAATAATTGATTGGACTATTGAAGAAAGTAACTGGAAGTCAGGTGAAAGATGTATCGATCCTATTGATATAGATGTATCAGATGAAAATACCATTGATCACGAATCAGCAACAAATAAGTGGTATAGATTTATTGCTCGTCAGGATGGAGATCTTACTATTACAAGTGTAGGGTTAACTTCTGAAGATACTTACTTGGAAGTATACACCGGTTGTGGTGAACAAAGAGCATATTACAGTGATGATGCAGATGGTTTACAATCAGAGTTAAGTATTGATGTAGAAGCAGGTAAAGCATACTTAATTAAATGGGATAAAATTTTTACTCCGGAGGCTTATTCATGGAGTCTGAAATCTTCTCAGTTAACTACGGATATACCAGATGTTAAAGAAAGTGATTTAATAGTGTATCCTAATCCAACAGAAGGCTTAGTTAATATAGATTTGACAAGTTTTGATTCTAAAACAGTTAGTGTCAAGGTTGTGAGTTTATCAGGAGCAACTGCTGGCTTGTTTGAATTAAATGCAGGTATTGTTGATCAGTTTGATATATCAGGTTTACAAAGTGGAGTATATCAAATTGTAGTTGAAGATTTGGTGTCGCGTAAAGTAGTTCGTTTAGTAAAACAATAAAATATAACCACGCATTTTGAATGATGCACTTTAGAGAAGTTTGGTCTGATCTAAAGTGCATTTTTTGTTATTTTTGCAAGTCTAATTTATAATGAAATGATTACTTTTTTAATTTCTATCGCATTATTAATTTTAGGCTTTGTTTTTTATGGCAGGTTTATAGAAAAGTTTTTTGGTGCTGATGACTCAATAAATACTCCAGCTATTACGCAACGTGATGGTGTTGATTTTACTCCTCTGCCAACTTGGAAAGTTTTTACTATCCAGTTTTTAAATATTGCTGGATTAGGTCCTGTTTTTGGAGCAATATTAGGTGCAAAATATGGCCAGTGGTCTTATGTGTGGATTGTATTTGGTTGTATTTTTATGGGAGCTGTTCATGATTATTTTTCAGGAATGTTATCCCTAAGAAACGGGGGAGCCAGCGTTCCTGAGCTGGTGGGAAAATATCTGGGAAATGGTTTTAGGTATTTGTTAAGAATTTTTACATTGCTTCTTTTGGTTTTTGTTGGAGTGGCATTTGTATCCGGACCGGCGGGTTTGCTTGCTTATCAAACAAACGGAGGTTTTGAAATATGGGTTTATGTGATTTTTGCATATTATTTATTAGCCACCCTTTTACCTATTAATAAGATTATAGGAAAGATTTATCCATTTTTCGCTGCCGCTCTTTTGCTAATGGCTATTGGTATTGCAGGAGCAATGATTGTAAATTACTTTAACGGTGAATTTTCAATGGGGGAATTGTCGTTTTCCGGATTGAAAAATTTGCATCATAATCCAGAACAAAATATTCTTTTTCCTATGATGTTCATTGTGATTTCTTGTGGTGCAATATCTGGGTTTCATTCTACACAAGCACCAATGATGGCACGTTGTATTAAAAAGGAGAGCTATGGACGTTATGCTTTTTATGGAGCTATGATCGCAGAAGGAATTGTTGCGATAATATGGGCTACTGCTGCAATGAATTATTTTGGTGATGTGAATAATCTTAATGAGGTTATGCTGGTTAAAGAACATAACCCGGCTTGGATTGTCAATGTGATTTCTGAAGATTGGATGGGGAAAGCAGGAGCTGTTTTTGTTGTTATTGGAGTTATTGTTTTACCTATTTCAACAGGTGATACAGCATTTAGAAGTGCAAGATTAACATTAGCTGATATTTTCTCATATAAACAAAAGAGTATTAAAAGTAGATTAATTATTAGTGTTCCTCTTTTTGTAATTGGTTTTATCCTTACTCAACTTGAGTTTTCTACAATCTGGAAATTTCTTGGACTGTCAAATCAGATTTTGTCGGTAGTGATGTTGTGGACAATAGCAATGTATTTAATACGATCGGGTAAAAAACATTGGTTTTTATCTATTCCAGCCATGTTTATGACTGCAGTTTGTGTTACTTATATTTTTGTTGCCCCTTATTCAAATGGAGGCTTAGGGTTAAATAAAAATGTTGGTGTTATTTTGGGATTGTTATCATCCCTTTTTTCATTTATTGGTTTTATATATGTTGGTAAAAGGAGGGTAGATACTCCAATAAATTAAAGAACCTACCCGGGCTATAGTAATAAATGTATTCTAATATTTAATAATTAAATCATCTAAAGCATATCTTACCTTAGCTAAGGTTTGATATTTGTCTTCACTTGCTCTGTAACCAATTGAGGCAACAACAACAGAATTTAGGTTTTTATCTTTTAATCCAAGAATTTCATCAAATCCGTTATTGTCAAAACCTTCCATAGGACATGCATCAATTGATAGTTGAGCGGCAGTATATAATAAAAATCCTAAACCGATATAGCATTGTTTTGAAGCCCAGGTTGTAAGTGCATCTTTTGATAACCTATTTGTTTTCCCCAGTATTGCTGCTTTGTAGTCCGAAAGATCGTCAAATGACATCCCTCTTGTCTTAGCAATTCGTTCTATGAATTCATCCACATCTTTTTCTGAAATATTGTTTTTGGCAGCAAAAATAATAATGTGAGATGCTTCTGTGAATTGCGGTTGATTGAAACCTGCTTCTTTTAGATGTTGTTTAGTTTTTTCATCTTCAATAATTAAAACCTTGAATGGTTGTAAGCCAAATGAAGTGGGTGCTAAATTAATTGCATTCATTAATAAATCCAGATCTTCGGTTTTTATTTTTTTGTCAGGATTAAAATGCTTTGTTGCATATCTCCAGTTTAATTGTTTTAAAATATCCATTGTAAACTTTTATTGATTAAACAGATGAGTTTGTTTTTTGTTGCGACAAGTCTATTTAAATATATATGGTATATGTGAAATTTATTTTTTGGAAGTTACTTTATTGAAATTAATTGTTATAATTGCATTTTATAAAAGTAAACTAAATATACTATATTAGTATAGCTATGGCTAAAGTTGGTGATGTTGAAATAGAATCAAGGGTTTTTGATACAACAAAAGAGATGCTTGTAAAATATGGTGTTCGTGGATGGAATATGGATGATTTATCGAAGGAGTGTGGTATTTCAAAAAGAACTTTATATAAGATCATTGGGAATAAAGAAGACTTGCTTTACAAGTGTTTAGAGGATAATTTTATAAAAGAAATTGAAAGTAGAAGGTCGTTTTTAAGTGGTACAGAAACTTATGTATCAAAACTTGATGCTTTTGGTTTTTATATGGCACGGAGTTTTGATGATTTTGTATTGTTAAATGCTAAAGACATTAACCTGGAATATCCACGAATAGAAGAGATGATTTTAAAAAATAAAAAGAGATTAAATCAAATAATACTTGATTTTTTTGTACAAGGTCAGGAGTTAGGATGTATTACTAAAAGTATTGATCCGTCATTAATTACTGAATTTATAGATTTAATAATTACTGCAAATATATTAATTGGTCAATCTTCAACTGAGTTTAGGGCAAAATTAATTCCTGAATTGGATATTGTGATTCAGGGAATAAGGCTAAAAAGATAATTTTTTTATCTAAAAGTAAACTAAAAACACAAAAATAGTTTACTAAGTATTTTGGGATTTATAACTATTAAATAATATTTTATTAAAATGAGAAAGAGAAAATTATTTCTGTTCCTGGTTTTAGCTGTTTTGATTGGATGTAAAGAAAACAAGCAAGTTCAGAAAAAGGAAAGAAGTGTAAAGGTTACAAAAGTCGAGTCTTTGGATAAGGCTATGAATAAACTAACCCTACCAGCAACGGTTAATGAGCGAAGAAGGGTAGATTTAGCTTTTCGGGTGGGTGGTCCATTAGTTACACTTAATAATATAGTGGGTAGTTATGTTGAAAAAGATCAGGTTATCGCAAGTATTGATAACAGAGATTTTCAAGTAGGACTTTCAAAGGCCGAATCGAATTATAAGTTAGCAAAAGCTGAGTACGAACGTTATAAAATGTTGCTTTCGCAAGAGAGTGTCTCTAAAAGCCTTTTTGATAAAATTGAGGCTCAGTATATCTTAGCAAAAGGTAATTATGAAGATGCTAAAAATGCTTTGGAAGACACACAACTAAGAGCTCCTTTTTCTGGATATGTTGACTTGGTTTATGTCGAAAACTTTGAAAAAGTAAATCCGGGACAACCTATTGTTTCGTTTTTAGATTTGTCAACATATAAAGTTAATGCATGGATTTCGGTTAATGATGCAAAGTTGATTGATGACAACTCATCATTTTTATGTGTCATTAATGATAAAGATTCAACTTACCGGATAGATGCAAAACTGTTGGAGCTTGGTTCCAAATCAAATTTTTCAAAGCAATCTTACCCTATATCGGTAGTTATTGAGGCTCCTAAAAGTGTTAAACTACGTGCTGGTATGACTGCTCAATTACAAGTGTATAAATCGAATGATACTAATTCGGACTTGTGTGTGATTCCCGTAACTTCAGTTTTTTCAACAGGGAAAGAAAAATGCGTGTGGATTTTTAGGAATAATCAGGTATCAAAAAGAATTGTGGAATTAGGCCAGATTCTGTCTGATGATGAAATAGTTATTGATAAAGGGCTTAAGGAAAATGAAGTAGTTGTTACTGCAGGTGTAAATTATTTACAAGAGGGTGAAAAAGTAAAGATTTACAAAGGATTCTCATCAACCAATAAAGGAAATCAACTATAGTTTTAGATATGAATTTAGCAGAATATACATTAAAAAACAGGGTTTTCGTATACTTTATTTTAGTGTTGGTTTTTTTGGGAGGAATCATCTCTTATTTTAAAGTTGGTAAACTTGAAGATGCAGAGTTCACAATAAAAACCGCTTTGGTTGTAACAAGATACCCGGGAGCTTCTCAATATGAGGTGGAGCAGGAGTTAACAGAAAAGATTGAAAGGGCCGCCCAGCAAATGGATAATATAGACGAAATCTATTCCAGCTCATATTCAGGTTTGTCCATTATTCAAATTGACCTGAAAGAAAGTATGCGGGCAAAGCAAATGCCTCAGGAGTGGGATATTTTACGTAAGAAAATTAATGATATAAAAGGAGAGTTACCACCAGGTGCTCATGAACCTGCTGTTGTTGATGATTTTGGTGATGTGTATGGTATGTATTACGCATTAACGGGTGATGGTTATTCTCAGGATCAGGTTAATGATTATGCTCGTTTTATTCAGCGAGAGTTGCTCACTGTTGGTCAGGTCGGAAAAATTACTTTGTTTGGAGATCGAACCGAATGTGTGGATTTAATTATTGACTATGAAAAACTTTCTGAACTGGGTGTAAATCCTGGTGTGATAATAGGTGCATTAAATGCTCAGTCAGGAATAGCAGCTGCCGGAACAATACAATTGAACCAGTTAAATGTAAGGGTGTCGGGTAATACTGCTTTTAATAGTATTGAGGATATCAAAAATACTATTGTTCAGGTTGGTCAGGAGCAATTTTATTTAAAGGATTTAGTAAAGGTGAAAAAATCTTACCTGGAGCCTGTTATGAGTATGCAGCGTTTTAATAATAAACCTGCTGTGGGAATTGGTATTTCTACCGTTAACGGAGGTAATGTACTAACCATGGCTGATAATATTAATGGCAAACTGGCAAAGATTACAGAACAGCTTCCTGTTGGACTGGAATTGCATACTATTTATGATCAGGCAAGGGAAGTGAGGAATGCTAACAATGTATTTGTAGTTAACCTTATTGAATCAATTGTGATTGTAATTGTAATTCTCTTGGTTTCAATGGGACTGCGGTCTGGAATTCTTATTAGTAGTGGTTTGTTGTTTTCTATTTTGGGAACATTGATTGCCATGAAAGCTTTTGATATTTCTCTCCATCGTACATCTTTATCTGCAATTATTATTGCAATGGGTATGTTGGTTGATAATGCTATTGTGGTTACGGATGGTATTATAGTTTCTCTGCAAAGAGGGTTAAACGTTAAAAAAGCAATTGTAAATATTGGTAAGTCAACAGCATGGCCATTGTTGGGAGCTACTTTTATTGCAATCTTAGCTTTTTTACCAGTATTCTTAGCACCTAATAGCGCAGGTGAAATTAATGAAGACTTATTTAAAGTTTTGGCAATATCATTGGGTTTAAGTTGGATTTTTGCAATGACGCAAACTCCTTTGGTTTGTGAAAGATTTTTAAAGCCAACCAAAGATGTACAAAATCCTTTTGAAGGGAAATGGTATAAATTATTTGAATCTATTCTTGAAAAGATTTTAAAGTATCGAAAGGTTTCTTTAGCGGGAGTTTTGATATTATTAGTTGCTTCTATTGTTGCTTTTGGTCATACAAAAAAGGCATTTTTTATGCCTCTTGAAAAAAATTATACTTTGGTTGATTATTGGTTGCCGGAAGGAAGTAACATACATCAGGTTTCCAGAGATATGGAATCAATAGAAGAATATTTGCTGGATAGTGTTAATGCAGTTAAAAATGTAACTACCAGTATTGGCCAAACTCCACCGCGTTACATACTTAGTGCTCAAACACAAAGCTACAATTCAAGTTATGGTCAGTTAATGATTGAAACAAACACTTTAGAGGGTGTTGACTCAGTTAATTCCATCATCAGAAATAAACTTGAAGTTCGTTATCCGAATGCTCGTTTCAGAATTAAGGGATATATTGGCGGACCACCAATTGAATATAAAGTTGAAGCTCGATTTATTGGTCCTGATCCTGCCGTGTTACGTGATCTTGCTCAGCAAGCCGAAGCTGTTTTCAGATCAGAACCGGCAATTGGCGACATTACTAACGACTGGCGTAATGAGGTCTTGGTTTGGAAGCCTAAATACTCTCAGGTTAAAGCCAGTAAAGCTGGAATTACAAGGGCTGATTTAGGTAATGCTATATTAAGTTCAACTTCTGCAGGTTTGGGTATAGGTTTATATCGGGATAATGATGTGATGCGACCTATTTTCTTAAAAACAGATCAGAAAACACAGAATAATCTTGAGCGTATATCAAATACACAAGTTTGGGGCGTGAATAGTAAAGCTTCCGTACCCTTAAAAGAATTAGTGGAGAACAATATTGATGTTTCTTTTGAAAATAGTGTAGTTCAAAGATATAACCGTCAAAGAGCTATTACTGTTCAATGTGATCCATTGGATCCTAATATGAGTGGTGCATCTTTACAGGCATTAGTTCAGCCTAAAATTGAATCAATTGTTTTACCAGAAGGGTACTCATTAATGTGGGATGGCGAATTTAAACCTTCTTTAGAGGCAAATGAAGCTACAGGAACATATATGCCTTTAGCTATGCTTTTAATAGTGTTAATTGTAGTAATGTTATTTAATAGTATCCGTCAATCCTTGATTGTAATGGCAATTATTCCACTCTCAATAATTGGTGTGTCAATAGGTTTGTTTGTTACAGGTAAAGCTTTTGGTTTTATGGCAATTACCGGATTTTTAGGATTAATAGGTATGGTGCTGAAAAATGCCATTGTAATGATGGATGAGATTAACCTTAATCTTAATATGGAAAATATTAGTCCGTATGAAGCTGTGGTAAATGCAGCGGTAAGCCGGATGCGCCCTGTTTTGCTGGCAGCATTAACTACCATTTTTGGAATGTTTCCACTTATAACAGATGCCATGTACGGTTCTATGGCTGTAACGATCATCTTTGGGTTGTTCTTTGCTACATTTCTTACCTTGTTGGTATTGCCACTCTTCTATGTGTTATTTTATAAAATTAAACCGGCAAATTAATCGAATTTATGATGAGTGTTTATTCTAATAGTCCGTATTATAATATAGGGAGTAAAAATGGTATTGTTAAAATTCAGCTTAACTATTGTTTGTTTCTGGAAAGTAAAACCTATGAATTCCGAGATGAACTTCTTTCGTTATTGGATGAGTTGTCCGGCAATAGCGATGAAAAAGTTATTATTATAAGTAACGATCACCCTGATTTTTCATTAGAAAAATATAATGAATTATGGAAAGAATTTTTTGGTGATAAAGATTTTAAAGATGACGTGCTTCGTGCTTTCCGTATTTTTGATCAGTTAGCCATTAAGCTTTATACCTTAAAAAAAGTCATTATTTCAATGATGTCTGTTCCACTAAACTCAATGTTGTTTAATTTTAATCAAATTGCTGATGTAAGAATAGTTACCAACGAGTTTTATCTGGATAATAACAACGAAATGATGGTTAATATACCCAAAGGGGGTATAGTGTATGACCAGTTTAAAATTGCAAATATAAATCCGGTTCAGCTTTTGTTTTTATCAGATAAGGTATTTTATCAGAATTTGTTGAGTAATAATCTTGTGGATAAAGTGTTTAATCAAGAAGAACTTGTTGACAGAGTTTATGCATTAGCAGAAAGGTTTAAAACCATCAATTATGCAGAAATTGAAGCTGCTAAAATGTCTAAGTCAATTGATAATCTTGAGGAATTTGAAAAACTGTTGCAAAAGGAGAATTCTTTCTTGATTTCGTGTATCATGGAGAAATTAAACCCGGGGTCTCAAAAAATTTATCGTTTCCATTAAATAAATAGTAATGTTTAAGTATATAGTTTTTACAGTGTTTGCTACACTTTTTTCTATTGTTCAGGCGCAAGAGTTTCTTACGCTTGAACAATGTAGAGAAAAAGCATTGAGTCACAGTCAGGATGTCAAGTCTGTTCAAGCAGATTTGGCAATTAATACCGCTTCTTTTAAAATGAGTAAAAGAGCGCAGTTGCCACAATTTGATTTGTCGGCAACTTACACTTATATAAATGATCCTCAGGTGATGGATGTTCCCGGGTGGGAGTTACCAATGATAGATGGGGCTGCCAGTGGTGTATACTTTACGGGCTTGTACAAAGAGTTGACATTTAATAATATGTATAATGGCGGAATTGATTTTAGTTTACCTCTTTATTTAGGAGGTAAATTACGTAATTACATAAAAATGTCGTCGTTAGGTGTTGATATTTCTGAGAAAAATGTTGAAAACACCAAAGAAAACCTTGTCCTTGAAGTAGATCAAAAATATTGGACATTGGTTTCTTTAAAAGAAAATCTTTTGGTAATGCATAAGTCAGTAAAGCTGTTGGAAGATGTGTTCAGGGAAACAAATAATATGTTTCGTGTAGGTATTCTTACAAAAAATGAGGTGTTGAAAACACAGGTAGAGCTGAATAATGCAAAGTTAGCATCTATCCAAATGAATGATAATATTCAATTAGCAAAAATGGCTTTGAACCAGTGTATGGGTAATAGTATCTTAGATGAAATTGCTATTGTAGATTCTGTTATTATTCCAGAAATGAAACCAGTTTCAGTTATGGAAATTGAGCAGGTTGCTGCTGATAGAAAAGAATTGAAAATGATAGAGAATCAGGTGGACATTTCAATGGCTGATATAAATATTGCCAGATCAGATTATTTACCACAGTTGGTTTCTTTTGCAAATTATGGATTCCAAAACCCCACCCATTTAGCAGAAAACGAAGCAGAATTAACATGGACAGCCGGAGTCTCCTTATCCATGCCTGTTTTTCATTGGGGACAAAAAGGTCTTGCTGTTCAAAAGAAAAAATTGGAAAGCCAAAAGGCTAAATTAAGTTACGATAAGGCCAAAGAAGGTATTATTTTACAAATTCAACAAAGTGCTTATAATTTAAATGAATCAATGGTTAAAATTTCATTTACAAAAGCATCGTTGGATCAGGCTGAAGAAAACTTAAAATTAGAGATGAACCGATTAAATCAAGGTGTTGTTACTACCACTGACCTGCTGGATGCCCAGGTGCAATGGCAAAAAGCTAATGCTGATTATATTTCGGCTAAGGTGAATTATAAAATTAATAAGTCGAATTATTTGAAAACTATCGGACAATTAGATATTTAGAATGTGCAAGGGGTGTTATATAACATATAGGTGAGCAATGAAATAATATTATGTATTCGTAATAAAAAGATAAAAAAATTAATAGTTTTAAACAAAATTCATAAAAATGAGTTTCATAATCACGAAAAACATTGCTCAGCTGATGAAAAATCACCCTTATTTAGTTTGAATATCATTAATTCTATTGTTATTTTTTATGGATTCATTTCTAAATTATATCGGTTGATTATAATAATTTGTCAAAAATACTATGGTTTAGATATTTTTAAATTGAATATACTAATTCTTTGTTGAATGGATAAATAGCCTGTATAAAAAGGTATTTATCAAAAAAACGAGTCAAAATTATGCAATCAAAACTTCAGGATCTAACAGATAAGCTATATGCTGACGGGGTTCAAAAAGCGAACCAGGAAGCTGATGCTATCTTGGAAAAAGCCAGAAAAGAAGCTGATGAAATTCTTTCAGAAGCTAAAAGTAAGGCATCAGGTATTATTGAAGATGCAAATGAGAAGGCCGCAGAGAAACAACGTAATGTTGATTCTGAAATAAAACTGGCTTCTCAACAAGCCATTTCTTCTTTACAACAGAAAATAGGAAATAGCATAACCGTTCAGGTTGCAGAGCCTTCAATAAAAGAGGTTTTTGCAGATAAAGATTATGTGAAGTCGCTAATTTTAAAAGTTGTAGATGGTTGGTTAAAAACAGGCAACTTCGATATTAACATAGTTTTATCCGAATCTGATAAAGCCGAAATGGAGAAGTATTTAAAAAATAGTCTGGCAACGGAAATGAATAAAGGTTTAACCTTTGAAGCTGACCAATCTGTAAAAGGAGGATTCAAAGTTGGACCTGCCGACGGTAGTTATATTATCAGTTTTGAGGAAGGTGATTTCCAAAACTTTTTTAAATCTTTTTTACGTCCCAGAACTAACCAATTGTTATTTGAAGAGGTGTAAATATGGGTAAAAAGTATTACTGTTTAATTGCCGGATTACCTGATATTGTTTTAGGTGATAAAAAAGTTTTGTTTAACTCAATTATTCTTCGTGAGTCTTTGTTAGAAGAATTGAGTGCTCAAGACCTGGAAATGGCTAATGCGCTCTACTTACCCTTTGATCATTATAACCTGATCAGTTTAATATATAACCAGCAAAAAGAGTTTGATCCCAGAGGTTTATTTACTTCAGTGGATTTAGAACATTTGTTGGACAAAAAGAATGTTCAGGATCTTAATGATTCAATTTATCCCCAATACCTTGTTCAATTTGCTAAAGAGATATTATTTTCTGAAGAGAAAATAGATTCAACACAAGCTGAAATATTACTTTTTATAAAGTATGTTGACTATCTGAAATCTTTTTCTAATAAGTTTTTGAATGAGTTTGTTGATTATGAAGTAAACGTAAAAAATGTGTTTACTGCTTTAACCGGCAAAAAGTATGGTGTTGCTTATGAATCAGAATTAATTGGTAATACTGATATAACTGAAGCACTTGTTAAAAGTAGATCAAGAGATTTTGGATTAACAAGCGAGTTTGATCAAATTGAAACATTGGTACAAACATACGAGGATGAGAGTTTGCTAGAGCGAGAACTAAAAATAGATCAACTGAAGTGGAAATATCTTGACAATGCTACCTTCTTTAATTATTTCACCATTGAAAAAGTATTGGCATTTATCTTTAAACAATTTATGGTTGAAAGATGGATTGCTCTGGATGAAGAAGAAGGGCAAAAGATGTTCCGTAAATTACTTAGTGAGTTGGAATCTAGTTACGAATTTCCTGAAGAATATAAATTAAGCCATGGAAAGAAAAAATAAAACTACCGGAAAAGTAGCCGGTATTATAGCCAACCTTGTTATTGTTGAGGTTGATGGTCCTGTGGCCCAAAACGAAATATGCTTTATATCGCACCCTGAAAATAAACTGATGGCAGAGGTGATAAAGATTTTGGGTAAAAACGTTTATGTACAGGTCTTTGAAAGTACCCGTGGATTAAAGGTTGGAACTCCGGTGGAGTTTGAAGGACACCTTTTAGAAGTGAATTTAGGTCCGGGTATTTTATCCAGAAATTACGACGGTCTGCAAAATGACTTAGATAAGATGGATGGTGTTTTCCTGAAAAGAGGAGATTATACCGATCCATTAGACCGAGAGAAAAAATGGGACTGGACTCCTATTGCAAAAGTGGGCGATCAGGTTGTAGCTGGTAGCTGGTTAGGAGAAGTTCCTGAAAATAGTGTACCTCACCGTATTATGGTTCCTTTTAAATTTCAAGGTTCATACACTGTTAAAAGTGTTGTTGCTGCAGGTCAATATACTGTTGATGATGTAGTTGCTACGGTAACAGATAGTGAAGGTAACGATATAGAATTAACAATGGTTCAGAAGTGGCCGGTTAAAATGGCAGTACGAGCTTATAAGGAAAAACCTCGTCCATTTAAACTGTTACAAACTGGAACCAGAACTTTAGATACATTAAATCCAATTACTGAAGGTGGTACGGGATTTATTCCAGGACCTTTCGGAACTGGTAAAACAGTATTGCAGCATGCCATTTCAAAATTTGCCGATGCTGATATCGTAATTATTGCGGCTTGTGGTGAACGTGCTAACGAGGTTGTGGAAATCTTTACTGAGTTCCCTGAATTGGAAGATCCAAAAACTGGTCGTAGTTTGATTGAGCGTACCACTATTATTGCAAATACATCAAACATGCCGGTAGCTGCTCGTGAAGCTTCTGTATACACAGCAATGACATTGGGTGAATATTATCGTTCAATGGGATTAAAAGTTGTATTAATGGCAGATTCAACTTCTCGTTGGGCTCAGGCACTTAGAGAGATGAGTAACCGTTTGGAAGAGCTTCCTGGACCGGATGCTTTCCCAATGGACTTAACAGCTATTATCACAAGTTTTTATGCTCGTGCAGGTTATGTATATTTAAATAATGGTAAAACTGGTTCTATTACATTTATTGGTACAGTATCTCCTGCAGGGGGTAACTTAAAGGAGCCGGTAACTGAATCAACACGTAAGGCAGCAAGATGTTTCTACGGATTAAATCAGGGACGTGCAGATAGTAAGCGTTATCCTGCTATTGATCCAATTGATAGTTATTCAAAATATCTTGAGTATCCAGAAGTACAAGAATATCTGAAGGAGAATATTGGCGAAAATTGGTTAGAGAATGTTCTTAAAACTAAAACATTATTGTTAAGAGGAAAAGAAGCTCAGGAACAAATCAATATTCTTGGAGATGATGGTGTGCCTTTGGAATTTCATGAGAAATTCTGGAATTCAGAATTAATTGATGCTGTAATTCTTCAACAAGATTCTTTTGATAAAATCGATGCAAACTGTCCAATGCACCGTCAAAAATATATGTTAGAGAAGGTGTTGGATATCACTGATAAGAAATTCAAATTTGATTCATTTGAAGATGTAAATGGATTCTTTAAGCGTATAATCAATCAGCTTAAACAGATAAACTATAGTGAGTGGGAGTCTGAAAAGTTCAAAACTCACGAAAAAGAGTTGGATGAGATTATGAATGAGCGCTTAAACTAATTCATTCACTTTTAATTAATTTTGAAAATTATAGATGCATGGAAACACAAGCATTTCAAAAAGTATATACTAAAATTACTAACCTGACAAAGGCTACCGTAACATTAAAGGCAACAGATGTTGGCTATGATGAAATGGCTCTGGTACATGGCCGTATGGGACAGGTAGTAAAAATTATGGGAGATGAGGTTATTCTTCAGATCTTTGCTGGTACAGAAGGTATTCCAACAAATGCCGAAGTAGTATTTTTAGGTCGTCCTCCTCAATTAAAAGTAAGTGATCAATTGGCAGGTCGTTTTTTCAATGCTTTTGGTGATCCTATTGATGGTGGTCCTAAAGTTGATGGACGTATTGTAGATACAGGAGGTCCTTCTGTAAATCCGGTTCGAAGAAAGCAGCCATCGCAATTAATTGCAACTGGTATTGCAGGAATTGACTTGAACAATACATTAGTAACAGGTCAAAAGATTCCTTTCTTTGCCGATCCTGATCAACCTTACAACCAGGTTATGGCTGATGTGGCATTAAGAGCCAAAGCCGATAAAATTATTTTAGGAGGTATGGGATTATCCAATGATGATTACCTGTACTTTAAAAATGTATTTGATAATGCAGGGGCACTGGATCGTATTGTAAGCTTTGTTAATACAACAGATGATCCACCGGTAGAGCGTTTGTTAATTCCGGATATGGCCTTAACTGCAGCAGAATATTTTGCCGAAGAAAAGCAACAAAAGGTATTGGTGTTATTAACTGATATGACATTGTATGCTGATGCTTTATCTATCGTATCCAACCGTATGGATCAGATTCCGTCAAAGGATAGTATGCCGGGTTCATTATATTCTGATTTGGCCAGACTATATGAAAAGGCGGTACAATTCCCACATGGTGGATCTATTACAATTATTGCTGTAACTACTCTGAATGGTGGTGATATTACTCACGCTATTCCTGATAATACTGGTTATATTACAGAAGGACAGTTATTCTTACGTATGGATTCTGATGTAGGTAAAGTAATTGTGGATCCTTTCCGAAGCTTATCTCGTTTGAAGCAGTTGGTAATTGGTAAACAGACTCGCGAAGATCACCCACAGGTGATGAATGCTGCAATTCGTTTGTATGCTGATGCAGCCAATGCAAAAACCAAACAGGATAACGGTTTTGATTTAACAGATTACGATGAGCGTACATTGAAGTTTGCTAAAGAGTATTCAGAACATATTTTAGCTGTGGATATTAATATCGATACAGAGAAAATGTTGGATACTACATGGAAACTTTTTAGCGATAACTTTGCTCGTGAAGAGGTCGTGGTACGTGAAGAGTTTGTTCAAAAATATTGGAAACAGTAATTTAGTATTCAGTAATCAGTCAACAGTAATCAGTAGATGATAGTTGAAAGAAATTAGGTTGAAAACCTAAAAAATTCAGACGTACGATTACTAACTATGGATGTTTAATAAAAAATTAATGTGTGATTTCATAAAAATGATAAAATTCAAGACGCAAGAAAATTTTAATACCGAAGTTAACTCATGGTTAATGAGGATTTAAAATTTTTAAAGCAACGCAGAAGTTTGCATTTTTTGGAATTACTCTAATAATAAAACATGGCCGTAAAGTTTCAATATAATAAAACTTCTCAGCAGCAGCTGGATAAGCAACTGAAAATTCGGGAGCGGGCACTGCCTACGCTTCAGAATAAGGAGGCGGCGCTGCGTATTGAAGTTAAGAAAGCTAAAAGACGGGCTGATGAGCTCGATCATGAATTTGAAACCCAAATGGCTAATTTAGATAAAATGTCTCGACTTTGGGGAGAGTTTGATATGCAAATTATTTCTATAGAGGATGTAATCCTTGAAAGTAAAAAGATTGCAGGTGTACAAACCCCGGTTTTAAAAGATGTTGTATTTAAAAAAGAGCCGTTTGCGCTTTTCAGTAAACCGGTATGGTTTTTTGATGGAGTTAAAATCATTGAAGATTTAGCTAAAGTAGCCATCGAGAAAGAAGTTTTTGTAAGAAAAATGGAGCTTTTGGATGTTGCCCGAAAAAAGACAACGCAGAAAGTGAATTTATACGAAAAAGTTCAAATACCGGGGTATAAGGATGCCATTAGAAAAATTAAACGATTCCTTGAGGATGAGGAGAATCTTTCTAAATCGGCACAAAAAATTGTGAAAAACCGTCAACAACAAGAAAAGGAGGTGGAATCATGATTGTACCTATGTTTAAATATTCTTTTCTGGTTCACCATTCTGATTACGATTCTTTTTTAGAGGATCTGAAAAGATTGGGGGTACTTCACATTATAGAAAAACAAGAGGAACCATCTCTGGAGATTCTGGACTCTTATCGTCAGGTAAATGAAGTTGAAAAAGTAATTAAAACTTTGAAAACGCATACTGATGAGAATACATATAGTGATATTCAGATACCACAAACAGGAATCGAAATACTAAGTACTGTTGCTGAAACACAAAGTAATATAGAACACTTTAATCAGCAATTACATCTTTTGGATAAAGAACTAAATCAATTATTGCCATGGGGTAATTTCTCATGGGATAAAATTGATCAGCTTGAAAAAGAAGCAAATATCCAAATGTACTTTTTTTATGTGGCTTCTAAAAAGCTTGATCCGGAATGGGAATCTACTTTTAACTTAAGTGTAATATCTGAAGAAAAAGGATATACTTATTTTGTTATAGTACGAGAAGCTGGTGAAAGTTTTCCTGAAATAGACGCAGAAGAGGTAAGATTACCTAAGCAATCTGTTTCTGAAACGAAAGATCAGCTGAATGTTTTATCAGAATCGTTAAAACAAGAGCAAAATAAGTTAAACGCAATAGCTAATAAAGGCATTACTATTCTTGAACAATACAGTCTTGAATTAAAAGATGTATTGGCTTCAAAAGAAGCTGTTCATCATACCAGTAATGAACTTGAAGGTCGGGTGAAATTGTTGGAAGGCTGGGTTCCTAAAGATAGGTTACCTGAATTAGATTCATATTTAGAAAAGACCTCAGTTTATTATTTGAAGAGTGAAGCAAGTTTCAGTGATGCACCTCCTGTGCAATTAAAAAACAATAAGTTCAGTAAGTTATTTGAAACAATCAGCAACTTATATGCTTTACCTTCTTACAATGAGTTAGACTTGACACCTTATTTGGCTCCGTTCTATTTATTATTCTTTGGATTTTGTTTTAGTGATGCAGGTTATGGTATGCTATTCGTTTTAGTTGCAACCATAGTTAAAGCTAAACAAAAAGAATCCAGTTCAATTCTGTCGTTAATTCAACTGTTAGGAGCATCTACCGTGTTCTTTGGATTACTGGGAGGAACGTTTTTTGGTATTGAACTATATAAAACAAATTTACCTGTTTATAGAGAGTTAGCTAAATCAATGGAGGCGTCTGGTGTAACAGTGCAGGATATCATGTTTAAATCATCGCTGATTTTAGGATTAATCCAGATGTTGTTTGGTATGTTCTTAAGAGCAGCTAAGGAGATTAAACAGGCAGGAGTAATTCATGCGGTGTCAACTTTAGGATGGGCATTTTTGATTGTTGCTTCAGTAGTAAATTACCTGGTAGCAGGTAATTTAGGTGTTGAGTTTATGAATATTCCTTATCTGATTATAGCAGGGATTTGCTTGATAGGAATTTTCTTTATGAATACACCAGGAAAAAGTCTGCTATTAAATTTTGGATCAGGATTATGGGACACTTATAACACTGTAGTAGGTGGAGTCGGTGACTTATTGTCGTATGTAAGATTGTTTGCTTTAGGTTTAGCTAGTGCTATTCTTGGATTGGTATTTAATGATCTTGCTCTGAAATTAGTAAATCCTGAGGCTGGAATCGGAATGCAGATTGTTGGTTTTGTTCTAATGTTGATTATTCTTGTAGTAGGACATGCTATTAATATTTTTATGTCAGGATTAGGTTCTATGGTTCACCCATTACGTTTAACCTTTGTAGAGTTTTATAAAAACGCAGGTTTCGAAGGGGGAGGTAAGGCTTATAATCCTTTTAAAAAACAAATTAACTAAAAATTAAACAGATTTAAATTTAAATAATTATGGAAGCTATTGTATTTGCTTATATCGGAATAGGATTAATGGTTGCACTAACAGGTATCGGTAGTGCTTATGGTTGTTCAATGGGTGGTAATGCTGCCATTGGAGCTATGAAAAAAAATGAATCAGCTTTTGGTAGTTATCTAACATTAAGTGCCTTACCTGGTTCTCAAGGTCTTTATGGATTTATTGGCTACTTTATGTTAGCCGGATTATTACAAGCGGATATGACGTGGTTACAAGCTGGTGCTGTATTTGGTGCAGGTTTAGCATTGGGTGTCGTAGGTTTACTATCTGCAATCCGTCAAGGACAGGTTTGTGCTAACGGTATTGCAGGTATTGGTGCAGGTTATGATGTATTTGGTAAATCATTAATTCTTGCTGTATTTCCTGAACTTTATGCAATTTTAGCATTAGTGGCTGCTATTTTAATTGGTCAGTCAGTGGCTTAATTTTTATATTAAGATTAATAAATATTTAAACCGATGGCTTGTGTCATCGGTTTTTTTATTTTATCTTTTATCTAATATGTTTTATATGTAGATGTTAGTTAGAAGGAAGTGTGGAGGATATTTTAATAAGTGTAGTTTTAGCTGTCTTATCTACTTATAATTATTCAGTTACCATTTGTATATAGTGTGGGTATGGAGCTAAGAAGTATATTAGATGTAGAAGAAAAATATTTAACTAAATGGAAATCCTACCTTAGTGTGATATCAGATTTCTATCAATCAAGCATTGGTGTTATTTGTAAATATGAAAATGGGAATTCAAAGCTTCTTCAATATCATTTTATTGATGAAAATATTAACCTGCAATTAGAGCAGGAGTTCATTCCAAACTACCTGAATGATGAGATAAATTTACTATCAGAAAATTCATTTGTATTAAAATCTTATAATGATGAACAAAAATTTGGAACGATAAAGTTTTGCTCATTTATGGCTGTCCCGGTATACTATTTTGCAAAAGAGATTTTTGGACATATCTTTTTGTTTGATATTAATAAAGAAGCATTTTCAGAAAAAACAGTTAAGTTGGTGTTTCAAACAAAAGAACTTATAGAGAATGATCTTTTGGAAATAAAAGGCCTAACAAACAATAAAACAGAGCTAATAGAAGCTGGACAAAATGTATTGATTAAAAATCAGGATTTGTTGGAGTACGAACGTATATTTAATTTGGTTGCGAATCCTATATGCATTGTTGGTATTGATGGTATATTTATTAAAACAAACCCGGCATTTCAAAGAATTTTAGGGTATTCATCTCAAGATATTGAAGGACATTCAATGTACGAGATGATTCATCCTGACGATTTACAGAGAAGTATAAGTTATGTTAACGAAATAATAAAAGAACAACCTGATTTACTTGAGTTCGAAAACAGATATATATGTAAAGATGGTAGTTTTGTCTGGTTTTCATGGATGGTACAACCGGTTTATGAGAAAGGTATTTCATATTCTGTGGCTCATGATATTACAAAATTGAAGCATACGGAGGAAGAATTAAGTAAAGCTAAGTTAAGAGCAGAGGAAAGTGATCGCTTAAAAACAGCTTTTTTATGTAATATGTCTCATGAAATAAGAACTCCAATGAATGGTATTGTTGGATTTTCCGATCTGTTAAAGAGCTCTGCTGCCGGTAATGAAGAACTTTCTTATTACTGTGATATTATTAGAACCAGTGGACAGCAATTATTGAGAATTGTAAATGATATTATTGATATATCTAAAATTGAAATTGGAGAGTTTGATATTGTCAATAATACGGTAAATATAAACGATCTGATTACTAATGTTTCAGCCTTTTATAATCCAGATTTAATTGGCAAACGTTTGAAGATAGAAGTTGAGACTGTATTAGAACATAATAATGCTTTTTTTAGTTGTGATGAAACTAAATTGCGTCAGATATTGGACAATCTAATCAGTAATGCCATAAAGTTTACCGAAAAAGGGGTTGTTAAGATTTCATATAAACTTGCGGATGGTACTTTAACTATTTCAGTTCAGGATTCAGGAATTGGTATTCCGGAAGATAAAAGAGAGAATATATTTGAAAGATTTGCACAGCTTAAAAATTCGAATAAGAGTTATGGAGGTGCTGGTTTAGGGTTGGCTATTTGTAAGGCTTATATTCATAAAATGGGTGGAGATATCTGGGTAGACTCAGAGATTGGCAGAGGTAGTAATTTTAAATTTACTCTTCCTTTTATTCAAAAATAATAATAGTATTTAATTCCTGTTGAATTAATTTGATAGGCAGGGTTTAAGCTGCTGTTGTTTGATTAAAATATCTTTGGCAGGGATTAAAAATGATTTAAATTATTTTGTAGAAACAATTCTCCTGCTATCTTTATTGCTGAAAAACCGAACTAAAAAGAAGAAAGGTCTATTCTGTTAAATCTATTATTTTATACTCAGATAAATATAAGTTATTTGGTTGTGGGGAATAAATTTTACTTCATGGTTTGATATTAACTAATGATCATTAATTTTTGATGAACTATGAACTTGCGTAACATTTCAATTCGTTTAAGGTTAGCACTGGGTTTTAGCATCCTGGTATTTTTTTTATTTATTGTAGGTGCTATAGGTTGGTTTAATCTGACAGATACAACCAATATTTCCAAGGTATCAAATGAAGTGAGAGATATTCAAAAACATTTATTGGATGCCAGGCTTAATGTGATGTATTTCTTGCATTTTTCTGATTATGATGTTTTTAATAAGGCTATTGATAACCTGGATAGTGCTTTGGTTGATGTAGAATCAGCCGAGCAAGGGTCGATCCATTTAATTAAAAATGGAGGTGAATTTACCAGTCATATCCATTCATATAAAAAGGCATTTATCAATTATGTTGATTTGGAAAAAAATAAAAAGCAAATTTTTTCTAATTGGTATCAAATTGGTGGGAAATTAAGTAATTTGATTTCAAAAAATGATAAAAACAGTGCTTATAATGTTATTCATAAATTAATAGAACCACATAATTTATTAAGAATTTCTGCCTGGGAGTTTATTGCAAATCCAATGAAATCTGATGGTTCAATAAATAGCGATGGCGTTAATAAAGTAATGGTTATGTTGAATAATTGCTACTCTCTATTGCATTCTTATGGAAAGAATAATCAGCAGGCGCTAAAATTAAGTAATTTGTACACGGATTACGAAAATGCATTCAAAAAATATACAGAATTTGTTCAGGAGCAAGGAGCTGATGTGGTGTTAATGCAGGAGCAAGGAGCTGAGATTGCTGTTTTGGGAGAACAACTGGTATATGATATAATGAAAGTAGAACAGCAGGTAGCTCAAAAAGCCGATACAGAAATTATTACTGTTGTAGTAGTGGCGCTTTTATTATCAATATTTATAAGTAATCGCATTTCAAGAAGTATTATAAATCCTCTTGAAGCAGGAGTTCTTCTTGCGGAAAGAATGTCTTTGGGAGATTTGTTTCATAATATTGAAGTTGTTGGTAAGGATGAAGTAGCCAGGTTATCTGTAGCAATGAAAAATATGTGTGATAAACTCAAAGAAGTTGTAGGTGAGATTATGAGTGGGTCGCAGCAATTAACAATTGCAAGTGAACAGCTAAATGCCAATTCACAAACTATTTCATCAAGCACAAATGAACAAGCTGCATCACTGGAAGAAGTTTCAACTTCAATAGAAGAAATGGTTGCAAATATTGAACAGAGTAATGATAACGCCGAAAAAGGCGCTAAGCTTTCAGATATAGCTGAGATAGAAATCAGGGATGTTAGTGAAGATTCAAGAAAGGCTATGGAGGCCAATAAAAAAATTACAGAAAAGATTAATGTAGTTAGTGAAATAGCACGGCAAACAAACATATTGGCATTAAATGCGGCAGTTGAATCAGCACGAGCCGGGGAGCATGGTAAAGGATTTGCTGTTGTAGCAGCTGAAGTAAGAAAATTGGCAGAAAGAAGCAAAGAGGCGGCGGATGAAATCGTTAAACTGGCACAGGAAAGTAGTGCTCTTTCTGTAAAATCTAATAAAAAATTGGAAAAAGTTATACCTGATGTTAATGAGGCAAATATATTTATGAAAGAAATTTCAGCTTCTTCTAAAGAACAGCGGGCAGGAGCTGGTCTGATTAATAATGCGGTTCAGCAGTTAAATCAATCTACTCAGGAAAGTGCTTCTGGTAGTGAAGAAATGGCTAGTAGTGCTGAAGAGTTAAGTTCTCAGGCTGTTCAGTTGATGGCGTTAATTGACTATTTTAAGTTAGAAGAGCGTGTAGATAAAAAGAGTTCTGATCATCATTTGGATAAATATGATAAATCATCGGCAATTAATTCTAAAGTCACAGGAATAAAAATTCCTGAATTTGGATTGGAATTGGCCGGAAAGAAGGAGACTGAACAATATGAGGTGTTTTGAGGATGTGAATGTTTAATTGGATGTTAATATTTTAATAATCAGGAGCAATATGTCGTATAAAGTGTCGACATATTTGCTGAATTTATTATATTGTACATATTAAAACAGAGCTAATATGGACTTAACAGGAAGGTGGAATTTTAAGGAAGAGTTTGACGGTGGTAAGGATGAGGGAGTTGCAATTTTAGCACAGGCAGGAAAGCGTGTGTTTGGAATATTGGATTTTACCGAATATATTGATGGGGATACACCATTTCAGATAAAGTGCCAGTTAGAAGGAAAAATTGAAGGTAATAAGGTTTTTCTTGAAATGGTGGATTATGAAGTTTTATCAGTTGAACCATTTGAGTATTTTCCTGAAAAAAGAGAAGGAATAATTAATCAAAAAGGACAAATAGTGGGCTCTAGTCAAGATGAACAGGGTGTTTGTGGAGTCTTTGTGTTTGAAAAAGCAGAAAAAGAATAGTGATATGTTTTAACCTAGTTTTGAAATCTTTTCCAGTGTTTCAATATCAAGTAATCTGATAATTCTCCCATCAACAGTAATTACTTTTTCATTAACAAAAGAAGATAGCGTTCTTATGGCATTTGACGTGGTCATATTTGAAAAGTTAGCCAGGTCTTCTCTGGATAAATATACATTCAGCGTAATGCCATCATCTTCAAAACCATATACATCCTTCAGAACAAGCAAGCTTTCTGCTAGTCTGCCTCTGATGTGTTTTTGTGTCAGTGTAACAGTTCTGTAGCGTGAAAATCCCAGTTCCTGAGCTAAAGAACGAATGATGTTTAAACTAAACTGATGATTGCTTTCTAAAAGTTCGTATACAATTGCCTTGGGTATATAAAATATGGTGCAGGGTTCAATTACAACTGCTGAGGCTACATGTGGGCCTTCGGCAAAAAAAGCACGATAACCAATAAAACTTGTTGGGTTTGCCATTCGAACAATTTGGTCGCGCCCTCCAAATCCAACTTTGTAAACCTTAACCTTTCCTGAACCCAAACATAATAAACTATCGGGTACTTCACCTTCTTGATAAATTACATCGTTCTTTTTAAAATGTTTTACTGTATGATTGTTTAATACTATTTCTTTTTCTTCATTAGTAAGAACATCGTAAAGTTGAGATATATCTTTAATTGTAGGTTCAGTGGTGAAATTGTTTTCTAGTCTTCTTGGCATTTTCTGTATTATTAGCTAAGCTGTATGTATGTTTTATAACATACGATGTCAAAAATAGAAAAAAGCCCACATTCTACCAACAAATAAAGTTGTAATGCGGACTTTTTTATCTTATTTTAATAAAAAATTGTATTAAAACTTGGAAACCAGAGGTATTCTTCGTCCTAATCCAAAGGCTTTTGAAGATACTCTAATTATGGGGGCTGTTTGAAAACGCTTGTATTCATTTATGTTTACTAATCGAACAGCTTTGTAAACAACATCTTTATCAAAACCGGCCGCAATAATTTTTTTAGGATGTTCATTTTTTTCTATGTAATTGAACAGAACCTGATCCAAAATATCATAATCAGGTAATGAGTCGCTGTCTTTTTGATCGGGTCGTAATTCTGCTGATGGCGGCTTTACAATAGTATTGATCGGAATTATTTCTCTTTCTTTATTTATATAACGAGCCAAATCAAACACATCTGTTTTGTATACATCTCCTAAAACAGAAAGACCTCCATTCATGTCTCCATATAAAGTTCCGTAACCTACAGCTGCTTCACTCTTATTGGAGGTGTTTAATAAAATATGGCCAAATTTATTTGAAAGTGCCATTAGTAATGTTCCCCGGATACGTGCTTGAATGTTTTCTTCAGTGACATCAGCTTTCAGTCCAGTGAAAACAGGAGCCAATGTTTCGTCAAAACTGCTGACAATATCTTTGATTGGTACAATGTTATATTGAATACCCAGATTATTAGCTAAATCTTCAGCGTCTGTAATTGAATGGTCTGATGAGTATTTGGAAGGAAGTAATAATACACGAACGTTTTCAGCTCCTAAAGCCCTTTCGGCAATGACTACAGTTACCGCAGAGTCAATTCCTCCAGAAAGACCTAATGTAGCTTTTGTGAATCCCATTTTATTAAAGTAGTCTTTAACTCCAAGTACCAAAGCATCGTGAATAAGCTCAATTTTTTCTTTAGGAGTATTTACAATGGCCTTATCAGAACCCATCTCCTCAAGTTCACAATACTGTATGTCTTCAGAAAAGGATTTTAATTGATTGATTATTTCCCCTTTGCTGTTTACCGCTAAAGAACTACCATCAAATACAAGTTCAGTGTTTGCTCCTATTTGATTTACATAAAAGAATGGAATTTTGTTTTTAGCTGCTTTTTGCGAAATGATTTGTTGACGTATCTGCCCTTGGTTATATGAAAAAGGAGAAGCTGCAATATTAATCACCATATCAGGATCTAATTGTTTTAATTCCTTCATTGGCGACTTTTTGTAAAGCCTGCTTTTTGCAAACGAGTTAAAAACAGGTTGCTCATCCCATAAGTCTTCACATATTGTAATGGCTAATTTCTTACCTTTTAATTCAACTAATTTAAATTCACTATTTGGTTGGAAATATCTATACTCATCAAATACATCGTAATTAGGTAGTAATGTTTTATGATGGATTGAATTTACTTTTCCTTCAGCAAGAACAAAAGCAGAATTAAATAGCTTTTTTCCTTTAGGCTCCGGATTAATGCTTGGGCAACCTACGATGGCCATAATGTTGTTACATACAGTTGCTATTTTGTCCACTTGCATTAAACATTGCTCAACAAATTCTTCTCTTTCTAATAAATCAAGTGGAGGATATCCACAGATTGCTAATTCACTAAATACGATTAAATCGCATTGGTCATTTTCTGCCTTTTTTATTGCATCAATAATTTTGCTAGTGTTGGATTCAAAATTTCCAACATGATAATTAAGTTGAGCAAGTGCTATTTTCATATTTGAGACTATTAAATACAAGATGAATTTTTTTCAAGGAGTTCCTTGTTAAATAATCCACCTGTCTATATGAGTTTAGGAGTACAAAGAAACATCAAAGAATTGAAGATGCAAACAGAAAGCCTCTATGAATTTAAAGTTTAAAGCGTAAAAAAGGGTTTCAAATTACTGAAACCCTATGTTCTAATAATCTATTTGCCTAATGACCTAATCTAATGACCTAGTGACCTATCACTCCTTTAATCAACCGATCTTAAAAAATAATTCCAAAATTAAAAACAAGTCTGTTTAATGTCGTTTTATCCTTTATTGAATTTGAAGTTATATCTGTTATGCCTTGGTTGTATGTTAAACCAAATTTTAGATAAGCATCTCCTCCAATTGAGTATTTCATTCCTCCACCAAACTTGTATCCAAAGTTCAGGAATTTTACTTCGTCATTAATGTTATTGCCTGAGCCATCATTGGTTTTGATGTTAAATTGGTTAGAGATACCAAATACACCGTAAAAACTACTGCGTTGAAAATCGTTTGTCTGTAGTTTTAAAAGAACAGGAACTTCCAGGTATTTTAGTCGATATTCTAATGTTTTATTTGTTAGTAAAGGTGTAGTTTCATCTCCAATTTTAAATGTCGAAGCATCATATCTTAATTTACCACCCGTTGTATTAATGGTTAATCCTGTCGAAATAGCATAATTCTTAGCAAAGAATTTATCCATTTCTACTCCAAAATTATAGCCAAATGAACTTCCATTGGCATCTATCGATGAATGATCGGATTTTAGCCAGCTTATTTGTGGACTTAGAACAAAAGCAAACCTTAAGTCTGTTTCTCTATCTGATTGAGCAAATACAGATGTAGATAAAATAAGTGCCAAAATAATAAGTGAGGTTATTTTTCTCATGTTAATTATGTATTAGAATTTGTTTCACAAACTTAAATAAAATAGTGTTGAGCTTCAAGAGTTAGCTGAAGGCTTTTCTTTACTCATCTTTTGAGCTATAAAACTCACGGTGATCAATTGAAATGAATGATAAATCATGATAGGGACTATAAATATACCTTGTAAAGCCATATTTTTAAAAAGAACATTTGCCATTACTGTTCCGTGAATTAATGATTTTTTTGAACCACAGAAAATTGCTGTAATACGATCTTCCCTTGTAAAATTTAACCATCTCGAAATTCCAAAAATAGTGCCATAAACAATTACGAAGATAATCATAATGCTAATGGCGCAAATAACCAGAGATGTAAGATCTATTGTTGAAAACAGGTTTGCAGAAAATGATTTACTGAAACTGTTATATACAATGGAAAGGATAATGCTTTTATCAAATAGAGTTATAAACTTACTGTGTTTGCGGGCATAATGGCCAAGTTTTTTATTTAGTATTAATCCGATGGTTACCGGTAATAATATTTTAACTATTAAACGAATAAGGCTATCCATGAAATCAAAATCTCCCGATGATGCATTCATGAAAAGTCCCATCCATATTGGGGTTATCACAATGCCTAATAATCCTGAAATGCTGGCATTAAATATCGCTCCAGGGATGTTTCCTTTGGCAATGGATACCATTACTACAGACGACGAAACTGTTGAGGGCAGAGCAGCCATAAAAAATACTGCTAACCATAATATGTTTTGTTCCTCTGTTTTTATAAAGGGTTTTGCAATAAGAACGATAATAGGGAATAGGATAAAAGTAGAAAATTGTGATAGTAAATGAAGTTTGTAATTCCCTAGTCCTTTTTTCATTTCATAGGGGCTCAATTTTAATCCATAAAAAAAGAAAATCAAAGAAATGCCAATGCCCGAAATGTTTTCAAGGTTAATAATGTCTCCGAAGTTTCCTAATCCTGGCAAAAAATAGGCTAAAACAATCATGCATAACAAGCCCACAATAAATCCATCTATTTTTTTTAGCATAATATTAAATAATGTTTGATGCGATAATAATTACCAATACTACATATTCTGAAATTTAATCATATAATCAGAGGGCAAAAATATGTTTTTTTATTTTTAAGTTTGTTCTCAAAATGTAGTTCTTATGCGTATTAAATATAAAATATCATTACTAGGTCTTTTGTTTATAGGTTTAACTTCTTGTGTGAATAAAACATTTCATCCTGATGTAAGTGAAATTAAGGTTGATTTTAAGGTGATTCCTTTTTATCAGGAGTTGAATCGGTTAGATTCATTGGATGTGCGAACTTCAATGGAGTCTTTACTAAAAAAGTATCCTCAGTTTTTTGAAGCCTATAATAAGAAAATCATTAAAATTGGAGGAATTGAGAGAGTGGATTATCCACAACGTTTAATGAGTTTTGTTCACTATGATGCCAATAAAGATATAGTTAAGAAATCGGAGGAAGTTTTTCCTTCTTTTGATGCTTTTAAGCAGGATCTGGAACGAGGATTTAAAAATTATAACTACTATTTTCCTGATGCGCATATCCCAGATATTTATTTGATGATTTCAGGATTCAGTCAAAGTATAGCAGTTGATTCTGCCTGGATAGGGGTTAGTATTGAAAAATACTTAGGCGAAGATTGCGAGTTTTATGAATGGTTAGGTATTTCAAAATATCTGCGTAAAGGAATGTCAAAAGAAAAAATGGCTCCGGATGTTTTACGCGCCATGGCTTTAACCAATTATGATTACGACAGGCAAAAGGATGATGTTATAAATCATATGGTTTATAAGGGGAAGATTAAATATTTCGTGCGACAGATGTTTCCTGATTTAGCTGATACTTTATTGTTTGATTATTCCGCTTACCAAATGAAGTGGTGTAAGGATAATGAAGAAAATATGTGGTCTTCACTTGTGGAATGGAAGCATTTATTTAGTAATGATAGAATGCTGGTTCAAAAATATACAGAGAATGCTCCCTTTACTGCTAATTTTGGCGCTAACTCAGCTCCTCGGGCTGGTGAGTTTATTGGCTATAAGATAGTAGAGTCGTATATGGAAACGAATGAGAGTGTTACATTAAAGGATCTGATGTTAGAAACAGATGGCAGAAAAATATTAGCAGCTTCGCAATATCGACCTTAATTATTATGTCAGTAGATACAGACAAAAAAGAGCTTCGCAAAATTATTCAACAAAAAAAGAAGTTGCTTTCGAAGGAAGATAAGGATAGAGAAGCGTTATTGGTTTTTGAGCAGTTAGAGAAACTTATTGCTTTTCATAAGGCAGAACATATATTGTCCTATTGGTCCTTACCTGATGAGTTAGAAACGCAGCACTTTGTTGAAAAATGGCATTCCAGAAAAAATATCTATCTGCCACGTGTTGTAGGGGATCATGTAGAAGTTGTTCCTTATAAAGGTTATGGTATGATGCAAAAAGGTGCTTTCAATATATTAGAGCCTTCAGGTCAGGCTATTGCTGACTTAAAGCAAATCGATTTTGTGATAGTGCCGGGTGTTGCTTTTACAACTAATGGATGTAGGATGGGACGTGGAGGAGGATATTACGACAGATTATTGCCTTTATTAGAGCAAGCGGTTAAAATAGGAGTTTGTTATCAATGCCAGATTGTTGAAGATTTACCAATTGAAAAACACGATGTAAAAATGGATACAGTATTGTTTGCCTGAAAAACTCATCTTTTATTTAACATTTGTTGTTTGTATTTTATTACTCTTTTGTTTAATAAATTATTGCAAATATTCAGAAGTAAAGTTACATTTGTTATACTACATAAAAACCTCAACGATATATTAGGGTATTATAAATTTATTTTATTAACTAAAACCTTATGCATTTATGTATTGTAAAGGACGTGTTTATGTAGATGGCTTAGCTTATCGCATATTGCAATGCCATATTTCTATTCCGGGATGTTTTTTAAACCAGCAAGGTGTTTCGTATAGCACTCCTCCAGCTTCAAAATTTCATATTGAATTAGAGAGCCGACAAGAAACTCATTTATTAAGATGGATTACTGAAGGGGAAATCAAAGATCATGTTCATTTGAAGTTTAAGAGTGCAGAATTAGATGAACGAGATAAAACTTTTGATCTGCATGATGTAATCTGCGTAAGAAATGAGGAATACTTCTGGAGTAAAAATACGCTTCCTATGACCAATTCAATAACTCTAATACCTGCCATATTAATTGCACAAGGTGTTTTATTGCGAGTACAAAGTTGGCATATCCAGAACCCCAAAAGATTGATGGGTGGTTCTGCTGTTATAGCAACAGAAAGGCCTGTTGAGGGAATCTTAACCGATTGCTATTTTGAAGATCAGGAAGGGAATGTTCTTACTAAAGTAAAAAAAGATCAAGATATCTACGCTGTAGTTAAATCTACAAACATGACAGGTAAAGTTATCTCGATTGATTTAAGTAATGATAAAGTTGATTATGAATACAACGGTCAATATTTAGAAAACGAATTACTGGAAAATATTAATGTAACTGCAGACATTATAAAAATACCATTAAAAACCCTAAAACAAAGAAACTAATGAGAGTATATGAAGTTGGTAAAGAATCCAATTCCGCAGATTCTGCAGGTTTGACAATGTGGGATGAGTTTTTACCTTATGTAAGATTGGATGTAGGACTATTTAAAGAAAATAATGAAGGTTTGGATGAACCAAAGCTAGGCGAAGATGTAAAACCTTTATCTGCCACTTTGAATATTTTAACGGAAGAACAAAAGAAAGTATACACTATTGTAACCGATGAAGATGAAACAATAATCCCTTTGGTAATTGAAAAAGGCTCTGATAAAAACTTAGATGAAGATGGTATTATTCAAGTCTGTACTGATAAAAAGGTAGAAGGTATTGAATTTGAACAAGAGTCTTTTGAAACGAGTGTTGGCAAAAACATATTATTAAAAGTAACCAAAACCGATCCTAATTTAGAGGATGAAGTAGAGTTAAGGTTAGTGGCCAATGATGATTCAGACTCAGAAATTTCAGAAGGTGAATTAGAGGATGTTTTGTGTGGACGAATAAGAGTAAAAATTATAAAGAAAAAGCCCAAGTATGAATCATTAAAAATCAAAGTTTTAGATTGTCGTTCAAATGAAATTATTTCAAGTGCCAGAGTTAAAAAGATTGTTTTAAATGGTGCTTATGGTATAAATACAGAATTCAGTAATAAAACTAAGTTTGCCAATGATTCCAATAAAATAAAGAATTCACAAATAGCTTTAAAAGGATTAGGTTTTAATATAGAAACGGCAGGCACTACATATGAAAGTGATAGTATAGAAGCTTACGATGTTTATTGGGAAAGTCGTTTTCCTGAATTAGTTAATCAGGGGGTTATCAAAAGCTATGAAGAAGAGAATCCAACGGATGAGATGCTGGATCTTATCATAAATGAATACAATTGCAATTATAGCATAGATGAAAATGGTTTTTTAAACCTTCAAATACCAAAATATTTATTAAATGCTACTACTTCATTAGAAATTGGCTTATGGGATTTTCCAATATTATTAGAAGCTACTCAAAACAGTGAAACTAATACTGAAAATCAAGTATTAAGAGAAAGTGATACTGTTGGAGGAGGAACCGATTATCAAATAAGATGGGGCGATGGTACAGAAGCCACTCCAAATGATGTAACGCAAGACACTGAGTGGAACGGAAATTTTGGATGGCACATGAAAAAAGATGATCGAATAACAGAGTTTAAAGTTTCACTTCAAATACCAATAAAAGAAGGGGATGATAAATTCAAAGAATTTGATAAAAAACTGATGTCTCCATTCTATGAAGATAAAGATTCACCCTATCATTTGGTAATGTATGCCATGCAATGGTGTCAACCAGTTTGGGATGGAATAGATGATAATCCTAGTGGTGAGGTCGGTGCTATATCTGATAGCTCATATATTCAACATTCAGATTATCATGGGATGAATATGCATATTGTAAGCAATATGTATGATCAAGGTGGAAGTGATTATAATGGAGGAAAAGGTTATGGTAAAATGGAAGCTGAATTAATAATAAACGGATCAGATAAAACGGGTAAATACAGGTCTGATAGTCATAAAGGATTTGATTTACTTGCGAATATAGGAGCTGATTTATTTGCTTTTAGAGCATGTGAAACAACGTACAAAACAAAAGTGAAAAATGGTGTTACTCATAATTCCATAACACTTCAGTGGGATTCTGTATTTCAAGGTGAACGTAATTTAGTTACGTATTTACATATATCTCCAGATAACACTAATACAAATGGTAGTAAAGAAAAGGTAATAACAGGGCAAATCGTTGCTCATGCAGGCAGAAGTGGTAATTTATATTGGAATGACATTACTAATCCTGGTCATGTTCACCTAAATGTAGGATCATATAGTAATAATGCGCCTAAAAGATATGCAAGTAAATTTTATGATACGCATTTGAATAATGTAGATCATTATAATCTTAAAATTTTCCCAAATAATAATTTCCCTTTGGCATTGCCATGCAAAGGAGAATTAGGAGATAGTAGCCTTACCAGACAAGCAACAAATGGTACGGGAACATCAGTTGTTTGTAATTTTGCAGGAAATGCGGTTAAACAATGTTGGGCAGCATGGGAATTGAAATGTCCATTAATGAAAGATCTGAACAATGGTACAGAAGCAAATCCAAATATTAGAATTATTCAAGCCCAGTTAAAATTTTTGAATTATTATGCTGGTCAAGGACAAAGTGAAACTCATGATTTGGATGGAGTCAGTGGAAATAATTTAAAAACTGCAATAAGATGTTATAAAAATAATTCTACATCAGTTGATATTTATGATGATGAAGGAAATAAAGCAACATGCTCATTAGTAAGTAATCAATCGCAGTACCCTATTTTGGAATCAGATGCAAGAGCTAATGCTTTTACTAATGCAGATGATTTAGATGATTCGATTACGCAATTATTATTAGATTGGTTAAATCAGGAAGCGCCACTACCTACTAAATCTTAAATTATGCAAAAAAATATCATTTTAATAGTTTTTCTGTTTGTAATAAAACATACCAATGCGCAATATGCAGATAGCTCTGCGTATAATATTTCAGATTGGACAGATTCAATATTTTATAATAAGGAGGTTTATGTGATAACAGACTATTCATTATCAATACGTGAAGGTTTTGGTTTTGACACACAGGGACTCCCTCAATATGATGAGTTTAGGATGCCATCAGTTTTAAATCAAAAGATTATGCAAAAAATTGATTTATTCTGTATCCCTTATCAAATTAACAGGAAAATTTATATACCTAATACAGTTAAAAGTCTTAGGTGTAATATTCCATTTTCTCACGTAAAACTAATGGAATTACCAAATTCATTATGGTACATTAAGATTGATAGTGAGATGAAAGCTTCTGTGAAATTGCCAGAAAAATATAAAAAAGAACATGAGTTTTTGGGGTGGTATAATTGTTGTTCAGAAGAATATTGGAGCGAAAATGTAAGGTATTATAAGTATACGACAGGAGGTTGCTACAAGGCTGCTTTTAAGTATCTCAAAGATGATTATTATACATTAGAGGATGAGGATTGCATATTTAGCAACAATAAAATTTATGAAAATTTTTATTTTGGTGCTGGGAAGATAAAGATACCTGAGTCATTTAAAGGAGAATCAATTTTATATATAGGGGAAGGAACTTTTAGAAGAAAAAATATAGAAGAGGTCCAATTGCCTAAATCAATATTAGTCATTGGGGAAAGGGCTTTTTCTGGTAATAAACTAAAGAAAATTGATATCCCGAGAAGTATAAAATCAATTAAAAGTGGTGCTTTTTCTGGAAACTTATTGGAAAAAGTTGAATTTCCCCCACTAATAGATACGTTATCTGATTATGTATTTACTTATAATAGGCTAGATAGTGTAGTTATTCCGAAGAAAATATATTATATAGGAAGTGGAGCATTTCGAAAAAATAAGTTGGTATATGTATCGTTACATAACAAGCTTACACATATAGGAGAAAAAGCTTTTGAATTAAATAAATTTTCAGAAGAAAATATACCAAAATTGCCAGATCCAGAAATTCCAAATAAAACATTTCTTTACTGGCAAAGTTATAAAGAAGGCAAATACGATAGGGAAACAAAATCATATGTAGTAATCCCTGTTGGTCAATGCCAGCCTGGTGAGAAAATGGATTTGAGTTTGGGATATAAGGCTGTTTTTAAGGAGGATTCAAATTGATAAAAATAAAGTGCTTTTTTCTATTTAAGGCAAAAATAAAGAATCAAATTACTTTTGTACATTTTTTGATAATATGTTCAAATATTTTTTCACAAAGCGAAGATTCAATCTATTTTAATAATTGTGTCAATAATTTTTTTAATAATATATCTAAAGATTATTGCCAAGACTTTCCCAAAGTGGAGAGTTCCCCTATGGATTCATCTAGCAACAATATCATTGATAGTAGCTATCTTTTCAAAGCGGTACACCACAATCAAGTTTTACTTGATATAAACGAAATTAATAAATTGAATAAACAGTATGTTGCTATTATAATAGAGTTTGCATACCTCATTACAATTTACCCTTAATCTTACCATGTATACCAGAAAGAGGAAATTCAATTGCAAATTGTAATTTTAGTAATTCAAATGCAAATTACTGTTGGGCTGCAAAAGAATTAATTTGTCCTGCTTTATCAAATCACACCAATTCCAATACTGATAGTCAACAAATCAGAGTTATACAAGCTCAATTAAAATGCATAGGGTATTACATGCCTTCTCCAATTACAGCTGCTCCTAATGGATATGAAATGAATAATATTAATAATACCAGACTTAAATCTGCAATTGAAACCTTTAAAACAAATAATGAAATTGTACCTGTTAATTCAGACATTACAGATAGCTTTTTATTGCGGCTTAACGAATTAGCACCTATAAACTAACACAATAAAGCATGAAGAAGTTGTTAACTATAATTATTATTGTATTAATAAGATTAAGTATATGTGCACAAAACACACATATATTAACAAACAATGATTTTGAAATAAACGAGCAAGGTTTTGTATACAAAAAAAATGATACAACTTTACCTGAATTCAATAAGTTAATTATTCCTGATTCAATTAACAATATTAAGATCGTTGGTTATGGTGTAGATCTGCTTTCAAATTCAAACATTAATAAACTTGTTTTACCTCAAGGGTTAAAAGTAATTTTTAATGAAGCGTTTGCAATGCAACATATTGATACTGTTATTTTACCTCAAAACTTAATTTACATTGGTAATAGGGCATTTCTAGGATATAATAAACCAATTGTTTTACCACAGCCGAATAAAGAAGATCATTTGTTTTTGGGTTGGAATGATTCAATACCTGCAGGGAGTTATTATTTTGGATATAAAGAGGAACGATATATTGCGACCTTCAAATACCTTAAAGATTCTGCCTATATATTAAAATATGATGATATACTAATTAATAATGGAGAAATTATTAAGTGTTTTTATAAAGGGAGTAATCGTATTATTATTCCGGGTAATATTAATAATGAAAGAATTAAAAAAATAAAATCTAATACTTTTTATTTCACGAATTGGGATGGGGAATCTATGTTTAACGATTTATCTGAAGTTTCTATAGAAGAAGGAATTGAATCAATCGGGTGTAATTGTTTTAAAGATAATTTAATTCAAAAATTAATCTTACCACATAGTTTAAAAACAATAAAAGAAGGAGCATTTTATAACAATCAATTAAAAAGTATTAGAATAGAAGAAGGAATAGATAGTATTCATGCATTAGCATTTTTTAATAACAAAATAACATCCATAAAATTTCCCAAAAGTATAGTATTTATTGACGAATGTGCATTTGCGAACAATGCTTTTTCAGAGAAAAACATACCAATGCTACCAATTCCTGAAATCAAAAACAAAACCTTTTTATATTGGCAATCATTTAAAAAAGGAAGATATATTCGAGAAGCAAAGAATTTTGAAGAAATCCCGGTCGGTCAATGTCAGCCTGGTGAGAAAATGGATTTAAATCTGGGGTATAAGGCTGTTTTTAAGGAGGATTTATAGAGCTTGATTTAATAGATTTATTGAATCAACATTTCTTCAAGAACCGCTTTTAGTTCTTTGATTTCTTTATATGTAAGACTTCCTCCTTTTTTCAGCAACCTTGATTTATCTGTACATCTCATTTGGTCTATTGCAATAGAACCTCTTTTTTCGTCAAACATACATGATGAACGAAAAGGGTAATCTTTAATACTGCTTGTCATTGGAGCAACCAATACTGTTCCTAGCCATTTGTTTAGTTCATCAGGAGAAATAACCACACATGGTCTTGTTTTCTTAATTTCGTGCCCAATTGTAGGATCTAGGTTAACCCAATATATATCATACTGGTTTACCATTTCCATTCCTCCTTGTCAAATTCATTGTTAAAGTCCATCATTATTTTATCATCCTCATTTTGGTGGGCTTCCATAGCTGCTTGTTCCCATCCTTCACGTATTTTCCTCTGTTGTGGCTTAAGGATTATTTTTCCTTCCTCACTAACAATATCTATTTTGCTTCCCTCTACCAGATGATTCTCATCTAGTATAGATTTAGGTAATCTTAGTGCCATACTATTACCCCATTTGCTAATACTAACTGTTGTTCTCATCGTTATTTCTTTAGGTATCTACTGTGTATATACAAATATAATGTTTTTAAATGTATATACAATGTGTAAACGCATATTATTTAGAAATAATTTTTATTAGATTTATAAGGAAATACTTGTAAAAGCAAAGAGAAAAAGTGAAGTGGAGATTTTCTGTTTGCAAGAATAGTGAACTGTTATGAAAACTTAAAATCGAGCATTTTTGTTATTACAAAAAAAGAGGATATTTAAAATAAATACCCTCTTCTTTTATTTTTTCTTCTTACCGCAATTAAGCTGGTTTGATAGCTTCTGTAGGACAAACGTCAGCACAAGTACCACAGTCAGTACAAGCTTCAGCGTCAATTTTATAGATATCTCCTTCAGAAATAGCGTCTACTGGACACTCATCGATACATGTTCCACATGCGATGCAATCTTCGTTTATAACGTAAGCCATTTTTCTATTGTTTTATTATTAGTATTACAGAAAACAAAATTATTTTCTTTTTTTTTATATGAAAACAATATTTTCTGTTTTGGCTCAATTTGAAATGTTTTTAAATAATTAAAAACCTTGCTTTTTTTATATAATAGTCTTATATATAGTTGTTTATTGAGCTAAAACATTTAGTGCTATATAGGCCATTAAACCCACTGAAGTTTCTAAGGATGACTCATTTAGGTTGAATCCTGGCGTATGTAACCCTCCTGTAGAAATATTGTTCATTTGTTTTACCCCAAAACGGTAGAAAGTGCAGGGGTACTCTTGAGTATAGTACCCAAAATCTTCTGCTGTCATTCTAATATCCATTTTATGAACCTTATCTTGACCAAGATAATCACAAGCTGATTTATATGCCAAGTCGGTTACATACTCCGAATTGGTTACTACAGGGTATCCATCATTTATTTTAACAGCACAATTTGCTCCCATACTTTCAGCTATCTCAGAAGCCATCTTACGTATGTGGGTTTTAATCTTTGCTCTCCACTCTTCATTCATGGTTCTTAGTGTTCCTGCAATTTCAACTTTCTCAGGGATGATATTCGTTGCTCCATCAGCAATAAATCGTCCAAACGAAAGGACTGTTGGAATATTAGCCGGAACCATACGTGCCACAATTTGTTGAAGGGCTACAATGATATTTGCAGCTATTAAAACGTTATCATTTAAGGTATGAGGCATAGCGGCATGACCACCTTTACCTGTTATTGTAAGGTAAACTTCGTCACCAGAGGCCATATACATTCCTTCTTTAAAACCAACCTGACCTGTTTCCATATCAGGTAAAACATGCTGGCCGATAATAATCTCAGGTTTAGGATTGTCAAGTGCGCCTTCTTCCATCATTAATTTAGCACCTCCCGGAAACTTTTCTTCTCCAGGTTGGAAAATAAGTAAGATTGTACCTTCCCATTGGTCCTTTAACTCACTTAATATTTTAGCTGTGCCTAAAAGGGATGCAGAGTGTGCATCATGACCACAGGCATGCATTACGCCAGAATTACAGGACTTAACCTTATTATTTTCACTTTCATGAATAGGTAAAGCATCCATGTCTGCTCTTAAAGCAATTACTTTTTTATCCGGATTCTTTCCTTCAATCTTTCCTATAATTCCGGTTTTAACATATCCTGCTTTATAAGAGATGCCATATTCGTCTAGTTTGGAACAGATGTATTTCGATGTGTTATATTCCTCAAATGATAATTCAGGGTTTTCATGAATATGTCGTCTGATACCAACAATTTCATCGTAATATTTATGCGTTAAATCTTTAATTTTCTGCTTGAAATCCATACGTGCTATTTTAATTGGTGCAAAGATAGTTTTTTACTCGAAAGCATTGATTAATATAATAAAGAGGATTTTATTTTTAATTTTAATATGGATGTAGTATTGGTAAAGTAGTTACTGAATAATACAGAGCGTTTGGTGAGACATTGTGTCTCGCTCATAGCCTGACGGCCCCTAAGTTAGGCATAGCATCCCGCTATGTCGTTTTATACCCAGCTTCCAGCCGAGTGTAGTTGAATAAAGATCATTAATGTATTTTGTTAATTGTTGCAAGTGTAATAGAACGGCCAGAGGCCGATTGTAAAACAACGAATCGAGACGCTTCGCTGAACTATGTAACAGCACCTTCAAGAGTTAGAAAAAAGAGAGAATCATTTTGCAGGCTGTTAAAATGATGCCTGAGGCATCACATATTTATAGTATTTTTCAACGATGGATTCATTGACTCCAGCGGAGTCACACCTTCCGGATTTCTTTATTGATGGTCAAATGCGTTGGAGTTGTTTTTATTTAAATAGTTATTCGATAAACTTTTTGAACACTCAAGATGTTCTACCAAACGATATTTTATGTCGATTATTCATCCTTCTCATACTGATAAAAATCATCTTGAAAAGAAGTGTCTGTCATTTTAATAATTTTCTTATTGTCTTACCTTTAAAGCGACTCCAAAAGGAGTCAGAGAAGGAGTGAAAGGGTTGTCATTCAGTGATAATTCTCTTGTTTTAAATAAATAATTAAAAATGGCCACAGATAAATTTGTTGCTAGGCATATTGGGCCTCGCGATCATGAAATTGAAGAGATGCTTAAAACCATTGGTGTTGAATCAATGGATCAGTTAATTGATGAAACGGTTCCTGAAAAGATCAGATTAAAAGAACCATTGAGGTTGGCGAAGGGATTAACAGAGCGTCAGTATTTCAGAAAGATATTGGATATCGCCTCGAAAAATAAAGTGTATAATACATACATTGGTATGGGGTATTACGATACAATTACACCTGCTGTTATTCATCGTAACGTATTGGAAAACCCGGTTTGGTATACTTCTTATACGCCTTATCAGGCAGAGATTTCACAAGGTAGATTGGAGGCTTTGTTAAACTTTCAGACTGTTATTTGTGAGTTAACTGGGATGGAAATTGCCAATGCATCCTTATTAGACGAGGCAACAGCAGCAGCAGAGGCCATGGTGATGATGTTTAATTCGCGTCCAAGAGCAATGGTTAAAGCCGGGGCTAATATTATGTTTGTAGATGAAATGGTTTGGCCTCAAACAAGAGCGGTGCTTGAAACAAGAGCTAATCCGCTGGGAATAGAACTACAATTTGGTGATTGGAAAGAGTGCGAGCTAACAGAAAAATATTTTGGAGTACTGGTTCAATATCCAAACTCTGATGGAAATGTAGTGGATTATAAGGAGTTGGTTGCTAAAACACATGAAGCAGGTTGTAAAATAGCTGTAGGTGCTGATTTATTAAGCTTAGCTATGTTAGTTCCTCCAGGGGAGTGGGGGGCTGATATTGTATTTGGATCATCTCAACGTTTTGGTGTTCCGATGGGTTATGGTGGCCCTTATGCCGCTTATTTTGCTGCTCGTGAAGAGGGAAAAAGAAATATGCCGGGACGTATTATAGGTATTACCAAAGATGCTAATGGAAACCGTGCGTTAAGAATGGCTCTACAAACTCGTGAGCAACATATTAAAAGAGAAAAAGCAACTTCAAATATTTGTACTGCACAGGCTTTGTTAGCTACAATGGCTGGTTTTTATGCCGTGTATCATGGTTCTGAAGGTATTCGCAGAATTGCCGGTCAGATTCATAATATTGCATCTTTATTAACTCAAGAGATTGAAAAACTGGGTTATAAGCAGCTAAATGATAACTATTTTGATACTATTCGTTTCTCAATGGCTCCACACGCATCTGTTGAGTTGATCGAAAAGTATTCGTTGGAGTTGGAGATGAACTTCCGTTATTTCGAGAATGGTGATGTAGGTATCAGTATTGATGAAACTACAAACCTGGAGGATGTGAACTGGATTGTGGAAGTATTTGCACGTGCTGCATGTATCGATGTTCCAACTATTCTTGATATTGATGAGGTTTGTACTATTGATGAAGCTTATTTAAGAAAATCAGACTATCTGCAACAAGAGGTGTTTCAGTTATATCGTTCCGAAACAGAGATGGTACGATATATCAAGAAACTGGAACGTAGAGATATTTCTTTAACACACTCCATGATTTCGTTAGGTTCTTGTACCATGAAGTTGAATGCGGCTACAGAGATGTTGCCTTTGAGCTGGATAGAATTTGGGGGTATTCACCCGTTTGTGCCATTGGATCAGGCTGCGGGGTATCAACTCCTGTTTGCTGAATTGAAAAGAGATTTAGCTGAGATTACAGGTTTTGCGGATGTGAGTTTGCAGCCTAATTCGGGAGCTGCTGGTGAGTATGCCGGATTAATGGTTATCAGAGCTTATCATCATAGTATTGGTCAGGAGCAGCGTAATGTGGCTATTATTCCATCATCAGCTCACGGAACCAACCCGGCAAGTGCTGTAATGGCTGGTATGAAAGTGGTTGTTGTAAAATGCGATGAGCGCGGAAATATTGATGTAAATGATCTTAAAGAAAAAGCTGAACAATATAAAGATTCGCTTTCGTGTTTAATGATTACTTATCCTTCTACTCACGGAGTATTTGAGGCTTCTGTAGTTGAGATATGTAATATTATTCATGAAAATGGTGGTCAGGTTTATATGGATGGTGCCAATATGAATGCTCAGGTTGGATTAACTAATCCAGGATTAATTGGTGCTGATGTATGTCACTTGAATCTTCATAAATCATTTGCCATCCCTCACGGTGGTGGAGGTCCGGGTGTTGGACCAATTGGTGTAGCAAAACACCTGGTTGACTTTTTACCGTCTCACCCAGTTGTTAAAAACGGACGAAAGGGTATTTCTGCTGTTGCTGCTGCTCCCTGGGGTAGTGCCAGTGTAATGCCAATTACTTATGGTTATATTAAAATGTTAGGTAGCGATGGATTAAAGAAATCTACTGAAATGGCAATATTAAATGCCAATTACATTGCGCATCACCTAAAAGAGGAGTATGGTGTTTTATATACCGGTGAAAAGGGCAGAGTAGCGCATGAAATGATTTTAGAATGTCGTCATTTTAAAACAAATGCAGGAATTACGGAGTCTGATATTGCCAAACGTTTAATGGATTATGGATTTCACGCACCAACATTATCGTTCCCAGTACACGGAACGCTAATGGTTGAACCTACAGAAAGTGAATCTAAACAAGAGTTGGATCGCTTTATTGAGGTGATGAAATCTATTTATACCGAAATTAAAGAGGTTGAATCAGGTGAAGCTGATAAAACAGATAATGTGCTAAAAAATGCACCGCATCCTGATTACAAAGTTGTTTGTGATGAATGGTCTCATCCGTACGGACGAGAAAAAGCAGCTTTCCCATTAAATTGGATCAAGGAAAATAAATTCTGGCTTACTGTTGCCCGAGTAGATGATGCATTTGGTGACCGAAATCTGATGTGTACCTGTGGTTCACCTGAAGAATATGAGTTACTCAGTAAATAAAAATAGAAGTTTGAAAAGATGCCGTTCTTGTTTAGAACGGCATTTTTTTATGCCTGATAGTTAAGGATCTGCTACGGGGTGCAGTCGGGTTGTAGTAGGGACTGATAGGATACAAAGACTGATTAAACTCACATCAAAGTCACACTAAAGTTAGATTAAATTCACAAAAAAGTGAGTTTGCTCTAACTTTAGTGTGTCATATCTGAGTGTTTAATAAGAGTTTGTACCGTCGTTGTTACCTACTTGGTACGGAGCAGGTGCATTGTTGATAGGGAGGCTTGTAGAATGTTTTGATAGGTTATGTATGTTTGGAAGGTATATTTGAATTAAAAATACGTACATAAGGTATGTAAATCGAATACGTGTATTATAGTATGCAGTTCGGTATGGCGTTCCGCTATGTCGTTTTATATCCGGCTTGTAGCCTTATTTTTGAAATAAAGATTAATAATAAAAAAGCCGCACTTAAAAATGCAGCTTTGAATTATCGTATTTAAAATTGATGCTTTAGTTTGCTCTGTTTATCGAGTCTTCAATAATATCAGTAAATACATCTTTGATATCTAAACCTGCAGCTTTAATTTGTTGTGGAATAAAGCTTGTTGGTGTCATACCTGGTGTGGTATTTACTTCTAATAAAAATATTTTGTTATCACTTAACATATAATCTACTCTGGCAATACCTTTACAGCCAAGGATATCATAAATTAAAGAAGTGATTTTCTGAATTCGGTCTGTTGTTTCCTGTGGTAATCGTGCGGGAGTAATTTCCTGAGCTTTTTCTGCATTGTATTTAGCCTCAAAGTCAAAAAACTCATTGGCCGGTATTACTTCAGTGATAGGAAATACGCATTCTTTTTCGGGTGTTTTGTATAAACCACAAGTAAACTCATGTCCGCTGATAAATGACTCAATGATAACCTCGTTACTTTCTTCAAATGCTTTTAGAATAGCAGGTTCAATTTCTGCAATAGCTTTTACTTTAGAGATTCCAAAGCTTGAACCTCCTGCATTTGGCTTAATGAAAACGGGTAAGCCTAATTTGTCGGCAATGTTTTCGCCATCGTATTCAGTGCCTTTTCTAATCAATAAAGAGTCAGCAACAGAAACACCAAATCCTTTTAAGTAAGTATTGCAGGTAAACTTATTAAAGGTTAATGATGCGGCTAAAACTCCACAAGTTGAATAAGGAATCTTTAGCATATCAAAATATCCTTGCAATTTTCCATCTTCTCCGGGAGTTCCGTGAATCGTTATGTATGCACAGTTAAAGAAAGTTTTTTCACCATCTTTAGTAAACGAAAAATCATTCTTATCAATAGGATATTCAGTGCCATTAATTTCGGCAACCCATTTTTCAAGAGTAATTAATACTGCAACGGTGTTGTATTTAGAACTGTCAATAAAAGAAAGTACACCTTGTGCACTTTTACGTGAAACAACAATTTCAGAGGAATCACCTCCATAAACTACCGCAATATTTTTCTTTTTCATCTGGTTAATCTTATATGTAATTGGTCAGATGGAACTCGCCACTTTTAGTCTGCTTATCATTCTAATTGTCTATATAGTAAGTCTTTTAGGAGGCTCGTTTCATGTGCGTTTAAACGTAATATAATTGGTTTATTCAGATTCAATATCTCTATTGGAAGTGTAGGTTCTCCACTTTTCTATGCATTGCATCATATCGTCAGGGATTTCTGTGTTGAAACTCATCTTTTCACCGGTATGAGGATGAATAAAGCCTAGTGACTTGGCATGTAAAGCCTGACGTGGTAATACTTTAAAGCAATTTTGAACAAATTGTTTGTATTTTGAAAAGGTTGTACCTTTTAATATCTCATGTCCACCATATCTTTCATCGTTAAATAAAGTATGGCCAATATATTTCATATGCGCCCTGATTTGGTGTGTTCTACCGGTTTCTAACACGCATTGAACTAATGTTACATAGCCAAATCGTTCTATTACTTTATAGTGAGTTACAGCATGCTTACCCATTTCCCCGCCAGGGAAAACTGTCATTTGCATACGGTCTTTTAAACTGCGACCAATGTGTCCTGTCACAGTTCCTTCATCTTCTTCAATATTGCCCCATACTAAAGCTACATAGCTTCTTTCTGTTGTTTTTTCAAAAAACTGGCGTGCTAAATGATTTTTAGCCTGCTCTGTTTTTGCAACAACCAATAAGCCTGAGGTATCTTTATCAATTCGGTGTACTAAACCTGGGCGAGGGTCATCGGAATTAAATAAGGGTAAATCTTTCAGATGCCAGGCCAATGCATTAACAAGGGTGCCTGTGTAATTTCCATGACCAGGATGAACTACCAAACCGGGATTTTTATTTACAACCAGCAAATGGTCGTCTTCGTAATGAATATCTAATGGAATATCCTGAGGAATAATTTCAAGTTCTCTTCTTGGATATTCCATAACAATCGAAATGATATCGTTAGGTTTAACCTTATAATTAGGTTTTACGGCAATGTCATTAACAAGAATATTACCAGCGGCAGCAGCATCCTGAATTTTACTTCTGGAAGCGTTTTCTATGCGGTTTACTAAAAACTTATCGATGCGTAATTGCTTTTGACCGGGATCTGTTACGAAGCGATAATGTTCAAACATCTCGTTCTGGTCATCTTCAATATCATCCATATTTTCTCTTTTATCCTTCTCCTCAATCATGATTTATTCTTGTTCGGGTATTAATACTTCTGTTGCTAAAGAATCTGTTACTAATGTGTCAGGAAGTAATCTTGTTGAGTCAATGGTTAGCCATATGTCTAAAGACGACCCCAGGCGTAATTTTTTACCTACATTTGCTTCCGGAAGTTGTTTCCATATAAAGGCTCTCAGGCTATCCTCCTGGCTACTAACAGTGTCTTCATATAGCGTAACATCAATATTTAATGAATTGCTTTGACAAAGACTTAATGCCTCTTCAAGAGTCAGTCCTTGTAAATCAGGTATCTCTGTTTTTTCATTACTTAATCCTTGTCCAACCAATAAATCAATGCTTGCTCCTTTTGCTATTAAGGTTCCTGGTTCTATAGGTTTACCATTATAATGCTGGCCTAAAATTAACTGAGTATATTCAGATGGGATATAAATTAACTGACCAACTCTTAAACCGTAAGATTCCAGTGTTACCTGGGCATTACGTAATGAGAGTTCAGTAAGTTTTGGCATTGCTATTTGTTCGGCAGAATAAGCATTGATGGTAAAAAATATTGTTCTGTTTATTTTAACAAAACTACCTGGTTTGGGTGTTTGTTCAACAACAACACCCGGTGTTAAATCGGATACGTGAACAGAATCTATAATTTTGTATCTTAATTCTTTTTGTTGTATCAGATCAATAAACTGTTGTTCTGTAAGACCGGAAAAGTCAGGTGTGGCAAAACTTTCACCATGATGAGTATATATGCTTATGCTTGTAAAGGTGATAATAAGCAGCAGGATTAATAAACCAAAGGCTAATCCTAAATGGGTAAAGAATTTTTTGCTTATAAAAAATTTTAGAACAGACATATTAATTGTATTTTTTTAAGATGACTTCAAAAATAATATAATTTACTATAATCCTGAATTAGAAACACTTTGATTTAAAGCAAAAAAAAAGGATTCACGATGAATCCTTTTTTATATTCAGTTAAGCAATTACTTATGCTTTGTGTCTTTTTTCACTAGAAACAGTAAGTTTTTTTCTTCCTTTAGCTCTTTCTTGATGCTAAAACTCTACGGCCATTTGCACTAGCCATTCTAGCTCTAAGAACCGTGCTTATTTCTTCTTTTTCTGTTAGAAGGTTGAAATGTCCTTTTCATCTTAATATTGTTTTATCTTTCGACTATTCTTTTATTGTTCTATTTTCGGACTGCAAAAATACATCTTTATTCTCGTTTTCCAAATAAAAATGCTTTTTATTTAAATAAATCTTACATTTTGTATTATAGGATGATAGAATATCCTATAAAGACAGGTGAATTAGTTTCTTTGTTTCAAAAAAATCTTCTTCAAAATAATCGGTCAATGGTGTTACAGTGATGTTTTTCTTAAAACGGTTTTATTTCTTCATCAAAGTCGCCGCCCTTTAAATATAAAATACCATTTGTAACCGGATTCTTTTGTTTGTCGCTCACTAAATGACGGGTGAGTGATACAAAACGAGGAAAAAGCAGTTACTAGCACGGCTTACTACAAAATCATATTTCGATTTAATTTTTTCTGAACGTTCATGTTGTGTCGTTACATTTTTTAAACTCAACTCATCAGCTATAGTTTGTACTACTTTAATCTTTTTGCCTATTGAAGTCAACCAGGTGAAACTGGCATTCAGGGAAAAATATAGCCAGGGGAATTCCAGGGAAACCGCCTCCTGTACCTATATCTATAATTTTTGTGTGCCAGGTGTAAATTTTATGTATTTAGCGATTCCTAAAGAATGAATAATATGTCGAATACTTAACTCAGAAATATCTTTCCGTGAAATGACGTTAATTTTTTCATTCCAAGCTGGGTATAATTCTTCAAGTTTTGTGAATAGTTGTATTTGTTCCTCTGATAATTCAGGAAAATATTTAGTGATCAAGCCCATCGTGTATGCAGTCCCTCTTGTTTATATAAATAATTTAGTCAAGCTTAACATCTGAGTTTTTAAGCGTGTTGTATAGTAATTCTCTGGCTCTGAAAAGTTGAGCTTTAACGGTTCCTAATGGAAGATCAAGTTCCTGGGCAATTTCTTCGTAAGAAAACTCATTAAAGTATCTTAGTTCAATCAGAGTGCGATATCTTGGTTTTAGTTTTTTAACAACAGTTCGCATTAAGATGGCTTTCTGTTGCTTGATTAAGCCCTCTTCCGGATCCGGAGTTTCGTCTTTTAAGTGGATAGGTTGGTCGTTTTCTTTTTCCTCAGATAAATGTGTTCCGTCAATGGAAACTATGTTTGTTCTTTTTTTGCGGAGATAATCAATACAGTTATTGGAGGCTATTTTAAACAACCATGTACTAAAAGCATAGTTTGGGGAATATTGATGTATGTTTTTAAAAGCTTTTTCCAAATGCTTCAATTGTTAAATCTTCAGCATCGCTTTTATTGTTCACCATTTTTAATAGCATAAAATAAATAGCATCCCGATAACGTCCCATCAATTCAGCAAAAGCCTTTTGGTCACCTTTTACTGCTAATTGAACCAGACTGAAATCGTGTCTTGCTTTATCGGATAAGTTAGGATTTATGTCCATTTATGTTTTTTTTGCTTGTCTTTTTCCGCCTAGTAATAATAAACCTGTAATTAAAGGTAGTGTAAAATCAAAATAAAATACCTCCAAATATTAAGTCTCTTTGATTAATTTTTTTTGATAGTACATTAAATATCAATAATTGAACCAGTAACTTCATGAAAATTAATATCAAAAAAACTTGGAGCAAAGAGTAGAAAAATAAAATAGAAACTAAGGATAAGCTCCAAAATAATTGTCGTGAGAATACCTCAGTTCCAATCAGATATTTAGATTTTGCTATTAGTAGTGAGGTGCAGTTGTTAAATGCCTGCTTTTTTGCCGTCTCCATTCTTTAAAAGATTGTGAAGGTATGGAATATGTTAAAAGAATCGGGATGAGTAATAATTCCAATATTGTTTTTAGTGGCAGCATCTCTAACAAATAAATCGTCATCTCCTGATAAAATATGCTGGTGTTTTTTAAATCCCTGGTGTTTGTTAAAAAGCTCTTTTGTATATGCCATAATTTCTTCCCACGCCCCATATAAGGAAAAACCACGTAAGGCAAAGGATAAATATTGAATGGCAATGGTGAAAGTGTCGAATCGTATCCAGTAATTCAGTAAGCCTTTTTGTTTTTGATATGCACCAATACCAATTAATAATTCTTTGCCCTCGTCAAAGCCTTTGGCCATATGTTTAAGCCAGTCTTTGGATGCAGGAATACAGTCGGCATCGGTAAATACCTAGGTGGTTGTGTTTTGCAGCTTTAATACCAATGTTTACTGCAAGCTTTTTGCCGTGTTTAAATTTATTATCATAAGGAATAGAGGTGTAATATATGCGCTTATCTTTTTCCTTTAGTTTTGCCAGGATTAGTTCTGTTTCAATCTTCTGAGGCATCGTTTACTATAATCACTTCAAAAGATTCCCGGATAATCCTGGTTTAAAATATGAGTGTAAGTTGTTTTTTTAAATTCTTTGACTCATTTTTTGCACAGATAAGTAACCGAAAGAAGGAGGGTAGTTACTAATGGTTTTATTTTCCTTTTTATTGACTGTTATGTATTTAGTTTTTAAAAAGAAAAATAAATAGTAAAAATAATTGTATAACAAGCAGAACTGTCAGGCTTATTAGTATGTAAAGCCATGTTCCTGATGTTGGTATGAAGTTTGATAAATCCACTTGATTAATTTGAGTAAATTTTATTATATGATTCTTCTATTATCGCGAGTGAAAATACTATTGTTTTTTTGAAAAAGCGAGATGAGAAATCATATTTTTTGCAATTGATTATTAAAGACTGTTTATATTTGCATCCCCAAAAGAATAAGAAATGGATTTTAAATTACAAATAAACAGATTCTAATCAAGGGCGAGAGCCGGCGTGATTACTACTGATCATGGAGAAATTGAAACGCCTATTTTTATGCCCGTTGGAACTGTAGGTAGCGTTAAAGGTGTACATTTTAACGACCTGAGAGAGGATGTTCAGGCTCAAATCATATTAGGAAATACCTATCATTTGTAATTACGTCCCGGATTGGATATTATAGAAAAGGCTGGTGGTTTGCATAAATTTAATGGCTGGGATCGACCTATATTAAACAGATAGCGGAGGTTACCAGGTCTTTTCATTAAGATGAAACCGGAAGTTGAAAAGAAGAAGGAGCTGTTTTCAGATCTCATATTGATGGTTCTAAACATTTGTTTTACGCCGGAAAATGTTGTGGATATTCAACGGGTTATTGGTGCGGATATTATAATGGCTTTTTGATGAGTGTGCTCCAGGGGATGCGGATCATCAATATGCTAAAAATTCTATGGAGCTGACACATCGATGGTTAAAGCGAGGGATTACACATTTTGATCAGACTAGCAACCAAAATACGGACATAGTCAAAACTTTTTGTCCTATTGTGCAGGTTGTGCAGGATTCAGAGACTTAAGAAAGCAATCTGCTGAGTATATTGCGTCTTTTGGAAGAGAAGGTAATGCCATTGGTGGTTTGTCAGTTGGTGAACCTGCAGAGGTGATGTATGAAATGACAGAAGTGGTGACAGGTATTCTTCCTGAGGATAAACCCCGTTATTTAATGGGAGTGGGTACTCCGGTTAATATCCTCGAATCTATTGCTCTTGGAGTGGATATGTTTGACTGTGTAATGCCTACAAGAAATGGCAGAAATGGAATGTTGTTTACATCAAGAGGGGTGATGAATATGAAAAATTGAAAAGTGGAAAGATGACTTTTCACTCTCATAGATCCTGAAGGAGCCTTCTTTCTGTTGATCACCATTATACCAAGGCATATCTTCGTCATTTATTTGTTTCAAAGGAGATGCTGGCAGCTCAAATAGGCAGCTTACACAATTTGGCATTCTATTTATGGTTAGGTGTAAAAGAAGCCCGAAAGCATATTTTAGCAGGTGATTTTGCTGTTTGGAAAGATCAAATGGTAAAACAATTGTCTGTTCGGTTATAATTTTTTAATAAAGAACAGCTAAAGTGAGTTCACTATTTAATTAATATACAATAAGTAGTATAGTTCATTATATTTTTGTTCTTTTGTAATCTATTGTTGAAGATACCACTTTTATGAAAGGCGCTATACAAAGGCTTGACAGGTACATTATTCGTAAATTTTTAGGTACGATGATTTTTCTTGCCATATTATTGATTATCAGTATTGCTGTTGTTTTTGATCTTACTGACAGAAGAGATTGATAATTTTCTGGAAAACGGAGCTCCGGTACATGCTATAATTTTTGATTATTATTTTAATTTTATTCCATACTTCGCTAATTTATTTACCCCGTTATTTGTATTTATAGCAGTTATTTTTTTTACTTCAAAAATGGCTTATGATACTGAGATAATAGCAATTTTATCCAGCGGGATAAGCTCTTAAAAGATTGATGTTTCCCTATTTTGTGGCATCATTAATTATTGCGGTATTTTCTTTTCTGCTGGGAGGGTATGTTATTCCTCCTTCTAATCAAACCCGATTAGAATTTGAAGGTTCTTATCTGAAAAAGAAAAAGAAGGATACAGGCTTGAGGGATATTCATCTGCAAATAGAGCCAGGGCTTTTTGTTTATATGGGCAGGTTTTACAGTTACAGTAATAAAAGCGCAGTAAGTTTAGTGCTGAACGATTTGATGGAACAGAATTAAAGTCTAAGTTGACAGCCCGGAATATTACATATGACTGAAGATACCAAAAGGTGGGAGTTGTCGAAATATATGATCAGGGATTTTGTTGGAGATAACAAAATAGATATCAGAGAAGGTGAGAAGCTGGATACCGTTTTTAATATGTCGCCAGAAGATTTTAAATCGGAACACGAATTGGTTTGAGACCATGACTTATACAGAGCTGGGGCGTTATATTGATGTTCAGACTCAAAAAGGGGTGGGTTCTATAAAGCCTTATGTAATTGAGTATTATAAGCGATTTGCAAATCCGTTTTCTGCTTTTATTTTAACGTTGATAGGGGTGTCTTTGGCATCACGAAAAGTGAGAGGAGGAATAGGATTACATATAGGTGTTGGTTTGGCTTTAAGTTTTGGTTAATATATTATTTATGACTATATCAACAACCTTTGCTATTAATGGTAATATGAATCCTTTACTGGCAGTGTGGTTGCCCAATATTGTATTTGCAGTAATTGGGGTTTATTTATATTTTAAAGCACCGAAGTAAACAGACGAAAAGTTAAATTATTAGCTTGGTTGTTGCATATGCGTTTTTTATTTCGGTAATTTGTGCGGTTTTTGAAAAATAATTTTTTGTAATTATTATACCCGGAAATTTAGCAAACTTTGCCTTTAGATGGCATTGATTTGTATTAGGTTAATTAAAAATGTTTAATTATGTCATTGAAAAAACACATCCTTGATCTTCGTAAAAGAAAAGAGAAGGTTGAGATGGGAGGTGGTGAAAAAGCCATCGAAAAACAAGTTGCGATGGGTAAGATGACTGCCCGTGAGCGTATTCTTGCCATTCTTGATCAGGATTCTTTTACAGAGTATGATCTTTTTGTTGAGCATGAAGCTAAAGACTTCGGCATGGACAAAAAGCAGCTTCATGGTGACGGTGTGATTATTGGTACAGGAACAATCTATGGAGCACCTATTTGTGTGTTCGCATCAGGATTTTACTGTAGCAGGAGGATCTTTAGGGCTTATGCATGCTCGTAAGATCACAAAAATCATGGACCATAGCGTTAATAAATGCGTGTGCCTTTGATCGGTATTAACGATTCAGGTGGTGCTCGTATTCAGGAAGGTGTAAATTCACTTGCCGGTTACGGTGAGATCTTTTACAGAAACACAATTGCTTCAGGAGTAATTCCTCAAATCTCAGTAATTCCTTGGGCCTTGCGCCGGGGGTGCAGTGTACTCACTCTGCATTAACTGACTTTGGTATTTGTTGTAGACAACATTTCTAAAATGTTTATCACAGGTCCTGGAGTAATTAAGACAGTTCTTGGTGAAGAAATTTCAATGGAAGAATTAGGTGGTGCCCGTGTTCATTGCAGAAACAACAGGTAATGCCCATTTCTTTGCAAATAGTGAGAGCAGGAATGTTTTGAGCAAATCAAAAAGCTGATCACATATTATTCCATGGAATAACTCTAAAAAAGCTAAAGAATTCCCTCCCAAAAGAACCCGTTTATAAAGGTAATATTGAAGACCTTATTCCTTCTGATCCACGTAATCCTTATGATGTACGTGATAGTTATCAAAGCTATTGTTGACGATGGCGATTTCTTTGAGATTCAGGAAATGTTTGCTGCAAATATCGTAATTGGTTTTGGTCGTTTAAATGGTCAAACTATTGGATTTGTAGCTAACTCAACCAATGGTTCTTTGCCGGAGTATTAGATTGTGACAGTTCAGATAAAGCTGCTCGTTTTATTCGTTACTCGTGATTCATTTAATATTCCTATCGTAACTCTTGAAGATATGCCAGGTTACTTACCTGGGGCTGACCAGGAGCATGCTGGTGTAATTCGTCACGGAGCAAAAGTTCTTTATGCTTACTCTGAAGCTACAGTACCTAAAATTACTGTAATTCTTCGTAAAGCTTATGGTGGTGGTTATATCGCTATGAATTCCCGTCACTTAGGTGCTGACTTTATGTTTGCATGGCCAACTGCAGAAATTGCTGTAATGGCGCCTGAAGGAGCTGCAAATATCATCTTTAAGAAAGAAGATTGATGGCGCAGAAAACCCTGAAGAAATGCGTAAGCTTAAAGTACAGGAGTACAGGGAGAAGTTTGCAAACCCATATGTGGCTGCAGCAAAAGGATATATCGATTCTGTTATAGAGCCTAATGAAACACGTAATATCTTGTTACATGCTCTTTGAGGTTATCAGTAGGAAAAGATATTGTACATCCTGATAAAAAACACGGCTATTCCTCCATTTTAAAAAATAGGCTGATTATGAGCAATAAAGAAGAGTTAGTTGGCTTTAGGGTACATACCACTGGAGTACCAGACAAAAGTTACTAAGAAATATGTCGGAAGGACAACCTGGCAAGCTCCAAATCCCAATGAGATTAAATCTCATATTCCTGGAACAATCATTAAGATTAATGTTAAGGTTGGAGATAAGGTGCAGGCAGGAGATTCATTATTGGTTTTAGAAGCCATGAAAATGCTCAAATCAAATTGAAATGCCTTTTGCAGGTATTATCAAAGAGATTTGTGTTAAGGAAGGCGACCGAATTCCTAAAAATGAATTGATGGTTGTTATTGAAGCTTAATATTTCGAAACAATTAGATATGTAGGCCCTGATTTATCAGGGCCTTTTTTGATTACATTATTTCTGTCCAGTTAAAATATTCAGGAAAAGATAGTTCAGGTTTATTTTCAAATATTCCAAAAACGGCAGCTCCACTGCCTGTCATTGATGCATAGGTGGCACCTGAAGCATACATTTTATCTTTAATTTTTTTTATGGTTGGATGATTAGGAAAAACAGATGCCTCAAAATCATTGACCACTGAATCTTTCCATTTTTCTATTGATTGATGCAGACTATCTTGTAAATTTTCATTCGGAAATTTAGGTTTAACCCCGCTGTATGCTTCCGGAGTTGAAATATGAATTTCGGGTTTTACCAATAGTAAATGTTTATCTTTTAAATTGATGTCTGCCGGTTTTAAAATATCTCCTATCCCGGTTGCTATGGATGGTTTGTTGATAATAAAAAAAGCACAATCAGCTCCTAATTTAGCTGCATATTGAGTTAATTTATGCTGGCGAATACCTAGTTGAAACATTTCATTTAAGGTGGTCAATGTAAATGCTGCGTCAGCAGACCCTCCTCCTAATCCTGCACCAAAAGGGATTACTTTGTGTAAATGCATTTTTACAGGCGGGATGTTGAAGTCTTGTTTAAGCAGCTTTAATGCTTTAATGCATAAATTATCTTCAATATTACCATCAATGGCTATTCCGCTACTACTCCAGATATATGGTTCCTGACTGGATTTGTTTTCTACTATTTCAATAACATCATACAGTTTTGTAGGATAAAAAAGCGTTTCAAGATTATGGTAGCCATCAGGTCGTTTTTCGGTAATATATAAACCAATATTGATTTTTGCATTAGGAAAACAAATCATAAAGTATATTAAATAATTGTTGAATTTTAAATTTTATCAAAGATAATCATTACATATTATAGTAAAAACTAATTAACTTTGCCCACTCTTTGAAAAAAGGATTACAGGAAATTATGGCACAAAAAAGGAATTATACAAACAAAAAAGTACCAAGCGTAGATTTAGAGGTGGGTAAAATGCCACCACAAGTGTTGGAATTAGAAGAGGCGGTGTTGGGTGCATTGATGTTGGAAAAAGAAGCTTTTACCAGTGTGGGTGAATTATTAAAACCAGAATGTTTTTATAAGGAAGCACATCAAAAAATATATGCTGCCATTCAGAATTTATACAGTAAGGAATATCCTGTTGATATGCTTACTGTTACTGAAGAGTTGAGGAAAAGTGGCCATCTTGAAGAAATAGGGGGTGCATTTTTTATTACCCAGCTTACTATGCGTGTGGCTTCTGCTGCACATATTGAATTTCACGCACGAATTATCTGGCAAAAATACCTGCAACGTGAAGTGATTAAAATTAGTTCTGAGATTCAGACTAAAGCTTATGATGAAGGGGTTGATGTAGATGATTTGCTCGATGAGTCAGAAAGTGCATTCTTTAAGCTCAGTCAGGGAAATATGAAGAAAGATGTTACCCAGATTAATCCGGTAATTGATGAAGCCATTGAAATGATCAAAGAGGCTTCGCAACGTAGTGACGGATTAAGTGGAGTTCCTTCAGGATTTACAGAGTTAGATAGGATGACTTCCGGGTGGCAAAAAACAGATATGATCGTTATTGCAGCTCGTCCTGCGATGGGTAAAACAGCATTCGTATTGTCAATGGCTCGTAATATGGCACTTCAGTTTAATCAGGGAGTGGCTGTATTCTCGCTGGAGATGGGTAACGTTCAGCTTGTAAATCGTTT
>CAXXLC010000031.1:0-11489 GCA_963677345.2 uncultured Saccharicrinis sp.
AATGTTTGATATGGAATCCCTTCGTTTATAGCATTGGATAGTTGCTTAATTGCTACTGGTTGATCTCCGGTAGGTTTGTAATCAGAAATAATTTTAAAATCCATATCAATGTTTATTAGAGATGCGATTATTCAAATATATAATTCGGGTTAAATGGAGTAGTTTAAAATCTTAAAATTAAAAAAGGCTCTTTAAAATAAAAAGAGCCTTGAAATATTATTGTTTTAATATCTTCTGCGTTTTGGTCGTTTTGGTCGTTTTATCTTTTTCTTAGAAACTTTATAAAGACTGCGTGTCCTTAAATAAGCTTTTCTATTGTATTTAGGAGAGTTTTTCCATTTTGAATCATCAAACAAATAACTAACACCTATTGTGCCTACGTAGAAGAAGTCATTTCCGTCAGTTTGAACTGTGTTTTCCGGTGTTTTTGGGGCTGTAATTTCACCTCTATACCAAACGTCATGAGCATCAAGTCTATCGTTAAATGAATATGACGGAATAAACTCAACATTAATGCTAACCCTGGAATTCAGGAATATACTGGCTCCTCCACCTATTGAAACAGTTGGAGCCATTTCGCTAACTTCTCTCCATATAGTTCCCTCTTCTCCTTTGCCTGAGTTACCCCAGTATTCTGTTGCAGAAAAAGGCATGATACCTATTTGTCCGATGATATATGGGTTTACTCTTCTTTGCTTAAAGAGTCCGTATGCCAGGTCAAAAGGTCTGAAAGTTGCACCAATATTGAAATGTATATAAGAATTATCAAATGTAGCGTATGTACCACCATCTATTTCGTTAATTTGAGTTCCTTGCATAGAACCATAACTAAGATCTGCCCTGGCATTTAAATAAGTGCTTAGCTCTTTTTCAGCTGCAATTCCGATTGTATATTTTGTTCTTTTTTCAGATACTAAATCACCATAGAACATATTAAAACCAACTTTAGGTTGAATTTTAAAACCTTCCAGAAATTTATTTCTTTTATAATACTGACCGTAAGAAGAGGTCGTTACGTATATTAATATACTAGCAAAAAGTGCCTTTTTAAGGTATTGTTGCATTTAAATTAATTTATTGAACAAGTTTAATACGTATGTGAATGATAAAATGTTTAATAAAACATAAATAATTTCTGATATCACTAAAATACATGAACCTGGGAAAAAGTAAAAATGTGTTTTAAATATGAACAGATTTGCTTCTGGTTTTATATTTTAATTTAATCACTTAATATACTATTTTATAATATATATCTGCAAAAATAGAATTTAAAATATTACAGTAGCTGTTATACTGTATAATTTTTAATTTTATTTCATTAATCCATTGGTTTTTTCAGGGGAAAGTAGGTGTTTTTTACTTTAAATTGTAACGTGCTTTTATTAATCTGTTCATATATCATCAGAATTAATAAAAGACAATGAGTGGGGGAGGGATGTTTAAATAGTAGATTTAGCTAAAAAAAGAGGTTCCACACGGGAACCTCTTTATATTAATAGTTAGTTTCTTTTATTTCAAAGTATGATTGCGAATGCAGGCAGGCAGGGCAGTTTTTAAGTGCTTTTGTGCCTTCGTGTAAATAACCACAGTTTCTGCATTTCCAGATAACCTTTCCTTCTCTTTCAAATACTTTTCCACTTTCTAAATTTTCATAAAGTGTACTGTAACGTTTTTCATGAGCTTCTTCAACCTTTGCAATTAATTTAAAGGCAACAGCAACTTCTTTAAAACCTTCTTCTTCTGCAATTTTAGCAAACTCAGGATATAATTCAGTCCACTCTTCATTTTCACCTTCAGCAGATGCTTTTAAGTTTTCAAGAGTTGTTCCAATTTTTCCTGCAGGGTAAGAAGCTGTAATTTCAACCATTCCACCTTCTAGAAATTTGAAAAAACGTTTAGCGTGCTCTTTTTCATTTTCAGCAGTTTCTTCAAAGATGGCAGCAATTTGCTCAAGACCTTCTTTTTTAGCTTGTTTTGCAAAATAGTTATATCTCATACGCGCTTGAGACTCCCCCGCAAAAGCTTTTAATAAATTTTGTTCAGTTTTTGTTCCTTTTAAACTATCCATGGTTATTCTATTTGTTTATTTTGCTTATTTAACAATGGGTTTGAATATACTAAAAATCTCCTACTGGTCGTAAAGTGCTGAGAGTTAATTTAGATTCTTTATGTATTAACATATATAGGTAGTTGTATTTGAAGGTATGGCTTAATGTATAAAAAAAGGAGTCTGTATCAGACTCCTTTTGTATATGATTTTTTATGTAATGAAATTATGCATTAATCATCATAGGCATTAATAACATTAACTCATCTTCCGGACCATCTTTCTCTAAAGGTAAGGAAGATTCCTGCTCTTGCCGGATCTGCTAATTCCATAACTACCTCTTCGGAAGATATATTGTCAAGAATTTCAGCTAAAAAAGCAGATTTAAAACCAATTTCAATTGATTCTCCATCATATTGACAGCTTAACTTCTCATATGCAGAAATAGAAAAGTCAATATCCTGAGCCGATACCATTAATTCATCTCCATCTAATTGATAACTTAACAAGGTTACTTGCCTGGTTAGAGAATAATGAAACCCTTCCTAATGTATTAACAACATCCTGACGGTTAATAATAATTTTATTTGGATTGTCCTGAGGAATAACAGCATTATAACTAGGGTAATTACCTTCAACTAAACGGCAAACTAATTTATGATTTTCCATTTGGAAGATAAGCATTTTTGTCATCAAATTCAATGCTAATATCACCATCTTCTTTTACAAGAACATTCTTTAAGAATGAAGCTGGTTTTTTAGGTAATATAAATGAAGAAGAGAATTCCGTAGTTGCATCAGTTCTTTGATAACGAACTAATTTGTGAGAATCACTGGCTACAAAAGTTAAATTCTCAGGAGACATTTCAATTAGAGATTCCATTCATTACTGGACGAAGTTCATCATCTGCAGTAGCAAATAAAGTTTTGTTAATACCTGATAAAACTAAAGACGCTGGTAATTGTAGATGAGAAGATTTATCTGGCATCAATTTGAGGGATTTCAGGGAACTCATCGCCACTTAATCCTACAACACTAAATTTACCTTTGTCAGTAACAATGTTTACAGCCCTTGAATCTAAATCGATATCAATTGTAATAGGTTGTTCCGGGAATTTTTTTAATGTTTCAAGTAAAATTTTTGCTGGTAATGCAATAGCACCTTCACCTTCTGTATTGTCAAGATTCATGGATGTAACCATGGTAGATTCTAAATCAGAAGCTGTAATTGTTAATTTCCCGCTTTCTAATTCAAATAAGATATTTTCCAAAATAGGAATAGTACTCTTACTACTTACAACACGACTTACAGCCTGTAAATGATAAAGGAGTTCAGAACTTGAAACAACAAATTTCATTGTATTACAATTTAAAATTTTACTTTCATTAAATATTAATCTTGGTAATAATAAGCTAAATCTTTGATTAAACCAAAATAATAAATATGTAGTTATTACAAATTAATAAACAGGGTTTGTAATCAGAGTTTTGTTAACCTGTGTTATACCTGAAATTTTGGTTTCAGGTTATTGTCAAATAAACTCGAAAACTTGTTTAAAACAGGCTTTATCCTCCAAAAAAAAGTATGTATTATTATTTTGTGTATGCAATTTTTCTATAAATAAAAACGAATACGGCAATTAGTAAAATGTATATTAAGGGAAGTACTAAATTAATCATTTTCCATTTAAAAGATTCATTAGATACTTTGTTTTTGTTTAGCAATCTTAGGGTATAGCTTCTTGCTCTTAACTCCATCCAACCTTCATCATCACATAGGTAATTAACTGCGTTGAGGATGAAATCTTTATTGCCAAAGTCTTCCTTAGTTAATTCATCGTAGCCTAAAGGTAGTATCTGGGGATTTGTGTTTTTAAAACGGACCTTGTTTTTAATGATATCACCATCAGCTACGAACACCATTTTGGTAGGAATACTTTCTGATTTAACTTTCTTAGAGTCTGTATTCAATCCTTTCAGGGATCATCCTGTTCTGAAAAACTGATGGGAATACACCTTCTTCAATTACGGCAACGGGTAAGTGCGACTTATTAAACTCTTTTTGAACCGGTTTTTCATTAACAAAATTCAGTGATACAAAAACTGGAATTTGATCTGACTTTGTATACCTGGAAGTCTGTAAAAGAACATTTCTTTTTAATGGTAGTTGACTGTTTACCGTATCAATAGAACTCACAAATTCACCTTTAACTACATTTAAATTTTTGGTGACAGGATGTTTGGGGATGGGTGTTAGCAAGGGATTGTATAGCCATGGTGCCGGCACGATTTTAGGTTTTCCTCCATCAGAAACAGTAACGGGTATCATTGAAGCCTGAACGTCTTGTAGTAAAACAGGGTTAATTCTGACTCCGTATTTAAATAACTGATCGTCTAAATTTATATCGCTATATAAGCCTATTGTTTCACTTGTTTTCCTTAAGCTATCCACAGTGATGTTAACGGCATCAACCAGCCATAGAACTTTACCGCCATTCATGATATACTGGTCGATAATAAATTTATCGCTTTCTGAAAATTTCTTTTGGGGTTTAGCAATAATAATTGCTTTGTAGGGATCTAAAATAGCAGGATCTGATCCTAATACGCCTCTGTCGACCTGGTAGTATTGTGATAGATGATCGGTGATATCTAAAACATCTAACTCATCCAGTTCTCCATGACCTTCCAAAAAGGCTATTTTAATCTTTTCGTTGAGCGTTAGTCTTCTGACTGCATCTGTAAATTTGTATTCCAGACTTTCAATTGACTTGTTTAGATTTTCAGCACCGGAATAGCCTTTGATATTTTCTAAAAGGTTAACAGGTAGTTGAAAATCATTATAATTAATAACAGCATATGGATATACGTATGATGTGGAGTTTCTGCCATCTTCTTTTTTTTCAAAAACACTTTGCGGACTAAGGTTCAATTTCTTTAAATCCTCTTGAATTTTCTTTTTTCATTAATACCTCCTGATGAGGGATCAACAAATGTGTAACTGATGTTGTTCCCGCCATATGCCTTTAATTCATTGAGAAGTTCATATGTTGCTTTTGATAACTTTTTGAAGCCAACATTTAAGTCCCCTTCAAGATATACCGTTATGTTGATGTCTTCTTTTAAGTGTTCAAAAAGGTTTTTTGTATTGTTGGATAAAGAGTACCTTTTTTCGCTTGTTAAATCCAATCTGAAAAACCAATCAGAAGCTATATAGTTTATTCCTACAATAGCAATAATAAGTAAAATAGATTGGCGTATTGTTTTATGTTTGATGTTTTTAGGCATGATGACTTACCATTTTTTACTGATTAAAATAAGGCGTGTAGCATAAATAAATATTGATATTGCGCTTATGAAATATAATATATCTCTCGAATCAATAACTCCCCTGCTGATAGATTGATAATGATCGTCAATTCCCATGAAAACAATGGAGGATTTGAGCTGATTGGAACTTACAACTTCGGATATTGATTCAAAGCCATAATAAAATACAAAGGACAGTAAAACTGCTAACACAAAACTTACAATTTGATTGTCGGATAGGGATGAGCAAAAAGTTCCTATTCCAACATAAATAGCAGCCAAAAAGAAAAGGCCAATAAAAGAGCCCCATGTTCCTCCATAATCAATATTGCCAACCGGATTTCCTAATTGAACTATCGAATAAAAATAAATGAATGTGGGTATTAAACTAATTACCACTAAACTTACTCCTGCAAAATATTTTGCTAAAACTATTTGTAATTCACTAAGAGGCCTGGTGTATAAAAGTTCAATGGTTCCGGTTCTTTTCTCTTCTGCAAATAACCTCATGGTAACAGCCGGTACCAGGAATAAATATAACCAAGGAGCTAAGTAAAATAATGACTCTAAAGTGGCATATCCTCCAAATAAGATATTCATTTGTCCCGGAATAACCCATAAAAATAATCCTGTAATCACAATAAATACTCCAATTACCAAATAACCGGTAATGCTACTGAAAAATGATGCAATTTCTTTTTTATATAAACTCCACATATGTTATTAATGTTTTGTAATTCGTCAAAAGTCAAAAGTCAAAAGTCTATAATCTATAATCTCTCATCTCTAATCCCTAATCTCTAACCTGGATAAACCAGAAAAGACAAAAGTATAAAGTATAAAGACAAAAGACTGATTTACAGCTTGGCTATTTTACAAGACGCAAATTCCTATCTCCTGTTTCCTATAGCCTATCCCCAGCTTACCCTGAATATTCTGCCAGAAAAAACACGAACATTTGGGGTAAGTTACTAATCTCTAATCTATTATCTCTAATCTCTAATCTCTAATCCCTCATCCCTAATCTCTCATCCCTCATCCCTCATCCCTCATCCTTAATCCTTAATCCCTCATCTCTCATCTCTCATTGTGTTTTCAATGAATGAACCATTAGTTTGGCGGCCTTGTCGCTGCTTCCGGGAGTACCCATAATTGTATGTAGTTGCTTGTAGTTATTAAAAATACGGTTTCTGTAATCTTGGTTGTTTAATAATTTATCCAGTTCGTTTTTAACGTTGTTCTCATTTAAATCATCCTGAATAATCTCCTTTACGGCCTCTTTATTTACAATAAGGTTTACCAGAGATATGTATTTTACTTTAAGAATAAAGCGTTTTACAAATTTAGTCAGGGTTTTTCCTCCCCACATTTTATAGCAAACAACCTGAGGACAATCTAATAGTGCCGTTTCAAGAGTAGCGGTTCCTGATGTTACTAAAGCACCTTGTGCTTGTTGAACCAGTTCGTATGTTTCATTAAAGATGACTTTTGCACCTGTTTCTTTAATAAATGGTTCGTAATCCTTAATAGTAAAGGAGGGAGCTCCTGCAATTACAAACTGATAATCACGAAAACATTTTGTGGTGCTTAACATTACCGGAAGTACATTATTAAGTTCTTGTTGTCTTGAGCCTGCTAATAATGCAACAATTGGTCTGTTGTCCAGTTTGTTTCTTTGTTTAAATGTTTCCAGATCTTCATCTTTATGAGCCCTGTTGTGTATGGCATCTAAAACCGGGTTTCCAACATAGGCGATGGGAACATCATACTTTTTATAAAAATCAGTTTCAAATGGGAGGATGGTTATACATTTTATCCACAAAGGCTTTGATCTTTTTTACCCTGCTTGTTTTCCATGCCCAGATCTTTGGAGAGATATAATAATAAACTTTGATTCCGTTTTTGTGTGCAAATTCTGCCATTCGTAAATTGAATCCCGGGTAGTCGACTAATATTAAAACATCAGGATTGTAATTTATAAGATCAGATTTGCATAGTTTGAAGTTGGCTTTGATTTTTCTGAGGTTAACAATAACCTCTTTAATTCCCATAAAAGCAGTTTCGTTATAATGACGAACCATTTCTCCTCCCACTTTCTGCATTAAATCTCCACCCCAAAATCTAAAATCGTAGTCATGATCTTCTTTAACTAAAGATTTCATTAGGTTAGAGGCATGTAAATCACCCGATGGTTCTCCTGCTATTATGTAGTATTTCATGTGTTTTAATTAGAATAAAGACGATAGAATAAAGACGATAGACTGATTGACTTTGTTACTTACAGCTTTTGTATTATTCTTTTTGCTATGGTTTTTTTATAATAAAAAAAGACTTTGTGTCTTTGTGTCTCTGTGTTTTTATTGTTTTAACTATTGATTCAAATTACAACACAAATCTTAAAACAATAACAGCTATGGCGTATAGCAAAGTAGCTGTTACAATTCCTCTTGCAGCCAGGAGTCTGTCTAATTTAATGGCAATTAAAAAAACAATTAAATTGGGCAATACACTAAGACTTAAAAGTTTTGTAAAACCATGGGCTTCCATTAAGCCGGTTACAAATTCATGAATACTAAGGGAATTTCCAAAGCGAAAATAAAAAATTAACCAGGACATTAAGACCGGTAAAATAAGTCCTATTATCAATCCGATGTATAATTTATTGCATTTGCAAGGCATAATGTATTTTGTTTTTTAAGTGATCAAAATCAGTAATGTCAATTTTACAGGGGACAACGGTTGCGAAATTATTTTCTAAATAATATTCATCTGTATCTGTGGCTTCGGGTTCAAGATTTTTAAAATGACCGGTGAGCCAGTAATATTTTTCGCCTCTGGGGTCCTCTCTTTCAATAAATTCTTCTATCCACTTACCTTTTCCTTGTCGGCAATGCTTGATTCCGGAGAGTTTTTTTGAATCTGGAATGTTCACGTTCAGGTAAGTGCCTTCTTCGATACCTTTACTTAAGGTTTCAGATACAACAGATTTTACAACATGAATGCTTTCACTAAAATCAGCATCTGCATCATGATTTAACAGTGAAAAGCCAATGGAAGTAACACCGTTTAAACATCCCTCTCTTGCTGCTCCAAGAGTCCCGGAATAATGAACACTTGTAGAGCTGTTTGTTCCATGATTAATGCCTGAAACAATAATATCAGGTTTGTTCTTTAATATAAAATGTAATGCAAGTTTTACGCAATCGGCTGGTGTTCCGTTGGTTTGATAGTAGTGGATGCCATCTGTTACACCTTTGTCCTTCAGGCGTAAAGGATCTTTTACAGTAATGGCATGCGACATTGCCGAGAATGATTTGTCGGCTGCTACTACAATCACTTTACCAAATTCTTTTAAGGTAGTGGCCAGAGTTAAAATCCCTTTAGCTTGTATTCCGTCGTCGTTTGTAACGAGTATAACAGGTTTTTCTTTGTTCACGATAGTGTCGATTTTTATTTTGAATTCAAATATAGATAGTCTTTCTTAGAAAATTTAAAATAATGTACAAAAAGCTATTTCATTTTCTTTCTCCTTTTATTCATACAGAAGAAATAAGGTCTCGTTAAATTAATACCATAGAACATATCATCTTTAATTCACAAAAATTCGGTACTTGAAATCAAAATAATTACTTTTGTTGGCTCAAAATAATATTCTATCACAGGATATGTTTTTGAATAATCATATTCCTTATTAAAGGTTAAATCAAAATCATTACAAATGCAAATTTCATACAACTGGCTTAAAAATTATTTAAATATTGATATCGAGGTGGATAAAGTGTCGACTATTTTGACAGATATCGGCCTTGAGGTTGGCGGAGTAGAAGAGGTTCAATCTGTTAAAGGTGGATTGGAAGGATTGGTTATTGGCGAAGTGTTGACTTGTGAAAGGCATCCTAATGCCGATAAGTTAAGTAAAACTACCGTTAATGTAGGTGGAGATGAAATTCTGCCGGTTGTGTGTGGCGCTCCTAATGTGGGCAGCAGGACAAAAAGTTGTGGTTGCAACAGTGGGTACCGTGCTTTATGATGGTGATGAAAGCTTTACCATTAAAAAATCAAAAATCAGGGGTGAAGAATCTAAAGGAATGATTTGCGCTGAGGATGAAATTGGCCTTGGAAAAAGTCATGATGGAATTATGGTTTTGCCTGCTGATGTTGCTGTTGGAACTCCAGCTAAAGATTATTTTAAGGTTGAAACAGATGTTGTTTTTGAAGTTGACTTAACACCAAACCGTGTTGATGCTTCTTCGCATTATGGTGTGGCAAGAGATTTAGCTGCTTATTTAAAATCTATAGGTGAGGATGTGGCTTTAAATTTACCATCTGTTGATGATTTTAAAGTGGAGAATAATGATTACCCGGTTGAGGTGATTGTAGAAAATCAAGAGGCTTGTCCAAGATATTGCGGTGTGACTATTTCGGGCCTTACTGTTCAGGATTCTCCCGACTGGTTAAAAAATAAATTAAAATTGATTGGTTTATCTCCAATTAATAATGTGGTTGATGTTACTAATTATGTATTGCATGAATTAGGTCAGCCATTACACGCATTTGATGGCGATGAAATCAAAGGCGATAAAGTGATTGTTAAAACACTTCCTGAAAAAACAAAATTCACAACTCTTGATGATTTAGAAAGAGAGCTTTCGGATAAAGACCTGATGATTTGTAATGCTGAAGAGGGAATGTGTATTGCAGGTGTTTTTGGTGGAAGTAAGAGTGGGGTTAAGGATACTACTACTAAAGTGTTTTTAGAGAGTGCTTATTTTAATCCTGTTTATGTTCGTAAAACAGCAAAAAGACATACTTTAAGTACGGATGCTTCATTTCGTTTTGAAAGAGGTATTGATCCGAATATCACTGTTTTTGCTCTTAAAAGAGCGGCTTTATTAATTAAAGAAGTAGCCAGGGGAACAATTTCATCTGAGGTAACAGATATCTATCCGGAACCAATTGCCAACTTTGAAGTGGATGTGAAATGGAAGAATATTTTACGTTTAATTGGCAAGGATCTTTCAAAAGAAACTATTAAAACGATTGTTTCATCATTAGAAATGGATATTCTTAGTGAGGATGAAACAGGAATGAAATTATCTATACCTCCTTACAGAGTTGATGTTCAAAGAGAGGTTGATGTAATTGAAGATATATTAAGAATTTACGGATATAATAATATTGAGATACCAGAAGCTGTTCATTCAACTTTAGTGTATTCTGATAAACCTGATGATCATAAGGTAAAAAACATTATAGCTAATCAATTAGTATCGCAGGGATTTAATGAAATCATGTGTAACTCATTGACAAAGCCTGGTTTTTACGCTGATCTTAAAAAATATCCTGAGCAAAATGTGGTTGCCTTATTTAATCCATTGAGTAACGATTTAGGCGGAATGCGCCAGTCGTTAATTATGGGTGGATTGGAATCTTTGGTTCATAATGTAAACAGAAGAAACGCTGATCTTAAATTATTTGAGTTTGGTAATTGTTATAGCCTGAATAATCCTGATGGAGAAAAGGGTTCGTTAGATAAATATACAGAGCATCATTCATTAGGCATTTTCTTAACAGGAAGTATGATTGCTGCAAACTGGAATGCTCAGGAAAGAAAAGTTTCTTTTGCTGATATTCGTGCTGTAGTAAATCAAATTATGACACGCTTAAACATTCCTGAATCAATGCTTGCTGAGACTGAGGTTGAGAATGATGTTTTTGTAGAAGGAATGAATTTATCTACTAAAAACAAAATTAACTTAGTTGATTTCGGAATTGTGAGTCCTGCTTTATGCAAGGTATTCGGAATGAAAGAAACTGTTTATTTTGCCGAGTTTAACTGGGATAACTTATTAAAAGTAGCAGGAAAACAAAAAGTGATTTATAAAGAAATTCCTAAGTATCCTGAGGTAAGTAGAGATTTAGCATTATTAGTTAGCAAATCAGTTACTTTTGGTCAGATTAAGGCTGTAGCTCAAAAAACAGAGAAGAAACTATTGAAGAGTGTTTCTTTATTTGATATTTATGAGGGTGAAAAGTTAGGTGCTGATAAAAAATCTTATGCTGTAAACTTTATTTTACAAGATGAAAATAAAACCCTTACAGATAAGCAGATTGATAAAATTATGAATA
>CAXXLC010000032.1:0-99394 GCA_963677345.2 uncultured Saccharicrinis sp.
GAAATTGATATTATACCATTTTCAGGAGTGTATTTAAATGCATTTGAGAGTAAATTGAATAGTACTTTGTCAATTTTATCGGCATCAAAAAATGCCTTTATTTCGTTTCGGTTAGAATGAAATGAAAAATTGATATTTTTTTTATTGAAAATTGGCAGAAAATGATTATAACATATGTCATTTATAAAGGATGCAATATCTGAATTTGTAATTTTTAATTGCATTTTTCCATTTTCCACTCGCCTAAAGTCAAGAATCTGTTGAAGTAATCGCTTTAATCGGCCTATATTGGATCTCATTAAGGTAAACTGAGATAATTTTTGTGGTAAAGTTGTTTCAATATCATCAATAAGGCATGATATTATTGTTAGTGGGGTTAATAAATCATGAGATATATTTGTGAAATATTTCAACTTTGTTTGGGTTAACTCTTCAGTTTTATTTTTTTCAAATTGCGCCATATTAATTTTATTCTTCAGTTTAACTCTGTTCATCATGATATAGATTAAAACAGAAACAGCTAAAGCAATTATTACAATATAGAAAGCAAAGGCGGCTGTGGTCTCATAGATTGCAGGTTCTCTAATAATATTTAATGTAGTAACCTGATTGCTCCATAGATTATGTGCATCTGAAGCTTTTACTTTAAACTTGTATTTACCTTTTTTTAATTGGCTATAAACTGCAAATTGGCGTCCTTCTTTAATGTATATCCAATCGTCGTCAATGCCTTCAAGTTTATAAGCATACCTTATTTTGTCTGGGTTGCTATAATCTAAAGCCGAAAAGTAAAGTTCTATGTTTTTATCTGTTGGAGATAGTGTCAGAGTATTTTCTTTTTATAGAACTTTTCAATTTTATCTGGTGTTAGAATTGATTCGTTCTGAATTTTAATGTCGGTAATTTTTACATTGGTTTCTTGAGGTGGAGCTAACAGATGTTCTGAAGGTGTGAACCGGGAATATCCTCTGTTTCCACCAATGTATATGTATTTTGAATCTTTGGTTTTAAATAAAGAGTTTTTTAAGTGAGAGTTAATCTGTTTCCCATCTAACGCAGAATAAGAAATAGATGCATTGTTTTTGGGATTATACTCAATTACTTTTTTATAGGTTGTAATCCATATATTATTGTATTTATCAGAGATAATATCAAGGATAGCTTCTCCGTTTAAACCACAGTCGTAAGTTTTATTTGTAAAAGTTTTTGCGCTTGAATTATAAGCAATTAAACTTCCGTCTTTTTTGCCTATCCAAACAGTACCACTAAGATCAGCAGTTAATGATTGAATATGATCTTTTATAATATCAATCTTAATATTTTCAATTTTTAGTTTACTTACCTGGGTTTCTTCTAATTCCTGAGGGATATGAATTTTATAAATACCGTTGTTTTCAGTGCTCAACCATAATGTATTGTTGTCCTGACTGATTGAATTAATGAAACCTAAGCCTTTTTTTACAGGTATTATTTTGTCACTGCCATATAACTGTATGAATAGTGTTCTGTCACTGGCTAACCATATGTTTGATTGGTTATCTTCATAGCTTAATGAAGCTATACCTGCATTTTCGGTTACATTACTCAGATTTATGTCTTTAACATATTTAATGTTGTCTCCTTCTTTTTTAATTATTATTACCTTAGAATTGTGAGAGTTTGTAATCCAGATTTCATCTAAACCTGAAATATAATTTATATAAGAAACAGCATTTAATTCACCAATGTTTTTTAATTCTTTAATTTCATTATAATTGGTGATTTTATTTTTAACCGGATTATAGATAAAAAGCCCTATTCGGTTTTGATTTATCCATATATCTCCATCTTTATCTTCGCATAAACTAGTGAACGAAGGGGCAATGTCACTTTTCTTTTGTAGAAGTGGAATAGGGAAATTATCAATAACAGGTTTATTAAAGTCAATTTTATAAATACCTTCACTAAAAGCACCTATCCATAAATTACCATTTTTATCTTTAATTATTTCACTAAAAATATTATTCGTTTTCTGAAAAAGGTTGCGGGTATTTACAGGTTCTATGATACCTAAATTATTGTACATATAGGTACTTAATCCGGATAAAGACATAGCCCATATGTACCCATTGTAATTATCCTGAATAAAACTAAAATATCTTGAATTGTTATGATTACTTTCCCAATCTGGATTAGATATTTTTTTGTATGTTTCCTTTGAAAATGAGTTAGGATTAAACAGATACATACCTTCATCCCAGGTTCCTACCCAATAATTATTATTTGAATCCTGAAATACTCTGAATGGGTTATCATGCTTACCTATTTTAGGATATTTAATAAATCGATTTGATTCTTTGTTGAATTTGTATAAGCCATTATCCCACATACATATCCAAATATTTTGATAGGAGTCTTCATAAATCTGGTTGATGCTGGAATTTGGCAATGCGTTAGACTTATTTGTATAGTGCGAATAATCTGTATTTAAAGTATAATCAGGGTTATATCTTTTAAGTCCATTGTTAAAACCTACCCATACGGTGCTGTCAAAAGCGTTTATAATAGTTCCAATGTTTTTGTTTTTTAATAAGGAATCAGGATGGGGTTTAATGGTATAATTGTTCTTGTTTAAAATATTTAAACCTTCATTTGTTCCTATCCATATGTTTTCTTTGAAATCTTCAGCAAAAGCTGAAATTTCATTACTAAATAATAAGTTAGTATTGTTTAAATCAGATCTGAATATTTTCATCATATACCCATCGTACCTACATAAGCATCCTGAGTGCCAAACCACATATACCCTTCTTTATCCTGGAATAAACGAAATACGGAGTTTGATGGAAGTTGCTCTAAAATGGGTAATTGATATACTCTGGTGTTTTGAGAGTATAATGGTGTAAAAAATAAAATAACAGCTGATATAATGAAGGTTTTTTTTAAATGCAAAATCATTAATTTTTTTTTATGCTAATAATGAATTGTTAACAATGTTAAATAAATGTTTTAGGAGTATCAAGTACTTTTTGATTGTTTATGAATTCAATTTTATTATTTAAATATTAATAAAGCCAGTGTTTTTAGGTAGAAAAATAAATCATAAAGGAAGAAAATATGTTCAGCATAAGGCCTTAAAGTCCTTTTAATACTAGGTGGAACTAATTTTCATCTATTAGGAATGATCCTTCTACTTTTTTCCGTTTAAAGATATTCACATTTGTAATGTTAACGGTTCTTAAATAATTTATAAAAAACAAAAATGCCTATGAAGTTGAAATTACCAATCATTTTTATCACTAAAACAAGTAATCAAATTAGTCTAATTAGATAAACTACATGAGATAATTAGAGAAGACAAATTTATATAATCACTATGAAAAAAGTAATTAAAATTAATTATCAAAGAAAGTTAGTTCATTTAAGTTTTCTAAGAAACTTAATGATGGCCTCTTTAATACTGTTCATTGGCTTTGTTCCTTTTAAAGTAAAAGCTCAGGAAGCAACAATGGTGACGGGAAAGATAACAGATTCTAACACAGGTGAAGCTCTTATTGGGGTTGCTATTGTAGTTGAAAATACTTCCTCGGAACAATTTCTGATGTGTCAGGGAATTATTCTATTAATGTACCTGAATCCGGAACATTAGTGTTTTCCTATTTAGGGTATATAACTCAAACAGTACCAATACAAGGCAAGTCTATTGTTAATGTATCCCTGACAAGTGACTTAGAGGAAATAGGTGAAGTTGTCGTAGTTGGTTTTGGTACAAAGAAGAAAGTGAATGTAACAGGATCTGTTGCAACTGCAAGTGCAAAGGATTTAGAAGAAAGACCAGTTGCAAATGCTGTTCAGGCCTTGCAGGGTGTTATACCAGGTTTGAATATTACTAATAGTGGAAATGGAGGTGAACTTAATGCAACCAAGTCCATCAATGTACGTGGTACAGGTACAATAGGAGATGGGTCTAGTGGAGATCCTCTAATTTTAATCGATGGTATGGAAGGTGATATTAACACTCTTAATCCTCAGGATATAGAGAATATTTCAGTATTGAAAGATGCGGCAGCATCATCAATTTATGGATCAAGAGCACCTTTTGGAGTTATTTTAGTTACCACAAAAAGAGGTAAGGCAGGAAAACCAGTTATTAATTATAATAATAATTTTAGGTTCAATACACCAATTTTATTACCCGATATGCAAAATTCATGGGAGTTCGTTAACTTTTATGATGATGCCAATTTTAATAATTCTAATTCTCATTTGTACAGTGATGACTATAAAAATTTAGTTTATAGCTATTATATGGGTGAGCTAGATCCTACAAATGTTGCTTATCAGGCAGGTTCAGGTAAATGGAATTATGATTATACCTATGCAAATGTGGATTGGTTAAAAGAATATTATAAAAAATGGTCTCCATCTCAAGAGCATAATATGAGCATGAGTGGAGGTCGTGAAGGATTAACATATTACGTGTCTTCAAATTACATGACTCAAGATGGTTTTATGCGTTATGGTACAGAAGATTATGACAGGTATAGTTTGACCGGTAAGCTATCAATAGATCTTTCGGATTATGTAAAAGTAGATTATTCCAGTCGTTTTGTACGTACAGAATATGCAAGACCCACTGCAATGAATGAAGATTTTTATAATCATATTTTAAGAAGAGCCAGACCAACAAGGGCAATAAAGGATCCTAATGGATATTATATGTCAGATATTAACTATATACAAACCATGTCTGAGGGTGGTCGCCATAAAGAACAGAATGATAAATTAACCCAACAGGTAAAGGCAACAATCACACCGGTTAAAGATTGGAATATTATAGGGGAAATGAACGTGAGTACCGGGTATGATTGGACTCACTGGGATCAAAAAAGAGTTTATTCTCATTATGCCGATAATCCTGAAAATACTTATAAAGCGTTAACAAGTCCAAATAATGATCAGGTTTATGAATATTCCTATAAATCAACATTCCTAAATCCTAATATTTATACAAATTATACTAAAACATTAGGAGCACACACTGTAGGAGGAACACTCGGTTTTCAGTCAGAGCAAATGAAATACCGTAAGATGAGTGCTCAACGTACTGATATGACTAACACTGATATGCCTATATTAGATCTTACAACTAATGATGATAATATGTCAATTATGGGACAATATCAAGAGTGGAGTACTGCTGGTTTCTTTGGACGTTTAAATTATGATTATGATGGAAAATATATAGCAGAATTTAATTTACGCTATGATGGAACTTCAAGATATAGAGCTGAAAAAAGATGGGTTTGGACACCTTCTGCATCTTTAGGTTGGAATATAGCACATGAAGAATTCTGGGGATCACTGGTCGATTATGTTGGAACTTTTAAATTAAGAGGATCATATGGCGTTTTAGCTAACCAAAATACAACAAGTTGGTACCCAACATATCAAACAATGGATACAGGTGCTTCTGATGGATATTGGTTAATTGATGGAGCAAAGCCGAATACTGCAACTGTTCCTGGTTTAATTTCCAGTAGTTTGACCTGGGAAACAATTAAAACTACTAATGTTGGATTTGATTTTGGATCATTTAAAAATAGGTTGACAGGAAGTTTTGATTATTTCGAGAGGAAAACAGAAGATATGGTAGGTCCAGGAGTTGAACTACCTTCAATTTTAGGTACTGCTGTTCCTAAAACAAATAATACAGATTTAAAAACTTTTGGTTGGGAATTAGAACTTCAATGGAGAGATAAAAAAGGAGCGTTTAACTATGGTGTTAGATTAAATATTTCCGATTCACGTACGCGCATTCTTAGTTATGGAAACCCTACAGGAAGTTTGAGTAAGTATAGAGAAGGTGAGCTAACAGGAGAAATCTATGGATATACAACAATTGGTATCGCAAAATCTGATGATCAAATGAATGCTCATTTGGCTACTCTGGAAAATGGAGGTCAAACAGCTTTAGGTAGTAACTGGGCTGCCGGAGATATTATGTATAAAGATGTCAATGGTGATGGAAAGATAGATAATGGTAACAATACGCTTACTGATATGGGCGATTTAAAGAAAATTGGTAATAATACCCCTCGTTACCGAACCGGTATTACTTTAGATGCTGCATGGAAAGGTTTTGATATGCAAATGTTTTGGCAAGGTGTTTTAAAACGTGATTTTGATCCGGGAGAAAATAGTATGGTATTTTGGGGTGCAACAGGTAGTGGTCAATGGTGGTCAACTGCTATGACAGAGCATTTAGATTATTTTCGTGATGACGCAGATCATCCCCTTGGACAAAATATAGATTCTTATTATCCTCGTCCTCTTTTTAACAATAAAAACCATAAAACTCAAACCAGATATCTTCAAAATGCAGCATATATGCGTTTAAAGAACTTACAATTAGGCTATACTCTTCCTAAAACTATAATTAGTAAAGTTGGGTTACAAAATGTGCGTTTGTATGTTTCCGGAGAAAATTTGTTGACAATTACAAATCTATCCAAAACAATGGATCCTGAAACAGCAGGTATTGGTAAACAAGGAGGTACTGTATACCCATTGTCTAAAACATACAGTTTTGGTTTAAGTGTAAACTTCTAAAAAATGAAAGCAATGCGAAAAATTAATTTTAAATCAATATTTAAAAGTCTGATTGTCCTAGCATATACGATGTCTATGGTAAGCTGTAATGATTATTTGGATGTTACCCCGGTCTCAGATATTTCTCCTGAAAATTATCTTTGGGATGAATCTCATTTGGCTGCTTATACCATAAAATACTATGCTGATTATAGTTCATATAATGAAGGTAGTGATGATAAAGGAGGTATGATTCCAAGCCACTATGGATCAGGTGGTGAATCGTTTTATTTTAATGATCTGGCTACAGATAATGAAACAACCAAAGGATCTAATAATAGGTATGTACCAGGGGTTTGGACGGTAGGTTCTACTGGTGGTGAATGGAATTTCTCAAACATTTATGCTTTAAATTATTTTTTACAGACTGTTGTTCCTCGTTATGAAGCCAATGAAATTACTGGTAATGCAACTAATGTTGCCCATTATGTTGGTGAAGGTTATTTTCTGAGAGCTCACGAGTATTTTTATCGTTTAAGAAAGATTGGAGATTTTCCTATTGTGACAGAAACTTTAGCTGATGATCAGGATGTTTTAACTGAAGCGTCAAAAAGACAACCTCGAAATGAAGTTGCCAGGTTTATCCTTGAAGATTTAGATAAAGCAATTAACCTGCTTACTAATAATCCTGATGGAGGTAAAACTCGTATCACTAAAAATGCAGCCCTTTTGTTAAAAGCTCGTGTGGCATTGTTTGAAGCTACCTGGTTAAAATATCATGCCGGAACTCCAATGGTTCCAAATGGTCCGGGATGGCCGGGTGCTGATAAGGATTATAATAGTGGTTATTCTTTTCCTAGTGGAAGTTTAGATGGTGAAATAGATTTTTTCCTTACTGAGGCGATGTCTGCTTCAGAAGAGGTTGCAGACGCAATTGGTCTGGTTGCAAACAATCAGGTTATTCAGGAAAGTGCAAGTCAGTCATTAAATGAATACTATGATATGTTTGCAACATCTGATCCTTCTGCTTATGATGAAGTTTTAATGTATCGCGAATACTCGGTCGACTTAGGTAGATCTCATAGTTATAATCACTATATATACCATGGGGCTCAAAAAGGATATACCCATCAAATGGAACATACTTTTTTGATGCAAAATGGTTTACCTGTCTATTATTCAGGTAGTGGTTATCAGGGTGATGATTATATTCAGGATACTAAAATTGACAGAGACTGGAGATGGAGATTGTTTATGAAAGCTCCTGGTGAAGTTAAGGCTTTTAAAAATATTGATACCCCGGAAACATTTGATATAGCTCCTGCTGTTTATAGTTCTGATGGTAAGTATTCTACATCTACTGGATATATGCTGGGTAAAGGTTTTGCTTTAGATTATAATATGCAATTGTTAGGACAGGACATTACCTCGCCTGTTATTTTTAGAGCTGCTGAAGCCTACCTTATTTATATTGAAGCCAGTTATGAGAAAAATGCAACTATTGATTCTAAAGCAGATGCATACTGGAGGGCTATTCGTGCCCGTGCCGGTATTCAAGAGGATTATAATATAACTATTGCTGCTACTGATATGAATCAGGAAGCATTATATGATTGGGGCGCTTATTCTCACGGGGTTATGGTGGATGCAACTCTTTATAATATCAGACGTGAGAGACGTTGCGAGTTAATTGGAGAAGGACAGCGATATAATGACTTAATTCGTTGGAGAGCTATGGATCAGTTAAATGGATTCCAGATAGAAGGATGTAAAATATGGGGACCAATGCAAAATGATTATGAAGCTGGCTTATTGCTGGCAGATCAGACTGATGAAAGTGATAATACTATTTCATCACCTGGGTTAAGCGAATATTTACGGCCTTATCAGGTAGTTCAGTCTAATAATAATTTTTATAATGGATTGTACTTCACCGAAGCTCATTATTTAGAGCCTATTGCTATCGGACATTTTTTGAATACAGCAAGTGACGGTGTGACTATTTCAACTTCACCAATTTATCAAAATCCTGGATGGCCTACAGTTGCCGGACAAGGTGCAGAATAAAGTATTTGATATTTAAAGCTAAAAATGATATGCAGCAAAACATATAATAGCTTTAGATATTTTAAAACGGGAGATTGAATTTTCAATCTCCCTTATACTATTTTTCTTTAAAAAAGCATATGTGGATATTTCTCTGCAATACTTAATGTATAAATTATTTAGCCTTTTAATCAAATTATAAAATTTGAATAATAATTCCTCATTATTGAATCATCTGTAAACTCCTTTATAGGTAGAAATATTGATTTTTGAGGATTCATAAGAAACGAAAAATTAAATATGACTTGTCTCCAAAAGCTTTTTAGATTCACCTGGTTGACTGTATTTTTTATTATTCCTGCAATCTCTGCATGTACGCATAAAAGTAGTAAAAGTGAAAAGCAACAGCCTGTTGCTTATAATTCATTTAGTCCCGGAATAATTTGGAATGATAATAATGGTGAGCATATAAATGCTCATGGAGGAGGAATCTTGTTATACAATGGAATATATTACTGGTTTGGAGAGCATAAAAGTGAGCATACCAGTTCTGCTTTAGTAGGAGTTAGATGTTATTCGTCAAAAGACTTGTATAATTGGAAAAACGAAGGTGTAGCTTTATCTGTAGAAAAAAATGATACCCTTAGCCCAATAACAATTGGTTGTACTATCGAAAGGCCAAAAGTAATCTACAATATTCAAAATCGTCAGTTTGTGATGTATTTTCATCTTGAGTTAAAAGATCAAGGATATAGCGCGGCTAAAGTAGGTGTTGCAGTAAGTGATTCGCCTGTTGGACCATATAAATTTGTAAAGGCTCTAAGACCCAATGCTGGTATATGGCCTGAAAATATGGAGGATGAACATAAAAAATTAGAAGTGACAACTGAGGATTTTAAAGATTGGTGGACTCCCCAATGGAGAAAGGCTGTTGAAGAGGGATTGTTTGTGCGCAGGGATTTTGAAGGAGGACAGATGTCTCGCGATATGACTCTGTTTGTAGATGAGGATGGAAAAGCATATCACATATATTCTTCAGAAGAAAACCTGACAATACAAATAGCTGAACTTTCAGATGATTATCTTTCTTATACCGGTAAATACATAAGAATATTTCCTGGTGGACATAATGAAGCTCCGGCCATGGTTAAAAAAGACGGAATGTATTATTTAATCACTTCCGGCTGTACCGGATGGGCTCCAAATGAAGCACGATCAGCTGTTGCTCCATCTATATGGGGATCATGGAAATCTTTAGGTAATCCATGCGAAGGAGAAGGTGCCGAGTTAACATTTCAATCACAAAGTACATACATATTACCCTTAACCGATAAAAGTGATACCTGTATTTTTATGGCAGACAGATGGAAACCGGGAAATCTTAATGATAGCAGGTATGTATGGTTACCTCTAACATTTGAGAATGGAAGACCAATTATTAAAGGGAGTGAAAATTGGCAAATCAATAAATCGAAATAGTTTAGTTAATATATAATATAAAAAGCATCATTATCATGCAAAAGTTGTTGTTATTACTGGTTCTAGTATTTTGCGGAAGTGTTTATGGTCAGGAGAAAACTCCGGAATGGGAAAATCCTCAGGTATTTGGAATAAATAAAGAAAAAACCAGGGCTACTTTTATGCCTTATCAAAGCAAAGAGGCTGCTTTAAAAAATATTTATAAAGATTCTGAGTGGTATTTATCTTTAAATGGAATCTGGAAATTCAACTGGGTATACAAACCAGAAGACAGACCAAAGGATTTTTATACTGAAAATTATGATGTTTCTGGTTGGGGTGAGATGCCCGTTCCTGGTAACTGGGAATTAAACGGATATGGAACACCTATTTATACCAATATCAATTATCCGTTTCCAAAGAATCCTCCGTTTATTGATCACAGCCATAACCCGGTTGGAAGTTATAAGCGCAGTTTTACTTTACCACAAAACTGGAAAAACCGCAGAGTTTATATTCATTTCGAAAGTGGAGCTGCAGCAATGTATGTTTGGGTGAATGGCGAAAAGGTAGGATATAGCCAGAATACTAAAAGTCCAACGGAATTTGATATTACAGCTTATGTAAAAGCTGGTGAAAATAAAGTTTCTATCGAAGCTTACAGATGGAGTGATGGTTCATATTTAGAAGATCAGGATTTCTGGAGATTATCCGGTTTCGACAGAGGAATCTATTTATACAGTACAGATCAAATCAGAATAGCTGACTTTTTTGCTAAAGCGGGATTGGATAGTAAATATCAAAATGGAATATTAGATGTTGAGATTGATGTTGCTAATAAAGTAGATGAGAATAAAGCTGCAGAAGTAGCTATCCTGTTACAGGATAAAAAGGGAAAAACAATATTTGAATCTGGATCAAGTGTTGATTTAAAAGGAAATAGTGAAGAAACGGTAAATATAAAAGCTGAAGTTAAGAATGCTTTAAAATGGAGCAACGAAACTCCTGAATTATATACACTGTTACTTACATTAAAAGATAATCAGGGTAAGCTGATTGAAGCAACTTCTTGTAAAATTGGTTTCAGAACAGTTGAAATCAAAGATGCACAGTTAATGATCAATGGAAAACCCGTTTTAGTTCGTGGTGTTAATTTGCACGAGCATAATGCCATAACAGGTCATGTTATTGATAAAGAAACTATGTTGAAAGATATTGAACTGATGAAGCAGCACAATATCAATGCAGTTCGTATGAGTCACTATCCTCAAAATCCTTTATGGTATGAGTTGTGCGATCAATATGGATTATTCCTTGTGGATGAAGCCAATATCGAAGCGCATGCAATGGGAGCTGAATGGCAATCATGGTTTGATAAAAACAAGCATACAGCTTATCGTCCTGAATGGGCTCCTGCTCATAAAGACAGAGTAGAGCGTTTGTTTGAGCGTGATAAAAACCACCCTTCAGTTATTATTTGGAGTATGGGTAACGAGTGTGGTAACGGACCTGTGTTTTATGATATTTACGATTGGTTAAAGAAAACTGATCCTACCCGCATGGTTCAGTTTGAACAGGCTGGTGAAAACAGAAATACAGATATCGTTTGTCCGATGTATCCGGGCATTGAATCCATGAAAAAATATGCAGAAAGAACAGATGTAAGTCGTCCTTTTATCATGTGCGAATATTCGCATGCTATGGGTAACAGTAACGGAAACTTTCAGGAGTATTTTGATATTATCAACTCGAGCAAACAAATGCAGGGAGGATTCATCTGGGACTGGGTTGATCAGGGTATAAAAGCTACAGATGATTCAGGAAGAGATTACTATGCATATGGTGGCGATATAGGTGGATACAAATATACACACGACGAAAATTTCTGTGCTAATGGTGTGGTTTCAGCTGATCGTATTCCACATCCGGGATTAAAAGAAGTAAAGAAAGTATATCAGGATATTTTATTCTCATCTGATGATATCAGTACTGGTTCACTGACTATTAAAAACATCTTTTTATATAACGATCTTAAAAACTACTCATTTAAATGGGTATTAAAAAAGAATGGTGAAGTTGTTACAGAAAAACCTTTTAAAGTTTCTTTAGCAGGAGGTTTAACTAAAACGATTAAACTTCCATTACCTAAAATATCTGTTCAAAAGGGTGAAGAATATACAGTTGATGTATATGCATATACTATCAATAAAACAGAGTTTTTACCTGCAGGATTCGAAATTGCACGTGAGCAGTTTATGTTAGGTGCTAATAACTACTTTGCTAGTGAAGCATCAGGTAATGGAACTGTAAGTGTTGAAAATAAAGACAATCGTATTTATGTTACAGCAGGTAATGTAGAAGTAAGAATAGATAAGTGGAGTGGAATATTGTCATCTTATAAAGTTGATGGACAAAACTTATTGAATGGAGGTCCTGAACCGGATTTCTGGAGAGCTCCAACGGATAATGATTATGGTAACGGAATGCCATCAAGATTAAACATTTGGCGTACTGCTGCTAATAACAGAAATGTAAAATCTGTTGATGTTGCCAAAGAAGACGGAAAAGTGATTGTAACAAGTAACCTTTGGTTGAATGATGTTGCAAGTGATTATACCATTGTTTACACCATTTATGCTGATGGAAAAACAAAAGTTGAAGCGAAATGGGAAGCTGGTAGAGATGGTTTACCTGAGATTCCTCGTTTTGGAATGCAATTGCGCTTAAGCAATGAGTTCGATCAGTTTGAGTATTATGGTCGCGGTCCTTGGGAAAACTACTCCGACAGAAATACAGCAAGCTTTTTGGGAATTTATGCAAGCTCGGTTGCTGATCAACAGGTGGATTATATCCGACCTCAGGAAAATGGAAATAAAACAGATGTAAGATGGCTTACTATTACAAATAAAGATGGTGCAGGTATTAAAATTGAAGGTATGCAACCTTTAAGTGTTAAAGTCGCTCATAATCCTTCAGAGGATATTGATGCCGGTTTAACTAAAAAGCAAATGCATTCAAGCGATATCACTGCTCGTCATCAGGTTTATTTAAATGTGGACTTTAAACAACGTGGTTTAGGAGGTGATGACAGCTGGGGACGTTATCCTCATCGCCAATATCTGTTGTTAGAGAAGTCTTATAGCTATGGATTTATAATTAGTCCTGCAAAATAGAAGAACAATTAAGATCTCAAAATAGAATTAGAGAGCATATATTATTAGAACAAAGAAAATGGGTAATATTAAAAACATAACAGTCGTTTGGCTTATGCTATTATTCATAGCATGTGCCCCAACGAATAAAAAAAGTGAGGAAGAATCCTCATACATATCTACTTTAAGTAAGCAGGATGTATTAAATACAATAGTTAAAGTAAACGATTACTGGCAAAATGCAAATCCGGAACACGGTCGTGCTTTTTGGGATAATGCAGCTTATCATACGGGTAATATGGCGGCTTATGCTGTAACTAAAAATGAAAAGTATAAGGCTTATTCAGAGGCATGGGCTGTTCATAATGAATGGAAAGGTGCTAAATCTGATGATAAGTCATTATGGAAATACAATTATGGCGAAGATGATGAACATGTATTGTTTGGTGATTGGCAAATCTGTTTTCAAACGTATATTGACTTGTTTAATTTAGATGAGGTAAAAGACTCGTCGAAAATTGCCCGTGCCATTGAGGTAATGGAATACGAAATGAGCACAGAAGCCAATGATTACTGGTGGTGGGCTGATGGATTATATATGGTTATGCCTGTAATGACAAAGCTTTACAATGTTACAGGGAACGAATTATATCTAGCCAAATTATATGAGTATTTTAAATTTGCTCAAAGTATAATGTATGATGAGGAAACTGGTTTGTTTTTCAGAGATGCAAAATATGTCTATCCAAAACATACATCGGTAAACGGATTAAAAGACTTTTGGGCCAGAGGCGATGGTTGGGTTTTTGCAGGATTAGCTAAGATTATTCAGGACATGCCTGATGATTATGCACATAAGGACGAGTTTATTGAAATTTACAAAAAGATGGCTGTTACTTTAAAAGATGTTCAACAAGCAGAAGGATACTGGACTCGTAGTATTTTGGATCCTGAACATGCTCCTGGACCTGAAACCAGCGGAACAGCATTTTTTACCTATGGATATCTTTGGGGTATGAATAATGGTTTGCTTGATAAAGCAGAATATACTCCGGTTGTTGATAAAGCATGGAAATACTTAACAACAGTTGCTCTGCAGCAAGATGGAAAAATAGGTTATGTTCAACCTATCGGCGAAAGAGCTATTCCAGGACAAACAGTAGATGAAAACTCCACTGCTAATTTTGGAGTAGGCGCATTTTTATTAGCTTCATCAGAACTATTTAAGTTTCTTGAAAAATAATTGTGTGGTGGAGGTATTCAAAATTAATTTTGTTTCTCGCAAATTACGCAAAGAAAATAAATGCGAAGGTCACAAAATTATATAAGTCTGTTTTATTTTAGTTTGCGATCTTGGCGTAATCCTTAGCGTCCTTGGCGTGAAACATATATTATTGAATCCTTCTAATTGTTGCCTTTAGATTTTAAACAATGGCTTTAATTACGACAATTTTATATTAAAATGCATAAAAATTTAATGATCCTGAATAAGAATTACAGGTTCATTAAATTTTTTTGTTTAAAATAGCTAACCAGAAAAAAATAAAGAATGAACAACCGGTTTTTATTATCCATATCATTACTTACCACACTTATAACTACTGCTTGCGCTCAAAAACTGATTCCTGTTACAAAGGCATGGTCAAACAATTCTGTTAATGCAGTAGTATTCCGTCAAAACTCTTTAGTTACTCAGGCCGACACACAGTTTATTGCCTTTTACACAACCGAAGGTAAGCTGGCTTTAGGAAAGCGTAATATTAATGATGATGCATTTGTTATTAAGGAATCACAATATGATGGAAATGTAAAAGACGCACATAACTGCATCAGCATTATGGTTGATGGCGAGGGTTATATACATGTATCATGGGATCATCACGGTCACCCGCTACGTTATGCTAAGAGTGTTGCTTCTTATTCACTGGAACTGGGTGCAAAAACTGAAATGACAGGACAGAATGAGACTAATGTTACCTATCCGCAGTTTTTTAAAATGCCTGATGGAAACCTTGTTTTTATGTTTCGTGATGGACAATCAGGTAAAGGAAATTTAGTGGTAAACAGTTACGATATTAAAACTCAAAAATGGAGTCAGATTCAGAGTAACCTGATTGATGGAGAAGGTCAGCGAAATGCATATTGGCAGGCATGTTTAGATAATAAGGGCGTAATTCATGTTTCGTGGGTTTGGCGCGAGACCTGGGATGTGTCAACCAATCATGATATGTGTTACGCACGCTCAAAAGACGGCGGTATCACCTGGGAAAACTCAAAAGGTGAGCCATACCAATTGCCTATCAATGCTGCAAGTGCAGAGTATGCGGCTAAAATCCCTCAAAAAAGTGAGTTGATTAACCAAACTTCAATGACAACCAATGATGCCGGTGAGCCAGTAATAGCAAGTTATTGGAGAGAGCAGAATTCAGATATTCCACAATATCATATCATCAGTTTAGTTGATGGAAAATGGATGGTGAAGGATTTAGGATTTAGAAAACAGGCATTTTCACTTTCGGGGGGAGGTACAAAGCGTATTCCAATTTCACGACCGCAAATAGTGGCAAAATCAACCAAAAAAGGAACTGAATATTTTCTGATATTCCGCGATGAAGAGCGAGGAGCTAAGGTTTCGATGGCAGAGTTAAAGGATTCCGGTAAATGTAAAATCACAGATCTAACAGATTTTACTGTAGGATCATGGGAACCATCGTTTGATACTGAATTATGGAAAGATAAAGGAAGCCTGCAAATATTTGTTCAAAGAGTGGAGCAAGTTGATGCCGAAGGAACAGCCAATTTTGAACCTCAGATGGTTTATGTACTTGAGGTAAAATAGATATTTAAGCGAGTTGGTACCTGCAAAACCTGAAAAAGCAAAAAAAAAAGTTGGGCTTTGCAGGTATCTGCAAACAATGAAATGCACATTGAATGCAATGGTCGTTTAACCAAAGTAAAAAAAAGGAAAAAATGATGCGTGGTCATTTGACCAAAGCCCCAAAAGATGAAAAGATGGCGAATGGTCATTTGACCAAAGTCCAAAAAAATGAAAAGACGATAAATGGTCATTTGACCATAGCTCAAAAAATTGAAAAAATGATGAATGGTTATTTGACCAAAGCTTCAAAACTTGAAATGATGGGAATGGTCATTTGACCAAAGCGCTACCAGCGCTACCGCATGTGTCCCCACGTGTGGTTGAGAGTATTCATGCGTGAGGAAACGCTCGACAGCATCAAAACAAAAGATATTAGAAATGCGAATCAATAGTTGAAAAACAAGAATAAAACAGAGGTACAAAGGTACAGAGTGTATTTTATATACTTTACTCATATAAATTGCACAAATTAGACAAACAGATCACAAAGGTAAATCTTTGCGGATTTAATGAATTTCATTTAAAAAATAAAAAACTCAGTGTCTCAGTACCTCAGTGTTCATCTTTAACCCTTGATTCGCATTAGAATTATATTCTGAAACATAGAAACTAAAAATATGAAGAAAACTTATTTACTATCAATGGCGGCAATGGTATTTGCCTTTTTAGCAATCATGTTACCAGGTTGTTCATCAGGTAATGATGATTACTCAGCTTATCTGTTTACTTATTTTGTAGGTAATGGTCCGGGCGAAGAATCTATTCATTATGCAGTAAGTACCGATGGATATAACTACGTGGCTTTAAATAATAACGAAGCTGTTATACATTCAAAGGATATCAGTTCGTCAGGTGGTGTAAGAGATCCTCATGTTTTGCGTGCCGAAGATGGTAAAACTTTTTATATGGTTATTACCGATTTATATGTTACCGATCAGGGTTGGAATAACTACGCTATGATTCTGATGAAGTCGACCGATTTAATCAATTGGGAGCATAGCATCATCAATATACCGGAAACATATCCTGATACTTTTGGTGATGTTGACAGAGTTTGGGCTCCACAAACCATTTACGATGATGTGGCTAAAAAATATATGATTTATTTTTCAATGAAGCAGGGAAATAATCCTGATATCATTTATTATGCTTATGCTAATAAGGATTTTACAGCTCTTGAGTCAGAACCAAAACAGTTGTTTTTTAATCCGACTAACAATGCATGTATTGATGGAGATATCATTAAAAAAGATGGTACGTTTTATTTCTTTATGAAATCAGAATCAGGTGAGCCTGGTATTAAGTTGGCTATCTCTGATAAATTGACTGAAGGTTATGTATATCCAAACACCGATAGAGTAGATTGTTCTAAAAACCCAGTTGAAGGTTCAGGTACATTTAAACTAAATAACAGCGACGAATACATTTTAATGTATGATGTATATACCAGTGGTCAATATCAATTTACAAAAAGTAAAGATTTACAACATTTTGAAGTGGTAGATCATGAAATCAGCATGAATTTCCATCCTCGTCATGGATGCGTTATGCCTATTACTCAAAAGGAATTAAACCGTTTAATGTCTAAGTGGGCTACTGTAGAAGGAGATTTTGTAAAAGTAACTTCTCCCATGGTTAAAACTCAGAATGTAAGCTTCAATGGAGAAACTAAAACGGTTCATATTCCATTAAAAGTTGGCGTTGCTGATTTAACACAGTTTGATCCTCAGTTCAGTGCTTTTGCAGGTATTGATTTTGAGCCAAAAGGAGCTCAGGATTTTTCTAAAGGATCTGTTGAATATACATTTACTATTGAAGGACAAGCTCCTGTAAAATATACTGTTGAAGTTTCGGAGGATCACAACCCTGTATTAGAAGGCTTTTATGCCGATCCGGATATCATCTATTCTAACAAAACCAACAAGTATTATATCTATCCAACAAGTGATGGTTTTCATAACTGGTCGGGTACTTATTTTAAAGCCTTCTCTTCAGAGGATTTAGTAAACTGGAAAGACGAAGGTGTTATTCTTGACTTAAAAAAAGATGTAAGCTGGGCCGACAGAAATGCATGGGCTCCTTGTATTATAGAAAAAGAAGTTAATGGAGCATATAAATACTACTATTATTTTACTGCTGCGCAAACCATTGGTGTTGCTGTTGCGGATGATCCTGCTGGTCCGTTTGTAGATAGTGGTAAAGCTTTAATTGATCAAAAACCAAAGGGAATCACCAGAGGACAAATCATTGATCCGGATGTATTCCAGGATCCAAAAACAGGTAAATTTTATTTGTATTGGGGAAATGGTTTTATGGTAGGAGCTGAGTTGAATGACGATATGGTTTCAATCAATGAGAAAACACTAACCGTTTTAAATCCTGATCATACTTTCCGTGAAGGAACACATGTTCTATTTCGCAATGGTATTTATTATTTTATGTGGAGTGAAGACGATACTCGCAGTCCGAATTACCGTTTACGTTATGCTACTTCCACTTCTCCATTAGGCAAGTTCACTATTCCTGAAAATAATATTGTAATCGAAAAGAAACCTGAAGATGGTATTTACGCCACAGGTCATAATTCTACTATACAAGTTCCGGGCAAAGATGAATGGTATTTAGTATATCACAGATTCTCTTTGCCAAAAGGAATTACTATGGGCCGTCCGGCAGGTTTTCACAGAGAAGTATGTATTGATAAAATGGAGTTTAACAAAGATGGAAGCATTATCCAGGTAACTCCAACATTGAAGGGAATTGAGCCTATTACAAAATAAGGAGAAAGGAGCAAGGAACAAGTAGCAATATGTTATCATTAAATGAAATTTGTTAGCTGTAAATCAGCTCTCCTCCTTTCAAAGGAAGAGTACTTCGACGCTGGAGAGGGGAGGTGGTTTTATACCCATAGCAATGATCCAAGTTATAATAACAAACTAAATTCAAATAAAAGTGAAGAGTCAATTAAAAAGTATTTATCACATACAATTCATAAGTTGTCTGTTTTTAATAGCTGTAACTTTAATGAATTGTACTCAACAACAAACTCATAAAACTGTAGTAACACCTTACGAAGTTACCTGTCAGGGAGCCTGGTGTTGGTTTGCAGATCCAAGGGCTATTCATCATCAAAACCATGATGGAAGTATCAATAAATCGTATATAGGATATATTGATATTCACGGAAATATTAAAGCAACACAACATGATTTTGTTACGGGTAAATCAAAAGAAGTTTTAATCAGATCCTATTTTCAGCCTGATGATCATAACAATCCCACTTTTTTAGTTTTGCCTGATGACAGGGTCATGATATTCTACTCACGACATACTGATGAACCTTGTTTTTATTACCGTATATCCACAAAAGCCGGTGATATTACATCATTGGGTCAGGAGATTAAAATTCCAACAAAAAACAATACGACTTATCCATCGCCTTTTATATTATCCGATGATCCAACGCATTTTTATATCTGTTGGAGAGGTATTAGCTGGCATCCAACCATAGCAAAGTTTACCATTCCTTCTGCTGATGATAAAACAGAATGTGTATGGGGACCATATCAAATGGTTCAGTCAACGGCTTCTCGTCCATACGCTAAATATGCATCAAACGGAAAAGATAAAATTGTGATGGCATATACAACAGGACATCCGGATCCTACTATGCCAAACTATTTGTACTATAATTATATTGATGTGAATACTTTAGAGCTAAAGGATGTCAACGGCAAAGTATTATCAAAAATTGGAGAGAATTTGTATCATGTTGCTGCAACTTCCGAATATCAGCAAGCATTCCCCAATGCAGTGGTTGACGCCAATGAGTTAAGAGACTGGTTGTGGCAGGTAACACTTGATAAAGACGAAAACCCGGTTATTGCCATGGTAACAATCAATGAAGATAAATCTTCGCATGATTATTACTATGCAAAGTGGAATGGCGAAAGCTGGCAAAAGACTTTTTTATCGAATGCTGGCGGACATTTTCATCAATCGCCCAACATTGAAAAATGTTACAGCGGAGGAATGGCTATCGATGATCAAAATACCAATGAAGTATATTGCTCGGTGCCTGTAAGCGGTAAACACGGTAAGGTTTTCGAGATAGTAAAATATACATTGAACGAAAAGGGAGAAGTAAGTTTAACAGATACAATCACAAAAGATTCGGAGTTAAATAATGTTCGCCCGTATATTATTTCAAAAAGAGGCGAATCTCCTTTGAAATTAAGCTGGATGTATGGTAATTATTACGATTGGATTGTAAGTGTTGAACGTCCGCTTGGTTTTTGTACCAGTATTCGCTCTGATTATAATGTGAAAAGTGAAATCGCTACTAGTAGAACTACAGCATTACATTATGATGATGTACAAAAAGATGAAGTAAAAAGACATTTTTCATTTGATACATTAAAGGAATTTACCATTCAGTTAGAGGTTGCTTTGGATACAGCCAATTTTTATGGTGATATACTTAGCAATGAAAGCTTCTCTTATGGTATTAATAAAAATTCGATGAAGCCTTATGTGAGATTAAATGATCAAACCATTTATTTAAGTACGAACGTGCTGGGAAACTCCGATATCTGGAAATCTAAGCCAAGATCAACAGGTGGTATTTGGTGGGATATAACACCTTACAAAAGTTTAAGCCTTACCATAAGTTATTCAGATAACCAATTAACCACTTATATCAATGGTGCAATTGATCAGGTAATATCTATAAATAATTTGGAAATCAATGATCTTAGAGTTGAAGAGATTGTGCAAAATATCAATTCACTAAACGTATTTAACTAATACCAATATGTGTTAAACGAATGAACACAAAGACACTGAGCCACAGAGTTTATTTAATATTATAATATTTACATTGAAATAAGAAATTTGCAAGCATTTACCTCTGTGCTCTCTTTGTTATTAAAGATTTATGAAATTTTAAATTAATTCTGATTTAAAGTTGGCAATTCAGATAAAGAAAAACATATAAAATACTCTCTGTGTCTTTGAGTCTCTGTGTTTTTTTCTGATAAATAATTCAAATAAATATCTATCATTATGAAGATGTCAAATATAACTTTTGTATTACTTACGCTGTTAATCTTAGGATTGCAGTCGTGTAATACTCCAAAATCAAAAACTGCAGAACAAGAAGTAAAACAGGATAATGTTTTTGAAGTAGTTAATCCCGATTACCAGTTGAGTCCTTCAACAGGAATGACTCGCCAGCATTGGATTAATGCCGCTGAGTATTTACTGCAAGGGGCATTTTCATATATCCATACACTGGATGATCCGATGAAATTTCCGAAACAACCAGGAAAAACCTACCCACGTGACGAAAAACAGGTTCCTACAGAAAAGCTGGAAGGTTTATGTCGTACTTTATTTGTGGCTGCTCCTTTATTAAAGGAAAATCCCGACTTAAAAATGAACGGAATTGCGGTGGCAGAGTATTACCGCCATCAAATTTTGAATCTGGTAAATCCCGACAATCCTTCATTTATCGTACCTCGCCCTGAAAATGGCGGACCAAGTCAAAATCTGGTTGAATTCGGCGCATTGGCCATCTCATTATTCGTGGCTCCCGAAGTTATTTGGGAACCATTAACGCAAGAGCAAAAAGATGCACTTGCAGCCACCATGTTAAGTTACGGCGATGGACCAACAGTACCTTCAAACTGGCGATTCTTCAATATTTTTGTACTGAGCTTCTTTAAAGATCAGGGATATAAAGTGAATGAGGATCTGTTGGTTGAATACCTGAATAAAAGCATAGATCAATATCGGGGATATGGCTGGTACAACGATGCTCCGGCGTATGATTATTACAGTATGTGGGCATTTCAATTGTACAGTGTGCTTTGGTCTGATGTTTTTGGATTAAAGTATTATCCGGAGATAGCAGAAAAGCTAATTCACAACTTTCAGGATTTGAATTACAACTATCCAAATATGTTTTCAAAAGATGGTAAGATGTTAATGTACGGTCGCAGTATTTCTTATCGTTTTGGATCTGTAGCTCCTTTCCCTTTTATGGGTAAATACGGTGGCGACGATGTAAACCTTGGGTGGTTACGTAAAATTTCATCCAGAACAATTTTGCAGTTTTTACAACATCCCGGGTTTTTAAAAGACAGTGTTCCTACCTTAGGCTTTTACGGTGCTTTTGAACCTGCCGTACAAATTTATAGCTGCAGAGGAAGTGTGTATTGGATGGGAAAAGCATTCTTAGGATTGTTGCTTCCTAAAGATGATCCTTTTTGGACTGCCGTTGAAAACGATGGACCATGGGCTGAGTTCGAAACCGACAAAGTGTACAACAAGTTTGCTGAAGGATCAAATGTGTTGATTACAGATTATCCTGCAATTGGCGGTTCTGAAATCAGAGCCTGGTGCCATGAGAAAGTAAAAGATGACTGGCAGAAATTCCGTTCTACAGAAAACTACAATAAACTATCTTACAGTAGTATTTTTCCATGGCTGGCTGATGGTGCTAATGGTGAGGTAGCCATGAACTACGCATTTAAAAACAAAGAAGATAAATGGGAAGTATTCCGTTTATATGATTTTAAAAAGTTTGAAGACGGAGCCTATTACCGTGATGCCGTTTTGGAAACCAATGAGAATATTAAAATGAATTTAATTGATATTCCTTTATCAAATGGAATATTGAGAGTAGATAGAAATATTAGTTCTGAAGATGTTGAAATGAGATTGGGTCATTATGCGTTACCAGAATTTGATCAAACTATTCTAACGAGTAAACAAAATGTTGGCGACTACCAAGCAACAATAATTGATAATGGTAAATACCAATTGGCTATGATACCTGTTTCAGGATGGACAAACACAGAAGTACTATCTACAGAAGGTCTTCATCCCGAAAGCAATAAGAGTACAGTAATTGAAGTTCAGGATATGTATAGTAAAGATTTAAATCCAAAATTATATATCGCACTGATGCTTTGGAAAAAGTCAGGAGAAGTATGGACTGATGAGGAATTAAATCCTCTAAAGTCAGTGCAAATAACTGAAGAAGCCTCAAAAGTGGAGGTGCACTTTAAAAACGGAGAAAGAAGATCCATATTATTTTAACTATATTGTTAGCACAAAAGAATAAGGCTGGTTAATATTTAATTCACCGGCCTTATTTTTAGTTGATGGTTTTACTGTGTAGATAATAAAATGTATTTTTGAAAGAAAAAGCATGAAATATTATCGTGACCTTAAAAATTCTCTGGATACAGCTAAAGAAGAAGGTATAGAAGAAGGAATTAAACAAGGAATTAAAACGGGATTGGAAAGAGGACGGGAAGAGCGTACTTTAGAATTAGTAAGAAGTCTCCTTGATAATGGTGTTCCTGTTGAGATTATATCCAAATCTACAGGCCAGACTATTGCTCAGATTAAAAGTTTAAAACCTACTAATTAAATCGTTATATATTTTTTTCAGTTAATAATAGTAAAAAGTACTATTTAGTATCGTTTTTTATAAAAAAATAAAAATCTACTTATGCGAAAATCGCTTTCTTTATTAGTTATGCTTATTACTCTTTTGTATAGTAATAATGTTTTTGCCAATGAACCTGATTCAGCTTATGTGTTTATATACTCAACAGCAAAAAATGATCATCATAATGGATTGCATTATGCCTGGAGTATAAATCAAAAAGATTGGCATTCAATAGGGCCTGAGTATCAGTTTTTGTTTTCTGACTTTGGCGCCTGGGGGTCACAGAAGAAAATGTTTGATCCATATATGTTTATGGATGAAAATAATACCTGGCATTGCTTATGGGCATTAAATAATAATGTTGGTCAGTTTGCTTATGCCAGTACAAAGGATATGATTAACTGGACAAGTCAAATCTATCCTCAGGTGACAAATGATGTGAATACAATAGAAAATATTGAAGCACATTACGATGTTGTCCAAAAAGTATATGTAATTACCTGGTATGTTAATGATAAACTTTATAAAACAACAACTGTAGATTTTAAAGACTATACATCTACTGAGGAGGCAAAAGAACGTGATCGAAAGGATTTACGTTCGGAAGTTACCATCGATGGAGAAAAACAAAAGGGAATGATTCATCAGCTTTCCTGGGAAAATATCGACAAGCTGATTAAATACGAGCAGTGGATGGAATACCATAATCAGCAGAGAGGTGAAACAACTTCTCAGGATCCTGTTCGATTTAAAGATTTAAAACCTGTTGAGGCTGACATCACACTACATCCGGATCAATCTAAAGCCATTAGTGATAAACTGGTCGGTATTTTCTTTGAAGATATTAACTATGCTGCAGATGGTGGCTTATATGCTGAGTTGATTCAAAACCGAGGCTTTGAATATAATATCAGCGATACTAAAGGACGAGATAAAACATGGACTCATGATAAAGCCTGGTCTGTTTCCGGTGAAGGTATTAAGTTTTCTATTGATACCTTAAATCCGGTTCATGTAAATACTAAACATTATGCCTTGTTGGATGTGAATAAAGTAGGAGCAGTCCTGGTTAATGAAGGTTTTGATGGTATATATATAAAAGAAGGTGAGAAATACGACTTCTCTGTTTTTGCTAAATATATGGGAACAGCGAAAGAAAATTTCATTGTTTCCTTGATTGATGATGCAGGTAAAGTTATGGGTAGCTGTGTAATCAAAAATGTAGGTAATAAGTGGAAGAAGTATTCTGCAACAATCACTGTAAATAGTACTGTTGAAAATGCAAAATTATCTATTCAACCTTCTGCTGTTGGAAAGTTGGGACTGGATATGGTTTCTTTGTTTCCTCAAAATACTTTTAAAGGACGAAAAAATGGTTTAAGAGCGGATCTTGCACAAACTATTGCTGACCTTCATCCTAAGTTTGTTCGATTCCCTGGTGGGTGTGTTTCTCATGGTGATGGTATTGATAATATTTACCATTGGAAAAACTCAATAGGACCTTTAGAAGCTCGTAAGCCCAATCGTAATATTTGGAATTATCATCAAAGTTTAGGCTTAGGTTATTTCGAGTACTTCCAGTTTTGTGAAGATTTAGGGGCAGAACCTCTTCCGGTTGTTGCAGCAGGTGTCCCATGTCAAAATTCATCAACCGGTGGACATGGACAGCAAGGAGGTATTCCTATGTGTGATATGGATGATTATGTACAGGATGTTCTGGATTTGATTGAATGGGCTAATGGTGATAAAAACACCCAATGGGGTAAGCTTAGAGCTGAAGCTGGTCACCCAAAACCTTTTAACCTGAAATATATTGGTATAGGTAATGAAGATTTGATTACTGATATTTTTAAAGAGCGTTTTACAATGATCTTTAATGCTGTAAAGGAAAAATATCCTGAGATAACCGTGATAGGAACTGTTGGTCCTTTTTATAGAGGTACAGATTATGAGGTGGGATGGGACTTTGCTGCTGAGTTAGGCGTGCCTGTTGTAGATGAGCATTACTATCAACCACCGGGTTGGTTTATCAATAACCAGGACTATTACGATAGATACGATCGCAGTAAACCTAAGGTGTATTTAGGCGAATATGCCTCTCATCTTCCCGGACGTCCTATGAATATAGAAACAGCATTGTCTGAGGCACTATATTTAAACGCTGTGGAAAGAAATGCCGATGTGGTTTTAATGACTTCCTTTGCACCTTTATTGGCAAAAGAGCATCACACGCAATGGAATCCTGACTTGATTTATTTTAATAATACAGAAGTTAAGCCAACAGTAGATTATTATATACAAAAGCTTTATGGTCAGAACTCAGGTAATGAGTATATACCAAGTTTGATAAAGCTTTCTGATAATAGAGAAGATGTTTCAAAAAGAATATCTGTATCGGTAGTAAAAGATCATCAAAGTAATGATGTGATCATTAAACTGGTAAATATGTTACCTGTTGAAGTGAATTCTAAAATTGATCTTTCAGATTATATTTCAGAGAGAGTAAAAGGAGAACTTCATGTATTAGCCGGAGATCCTGCTTCAAAAGATGCAAAACCTGAAGTGTCGGAAATAAACTTAATGTCAGATGCTAAATATAAAATGCCTGCTTATTCTTTTTCTTTAATTAGAATAAAGGGACAAATTAAATAGAAATATTTATATCTAAATTCATAATGAAATGAAAAAAATTACATTACTATTAATGCTTATCGGTTTTATGAACCTGAATGCACAAGTTGACAATTCGCTTTTTCTTCATATAGATAAAAGCAAAACAAAGATCAATAAAGAACTATACGGGCATTTTGCAGAACACCTGGGCAGATGTATTTATGGGGGTATTTTTGTAGGTGATACATCAAGTATACCAAATATTAATGGTTACCGAAAAGATGTTGTTGAGGCTCTGAAAGAAATACAGATCCCGGTATTACGTTGGCCGGGAGGATGTTTTGCTGATACTTATCACTGGAAAGATGGTATCGGTCCTCGTGAAAATCGTCCTTCTATAGTCAACGTATTTTGGGGTGGTGTAACAGAAGATAATAGTTTTGGTACTCACGAGTTTTTGGATCTGTGTGAATTGTTGGGTACTGAAGCTTACATTAGTTTAAATGTGGGTTCAGGTACAGTTCAGGAAGCCTCTGAATGGGTTGAGTACATTACTTCTGAAAATATCAGTCCAATGACCGATTTAAGAAAGAAGAATGGAAGAGAGGATCCCTGGAATGTAAAGTTCTGGGGAATAGGTAACGAAAGCTGGGGCTGTGGAGGTGATTTAACACCTGAGTATTATGGAGATCTTTTCCGTCGTTATGCATCTTATGCCAGAGGTGCTGAATATAAAATAGCCTGTGGTGCAAGTGAAAATGATTACAACTGGACAGAACAGGTGATGAAGAAAACCAGCAATAAACAAAACCTGATGCAAGGTCTTTCATTGCACTACTATACATTACCTTATAATTGGCAAAAGAAAGGACCTGCAACTAATTTTGATGAAAAGGAATGGTTCGTTACTTTAAAGAAAACCTTACGTATGCAAGAGTTAATTGATAACCATGCTGAGATTATGCGTAAGTATGATCCAACTAACAAAGTAGGTTTAATTGTTGATGAGTGGGGAACCTGGTATGATGTTGAGCCAGGAACTAATCCCGGTTTTTTATATCAGCAAAATACTTTACGTGATGCTCTTGTTGCCGGTATTAACCTTAATATCTTTAATAATAATGCAGGAACTGTTAAAATGGCAAACATTGCCCAGGTGGTGAATGTTTTACAGGCAATTATTTTAACAGAAGGTAAGGAGATGGTATTAACACCAACATATCATGTATTTAATATGTATAAGGTTCATCAGGATGCTACGATGATTCCATTGGATTTAGTTTGCGATGAATATAAATACGGGGATGAAGAAATTCCTGCAATAAGTGCTTCTGCTTCTGTAAAGGATGGAGTTGTTTCGATTACTCTGTGTAACCTAAATCCAAATAAAGCAGAGGATTTATCGATTAGTTTAGGAGATGGAAAATATTCAAATGTTTCAGGTAAAATCATTACAAGTGATAAAATGGGAGACTATAATGACTTTGGAAAAGAAGCTAAAGTCGTTTTGAAAGATTATGAAGTAAAGAAACCTAAGAATGGAAAGCTTGAATTGGCTTTACCATCAAAATCAGTAATGTTAATTCAATTGAAATAATAATAGATAATAACTAACAAAAGCAAAGGCTACCTATTGGTAGCCTTTGTTGTATTGTTAAAATGGTAAATCTTCATTTGCTCCGGCCGGAGGTACTTCAGCCTCATTAAATGGAGGAGGAGTTCCTGCATCAGCTGATGCTGAAACTTTTTCTAGTCTCCACGCTTCAAGATTAGAGAAGTAATTTACTTTTCCATCTTTTTCCCATTTACGACCTCTGATATTAAAAGATACTTTTACAGGTTCGCCAAGACTAAAAGGATCAAGTTGAGCGCATCTGTCTTGTGTTAATTGAAACTTGATATAATCATTCCAATCTGAGTTTCTTTCATTGATTACTTCAATAACAAATTCTCTCTTTTTAAATGATGCACTTATTGCTTGTTCATCATCTTTTACAATTAAATTTCCTGTTAATTCAAAATTCATGTATCTGTATTCTTGTAAATGGTTATTCTTCAATTATTTTAATGGTCTCAATTTCATCTCCGGCTCTGATGTCATCAATAATATCAAGTCCTTCATAAACTATTCCAAAGCAAGTGTGCGCTCCGTCAAGGTGAGATGTATTATTGCGACTATGACAGATAAAAAATTGAGAACCTCCAGTGTTTTTGCCTGCATGTGCCATTGATAAAACACCCCTGTCATGGTACTGTCTCTCTGCATCTGTTTCACAGTTAATGCTATACCCGGGGCCTCCGGTTCCTACTCTTGGATTACTCATATCTTTAGAGAAAGGACATCCCCCCTGAATTACAAAGTCAGGAATCACACGGTGAAATGCCAATCCATCATAAAATCCTTCTTTAGCTAACTTAACAAAGTTTGCAACTGTTACGGGTGTTTCTTTTTCATATAGCTCCACCTTCATAACACCTTTCTCGGTATGTATTTCTGCTTTAATCATTATTCAATTGTCTTTGTTTTAAGAGAAACAAAGGTATAATTTTTCATGGAAATTAAAGCATAAAAAAAGAAGGTCGTTGACCTTCTTTTATAAAAATATTGTATGTATTTGATTAATCTACTTTATTATAGTGAATGACGATTCATCAAATAACTTATTTGGTGTCTTTCTTTTTCTCGATTCCAAGTAATTCAACTTCGAACACCAAAGTTTCCATAGGACCAATTTTAGGACCAGAACCTCTCATTCCATATGCCAGTTCAGCAGGAATATAGAATTTATATTTGGAACCTACAGTCATTAACTGAAGTCCTTCAACCCAACCTTTAATAACCTGAGTTACACCAAAAGTTGCAGGCTGACCTCTGTCTACAGAGCTGTCAAAAACAGTTCCGTCAAGTAAAGTGCCGTGGTAATGAACTTTAACTTTATCACCAGCAACAGGTTTATCTCCTTTGCCTTCTTTGATTACTTCGTATTGTAAACCACTTTCAGTAGTTATTACACCATCTTTTTTGCCATTTTCAGCAAGAAATTCGTCTCCTTTTTTCTTGTTCTCGAAAGCTGGTTTTCCTGGTTGCATGGCTTTTTGACTTTGAGCTCTTTGATAAGCTGATTGCAAATATGCATTACCAGTTTGTTGATCAAAATATGACTTACCATATGCAACTTCATTCAAAAATGCTGTTTTCATAATGTCATAATTGATTGAATCAAAGCTACGCTCGAAATTTTGTCTGGAAGTTTTTGAAAACTCCGATTTAGCAAGAGCCATAGCTAAGTCTTTTCCGTATAATGTATCAAATTGAGATGATAGTTGTTGCTTCATTTGAGAGGCAATAACATACCCTAGTGCATAACTAACACTATCAGTTTCATTTTTCATCTCAACATCTCCAGCGCCGGGAACTGTTGTACATGAAACTGCAGTTATAGCAATTGCAATAAATGCTAAAAATAGGTTTTTAAGTTTCATTTTTTATAATACTTATTTAATTATACTATGTCCAATAATTCAACTTCAAAAATAAGAGTGGTATGTGGTTCAATTGATTGTCCTGCACCATGTTCTCCATAAGCAAGATCAGAAGGTACATATAATTTCCATTTAGAACCTACAGGCATCATTTGTAATGCTTCTACCCATCCTGGTATTACTCCGTTGACAGGAAATGTAGCAGGCTCACCTCTTTGTACAGAACTGTCAAATACAGAACCGTTAATTAAAGTACCGTGGTAGTGACATTTTACATTATCTGTAGCTTTGGGTTTTTCACCATTACCTTCGTTTATAACTTCATATTGAAGGCCACTTTCTAAAGTTACAATGCCTTCTTTTTTTGAATTTTCAGCTAGAAAATCCTGACCGGCTTTAATGTTCGCTTCAAATTGTTTGCTTTGTATTTCAGCAAAAAAAGTATTGATAATTTGACCAGCTTCTTCTTGTGATATTTCAGTATTACCTTCAATATGGTTTTTTAAACCTTTTGCAAATTCGTCGACATTAATTTCCGCAACACCTGATTTCTGTAGATTTGCGGCAATGCTCATTCCTAAAGCATAACTTAATTTTTCCATCCTGTTTATTTATCTTTTTTTATAAGAGACAGCGAAGATAGTTTTTTACACTTAGGAAAGCAAACCGGGCCTGCTTCTTTAACTCTGCTTTAACTAATTGTTGTAGTAATGAATATGATAACTATTTAATGGCTCTTAACATTTCTCTTTTACCGGGAGGACCGGGCAATCGTTCTACTTTAAATCCAACTTCCTGCATTGTTCTTCGAACAATTCCCTTGGCACAATAGGTGGTTAAAATTCCATTGGGAAGTAAAGCGTTATATGCTTTTTCGAAAATCTCTCGGGTCCATAGCTTGGGTTGTATGTCAGGAGCAAAAGCATCAAAGTAAATCAGGTCGTATTGTGACGTTAATTTCACGTTTTTAAAATCACATTCTGTTTTTAATAGAGAAAAATAATCTGATATTTCGCACCTGTGTTCCCAGTTGCATTCATGAAGTTTGCTAAAGACTTCAGTGTATTTGCCATCAAAGGCATCTTTGTAATTTAATGTTTTGATGGTGCTTGAGTCGATGGGGTATTTTTCCAGAGAGTGAAAAAATATCTTCTTGTTATGCTTTTTTATTGCTGTTAAAAAAGCGTTTAACCCGGTCCCGAATCCAAATTCCAGAATATTGATATTCTCCTTTTTAATCTGATATAACCCTGCTTCAATAAATACGTGTAAAGATTCTTGTATTGCCCCGTTAACAGAATGATAGTGTTCATTTAATCCCGGTACAAAAAGAGTGTGAGACCCATCTTTTGATGTTACTAACTGTACTTTTTGATTCATTTGTTTTGTGATATGAGTATTGCCTTATTTTGAAATGCAAACATATGATGTTTTTTATAAACCTGTATTATATATTTTATAATTCCTTTAGTGTGATAAAAACAGTGATTAGTCAAAAAGAAGTATGTTGGTCATAAACAAAGGATTAAATTTACTAGTTGATCTATTATATCAAATAAAAAACTAGCGCAATATGATCCTTAAAAATTTAGCTTTAAATATATTCGTAGTTCAATTTGTTTTATTTGTATTTGTAAATAGTGGAAATGCTCAAACAGCACCCGATGTTACTGATATTGCCGACCAAACTGTTAATGAAGGTGAAGCCTTTACAACAATAATATTAGATAATTATGTGACAGATGATAATACAGGAGATGAAAATATCGAATGGACTTATTCCGGTAATACAAGTTTAATTGTTGATATCACAAATCGTCTTGTAACTGTTACCTATCCTGAAGGTTGGACCGGAAGTGAAACAATTACTTTTACTGCGACTGATACAGATGGGCTTTCTGCAAGTGATGCCGCAACCTTTACAGTTACTGCCGTGAATGAAGCACCTGTAATCACCGGACAAGCTAATGTATTAACCACAGCAGAAGAAACAGCCTTGACTATTGAACTGTCAGATGTTACATTTACCGATGTAGATAATACAGTTCCAGATGATCATATCTTAATCGTTCAAGATGGAAGTGATTATAGTCATGTAGGAAATGAGATAACACCAAATGCTGACATAACAGGCGATATCATTGTCAGTGTAGTTGTATCAGATCAACAGTCTATCAATGCGACTTCCGATGCTTATGGATTAACAGTAACCGTAACATCAGTTAATGATTCTCCAGTTATTACCGGACAAGCTAATGTATTAACCACATCAGAAGAAACAGCCTTGACTATTGAACTGTCAGATGTTACATTTACCGATGTAGATAATATAGTTCTAGATGATCATATCTTAATCGTTCTAGATGGAAGTGATTATAGTCATGTAGGAAATGAGATAACGCCAAATGCTGACATAACAGGCGATATCATCGTCGACGTAGTTGTATCAGATCAGCAGTCTATCAATGCGACTTCCGATGCTTATGGATTAACAGTAACCGTAACATCAGTTAATGATTCCCCAGTTATTACCGGACAAGCTAATGTATTAATCACATCAGAAGAAACAGCCTTGACTATTGAACTGTCCGATGTAACATTTACCGATGTAGATAATACAGTTCCAGATGATCATATCTTAATCGTTCAAGATGGAAGTGATTATAGTCATGTAGGAAATGAGATAACACCAAATGCTGACATAACAGGCGATATCATCGTCGACGTAGTTGTATCAGATCAGCAGTCTATCAATGCGACTTCCGATGCTTATGGATTAACAGTAACCGTAACATCAGTCAATGATGCACCCACAGGAGATGATAGCAGCATTGCTATTGCTGAAGATGAAACCCATCTTTTTGTAATCGGCGATTTTACAAATTATTCCGATCCGGAAGGAAATGCCTTGACTGCTATTCAGATAGCCACTGATGTATCGCAAGGAGCATTAACAAGTGGCGGTTCAGCAATTAGCACAGGCAATACATATAGCTTGGGTAATATAAGTTATACTCCTGAATCAAATACCAGTGGTACAAACTATACATCCTTCACTTATTATTTAGTCGATTCAGAAGGTGGAGTGTCAGCATTGGCCAATACCATGACGATAAATGTTACGGCAGTCAATGATGTACCCACAGGAGATGATAGCAGCATTACTATTTCTGAAGATGAAACCCATCTTTTTGTAATCGGCGATTTTACAAATTATTCCGATCCGGAAGGAAATGCCTTGACTGCTATTCAGATAGCCACCGATGTATCGCAAGGAGCATTAACAAGTGGCGGTTCAGCAATTAGCACAGGCAATACATATAGCTTGGGTAATATAAGTTATACTCCAGAATCAAATACCAGTGGTACAAACTATACATCCTTCACTTATTATTTAGTCGATTCAGAAGGTGGAGTGTCAGCATTGGCCAATACCATGACGATAAATGTTACGGCAGTCAATGATGCACCCACAGGAGATGATAGCAGCATTACTATTTCTGAAGATGAAACCCATCTTTTTGTAATCGGCGATTTTACAAATTATTCCGATCCGGAAGGAAATGCCTTGACTGCCATTCAGATAGCCACCGATGTATCGCAAGGAGCATTAACAAGTGGCGGTTCGGCAATTAGCACAGGCAATACATATAGCTTGGGTAATATAAGTTATACTCCTGAATCAAATACCAGTGGTACAAACTATACATCCTTCACTTATTATTTAGTCGATTCAGAAGGTGGAGTGTCAGCATTGGCCAATACCATGTCGATAAATGTAACATCAGTAAATGATGTACCAACTGGAGATGATAGCAGCATTACTATTGCTGAAGATGAAACCCATCTTTTTGTAATCGGCGATTTTACAAATTATTCCGATTCGGAAGGAAATGCCTTGACTGCTATTCAGATAGCCACCGATGTATCGCAAGGAGCATTAACAAGTGGCGGTTCGGCAATTAGCACAGGAGTTAATTATACCTTAGGCAGTTTAAGTTATACACCAGCCTTAAATGCAAGTGGAGATAACTATACAACATTTACTTATTATTTAGTCGATTCAGAAGGAGGAGTGTCAGCATTGGCCAATACCATGACGATAAATGTTACGGCAGTCAATGATGTACCAACTGGAGATGATAGCAGCATTACTATTGCAGAAGATGAAACCCATCTTTTTGTAATCGGCGATTTTACAAATTATTCCGATCCGGAAGGAAATGCATTAACATACATTCAGATTGCCACTGATGTTTCACTAGGAGAATTGAGTAGTGGCGGTTCAGCAATTAGCACAGGAGTTAATTATACCTTAGGCAGTTTAAGTTATACACCAGCCTTAAATGCAAGTGGAGATAACTATACAACATTTACGTATTATTTAGTAGATTCAGAAGGAGGAGTGTCAGCATCAGCCAATACCATGACGATAAATGTTACGGCAGTCAATGATGCACCTGTATTAACCGTGGGTAATGTCTCCATATCAGAAAATTATGCCGGTATTGTACTTACAGCAACTTCAACGGATGCAGATTCTGAAGATCATCATGTATATTCTATTACAGGAACAGATTCCGGGGGGTTTGATATTGACAGTAATAATGGTGTACTAACATTCAAAACATCTCCTGATTATGAAAATCCCATAGATGCCAATACCGATAATGTTTATGAAATAACAATAATAGTAACAGACGATGCAGGATCTACAGATTCAGAAGATGTAACCGTTACCATTTTGGATGTGGAAGAAAATTCAAATTATTCAATTTTAGCTATTGGAAATACCACTGTTTATGAGAATAGTACGTATACTTCAGGTCCTCTTACGATAAGTGGTAGCCCGATCGGTTCTTTGACATATTCTTTGGGGGGAGTTGATGAATCATTATTTAGTATTAATACTTCTACCGGAGAGGTTAGTATGGATGCTCGTGATTATGAAAATCCGGAAGATGATAATGTTGATAATGTCTACGAAGTTAATATAACTGCTAAAGATCAGGATGACAATACTTCATCTGTATTGTTGAATGTCACTGTTTTACCAATTAATGAATACGATCCTGTAATCAGTGTCAGCAGTACTTTAGTCGAGGAAAATCATACAGGGGTAATTGAGGTGGCTTCCTCTACAGATTCTGATGCCGATGATTCTGCAACTTATTCGCTGTCAGGAACAGATTCAGGACAATTTGATATAAATGAATTCAGTGGTGAGCTTGTGTTTATTGCATCTCCTGATTATGAGAACCCTGTTGACGATGGAGGTAATAATATCTATGATATAACCATTACTGTTACAGATGATGCAGGAAATTTTGATGATCAATCAATTACTATAACGGTTGCTAATTTAAATGATAACAATCCGGTTGGTGCAGATGATTATATTGTTGTAAGTGAGGGTGGTACTGTTTCTGTTTTAAATGACGGTGTAACATCGGTTTTGGATAATGATAGTGATGCAGATGGAAATAGTCTGACAGCAAATTTATTAAGTCCAACAAATTATGGTAGTTTAACCTTTAATAGTAACGGTACGTTTTCATATAGCCATGATGGTTCAGAAACAACAAGTGATAGTTTTACTTATGAAGCTGATGATGGTATCAATAATAGTAATGCTGTAACTGTTCACATTACTGTAACAGGAGTTAATGACTTACCGGTAATAGGCGATATTCCCGATCAGACAATTGAAGAAAGTGGTAGTTTTAATAGTATCAGTCTAAATAATTATATATCAGATGCAGAGACTTTAGATGAAGATATCGAATGGTCATTAGATCCTACTCCAACAAATTTTGCTGTTGAAATAAATAATGGTTCGGCAACAATAACTCCGGCAGATGAAGAGTGGAATGGTGTTGAAGTGCTTACTTTTGTGGCTACTGATGAAGGTGGTGCATTTGTTTCTGATAATGTGAGGCTAGAAGTTACTGCTGTTAATGATGTTCCGGCAATTACTGGACAAAACACAATATCTATTGCTGAAGATACTCCAACTGAATTAAGTTTAAATGATCTTATCGTTTATGATCCTGATGATAATTATCCTACAGGATTTACATTAACAGTCTTGTCTGGTTCAAATTACCAGGTAACAGGCAATGCTATTACTCCAAATGAAAATATAACTGGTTTAATTGTAGTACCTGTATATGTTACTGATGATGAGGCAGCACAAAGTAATACTTATGATTTACAGGTAACAGTGGTTAACGATAACGATCCTCCTGTTCTGATAGATATACCTAATCAAACAATACCAGAAGGCTCTATGTTTAATACTATTCAATTAAATAATTATGTGTCTGATCCAGATAATACGGATGATCAGATTTCATGGACTTATTCTGGAAATACTGAATTAACAATCGATATTGATAGAAATTCTCATGTTGCTACAATAGAAATTCCTGATGAAGATTGGTTCGGTCAGGAAGCTGTTGTTTTTACAGCTAGTGACGGATTGTTGACAGCCACTAATAGTGTTGTGTTAACAGTTACTGCAGTAAATGATGCACCGGTTATTAATAGTCAGCAGTCCTTAATTTATAATGAAGATGCGGTATTTACAATTCCGTATACAGCATTAAATGTTACAGATGTTGATAATACTTACCCGGGTGAACATGAAATGACCTTGTTAAGCGGGAATAATTATACATTTATTGGTCGTCAGGTCACTCCGGGTGAGGATTTTAATGGCGTTTTAAGCATACCGGTTTACATTACCGATTTAGGTTCAGAAAATCAAACCAGCAATACATTTAATTTACGTGTAACTATCAATGCCGTTAATGATGCTCCACAGATTGAGTCTCAGATAAATACTTTATCAACAAATGAAGATATACCAATAGTAATTTCTTTGGACGATGTAAGTATTATGGATCCGGATAACAGCTCCGGCGATTTTTCTTTGACTATTCAACCCGGAGATAATTATTCATTTAGTGGCACCACTGTTACTCCGGCTTTAAATTATTATGGGACATTATCTGTTGGTGTTACTGTCGACGATGGAGAAGATGAAAATTCTGAAAGCAGGGTATTTACTGTTTCCGTTCTGGTTTTAGCACAGAATGATACACCGGTAGCTAATAGTCAATCTGTTACAACTCCCGAAAATCAGGAAATATCAATAAATATCCATAATCTGATTTCTGATGTTGAAGATGCTTTGGATTTACCTTCTTTAAAAATTACCTCTGATGTGTCGAATGGTACAACTACTGTTGATGTTGACAATACAACTATAATCTATAACCCATACGATGGATATTCAGGTTCTGATTCTTTTACATATGAAATTTGCGATCAGGATGGTGCTTGTGCTGCAGGTATAATAACGATAACTGTCTCCAATGAAGCTCCTGCCGGAGTGGATGATGTTGCAGAAGTTGATGAAGATAATAGCATTTCAATTGATGTTTTAAGTAATGATACCGACCCTCAGGGTAATATCGATCCAAATACGTTAACTTTATTATCTGTCTCTCAAAATGGAGCTTTATCAGTTCAATCTGAAGGTCTTATTGTTTACACACCAAATCAAAATTTCTTTGGAGAAGATGAGTTTGATTACCAGGTGTGTGATGAGGATGATTATTGTACTTCGGCTCATGTGTCAATAACAGTAAATTCCGTCAATGATAAACCTGTTGTTATGTCGCAAAATACAGTTCAGATATCAGAGGATACTTCCTATACTATAACTCTCAATGATTTAACAGTATCCGATGTGGATAATAATTACCCTTCAGAATTTGCTTTAGATGTCTTGTCCGGAGGTAATTATAGTGTCGTAGGTAATACAGTTACACCGGAGTTGGATTTTAATGGAGAGTTAACTGTTAATGTTGTTGTTGATGATCTGGAGACAGAAAACAATGTGAGTGATATTTACCCCTTTGTTATTACGGTAAGCCCGGTAAACGATCAACCTGTGATTGTTAACCAGGCTGATTTATCAACAAATGAAGATGAGCCTCTTACTGTTACGTTAAACGACTTTACAGTTGATGATCCTGATAATAATTATCCTAATGATTTTATCCTGGTGGTAATGGCAGGCCTGAATTACACCGTGACCAACAATGTAATTACACCGTCTGATGATTACTATGGTTATATAAACGTTCCTGTTTATGTCAGCGATCAGTCCGATGAAAATGATAGAAGCAGGATCTTTAACCTGGTAGTGCAGGTCATAAGTCAAAATGATGCTCCGCTAACTCAAAACGTATATTATTCCACTTCCGAAAATGTGTCTCTTGAAATAAATATGGCAGATTTAGTAACTGATGTTGATGGAAATATTGATTATTCATCTTTTGTAAATACAACAAACCCTTCTGATGGTATTATTTCATATGATGATAATGATGTGATTACTTATGTTCCTGATGATGGTTTCTCTGGTGATGATCGCTTTAGTTTTACATTTTCTGATAGTGAAGGTTTAATTAGTAATTTGTCAACTGTATTTATTAGTGTGAGTAATGAAGCCCCCAATGCTGTTGATGATTATATGGAGCTCAATGAAGATGAGGATGTTGTGGTTTTAGTTTTGGATAATGATATTGACCCTCAGGATAATATTGATCCAACAACATTGGTCATTGTAAATAATCCTGTTAATGGTGAGTTGTCAATAAATTCTAATACCTCAGAAATCACTTATACTCCAGATTTAAATTTTAGCGGATCAGATGATTTTAGATACAGGATATTTGATCATACAGGTTATTCTGATGATGCAACAGTTACTCTTACAATATTGCCTGTCAATGATTTACCGGTTGTTGTCAGCGATGATGTAGAAACAAATGAGGATCAGGACGTTGTTGTTGATGTTCTGATAAATGATTATGATATAGATTCTGAACCTGAGGGCTTTACTGTTTCTGTTTCTGAAAATCCTCAGAATGGAAGTGCAGCTGTTAACTCTGATAATACCATAGTCTATACTCCAAATGAAAATTATAATGGAGAGGATATTTTTATGTACCAATTGTGTGATCAGCAAGGCGGGTGTTCTATTGCTCCCGTCAACATTGTTATCGCACCTCAAAATGATGCTCCTGTAGCTCTTGATGATGAGATAGTTGTTGCCCAGGAGGTGGCCTCGGTGATTGACGTTGCTGCAAATGATAGTGATATAGATAATAACTTAGATTTAACATCTGTTGAAATCGTTACAGATCCACAGGGTGGTGTTTGTTCTGTAGTATCATTAACAGGTGAGATTACTTATACATCTAATGTTGGTTTTTCAGGAGCAGATTTCTTTGTCTACCGGATTTGTGATACCGAAGGTTTATGTTCTACGGCAACAGTCAATATTTCTGTCAGCCTGCAAAATATGGCTCCTGAGTGCCTCGATGACCTTGTGTTAATGACCGATGGTGCTACTGTTACTTTTAATGTTTTAGATAACGATACAGATGCCAATGCTGATGATATTACAGTAATTCTTGTTAATACAGATGATTTAGGTGGTTTTCTTGAGCAAACAGATAATGGCGTTTTTACATATACATCTGTCTATGGTAATTATTGTATCGAAGAATATTTTACGTATCAAGGCTGTGATGATTCTGGTAATTGTGATGATGCAATAGTTCAATTTACTATTAGTGTTGCTGATACTGATGGAGATAATATTGCTGACTATAACGAAGAGCAACATTATAATACTGATGGTGATGAATATCCTGACTATTTGGATGTAGATTCGGATAATGACGGGATATTGGATGTTGTTGAAGGTGGAGTTTCAAATCTTTGTGCTCAGGATATTGTAGATACTGATGAGGATGGCATATTTAATTATCGAGATGAGGATAGTGATAGTGATGGTATCCCGGATATAGATGAAGGATCAGGAGATTGCGACAATGATGGGATAGCTGATTATATCGATTATTTTGATGATTGTGCTGAAAGGATTGATGCTCCTGATACTTTCTCTCCAAATGGTGATGGTGTTAATGATTATTTTATCATTCCTGGAATTTCAGCTTATGATGATAATGAGATATTTATTTATAACAGATGGGGAGGTGAAGTCTTTCATATGATGAATTACGATAATCAATGGGACGGTAAATCAAGTAAATCTGCAATTGGCTCAGCAGAATTGCCTCAGGGTTTGTATTTCTACGTGGTTAAGTTGGGAAGTAATCAAGGAGTATTGAAAGGTTCTGTTTATATCAAAAGATAATTAGGTTATGAATAAGTGGTTTAGATATATTTGTTATAAGTTTTCTGTGGTAATACTCTTTGTTTTCCCTGGATTTAATCTATCCGGCGTTTATGCGCAGCAGGATCCTATGTTTTCCCAGTATATGTTTAACACCTTGGCTGTTAATCCTGCTTATGCCGGATCAAGAGAGGTGTTGAGTTTAATGGTTCTGGGAAGGCAGCAATGGGTAGGGTTTGATGGTGCTCCTACAACAGCAACTTTTACAGGTCATTTGCCCGTATACAACAATATGGCTATAGGTGCTTCTTTGATTTATGATTCTTATGGACCGGTAAATCAAACCAGTTTTTTTATCGATTATGCTTATCATTTAAAAATGAATGACAAGCTAAAGCTTTCGTTAGGTTTAAATGGTGGTTTTAATAATTATGCCATTGATTATACTGGCTTAGATAAAATAAATAGCAATGATGAGGCTTATTATTTGGCTAATGAGCAAGTTGTGTTGTCGAATTTTGGTTTTGGTCTTTTCTTATATTCTCAACGATTTTATCTGGGGTTATCCGTTCCCAGAATTACGGAGAATTCGTTTGCTAAAGGGAGTGAAAGTTATAGTAATGGAACTGAAGTGCGCCATTATTATGGTATGATGGGACTAGTTTTTAAAGTCAGTGAGAATTTCGTGTTGCGACCTTCTGTGATGGCTCGTGTGTCGCAAGGTTCTCCCTATAGTGTAGATGCTAACCTTAATACAGTGCTGTATGATAAATTTTGGTTAGGGGCTATGTATCGCTTTAATGAATCCTTTGGTGGAATTGTGCAGTTCCAGGTAAACCCCCAGGTTAAATTTGGTTACGCATTTGATTTAAATACAAACCAACTCAGTTCTTATCACAGTGGTACTCATGAAATCATGATTAGTTACGAATTTAATTTTAATAAAGATAAAGTTATTAATCCCAGGTATTTCTAATTGAAAAAAATGAATAGATGATTCGTAAATACATATTTTATATCAGTCTTTTATTGGTTTTGTTTTTTCAGCATTCTTTGAGTGCTCAAATTAAGGATATTAAGAAAGCCGATGAGTATTTCTTCGATTTTAATTATCGCAAAGCCATTCAACTCTATAAGGAAATAAAAAATAATGGTGATGCCGAATATTATACTGCTCATAGAATAGGGGATTGCTATCGTCACCTGGGTAATGTTGAGGAAAGTGTCAATTGGTATTTGCAAGCCATTGAATATCCGGATGTAGATATGTCTTCGTATCTGTTATTGGCGCAACAGCTAAAAAAGCTACACAGGTATAATGAATCTAATCAATACCTTCAGAAATATAACGAAATGGCTGGTGTGGAGCCTTCTAATATTCTTTCAGAGAGTAAATTAAAGTTGTTGAAAAAAGATTCCTTACGTTATAAAATTTACAGTCTTCCTGTTAATTCTCCTTATTCAGAAATCGGGCCGGCATTGTATAACGATAAATTGGTGTTTTGTTCAAATAAAGGTGAAATAAGAGCTTTTAACAGAACAGATATCAGGGATGGTGAACAGTTTTATAAACTGTATTATTCTAAAATAAATACATTTTCAAACTTATCTCAACCCAGGTTTTTTTCCCGTAAATTATCTACAAAATATAACGATGGGCCAATTGCTTTTAATCAGGATAAGACCATTGCTTTTATTACCCGTAATGTTGATAGTTCAGATGATAAAAAATCGTATTTAAATATTTTTGTTTCTAATAAAGTCAATGGCCATTGGCAAAAGGATGTTCTTCCAATACCCTTGCATCAATTTAATTATTCTTTAATGCATGGCTTTTTAACCCATGATGAAAAAAGGTTTTTCTTTGTGTCGGATATGGAGGGTGGCTTTGGCGGTTTTGATATTTATTATTCGTATATAAAGGATGGTTTTTTGAGTACCCCGGTAAATTTAGGCCCTCAAGTAAATTCTTCAGAGAATGAAATGTTCCCTTATGTGGCCGAAGATGGTATTTTATATTATAGTTCTGATAAAGAAGCGGGTTTGGGAGGTATGGATGTGTTTTTTGCTTTGCCAATAGGTGAAGGGTTTTCAAATTCTTTTAATATGGGATATCCAATAAATACAGCTGATGATGATTTTGGTTTAATCTATCTGGAAAATCAAAAGTTTGGCTATTTTGTCTCCAACAGAGAGGGAGGTGTGGGACAGGATGATATTTATGCTTTTGAACAAAATAAGAGTCCCCGGTTTTCAAATTTTAAAGGGAGGGTGTTGACGGATAGTGAATGGGAAAATGTTGAAGGTGCTACTGTTAATTTTTATTGGGAATCCGACCTCCTGTATACGACCTCAACAGATAAAAATGGTGAGTTTTCTATTTATCTCGAAGATATGGAACACTTTGATGGTGATGGCTCTTATGTTATTGAAGTGAAAAAGCGTTTTTTTAAACCCTTTAAATCTGATGTTCAGAAAGTTGTCGAATTTAAAGGTACAGGATATAGTATTGAAGTGTTGTTGCTATCCTATCAGGCTAAATAATTCTCAACTCATTTTTTAAGAATTCTTTTTTTTGCGATTTTGACTAGTTTTGTTATTCTTACGGGTGTCGCAAATTTCTGGTTGACATTCTTTTCTTATGAATTTTTGCGGTTTGTTGATGTCTTTGCGTTCGGTTCTACATAGAATAGCTCTCTTAGATGTAAAAATAATGCAAACTCACAGTGTTTAAAATTAAATGTGCTCATCTTTTGTTAGTTGAGTAAAAATAAAGATTATTTAACAGTAAAAGGATGTCGTTTTATGTCATCCTTTTTTACTTTTATTGAACATTGTGTTTTTCATTAATAAAATAAGTTAATTTAGAATAGAGGTATTTTGATTCTGTAAATGTAAGTGAATGAGATTTTTATTAAATTTATTGTTTAGAATGGATTTAAATAGAATAAAAAAAGATGTGAATATCTTTTGTTCGTGTTTATGAACTAATTATATTTGTTAAACATTTAAGAGCTTACAGGTAATAACAAACAAAACATTACACCATGACAACAATGCAATTCAATGAAAAGTTATTGAGCCTACAGGATAAACTAAAGTATTTTGCGCTTAGTTTAACGGCCAATGAAGAAGACGCTAATGATTTGTTGCAGGAAACAACATTGAAAGCTTTAACGTATCGTAAGCAATTTGTATCAAATACAAATTTTAAGGCATGGGTGTTTACTATTATGAAAAACACTTTCATTAATAATTATAGACGAACTCAAAAAACAAGAAATACTTTTGAATCGGTAGAGGATGCTTATAGAGTTGCTTTTAAAGGCAATTATTCTTCAGAAACTCCCGAAATGGTTCAGGCTGTAAATGAAATGAACCAAAGTATTGAAAAATTGGATGATGAGTTTAGAATACCATTTACAATGCATACTTCGGGATATAAATATAAAGAAATTGCCGAGGAACTTGATTTGCCTATCGGAACCGTTAAAAGCAGAATATTTTTTACACGTAAAAAACTTCAAAATATGTTAGATGAGTAAAATCATTCATACATTGGGGAGCTTTACATAGTTTCGTTAAGAACTTTTTTAATCGTAATATATGATATATGCAGGATAAGTTGTTGTTACTTATCTTGCATTTTTTGAATATAAATATATGTCAGCAAAGTTATCTAAATACCAGAGGTTATTTCAACAAATAGAATTGTTAACAAGTCCGGTTAATCATCCGCTTTCCAGAATGGCAACCATATCCGCCATCTTGCATCATAAAATGAAAGGTTATTATTGGACTGGATTTTATCTTTTAAAGGAGGGCGAGTTATTAGTGGGGCCATATCAGGGTCCATTAGCTTGCCTGAGGTTAAAAAAAGATACGGGCGTTTGCTGGGCCGGAGTGAATACCAAAATAACAGTTGTTGTTGAAGATGTGGAAAAATTTCCGGGACATATTGCTTGCAGTTCTTTAACGAAGTCTGAAATAGTGGTGCCTGTTTTTAATAAAGAGAACCAGGTTGTTGGAGTATTGGATGTGGATAGTAGAGATTATTCAAATTTTGATCAGGAAGATAAAGAGGGCTTAGAAAAAATTGTTGAGTTGATTTATAAATAGTATTTTGTCTTCTTTTTGGAGAATGAGGTATTAATCTTTAGTTCGATAAATATTTTTTATTGAACTGAGATTATTAAGATAGCAGGATGGGAGAATTCTTCAATTTAAGAATCAAAATCTCCATCAATGAATAAATGTAAATATTTACTCCTTTTGTTGCTGTGCTTAAGTGTTTCTTTAAGAGTGCAGTCGGAGGAATCTGTTCTTGATAATTTACACCGTAAACTAAAAAATGCTTCTGTACAAGAGAAAGTTGAAGTCTACAATCAATTTTCGAGGTATTATTTGACTTCAGATGCAGAAAAAGCAGTTATGTATGCTCAAAAAGCACTTCACCTGGCACAAGATTTAAATGACAAAAAAGGTGAGGCTAAGGCCTACGGAAACCTTGGGATGGGATATTATTTTTTGAGTGATTATGATGAACTCCTTGAGTATTATAAAAAATCTTTAAGTGCCTATAAATCCATTGGTGATCAGGAAGGTGTAAATATTTTAGCCACCACTTTTTACCGTTTAAATAAGTTTCATAAATCCCTGGATAATTATAAGCGATCACTCTTGATTCTATTGAGTGATAAAAATACTCCTGTTTCTTCAATAGTGGATACTTATGAGAATATTGGTAATGTCTACAAAAATTTGGGCGATTACCATCTTGCCCTGGATAATTACCGCAAAGCGATAGACTTACTTGATGTTACTGATGATAAAACAACTTTGTGGAGGAATATAGGAGAGATTTATTTGTATCTGGAAGATTATGATGCTGCGCTTGAGAACTTTATCTATTTATATGATGAGCTGATAATACGCAAAGATAATATCGGTATTAGTGAGGTTCTTAACCGTATGGCAGGTACTCTTTATTTAAAAAGAGATCTGGTCAAGGCTAAGAAATTATTTGAACAAGCTCTTCAGCTTCAAATAACGTTAAATGATCATTTGGGATCTTCATTGTCATTATTAAACCTGGCAAAAATTGCTAAAGACCATAAGGATTATAAGCAAGCTATTAGGAGTTTTAATAAGAGCTTAAGGTTGGCTGAGGTAATTAATAATAAGAGTGTTTTGCGTACTATTTATTATGAGTTGTCTTTAATTTATAAAGAACAGGCAAATTATAAAAAGGCCTATAAATACCAGGTTTTATATTCAGATATTTCAGACTTTTTATCGCAGGAGCAAAAAGCAGAGGAGTTTACCAATACTTTAGTAGTGCATGACCTTGAAAAAAAGACTCAAGAAAATGATATATTGCAGGCCAAAAATGAAAATTACCGACTCCGCCTGGAAAAGGAAAATCTTTCTAAGTGGCGCTTGTCATTCGGATTTACAATATTGGTAATTCTGATATTGGTTTTTATAATTTATTACAGGTACTACCTGAAAAGGGTTGAGAATAAAACTCTAGAACAGAGAATCAATGAGGCTCTTAAAAAACAGGAAGAGCAACAGCAAATCATCGTTCATCAATCCAGTTTATCCTCATTAGGAGAATTAGCGGCAGGTATTGCTCACGAAATTAATCAACCGGTACAAAATATTTCATTGTCAGCCGAAGGTATTCAGTTTGAATTAATGGAAGACAATCCAGATCAAACATTTATAAGGCAATCTGTAAGTGAAATATTTGAGGATATTGTTCGTATCAGAGAAATAGTGGATCATATCAGGGTTTTTTCCAGTGGTCAGAAAGAAACTGTTTTTGAAAGTTTTTCGGTGTCAGATTGTGTGGAGTCGGCTATTTCTATGGTTCAACGTCAATATCAAAATCATAATATAGAGCTACAATTAAAATTAAATTATAGAGTGCCCGAGGTTTTGGGTAACCCGCATAAAGTTGAACAGGTTATTTATAATTTGCTTTCAAATGCACGCGATGCTGTAGAAGAACGCTTTGAGAAAGATAATACTTTTAGGAAAAAGATTTCAATAAGTACAGGTTTTTTTGAAAATGAAGTGTTTATAGAGGTGAGGGATAATGGTATTGGAATTCATCAAAACAAAAAAACAGATATATTTTTACCTTTTGTAACCAGTAAACAGCTTGGTAAAGGTACCGGGTTGGGTTTATCTATATCTTACAGCTTGATTAACGAGATGAAAGGTCGTATTGAAGTGAAAAGCAGAGTGATGGATGGAACCAGTATGAAAGTGATTATTCCAGTTTCTGTTCATGGTGCCTGACAATAGTGTTAATTAAATAATCATATCCATATGGATCATTTGAAAATATTAATCCTTGATGATGAAGTAAGAATTACGGAGAAACTTAAATATCATCTCGAAAAGAGAAGCTTTAATGTATATACTGCAAACACTCCAAATCAGGGTTTTGAGGTTTTAGACAGGGAACAACCCGGTATTTTAATATTGGATATTATGTTACCGGGGATGAATGGTTTGGATGTTCTTCAGAAGGTTAAAGAAAATAATCCTAATACTGAAGTTATTATGATTAGTGGTTATGGTGATATGGATATGGTGATTGAAGCTATGCGTAAGGGTGCGTCTGATTTTATTCGTAAACCTTTTCAGGTCATGGATATTCAGGTGGCTGTAGAAAGAACCGGAAAGTTTGTAGAGTTACAAGCTAAACTTGAAAAAGCCGAGAATAGAGGGTCTTTGGTTTCCAAAGAGTTGGAGGGAATGATTGAAAAGGATTTTATAGGCGAAAGTGAAGCGATAAAAAGAGTATTGAAAATAGCGTTAAAGGCTGCAAAGGATAAGGATGTTAATGTACTGGTTACCGGTGAAAATGGAACTGGTAAAGAAATCATCGCCAGGATTATTCATTATGGCAGTCCCAGGAAGGAAGCTTTTTTTGCCCCGGTAAATAGCTCTGCTATCCCTTCTTCTTTGCTGGAAAGTGAATTTTTTGGTCATGCTAAAGGTGCATTTACTGACGCCAAGGAAGATAAAAAAGGTTATTTTCAAATGGCCAGCAATGGGACTTTGTTTTTAGACGAGATAGCAGATATGTCATTTTCATTGCAGGCTAAGCTATTGCGTGCTATTGAGGAAAATAAAATCAAAAGAGTTGGTAGTAACAAAGAAATAGATGTAGATGTAAGGATAATTTCTGCTACCAATAAAAATATAGAATCGTTAATTGAACAGGATAAGTTCAGGATTGATTTGTATCACCGGATTAATACCATAGAAATTCATATTCCGCCTTTGCGTGAGAGACCCGAGGATATAAAGCCGTTGCTAAATCATTTTGTGAAATCTATCTCAAAGAAGAAGAACATTGCTATGCCCTCTGTATCCAAAGAGTTGATGAAAAAATTACAGTCTTATTCTTTTCCCGGTAATGTTAGGGAGTTAAGAAATATGGTAGAGCGTGCCTTGATACTTTTTGAAGGAGATGTTTTGTTGCCTGAGGATTTTCCTTTAAAAGGTGAAACCAAGAGTAATGAAGTTTATTCAGGTACACTTTGCCTGGATGCGCATGAAAAGGCCTTAATTATTAAAGCCTTAAAACGTTGTGATTTTAATCAGACACAAGCAGCAGAACTCTTATGTATCTCAAGAGATGCGATTAAAAGAAAAATAAAAAAGTTTGATATTTCAATAGATAAGCAAATAGTTTGATGTTTTTATAGTAAAGTAAAAACCCATTATGCCTGTAATTACAGTAACATTGCTTGTTTTATTCTCTTGTTACATAAATTTCTTTTTATATAGCATTAGTTTTAATTAATAGTATATATTTGCACCTGCTAGGTGGAATTTTCTTATTCAAAGGAAATCCTTAATATGGGAATCCCGTTAAATTCGGGAGCTGTACCCGCAGCCGTAAGCTTTACTAAAGTTCTTATCTCTCAGGCCACTGTTCTTTTCTGAATGGGAAGGCGATAAGATAAAGCAAGCCGGAAGACCTGCCATAGCTGATATAACAATGCTTTCGGGATAAAAGCTAAAATGATTTCCATATCAGAATTCATTTAAACTTTTATGAATCAGTATGCCACTGTGTTTTCTATTGGTTAGCTGGGTCTTTAGCATTGCAATAATTCATCCTGGATTATGTATTCATATACCTTGATTTAAAGCTGTTTTTGAGCTTCATAGGTTTTTAATGCATATTTCATGTATAACTCGTTTTTTAAAACAAATGATATGCAAAAGCAGTCGGTTATTATTTTAGGTCATGGTAGCAAGTCGAAAGATGCCATCGAAGATTTTAATTATGTTGTAGAAATCACTAAAAATAAAAGTGATCATCATAACGTATTTGGTGCACATATGGAGATGGCAAAACCTTCACTTGAGGATATTGTTGAAACAATTTACCAGCAAGGGGGAGTGGAAATCATTATTATTCCTTATTTTTTATTCAATGGAAATCACATTAAACAGGATATCCCCGCTAAAATTGATGTTTTAAAAGTCAAATATCCTCAGTTGAAGATTAGGTTTGGAACACCAATAGGAAAAGAACCTCTGATGGCTGAATTGATCCTCAAAAAGGTAAAAGAACTAAGTGTCTGATGAAACGAATAATCTATTCAAGCTTGTTTTTATTTTGTCCGTTCTCTTTATTTGCTATGCATATCGCAGAAGGTTTCCTTCCTGTAGAGTGGGTGATCTTTTGGGCAGTATTGTTTATCCCCTTCCTGGTAGCAGGTTTGAAAAGAGTTAGGATACTGACGGAAGATAATACGAAGATAAAATTGCTATATGCAGTAGTGGGAGCCTTTGTGTTTGTTTTATCATCTCTAAAGTTGCCTTCCGTAGCAGGAAGTAGCTCGCACCTTACTGGTGTAGCATTAGGTGCTGTTTTATTCGGTGCTTCAAGTATGTCGGTAGTGGGACTGGTTGTTTTGCTATTTCAGGCTTTATTGCTAGCTCATGGAGGGCTCACTACGCTTGGTGCTAATGCAGTTTCAATGTCTGTAGTGGGAGCCTTTGTTGCTGTAGGAGGCTTTAATGCCTGCAGGAAACTCAGGTTATCACAAAGTGTTAGTGTTTTTCTTGCAGCTTTCATTTCTGATTTATCGGTATATATCTGTACATCGTTTCAACTGGCATTAGCGTTTCAAACAGCAACTTCTTCTGTTTTTGACAATATGATCAAATTTATGTCTGTATTTGTAGTCACACAATTGCCTCTTGCAATTGCTGAAGGTGTGCTGACCGTTGTATTATTTAAGTTGATACTTAAGTACAACAGATCAGAGGTGGCTTTACTTAATCCCAAAATACAATGAAAAATAAGAAGATATATACCGCATTTATTTTTTTGTTTGCAATATTTATTCTCGTATTACAGGTTTCTATGGTTCAGTTTTTTCCTGATCATCAGGGGACTGATGATAAATCTGTGGAGCTTATCTTGAAAATTTCACCCAATTATAAGCCATGGTTTTCAAATATATGGAAACCCCAAAACGATTTCACCGAGAAACTTATCTTTTTTATTCAGGCAAGTTTGGGAGTGGGGATCATTGTTTTTTACGTTTTAAAACAAAGAAGGAATGCTAATAAGCAGCAAAAATGATTATTGAGGAGCTATATAATCACACTCATAAATTAGCAGATGTGCCTATGGTTGTCAGGAGTTTTTATATTTTTCCTGCACTTATTGGTGTTTTGTTCTTTAATTCTGTGGTGTTTAATTTAAATTTGATAGTCATCTTTTTACTACTAACTTTATTTATTACCAGGATTCAGGTTCGTAAAGTATTAAGGCTTTATTCTATTCCGTTGGTGTTTATTGCTTTCGGCTGCTTGACTATTGCTTCTTCTTTTGACAGTATTAAACCTTTTATTTCCATAGGTCATTTTCATTTGGGCTTTGATAGAGAAAATGTCAAGTTGGCTCTTTTCATTTTTTCAAGGAGTATAGCGATTGTATGTATCGTATTCTTTGGTCTTTTGACCCATACTGTTTCAGAAATTGCTACAAGCATGAAGTTTATAGGATTACCTCATTTATTTATAGAAATATTTATACTAACCTATAAATTTATTATCAACCTTGCCTACATTTCAAAGGAGATGTATACAGCACAGCTGTCGAGACAGGGGTACATGAATAAACGAAATAATATAAGCTCCTTTACCTGTCTTTTATCAGGAATATTTCGACGTGCAATACAGCAGGCAAATTATTTGGCCATAGCTATTGATGCACGTTCGGGCGGTAATAGTTTTTGTTTTGTAAGTAAAGAAAAAAGCTTTAAAAAACAGCAACTGATTAGTCCGGCTCTACTATTGTTGCTGTTGGTGGTTTTGTTTTTAATAGAAAGAAGGTATGGAAAATAATATTGTTTCAATGAGTAACGTCAGTTACAGGTATCCAACAGGTAAATTGGCATTAAAATCTGTCAGTCTTTCATTACCAAAAGGTAAGAAAATTGCTCTCTTAGGAGGTAATGGAGCCGGAAAATCTACACTGATGCTTTTGTTAAATGGTATTCTTAAACCTACCGAGGGAAATCTTTTATTTGATGATGAAAAAATAATATACACCAAAAAGGTATTGCGATTATTGCGGTCTAAAGTAGGCTTGGTTTTTCAGGATTCAGATCATCAGCTTATTGCTCCATCTGTATATGAAGAGATTTCTTTTGGTTTGTATAATTTAAGTAAGGATAAAGTGTGGGTAAGAAAAAAAACGGATGAGGTTATAGATTCTTTTTGCCTGCATGAACTCAGTGAAAGGCCTCCTCATGAACTTAGTGCAGGTCAAAAGAAGAGAGTTTGTTTGGCATCAGTTCTGGCAATGGAGCCTGAATTACTGGTTTGTGATGAACCTACATCAAATCTTGACCCTCTGAATTCAAAGTTAACCATTGACTATTTAAATCAATTAAACAAGCAGGGAAAAACAATTTTAATGGCAACACACGATGTTAATCTGGCCTATGAATGGGCAAACCATATTGTGATATTAAAAGAAGGAGTAGTGGTTTGTCAGGGTAACCCTAAAGAAGTATTTAGTAAGCAAAAGCTGGTTGTCAACTCGTGCCTCGAATTGCCATTTATCGTGGAAACAGTATCTGCTTTATTTCCTGCACTTAAAGATTGTGATTTTCCTGATAATATGAAAGAATTACAGGAGCTGTTAAGACAAAAACTTTACCAAAAAAAGATAGAGTTTGAAGTGCAAACTGAGTCGGGAAAAGAGTATTTGACAATTTAATTTTAATTACAGATATCATAAAAAAATGAATTACTTACCTATTTCAATTAATATAAAAAACAAAAAAGTACTGATTGTTGGAGGAGGCAATGTTGCATTAAAAAAATTAAAAGGTATCATTCCATTTGTAAACAATATTACAGTACTATCAACAGGTTTTTGCGATGATATTTCCAACTTTAAGCAAATTGAAAAGATAAAAGATTGTTATAAAAAAGAATATTTAAAGGATGTATTTTTAGTGTATGCGTGTACCGATTCATCAGCAGTAAATAAGCAGGTTTTAATCGATGCTGAAGATTTAGGTGTATTGTGTAATCGTACAGATAAATCTGAGGAATCACATTTTCATTCTGCCGCTATTGTAGAGACTGAAGAAATGATTTTGGGTGTCAATTCTAAAAATAAGCAGTATAAAAAATTGGTTTCTTTTAAAAATGAACTTCAGTTTTATTTTAATGAAAAAGAAAAGTTCTTACAAAATAAGCAAGAGCAAAAAGGTAAAGTTTACCTGGTTGGTTTTGGTCCCGGTAACCCTGATCTGTTAACCTTAAAGGGCGAAAAGCTCTTAATGCAGGCTGATATAATATTTTACGACGATTTGTTAGATGCTGATGCTTTAGCAAAATATTCCGGGGAGAAGGTATATGTGGGTAAGCGCAGGGGAAATCACAGTAAAGAACAAAATGAAATTAACGAGGTCTTATTTCAGGCTGCCAGCAAAGGAAAAATGGTGGTCCGGTTAAAAGGAGGAGACCCTCTTATTTTTGGAAGAGGAAGTGAAGAAAAGTTTTATCTTGAAGAAAGAGGGATAGCAACAGAAATTATTCCGGGGATAAGTTCAGCTATTGCAGCAGCTTCATATGGTAATATTCCCCTAACACACCGAGGTATTTCATCATCAGTAGCTTTTGGAACTGCTCATGGAAAAAATAGTTATAGGATACTTGAATCTGATACTTCAGTTTACTATATGGGAGCTAAAAATATTGTAGAAATAGCCCAAAAGTATTTAGATAAGGGATATTCATCAGATTATCCTGTGGGACTGGTTCATAATGTCAGTATGCCGAATCAGAAAGTGATTAAAACAAATATTACAGAATTAGCCAATGGAAAGGTTTGTATTGAAAGTCCTGTAATCTCTATTTTTGGCCATACGGTAAATTACCAATCTGTTCTTCGGGATAGCCAAGCCAATTGTGAGGTTGATAACAAATAATATCCGCTTGCTTTATGAAATTATAATTACCACTCTTTATGTATCCCTTACCACTGTACAGGTTCCAGTCCTTTACTTAATAAATACGTATTGGTTTTACTAAAGTGTTTGTTGCCTGAAAAACCTCTGTGAGCCGACAGTGGTGAAGGATGTGGCGATTTTAAGATATAATGTTTTGATTCATCAATAAAAACAGATTTTTTACCTGCATAAGCACCCCATAAAAGAAATACAATATTTTCTTTTTCTTTCGACAGGTGTTTAATGACGCTATCTGTAAATTCCTCCCATCCCCTTTTTTGATGCGATCCGGCCTGGTGAGCTCTTACTGTTAAAGTTGCATTGAGTAATAAAACGCCCTGCCTGGCCCAGCGTTCAAGATTCCCGCTTGAAGGAGGAGTAACGCCGCAATCGTTTTGTATCTCTTTGTAAATATTAACTAAAGAAGGAGGTGTTTTTATGCCGTCGTTAACAGAGAAGCATAAGCCATGAGCTTGATTAATATCGTGGTAAGGGTCTTGACCCAGAATGACCACCCTGGTTTTTTCTAATGGACATAAATTAAAGGCATTAAATATTTTTTCTGCCGGTGGAAAAATTGTCTGTGACTTGTATTCCTCATTTATAAATAGAACAAGATTTTTAAAATATGTTTTTTCAAATTCCTCATGCAGTAGGTTTTTCCAGCCATCTTCAATTCTAAGCTCCATAGCAATTGTTTATCTTATTTTAGGAAGCTTCAAAACTAATAGTTTTTGTTTTGAAAATAATGAGATTAGGAACTTTATTTTAGGTGTCATTTTATTTATTTTTACACAAAATCCATTTAATCAATGCACAGATTACTGCTATCTATATTCGTATTTTTTAATTTCTATAATTCATATTCACAGTTAGATGATTTACTTAATGAGTTAGATGCTACTATTCAGAAAGAATGGTATTACGTTCAGATGAAGGAACAAAGATTAGATTCTTTAAAAAAACAGTTGGCTCTTAACAACACCCGGGGTAAAGAATGGCAGCGTTATAACTTATGTAATGAAATTGCCGGGGAGTATACTGTGTATGTTTTTGATTCTGCCATGTTTTATTACCGGCAGGCCATTGATATTGCCTACAAAATCAATCATAAAAAAGCACTTGCCGGTACATTATCTGATTATGGGCATTTATTAGTTTCTGTTGGCTATTATAAGGAAGCTATTGACACTTTAAACAATGTGATAATTTCTGATTTATCTCCTGAACACCTGCAGGATTATTATAGTTTTGTGGTTAGAGCTTATTATGATTTAGCCGATTATATAAAGGATGATTATTATTCTTTGAAATATAGGAGTATTGCTGACTTTTATGTTGATTCTGTCTGTAAATATCGAATAGAAGGAACAATTAGGCCGGTAATGACAAAAGCTTTACGTTTTTTAGTTCATTGGCAACCTGATTCTTCTGCGCATTATTATAAGTGTGCTTACGACAGCTTGTCTCCAAATCTTCATCAACAGGCTATGATTCATTCTTGTCTTGGATTTATTGATATTGAAAGGGGGAAAACAGAGGAGGGGATGAAACATTTAATTTACTCAGCTATAGCTGATATTAAAACCGTTACAAAAGAAGCAACTTCATTACGCACCTTGTCAAAGTATTTATATGAATATGGAGATGTTCAACGTGCCTATAAATATATTTTATTGGCAAAGCGTGATGCTGATATTTTTGGTTCAAAGCAGCGTATATTGGAAGTCTCTGAGATCTTTCCTGCTATTGAAGGTGCAAAATTAATATTGGAGGAGAAAAAAAAGGAAGCTGCAGTGCATTTTGTTTGGGTGGTTTCTTTTATTATTGTTGTTGTGCTTATGTTTTTACTTGTTGCTTATCGGCAGTTGTTTAACTTACGAAAAATATGGATTTCTATTACTAAAAGTAATACAGAATTAAAAGTTTTAAACGGACAGTTGAAGGAAGCTAACACTATTAAAGAAAAGTATATTGCCCATTTTTTTAATACAAGTTCTGAATATATCAATAAGCTTGAGCGTATTTCTAAATCATTAAACAGATTAATGGTGGCTAATAACCCTCAGAAGTTAAAATCAGTATTAAAAGAAATCAACCCTAAAAAAGAACGGGTTACTTTATTCCATAATTTTGATGAGGTTTTTTTATCCTTATTCCCTGATTTTATAAAAGAGATTGATAGTATTGTACTTCCAGAGAATAAGTACGTATTAAAAACAGGTCAGTTATTAAATACCGAGTTGAGAATATTAGCACTTATAAGGTTAGGTATTAGAGATAATGAAACGATTGCTATAGTGCTGGGGGTATCTATTAACACCATTTATACCTATAAAACAAAGGCAAAGAATAAATCCTTATTATCTAATGAGGAATATTTTGAAAGATTAAGTAGCATTAAAACAGTGCTTTAGTTTATTTGTAATAAGTTTTGTGCAGCTAAGATGCTGTATGAAGTTTATTGTGATAAAACGCTCACAGGCTATGAATTCCTGAGAAATATTTACAAATTTTCACATTTAATTACATTTTTATAAAAAAATAAATATATTTGTAACATAAGTCTCAATAATTTAAATTGTTTTAATATGGGAATAATTGGTATTGCTGCATTGCTAATTGGAATTTTCATTGTTAGAAAAGAACGAATTAAATTGGTGAATAAATTGCATCAAATTCAAGACCATTAAGCCCGATTTTATATTACGTATTAGTGATGTAGGAGAGTGGGATGTTAGTAAAAAGAAAGGTTGGCAAATATTTGCCAACCTTTCTTTTTTATTTTAGCCCTAACTTACTTATTATCTTAATATTCATCAACGATTCCGCCAGTAATTCTCGTTAAATCAGTTTGAGACTCTATCACATTATACATGGCGTTTAGTTTTTGAATAGCAGCATTTAAATAATTGATTTGAATATCTCTAAAATCAAAGGAATCAATAGCTCCGGTTTTCAACTTATCTTCAGCCATATCCATATTTAATTTAGCTGCTTCCTCCTGTTCGTTAGCCAGCAGCACCAGTTCTTTTTGAACTTCGTAGGTGCTAAATATCTGCATCAGCTGGTTTTGAAGACTATGTTCCATCTGTTCTGTTTCAACCATACCTGATTCTTCTTCTATTTTTGCAATCTGAATACTCCTCTTTCTTTGCCCGCCATTAAAAATGGTGTATGATAAATTCAGGCCAACAGTAACATCAGAATAAGTAGACTTGCTATCTGTTGTATTATCTGAGTAATACATATTCCTATTGGTGTTAGAGATTCCTCCACTCATACTTAAAGTTGGAAAATAGTCGCTTTTAGCTAGTGATGATTCTTTTGCTAATAAACTCTGATTAATGTATTGATTTTTTAGAGTTGTATTATTAGACAAAAGTTTGTTGTTTAAGTCTGCTAATGTATAATCAGGTAAGTCACTTTTAATTTCCGATGTAAGATTCCACATAGTATTATCTTTGATACCCAGAACATAATTTAATGTTCTGATACTGTTTTCAAAAGTAACCTTTTGCTCAAGATAAGTAGATTTGTCTTCTAACCAGGATGTTTTAGCTAACAGGCTTTCGTATGTTGTTGTTACACCTATTTCTTTTCCGTTTAATTCCCTGTTATATCTATCTTCAGATAAACTCATAAGTTTATCATACACATTAACAAGTTCCTGCTGTACTAAACAATTGTTATACGCGGATATTATATCCTGTATTGTATTTTCAACAAGAATAGCAGTATTTCCTTTAGAAAGATTTTCAAGTTCTTCATATCTCCTTTTGGTGATACGTGCGCTGAATCCATCAAAAAGTACCCAGCTTAAACCCAGTTCTGGCGAGATAATCTCTGTTCTGTAATTTTCAGAGTCATTATTGTTATAGTCTTCAGATAACGAAGCACTAAAACTAACAGTAGGTAAGGCTCCTGTATTACCCCAGTTGTTATTTATAGAAGCTATCTTTTCATTATTACGAATTACTTTTATGTCATAATTGTTTTGCAAACCAAGTTCAATAGCTTGCGATAAGGACAAGGTGTTTTGAGACTGCATACTCATTGTTAGTATGCAGAACAAAACAGTTAATATTTGAATTTTATATTTCATTATTACCTTAATTTTTTATCGACTATGGTTTAGTCTGTAAGCAATGTATCATCAATTTTCTTTGCCATATTCATTTCCAGTGTTTTCTCAATGTTTGCATTGATCACTGCAGTTTCCAAAGATTCTGGAGTAAACTCTTCTTTCGAAGTTATTTTCTTAATCAATACCATATTTTTATTGTTTAATACAATTAGTACAGGTAGTATAATAAGAATAAATACAGTTCCAAACATAATTCCATATGCCAATGCTATAGCCATTGGTATAAGCATTCTTGCATCAGGACTATTTTCTAATATTAATGGCATCAATCCACCTGTTGTAGTTACAGTAGTAAGGAATATAGCTCTAAAACGCGATAGACCAGCATCTTTTACTGCAGGTATTAATGTCATACCATTTTCCAGATTCATGTTAAACTTGGATACAAATACAATCGCATCGTTTATTACTACACCTGATAAAGCTACCATACCCCAAAGACTCATCATTGATATTGGCTGGCCATGAAAAGCGTGTCCCCATATAGCACCTATTATTCCAAGAGGTATCATTAATATGATTAGCAATCCCTGACGGAAAGACTTGAAATAGATCATGATAATAAGAACAATAATTAAGAATGCTAATCCAAAATACATTGCCATACTTCCTGCCTGTTCATTACTGTCTTTTTGTTGTCCTTGCTGCATTACAGTAATGTCTGGGTATTTCTTGGTTAATTCACTTAAAATATTTGTATTGATAAACTCTAAAAGATCGGGAACAGATTGCGTTTGATCTTTTTGATAAGCATCAACTCTGACTTCTCTGCGGCCATTAAAATGGTTAATAGAGCTTAAGCTTCTGGCCGTACTTATGTCAGCAATGGTTCCAAGCGGGAAATCGCCTTTAGAAGTATGAATCAACATATTTTCCAGTTGACCAACGGTTTGACGATTGTCTCTTGAATATCTTACATATACCCATATTTCATCTTTACCTTCCTGAATTCTTTGAGCCAGGGCTCCATAAAAACCCTGACGTACTTCAGTCATTAAGCTTTGCAAGGTTAAACCGAGAGCGTACGCTTCAGGTTTTAGTGTTAATCTTAATTCCTGACTACCAAGTTGGCTGTTATCTGTAATGTTATATAATGCTGGCAGTTGAGCAAGTTGTATTTCTAATTCTTCCTTAGCTTTATCAAGGTCATCAGCATCATAGCCTAATAAACTGATTGAAACGGGAGCTCCAAATCTATTTGAGGCACCAACTGCAAATTTGTATGCTTCAGGTATTTTTCCAACTTCTTCGGCAATTGCTTTTTTAATGGTTTCATCAGAAACCATTGTTTTTTCTAAAGAATTCAGGAATACACGAATCAAACCGGCATTAGTACCTCTTTCTGTACCCGAAAAAGAACTACCCATTGATATACTCATGGCAGAAATATAAGACATGGTGTCGCCCTGTTCTTTCATTAAATCATTATTGGCTTTCCATGCTTTTTCCTCAATGTCAAATAATATTTGTTTGGTGATTTGTTCATTAACTCCAGGTTTTAAAGCTAAGTCTATAGAAAACATATCAGAAGGAGAAGCTGGGAAAAAGGTAAATCCAATCACACCTCCGCCAATTAACCCAATGGTAATAATAAATAACCCAGAGATTGATGCCACGGCAATTCCCCTGTGCGACAATACCCAATCTAAAAATGGGGCATATAACTTATTCTTAAAAGCATCTAATTTATTATCAATGTAAATACGAAGTTTTCCATATAAAGAAGTTTCTCTGTTTGGTTTAAGTACTTTAGGATTTGCAAGGTGACCTGGTAGAACAAACATTCCTTCTAAAAGAGATATTGCCAGGCAAACCACTACGACAAAGGCCATTTCGTACATCATTTCCATCTGACCTTCGATAACGAAAAGAGGACTGAATGCCACCATTGTTGTGGCCACCGATGTAAATACTGCAGGAAGAACCTCCAGGGTTCCTTCAATTGCAGCTCGCCGGGGAGACTTGCCCATTTCAAAATGGGTAAATATGTTTTCACCAATTACAACTCCATCATCAACCAGAATACCAACAATTAATATCATACCAAAAAGGCTGATCAGGTTCATTGTTAAGCCAAACATATTACCAATAATAAACATTCCTAAAAAAGAAGCAGGAATACCCCAGGCAACCCATAAACTTAGTCGTATGTTTAAAAGTAAGGATAATAAAAGAACAACTAAAAATACCCCTTGAATACCATTTTCAATTAAAATGCTTAATTGTCCATCAATGATATCTAAAAAGTCCATTCGCACAGTAATATGGAAATCATCATGCGTTTTGTTGAATTCTTTAATGTATTCTTTTACAATATTTGATATGTCTTCTAAGTCTTCAGTGTTTAATTTTTGTACTAATAAGGTAACACTTGGTTTTTTATTGACATAACCATTACTTGGATCCTCAGGTACTTGTAAGTTAACAGATGCAACATCTCCAATGGTTATTGGTTGTCCGTTTTCGTTAGACTTTATAACAATTTTTTCAATATCTTTAAGTTTAACCGATTTTTGGCGGCTAATAATCTTTATCTGTTCTCTGGGGTTTCGTATTGTACCTCCTGATGCATCCAGGTTGTTTTGGGCTATTGCAGTTTGAACATCGCTAAGCGTTAAATTATATCTGCGTAATTGTGTTTCATTTAACTCAACAGCCAGTTCAAGGTTACTAGGAACACCATATATATTAATTTGTGATATTTTTCCAGTAGCTAAAAGGTCATCTTCAACCTTGTTTGCCATTTTATTTAAATCCAGTACATTATCTGATTCGGCAGACAGTGACATGAACATCGCCATATCACGCGCCCTGCCTTTTGATACAACAGGTCGCTCTGCATTTGATGGGAAATTTGATATCCCGTCTACAGCATTCTTTACATCAGAAAGCAGTTCGTCCATATCGTAACCGTTTAATGCAGTAATGGTAATAGACGCGGAACCTTCGCTTGAAGTAGAAGAAAATTCTTTTATACCGGAAATTCCTCGCAAGCTGTTTTCAACCAAAGAGGTAATTCCTTCATCCATTTCTTTAGGAGTTGCTCCCGGGTATGAAACAGAGACAGAGATTGTTTTGGATTCCACTAAAGGAAAGGTGGCCTTTTTCATATGAGTCATGGAGATGTAGCCAATCAGTCCCAGTATGACTATGACCATTTTCCCATAAAAAGGATATTTTACAAATTGTGATAAAATATTTTTCATGCGTTTATAATTTGTTTTTCAATTGCCAGACGTCACTCGCCAAATTCAATCATTTCCCTGAGTGAGAAAGTTCCTCCATGGCTCGTTTCTGTTTAAATTTAGTTTCTTGGTATGTACTTAACATTAGAACTAATCGAGGCAAGAGATTCGGTAACAATGGTAGTGTTTTCTTCTACTCCGGTTATAATATAAGAATCATTTAAAGAACGAATAATATTAACCGGGATTTTAATTAGCTTACCATCTTCTAGTTTATATACAAATGAACCGTTTATGATAGCTTCGCGAGGAATTTCAAAACCAGATATGTTTTGTCCCTGGAACACTACATCTACATATTCTCCTTCTAATAAATTCATGTTAGGAGTAGGATATAAAGTCAGGTAAACATTTACCGATTGAGTTTCTTCATCAACATACCCGGCTAATCTTGAAACTTTAATCTCTGTTGTTTCATTATATTTATTGGTTAAAGTAGCTTTGTCGCCTGGTTTAATCCATTTTAAATCATTGGTAAATACAGGTACAGCTACTTCTAATTTATCGGATCGAATTAAGGTTGCTAAATTAGAACCTGTTGTTGCTGCTGATCCAATTTCTTTACTTACAGATTTTAATGTTCCGTTAAAAGGAGCAGTTATCGTATATTTTGATAGTTCAATTTCCTGATTCTGTAAATTATAATAATCTGTTAATACGTTATTTGCTGATAAAAAAACTTTTTCCTGGTTAGAGTTTATAACAGGTAATTCGGGTAACGATTTTTCAGGATCAATAGCCACAAAAAAGTTGTTCCATTTTTTATATTCATCAGGGAAATCAACTTTAATATCCGGAAGAATCTGAGCTAAAGTCTGTAGAAAACTACTGATGCTTGCTTTGTGTGTTGCAAGTACATCTTGTTTGTAAATGTTTACAATGACATCGTTCTTTTTAAATGATTCACCATCTTTAAAAAGAATGTCGCCTTGCATGATGCGCCCTGAGACTTCTGCAGTTAAGTCTACGGTATTAAAAGCTGAAACCCGTCCACGATATTTCATGTTTGTTTCTATGTCAGTATATTTAATCTGAGCCGCCTTTACATTCATGGTATTCTGCTTTTGCTCATCTTTTCGTGGGTCAGGTTTTGAATTAATCAAGTAACTTGAAAGAGCTATTGCACCAATAATAATAGCAAGACCTATTATACTGCTAAATATTTTCTTTTTCATATGTCTTTAATTTTCTTTTAATTGTCATCTGTAACTCATAAATTCATTGAATTATCCTCTTATGTTAGAATTCGAATAATCAAATTTACCTATTTGTTTCATCTGTTTTTTTGTTTTAAGTATAATCAAACTTGCTTAATTTGCTTTTAAAGTTCGTTTTACACTGTTTATTTAATTAATATTCTTGTATTCATTTTAATTGAAGGTAAAAGTATATTTCAAATGAGTAATAATTAAAATAATATGAACAAACGTACAGTTTTTATTTACAAAAATCCAGATTCAGGGATTTAGCGAAAAACCAATGTCTTGTTTATGGAATCAATATGTTTGAAGTAGTACGTGGTACTTTTGTATAAAAATTTTATTTATTGTTAAAAGGTTAAATATTTTTGTGAGTGTAATTAAATGACTGGTATTAGCAATAATAATTAAATACAGAAGTATTGTTTTATTGACGCCTGATGTTTTATATAATAACTCTCTTGTAGTGAAATTTGTTTTTTTGAAAAAATACTGGACGCAGATAATTGTATGGACGGCTTTATTTGCTATTTATTTTAATATGATTTATTATTTCTCAAATGCATTAAGAGCATTAACGATTACGAGTTATAATATAATTTTTTTGATATTAATTTTTAATATGGTGGTATATTATTACTTTCCAAAATTCTATCACCAAAAAACAAAATACTTTCTTTATTCCTTTGGGTTTATATTTGTTGTTACCTCTTTTGTTGTTTTAGGCGAATATTTAACTTTTCATCTTTTTCATGAAGAAGGGAAAGAAATACCTCCAATTATGTTTTTGTATATGAGGTTGTTGATGCAGTTTAGTCTGGCATTTTTTGCAGCTACTTCGGTTAGTTTGATGGAGCAAACAACGCAACTTAAAGCAAATGAAAAGCTCCTTAATGAGGAGAAGTTAAAAACTGAATTGAAACTTCTCAAAGCACAAATTAATCCACACTTTATTTTTAATGCCTTAAATAATATTTACTCCCTAACTTATATGCAAAAGCAAAATGCTCCCGAGAGTGTATTAAAACTTTCTGAAATGTTAAGGTATGTTTTTTACGATTGTAACAAAGATAAAGTGTTACTTTTTCAGGAGATTAAGTATATAGAGAACTTTATCACGTTTCAGCAAATGAAATCAGAACACATTCAAAATATAAAATTCCATATTGGATCAAATCTTGACACAATAGAAGTAGCTCCCATGCTTTTTGTTCCGTTTATTGAAAATGCATTTAAGTATAGTAAAATTGAAGAGATTGAGGATGCCTACGTTTATATTGTTATTAAAAAGATGGATAGTGATTTAGTTTTTATGATCGATAATACTATTCCTAAAAGTGGGAAAAGTATGCCAGGTAGTGGATTAGGTATTAAAAATGTCAGACATAGACTGGATATTATTTATCAGGATAAATATCATCTTAGTATTAATGATAATGAGGATGATATATTTAATGTTGAATTGTATCTCGAAGTGTAAATTGAGGAGAGGGTAACAAGATGATGAAAATAAGATGTATAGTAATCGATGATGAGCGGCTGGCTCGTGAGTATATTATTAATTATATCGCCAAAATTCCTCAGTTGGAGTTGGTAGGTGATTTTAACTCTCCGTTAAAAGCCATGAATCTGATCAAAGAAAGAAAAGTGGACTTAATGTTTCTGGATATTCAAATGCCCGATATTACAGGTATTAACTTTATGAAGAGCCTGGAGCATAAACCTGAAGTGATATTTACAACGGCCTACCAGGAATATGCCATTGAAGGTTTTAATATTAATGCTACCGATTATCTTTTAAAGCCTTTTTCTTTTGAACGTTTTTTTCAGGCTGTTAATAAGGTTATAGATAAATTTGAATTAAAGTCGGATAATAAAAATGCGGCTGCAGATATTACCCGAAATGAAACTAAAATAGCAGATGGTTATTTAACAGTAAGAGCAGATCGTAAGTTGTATAAAATTAACTTTGATCATATTTTATATATAGAAGGACAACGTGCTTATGTTACGTTTCATACTGAAAATAAGAAAATAACTGCCTTGGCATCTTTAAAGGAACTGGAAGATGCGTTGCCTAAAGATGATTTTATACGAGTTCATAAATCCTATATTGTCTCTGTCAGGGAGATTTTGTCACTGGAAGGTAATATACTTGAAGTACACAAGACAAAACTGCCGGTAGGTAAAAACTATAAAGATGCTGTACTGAAAATATTTGGATAGAGTCGCTTTCAGACATCCTGGAAGGGGAGCGTTTTATAGTTGGCAATATTGTTTTTGTAAATAATTTGGATTATTTATCGAAATAAACTACAATAGCATATTTTAATTCTCTTAACAATTACAACCTGTTTTAAAAATGATAAAAATAATAAAAAAAATAAGTGCGTTACTTACGTTTCTTTTAGTGGTAACTTCTGCTTTTTCTGAAATAAAATATGAATTGACAGTTGCTCAGGACGGCTCAGGTGATTTTACAACAATTCAAGCTGCTATCAATGCTTCAAAAGCTTTTCCGGATAAAAGAATTACCATTAATATTAAAAACGGAGTATACCGCGAAAAAGTTAAAGTACATGCCTGGAATAACTTGTTAACACTTAGAGGTGAAAGTAAAGATAAAACCATTATTACTTACGACGATTACTTTAGTAAAATTGATTTAGGTAGAAATAGTACTTTTTACACATATACATTAATGATTGATGCAGATGATTGCATTGTTCAGAACCTTACAGTAATCAATAGTTCCGGCCCTGTTGGACAAGCTGTAGCCTTGCATATAGAAAAAGATCGTTGTCAGATTGTGGATTGTAAGATTTTAGGTTACCAGGATACTGTTTATGCTGCAGGTGAAGGGAGTCGTCAGTATTTTTTAAGATGTTTTATTGATGGATCAGTAGATTTTATATTTGGTGCTGCTACCGCTTTATTTGAAGATTGTATTATTAACAGTAAAGCCAATTCTTATGTTACGGCAGCAAGTACATTTAAGGGTGCTGAATTTGGTTATGTTTTTAAAGATTGTAAATTAACAGCCGATCAAGGCGTTGATAAGGTATACTTGGGGCGACCATGGCGTATTTATGCTAAAACAGTTTACGTATCATGCGAATTAGGAGATCATATTTTACCTGAAGGATGGCATAACTGGAATAAGAAAGATGCTGAAAGATATGCATTTTATGCTGAGTATAATTGTTCAGGGGCTGGATACAAGCCGTTGCAAAGATGTTCGTGGTCGAAACAATTAACTAAAAAGCAAGTTGGTAAGTATACTAAAGAAAATATATTTAATGATTGGTTGCCAATGGTTAAATAGTAAGATATCATAAAAAAAATCAGACTGGAGGCTAAGTACTAAGGCTCCAGTCTTCAATTTTCTTTAATCAATTCATCAACTCGACGATTTAACAATTAATTTATAAATAACTTTCAACTTTGAACTTTGAACTATGTCCTATTTATCCATCTTATTTTTCTTAATAAGCATCAATACTTCATTATAAGTCATTGGATAAGCACCTAGTGATTCCCATTTAGCAAAGTACTCATAAATTAATTTCAAATTCACTTCGCCATCTTTGTGAGCTGACTCATTAATAATTAGTTCGGGAATATAACGAACCTTGTGTCCTAGTTTGATTAATTCAGTAATAACATGATCCACTTTATTCTCTAATCCTACACCAAAAACAATCCATTCCTTAGCTTTTAGTTTTTTAATACACTCTGCAGTGTTTTCGTTGCTGTTAAAAACCATAACATCCTGAGCGCCGTCTTTAGTTCCTCTTTCCAGGTAAAACTTATATCTTTCACCAATGGATAGTTTCCAATCTTTTTTCTCTTTATTGGCAGGAATAAAAACAAAGTCGCGCTTATCGTTTTCCATTGGTTGAAAACCATCTTCATGGATGGTAAATACAAGAGGAGCAACAATAGCAGAGATTAAACTGTATATTTCAAACAGTTCCTCGCTTATAGGCGTACTTCTGTCGGGACAATTAAACTTAACTTTATTAGGAGTAATCTCTATACAATCAACATCAAAAAATGCATGGTTATTCATAATCTTAAATCGTTTTAAAAGGTATCAGTAAAAATACCGGTTAAACATATTGGGATTTAAAATGTGTTTGTTGCCAAAGAGTTAATAATTAGGCTCTGTTATATTGAAAAAATGAATTTAGGTGGAAGTTTTTCTAATAATAACACGAACAAAGATAGTTTATTATATCAATGTACAAAGTTAAATTATATGAATTTATATTATTCGTGGGGCTTTTGGTGATAATATATAGTAATATGGTGGTTTTTTATAATAAAGTGAAATTTACCTGCAGTTCTCAGCTTCATTCCTTAGTATTCAGTCCTACTGCCTATTGCTTACTCATAACTTGTTCCATTTTATCTTCTCTATGTTCCACTTAACTTTCAACTTTAAACTTTTAACATTACGAACTTTATAAACTTTACTTATTTTTGTGTTCGTTTTTCACGTTACTATTAACTATATAAACTGTTTATAAATGAAAATTCACTGTATTTTACATGTTGATTTTGAAACACCGGGATATATTGTAGATTGGGCCGAATGGAATGATTATGAGGTTTCTTATACTCATATCTATAATAATGATCCTTTTCCTGAGTTAGATGCTTTTGATATGTTGGTAGTTATGGGAGGACCGATGGGGGTGTATGAATATCACAAATACTCATGGTTAAAAGAAGAGCAGGAATTTATTAAAAAAGCTATTGACGCTGATAAATATGTATTAGGCATTTGCTTGGGTTCTCAACTGATTGCTGCGGCATTAGGGGCTAAAGTATATTCTTCAGGAAGGCAGGAGATAGGTTGGTTTAAAATTAAATTAACTGAAGATGGAAATCAACGATGGGGAAGCTTTGATCCTGAGAATCGTTGGGTTGTTTTACACTGGCATGGTGATACATTTGATTTACCTGAAGGAGCTAAGTTGTTGGCTTCATCAGAAGCTACCAAACATCAGGCATATTCGATAGGTGATAAGGTATTGGCCTTGCAATTTCATTTAGAAGCAACTCCAGCTACTGCAAGGGGAATGTATAATGTTTTTAAAGACGAATTAGAAAAGCTGGAAGGGCAAGAATATGTTATGCCAGGTAAAGAAATTCTTAAAAGAGAAGTATTTTTTCATGATTCAAACACAATGCTCGAAGCCATATTAGATCAATTTGTAAATAACAACTAATGGTACAGAGCGAAGAGCTGAGTGCTATTATATTACTAATAATGCGAATCAAGAGCTGAAAGAAAGAATAACACAGAGACACAGAGAGTATTTAATAAAAAAAACTCAGTGTCTTTGTGTTCATTTTTAACTCTCAATTGACCTTAATTGTTCATAATTAATTAAAAAAGAAGGATGCTAAAGGATAAAATAATATCAAAGGAATCAGGGATTTTATTGTACGGATTAACACCTCCAAAATTAGTAACTGAAGAAGAGAAGATTGCTGTTATTGCCCAAAAGCAAATAGAGCGAATTAAAAACCTTGAGATTGATGGCTTGGTATTATATGATATTCAGGATGAAACCTCAAGAAATGACTCTCCTCGTCCTTTCCCTTTTATGCCAACATTAAGTCCTGATTACTATAGTAACAAATATTTGGGTGAGCTTGATATTCCTAAAGTTATTTATAAGAGTGTAGGAAAATATAGTGAAGAAGAATTTAAATATTGGCTTAATCAGGAAACAACAAATATTGATTGCTCTGTTTTTGTAGGTTCACCTTCTAAAGATCAGGTTACAAAGATGTCGCTTAGCAATGCCTATAAAATTAAGCAGGATATGAATGCCGATATGGTTTTGGGTGGAGTTACTATTCCTGAACGTCATGCAGTAAAAGGAGATGAGCATTTGCGATTGTTTAATAAGATAGATAAGGGGTGTAGTTTTTTTATATCGCAATGTGTTTACAATATTAATAATACGAAGAATTTTATGTCGGATTATTATTATACTTCAGAAGAAAATAACCGGGAGTTACAACCCATCATATTTACACTAACACCATGTGGTTCTATTAAAACCATGCACTTTATGGAGTGGCTGGGAATTGACATTCCTAAATGGTTGATTAATGAGCTAAAGCATTCTCATGATATTTTGTCCAAGTCTATTGAGATTTGTAAAATGATAGCAACTGAGATTATACATTTTGCCAAAGAAAAAAATATGCCTGTTGGTTTCAACATAGAAAGTGTAGCCATCAGAAAACAAGAAATTGAAGCTTCTATAGATCTATTAAAGGTTGTAAGATCTTTGATGAACGAATAGAGAAATGATTTCACCACGGAGACGAAATCTCTGTGTAGCTCGGTGAACTCTATGGTGAGAAGAAAATTTAACCACGGAGCCCACAAAGGCGCTTCGCTTTATCACGGAGTTCACGGAGTTAAAAAACTCTGTGTAGCTCAGTGAACTCTGTGGTAAAAAAGAAATTAACCACGGAGAGCACAAAGGCACTTCGCTTTATCACGGAGTTCAAGGAGTTAAAAAACTCTGTGTAGCTCTGTGAAAAGCCTCGGTGAACTCTGTGGTGAGAAGAAAATTTAACCACGGAGCCCACAAAGGCGCTAAACTTTATCACAATCACGGAGATCATGGAGATGAATATCCTCTGTGTAGCTCTGTGAAAAGCCTCGGTGAACTCTGTGGTGAGAAGAAAATTAAACCACGGAGAGCACAAAGGTGCTTCGCTTTATCACGGAGATCATGGAGATAAATATCCTCTGTGTAGCTCTGTGAAAAACCTCGGTGAACTCTGTGGTAAAAAATATATTAACCACGGAGAGCACAAAGGCGCTTCGCTTTATCGCGGAGTTCAAGGAGTTAAAAAACTCTGTGTAGCTCAGTGAACTCTGTGGTAAAAAATAAATTAACCACGGAGAGCACAAAGGCGCTTCGCTTTATCACGGAGTTCAAGGAGTTAAAAAACTCTGTGTAGCTCAGTGAACTCTGTGGTAAAAAATAAATTAACCACGGAGAGCACAAAGGCGCTTCGCTTTATCACGGAGATCATGGAGAAATTTCTCTGTGTAGCTCTGTGAAAAACCTCAGTGAACTCTGTGGTGAGAAGAAAATTAAACCACGGAGCCCACAAAGGCGCTTCGCTTTATCACGGAGATCATGGAGATAAATATCCTCTGTGTAGCTCTGTGAAAAACCTCAGTGAACTCTGTGGTAAAAAATAAATTAACCACGGAGAAGCACAAAGGCGCTTCGCTTTATCACGGAGATCATGGAGATAAATATCCTCTGTATATCTCTGTGAAAAACCTCGGTGAACTCTGTGGTAAAAAATAATTTAACCACGGAGAAGCACAAAGGTGCTGCGCTTTATCACGGAGATCAAGGAGTTAAAAAATTCTGTGTAGCTCTGTGAAAAACCTCTGTGAACTCTGTGGTAAAAAAGAAATTAAACAAACAACCAGTATAATGACTAAAAATATTATTAAGTCGGCATTTATTGTTTGCGTTTTATTTGCGTTAACTTCCAATATAGATGCACAAAACGGTAAATTATTTAAAAAATCCAGATTTAATGGTTATGCATATTCTCCAGAAACAGGAGTAATGGCACCAGGTTCTTTATTCGAAACAGGAAAGGGTACTATTGTTCTGGATGGAAAAACAAAAGGCTATTTAATGAGTAATGAAGTTTATAAAAACTTTAAGCTTACAGCTCAGTTTCGCTGGATTGTAAGACCAGGACAAAAGCCAAAACGTAATAGTGGTTTGATGTATTATGTGGCCGAAAATCAACCTGATACTTTATGGCCGGCTGGAATACAATATCAGATAAAATTAAATTCAACGGGTAATTTTATTTTATTGCAGAATGTTAGCCTTGCTGTAAACGATTCAATCATTGGTCCGGGACGTAGTGTTAATGTAAAACATTTGTCCGACGCTGAAAAAGAACATGGCCAGTGGAACTTGATAGAGATAGAAGCCAATGGCGATCATGTAAAACAATATTTAAACGGAGTATTGGTAAATGAAGCCACCAAAACATCGGTCACTGAGGGAAGAATATTATTTCAGTACGAAGGTTCACCAATTGAGTTCAAAGGTATTAAGGTAAAAAGTCTTTGAGCTTAAAAGGTTTTTCTAAAGTTTTTAGCATTCAGCAATTTTATTATCTTATAAATTACAATATTAAGATGCCCTAATGCAGGCTTCTGTAAAAGTTTATTATCATGAATACGAATCACTTACAATTTTCAAGATATGAAGACAACAATAATGTATGGTTGTTTCAAAATAGCGATCAGCCATTTAGTATTACTGATTATGGCGTAACACCAATAGTTTTAGATAGTGAAGCTGAAGTTGGTAAAGCCATGTTAAATGAGCTGTATAGTACAGCAGCATCAAAGGATGGTGATATTAATATTGCTTTATTGGGTGGGAGAGGTGCCCAGGAGTTACACCGTTTATTAGGTGACTTGGCTAAGGGTACTGAGCAGGATGAATTACTAGCCAGATTGAATGTTTTTACTCAGGATGCACTAGCTCCTATGGGTATGGATAATGGATTTAGTTTTGTAAGAGATTTTGAAAGAATATTAGGCGAGGCATTCTTTAAAAAGATAAAAAGTTTTACCCCAATGCAAACCGATACCGAAAATTTAGAGGCCTCTTTAATCCAATATCTTACCAAATTAGAAGAACTAGGAGGTTTGGATATATTCTTTATAGGACATGGTCCTGAACAAAATCAGGCATCGCATTTGGCTTATATCAAGCCATTCTCCGGAGCTAAAAATAATCATATAGCAGGGATAATTCCCATATCCAGTAGTATTTTAGAGCATCACATCAGTAAATTTAAAGCTGGAGGTAGTCTCGTGAATGAAAATGATGAAAAGGAGTGTCGTTCTGCTCAATATATTCTTACTTTAGGACCGGCAGCTATACTACAGGCTAAAAAAGTAGTGCAATCTGTGGTTGATGCTGATACTGCACCGGCAAAAGTGCAAACATATTCAAAAGTGCTTCATACTAATTTAAGCTCTGATCCCGACGAAGCAATGCAACAATTAAATGCAAACCCGGGCTTATGGATCAGGTTGCATTCAAATACCAAATCATTTGTATTGCCCAATTTAGGAATCTAGCCTGATAGAAAAATAAAATCATTCATATGGGTATTTAAGCCGACCTTAGTACTTTGTATACCAATCTTAGTACTATTAATGTCGGCCTTTGCGGTATTATTCCCGTCCCAGGAGGTATTTGAGCCAGTAATATTGCTTTTTATGCCAGCCTTTGCGGTATTTGAGCCAGTAATATTGCTTTTTATGCCGGCCTTTGCGGTATTTGAGCCAGTAATATTGCTTTTTATGCCAGCCTTTGTGGTATTTGAGCCAGTAATATTGCTTTTTATGCCAGCCTTTGCGGTGTTTGAGCCAGTAATATTGCTTTTTATGCCAGCCTTTGTGGTATTTGAGCCAGTAATATTGCTTTTTATGCCAGCCTTTGTGGTAATTGAGCCAGTAATATTGCTATTTGTGCCAATCTTAGTGCTCTTTATGCCGGCCTTTGCGGTATTTGAGCCAGTAATATTACATTTTATGCCAGTTTTTGCGGTATTATTACCGTTCCTGGAGATTATTGGGGGTAGTATTATTACTATTTACTTTATGTATGGGGTAGATTCAGATAATTTTTATGAGGATTTATGATGGTTTAACAGAGTTTTGCTTTATAACAAAAAAAACTCCCATTAGTCATGCTACTAATGGGAGCAAACACATAGGTAAATGTGTTTCACCAACCATACCTGATTTATTTATTTTTATATTTATTACTTAGATTTTTGGTGTATTCGCTGCGGTAACCAATTAATCTTTTAGGATTGTCACGAAAAACGAACTTACCACATTCTCTGATTTCATCAACACAACTTTTTAATAGAGTATACATTGCATTTCTGATTTCCATACTAACTTTCGGGTTGTGTTTGTCGCCATTAACAATAGCTCTTAAGTCGGCCAAATGAGCCGACATTTCAGCTGCTGTAGCTAGTTGTTCTTCTTCAAAACCTATTTTTAAAAGAGGCTCCAGATTATTTCTGCCCAATACTGCTAAGTCATTTAAATCCTGAATCATATCCGGAATATTAGAGCCCTTTGAAATATCAGAAATATTATTTAATAAAACAGGCTCTTTTCGATAAGCATACTTGAAAGAATGCAGTAAATCATTTCTGAATTTAAAACCCACAGGTTTTTCCTTACCCCATAATTCCTGTGCTTCATTCTTTTTTCTTTCAGCTTCGTGCCATCTACTCTCGGCTTCTCTTAATGCACCAGTACACTTATTTAATTTGTTGAAAATGTCTTCTGGTAAACCAACTTCAATGAGTTGTTCTTTGTCGTCTGATGCCCATTTTTCAAGGTCAACAGCTTCTTGTAAATAAGTTTCAATGGGGATGTTACATTTTAAAAGACTCTCTGTATTGAGGGCTTGTGCATCCTCTAACATTTGGTCATAAGATTCCTTATTTCCCATAATAATTTATACCTTTGTTGTTCATAATTGAAGAGCCCCATGGCCTCCACTTTACAGGTGTTAGCCAATACCCACAGTAAAGCTGACCAGCCATGGGGTTATCTGGTTGTTAATGATATGAATTTATAATTATTATATTTTTTAACGTAATATCAATAGTAAATTATTATTAATGTTTGAAAATTATTGATGAATGTTTGATATCTTTTGATGAACGAAGTGAACAAAGGATGGTATAATGTTGGTTAAAATAAATAATCAGTCGATTTTTGATGTTATAGTTGATTCAATAACTAATAATTAAACCAAATCTCCAGTTTTAGCATCAGTAATATTAATTAAATCTTTAGGGTTTACTTCTACCTGCATACCTCTTACACCGGCACTAATAAAAATATTTTCAAACTGAGTGGCCGTTTCATGTATGAAGGTAGGAAATGATTTTTTCATGCCTACAGGTGAGCATCCACCTCTGATATATCCTGTAATATTCAGTATGTTTTTCATCGGAATCATAGCACATTTTTTATTTCCACTGATTGATGCCAGTTTTTTAAGGTTTACTTCATCAGCACCCGGAATGCAAGCTACGATATAACCTGTTTTATCGCCTTCGAGTACCAATGTTTTAAATACCATTGATATATCTTGTCCTAAGCTTTCTGCCACATGAATAGCTGTTAAATCAGATTCGTCTACCTCGTAAGTGATGGCATTGTATTTTACTTTATTGCGCTCCAGGATTCGCATTGCATTTGTTTTTTTCATTATTGTAAACAATTTAAGATATTCATAATAATTGCTTTGTAAATCAGTCTTTTGTCTTTTGTCTTAAATCTAACGATCTTCTATTAAAGAATTACAAAAGTATAGTAAAATTGAAAAGTACAAACCAGAAACTACAATAGGAATATGAAAAAATTATTTGTTATCAGGTGGAAACATTCTGTATTATTTTTTAAGATCAGCATATATTATATAGTGTCAGCAAGAAAACTAAGGTTTTTCTCAAGTGCTTGAATGGAAAAATTCAATTTCAAGGCTTGGCCTTTTTGAAAATCAAGGAGTTTACTTTCGTAAATGACTGTTTTCAAAAAGGGCGTAACGAAGAAATTGGACTTTTCGGGCAAGCACTATATACCATTTCATTTCAAAGGAAGCCCCCTACTACAATAAGTATGAAAACATGCATTTCAATAGGGAGGATATTCTTTATAACTATTTTTGTTTATTCTATAAATGTTTATCCCAGCTGGGGATATAAAAATAATGTTGGGAGCTTATATTTTATTGAAACATAAATCTTTTAAAACCGGGATCATCCCAAAAGAGGTAACAAAAATATCTGCATATTTGATGATTATTGATGCCAGCGGCATCATATATTTATAGAAAGGTTTTTAACGAAGAAAAACCGACTCCAGCGGAGTCGAACCATAAGCTGAATATCTAACAAAAAGCACAAATATTGACAAAATATTAAAAAGGAAAACGGGCTAAATAACAATATGTTATAGCCCGTTTAAAATCTAAAAAAAACTATGGAATAAACACGAGAAAATATTCTCATGTCAGAAAATAACTAAACTTTGTATCATTCATAATTCAATTTAAACAAAATTTTTATACTTATGAAATGAATTTTACATCTCCTGGTATTCTTCCTCTACCGATTCATTTTGGAAATCCTTCATAAATGGTTTATTAAAGCCATTATGTTTTGCATATTGTGGCATTGCATATGCATTATCAGAACGCTGTTTCCAATCTTCTGTATATGAAGGTTTTTTATATGATTTTCGTTCTTCTTCAATGGTAAAGAATTGTGTTATCTGCATTAAGTCTTCTGCCTGAGCCGCCATTTCTTCCGAACTACTTGCCATTTCTTCTGATGATGAAGCATTTTGTTGTGTTACCATACTTAACTGTTGTATGGCTGTGTTTACCTGGTTAACACCTACTTCTTGTTCTTTACTTGCTGATGCTATTTCTTCAACCAATCTTGAAGTTTCCTGTATGTCGGGAACAATAGATTTCAGTTTAGTATTAGATTCCTCTGTTAATCGTAATCCATTTTCAGCCAGAGCAACAATTTCACTGGCTGCAATCTGACTTCGTTCAGCTAACTTTCGTACTTCAGCAGCCACTACAGCAAATCCTCTTCCCTGATCGCCGGCACGAGCTGCTTCAACAGCAGCATTAATAGCCAGCAGGTCTGTTTTCTCTGCAATTTCAACCACAACATTTATTTTAGAATATATTTCTTGTACGGCATTCATACTATCTTCGGAAGCCTGGGATACCTGTTCTGCTGAGTTGGATGCCTTGCCTGAAATATCCATGGTTTTAAGCGCATTTTCGGTATTTTGAAGGATGTTGGCCGCCATTTCTTCCATTGATGAGGAGACTTCCTCTGCCGATGCTGCCTGTTCGCTTACACCTGATGATATTGATTGTGCACCTGAACTTAACTGCTGACTGGCACCAGCAATGTTTTCGGAGCCTGCCATTACATTCGAGATAATTTCTTTTAATTTTTCCGACATGGTATACATCGAATGATATACTCCTTTTAATGTTGAATCAGTATTAAATTTGATATTTAAGTTTCCTTTGGCAATACTATCTGCAACCTTTGCAATTTCTTCAGGTTCTTCACCCAGCGTGGCACTGATCTCTTTTCTTATCAGGTAGGTTACAAACATTATTAATACTAACAAAGCCAAAGCAACCGAAAAAATGATGTTACGCATATTATAAACAGGCTGCATAATTTCAGCTTCGTTTATTTCTGCAATTATTGCCCAGTTTAAACCATTAATATTTAATTTATCGTATGAACTAAGTACTGATTTATCTCTGTAATTATTTATGATATGAATTCCAGAGTGGCCTGATAATGCCTCCTGAGCACTTTTAGTATCTACACGTTGCTTTAATACTGTAGCTTCGTTAAAAAAACGACTGTCGTTTCTTAACAGGTAGTCATCCCCGACCAAATATGTTTCACCTGTTTCTCCAAGACCGGTTCTCTCATGCATAATATTATCTATGGATTCTAAAGACAACTGGTAAACCATGACACCGATGAGCGAACCATCAGGATTTTTCACCGGTCCTGATACAAAAGCTGCAGGTTCATCAGATATCTCATAGTATGAAAAATCAACAAGTCCATACTCTTCTTTACCTTGTTTAAAAGCTTTAGCTAATCCGGAATTTGCAATAGATCCTGAGTTGATATTTTGACCCAGATCGCTTTCCTTGGCAGAGGTATAGGCAATGTCTCCGTCGGGTGCTATAAAGAAAATATCATAATACCCGTACTCTTTAGCATACAGCTTTAATTTGGCATCATGTAATCGTATCCATTCTAAATACTGTTCACTATTTAAGCCGCCTTCTTTAAAAGCGCTTACAAATCGGTTTACTGCCATTTGTACAGCACTGTTGTTTGCATATACATTTATGTCGCTTAGTGTTTCAGAAAAGAATTTTTCAACCTGTACTTTCTTTAATTGTCTTAATGAGGATAACTGATCGTAGGTTCTGTTCACTAAAGCCTTACGTGAAGATGAGTAAGAGATAAATCCCAATACCGTTACTGATACTATTCCAATAAACAGGAAATACATAGTTAGTTTAGAAGTGAATTTCATGCTTTTCATATGTTTGTTAGTCAATTACGATTTTTATTATAGGTTATGTGATTTTTCTTAATGAAATTTTCAACCTTTTTTATTCGATAGTAAAATTAATGTTGGAGCATATCTGTACCAAGGGTATATAGTACCAATTTGTAGATGCTACTTTTGTATTTTGTACTAATACTTTTTGACTATTAAGGTCATATTTAGTATCTGTTAGTATGATTGTAGATATTTAATCATATATTGCCTGATAGTTTAAATTATTGCTCCAATATCTTAATATTATTAAGAATGAAAATCAGAATATTACTTTTCAGTATTGTTATTTTAGCCTCTTTCCATACGCTTTATGCACAATCACAAGCTGATGATTTCGCTAAAAATATAAAAGCTTCTGCTTTAAAAAGTCATATTTATGTTTTAGCCTCGGATTCATGCGATGGCCGAAACATAGGGACAAATGGAATAGTTATAGCACGTGATTATATCGAAGACCATTTGAGAAAAGATTCTATACTCAAGCCTTTTTTTAATCATAGTTACTTACAACCTTTTCAATTGATAAAAAATAGTTCGAAAACAGAAGAAGTAAAGGTTAAAGGGCAGGCTCTTACCTCATTTGATGATTATATATATAGTGGGTTGTATGATGGTTATTCAAAAGAAATTCATATTGTTTATGGAGGAAAAGGAACTGAGGAAGAACTACAAGGTTTGGATCTTAATGGCAAAGGAGTTTTTTTGTTAAATGATAATTTGCGTGCAGCCTTTAAGAGTAGTAAAATAGCATATAAATATGGAGCTGAGTTAAGTATTATTGCAAATCCCAAAAATATAAACCAGTTTGAGTCGCTGTCCCGCCAAATGAAAGAGTTTGTAAGTTTTAGTGGCTATCATTTGTTAAACGATACTTTAAAAAGTAGTTATTATAAAGGAGGACCAGATCATAGGTTTTTAACAATCAGCAATCAGATGGTTAAAAAACTTACTTCGCGAAATATTCAGTATTGGAATAGAAACAAAGCCAATGATGATCATACAATAGGCACTATTTCTATTCGTGTTGACAAACAAAGGCACGATACTGTAATGGCTCATAATATTATATCCTGCATTCCCGGTATAAATTCTGATGAAATGATTGTTATTGGTGCGCATTACGATCATCTTGGTGTAATGCATGATAAAATATACTATGGAGCAGATGATAATGCTTCCGGAACTGCAGCTTTAATAGAGTTGGCTAATGCATTTGCCAAGGCTTATAGATATGGATACAGACCCATGAAAAGTATTGTTTTTATTGCCTTTGCAGCAGAGGAAGGAGGATTGTGCGGTTCTGAGTTTTTTGTGGATCAAATTAAAAATCCTGAGCAGATTAAACTTATGGTAAACATTGATATGATAGGAAGACCGGATACAAAACATATTGATGAGTCTGGCTATTTTTATTTTATAAATAATGGATTGTCTGATTCAGTCATTAGCAGGAATAATGAGCTTTGTAAAAAATATCTGTTAACTCCTGATTATAGTTCAGATATTGATGCATCAGATCATAAATCATTTAAAAATGTTGGTATCCCAACCATTTTCTTTTTTGATGGAATAAATACAGATTTGCACAAAACAACAGATACACCGGATAGGCTTAATTACAAAAGAATGGAGCGAATTACCAGACTCATTTTCGAAACGGTTTGGGAGAATGCCAGCATTGATAATGAGCAAGTTTTTAATAATACCGGGCCAAAATAAAAAGGACTATCCTTACAAAAGAATAGCCCTTTATCAATATATGTGAGATATAAAACAGAGATTCTTTTATTGCAACAGTTCATTGCCCGGCAGAAAACTTCGAATAGCCTTGGTTTTATAGTTATTTTGAACCAGGTAATTGTAGATTATTGTTTTCTGTTCATTATTATTGGTGTCGTTAAAACAAGATTCTAACCAGGTATAAAATTCTTTGTTTGAAAAATGTGATTTACGTGCCAGTTCAATTACTGAGCTAACATAAGTAACAGAATTATTGTTTTGAGAACCTGTTATGATATCGAAATATGAAGCGTTTGCTTTTTGATTATTTGCCACTTTGGATATAAGCTCATTCAATATCCCTGACGTTTGATTATTTTTAAACGACGCTTTAGTATTTTGAACTATTGCAGCAACAACATCTCCATGAACCAGCTTATATATAGTATAGCAATTTTTCACTGCTCCTTTTACACAATCATAGGAAGCATCTACAACAGTAGCTCCCGATATGGCATCTATATTATAATATTGTTGTTCTGATTTTTCAGCTGAATACTGATCAAATTTGTAATACTTAATCCCTGCTTTAGGATCATTCAATAATATATGAAGCTTTTCATAATCCTTAGCAGTAAAGATTTCATTGTTAATCTTTACCAGGTTTTCGTTTGGTTTTAATCCCAGCTTTAAATAATTACCCCATATATCCCAATAAATTCTTAGTTGTACTTTTATATCCAACTTAGAACTACCGGTTTTTTGTTCAACATCAGTATAATAATATTCAGGCAACTTGTTGTTATTATATACAGCAAATAATTTTCCATCGATCGAAATATTATTAACAGAAACTTCTTTAACTATTGTTCCTGAAATAGCATTTACCGACATCAGTAATGCAATGATGGTATATAAATATTTTGTCTTCATAAGTCTGATTGTTTTTAATTCTTAATCCCTAATCCCTAATCTTTAATCTTTAATCCCTAATCAACTCAACAACTCAACAACTCGACGAATTAACAACTCATCAATAGTCATCAAATTATTTATTGCTACGCAATAGTTTTTCTGTCATCGAATTTCTGCGAATTAACACGAATTGATATTTGCTGCGCAAATAGTTTCAACCTGAAACACTATGGCCTCATCCTTAATCAATTCATCAATTTGACGATTTAACAACTCGACAACTAATTAATCCTTCATCCTTCATCCTTCATCCCTAATCTTTAATCCTTAATCCTTAATCAACTTAACAACTCAACAACTCGACGAATTAACAACTCATCAATAGTCATCAAATTATTTATTGCTATGCAATAGTTTTTCTGTCATCAAATTTCTGCGAATTAACACGAATTGATATTTGCTGCGCAAATAGTTTCAACCTGAAACACTATGGCCTCATCCTTAATCAATTCATCAATTTGACGATTTAACAACTCGACAACTAATTAATCCTTCATCCTTCATCCTTCATCCCTAATCTTTAATCCTTAATCCTTAATCAACTTAACAACTCAACAACTCGACGAATTAACAACTCATCAATAGTCATCAAATTATTTATTGCTACGCAATAGTTTTTCTGTCATCAAATTTCCGCGAATTAACACGAATTGATATTTGCTGCGCAAATAGTTTCAACCTGAAACACTATGGCCTCATCCTTAATCAATTCATCAATTTGACGATTTAACAACTCGACAACTAATTAATCCTTAATCCTTAATCTTTAATCCCTAATCTTTAATCAACTCAACAACTCAACAACTCAACAACTCGACGAATTAACAACTCATCAATAGTCATCAAATTATTTATTGCTACGCAATAGTTTTTCTGTCATCAAATTTCCGCGAATTAACACGAATTGATATTTGCTGCGCAAATAGTTTCAACCTGAAACACTATGGCCTCATCCTTAATCAATTCATCAATTTGACGATTTAACAACTCGACAACTAATTAATCCTTCATCCTTCATCCTTCATCCCTAATCTTTAATCCTTAATCCTTAATCAACTCAACAACTCAACAACTCGACGAATTAACAACTCATCAATAGTCATCAAATTATTTATTGCTACGCAATAGTTTTTCTGTCATCAAATTTCCGCGAATTAACACGAATTGATATTTGCTGCGCAAATAGTTTCAACCTGAAACACTATGGCCTCATTCTTAATCAATTCATCAATTTGACGATTTAACAACTCGACAACTAATTAATCTTTAATCCTTCATCCAATTCCCTTTAATTAATGCTTCCCAGTCTTCACATTAATATTAAAACCAAAGCAGAAGTTGTTCCAGTCGAATTTTTGATTATTCAAATACTCTTTGCCGGGTACGATTTGATTTCCATTGGAAACAAACAATTGAAAATTGTGAGTTTTACTCTTAAAAATAGCTCCAACAGAAATGACAGGACCAGGCTGAACCGGATCTTCTTCAGATGCTGAAGCTATACCTAAAGGAAGATCAACCGAGGCAAATACAGCTTTTTTTCTGCTTAGTTTTACAGCAAAAGAAGGGTTAAAAGCAAAGTAAGTTGAGAAATAGTTTTCAGGAACAATATTAAAATGAGTGATTGTATTGTTAACCATAAACTCACACAAGTGGTTTATCTGTCTTGTTAAACTGAACTGAGTGGTATAAAAAAAGCGATTGATAAAATAGTAATTCTCACCAAAGTATTTCTCGTTTCTACCATCAACAGATACACTAAAAGCAAGCGCCATTCCCACCGGATTTTCGCCTTCGATATCCTGTTCTACCAGGTTATAGCGCATACCTAGTTCCTGTGTTTTATTTTGTTTTTCTGTTAAAAAGAAAGCTGAGAATTTATCGCTGAATCCATGTTCAATACCCATTTGAATGTTGGCCGTTCCATAGATTCCAAACATATCCTCAAATCCTTTTTCAGATAATGAAGAAAAATAATGTATTACATATATTTGGTTTTGACCTTTATAAGGCATTGTTGTAGTAGGATGATTTAATAATCTTCCATCCCAAATATGAGATATACTATTTTGTTGTGCGTTAATCTTGCTGAATAAACCTAAAAGACACATAATAGTCAGAATCTTTAGTGGTGCTATTCTGGTTTTTATCTTTATATAATCTCTCATATCATACATTATTAATTATCTAAAGCCCCCTGGTTAATCCATAAAATTATTTTCTGTAATTCAGTAGATGTAATCGCATCTTCGAAAGGGTGATCTTCGTTTAGTTTCTGAATTAAATTACTGGAACTGGCATCTTCAGTATTGATATAATTGCCAGATATTAATGATTGATATGCATTGGCAGAAGTTAAGTTGGGATAAGCAATAATTCCATCGTGACAAGAAACACATGAACTTTTAAATACAGGAATCACATCCTCTGAAAAAGATATTTGTGTTGTTACAGCCACTTCTTCCTCAATAATTACATCGTAATAACAGCTGCTTAAAATTAAAGCTGTGATTACAATGGCAAAGCACTGAAATATTTTAAAATTATCAGGTTGATTCATAGGTCTAAATTTGTTTTTAATGGCTATATGAAACTCACTTATTTAGTTATGCCTCCCAATGAATGGGGACAGCTAGTGTAAGATAAGCTTACCATGGCTCGTTTCATCTTAGTCTAAGTTTAATTATCCAGGGCTCCCTCATCAATCCAGTCCTTTACCAACTGGATATCTGCATCAGTAGCAGAACTACTTGCCGCATGATTGAAATTGATATCCTTGTTTAGTACATTAATCAGATAGCTGTATGTGGATGAGCCGGCATAAACTCTTACCATCTCAGGACGCATCTCAGAGGTAATACCAACCAGATTTTTATAACTATTTCCTGGAGTAAGATTTAAATCAGCAGCAATATCTCCGGCAGAACTACCATGGCAAACAATACAGTTATTGAACACCTGATTTTGTACTCTGCTAAAGGTTACCAACTGTATGGCATCAATTTGTTCTGATATATCCTCATAAACACTATATGAACCTAAATCAGCAATACTTACTTTGTAAATACTGTTTTCGGTTAAATACACCTGGGCTGTATAGTCACCTTCTTCAACATCAGCTATTGAAACAGTAAATGAATTACTGTTGTCAGGTTGATTGATGGCAACACTGGCTACCGGAGTGCGACTACTTTCTTCAGAAAATAATCCAACCCTGATCTGTTGATCTTCCGGCCAAAATTCAGGGTCAATAAATGATACATTGACTTTAACATCCCAGGTATTCGCAACTTCAGGTTCGTAAACATGAGTACATCCTGTCAAATAAATGCATACTATTATTATTAAAAACCATTTTATTTGCATAATCCATTATTTAAAAGGCGAACTGAAGTTGTAAACATACCTGATGCTCTGTCATGCTATTATCATCATCATTAGCTTCGGAAACAGATTCATGACCTGCTTTACCCAAATGTTGATACATAGCCTGTAGTTTTAAATTATGCCCTGCTAAAAAGTAATTAAAGCCAATAGCAGGCATATATAACAATCCCGGATCGTCAATAGAGTTACGATCTAAAACATCGAAACGTGCAGCAGCCTGAAGTTTTGAAGAAAGAAAATATCCAGCCTGCGCATAAGCACCCCAGAATGTGTAAACCGGTGAAGTTTGCTGACGTTCAACAAAGTCCATACTTAGCATATAAGCTTCTCCTGAGATATACCATTTACCAGTCAACAGAGCTAACTCTAAACCAGCTCTCATATCATTACTGCTTTCGTAATTGGCTTCAACATTATATGATCCCGAAGCTCCAATAAGCATATAAGTTTCGTTATAACTTCCTGGCTTGCCTTGGTAAGAAGGCATTTCTCCGAAAGGCATATATACCAATCGACCTGCATAAAGTAATGAAGGAATACCTGTTTCGTCACTTAAAGAATTAGTTGCCGTATTCACAGAAATACCTGTTCCATTAAAAACACCAAGCTGATATCCAAACTTGTTATCTAAAACACCATGCATTTGAACTCCTATATCAAAACCAGAAGCAATAACCGGATTAACAGAATTCAAATCAAAAGGAACATTAACCCTTGTATTTAAAGATGCAGGTAATAATGGAAATAATGTTTGACCATTTTTAACCAGATAAGCCTGATTAAAAGGTGTTTTAAATTTACCGATTCTAAAACGAAGCTCATCACTTGTATTAATATCGAACCAGGCCTGATTTAAAATGGTAGCTCCTGAACCAGCTGCATTTAAAGTAACATTAAATGTTATTTTATTAAAAGCTTTTCCTGCAAAACCTATTAAAGCATAAGGAATAGCAAACCCGGAGTTTAGTACATTGTCTTCTTCTGCCAAACTCAGTCCTTCATCATCGTAATAATTGTATAATGCCCTTGTCTGAATTAAAGTATATGGTTTAAATAGAAAGTCACCCTTTGCTGTTTTCCAGGTTAATCCGTTTTTATCAGCAATTGAAATTAAACCATTGTCAATATACTTGTTTAAGGTACTATCTGTTTGTGCCTGAATAGCCACAAAAACAGATAGTAATATAATTGTTATAAAATTCCTCATTGTAATATCCTCCTTAAAAACAGTTAAATTCAGGGTTTGTAACTTCTTTTACTGCAATGCATTCAATTTCAATCAACCATCCCGGACGACATACAGGCGCCAGAACAATAATGTATGGCAGATGAGGATATTTTTCTTGTATATATGATTCAACAGTGTTGTAATCGGCCACATCTCTGAGGTATACAATCATACTGTTAATATCATTCAATTCAGCATCAGCTTCGTTAAGTAAAGCTGTTATGTTTTCAAACGTTCTGTTGATTTGGCCATTGATGTCGCCAACATGAACTATATCTCCTTTGTTATCAATGCTTGCTGTTCCCGAAATAAATATTTGTCTTCTGTCTCCGTAATCAACAGATGTTCCTCTTTCAAAGGCAACGCCATATTCATGAGTTGGATTTAAATATTCACGAGCTTCCAGAAACCGGATCTGTTCAGGTTTAATTCCACCAATAGCATAAGCGTCTAAAAGTACAGAAATAGAAGGGTTAGCATAACGACCTTCAATACCTGTACTTGTAATAAAATGCGTATCTTTTGTCATTTGGTATTGGTCAAAAACCTCATTGCGAGCTTTTACCATACCTGCATAATTATTATCAATATCACGAACATAAAACCATGTTCTGATGCAATGTTCTTCTAAGGTTAATTCATGACCATCAAGCATTCTTAAATAGTCATCAAAAATAGAAGTGGTTTGTGTATATGAACAAGCTTCTGTATCGTTACCATGCATTTGAGTAGTGTAGATGTGTGAATATCCGTTGTGTTCAATCACAAGCTTGTTGTCGTTCTTCCTTTTAATGAAGTAATTTTTGTCTTTTTCTTTATAAATGCATGTCCATAACCCAACCTTATTGCCGTTTAAAGGACTTTGTTGTACGATGGATACAGCACAATCACAATCAAAAAGATCTACTTTCTTAAGTTCATCAGATTGGTTAGTGAAATCACTGACAAACAGTCTTTGAAACATGATATTATCCGAAGAACAGTTTTCTTTTTTTAGATATTCATTTAATGTACTTCTGATAGCAATCAGCTGGGCATCAATAGTGCCTGAGATACATGGTGTAATCATTAAATTATATTCTTCGGATAGTCTTCCTTCAAATTTTGAAACACTTATCTCTGCTTTCTCTGTTTTAAATCTCTCAAAATTCATAATCTGTCGTATTAGTTCGTTTTATATTTTATCTGTAAGGTTTTATAATGATCGAAGAAACATGATTAATGTTTCTCTCTCTTCTGATGTCATATTTGCAAATATTTGTCTGGATACATCGCCTTCACCGCCATGCCACATAATAGCTTCAGTAAAGTTTCTGGCTCTTCCATCGTGCAAATAATGACTATGTCCGTTTACAATTTCCTGCAAACCCACACCCCATAACGGTGTTGTTCTCCATTCATCTCCGGATGCATTGTATTGTGAGTAATCGTCTCCTAATTCAGAACCCATATCGTGCAACAGGTAATCAGAATAAGGGTGAATTGTTTGTCCTGCCATATAAGGAAGATAGGTGCCATTTAAAAGATAGATACCTTCATCTTTGGTATGCAGGGTAGGAGTATGGCATAAATGGCATTTGGCTTTGTAAAACAATTCCTCGCCAGCCTGAACGGTAGCACTTTTTACAGATCTACGTGCAGGAACTCCTAAGGAATGCATATAAAAATCCACAGCTTCCATATCCTCGGTTGAAATTTCTATTTCGTTATCATCACCATTGGCTTGAGATTGTCCCTCGGAAACTTCTAAAGGGTATCGTGAATTAGTAACTCCCATATCCGAATAAAAACCAAGTTCAACAGTTAAGTCTGCATGTTGCGCTTTATGACCGGAAAGTCCCATTAGCGTCTGGTTTCTTTCCTTTACCCAGTTAATTTCCCCTGAAATTCCATATTCAGGGTATTGAATACTTGCTAAAGCTTTAATTTCATCCTGATTAACAGCCATCATCAAGCCTAATCCCACATGGCGAAGTGGTGTTCTGACTGTCATTTCAATATCTTCAACAGCAATACTATCAGTATACCAGTCGTATATTTCATAATGAGGCGTTATTAAGCTGTAAGTTTCTCCATCAGGAAAAGAATATTCTTCTTCGGTATAAGTTACGCGTAGTTTTCCCTCGGGCTCATATCCATATATAGCCTGGTCATGTAATACACGGCCGTATTCTCTGAAATATTGATCGTTAGGAGTACGGATGAAAGTAAGGAACGATGAAAAACCGTATTTCCCGCTTCCTCCATCAGTAAATAAAGTTGATTGCGTTCTACCTGCATCATTATGACAACTGGCGCATGAGTAACCACAATATACCGGACCCAGGCCACCATTTACCACGTTACCATCAGATACCCTTGGATTATCGTATAACGCATCACCCTCTAAGAACCAGTTGGCAAGTTCGCCTGTAACCCAGCTTGATGGTGTGTCAAATGCCGTACTGGATGAAACAAAGACAGTTGAGTTTCCTGCAGATAACTCTTCCGGATAGGCAACTCTGCCTCCCGGTGTGTAAATAATATCATTTTCAGACTGCTCGCAGGAAACAACAGTTAAATAGCCTAATATTGATATGTATGTTAGTAGTTTGTTCACGTTGTAAAGTTTTTGCAGGGTTTAAAGAAAGTAGCCTGGGGTAATTATAGGTCATATAAATTACCCCAGGCTTTACAAGGAAAACAATTTATTAACTTGAGTTTTATCTCAGACTCATGTTGTTAGTCAACAAACAGAGGACGAACTTCGTCTTCCATAATATCAACTATCGCATTTACTGCATCCATAGCTGCAGTTATTTTTTCTTCGTTATCTAAGTTATTTCGGAAAGGTTCCGGTATGTCAGCAATTGCTGTAATAGCTGCGTTAATTAATGATTTTACCTGAGTATCTAAATCTGCATCTTGTTCTTTAACAAAATCTGACACAGAAGTATCTGAAGTACCCCCATCATATCCTCCTATATAAGAGTTCTGGATACTACGAATGTTGTTTTGGAAGTCTGTTAATGAATTCCAGCTAAACCAGGATTCTACTTCAAGAACATCTTTACTTGTATAAGGATCTGCAATTTTAGCGTTAGCAACTTCATCAGCAATACCAATAATTCCTAATAAAATTTCGTCCACAGCATCGGTCTGTGATAAATAAACACTCCCTGCATTACCTGCATTTTTAATAACATCAGCATAAGGAGAGTCTATTTCAACTTCGATTTCTTCAAGAATAGTTGCCTCAGTAGAGCCATCTTCAACACCTGCCCAGGAAGCCCATAAAGTAATACAGTCATCACGTAAAACTTCAGAAACAGCAACCAGATATTCTTTTTCGCGATCTGTTACATCGCCGGCATTACGAGCTTCACCATCTCTGAATAAAAGATATTCAATAGTATGAAAACCTCTTAATACCGCACCTAAGGCATCTCGTACATAGTCTGCAGTTAATGTTTGATTACTGCTTAATACCTGATCCAACTGAGCCTGATCCAAAGGCCATGAATCCAATAATGGATCTAAACTCTTGCTGGCAGCAGGTCCGAATAAAAATGATTCACTACATTCCCAAGGTTTACGAGTTTGTTTCCAATATTCACAAGCCGAATTAATATCAGACTGACTACCACTTTCGTTAAATGCTTCAACAGCGTCTAATAGTAACATCGACTTATCTTTCATCTCGGCATACGTAGTCACTACAGTATAATCAACATAGTCGGATAATAGCGAAGAATAATCGGTTGTTTCCAGGTCTTCTTCAGAAATTGTTCCACTATCGTCAGAACATGCATTGAATAATATCAAGCATAAAGCAAAAATCCAGTATAATCTTTTCATACGTCTAAAATTTGTTTTTTAATGGTTCTATGGAACTCGCCAAATAATGATCTCCTGGTTAGAAGTTTATTATCATGGCTTGTTTCATATATAGGTTTATTATTATACAATCAGTTTAAAATATTATGGTTGTAAGTTTTATTTTTGAAGGAACCATCCTGTATATACCAAAGCAAGACCCAGGGTATTTTCAGAATTGTAGTCGCCCATCGCAATACGTCGATGGCTATAGTCTGCTTTGAAAGCTACTTTAGGATTTAAGAAGTAATTAAAACCTGCAGTCATAATATCTCTTTTATATCTGGCATCAGCAAACATATCATATGCAGTATTCTCCATAGAGTTGTAGTACTCGTAGCGCACAAAAGGAATTATTTTAGAACCTTCTTTGTTAACTCTGAAAACATAACCGCATTCGGCACCATAGGCAAGGGCATTCTTTGCCACATTGGTTCTTTGGTATTGGATATCCTGAGAGATATTTTTGTTAATTAACGAAATCTCGTATGAATCACTTAAATCACCATAAATAGCATTAGCGCGAATGATTAGTTTAGAGTTATTGTAATCTATATCGCCAGAGAATATGGTAACACGGCCTTTAAGGTCTTTCATTTTCTCCGGCTTCTGAGTGTTTCCTGTACTGTTACCAATATATCCGGAAGTACTTAAGCGAAGATTACGGATGGATTTATTTTCAATACGATAAACAAATGCAGGATCTGTCATTTTTACATTTTCAAATATTCCTTGTTTAGCATCGCGTATCCAGTATGCAGAAGAGAATCCATTTGCATCCAGGCCATTTACAAGGTATAAAGAGGCATTCCATCTTTTATAGTTTGCATGAATAGCGATACCTGTTTCGTGCCATGTTAAAGGAATAATTGATGTTTCACTTTCGGGTCGTACTGTTCCAAAATACATAATAGATTCATGTTGACGGTTTGTTATTCCAACAGGAATAATCATATGTCCAACAGTAGCTCTTAAGTAAGGATTGAATATTTTTGTAAGGTGTAATTGCTCAAGCATAACCTCGCCGGCTTTTTCAACTTCCATTTCATATTCACCCGCTTCTTCATACTCTAATTCTAGCGCAGAGCCTGTTCCTCCATATTCAAATTCAATTTCAGAACCCAGAATCAAATCATCTGAAAATTTGTAATCAAAAGAGAATACCACACGAGGTAATGTTATCGAGGCTCTGGTTTCCGGCAAAGCTCCAGTAGGATCACTATATCTGTCGGCACTATAATCCATTCTTTGGAACAAAATTTCTCCATATCCTCCAAACCTGTATTGAGTAAAGTCATCTTGTGCCCATACATTCATTGTGATAATGAAGATAAATGACAAAGAGGTAAAAAGTTTAAGACAAGTTTTCATATTAATTGCTTATTATATTTATTTCATGATTGTATGTGATAATACCTGGTGAATTGTATCTAATCACATTGCAAAGCAATTGATATTTGAAATGAGCATCAATCCCCAATGATGGGTAAACTAAGTGTATCCCTAATATTAGGGATAGGTGATGGGAGAATTATTAAAAAACATATGTTATAATGCATTTACAAAAGCTAATAATGCTTCTCTATCATCCGTTGAGAGATCAATAAAATCATTTTTAACAGACTCAGCCTCACCGCCATGCCACAAGATTGCTTCGGTTAAGTTTCTGGCTCTACCATCGTGCAAAAAGCTTGTGTGTCCACTGGTTACACTGGTTAATCCGATTCCCCATAATGGGCGTGTTTTCCATTCTGTACCAGAGGCTTGGAATTCAGGTCTGTTATCGGCTAAAGCTTCACCCATATCGTGTAATAACATATCAGTATATGGATAAATCGTCTGGTTCGAAATCTCTGCTATATTCTCATTAACCCCTGTAGTAAAAGAGGGTACATGACATTTAGCACATCCTATCTTTTCAAATATCTTACTTCCCTGAATAACCTGATCATCATCTAAGTTTCTGGCTGCAGGAACAGCTAATGTTTGACAATAAAAAGCTACAGCATTCAATTCTTCATCAGATACTTCAATAACTCCGGATTCTGTAGTACCGTTACTTTGACCATAAGAAGATTCAACAGGGTGAACGCTGGTGGTTAATCCCATATCGCCACTATATGCACCTGCAGATTGAGCCAAAATGCTGGCAGCTCCAGCCTTCCATCCAAAACGTCCCAGTTTAACACTCTCTGTAACAGCATCCCATACGTAATTTGGCTTACCGGAAATTCCATCTTTATCAGTATCAAATTCATCAGCATTAGCTAATATATCTTCGTCTGTTATAGTCTCTAACAATCCTAAACCAAATACAGGCATCCCAATTCTTGGTGAAATCATAACATCTTCCGATAATGGGATGTAAGGATTGATGATTGAGTAAGCGGGGTGTTGTAGTTCAACAATAACACCATCACTTAAAGTAACCTCAATTGTTTCATAAACACGTGCCATAAGGCCTTCAGGTTCATAGCCAAATAGCGATTGATGCTGAAGCTGAGTTCCAAACCCGGGAACTGGATTAGGTCCTCCATTTTCATCTTCACCGGCAATACTTATTCTAAAAAAGAAACCGCTGAGTGAATTAATATTTGTTGGTACAGAAGCCCTTGCATCTGAAGGATGACAAGCGTTACAAGATGTGTTGTTAAAAACAGGACCAAGACCACCATGGGTTTGTGCCGGACTGGAAACAAAAATAGCTTCAAAGGCTTTGTCCCCATCCAGATGTTTTTTTAAATTTTCTTCAGATAAGTTTGGGGCAGGAGTTCCAAAAGCTTGACTGTTACTAATGTATACTGTAGTTTCTCCTCCAGCTGACTCTCCTGTTAATTTGTAAGTTGTTTCTTCATCATTACTATTTGAACATGAGAATAAAGCATAAGTACATATGCCTAGGATACACCCTTTAATGGCAGTTTTATGAATCATTATAGTTGTTTTACTTAAATTCGGCAAATATAGATTCAGATACCGAGGTCTTAAATACCAATTGTTAGGTATTTTATTGGCATTTATTTGTTCTAATTAATGAAAAACCTTCCTTTTCGCTCCCAAATGGCTATTTTAATAACTATAATTAGGTATTGGTGTATCTATAGATCTGGCAGGTGTTATATATTAAGTGATATTTAATGATCATCTATAGTTTTGTGAGATATTTGATATGTATTTATTAAATAATTTAAATTTAGTGCGTATCACTAATTATAATATAACCATAAATATGTTTTTAAAGGAAAAGGATGCGATATTTTCATATTATATTTAGATATTTGCTTGCATTTAAATAAAACTATATTCCTTTGCTGGATGATATCTAATATAAGAGATTGTCGATATTATAGATCATCTGTAGTTTTAATGAGTTCTGAGTAAATGAAAATTATTATTAGTATATGAATAAGTTACGATTTGTAATTGCTTGCTTTTGTTTAAGCATTGGAGTTTTTGCACAAAATGAATGTCGCACAGTTTTCTCTTTGTCTGACAATTGGAAATTTAAGGAAGGAGACATTGCAGGTGCTGAAAAAGTTAATTTTAATGATAAAAAATGGGAAAATGTATCTGTTCCGCATGATTGGGCTATTTATGGACCATTTGATAAAGAGATTGATAAACAAACAGTACAGATAGTGCAAAATCAAGAAGAGAAAGCTACCGAAAAATATGGAAGAACGGGGGCATTACCTCATATTGGTGTAGGATGGTATCGTACCACATTTAAGGTTCCTGACTATCAAAAGGGTAAAAAGGTATTGCTTTCATTTGATGGCGCAATGAGTAATGCACAAGTTTTTGTAAATGGAACTAAAGTTGGATACCGGCCATATGGTTACAGTTATTTTTATTTTGATATAACAAATTACATTAACCCGCAATCAGATAATTATTTAGCAGTAAGAATAGAAAATAAGGAAAAAGCTTCGCGATGGTATCCTGGTGCTGGCTTGTATCGGAAAGTTCAGGTAATTGTAAAGGATGAAAATTGTTTTGAACAATGGGGAACTTTCATTACTACACCATATATTGATGCATCTATAGCTAAAGTTAACATTAAATCGGAGGTAAATGGTGATAATGTTTATGTTGAAACTGTAATTAAAGATAGTAATGGAAATATTGTTGCTACCCAAAAGAGTGATCAGGTCTTTGGTCATACTGTTGAGCAAAATATTGCTGTTGCAAATCCACAACTATGGAGTCCTGAAACGCCTGTTCTTTATACTGCAACATTAAAATTATTTCAAAAAGAAGATTTAAAGGATGAGCAAATAATACGTTTTGGAATCAGAAGTATAAAATATAGTGCTCAAAAAGGATTTGAATTAAACGGTAAGGTGACAAAGTTTAAAGGTGTTTGTTTGCATCATGACTTAGGTCCGCTTGGAGCAGCTATTAATAAAGCTGCATTAAAACGCCAGTTGACTATATTAAAGGATATGGGGTGTAATGCAATCCGTTCATCTCATAATATGCCCTCTTTTGAGCAGTTGGAATTATGTGATGAAATGGGGTTTTTGTTTCTGGCTGAAAGTTTTGATGAATGGGCAAAACCAAAAGTAAAAAATGGCTATAACCTTTACTTTGATGAGTGGGCAGAGAAGGATGTAGTAAACCTGGTAAGAGCTACACGTAATCATCCATGTATTGTAATGTGGAGTTCAGGTAATGAGGTTCCGGATCAACATGGGAGTGTTGGTGTAAAGAGAGCTAAAATGCTTCAGGAAATATTTCACAGAGAAGATCCTACACGACCGGTTACTGTAGGTATGGATCAGGTAAAAGCAGTGATGTCCAGTGGTTTTGGTGCAATTATGGATATACCCGGATTAAACTACAGGGTACATTTATATGAGGAGGCTTACGATCGTTTTCCTCAAGGATTTGTATTAGGTTCAGAAACTGCTTCTACAGTTAGTTCCAGAGGCGTTTATAAATTTCCTGTTGAAAAAAAGAGTAATGCAATGTACGAGGATGGACAATGCTCTTCATATGATTTTGAGTATTGTAGCTGGAGTAACCTGCCTGATGATGATGCTGTTTTGCAGGATGACAAAGATTGGGTTATTGGAGAGTTTGTATGGACTGGATTTGATTACCTTGGCGAACCAACTCCTTATGATACTCAATGGCCTTCGAGAAGTTCCTATTTTGGAATCTGTGATTTAGGAGGTTTGCCAAAAGATAGATTTTATTGGTACAGGAGTCGTTGGAATAAAGATGAGGAAACCCTACATATATTGCCTCATTGGAACTGGGAAGGCCGAGAAGGAGAGGTGACTCCTGTTTTTGTTTATACCAACTATAACAAGGCAGAACTTTTTGTAAACGGTAAAAGTCAGGGTGTGCAAGAAAAGAATAATACTACAAAACAGAATAGATATCGTTTAATGTGGATGGATGTGAAGTATGAACCTGGAACAATTAAAGTAATAGCTTATGATGATAAAGATAAACCTGTTGCTGAAAAAGAAATTCATACTGCAGGAGCTCCGGATCACATTGAGTTGTCGGCAGATCGGTCTGTTCTCAATGCTGATGGAAAGGATATTAGTTATGTTACCGTTTCAGTAGTCGATAAGGATGGTAACTTATGTCCTAAGGCAGATAATCAGCTAAACTTTAAGGTAAGTGGAAAAGGTTGCTACAGGGCAGCTTGTAATGGTGATGCTACATCTTTGGAGCAATTTCATTTGCCAACTATGAAAGCTTTTAGTGGTAAATTAGTTGTTTTGGTTCAATCATCTGATGAGCCTGGGGATATTGGTCTTAAAGTTTATGGTAAGGGGATCAAGGCAAAAACGATTAGTATCAAGTCAAAATAGCTTAGTTTTTATTCTAATCTTTATATAATGTAAAGCGCAACAGGAATTCGTGTTTTTGTTGCGCTTTTTTGTATTGTAATATTCTATATGATAATCCTTTAGTAATTGTTTGTTTGAAACTGTTGTTAAAAATGTGCAATCGTTTGTATTTTTGCGCAATCGTTTGTATTTTTGGGCAAAATAAATTGGATGAAGAAGGTTACTATTAATGATATTGCAAAAAAAATGGGGGTTACTCCATCCACAATTTCCAGGGCTTTAGCCGACAATCATAGGGTAAGTCAGGCTACCAGGGATAAAGTAAAAAAGCTGGCAAAGGAAATGGGGTATCAACCAAACTTGATGGCATCATCATTACGGAAAGGGACATCAGATTTAATAGGAATGGTTGTTCCTAGAATTAATCGTCATTTCTTTAGTAATATCATTAGTGGTGTAGAAGAAATTTTAAACCCGGCGGGATATAGTCTTTTAATCATGCAAAGCCATGAAGAGTTAGAATCGGAAATTAAGGCTGTACACTCGCTAATGAGGAATAGAGTAGGGGGAATCATACTTTCATTATCTGTAGAAACAACAACTGTAGATCATTTGCAAGGAGTTGTTGACGCTAATGTTCCATTGGTTCAGTTTGATAGGGTTTGTAAAAACCTTAAAGGACCTAAGGTTGTTAATGATAATATAACAGGAGCTTACCTGGCAACAAGTCATTTGTTAAAATCCGGGTTTAAAAGAATTGCGCATTTTTCGGGTAATAAAAATATTAATGTCTACGATGAACGTATTCAGGGATATAAAAAGGCTATTTCAGATACCTTGGGCGATGTGGATGAGACCTTGATTTTGGAGGATATAATTACAAGAGATGCAGGGTTTGAAACTATACACAAAGTGATAAAAGAAAAGGAGATTGATGCCGTTTTTTGCGCTGGTGATTATGCAGCATTTGGGGTTTTTGAAGGTCTAAAAGATATGAATGTGGATTTTCCTGCGAGTTTTGGTTTAGTCGGCTTTGGAAATGAACCATTTGCTGAAATGTTACATCCTTCATTATCATCCATTGAACAAGACGGACGACAGGTTGGCCGTATTGCTGCTCAGGAAATGATAGATGCTATTAATGGCAATTTGCATAATATTGAGCGTGTAGTGCCAGTGGAGTTTAAAGAAAGAGAATCATCAAAAAATAAATATTAACTTTTAAAAGTAATAGACATGAGTTTAGAAGTACGTTATGCAGTACATCCTGAGGATGTAAAAAGTTATGATACAACACGTATCAGAAAAGAGTTTTTAATTGAAAAAGTAATGGTGCCTGGTGAAATTAACCTGGTATATTCTTTTTACGACAGATATATTGTAGGTGGAGCTGTACCTACTGATAAGCCAATTAAATTGGATACTTATGAGGAGTTAAAAGCAGAGTACTTTTTAGCTCGTCGCGAAATGGGAATTATTAACGTTGGTGGTGATGCAAAAATTACTGCTGATGGTGTGGTTTACGAATTAAAATATAAAGAGGCTTTATACCTTGGTCAAGGTGTTAAAGATGTTGTTTTTGAATCAGCAGATGCTGCAAAACCTGCTCATTTATATATTAACTCAGCTCCTGCTCATAAAGCATTCCCTTCAAAACATGTAACTCTTGGAGATGCTAATGTTTTACAATTAGGTTCTTTAGAAACTTCTAACGAGCGTCAAATTAACCAGTTAATTGTTAAAGAAGTGGTACCTACTTGTCAGTTGCAAATGGGTATGACTGCATTGAAACCGGGTAGTGTCTGGAATACAATGCCAGCTCATACTCATAATCGTAGAATGGAGGCTTATTTCTATTTTGAAGTTCCAGAGAGCCAAGCTGTATGTCACTTTATGGGACAGCCAGATGAGACTCGTCACATTTGGATGAAAAATGAAGAAGCAGTTCTTTCTCCATCATGGAGTATTCACAGTGCTGCAGGTACTTCAAACTATATCTTTATTTGGGGTATGGCCGGCGAAAACCTGGATTATGGCGATATGGATGTTCGTCAACCTAACGAATTGAAATAAGCATGAAACAATAAACCTCATCAATTTTTGTGATGAGGTTAATATAACAGATTAGTAACAAAATAAATATCCAAAAAATGATAAACGAATTATTTGATCTTTCTGGTAAAGTAGCTCTTGTAACAGGAGGAACTCACGGAATTGGTATGGCTTGCGGTAAAATGTTAGCTAAAGCCGGTGCTAAACTTTGTGTTAACGATTTAAATGATGAAAAATTAGCTGAAGCTAAAGCTGAATACGCTAAAGATGGTATCGATGTTTTTACTGTAAACTTTAATGTTTGTAGTGAAGAGGAAGTTGATAAAGGAGTTAGTATCATAGAAAAAGAGGTGGGGCCTATTGATATCCTGGTAAACAATGCGGGTATTATTAAGCGTGTACCTATTTTAGATATGCCAATTAAAGATTTTGAACAAGTTATTGATGTTGACTTAGTAGCTCCTCTTATTGTTGCAAAACGTATTGCTCCTGGTATGATTGAGCGTCGTCAGGGAAAAATCATTAACATGTGTTCTATGATGAGTGTTTATGGTCGTCAAAATGTTTCTGCTTATGCAGCTGCAAAAGGTGGTTTAAAATTATTAACAGAAAACATGACTTGTGAGTGGGCTAAATATAATGTGCAAATTAACGGAATTGGTCCTGGTTATATTGCTACTTCTCAAACAGCTCCTATCCGTGTTAACGGACATCCGTTTAACGATTTGGTAATGACTCGTACTCCTGCAGGACGATGGGGAGAACCAGAAGATGTAGGTAATGCCTGTTTGTTCTTATCTTCTAAAGCAGCTGACTTTGTTAATGGTCATATCCTTTATGTAGATGGTGGTATTTTAGCAAATTTTGGATACGTAAAAGGAGAAAATGAAATCTAATTCTCAATGAAAAAGATTTTTATTTATTCTTATATGATATTTTTTCTGGCTGCATTTTGTGCTTGTACTGGCAGCCAGAATTCTTTAACGGTTTCTGTAACTAATCCTTTAAATATAGATAGAGGTTTAGAAACTGTAAAAATAGATCTTGGAGCATTAGCTTCTGCCTCTGATCAGTTTATTGTAATTGATAACGCAACAGGCTCAGAAATTCGCAGCCAGTTAGTTGATGAAAATTTCGATAAATCTTTTGAAGCGATTTTGTTTCAGGCTGATTTAAAGGCTGGTGAATCTAAGGATTATACAGTTAAAGTGGGTGCTACAACATTACCGTCAACAGAAGTTAAAACATTTGGCCGCTTTGTTCCTGAGCGTTATGATGACTTTACATGGGAAAATGATAAGGTGGCATTTAGAATGTATGGCCCTGCTTTGAAAAAATTAGCAGAAGAAGGGAAACCGGGAGGTGGAATTTCTGGCGGACTGGATTGTTGGTTAAAAAAAGTGGATTATTCTGTTATTGATAAATGGTACAAGGGTTATCTTGATGATCCTATGTATTATCATAACGATAGAGGTGAAGGTTTAGATAATTACCATGTAGGTCCGGGATTAGGTGCTGGAGGAACTGGAGTCATGATAAATGATTCACTTGTTCAGTCAGTTAATTTCACCGCTTCACAAGTGTTGTTAAATGGGCCAGTTCAAACAAAATTTGTATTAAGTTATGATCCTTATGGAGCTGCAGATATTGAGGTTCAGGAGCAAAAAACTATTTCAATTGATTTAGGCTCTAACCTGACAAAAATTACGGTAGATGTTAAGGGAACTGATGTTTTAACAACAGGTGTTACTTTACATGAAAATGATGGTGAATTAACGGTTGATACTACTTCTGTTTTTGCTGATTATTATGCTCCTTATTTTGGAAACGAATTAGGAAATGCAATTGTTATGGATCCTAAATATTATGCTGGATATACTCGCATTGATTCTGATGTTAAAGATCATAGTAATGTATTGTTGCATCTTAAAGTTATTGATGGTAAAGTGGAGTATTATGCAGGTTTTGCATGGAGCGAAAGCAAACAATTTGCAAGTAAAGATGCATGGGAGGCTTATTTAGCTGAATTTGCTCTCAAAATACAAAATCCATTGAAGGTAACGGTAAAATAATTCTGAGTATTTATAGGTTAGAGTTTCATTCTTTTAAAAATATTAAAAGTCGGGTAGCTTATGGTTACCTGACTTTTTTATTTTTATTTCAAGCCTGTTATCCCGGATGCAAAGGTTGTGTAACCTGCAGGCATAAGTTAACAATGGCCGGACGTATGCCCCCGGCCATATTAAATATTGATGTAATATAGTTTGCTTTTTAATTGGTATATTGAATATGTCAATTTTTAACACATTTGTTTCATATGTAATAAAGTACTGTCTATTTTCTTGGCAGATCTGAAATATCTAATTTTGTGTTAGGTATACTCATGTCTTTCGTGTCTTTTATCGTTAAAATAATATCATTGAAATCGTGATCGCAAGAATAGGTGTCGGCTTTTATGTCTTCAAAGGTTAATACAATGTCATCACAATCACTACTTAGAAAAAGGGTTGATTGTTGCTTTTGATGATTGTTGAATTCCTTGTTTGTGTAGTGTGTGTAGCAGCCATTAACCGTAAGCCCGTTTTTCCATCCTTGGGCAACGATGTAAAATCCAATCACTGTTCCGGCAGGAAAACTACCATCACCTAGTTGTATGCGATCCCCAAAATCAAGGCCACCACCTTCTCCTACTTTTGATACATTCGGGAAAATAATATGTTGTTCAATATCATCTATACATTGAGGAGGATTGTTTTCCTGGTATGTGTAGTATCCAAAAGTATTCTTCCAGCCTGCGCCCTCGTCAATAAATGTAACATATACCGGTGTTTCCTCCTTAACGTGGATGTTTAATTTTGCAGTTTCGCTAAAAAGATCTCCATGGATATTTCTTGCATCTTCCCCAGGAGGAAATAGTTCTGAAATTTTATCTATCAGAGTTTCGCATGGTTTGGTTGGTTCAATATCATCAGGTACTCCTTCGTCAATACTTATGGCAAGAATTTTTAATCCTCCTAGTCCTGAGGCTACAAAAATAAGACTGTCTTTTGATTCAACAAAGTTGGTAGATTGATAGTCGTTAAATTGCATTGCACCCAACATACTTACATTATCATTGTTTTCTTTAATAAGTCCACCGATATAAACGCCAGATTCACCATTTCCTATTAAAACCAGGTCGCCATTAACAGATACGCTATTGGTTACGTTGTTTTCGTCCAATGAACCTTCTGGTGTTTCTGGCCTTGGAATATTTTGTTTTATAGTGCCATCTAAATTTAGTACAGAAAGACCTCCTTCGTTGAGGGCAGTAAAAATGTAGTCGTTGGTTGCTGCAATCTCAGATTTAGATTCAGGAGTATTAGCGCCCCCAATAGTATAAGTTTCCTTGTAAATCATGTCAGAAAGACTAAAAACATTTACTCTTCCTTCCTGCCCTTGCAATACATAAAGGTTTTCGCAATTTGAATCAACAGAACGAACATCGGTAATCATCGCAGAGCTTATAATATTGTAATCAGCATCAAAAACAGTAAGTCCACCATCTGAACCGCTGGTTGTATAAATACGTCCATCCACTACTTTAATATCAGTACCGGCATAAGAAGGGATATCTATAATAGTATCAACTCTCTCAAAAGACATTGTTTCAGTTAAAGAGATAATTTCCAGAAATGCTGGAGAGGTATACCCGGCTTCCATATAATCACCTCGTGCTCCAACTATATAAATTTTCTTATCATAGTAATCAATGGCACTTACATCAATGTTATCGAGAATAGCACTTGATATAATTGCCGGATTTTTCACATCCGAAACATCAAATATTTCTATTCCACCAAGCCATTTAGAGCCTTGAGTATTGTATGCTACAAAGGCGTATTTGTTGTTAATAGTAACATGAGAAGCTTGTAACGTATTGTTGTTAAAAACAGGAGAAGCCACTTCTGCTTTTAATTTAAATACATAATTTTTGGTCAGGTCTATTTCATTATAATCGTCTGTGCTTTTTAGGTTTGCCGAAGAGCTTGTTTCCACGATGGGAACAATCTCATCTTTATAGTTGATTCTTGATAGCTGATTGTTGTTATTGATGAGTAGGTTGCCAATTTCGGTAAAATCATCTTCAGTACCGGTATCTGTTATAGAGTCTTGTTGGCAGTTAGAGAAGGTTAACAGCAATAAAACTGTCAGAAACGTAAGATTTATCTTCTTCATAGTTAATTATTTGAATTGTAGTTAAATTTATTCTAATGCTGCAAATTAATAGTTAATTTTTTAATATTTAACTGAATGTGTGGTTATTAAGTTTCAGTGTTTTGATGAATTGCTCATTTTTGTTGTTTAATGAATCAATGTTATTTATTACTGAAATATAAATGTCGTTCAATTGTATTAATCACAAAAAATACAGGTAGTTAGCTGCAGTGTTTAATGAAGATGATATGATGCTTTGTATTGTATAATTTGACTATTGGCGACAAATATTTAACAGGAATAAAGCGACTGATATGTAACAAAGTTTGACTAAATGCGTAAATAGCGTGATGAATGAATTGATGGTGTTGATTAATGATTTTTGTACCTTGTGAGATTGCTACAGGGATGAATTTAAAATTGTGTAATTTTTAGAACTGTTATTTATATATATGTGTATTAAATTATTATTTACAAGTCTCTTTTTTTTAATTGTATCAGTAGTTGGACTCTCTCAGGAGCATAAACCTGAATTAATTATGAATTTAACTGAAGGTGTTATTTCAGTTGATTTGACAGAGCTTAATGAAAGTTCTCCGATTTCCAGTATTAACAAATTAGCCTATGAGCAAGCTGTCAAGTCAATTGTTTTGACTAAAGATAATATTGCAGAATCATTGAATGAAGCTAAATCATATAAGTCTTTTATTGTGACAGTTGGTGTACATACAATTGTTGTGGTTAATGATTTTTCTAAAAGTATCATGTCGGGTTCATGGGGAACCAGAATGCCGTGGGGGAAAGGTTATATTCAGAAAGGAACTTTAAATTATAAAGAAGATTATATTAATAATCTGATTGGCGTACCTGATATGCAAAGAAGAATGATGTTTCTGTTTAAATAAAGTAAAGAGGAGGTTA
>CAXXLC010000033.1:0-161608 GCA_963677345.2 uncultured Saccharicrinis sp.
ATGCATACTGGATTACGGTAAATTACCGAGAAGCCTATGATATTTTCGCCTGTAATGGTATCTTATTTAATCATGAAAGTCCTTTACGTGGAGAAACATTCGTAACAAGAAAGATTACACGTGCCGTTTCAAAAATTGCTTTAGGAATGCAAGATTGTTTGTATTTAGGTAATATGAATTCCAAGCGAGACTGGGGACATGCCAAAGATTATATAAAGGCTATGTGGTTAATTCTTCAACAAGAGAAAGCTGAGGATTACGTTATTGCAACCGGGGTGACTACGACAGTTCGTGATTTTGTTAAAATGGCCTTTGGTGAGGTTGGTATTGAGCTTGAATTTACCGGAGAAGGAGAAAATGAAGTGGCTGTGATCAAATCATGTTCAAATCCGGAATTCAATGTAGAAATTGGTAAAGAAGTGGTCAAAGTAGACCCGGCTTATTACCGTCCTACAGAAGTTGATTTGTTAATTGGTGATCCAACCAAATCGAAAGAAAAGTTAGGTTGGGAACCGGAGTATGATTTAGCTGGCTTGGTTAAGGATATGATGCAGTCGGATGTGAAATTGATGAAAAAGGATAAGTATTTGAGAGAAGGCGGGTATGAGACTTTAAACTACTTTGAGTAGAAGTTCACGCCAATAACGCAAAGAGATTTCGCTAAGTTAAGACGCAAAGAAATGCATGAAAATGAAATAGCGAAAATTGTTGTAGATATAGCTTATAATCTACATAAAAAAGTTGGTCCAGGATTGTTGGAATCAGCCTATGAAAGTGCTTTAGCTTATGATTTGATTGAAAATGGATTAAAAGTTGAACAACAGGTGCCGATGCCCTTTATTTATAAGGAGATTAAACTTGAAACTGGCTATAGGTTAGACTTATTGATTGAGAATAAACTCATTATTGAAATTAAGTCACTAGAACAATTAGCGCCTGTACATTTTGCTCAAACTTTAACATATTTGCGACTTAGTGGATTGAAACTTGGATTATTAATCAATTTTAATACAAAACTATTTAAAGATGGAATTCATCGAATTGTAAATGGTTTATAATCTTTGCGAATTTGCGTGATTCTTTGCGAATAGGATAGCGAATTGTTCGAATTATTAAAGCGAATTAACCGGATTTTTATGTATGGCTGAGATAATATTTAAGGATGAAAGTTATAACATTATCGGGGCTTGTTTTAACGTTCATTCTCAATTAGGTCCAGGTTTTCTTGAAGCTGTTTATCAAGAGGCTTTGGAAATAGAATTTAAGAAGCAAAATATTCCTTATGAAAGGCAAAAGAAATTAACTATCTATTATGATGGTAAAGCTTTAAGTAAATACTATATTGCTGATTTTTATGTTATGACAAAGTTGTTCTTGAAATAAAAGCTGTTGGAGGTTTTTATAAAAATCAGTATGAATTCGAAAAATTAGCATGTATATGGAATATACAAGTAAAATATACGTGGCTGGCCATAAAGGACTTGTTGGTTCAGCTCTCTGGAAGATATTAACAGAAAAAGGATACTCAAATTTAATTGGAAGAAGTAGTTCTGAGCTGGATTTAAGAGATGCCTTGGCTGTTAAGTTATTTTTTGAACAGGAAAAACCTGAATATGTTATACTGGCTGCAGCAAAAGTCGGCGGTATTGTTGCTAATAATACTTACAGGGGTGAGTTTATATATGAAAACCTGATGATTCAGAATAATGTGATTCATCAGGCTTATAAATCGGGAGTCAAGAAATTGTTGTTTTTAGGGTCAACTTGTATTTATCCTAAAGAAGCCCCTCAGCCAATGAAAGAGGATTGTTTGTTAACTTCTCCTTTGGAGTATACCAATGAACCTTATGCTATTGCTAAGATTGCCGGCATTAAAATGTGTGAGTCATATAATATTCAGTATGGTACAAACTTTATTTCTGTTATGCCAACAAACTTATATGGTCCAAACGACAATTTTGATTTAGAAAAGTCCCATGTTTTACCGGCCTTGGTACGTAAGATCCATTTAGGCAAATGTTTGGAGCAAAACGATTGGGATGCAGTAAGACATGATCTTAATAAAAGGCCTATTGAAGGAATCTCAGGAAAGAATTCAGAAAACGAAATAGGTGATATTCTATGCAAGTATGGTATCAAGTTTCCCCCTAATGGGGGGACCGAGGGGGGGCTTGTTTCTATAGAAATATGGGGGACAGGTACTCCCATGAGAGAATTTTTATGGTCAGAAGAAATGGCTTCTGCCTGTGTGTATGCAATGGAGAAGATTGATTTTAAAGATACATACGAGAGTGATAAGGAAATAATAAATACGCATATTAATATAGGCACAGGGAAAGAAATTTCTATTAAACAATTGGCAGAAACCATTAAAGCTACAGTGGGTTTCAAAGGAGATTTGTACTTTAATTCTGAAAAACCTGACGGAACTATGCGTAAACTAACTGATCCTTCAAAAATTCATGATTTAGGCTGGCATCATAAAATTGATATCGAGGAAGGAATAGATAAGATGTATCAATGGTATACTTCTGTTAAGTAGAGCCTGTCTATAATGTCAAAGTTTTTGAGAGTCTTGTTCTGAAAGTTCGGGAACAAGGCTTGCGCAATTTTGAAAATCAGGGAGTTTACTGTTGTAAATGACTGTTTTCGAAATAAGCGTAAAGAAGTTATCAGATTTTATGGACAGACTCAAAGTAGTATAGAATTTAGTAAGATAAAAAACTAAATAAGTTCAGCTTTTTAGCAAAGGTTCAAGTTTTTAACTTGAACCTTTTTTGTTATTTATTGCTGCGCAATGTTTTTTTTGTCATCTAATTAACGCTAATTAATACGAATTATTATGAATGCGAATAGTATCGAAACGACAAAGGAGTTCAACAATACCTAATAATGTCAAGTTAAATTGTTAATTACAACGAATGATTACGAATAAAAATTGAATTACAGCTAATTAATACGAATTGTTATTTGCTGCGCAAATGTTGCAACCTGAAATATTGTTGCCTAAGAACTAAGAGCTAAATGCTAAGAACTAAGTACTTTCTTCGCCTACATCTGTCAGTTAATAACCTAACGACCTATTGATCTATTAACCTATTGACCTAGTAATAGTACCACTCTTTAGGATATATGCAGCAGAAAACCAGGACTTTTGACTTTCAACTTTCAACTTTTAACTTCTGTTTTTCTCGCAAAGCCCGCAAAACCGGAAATAACTTTTAAAATAAAGATTCAAACTCCTTAAAGCGAAATCGCAAAGACAAATCCTTACGGATTTTAGTTTTCATCATGAAATTTTGTTTACTCTGCGAGCTAATTTTTAATCCCTAATCCATAATCAATTCATCAACTCAACAACTCGACGAATTAACAACTCAGTAATAGTCATCTGATTATTTATTGCTGCGCAATGTTTTTTTTGTCATCGAATTAACGCTAATTAATACGAATTATTATGAATGCGAATGGTATCGAAACGACAAAGGAGTTCAACAATACCTAATAATGTCAAGTTAAATTGTTAATTACAACGAATGATTACGAATAAAAATTGAATTAACGCTAATTAACACGAATTGGTATTTGCTGCGTAAATGTTGCAACCTGAAATACTATGGCCTAACGCCTAAGAACTAGCAACTAAGAGCTTACTTCTGCTACATCTGTCAGTTTACCATTTGCTCTTTTTAAACGTGCTGTAAATCAGCCTCTCCCCTTTGGGGAGAATGAGAGGGGCTTTTAATCCTCCCCCAGTCGGGGGAGATTGAGAGGGGCTTATCTTGTATACTGATCTTCGTAGTACTTCTGGTAATCTCCCGAAGTAACATTTTTAAGCCATTCTTCATTTTCAAGATACCACTTCACCGTTTTTTCAATTCCTTCCTCAAATTGTAATGAAGGTTCCCAACCTAATTCGTTCTTTAGTTTGGTAGAGTCGATGGCATATCGTAAATCATGACCGGCACGATCGGTAACATAGGTAATTAACTTTTCAGAAGAACCCTCTTCTCTTCCTAAAAGTTTATCCACGGTTTTGATCATAACTTTAATCAGGTCTATATTCTTCCATTCGTTAAAACCGCCAATGTTGTATGTGTCACCAAGCTTGCCGTTATGAAAGATAACATCAATAGCCCTCGCATGATCCTCAACAAATAACCAGTCACGAATATTCTCACCCTTTCCATATACGGGCAGAGGTTTGTTGTTAACTATATTGTTAATAAAAAGAGGAATTAATTTTTCAGGAAACTGATATGATCCGTAGTTGTTTGAACAGTTTGAGATAACAGTAGGTAATCCGAAAGTATCGTGAAAAGCTCTGACAAAATGGTCAGAAGAAGCTTTAGATGCCGAATAAGGAGAGTGCGGATCGTATTTTGTATCCTCGGTAAAGAAACCCTCTTCGCCTAATGAGCCATATACTTCATCTGTTGAGACATGATAAAAAAGTTTACCTTCAAAATTGCCAACCCAATAGTGTTTAGCAGCCTGCAATAAAGATAATGTTCCCATTACATTAGTCTGAGCAAATGAAAAAGGATCTTTTATAGAACGGTCAACGTGTGATTCTGCAGCCAGGTGAATGACTCCATCAATATTATAATCAGAAAATATTTTCTGGATTGTTTCAAAGTCGCAGATGTCAGCTTTTACAAAAGTGTAATTTTCCTTGTCTTCAATATCCTTGAGGTTTTCCAGGTTTCCGGCATAAGTTAATGCATCAAGGTTAATGATATTGTACTCAGGGTATTTATTTACAAATAACCTTACTAAATGTGAGCCTATAAATCCTGCTCCGCCTGTGATTAATATGTTTTTTGTTTTTGACATTTTTTATGTTGATAGCTGTGGTTTTTAATAATATGATTTTTTTTTACGAATTAGCGATGTTGCGTTGGTGCGAATTGGCGATTGTTTATTTTGTCATCTCCTGTCTTATTTGTTTTTTCCGTTCGGCCACATAGCTTTACCCCTTCATCTCCTATCTCCCTGTCGCCAGGTCTCCTTCTTGCACTATCGCTAAAACGGCACCTCAGTTTCACTTAGCTTTTTCAACTCTTTATCCTTTTCTGACAATAATACATCCTTATGATCTATGTGCCAGTCGATATTTAAGTTGGGATCATTCCAAGCTATTCCCGAGTCGTGATCTGGAGCATACCAGTTATCCACCTTATAAGAAAAAATAGCAGATTTGCTAAGAACTACAAATCCATGAGCAAATCCCCGGGGAACAAAAAACTGTCTCTTATTTTCATCAGAAAGAATCACTGAAATATATTTGCCATAAGTTGGTGAATCTTTACGAAGATCTACTGCAACATCCAGCACTTCTCCTTCTATACATCGGACTAACTTAGCTTGATTAAACGGAGGTTTTTGAAAATGAAGACCTCTCAATACACCATAGCTACTTCTGGATTCATTATCCTGAACAAAATTTACGACCCCAATATTTTCTTCAAATTGCTTTTGATTAAACGATTCAAAAAAGTATCCACGGCTATCACCAAAAACTTTTGGTTCAATAATAGTTAAACCTTCTATTTCTGTTTTTATAAAATTCATTTATAATTGTTTGTTTTATTAAGCAGATATGTAATTTACATCATTCTAATCATTATAATTATGCAAAGATAAGTAATCTGTTGGATTTTTGATTTTTAATGGTAGGGTTTAGGTAAGAGGGTAGAATGGAGAAAGGTAATATGGTCAGTATAGTTCTTAAGTTTGTGAACTGTCAACGAAACTGCATGGGGTTCAATAATACCTTAGTGCATTAGATTACATTGTTAATATAAAATAATTATCTTTGTTCTGCTCTAAATTTTAAAACAACACAAAATCAGTATGTTAAAGAAAAAAGAGGAAGTAGTAAATAACTTTCTGGCATTTGTTGAGGTAGTTATAGCGTGGATTTCATTCAATGCATCTTTGTTTATTTATTTTGGACATTTTTCTTTTGTCAAGTATAAAGATTCAATAATACTTCACCTTATCATTGCCCTTTTTTGGTATTTGTTAGGTAAGTATTTCCGATTGGCTCAGGTTCATCGTTCCAGACCCTATTCTGCTATTTTGTTTAACTGTTTAGCTATGGTTATCACCGGAACTGCTGTTCTCGGGTTGTCTGTTTCATTTTTTAATCTGTATTATATTGGTTTTGAGCCATTAATTTATTTTGCAGTAATAGATTTGTTTTTGATGTTTGGTTTTAAAATAGTGATCTATTCTTATTTTAAACGCGCCCGTTTACATGGAAAGAATTCAAGAGCAATAGTTATTGTTGGCGACTATACTGCTGCTTCTTTTATTGAGCAGGTTCTTAAATATAAAGAATGGGGATATCAAATTGTAAGCATCATTGGTGATGAAGTCTTGTTAAAAACGTATGGCGATATTGCTCCTATTTTAGACACTGATCATGATGTAGCTTCCTTATTGGAAAATAAAACAATTGATGAAGTTGTTTTTATTAAAGAGCATATGGATGTCAGAGAGGTTGAAGATCTGGCTCATGTTTGTTCTGAGGTTGGGGTGATTTTTAGAATGTACTCACCTTTTTTTAATATGCTAAAGAGTAAAGCTCATATCCATCATTATGGAACCATGCCTTTATTGACCATAGCCAATATACCTACCGATTACCTGGCCATAAAAGTCAAGGCAATATTTGATTTTGTTTTTTCTTTTTTAGTTATTTTCCTGGCATCACCTGTATTTATTGTGCTTGCCTTATTGGTGAAGTTTTCTTCTGATGGTCCTGTTTTCTTTAAGCAAAAAAGAGTGGGATTGAGAGGTCGGAAATTTTATGCTTATAAATTCAGGACTATGGTGGTGAATGCAGAAGAGCTTAAGGCTAAGTTGATGGAAGATAATGAAATGGATGGTCCCGTGTTTAAGATGAAAAATGATCCGCGTATTACAAAAGTGGGTCGGTTCTTGAGAAAAACAAGTTTGGATGAATTGCCTCAGTTTTTTAATGTGTTGATGGGAGATATGTCTATTGTAGGCCCAAGACCGCCGGTGCCCCAGGAGGTAAAAGAGTATGAACGTTGGCAGTTGCGGCGATTGTCGATGAAGCCCGGCATTACATGTACCTGGCAGGTGTCAGGTAGAAATGAGATCACCTTTGAAGAGTGGATGAAAATGGATATGGATTATATCGACAACTGGTCTTTGAAATTAGACTTTGTTATCTTTCTGAAGACGATTCGAACCATGATTAAGGCCGATGGTCATTAAATTTAATAGAATGTTAGATTTTAGATAAATGATAAAAAGTCAACTAGATTGTAAAGTTCCGTTGAGAAGGGTATTGGTTTTTCTCAATATAATGGTTTTTCTTATTGGATGTAACCTGGATAATCGTGTTCCAAAAGGGTTCCCAAAAGAAAAGGAATTCGCACAGATTCTTGCGGATGTTCATTTTACTGAATCGGCTGTATCTCAAATGAGATTAAAAAGGAAAAATATTGATGAAGTATCTAATGGGTGTTACCATTCAGTGCTTTCAAAATACAATCTTACCGAAGAAAAGTTTGATACTATTGTAGCCTGGTATACTAATAAGCCTGAGTTGTATACCAAAGTTTATGATGATGTGATTGCCATTTTAACAGAGAAGGAATCAAAATGGCAATTTGAAGTTAAAGAAATCAGGGAAGAAATAGAGCGTCAAAAGGCATTGAAAGAAGCCAGGAATATTTGGGATAAAGACAACAGGAATATCATAGTTAATGATAAAGACAGTCTTGATCGAAGAGTGCCGTTTAAATTTGATGTCGATACTATTAAAGATGCCGGATACCGCATTAGTGCTTTTTACCAGTTTCTGAAAGGGAATATGGTTAGAGATGTAGAATTAGAGGTTGTTGCTATGTATGAGGATAGTACTTGTGATACAATTAATTATAAAATACCGGTTTCTTTCGCTAGTAAAAAATCAGAAGTAAATATTGCATCTGAAGATTCGCTTTGTATTATAAATCTTCAAGGTTATATGCTAAAGCACGATACCGATGATGTTATAAATGCCAGGATAAAAAGTATTGAATTTGAATACATACCATTTGTAGAAGATTCAATCTTACAGGATAAGTCAGAGGATTTATTGCTGGAGCGATGAGAAAAATTGCTGCTCATTATATTTTAAGAGCCGATGGTTCCGTTGGAAAATTCCCTGTTGTAGAGTTTGATAATGAAGGCCTGATTTTTAATGTTAGAGAAAGAGCTAAGTTTCTGGAAGAACCGTCTCTGGAATTGGTAAATGGTTTTCTGTGTCCTGGATTTTTAGATTTTATTCCTGATGTAATCATGGATTTAGACGAAAAAGAAATAAAAAAATATTTAAATCGTCAGGTTATTTCCGGAGTAAAAGTTTTAAGTTCTTCTCAAAATAATATCTCGCTATTATCTGATCTTAAGCCGCAGGAAATCAAATTGGTTCCGGCTCAAAATAAATGGCCACGTGAATGTTATGTTTTAAATCCTTTGTTTGAAATGTTAAAGGGTGACAAAGCAGGACTGGACGAATTACAAAAGTATACATTAAAAAATGCCATTACTTTTAATGTGAATTCTGAATATGGTAGTTTAGAGGTAGGGAAAAAGCCTGGTATCATTGCCATTTCTGGTATGAATTACGAAACAATGACTTTGACAGAGACTTCTAAAATAAAGTTAATCATATAATTATATGGATAATTTATTGAAAAATGCAATTTCTGCCGCCATCAAGGCAGGTAAAGCTATTTTGGATATTTATGAAACTGGAGATTTTGGTGTGGAATTAAAATCTGATGATTCACCATTAACTCTTGCAGATAAAGCAGCTCATAGTATAATAGAACAGAATTTATTGCAAACTGGCATCCCTGTTTTGAGTGAAGAAGGTAAGCATGAGGATTATGAAGTAAGGAAAGATTGGATGCAACTTTGGGTGGTTGATCCTTTGGATGGAACCAAAGAGTTTGTTAAAAAATCGGGTGAGTTTACAGTGAATATAGCTCTTGTTGAAAATAATTATCCAAAATATGGAGTTGTTTTTGTTCCTGCATCAGGTGTTTTGTATTATGGAGGTCAGTTAATCTTATCTTATAAACTTCAGCTGGCTGATAATTGGCGAAGCATTAATTCTGATTTGTTGGATTTTAGTAACTCAGAAAAATTACCATTAGAGAAAGGGACTGGTAGCTTAAAGGTTGTTGCAAGTGTTAGTCATCTCTCTAAAGAAACGGAAGAATTTGTATCGCTTTTAAATAAGGAGTATGGTCAGACTGAATTTATGTCGGTAGGAAGCTCCATTAAAATATGTAAAGTAGCAGATGGAAGTGCCGATGTGTATCCAAGATTAGGGCCTACAATGGAGTGGGATACAGCAGCCGGACAGGCTGTGGCTGAAGGAGCTGGTAAGTTATTTATCAACTGGAAAACCAAAGAGCGTTTTGATTATAATAGAAAGACGCTATTAAATGATTGGTTTGTTGTTGCTGGTGATAAAATTCCTCAAGAAAATTTGTTGCTACTTATTTCTAATGCAATAATATGATTCGCTATTGTTTATTTTCTACCAAAAACTAAATTATTTCAATTTGTTGCAGAACACTTTGTTATTTCACTTTAAATTTTAATTTTTTCTTACCTTTGGGGCACTAAATAATTTAAGGATTATTTAGATGTTTGTAAGAATATTTAATTTTTTAAAAACCATATAATTTTTTATTGACATGCCTGCAATTGATACTTACAATTTTTCAGGGAAAAAGGCAATTATCCGTGTGGATTTCAATGTGCCTTTAAATGATAAATTTGAAATTACTGACGATACTCGTATTGTTGCTGCACTTCCTACTATTAAAAAAGTGTTGGCCGATGGTGGAGCTGTAATTTTAATGTCACATTTAGGTCGTCCTAAAGGTGAAGTACAAGAAAAATTTTCATTAAAGCACGTTGTGGCTCACTTATCTGCTAAATTAGGTGTAGATGTAAAAATGGCTCCTGACTGTGTTGGTGCAGAGGTTAAAGCAATGGCTGACGACCTAAAAATGGGTGAAGTTATGTTGTTAGAGAACTTGCGTTTTCATAATGAAGAGACTAAAGGTGATGAAGGATTTTCTAAGCAATTGGCTGAATTAGCTGATGTTTATGTAAATGATGCTTTCGGAACTGCCCATCGTGCACACGCTTCTACAACAATTATTGCTCAATATTTTGAGGATAAAATGGCTGGTTTCTTATTAGATAAGGAAATTAAGTTCTTAGGTGGAGCTGTTGCAAATCCGGTAAGACCATTTGTTGCTATCGTAGGTGGAGCAAAAGTTTCTGGTAAATTAGAAGTGTTAAAGTCATTAATTGAAAAAGTAGATACTATTTTAATTGGTGGTGGTATGGCTTATACTTTCCTTAAAGCTCAAGGGCACTCAATTGGAGGTTCTTTGGTTGAGGAGGATTTAATTGATACAGCGAAACAAATTTTAGCAGATGCTAAAGCTAAAGGTGTTAATTTCATGTTGCCAACTGATAACCTGGCTGCTGATAAATTCGATAATGATGCAGATGTGCAGGTTGTTGGAGTAGAAATACCTGAAGGAAGAATGGCTCTTGATGTAGGTCCTGATACTGTTAAAGCTTATGCTGCTGAAATAGCAAAAGCTAAAACTGTTGTTTGGAATGGTCCTATGGGATGTTTCGAAATGCCAACTTTTGCCAAAGGTACTTTTGGTGTTTGTGAAGCTGTTGCAGCTTCAGATGCAATCTCAATTATCGGCGGTGGTGATTCTGTTGCAGCAGTTAATCAAAGTGGCTTAGCAGACAAAATGAGTCATATTTCTACAGGAGGTGGTGCTTCTCTTGAGTATTTAGAGGGTAAAGTTCTTCCTGGAGTAGAGGCTGTATCTTAATATTATATAGTTAATTATTATATAAATAGATAACGTTATGTACCCGTAAGATTTTCTTACGGGTTTTTTTATGTCTTTATTTTTATTGCTGAATTCTACATTCAATTATCTTTGCATGAATTTTAATTTTAGTACCATGTTGATTATTTATAATACCGGGATATTTCTTTATAATCTGGCCATTCGTTTGTTTTCTTTGTTTAATAATAAAGCCCGTATTTTATTGTTGGGAAGAAAAGAGACTATGGCTGCAATTAAAAAGCTTGATATTCAAGAAAAGTCAATATGGATACATTGTGCTTCCCTGGGAGAGTTTGAGCAGGGAAGGCCGGTAATAGAAGCCATAAAAAAGAAAGATCCCAGTAAAATTATAGTGTTAACTTTCTTTTCTCCTTCTGGTTTTGAGGTAAGAAAGGATTATGATTTAGTGGATTATGTTTTTTATTTGCCATCAGACAGAAAATGCAATGTGCAAAAGTTCGTAGATGCAATTCATCCTGAAGTTGCTATTTTTGTGAAATATGAATTCTGGTTTCATTATTTAAAATATTTGAATAATCATGGGGTGAAAACCTATATTGTTTCTGCAATATTCCGACCTGAGCATGCTTTCTTTAAATGGTATGGCGGATGGTATGCTAAAATGTTACAGTATTTTACTAAGCTATTTGTTCAGGATGAAGAATCAGGAAGTTTGCTGGCGCAGATTGGAGTTGATCGTTTTCAGATATCAGGAGATACTCGTTTTGACAGAGTTTGGGAAATAGCTCAAACATCGAAAGAATATCCTGAGTTGCTGGAATTTTCTGAAGGTGCCAGTGTTCTTGTTGGAGGTAGTTCATGGCCGGCCGGAGAAAGTTTGATAGCTGAATATCTTAAAATAAACCCGAATGTAAAACTGCTTTTGGCGCCCCATGAAATTCATGAGGCACATATAAAACAAATTGAAGAATTATTACCAGGTGAATCAGTAAGGTATACTTGTATAAAAGATGTAGACTTAAAATCAGTTCGGGTATTAATAGTTGATACTATGGGTATGCTATCATCTATGTATCGTTATGGTGATGTTGCGTATATAGGGGGTGGATTTGGTAGTGGAATTCATAATACAATAGAGGCGTCAACTTTTGGTTTGCCAGTGGTTTTTGGACCTAATTATAAAAAATATAAAGAAGCGTGCGACCTTATTGAGGTGAAAGGAGGTTATACAGTTTCTAATCAATTGGAGTTTAATCATATCATGAATAAACTATTTTCTGATTTAGAATTTTATAAAAACGCATCTGATGCTTCGGCTGCTTATGTTGAACGTATGAGAGGAGCCACTCAACTGATAATTAAAGAGATAGGTCTGAATGGGTAATGTTTTACCATTTACTTGTTGAATATCTGTTTATTACCATTCCAATTTTTAAATCATTTATTCCATTATTAGGAAAAATGATTTTATCCGGTAATTCATAAATAAATTCTTTGTATATAATCAAGGTTTTTGACTTTCCAATTAGTGGACTTTAAAAAATCTAAATTGTTAATAAAAAAATCTTTTTGGATAACTTTTTATTTTTTTTCAAATTATAAAATACTGATAATTAATTAATAAGTTCTTTGAAATGGATAACTTTTTAGTGTGTTCATAAGTATTTCTTGTCTGAAAACCATCTCTTTTTTAATTTTACATTCATAGAAAATAAGGCACAAAAAAATGTAACCATTAGGTATTAAGATACTTAAAAAATAATAAGACTATGGCAGTTTCACAAATCGAGCAAAAAGTGGAAGAATTAAGGAAAATTTATACGAATGAAGAGGCGTACAATGCCGCTTTAAAATATTTTAAAGGAGATGAGTTAGCAGCTCGTGTCTGGGTAAATAAATATGCATTGAAAGATTCGGATGGAAATATATATGAGTTAAATCCGGATGATATGCATAGAAGATTAGCGAAGGAGATTGCTCGAGTTGAGAAAAAGTATCCAAATCCATTATCAGAAGATGACCTTTTCGATTTATTTAAAGAGTTTAAATATATCGTTCCTCAGGGAGGTCCTATGGCCGGTATTGGGAATCAGTTTCAAATAGCATCTTTATCAAATTGTTTTGTGATTGGTAATACGGGAGCTTCTGATTCATATGGCGGTATTATGAAGATTGATCAGGAGCAGGTTCAGTTGATGAAACGAAGAGGTGGTGTTGGTCATGATTTGTCACATATCCGTCCTAAAGGGTCGCCGGTAAAAAATTCAGCTCTTACATCAACGGGTATTGTGCCGTTTATGGAGCGCTATTCTAATTCAACCCGTGAGGTAGCTCAGGACGGGCGTCGCGGAGCTTTGATGTTAAGTGTTTCGATTAAGCATCCTGATTCAGAGTCGTTTATTGATGCTAAATTAGAGCAGGGTAAAATTACTGGAGCTAATGTGTCTGTTAAAATAGACGATGATTTTATGAAGAGTGTTGTGGAAGGGATTCCTTATCAGCAACAATATCCTATTAACGCGAGTAATCCACAGTATACTAAAGAGGTTAATGCCAGTCAGATTTGGGATAAAATAGTTCATAATGCATGGAAATCTGCAGAGCCGGGTATATTGTTTTGGGATACTATTATTCGAGAGTCGGTACCTGATTCATATGCCGACCTGGGATATGAAACTGTTTCTACCAATCCATGTGGTGAGATTCCTTTGTGTCCCTATGATAGTTGTAGATTAATTGCTGTAAACTTATATTCATACGTTGAAAATCCTTTTACAGGTAAAGCTAAATTTAACTTTGATAAGTTTAAAAAGCACGTTGGGTATGCTCAGCGCATTATGGACGATATTATTGATCTTGAGTTAGAGAAAATAGATGGAATCTTAAATAAGATTAATGAAGATCCGGAAACGGAAGAAGTAAAATTGGTGGAAAAGAATTTATGGATGAATATCCGTAAAAAAGCAGAAGAAGGCCGTAGAACTGGTGTTGGAATTACTGCCGAAGGAGATATGTTAGCTGCGTTAAATTTAAGATATGGTAGTGAAAATGCGGTTGATTTTTCAATAGAAGTGCATAAAAATTTAGCATTGGCAGCATACCGTTCATCTGTTGATATGGCTGTTGAAAGGGGTGCTTTCCCAATTTTTGATTATAAAAAGGAGGCTAATAATCCATTTCTTAATAGACTATTCGAAGCGGATGCTAAATTGGCAGAGGATATGAAAAAACACGGGCGTAGAAATATTGCCTTGTTAACCATCGCTCCTACTGGAACAACAAGCTTAATGACACAAACATCTTCGGGTATAGAGCCTGTGTTTTTACCTGTATACAAAAGAAGAAGAAAAGTAAATCCTAATGATCCGGAAACTCGTGTTGACTTTATTGATGAGGTAGGAGACAGTTGGGAGGAGTACACTGTATTTCATCATAAATTTGTTACATGGATGGAGGCAAATGGCCATTCTGTAACAAAAAAATACACTCAGGAAGAATTAGATCAGCTTATTGAAAAATCGCCGTATTATAAAGCAACATCTAACGATGTGGATTGGGTAAGTAAGGTAAGAATGCAGGGTGGAGTTCAAAAATGGGTTGACCACTCTATTAGTGTTACAATTAATCTTCCTTCGACTGTATCTAAAGAGTTGGTTGGTGAATTGTATGTTGAAGCATGGAAAAGCGGATGTAAAGGGGTTACTGTTTACAGAGATGGTTCTCGTGCCGGGGTTCTTGTTGCTGATACAACTAAGAAAGATGATGAGAATAAGAACAGCTTCTCAAAAAAGAGACCGGATGAATTAAATGCCGATGTGGTCAGATTTCAAAATAATAAGGAAAAGTGGATTGCTTTTGTTGGATTGATGGATGGTCGCCCTTATGAAATATTTACCGGGTTGGCAGATGATGAGGATGGTATCCTTATTCCTAAATCTGTAAATACAGGTTTAATTATTAAAAGTAAAGATGAAGAAGGGGTTTCCAGATATGATTTCCAGTATACCAATAAGCGTGGTTATAAAACTACAATAGAAGGATTGAGTCATAAGTTTGATAAGGAATTCTGGAACTATGCCAAGTTAATTTCTGGTGTGTTACGACATGGAATGCCTATTGCTGATGCTATTGATTTGGTTTCTGGTTTACAATTAGACAGTGAATCTATTAATACATGGAAAAATGGAGTGGAACGGGCTCTTAAAAAATATATCCCTAATGGAACAAAAGCTAAAAAAGGAGCTTGTGAATCATGTGGTTCAGAGAATCTTACCTATCAGGAGGGGTGTTTAATATGCCCTGATTGTGGTTCTTCTAAGTGTGGATAATAAAGTTTTGCCTATATAACTTTTTTACTTCGGGCGGGTAGACCAATGGTTTGCCTGCCTTTTTTTATGATTTCAGTTTTGTATCTTTCATTACAAATTATAGTCTAATATATTATCTTTGCAAAAAAATAGTTTCATGATGACCGACAGAAAAGTTAGGGTTAGATTTGCCCCAAGTCCGACTGGACCTTTACATATAGGAGGAGTTAGAACTGCTCTTTTTAATTATTTCTTTGCAAAAAAATATGGTGGAGATTTCATTCTTAGAATAGAGGATACCGATCAAACTCGTTTTGTAGAAGGTGCAGAGGAGTATATTAATGAGTCGCTCGCATGGTTGGGAATGACTGTTGATGAAGGTGTAGCTCAAGGTGGAGAATACGGTCCTTATAAACAGTCTGAGAGAAGAGATATCTACGTGCAATATGCCGATCAGCTTATTGCTGATGGTTGGGCTTATTATGCCTTTGATGCCCCTGAAGAGTTAGAAGCGTTGAGGGAAAAAGCTGAACAGGAAAAGACAAAGTTTTCATATGATATGAATACCCGGATGGGGCTTCGTAATTCCTTGTCTTTACCTGCAGATGAAGTTGAAAAATTAAAAAACGATGGAGTTCCTTATGTGGTTCGATTTAAAATGCCCGAAGGTGTTGAAGTTTCTGCCGTTGATATGATTAGGGGAGAAGTGATATTTAATACTGCCATATTGGATGATAAAGTAATTTTCAAATCAGATGGATTGCCTACCTATCATTTGGCTAACGTTGTTGATGATTACTTGATGAAAATTACTCATGTGATCAGGGGAGAGGAGTGGTTGCCGTCGATGCCATTGCATATCATGTTGTATCAAGCTTTAGGTTGGGAAGATGTTCGTCCTCAATTTGCTCATTTGCCATTAATTTTAAAGCCTACCGGAAAGGGTAAATTAAGTAAGAGAGATGGCGATAAGGCCGGATTCCCGGTTTTTCCTCTGGAGTGGAAATCGCCTCAAGGAGATGTGGCATCCGGTTACAGAGAGTGTGGATATGTGGCCGAGGCAGTTGTTAATTTATTGGCTTTGTTGGGTTGGAATCCGGGTACAGAACAGGAAATATTCTCTAAAGAAGAATTGATTAAGGCCTTCACTATTGAAAGAGTGAATAAATCAGGAGCTCGTTTTGATCCGGAAAAAGCAAAGTGGTTTAATCATCAATATCTTTCACGTATGGAAGACGAGAAATTAGCTTCTGAATTTAAAAAGATATTAGTTGATAAAGGTGTAGATGCTGAGGAGTCGTTAATTGTTAGTGTTGTTGGCCTTGTGAAAGAGAGAATTAATTTTGTTTCTGACTTATGGGAGCAGTCCTCTTTCTTTTTTGATGCACCAAAAGAATTCGATCCAAAGGTTGTTAAAAAAAGATGGAAAGGTGATGTTCCTGCCTTTATGGCTGATCTGGCTTTGGTCTTGGAATCAGTTGAGATTTGGAAAGCAGATGAGATTAAAGTTGTTATTAGTGCTCAGATTGAGGAGAAAGGTCTTGGCTTTGGTTTAGTGATGAATGCTTTCAGATTGGCTTTAGTAGGAGGTGGTTTTGGACCGGATTTAATGACTATCGCAGAGTTGTTAGGGAAGGAAGAGGTGATTTTGAGAGTAAAAAATGCAGTTGCTGCTTTAAAATAAGTTGTAAATTACAACATACAAAAAAGGTGATTTCATTAGAAGTCACCTTTTTTTCTTATGGATATAAAATATTAGTTTTTATTTTGAGTCATATCCCCATTTAAGATAAATGGATCCCCAGGTAAAACCAGCTCCAAATGCAGCAAGTACAATGTTGTCGCCTTTTTTAAGCTGTTTTTCCCATTCCCATAAGCATAATGGAATTGTTGCTGAGGTTGTGTTTCCATATTTTTCAATATTGATCATAACCTGCTCTTTATTGATCCCCATTCTTCGTGCTGTAGCATCTATGATTCTAAGGTTTGCCTGGTGAGGAACGAGCCATGTAACATCATTAGAAGTTAAGTTGTTTTTCTCCATGATTTCAACAGCTACATCAGCCATATTTGACACCGCATGTTTGAATACAGCCTGTCCTTCCTGGTATACAGTATGTTCGTTTGCATCAACACTTTCATGAGATGCCGGTTTAACTGAACCGCCTGCTTTCATTACAAGGTGATGGCGTCCAATGCCGTTGCTTCTTAGAATAGTATCAACAACGCCAATTTCTTCTTCTGTGGGTTCTAATAGGATTGCAGTTGCTGCATCTCCAAATAATACACAAGTTGTTCTGTCTGTATAATCAGTTATTGAGGACATTTTTTCTGCACTAACAACAATAACTTTTTTATGACTTCCTGTTTGAACGAATTTTGTTGCAGTGTCAAGTCCATATAAGAAGCCAGAGCAGGCAGCATTCAGATCAAAGCTTTGGATGTTTTTAATTCCTACTTTATCACAGATAATTGCAGATGTTCCAGGGAACATATGGTCAGGAGTGACAGTGGTGCAGATTAATAAGTCAATTTCTTCGGGTTTTGTTCCTGTTTTTTCTAATAAGTTCTTAACAGCTTCAGCACCCATATCAGATGCTCCTTTTCCTTCGCCTTTAAGGATGCGTCTTTCTTTAATTCCTACCCGGGTCATGATCCACTCATCGGAAGTGTCAACCATTGTGCTGAGTTCCTCGTTAGTTAAGATATAATCCGGTAAATAGGCTCCTACACCAGTAATTACTGCGTTAATCTTTTTCATGTTTAAACAATTAGTCGACTGTATATGTGGCAGTCAAACGTTAGAAATAGCTATATCTTTTCCATTTTAAGAATAGTACATTCTTAATGCAAATAAATAACTACTATTATTCTGAAAGATTCAGGCATTACCCTTTTCGATAAAGAAATGCCCTAATGCAAAATTTGCCTTGCATAGGCAAGGCAAATTTAAAAAGTACTTTTAAAAATAAAAAGTTATGCTGTAATTTCTTTCTCAACAGCTAGTTTTCCTCTGTAATAACCGCATTCACCACATACGGTATGTAATTTTACAGTAGAACCACAGTTTGAACAAACTCCTAAAGCTGGAGTTGCAGCTTTGTAATGGGTCCTTCTTTTGTCTCTTCTTGTTTTAGAAATCTTTCTCTTAGGATGTGCCATTTTATAACAACTTTACTAATTACTATTATCTTTTAATTTCTTTAAAGCTTCCCACCTAGGGTCTATCACTTCGTCTTTATTATTATCCTGATCGTGGTGTTGGGATGAAAACTCTTCGAGTTTGCTAATCATATCCTTATCACAGGCTTCAGGATCTTCATGGACAGATCTTAGAGGCATGCTTACCACAATGTATTCATAAATTAACTGGGCAATGTTTAGTTCGTTTTCTTCGTGCGGTAATATTATAATTTCATCACTTGGTTCATCGTACATTATTCCAAATTTAATATACAAAGTGCCTTCGTAGGAAATTGGTAATACCAGCTGTCCTAAACAATTGTCGCAAATTGCCTCAATACTTCCGGCAATTTTAAAATCTAACTGAAGCATTTGTGATCTTTTAATTAAAGTCACATCTACCTCAAAATCACCTTTTTCAATAATTGATCCTTCAATAGCTTCAAAAAAGGATGGGTTTAAATTATAGTGAAAATGATGTTTGCCTTCTTTTAAACCCTTAAAGGCTATGCTGTAATCTTTTAGCTTGTCCATCTCACATCAAATAAAAACTTTGCAAAAGTATAAAAATAAATAGTAGTAGCGAAGAAAATAAGAAAAATAATTTATTGAAATATAAGTCATTGTCTCTTGAGGTTTTTAAGTGCCATTAATACAGGAGGTTAAGTTTGCTTTAGTAATATTCTAAAGGTAGTTTTTTTGAATGGTTCTGACTCTTTTACAAAGATTTTTCCTTTATGATAATCTTCTATAATTCTTTTCGTTAATGATAATCCTAGTCCCCAACCTCTTTCTTTTGTGGTAAAGCCAGGTTCAAATATTGTTTTCAGATTTTGTTTAGAAATTCCTTTACCATTATCACTAATGTCAATTGCGATTTGGTTACCTGTTATCTCTGAGCTAATATGAATTTGTCCTGCTCCTTTAATGGCATCTATTGCATTTTTTATTAAATTTTCAAAAACCCACTCAATTAAGGTGTGGTTGGCTTTTATTAAAGTGTTAGGATTTATATCAACAATAAAAGTCACCTTATCAGATGATCTTGTTTTAAGATAGTTTACGCTATTTGTTGCAATTTTGTGTATGTCTAAATCTTTTAAGATAGGTTTAGATCCGATTTTGGAAAATCTATCTGCAATATTTTTTAAACGAGTTACGTCTTTTTTTATCTCAGTTATAGTTTCTGAGTCTGTGTTCTTTAGACTTAGCAAGTCGACCCAACCCATGAGCGAAGTAATGGGTGTTCCCAGTTGATGAGCGGTTTCTTTTGACATTCCAACCCAGACTTGTTCCTGTTCTGCTTTTCGTGAGCTGCTAAAGGCCAGGTAAGCAATGAAAACAAATACAGAAACTATGATTAATTGAATTATCGGGAACCAGGTAAGTTTTATTAGTAAGGTTGATGTTTGGTAGTATAGATATTGCATTTCGCCATCGCCCAGGTCGATTTTTATGTATTTACCAATTGCTTTTAATTCTTTTAGCTTTTGTTTTAAAAATCTCTCCTGGTTTTTTAGAGGTACGCTAATGTTTCTGTAGTGATGTATCACGTCATTGGCATCAGCTAAAATAACCGGTACAGTAGTGTTGTTTTTTAATACTTCCAGGGTTAAGCCAACACTGTTGTTATTGTCACCTGGTTGTACGAGTTGTCTGGTTGCTTCAGCCCATAGTTCTACCTTTTTCCGTTCTTCTGCTTTTAATTCATCAACTAAAGATTTGGTATATATTGATGATAGAGTACCAATTATAATGGTTCCTAAAAAGATAATTAACTTATATCTTTTTTTATAGGTGTAATACTGCATTCTTGTATATGTTGAATTGTTTTGCATATATCAACGTCAGAAGTTAAAGGATTATTGTGTGAACAAGATTAAGAATAGTAGTTGAAACGATCCCTGATAAAATTATCTGTAGCGTGAAAAATATCAAGTTTGGCAAGTGCCTTTCGATCATGTGAATCAAGTTATGAATGTATGAAATGATTTTTATCGCGAGCAATATTTTATAATCATTCTTGTTATTTCATTTTTTTGAGCCGGTTTTACAATAAAATCATCCATACCTGCTTTGAATGCCATTTGTCTTTGAATATCATCATTGTTTGCTGTCATGGCGATAATAGGGCAGCTTTCATCGTAGCATTTTAATTCTTTAGTTGCATCAAAACCATCTAATTCAGGCATTATTAAATCCATAAATATGATGTGGTATTTATTGTTTTTAAATTTTTGAATAGCCTCTCTGCCATTATTAGCAAGGTCAATTTCGTAACCAATTTTTTTAAATAAATTTTGTGCCACTTTTTGATTGAACAGGTTGTCTTCGGCAACCAAAATCCTAATGTTATTTGGTACAACCTTACCTACTGTATTTACTGGATTTCTGATTGATTTAAAATGTTTGGACAATAATGCCTGAAGTGTGTTTAGGTTGACTGGTTTGCGTAAATATGCATCGGCACCTAATTTTTTGCCTAAATTATTATTCATCAGGGCATAATCTGAGCTTTGCAGTAATATTAAATATCTTTTATGCAGATCATGACTGTATATCTCCTGAAGAAAGTCGATTCCGTTAAAATCCGGACGTTGATCAATGATGATTATTTGAATATTATTTTGTTTGTTTAGCAGCTGAATGGTTTCCTGTGAAGGAGCCATTGTTTTATAATTAATACCTAATGCTAAAAGATTTTTAATGATATTGTTTACATATAATACTTCGTCGGAAATGATTAATGCATGAATTTGAGCATAGGATAAAATATATGAGTAATCTAAGTTTTTGATTGCTTGTTGGTTTGCCTGAGGGATGGTGAATACAAAATCAGACCCGGGATATTCCGGATCTAAAGAGATGGATGAAGGGCTGGTGGCCCAAATTTCTCCACCCATTAGTTTTACAAGATTTTTACTGATTGATGTGCCTAATCCTGTTCCTCCAAATTTTCTTGTAGTACTTCCGTCTTCTTGTGAGAATGCATTGAATATACTTTTTAATTTTCCTTTGTCAATGCCGATGCCAGTATCTGATATCTTAAATTGTAAAGCTGGTGTTCCGTTTAAGGTTTTTGATTCAGATATATGTAGCTGTACTTTGCCTGATGGAGTAAATTTGAGTGCATTGCCTATCAAATTATTCAGGATTTGTCGAAATCTTAATGGGTCAGAAAAGAAATGCTCGGGTAAATTTGTTTCTGTACTCCATACTAATTTTATGTTTCTTTCTGAAGCCAGGGAAGAGAAATCGGCTAACGATTGTCTTATCTCTTTTTCAAGATTGATAGGTATGGATTCAACTTCAAGCTTACCGGCCTCAATTTTTGAAAAGTCTAATATATCGTTAATTAAAGCCAGTAAAGTATCTGCAGATCTTTTTACAACTTTAAGCATATCCTTATCTGTTTCAATAATGGATTCAGATGCTAATATCATGTCTGTCATGCCTATTATTGCATTAAGAGGTGTTCTTAATTCGTGACTTATGTTTGCAATGAATCTTGTTTGGGCAGAATGACTTTTCTCTTGGGCTGTAGGTTGTAACTCAAGAGGCGTTAACTCCATGAAAATTATTATCTCATACTTGTTGTTCTGATTGTAGAATGGCATTTTTTCATTTAAAACGACCTGCTTGTTTTGTGTTGTATCATTGAAAATATATTTTGTTGTGGATTTTGATATATCTGATTTAGTAATGGTTCTTTTTTTGTCGAATAGAGTGTGTTCATTGGCAACCTGATCGATTAGCATATCTTCGTTTTCGAATTCAAATATTTTAAGGGCTGTTCTGTTGACGAGTTTTATTTTGTTTACGGAGTCAACCAGTACTATCCCAACAGGGGCATAGTATAATATCTTTCTTAATGAATCTTCTGATTGAGACAGCCTTTCTTGCATGATCCTGCTTTTTGAAAGGTATTGGTAAAAAACGTAAACGATCATTAATACAATGATAAAGCTTATAAAAGCTACAATTAAGGAATTTTTAATGATTGAATACGTGATCGGTTCTACGGGCATTGAAAATACCAGCGTAATGGATTGATTGTTGTTAATTTTGTATTTTTTAAATACGCTTAGTGTTTTTTGATTAAGGTTGTCGATGCGTAATTTGTGAATGGCATAGTTAACAGAAGAGTCATTTAAAAAAAATAGTTCAGACCTAGGCGTGTTTGAGATGTGGTTGTTGGTTGAAAATAAAAAGTTGTTATTTTGGTCAGCTACCCACTGGTATTGATGTCCTTCCAGGTTGTACCCTTTTAGTATGTTTTTTAAATATTGTTGCAGGCTAAAATTAAAATCTACATATCCATAAATATGGGTGTTGTTATATAATGGTTGGTTGATAGAGAAAGTGTTGCTTGTAGTGTCAATCTTAAATGTTCTTTTAAATTCTTCTTTTCTGTGGTTTGTGCCAAATTTTGAAATTAAAGATTGGTTTACGCCTTTAGATAGGCTATAGCACTGTCCTTTCGTGTTGTAAATAGTTAGGTTGGATAATAAATTAGAATATCTGTTAAATATAAGTTCTGTTTTTTCTTTTATTATTTGAGAGTGTATGTTCTGGTTGAATAATACGTCAAGGTCATTTTCCTGAAATAATAAAATAGTGTTAGATTCTATTTCATTAATGAAATTTATGTTTTCGTTAGAGCAAGAGTTAATCTGTTTGGCTAAAATTGTTTTTTGCATATCAATTTGCCATAGATACGTGTCTCTGAAATAGTAAATATTACATAAAATTAAAAATGCAATGCAAGATATTACAATGACGAGTGGCCTTTTCATATATTTTTAATACGCAAAAAAGAAATAAAAGTTTTATCTGTATTTTTCTTGTTTAGTTTCATAAATACTTAAGTAACTTTGGTATCTCTGTATAGCTATTGCTTCGTTTTTAACTGCTTCCTTAACAGCACAGCCGGGTTCATGGATGTGAGTGCAATTGCTATACTGACATTCATGTGAATAACGGAAGATTTCTTTAAAATAGTGATAAATCTCTTCCTTGTTGATATCAATTAATCCGTATCCTCTTATTCCCGGGGTGTCTATAATGTATCCCCCGAAATTCAGTTCGTGCATTTCTGCAAATGTTGTTGTGTGTTTCCCGCTCTGATGTATGTCCGAAATTTCTGCAACTTTTAAATTAAGTCCTGGTTGGATTCTATTGATAAGTGTTGATTTTCCTACACCCGAATGTCCTGAGATTACGCTAACTTTATCTTTTAACAAATCAACAACAATACTTAAGTCGTCGTTCATTTTTGCTGATATTGTATGAGTTTCGTATCCTATATTTTCATAAATAGATCTTAGGTTGTCCAATTCTCTAATGTGTTTAGCATCATATCTGTCAACTTTATTAAATATTATTTTAACCGGAATGTTGTAGGCTTCTGCTGAAGCTAAAAAGCGATCTATGAAAACATTGGTCGTGATAGGGTAATTAACAGTTACTAAGAGTAAAGCCTGATCAATATTTGATGCAATAATATGTGATTGCTTAGAAAGATTAGATGCTTTACGAATGATGTAGTTTTTTCTTTCTTTAATTTCAGAAATAACACCCATCTCCTCATTTTCATCAATAATATAGCTAACAATGTCTCCCACAGCTATAGGATTTGTACTTTTTATATCATTTAGCCTTAGTTTTCCTTTGATGGTGCAATTAATAAATTCGCCTTCCTGAGTTCTGACTAAATATCTGCTACCTGTTGATTTGAATACAATTCCTGTTTTCAATGTGATAATGTTTAATGTTGTTATTGCGTTGTTTTAGACCATAAAAATGATAAAAATAACTGATAGTTTTAAAGTTGCTGCTCAAAATTACAAAATAAATAGTGGATATGAGCATCCTTATTCGGAAGTATGGTTCTTTGTTTCTATATTAGAGGGAGTTTCAAGTGACAATTGAAAAACAAATATTAGAGGCAGGAATAATAATGTGGATTTAGATAGCTATCTTATTGAAATTCAAAAAAAAGATATTGTTGTGGATGTATTTTGGATAAGATATTTATTGCTTGTTAATATGATTGGATATGTATCGTGTAGGTGTTTTTAAGTTAGTAGTACTCGTTTTTGTTTTGTTATTAAATGTTGTTGATGCACGCACTCAAATATCAGCTCACGATATCATTGATCGTGCCAATGAATTACTTAGAGGCAAAACAAGTTTTTCTGAGATGGAAATGAAAGTGACCCGACCCAAATGGGAACGAACATTACGGTTTAAGGCCTGGTCAAAAGGAACTGACTATTCATTGATACTAATAACATATCCTGCAAAAGAAAAGGGGCAGGTTTTTTTAAAAAGACAAAAAGATATGTGGAATTATATACCGGAGATTGATAAGATGATTAAAATTCCACCTAGTATGATGATGCAATCCTGGATGGGATCAGATATGACTAATGATGATTTGGTAAAAGGTGCATCAATTGTTCAGGATTATCATCATAAAATCCTCAGAGAAGATATAAAGGATGGTTATGAGTGTTGGGTAATTGAGTTGGTGCCCAAGGAAGATGCTGTAGTTGTTTGGGGTAAAATTATTTCTTGGATTACAAAGAAAGGTTACATGACTCTAAGAAATGAATATTATGATGAGGATGAGTTTTTGATTAATACGGAAACACTTTCAAGTATTAAAACCGTGGGAAATCGGGTTATGCCAACTTTTTTTGAAATCATTCCGGAGGATAAAAATAGTCAAAAAACAACTTTGGAGTTTAGTAATGTAGAGTTTGATATTCCAATGAATGATGATTTCTTTTCAATTCAGAATATGAAGAGAGTAAGATGATTACTTTTCATCTAAGGAAAAAACATAATCAATGAAGTTAATTGTTATTGCCTGGCGAAATTTGTGGCGTAATAAACGAAGAACAATAATTACTGTTTCTTCAGTATTTTTTGGTGTGATATTGTGTTCACTCATGGGCTCTATGCAAGAAGGATCTTATAATAATATGATTGTGAATGTTGTTCGTTTTTATTCAGGATATATTCAGGTTCATCAGGAGGATTATTGGGAAGATAAAAATATTAATAATTCCTTTTCTGCAAATGATTCTTTAGAGCAATCAATATTGAAATTTAGTCAGGTTAAATATATCTTACCCCGGCTTGAGAGTTTTGCTCTCGTGTCGAGTGGGGAGTTAACTTTAGGGGCAATGATTATGGGCGTGAATCCTGAAAAAGAAAACCGTTTAACCTCTATCGCTAATAAAATTATCGAAGGTAACTACCTGGAAAAGGGAGATGATGGTGTTTTAATTGGATTTAAACTTGCTGAGAAACTCAATGTTCGTGTTGGAGATACTGCAGTGTTTTTAGGTCAGGGATATCACGGAATAACAGCTGCAGGGAAATATCCTGTACGAGGTTTGTTTAAATCTTCAAATCCTGATCTAAACAGGCGACTTGTTTATTTTGAGATTCATAATGCTCAGAAATTTTATGGAGCTGCAAATGTGTTAACTTCGTATGTTTTAATGGTTAAAGATAATAAAACTTCCAATGCATTGTTGCCCTTATTAAAAGCTCAAATCAAATCTCCTTATAGCGTAAAAAGCTGGGAAGAAATGTTTCCCGTTTTGCTTCAGCAGATTGAAAGTGATAAAACCTCTGCAATAGTAATGAAAGCCATTTTATACATCGTCATCATGTTTGGGGTTTTTGGAACAGTTATGATGATGATATCTGAGCGAAAAAGAGAGTTTGGAGTTATGATGGCAGTTGGTATGCAAAAATACAAGTTGGCCATGACTGTATTTATTGAAACAGTGTTTATGGGTTTGTTAGGTGTTGTTACTGGGTTTTTGGGAAGTATGCCTGTTGTAGGCTATTTTTATTTTCACCCCATTCCCTTGACTGGTAAGGTTGCTGATTGGATGAGTGATTTGGGATTTGAACCATTTATGTTTTTTGCATGGGACACCCAGGTCTTTGTGACCCAAATGTTGGTAGTGTTTTTTATTACAATTGTTATTTCAGTATTTCCTTTTGTCAGAATATTAAGGATGAGTGGTATAGCTGCGCTTAATGGCTAATTATTATTAATTGTGATGAAAATGATTGTTAAAATAGCTTGGAGAAATATTTGGAGAAATCCTCTAAGAAGCTGGGTTGTTATTGGAGCTTTAATTGTTGGGATGTACGCAGGTGTGTTTACAACAACATTTATGTATGGTTGGATGATGCAAAGATTACGGGCCGGTATCGAGACTGAAACTTCGCATATTCAAATGCATATACCGGGTTTTAGACTTGCTGATGATGTAAAGTTGAATTTTAATGAAGATACAATTATTCGTAATATAGAAAGCATTCCTGAAGTATTATATGCATCAGGTCGTGTAGTGACCTCAGCAATGGTTGCATCAGCAGAAAAAGCAACCGGAGTTCAGGTGCTTGGTGTGCAGCCAGAAAAAGATACGTTGGTTGTGGATATTTCAAAGCAACTTCAAGAGGGGAAGTGGTTTGAAGGAATAAAAAGAAATCCTATTGTAATTGGCCGGAAGTTAGCAGATGAATTAAAACTGAAATTAAGATCAAAGGTTATTCTTCGTTTTCAAAATACGAATGGTGATTTTACAGGTGGGGTCTTTCGGGTTGCCGGAATATTTAAAACAAATAATACAGGATACGATCAGGCGCATTTGTTTGTTCAGAAATCTGATTTGTCCCGATTGTTAAATCTTCCCATTGGTAAAATTCACGAGGTTGTTATCCGATGCAAGGATCCAAAGGTCGCAGATCGGGTAAAAACTAAAATACAAATTCTAAATTATGGGTTGCAAGTGGAGTCATGGAAGGAAATATCTCCTGAGTTAGGGTATCTTACAGAAACAATGAATGCATATATGTATGTTTTCGTGGTAATAATACTACTTGCCCTTGGTTTTGGTATTGTAAATACTATGTTAATGGTTGTAATGGAACGGGTGCACGAGCTAGGGATGCTTATGGCAATAGGAATGGGCAATAAACAAATATTTTATATGATTGTGTACGAAACATTGTTTCTTTCGTTGTTTGGTGGCTTTATTGGTATTGTAACAGGAATTTTTACAACTAATATTACAAGCAGAACGGGTATTGATTTATCAATATGGGCTGAAGGATTGTCAGAGATGGGCTATGCAAGTATAATCTATCCTGAATATAACTTTCAGATGATAACAGGTGTTTCTTTATTTGTATTGCTAACAGGTATTGTTTCATCAATTTATCCGGCCTGTAAAGCTTTAAGGTTAAATCCTTCTCAAGCTCTGCAAGCTATCTAAAATAAAGTTGTTATGTCGATTATTGAAATTAAAAATCTCGAAAAAATTTATAATCCTAAGAATATTCCTGTTAAAGCATTAAATGGGATTGATTTAAGTTTTGAAGAAGGCGAATTTACTGCATTAGTCGCTCCTTCAGGCGCTGGTAAAACAACGTTTCTGAATGTATTGGGAGGATTAGATAGGCCAACCACTGGAAGTATTGTGATTAATGGAATCAGAATAGATCATTTATCGTCATCAGAGAAAACAAAGTTCAGGTTAATGAATATTGGTTTTGTTTTTCAGTCCTATAATTTAATACCCGTGTTAACAGCAGCTGAAAATATTGAGTTTATTATGGAACTGCAAGGGGCAAGTAAAAAAGAACGAACTCAGCGCAGTAAAGAATTACTTGAAGCTGTTGGAATTGCGGATAAGGCAGATGTGAGACCCATGCAACTAAGTGGAGGTCAGCAACAGAGAGTGGCAGTGGCCAGGGCCTTGGCATCAAAACCTAAATTTATATTGGCAGATGAACCAACGGCAAATCTTGATTCCAAGTCAACAGAAAATTTGTTGGATATTATGCTTGAACTAAATAAAAAAGAAAATATTACTTTTATTTTTGCTACTCATGATGCAAGAGTGGTAAAAAAAGCCCGCAGAGTAATCACATTTGAAGATGGTAAAGTTATTAAAGATGAAACCACCATGTAAATTTGATGATGTAGATTTATGCAGCAGGATGATCAAATTTATTTGAGAGTTCCATGTGGCCATTGAAAAACTAATTATAAACGCATGAATATTTTCAATATAAAAAATCTTATTTCTATAACTGTTCTTGTTGTATTCTTTAATAAACTTTATTCACAGGAAAATTTGACTTTTTCAGGCTATCTTTCAGTTATGCCTTATGCAAGCTATAATGATATTTCTAAAGAAACTAAATTTGATAATTTGATTCATAACAGGATTGATCTTGATTATCAGATAAGTGATCGTTTTTATACAAGTGCAGGTTTTCGAAATAGAATTTTTTATGGTGAGACAGTGAGGTCGATGCCAACTTTTAAACATATCATTACCAATGATCCGGGATGGGCTGATTTAAGTTTTAATTGGGAGGCAAGAAATAATTATGTGTTTAATACAAATGTAGATCGTCTTTGGTTAGAGTATATTAAAGGAAAACTACAGGTGAAGTTTGGCCGGCAAAGGGTGAATTGGAGCAAAACAATGGTATGGAATCCTAATGATATTTTTAATTCTTATTCGTATCTGGATTTTGATTACCCTGAACGACCGGGCATGGATGGGGTAAGATTGCAATACTTTACAGGAGTTTCTTCAAAAGTTGAAACAGTAGTTAAGATCGATGATAATAACAATATCACTGCAGCTGCTATGTTAGGAACTACTTTTAAAGGTTATGATATTCAATTTTTAGCTGGCGGGTTTCAACAGGAAGATTGGATTTTAGGAGGGGGTTGGAGTGGTGATGTTTTTTCTGCTGGTTTTTATGGAGAACTTTCTTACCTAATGAATATGGATGATCTTAAGGATCATTTTATTGTAGGGTCTGTGGGAGCAAATTACACATTTAAAAACTCATTGTTGTTAAGTGGAGAATATTTGTATTCTGGTAATCTCAATGCTTATTCAGGAGGATATAATTCGTTAATGTATTATCAATCTTCAGTCAAAGCATTAAGTCTGGACAGGCATTCTTATCTTTTGTCATTAACATGGCCGGTAAATCCTCTGTTAAATGTTTCGATGGCATATATGGGCTTTGGCTTTCCGATTGGAAAGAATTTTTATTTAGGGCCAACTTTGGGTTGTTCTATTGCGAATAACATTAATCTGTCATTAATTTCTCAGTATTTTTCATTGGATAATAATGGTGAGTCTGTCGCTGCTTATTTACGCCTGAAGTGGAATTTTTAAAATAGATAGATAGCCAATATTAGTGTTTTTTGATTTAATAAAATGTTTATTACGCTTTTTTTTTGCTTTCTGCATTTTGTCACGCTTTTGTCACGCTTTTTATTATTAATATTTTACCAAAAAAACATAATATTGTTAACATTCATTATAATGTTAATTTAATAGTTATGATTCTTAAAATAGTATGGCGAGTCGTTGTTTTTATATTAAGTGTTTTATTGGTTTCTTATTTGTTAAAATTCTTAATAGCCATAGGTTATAATTTTATGCTTAACCAATATTCTTTGCCTAAGATTGATTTTGATGTTACTTTGCTCTCATTGTTCATAAGTACACTTTTTCTTGCATTTTTATCCGTGGTATCTGACTATTGGAAAATCTCCAGGTTTATTAAAATACATAAAGTTCACAATGATCTTAATTGTGAGCATTGAACAATAGTTCGACAAGTTTTTATAATGTATTGTTTTTTAGTGTTTTTTATCGTGTAGTCATAAGGGTTTATATTGTTACAGACAGGTTGTTAGAGCATTACAGTATGTATCTACCAGGTTGTTTTGCGTAATAAGGATAAAATGTGTTCGTTATCGTACTGTAATTTGTCAAAACTGAACACTTTTATATATGTGTATAATGGTTAAATCGCTGTAATATAGGTGTATATGGGTTTTGGAACGACCCTTGTTTAAATGTGCTCGTTGTAAATTTTAATATTAACCGTAAATTCTATATCAGTGAGAAAAAGTGTAATCAAAGTAAATTCTCTGCATAAATCCTATATGACAGGTTCAAATTCACTTCATGTTTTAAAGGGAATAAATGTCGATGTAGCCGAAGGGGAAATGGTATCAATTATGGGATCCTCAGGTTCTGGAAAATCAACACTGCTTAATATTCTTGGAATACTTGATAATTATGACCGGGGCGAGTATTACCTGAATGATATTCTTATTCGCCAGATGAATGAAAAAAAAGCTGCTCAATTTCGAAATCAGTATATAGGTTTTATTTTTCAGTCTTTTAATCTTATCTCTTTTAAAAACGCAGTTGAAAACGTGGCTTTGCCTTTATATTATCAAAAGGTAAGTCGCAAAAAACGAAATGCTATTGCAATGGATTATTTAGAGAGATTAGGTTTGAAAGAATGGGCTGAACATATGCCGAATGAACTTTCTGGTGGACAAAAGCAAAGAATTGCAATAGCAAGAGCTTTAATCTCTAAGCCTAAAATAATTTTAGCTGATGAACCTACCGGAGCTCTGGATACAAAAACATCTTACGAGGTTATGGATATTCTTCAGGAAGTGAATAGAAGTGGAATTACTGTTGTTATCGTTACTCATGAGCATGATATCGCTGAAAAAACTCATAGAGTGATTCACCTTAAAGATGGATTGATAGAAAAAGAGCAACAACATAATCATTTTAGTTATGCTTGATTTAAGTAATTGGCAAGAGATATTCAGTACTATGAAGAAGAATAAATTACGTTCTTTTTTAACTGGATTCAGTGTATTCTGGGGGATTTTTATACTGGTGATTCTTTTAGGTGCAGGAAAAGGATTGGAAAGAGGCGTTATGTATAACTTTAGTGACGCACAAAATGCTATATATTTATGGGGTGGTCAGACTTCAATTGCCTATAAAGGATTAAATGTAGGGCGTGAAATTCAATTGAGAAATAGCGATTTGGATCTGATTAATACTAAATTTCCACTTATCGAAAATTTATCAGGGAGACAAGGTTTGTGGAATTCATTGGTAAATTATAAAAAAGAATACGGAAATTTTCAGGTGTTAGCGGTTCAGGAAGGTTATCAGGATGTTGAAGCTATAAAAATAAAAGAGGGACGATTGCTTAATAAACTTGATATTGAAAAAGCAAGAAAAGTGGCAGTTATTGGAAAAAGAGCTAAAGATCAATTGTGTAAAGATGAAAATCCTGTTGGCTCATATATGAAGATAAGAGGTGTTCCGTTTAAAATTATTGGAGTTTTTGATGATGTTCATCCTGGAGAAACTGAACGGTTTTATATTCCTCTTACAGTAGCACAAAAAGTGTTTGGAAAAAAAGACCGGGTAAGTAATATCGCCTTTACTACAGGTGAAAGTACGTTGTTAGAAAGTAAAAAAATCTATGAAGGAGTTAGGTCTGCTTTGGCAAAGAAGTATCACTTTGATATAGATGATAGCCGTGCGTTAGGAGGCTATAATGTACTTGAAAACTATCAGGAAACACAAGCCATTTTTACCGGCATCAGTATTTTTGTTGGAATAATCGGGATATTTACAATTATAGCAGGTATTGTTGGTGTTAGTAATATTATGATTATTGTGGTAAAAGAGCGGACTAAAGAAATTGGTATTCGTAAGGCCATTGGAGCTTCTCCTGGATCTGTAGTTAGCTTAATCTTACAAGAGGCAATTATTATTACTGCAGTTGCGGGATTCTTGGGATTACTGGTGGGAGTTGGATTGTTGGAGTTGATTTCCAATGGTATCCCGGCTTCAGATTTCTTTCGAAACCCAGGTGTTGATTTTAATGTTGCTGTTGGTGCTGCCAGTTTAATAGTATTGGCTGGTGCATTGGCAGGATATATCCCCGCAAAAAGAGCAGCAAGTATTAAACCCATAGTTGCTTTGCGCGACGAATAAATGATTCAGTTATGTTTGATTTAGATAAATGGCAAGAAATATTTTACACCTTAAGAAAGAATAAGCTAAGGACAATAATGACTGGCTTTGGCGTATTCTGGGGTATTTTTATGCTCATGATTATGATGGGTGCCGGTAAGGGTCTTGAAAATGGGGTTTATGCTAATATGGGCGATTTCGCAACAAACAGTATGTTCATATGGACACGCCCTACATCAAAACCATATAAAGGTTTTCCAAGGAACAGAAGATTTTATTTTAAGTACGAAGACAAGCAGGCTATGCTTGATAATATTAAGGGAATTGATATTATTGCTCCAAGGATTCAAGGAGGTGGTCGTAATCAATCATTAACAGTAACTCGGGGTATTGAGGAAGGTTCATATGAAGTTTCAGGAATTGTTCCTGAAGAAAATAAAATTGATCCTGTAACAATAACGTATGGTCGCTATATAAATGAAATGGATCTTAAAAATACCAGAAAAGTAGCGATTATCGGAAAAACTATCTATGATGAGTTGTTTGGTAAAGACGAGAATCCGGTGGATAAATATATCAAAATTGGGGAGCTGTACTTTCAGGTTATTGGAGCCTATGAATCAAAGCATTCAGGAAGATGGGGTGAGCAACATAACTCTATGGTTTTTATTCCTTTTACTACCTGTCAGGTAGTCTATAATTACAATAATATAGTTGGTTATTTTTCAATTACCGGAAAACCTGAATTTGATATTATGAAAATTGAAAAGGACGTGAAGAAGTTCCTGGCTAAGCGGCATGATATTCATCCTGATGATGAAGGTGCATTTGGTTCTAATAATGTGGGTGAAGAATTTAAAAAGATGAGTGGTCTGTTTCTCGGAATTAATGTATTGATTTGGTTTGTTGGAATAGGAACACTACTCGCAGGTATTATTGGGATCAGTAATATAATGTTAATTATCATAAAAGAACGCACCCAGGAAATAGGTATCAAAAGAGCTATCGGTGCTTCTCCTCTAAATATTATCTCAACTGTTATTACAGAATCAGTATTCTTAACAGGAGTAGCCGGATTTATAGGGATGTTCATAGGGATTGTAATAGTTGAATTGGTTAGTCAGGCCATCGGATCTAATGCTGCTGAAAGTTCAGGATTCTTAAATCCGCAGGTTAATTTTTATGCTGCCCTTTCTTCATTAGGAATATTAATACTATCGGGCGTTTTTGCCGGGATTATTCCCTCAAAAAGAGCTGTGTCCATTAAGCCTATTGAGGCAATTAGATCAGAAGTGTAAAGTAAATCAGTAATTAATAAGATATTAAGTCATGAAAAGAGTAAGAAACATATTTTTTATTGTAGTATTTGGAGCCATCTTCGTTGGTGGATTCTACTATCTGTATGATAAATCAAAAGAAAAGGAAGTTGTTTTTGAAACTGAAAATCCCACTTTTAAGGATATTGTTAAAAAAACAGTAGCAACAGGTTCTGTAGTGCCCCGAAAAGAAATTGAGATTAAGCCTCAGGAATCGGGAATTATTACTGAATTGTATGTTGAGCCGGGAGATAATCTGAAAAAGGGAGATGTTATTGCAAAGATTCAAATTATTCCGGAAATGGTTCAGGTTAATAGTGCTCAAAATCAGCTGGATAAAGCAGGGATTACTTTTAAGAATGCAGAGCTGGAGTATAAAAGAAAAAAAGAATTGTACGAAAATGGAGTTATTGCGGAGTCTGTTTACCTTGAAGAGTTAATGCGTTATGATAACGCAAAAGTTGATTTGGAAGCGGCAGATAATAACCTTCAGTTAATAAAAGAAGGTGTTACTAAAAATATGGGATCGCAAACCAATACAATTATTCGTGCAACAATTGATGGAATGGTGTTGGATGTGCCAGTTGAGGTGGGTAATTCCGTTATTAAAAGTAATACCTTTAACGATGGTACTACTGTTGCTATTTTGGCAGATATGGGGGAGATGATTTTTGAAGGTAAGGTTGACGAAACAGAGGTTGGTAAAATTAAAGAGGGTATGGATCTGGTATTGTCAATTGGTGCTATTGAAGGAGAAAAATTTGATGCGAAATTAGAGTATATATCACCTAAAGGAGTCGAAGAAAACGGAGCTATTCAATTTGAAATTAAAGCTGATGTAAATTTAAAAAATGGTCAGTTTATCAGAGCTGGTTATAGTGCAAATGCTGATATTGTTTTAGATAAAAGAGATAGTGTTTTAGCTATTAACGAAAAGTTACTTCAGTTTAGTAATGATAGTGCTTTTGTTGAAGTAGAGGTAGCAAATCAGATTTTTGAGAAAAAACAAATTGAAACAGGTTTATCGGATGGAATTCAGATTGAAGTGAAACAGGGATTGACAAAGGATGATAAGATTAAAATTCCGCAATCGTAAAAAAATATAGAGTTAATTAAACACGGAAATTATAACACTTAATATAATTCAAATGCCAGGAAAAAAAATTACGATATTACTAAGTCTTTTTTTTATCAGTACGCTAGCCTTAAAGGCTCAGGATTCATGGAGTCTTGAAAAGTGTATCAATTATGCTTTTGAGAATAATTTAACGATAAAAAGACAAAAGCTTAGTGTTGAAGTTCAAAAAACAGAATTGAAGCAAAATAAATTAAATCAGCTACCTGATTTGGGCGCTAGCTCCAGTTACGGTATTAATTTTGGAAAAACAGGGGTGAGTGACGGAAATGATTATGTTCTGACTTCTGATCCAACACATAGTTTGTCACTAAGAGTGGGCGGTTCATTGCCTGTTTTTTCGGGATTGTCTCAACATAATACCATAAAAAAGAGTGAAAAAGAATTGTTGTCTTTGCAGGCTGAAACTGATCGGATTCGTAATGATATTACCTTACAGATAACCAGTTACTATTTACAAGTGCTGTTTGATAAGGAATTGCTAAATGTTTCAAAAGAACAGTATGAAGTGAGCAAGCTTCAAGCTGAGAGAACAAAAAAACTCGTTGATGCAGGTAGTCAGGCTATGGGTAGTTATCTTGAAATTAAATCTCAGGCTGCTAAAGAAGCATTAAATGTAACTCAACAGGAAAATAGTTTAGCATTGTCATTGCTTAATCTGGCTCAGCTTTTAGATTTAGAGGATGTTTCAGGTTTTGATGTTATTTATCCTGAAATTACGACAGTTGAAATTACGAATCTTGAAGATCCTAAAAGCATTTTTAGTACAGCTGTTGAGATTATGCCTCAGATTAAATCGTCACAGTATTCTCTTGAAAGTAAAGAATTAGAGGTTGAGATTGCCAAAGGCGGTTATTATCCCAGTGTAAGTCTTGATTATGCATGGTCAAGTAATGGAAGTTGGTATTTTAATGATAAGTATGATAATCAGTCGTTTTCCAGTCAGATTAGTGATAATAAAAACACCTCTGTTGGAGCTTCTTTAAGTATCCCAATATTTAGTAAGTGGCAAACTAAAAATAGTGTAAAAACTGCTAAAGTAGGTGTGTTGGATGCACAATACGCTTTAGATCAGCAAAAGTTGGATCTTCGTAAAGAAATACAACAAGCTTACGCAGATGCTTTAGCCGCATATAATAATTATATATCAAGTAATGAGGCTGTAGAGTCTTACAAAGAATCATTTAGGTATACCGAACAAAAATTTAATGTGGGACTGGTAAATTCAGTGGATTATAATGTTGCTAAAACGGATTTTATTGCTGCTCAATCTGATTTGTTGCAAGCTAAATATGCATATCTTCTAAGAATAAAAATTCTGGATTTCTATAAAGGCATTCCAATCTCTTTATAATGTTTGAAATAAAATAGAAAAAGCATCCTGTCATAATCTTTGATCGGATGCTTTTTGTTTTATGTAATAAATGTTTGGATCTACTATTTTTTCCATTTTATACTACAACCAATCGCTTTTGTAGTTTTTGGGGTTACATCTTTATTAACAATTAAACTGGAAATGGCATTCTCAACAAACTTTTCATTGACAGCATCACTATCCTGGTAGTTGTCATCAATGGCCCCAATGTACTTTACAATTAATTCTTTACCTTCTTTTTGTAATAAGAATACATGAGGTGTTTTGGTAGCACCATAGGTTTTAGCAATTTCCTGAGTGTCATCTAAAAGGTAAGGGAACGTAAAGTCTTTTTCCTTAGCTCTTTCTTTCATTTTTTCAAAAGAATCTGAAGGATATGCTGTTGGGTCATTAGGATTTATGGCAATTACAGGATATCCTTTTTCTTTATATAATTTATCAAGAGCGATTATTCTATCTTCGTATGCAACTGCATAGGGGCAATGGTTACAGGTGAAAATTACAATAAATCCTTTTGCTTCTTTATAATCTTTTAGTGAGATGTATGAATCATCAATGTTTTTTAGTTTAAAATCTATTGCTGCATCACCCGGGCTGTATCCTTGTGCCCGAATTGTAAGTGTAACCAAAATAGTTAATAATAAAAATGTTGCTCGTTTCATGATATGTATTTTAAAGTTGTTATTTTAGTTTTGCTTCAATAGCCTCAGTTAATTCTTCATAAGATACTTGTCCTTCAAAAAAGCTTTTGTCAGTCTTAGTGTAAATGATCGTTGCAGGTATAGCCCCAGACCATTCTTTGTTAATGTCGTTGATCCAGAAGTTGCTATTGGGGTCATTTAATAATACGACTTCTTCATTAATAACATTTTCAGTAATAAATGGGATTAATTTGTTTTCTTTGTATTTAGGGAAATCCAGGCTTACAAATGTGAATTTCACAGGTTTGTGCCTCATGTCCTGAGCTACAGTCATAAAATGAGGTAGTTCTTCAATACATGGTTTGCACCATGTTGCCCAAAAGTTAATGACATAAACGGTATCTGATTGTTTGTTTAAGTAAGGTTTTAGTTGTTCGTAGTTGACTTCTTTTACATTCTGAGCTTCGGTCGTAAATGAAGCATAGAGTAGTGTGATGAATAAAGCTGTTTTTAATTGCATATTAATAAGTTGGGATAATGATTGTGTAAAATGTGATCATTAAATTCATTCATAAAATAATAACATAATGTATCAGAATTAGTTCATAGCGTTAATGGATAAAAATCTGCCTGAATATCAAAATTAGAAAATACTTTTATGTTACATGATGAATTATAAAGTTTTAAATAACATGAAAAATAAATATGCAATTATAACAGGTGCAACAAGTGGCTTAGGTCGTGCTTATGCTATTCGATTAGCTCAAGAGGGTTGGCATTTGTTAATTACAGGAAGAAGGACTTCAATGCTGGAAGAGTTAAAAGATGAATTGGAGATGAAATATAATACAGCTGTTAAAATTTGTATTGTGGACTTTATTAGAGATGACCAGTTTAACAGGTTTTTAGATGCGATTAGAAGTTATGCACATATTGACTTATTAATTAATAATGCTGGATATGGAAATCGAGATGGGTTTTTTGAAGAGGATTTCCAAAGTCAGGCTAATATGTTGAATGTTCATGTTTTAGCAACGACAAAAATAGTACATGAAGTTGTGCCAATAATGTTACAGGATAATAGAGGGGCGATAATAAATGTGGCTTCCATGTCGGCCTTTATTCCAGCTCCTTTAAATTACTTTTATTGTTCATCCAAAGCATTTATGGTCTCATTTACCGAATGTTTGCATATGGATTTGTCGCATACCAATATCGTAGTACAGGCCTTGTGTCCTGGCTATATTCGCACGGAGTTTCATTCACGTATGGGACTTAAAATTAAAAAGAGAAGTGTAAGAGATAAGCTGTTGTGGATGAATCCGGAGGAAGTTGTTATGTCTAGTCTTAAGTCGTTAAGAAAAAATAGGGTGATATGTATTCCAGGCTTCTTTAATAAGTTGGCATATGGTTTAATGAAGATGTTACCTCGTTCAATCAGTTACAGGGTCTTAAAAAAGTATTTTCCAAAATATCATCATTCTGAATGTAAAACAGTTTGGAGTTGTGAGTATTCTAAAAATTAATATGATATATATGCGAAGGTAAGATGTGAAACAAGAGTAATAAGCATGAAATATTCAGGCCAAAGAGCAACGTGGACTAAAAAAACGTTATTTTTGTTCCATGACAGACATAGATATTCAAACGTACTATAAGCAATACGATAACCTTCCAATTATTGATGTTCGCTCACCTGGCGAATTTGAAAAAGGACACCTTGCAGGAGCGTATAGTATCCCTTTATTTGATAATGCAGAGCGAGCTCATATAGGTACTGTATATAAGCAACAGAGTAAAGAAGAGGCTATTGAGCTTGGCTACAAATATGTAACACCCAAGTTGCAATGGTATGTCGATGAGGCGTTAAATGTGGCTCCGGGTAGAAAAGTTGTTGTTCATTGTTGGAGAGGAGGTATGAGAAGTCATTCTTTTGCCAAACATCTTGAAGATAATGGATTCGATGAAGTACTTGTTATTGATAAAGGGTATAAGTCATTCAGGAATTATGTTTTAAGTTCCTTTTGTGTTGAAGTTAATCTTAAAGTTATTGGTGGCTATACCGGGAGCGGCAAAACGTATATTTTAAAAAGTCTGGAAGCTCTTAATTGCCAGGTAATAGACCTGGAGGCATTAGCAAATCATAAAGGTTCTGCATTTGGTTCAATAGGAGAGGATAAGCAACCTACGGTAGAGCAGTTTGAAAATAATTTGTTTGAAAGATGGCGTAATCTCGATTTTTCAAAGCCAGTATATATAGAAGATGAAAGTCATAATATTGGCCAGGTTAAATTACCAATGCCTCTGTATACTAAAATGAGAGAGGTTGATTTATACTTCCTTGAAGTTCCTAAAGAAGTGCGAGCTCAAACTCTGGTAAAGGATTATGCCGGGTTTAGTAATGAACTGCTTAAAAAAGGTATTCAAACCATATCAAAACGTCTTGGTGGATATGTTACTCAATTAGCATTAGATGCTCTGGAAAAAAATGACTATTTCCAGGTAGCTATGTATACATTAAATTATTACGACAAAAGTTATAAGAGAGGTATGTTAAGACGCGAGGAGAATAAGGTTATAAGAGTTGAATTGTCAGAGGCAGATCCTGATATAAACGCAGGGTACTTAAAAAATATAGTAGAAGAATGTTTAGAAAATAAATTGTAATGCAAAATATAAAATTAACTCAATATAGTCATGGGGCAGGTTGTGGATGTAAAATCTCACCTAAAGTTTTGGACTCCATGTTAGTCAGCAATATAAATCCAATTGTAGATCAAAATTTAATTGTTGGTAATGATAGTCGTGATGATGCTGCTGTATATGATATGGGGGATGGTACTGCAATTATAAGTACTACAGATTTTTTTATGCCAATAGTGGATGATCCTTTTCAGTTTGGTCGAATAGCGGCTGCAAATGCTATAAGTGATGTATATGCAATGGGAGGAAAGCCTTTGATGGCTATTGCAATTTTAGGTTGGCCAATTAATAAGTTGGCTCCGGAGATAGCTCAGCAGGTTTTGGATGGTGGACGCGAAGCTTGTAAGGATGCTGGTATTTTATTAGCTGGAGGTCATAGTATTGATAGTCCCGAACCAATATTTGGATTAGCTGTCACCGGAAAAGTCAAGTTAACAAAGTTAAAAAAGAACAATACAGCTACCGAGGGTTGTAAGCTATATCTTACAAAACCTTTGGGTGTTGGAGTTTTAACAACTGCCCAAAAAAAAGGTTTGTTGAAACAAGAACATGAGGATATCGCTCCTGGTTCAATGAGTAAATTAAATAGTATTGGTTCAAGTATTGCTGATATAAATGGGGTTAAAGCAATGACCGATGTTACTGGTTTTGGTTTACTTGGTCATCTGTGTGAGATCTGTGAGGGTAGTCATGTTTCCGCACAAGTAAATTACCGGCAAATTCCTCGTTTTGATGTGGTTGAGGAGTATATTGAAAAGGATTGTATACCTGGGGGGACACATCGTAACTGGGAAAGCTTTGGCCATAAGATAGAACTTGAAAATGAAGATTTAAAATTGTTATTATGTGACCCTCAAACCAGTGGCGGTTTGTTAATAGCAGTTGAATCAGAATCTGCGCATCTTGTTGAAGAGATAATGAGGAAAAATGACATTGAGGCCACGTGTTTTGGTGAGTTAGTAGCTTCTAAGGACAAACTTGTTTTTGTTAATTAATCGGGTTTAAATATAAAATCGGGTTATTCCAACCGGCTTTAAAGGAATGTTTTTTACCATGTTTTCCTGAAGATTTAACTCTTCAATATATTTATTTTCTAAATATTCAAACGGAAACGATTTAATTTGGTTGCCTCTTAAATAGATGTTCTTTATTGAGGACGATTCTAAAATGTGTTGGCAGCCATTTTTTATTTCATTTTCAGTAAAATCAATTAAAACAAGTGAAGGGCAGTGTTTGATGTTTTCAGGGACATCCTTGAAAACATTTTGTCCTAAATATAGTTTCTCAAGTTGAGGCAGCCTGGTTATTGATTCAGGAAGACTCCCAATTTGATTAATTCGGATATCCAGTGTTTTTAAATTTGCTAGTTGCGCAATCTCCTTTGGTATGAAACTTAAATCATTTTCCTGTATATTCAGGTATTCAAGATGTTTTAACTCAAATAAAGCTGTGGGCCATTTTCCTTTTAATCTGGTTTTCTGAATGCTTAAATGGGTAATTTGATTTAGTTCATTGATTTGATACCCTTTTAAAAACCAGGTTAGTTTTTTTACAGGCTTTAGTTTTTTTGAAATTTGATGTTGAAGCTTTTCTATGATTAGAGATTCTTCCATATTGAGTTTTGTTTTATATATAGAATATCACGCACAAGTTACAATTTATGTTTTTTGTTTTTGTAAAGTTTATAAAAAAGGTTGCCTCGTTTTTAGACAGCCTCTTTTATTGATCCAGAAGTTTTTAATACTAAGCTCTGTTTGATTATCATTATGGTACAATTACATTTTAGCACTTTTTTTGTGCACGGCATCGCAAACTGATCGCAAATCAAGGCTATTTTATCGCAACGGCATCGCAAATCAAGGCCATTTTATCGCAAATTTATCGCAACGGCATCGCAAAGGGGACTAGTCAGCTACGCAACGGCATCGCAAATGGTCGCAACCGCGACGCAACCTGTACGCAACCGCAACACCATAGATTTTGCGATGATTGCGCGATAAGGTAGTGTTAATAGTGCAGAAAACAGGAAGTTTGAATAGTAAATGTATTGTAGTAAGGGTGTAATTTAACAGATCTGTTGATGAAATAAGGAAAGATTAAAACTCTGTATTTGTTAATAACCTACCTTATACATAATTTACGCAACTTCCTTTAGCTGAGAAAGTTGATTTTCTAGGAATTTAATACGTTTTTCTTTAAAAGCATTCTGATTCTTTTCAAATAATTCGATATTAAATTCCTGTTTTCTTATTACCATGTTATAATAGACTATTGCAATTTTTCTTGCCATTGCACATTGAGCAGCTTTAGGCCCCATTCTAGATTTCAATCTTCTATAATAGTCACCAAAAGCATTTTTACTATGATGAAGACTATTTGCTGCATGAATAAGTGCTTTTTTTACCATATGTCTTTTTTTAGGTAAATGACTGCTAATTATTTTCCCTCCTGATATTTTATTATTAGGTGCTAAACCTATCCAGGATATAAATCTATTAGATGTAGGAAAGCACGATAAATCACTTCCTATTTCAGAAAACAAAGTCAATGCAGTATCATCACTAAAGCCATATATTTCATTTACATCTACTCCTAATATCTTTTTTAGATAAGGTTGAACACTAAAGTTTAATTGATTTTTGCGAGTCTTTTTTTTAATGAATTCCTGTTTTAAATTGGTAATATCTCCTTCAGTATATTTTGCTGTAATAATTTCTAATTGTTCTTGAATTTTGATGTCACATTCTGCTGTTAAATTTTGAAGAAAATAATAATATTCAGTTGCCTGTTTAAGTTCAAAGAGACATTCTTCTCTCCAAACACCATCTAAGGCTTTTAGAATATCTTCTCTGGGGGCTTTTACTCTTCGATGCACAAGTTTAACCAATTCTTTTGGCTCTCGCTCTCCTGCATTTATTGCTGATATTATTTTTAGACCGCTGTCTGTTGTTAATTCACTTAATACCATATTTAATTTTATATTCATAGTATTAAGAGACTTGGTCATTTTATTAATAGCTATTGTTTTACTACTATTCAAACTCTTTCGATGTCGAACCAATTCGCGTAATGTACGAACTTGTTCCTGTGGTTGAAAGCTATTTGTTAATAAACCACAAGTGTGCAACCGCATTATCCAATGAGCATCATCTTCATCTGTCTTTTTCCCAGTCACATTTTTGACATGACGAGAGTTTACTAAAAATACTTCAAAACCAAACTCCTGTAAAACTACAAACAATTGTTTCCAGTAAACACCGGTACTTTCCATTGCAACACTTGTAATTTGACACTGCTTTAACCATTTAGCTATATCTTTTAAATCACAAGTAAAAGCGCCAAATGTTTTGATTGGTGTTTTATCTCTATCCTCGGGAACACTTACAACATAATCTTTACTTGATATATCAATTCCCGCAGCATTAGGGTTTATAATAGAAAACGTATTAACATTTTGCTTTTTTTTCTTAACGTACTTTTTCTCGTTGTTCTTTTTTGTAGTTTTAGACATCGTTTTTTATTTAAGTTTTGTGTCGCTGTGCCCGGTTGACTAATTTTGATCTGGTGGTCTACCTTACGATTTCTAAAGAATCAATTATCGGATCACCGTCAACCAGAACCATACTGAGAAAGGTAGTTATACTACAGTGTGAAATACGGTCTTCACTGCACAGCAGCACGAACTTAATGTATTTTATTAAAAGGAAAAAAAAATCAGCTTTTTAGAGGGACTGAGTTCGACATAAAATTTTGGATTCAGAGCGCCTATAAATAGTGAGGTTCAACTGAAAATTATGAAAGAATAGCGGGCTATTTTGAATAATTTTCAGGAAGAAGATTGCTGTTTAGTTCCTGATCATTGCTTCGTTCAGCATAATCAAAGTAAACTTTGCTTCTGCTCTCACTTATCGCAATAATTATAAGCGAAATCATTATGCTTTACCATAAAAAACTAATCTACTGCGTTAAATTTTTTGAGCTAGCTCGCTAGCCCTGCAAAATTTGCCTTGTATATCAGCTTTTTATGATAATCTGAATTCTATAATTTTAATCGAACTCAGGTTAATATATTGTATATAAAAAAGCTCCCACCTAAATTATAGATGAGAGCTTTGAAATATAATTATTGTTATAATTACAGTTTAATCAACTTTACCCGTCCTACTTGTCCTGTTTTTAACTTGCATTCAATTCCTTTCAGGTGAAACGGCTGTTCTGTAATAATGTCTTGTACAACCCCGTGAGTTAAATTTCCTGAGCGTTCATCCTGTTTCATAAGGATGGCTACCTTTGTCCCTTTCTTAATGTTCTTTCTTTCTCTTGCGTCCATTTTAATTCGCTCCTAATATTTGATTTTATTTTTTGATCAACTCTTAAGTATCTATTTTGTTTTAGATGCTCTCAAAAAAAACAGGATGTTTTTAATCCTTATATAAAGCAAAAAAAGCTCCCGATTCTCTAACGAAAATCGGGAGCTTTGGTGAGGTTCCTGGCGGACTCGAACCGCCGTAACTGGTTTTGCAGACCAGTGCCTAAGCCACTCGGCCAAGGAACCATTGTGATTCGGGATGCAAAATAAGTAAATTAATCTTTTGTACGCAAATTAAAGTTGCAAATAATTTAAAGATAATTTATCGCTAAATTATATTGATTGAAAAATCAATGAATTAGGGAGAGAATAAAATTTGATATTTTTTAGTTTAATGATTTGTTTTTTATTCAAACCCAATTTCTATCCGTTTATAAACTTGTAAAAAGAACTATCTTTCCATAGTTATACTAACCGCTTTCATTTGACCTCCCATGGGGGGATTCAATTTAGAAACCTTCACCCGAACCCAATCAACATAGTCAAATTTTGAATGAATTGCATTTAAAATTCTTTCTGTGACATGTTCTACTAAATGCGAGTTTATCTGAATCTCCTGCTTGGTTAGTTCGTATACTGTAACGTAGTTCAAAGCATCCTGAATGTTATCTGTTTTGCTTGGTTTTTCAACATCTGCTTTTATTGCAATATTTACAATAAAACGGTTTCCTACTACTTGTTCTTCTTTAAAACAACCATGGTAGGCATAAAATTCCATATCCTCAAGTTCTATAATCCCTTTCTGCATATTATAATAAATTTGAATTTGCGAAGTTATAAATATCACTTCTGAATGATTACAAAAAAATAAAGAAAATGTTTCTGAAGCATTAAAATTTTGTGATAATAGTATTTAAAAAAGTAGTACAGTATATTCAAAACACTTATTTTTGTAGGTTTCAAAACAGGATTTGAAAAAGTTGTAATTTACCATCATCATTATAAAAATGAGTTAAGTTACATCAATAATTAGTTTAGATAAAGAGGGTAAAGATGACAATAGCTGTTGTTGTCTTTTGTATTTTATCTAATTCATCTAATAATTGTACCTATGAGCAAAGACAATCATGAAAATGCGCCTGAAGCGGTAAAAACAAACTTTATTCATCAAGAGATTGATAAAGATCTGGCTGAGAATAAAAACGGGGGAGTGGTTTTGACAAGATTCCCTCCTGAACCTAATGGATATCTTCATATAGGGCATGCTAAGTCTATATGTTTAAATTTTAGTTTGGCGCAGAAATATGGAGGAGGTTGTAATCTTCGATTTGATGATACTAACCCTGTTAAAGAAGATGTTGAGTACGTTGATAGTATTCAGGAAGATGTAAAATGGTTGGGTTTTAACTGGGAAGGAGAAGCCAGATATGCTTCAGATTATTTTGATCAATTATACTTATGGGCTGTAAAATTAATTAAAAACGGCAAGGCATACGTTGATGATCAAAGTGCAGAACAAATAGCAGCTCAAAAGGGTACTCCTACTGAACCAGGAACAGAAAGTCCTTTCAGAAATAGAACTGTGGAAGAAAATCTGGATTTATTTGAAAGAATGAAAGCCGGAGAATTTGCTGCTGGAGAAAAGGTTCTTAGAGCAAAAATAGATATGGCATCGTCGAATATGCATATGCGCGATCCTTTGATGTACAGGATTATTCACAAAGATCATCATCGAACTGGTGATAAGTGGTGTATTTATCCAATGTATGATTTTGCCCACGGACAGGAAGATTTTATTGAAGGAGTAACGCATTCGATTTGTACTTTAGAGTTTGAAGTACATCGTCCTTTATATAATTGGTTTTTAGACCAAATTTTAGATGGAGATGAGGAGTTGCAAAGCAAAGTTCGTCCTCGTCAGATCGAATTTGCACGTTTAAACCTGAACTATACTGTGATGAGTAAGCGTAAATTACTTGAATTAGTTCAAAAAGGTATAGTTGCAGGGTGGGATGATCCTCGGATGCCAACGGTTTCAGGTTTAAGAAGAAGAGGCTATACTCCTGAGTCTATCCGCAATTTTGCAGATAAAGTTGGAGTTGCCAGAAGAGATGGTGTTATTGATGTAGCTTTATTGGAAAGTTGTATTCGTGAAGACTTAAATAAGAAAGCACCTCGTGTTAACGCTGTTGTTGATCCTGTAAAATTAATCATTACCAACTATCCTGAAGGAAAAGTGGAAATGGTGGATGTAATTAATAATCCTGAGGATGAAACACAGGGATCTCGTCAATTACCTTTTTCCAGAGAAGTGTATATTGAAAGAGAGGATTTTATGGAAGAACCTCCAAAAAAGTTTTTCCGCTTAGGTCCTGGCCGGGAAGTGAGATTAAAAGGTGGTTATGCTGTGACTTGTACTGATTATAAAAAGAATGAGTCAACAGGAGAGATTGAAGAGATTTATTGTACTTATGATCCTGAAACTAAATCAGGAGCAACAACCGTTGATCGTAAAATTAAAGGTATTTTGCACTGGGTTTCAGTTGAACATGCTGTAGATGCTGAAATCAGAATGTATGATAGATTGTATAATCATGAGGCTCCATCTTCACAAAAAGATACAGATCATTTAGATTTTATAAATCCGGAATCTTTAAAAATTATTACTGCTAAAATTGAACCTTCTTTGAAAGAAGTGAAGCCATTGGATAAGTTTCAATTTCAAAGGGTTGGGTATTTTTGTGTAGATAAGGATTCAACAAGTGATAAACTTATTTTTAACAGAACTGTTGCATTAAAAGATAGTTGGTCAAAGAAAAAGTAAGTATCTTAACTTAAAAATTATATAAAAGGTGCTTATTACAGCGCCTTTTTTTGTGTACTAAAATGAAATTTAATAATTTGTCAAGGCAATAGGTAATCAAAAGATTAGAGTTATTATTGTCCTTCATCTTTTATTTTATAGAATGAGCAGTCAAATCGTAAAATCTTATCAAGAAGAGATTGAATTAAAGTACCAGCTTTATAACAGTCTTTTCTTATCTCTTCAACTTGAAGCTGTAGAAAAAGCAGGGAATTTAATTCCTTTGTTATATCAAGCATCAACTCAAGGGTTGGAAAATGGAGAAGATCCAATTTCAATTATTCAAAAATTCTTTGCGAATCATCAGGGGGAATTGTCTGAAGATGAGCAAAATGACTTTTTGTTTAAAGTCATTCAATATATTGAGCGTCAGATTGTATTGATAGATGCCTTAGAAGATGCCGCATATACTAAAATACATCGCATAACAGGTGAAAATTCATATGCTTCCATAAGTGACCGTATTAAAAAGGAAAATCTTATGGAAAAGATGGCAGAGGTTATTAAAGAATTTGGTGTAAGAGTTGTTTTAACAGCACATCCAACACAATTTTATCCTTCTCAGGTGCTTGGAATAATCACCGATTTAATGGAGGCTATAAAAAAAGGAGAAGTTGCTGTGATTCGTGATTTGTTAGGTCAATTAGGGAAAACACCATTTTTCCAAAAGAAAAAACCTACACCATTAGATGAGGCAAATAGACTTACTTATTATTTAAGAGAAACATTTTATCCTGCTATTGGTCAGATTCTGGATAAAACAGCTGAAGATTATAAAAGTGCTATTGAGAAAAATAATGAGTTTGTTTCTTTGGGCTTTTGGCCGGGAGGTGACAGGGATGGAAATCCTTTTGTAACAGTGGAAACAACAAAAGAAGTGGCAGCTCGATTACGTAATACTGTTACAAATTGCTATTACAGAGATGTAAAAGAACTTAAGCGAAGAATTACTTTTGCTGGAGTTCATGAGAAAGTTGTTGAACTTGAAAACATGCTTCGTGCTGAACTTGAAAATGCTTCTGGTAGAGCAAATGTTAATCTTGATGAGTTTAAAAGCAGAATTGATGAATTAGAAAATCTTATTAATAATGATCATCAAGGATTGTTTGTTGAAAAAGTTCAATCGCTGAAACGTAAAGTCAATAATTTTGGATTTTATATGGCAAGTATTGATATCCGCCAGGATAGTAGAATAATTGCCAAAGCCTTAAAGGAAGTAATTAAATCTTATCCGGATATTTTGCCGGAAGGAATTTTTGAGATGAGTGATGCTGAACAGATTCAGTTATTAATGAATGCTAAAGGCGTAGCTGATCCAAATGTTTTTGAAGATGAGGTTGTAAAAGATACTGTTGCTTCATTTGGTGTAATTAAAGATATTCAAAAAATAAACGGACAAAGAGGAGCCCACAGATATATTATAAGTAATTGCCGGGGACCGGTTGATGTAGCCAGAGTTTTAGCAATGTTTAGAATATGTGGTTGGGGCTATGATGAGCTTACAGTTGATATCGTTCCATTATTTGAAACAATTGACGACTTGAAGTTTGCCGGGGAGGCTATGCAAACCTTATATTCAAATCCAACATATCGCAAGCATCTAAAAAATAGGGGTGACAGGCAAACTGTTATGCTTGGTTTTTCTGATGGAACTAAAGATGGGGGTTATTTAATGGCTAACTGGGCTATATTCTCAGCTAAAGAAGATATTACTTTAAAATCACGAGAAAGTGATGTAGAAGTTGTGTTTTTTGATGGACGCGGTGGACCTCCGGCCAGAGGAGGTGGTAATGCTCACCGTTTTTATGCGGCTATGGGTAAAAATATTGAGAGCAGACAGATACAAATGACTGTTCAAGGGCAAACCATTAGTTCGCATTATGGAATTAAAGACGCAGCAGCTCATAATCTTGGGTATTTATTAACAGCAGGTTTAACAAATCGTTTGTATAATAGACCTAAGAATCAGATGGATGCACCTCAGCATATTTTTATTGCTGAGATGGCAGAATCGAGTTATAAAAAGTATCTGGCATTAAAAGAGCATCCATTATTTGTTCCTTATCTTGAAGAAATTAGTACACTTAAGTATTATGGTAAAGCTAATATTGGCAGTAGACCTAGTAAAAGAGGAGGTGGAGATAAAATTAATTTTGAAGATTTAAGAGCAATACCTTTTGTTGGAGCATGGAGTCAGTTAAAACAGAATGTACCTGGATTTTATGGTTTAGGAACAGCATTAAAAGAACAAGAGGAAAAAGGAAACTTACAGGCTTGTATAGATTTATATAAAAATAATATCTTCTTTAAGACTTTGCTGGCTAATAGTATGCAGAGTATGAGTAAAACAAACTTTGAATTAACACGATATCTGGAACAAGATGAAAAATTCGGGGAATTCTGGAGTGACATCTATACTGAGTTTATGTTGACAAAGGAGATGGTATTGAAGGTTTCTCAAATGCCTGATTTATTAGATGATAATCCCAGGAGCCAGTTGAGTATTCGTTTACGTGAGAAGATTGTTTTGCCATTATTGATTATTCAACAATATGCTTTAATGAAAATTCATGAGGCTCAAAGTGATGGAAATAATATTCCTGTTGAAGTTTATGAAAAGATGGTGATTAGAGCAATGTTTGGAAATATTAATGCCAGTCGTAATTCGGCATAAAATATTAGTTTGCAGTCGTCAGCTTGCAGTTTTCAGTACTAAAAAAACATTGAGTTTTGAAGACTGTAGACTGAAGGCTGCATCTTTTTTATTATTGTCCTAATTCGTCATATTTAAGGAAATCCTGTACTTCAAGAAAAGCTTTCTCCATTCTCACCATTTTATCAATCATGAATTTGAAAATAGCAGGCCATTGTTCCGGCACTAAATAATCACCTTTCATTTCCTGGTAAACACGACAAACTTCTTCTCCGTGTTCTTTTTCATAGGCAAAATCCCAGATAAGAGGTTCTCCGTATTCTGATTCAAATATTTTTTTTGTAGCCTCAAGTTTTTCATAAAGCATTAAACGTCGAGACTCATGTTTGGTATTAATCTCAAGTGCAACAATAATTTTTTCTCTACCAACTTCAAACCTTAAATCAACACCTTTAATGCCTGTTTTTTCACCAATCCATTCTTTAACGCGTCCTCGCTGTCCTGGTAATCTTCTTGTTTTATTACCAAGTTTTCTCCAAAACTCAAGTACCAGTTCTTTCTTTTCTTCTTTTGAATACATATTAATCGTCTTCTTCTTTTTCTTTTTTTTGTGAAGTGTATAATACAAAAAGTAAATAGATACTTCCTAAGCCAATAAGACTTCCTCCGTAGATTTCAGCATTTCTATATGATCCATGTATCATTCCAAAACCTAAAATGATAAAAATAACAGCAACAATACTTAGTTTTTTTCTCATATATTTAATATTTATTTCTTATCAAGACGTATTGCTATTCTTTTTTGTTCATAAAATAAAAATGCCTGCAATATTTTGCAGGCATCAAATTTATGATTTTCAATTATTTTTTAAAAATTGTATCTAACACCAAGTGTTAATCTGTCGTTTGAAAAATCTGAAGTGTTTGTTGGTTTCGATTTACTTGACAAACTTTCTCCATAAGAAGCAATAGTATGAAGTAATTCAAGACCGATAGTCATTTTACCTGATTTGAATACAACTCTTGGTGAGTAAGCTATTATTTTACTGATATCAGATCCTCTTGTATAGCCTTTTTCAGAATATACATCAGAATCTACAATAATAGATTCATCTTTTGTTCCAAGGTTGTTAGTTACGCCTGCGAAAACTCCAAATTCAACTTTTTTTCCATTTGTATGAATGTCAGTCCAAAAAGAGTTAATGTATATTGGTAAATATTCTCCATCAACAGCGATGCCGTTATTTGCTTTTCTTGCAATACCGCCAATCATTACCATGTTTGTCATGCTTCCGCCATAAACACCTTCAGCTTTAAATGTAACAGCCGGAGTTGTATATTTTAAAGATAAATTAGCTTGTATACTAGTTGTTGTATTCGATGTTGTAAGTGGTTTTTGGTTTTTAACACCAAAAGTCGCAGCTAAAAATAAGTCTTTAGCAGAACCATATTTTATCTGAATGTTCATTTCAGGAAAGTCTGCCTGTTCAACTTGTTGTGCACCACCTGAATTTGCAAAATCTGCTTGTGATAGTGCAATAAAAGATAATGAAAGTCTTGAAGCTGCATTGTATGAATATCTTATCTGAGGAGCTCTTGAGAGTGGATGTATTGGTGCTCCAACAACAAAGTTTACCATTCCCGGGAAATTTTCCGGGATAAAAAACGGATGCCATGTTTTACCAATAAGTAGTGATGACTTTTCCCAATTAAGATTAATGAATGCATGTCTTAATCGAACAACGAAATCTGTATTGTTATTCCCGTAACCCAGGAAATCACCTTCTATTTTTGCTGAAGTTTTAGCTCCAAAAGCATCTAAACCCTGCAGTTTAACCCCGATTCTTGAAATTCCAGCACCAAAGTCTAAACTTCTTTTGCTTTCTGCATTCTGTTTAGGATATAAGTAAACATGATTTTGTCTGGAAGTAACACTTTCATGTGTGTCCATGATAGCATCAAATCCAACAAATCCGTATACTTTTGGTGAGATTTGTTTTTTATTTTCTTGAGCATTGATGGTAATGCTTGCCAAAAAAAGAAGGCTAAAGAGTAATTTTTTCATTTTTTAAGAAATATAGATGTGTTTTATTAATTAATTTCTGTTTTTTTATCGAGTAAAATAATACTTAAATAAATAGGGTTATTTTTTTTGCCTTATTTAAACCACATTAGTTGTTAAAGGCCTGCAAAGGTATTTAAAAATAATAAACATGAAGAAAATTATCAAAATCTTATCTGCTCCATATCTCTTTATATCAATGTTGATAATACTTGCTGCATCAATGGGTATAGCTACATTTATAGAAAATGATTTTGGTACTAATGCGGCAAAAGCAACGGTGTATAATACGTGGTGGTTTGATGGTTTGTTTGTTTTATTGGCAATAAATTTACTTCTGAATGTTTTAAAGCCACATATGTATAAAAAAGGTAAGCTGGCAATATTGGTTTTTCACTTGTCCTTTTTACTTATAATTATTGGAGCTGGGTTAACCCGGTATATTGGTTTTGAAGGTATTATGCATATACGAGAGGGAGAATCAACTGATGAATTTCTTTCTGCGTCAACTTATATTTCCGGCAATGTTGAAAAGGATGGAATGATTATTCCGTTCGAAAAAGAAGTGTTTATGTCGGAAAAAAGTAAGAATTATTTTACGGAAAATATTGCCATTGGCAATGAAAAGGTGAAAATTAATAGTGTTGATTATATTTCTAAAACAAATTTTGTTCCTCAGGAGAGCAAAAAAGGTAACCCGTATATCACACTAGTAGTTTCTGGAATAGAAACCGGGCGTCAAAATATTGGTTTGTTTTATGGCGAAAAAACAAATATAGGTGATTATGTAATTTCTTTTGGTAGTGATTCTGTGGCAGATTTATATATTTATCAGGAAGCCGGCAATTTGATGTTTAAATCAAAGCATCAGGTTTTTACTACGGATATGGGAACGAGACAAAAGGAGGAGATTGATTTTTCAAATCCACAAGTTTTTAAAGATAAGGTTCTGTATACAACTGATGAATTTCTCATTGTTCAAACAAATTACTTAGAAAAAGCGGAATTAAAACCTGTACCTGTTCAAGAAATGATGCAAGGTGATTACCTGGAAACTGTAATATTGGAATTTGTAATTAATGGAAAAAAAGAGTTTTTGTCTGTGTTTGGTAATCAGGGAGCTATAGGAGATTCTGCGGAACTTGATGTTGAGGGTATTAAGATTAAAGTAGCCTATGGGGCTAAAATATTAAAAACTCCATTTAAACTTCATTTAAATGATTTTCAATTGGATAGATATCCTGGCTCAGAAAGCCCATCTTCATTTGCCAGTGAAGTTACTTTGCTAGATGAAAATACTGGAAAAAAAGCTGACTATAGAATTTTTATGAACAATATTTTAAGTTATAAAGGTTATCGTTTTTATCAGTCGTTTTATGATAAAGATGGAAAAGGAACTGTTTTATCTGTTAATAATGATTTTTGGGGGACAACAATCACCTATGTTGGGTATTTTTTAATGGCAATTTTCATGATGTTATCTCTTGTGGCTTCAAAAAGTAGGTTTAGGTTTTTAGGAAGAAGAATCCGGGAAGTGCATAAGCAAAAACAAGTGTTGACCCTGTTGTTGTTATTGTTCGTGAGTTCGGTTTCATTTAGTCAGGATTTAAAAAGTGTTTCAAAAATTACAGAAGATCAGGCTCAGGAATTTGGATTATTATGGATTCAGGATAATAGCGGAAGGGTAAAACCTATGAACTCTATGAATGGTGAGATTCTTAGGAAGTTAGTGAAGCATAATACATTTAAAGGATTTTCCGCCGATTGGGTGGTGCTAAATATATTGGTGTATCCGGAGTTGTGGGATCATATTCCTTTGATTACTGTTAAAACAGAGAGTATTAAAAAAATTATAGGTAATACAGAGAAAAAAGCTTCTTTTAGTGATTTCTTTAATGTAAATGGTCAATATAAGTTAAGTAAGGATGTTGATATTGCTTATAGAACAAGGCCTTCTGATCGGACCAAAGATCAGAATGATTTAATAAAGATTGACGAACAGGTTAATGTTTATTATATGACAAAGACAGGTAAGTTTCTTAATGTTTTTCCTGTTCCAGATAATCCAGAATCAAAATGGCTGATGCCTGGTCGGTCACTTTCAGAATTATCAAAAGAGGAAGGTATTTTTGTTGAGAATATTTTTAATGAATACTTAAAGGGTTTAAAGAAAGGTGACAAGGCAGGGGCTGAAAAATATATTAGCGCAATAAGTAAATATCAAATTAAATATGGAGAAAGTATTCTTCCTGGAGATAATATTAAAAGATTAGAGGTTTTTTATAATAATTCCAATCTCTTTTTGATGGTTGCACCAGTGCTTTTTGTTTTGGGTATTATTTTATTGTTACTCCAGTTTATTTATTTGTTTTTGCCGTATAAATCATCGTATTATGTAAATACTGGTGGCTTGATTTTGTTGTCAGTTGGATTTTTAGTGTGTACAGCAGGCTTAGCACTGAGGTGGTATATTTCCGGTCATGCTCCATGGAGTAATAGTTATGAGTCGATGTTGTATATAGCCTGGTCAATGTTATTAGCAGGTTTACTTTTTTCTAAGAAATCACCCATAGTGTTGTCTGTAGCTGCAATTTTTGCGGGGATTGTATTGCTGGTATCTCACCTTTCATGGATGAATCCTGAGATTACTCCTTTGGTTCCGGTTTTAAAATCCTATTGGTTAACCATACACGTTGCTGTTATTGTTGCCAGTTATGGTTTTCTTGGGTTAGGGGCTCTTTTGGCATTTTTTAATTTAATTATTATTGGTTTACGTAGATCGGGAAGTAAAAATCTGGACTTAACTATTATAGAGTTAACTGCTATTATTGAAATGGGGTTGACTATTGGGTTGTATTTAATGACCATAGGTTCTTTTTTAGGTGGAGTATGGGCAAATGAATCGTGGGGAAGATATTGGGGATGGGATCCTAAGGAGACATGGTCGCTTATTACAGTAATTGTTTATGCCGTCATTTTACATCTGCGTTTCATTCCTGCTTTTAAGGATGTTGTTGCTTTTAATGTTGCAGCCTTATTGGGATTCTTTTCTATATTAATGACTTATCTTGGAGTTAATTATTATTTGGCGGGTATGCACTCGTATGCAAAAGGAGATCCTGTCCCTGTTCCATCCTTTGTATATTACTTGATAATGATAATTATGATAGTTATTGGGTATGCTTTGTATAATCATAAAAAATCAGGATCTAAATTAAAATGGTAGTTTAAAGGAGTTTTTCCAAATTTAGTACACGGTTGTTTATTTGCTGTTGATAATTTAAAATATATTTAAGTATGTTAAATGCTGAATATTTGTAATTTTGAATTAAACAGGAGTCTGGTATGTGTTATAGTACTGGGATTTAGATGAGGATTATTAAAATTGGGACTGATTAATGAATAAAGAGAGTTTGGAAAATTCGTCCAGATATCAGTCTTTGCAGGCTGAGATCAGACATCTTAAGGGCTTGCTTAATAAAGTGTCGCCCCTAAAGGATGAAAATCCTGATGTTGTGGATAGGCAACTCGATTTAAAGTTAGAAAGTTTATTGCAAAAGAAGTTAGCTTATGAAGAAGTTGTCATTGGATTATTACAAGAGTTGGGGCGGCTTTCTGCGGTAGATAGGCTTTCTATATATGATTATGATAAACAATTAGGAGGTTATCTTGCAAAATACCAGTGGCATAATGATGTATTCCAGGAATATTATCCTACTGATCTTATTATCTACGATAATGAAAATCCATTAAATAATCCAACACATGAGTCTGCATTTGTATCGTGCGATTTGAGTAAAGATCTTTCAAATTCACTTGCATTAAAGTTTGAAACTTTTCAGGTTAAGTCGTTGTTGATTGTTGCCTGTAATAGTAAAGAGATTGCAAACGGATTTTTTGTTTTCGAAACGTGTTCCTTTAATAGGGAATGGTATGGTTTTGAAATTCAGGAACAATGTGGAAACGTAAAGAAAATTATTTCGTACTTGGATACCTGTTGGTACAAAAAAAATGCAGAGCTTGATGCTCGCTACAGGTATGTGATCAATAAAGCCACTAAAATTTTAGGTAAAGAAAAACAAGCTAAAAAATCTATTCTTAAAACCTTTGAACTTATCGGACAGGAGTTATCCTTAAATAAAGTATATTTTATTCCTCAGAATAGTTTCTCTAAGCATCATGATTTTTTTTGGGGTATCAATCCTGATGATGAGGAGGGTGTTTTATCAGCTTTTGATGTTGAAAAGCTATTAGATAATAAGTTTATTGATAAAGGGATTGTTTTTGATAGTTCAGAAATAAAAAGGAATAATGTAGATCTTAATTTGGCTCATTCTTTATCAATAAATCTGGTACAGATTAATAATGAGTTTGGAGGGTGGCTTATTACTGAGTTCAGGGATAGATTAAATGTTGAAAAGTATCTTTTGTTTATAGATTCAATTACTCATCTGATAGAAGCCTTGTTTGGTGATTTGTATTACGAAAGTGAGCTCAATACCCGGTGTTTGTATTTGTTGGAGGCCAATAGAGGATTAACCCTGAAAGAATTGTTTCTTGATGGAATATTAAAAAACTCACCTTTGGGCATTTTAAAATTGGTAGATGGAGTTATTAAGTTAACAAACGATAAAGCCAGCGAGATTTTTGAGTTAAGCTCTGAGCAGTTAGTCAATAAGAAATTGGATGATTTACTGGTAAATCAAAATGTGTTTAAATATTTACAAAAGATAAAAAAAGAAGATTCCTTACTTCATGAAACTTTTGAATTAAAGGTAGGATTGTATACTAAGGTGCTTACTGTTACTGGAAAGCTTGATGATTCTAACAGGGTAAATGGGCATATTTTGTTTTTACAGGACATAACTTCTGTGCAGAATATTAAAAATAAATATGATGAACTTAGAGATCGATACGAAAAAATATTAGAGGCAGGAGATGATGGTGCACATGATGGTTTTAAGTATTTAGCACAAAATACACCTGATATTATTTTAAAATTGAATAGAGACCTTAAGGTTTTATTTTACAATGATGCTCTTATAACACATTTTGGCTTTTTAAAAGATAAAGAGATTTTAGGTAATTCTTTGACAGAACTAGGCGTATTTAATGAAGTTGTGAGGCCTACATGGCAGGCAAAAGTCGAAGATGTTTTTATTTATGGCGAAAAAGTATCTATGGAGCTTGGTTTTAGTGATGAATCAAAAGATCTGTATTTTGATTGGATTATGGCTCCTGAGTTTGGTGATAATGGTATTGTAAAATCCGTTTTAGCTCTTGGAAAGTCTTTGTCTGAACATAAACTTGTAGAAAAGCAATTGATGGAGGCTAAAGAGAAAGCAGAAGAATCTGATAAGCTGAAGTCTTCTTTTCTTGCTAATATGAGTCACGAATTACGTACTCCGTTAAATGCTATTGTTGGTTTTTCGGCCTTGTTAAGGGGAGATAATATATCAGCCGAAGAAATAGACGATTATGTTGAGGTGATACATAAAAACTCAGATAGTTTAATGAGTTTAATCAATAATATTATTGATGTAGCCAAAATTGAAAGTGGTAAGATTTCTGTTGAAAAAGAAGATCTGGATCTTCAGGAGATGCTGCAATCCTTATATGAGGATTTTAAATCTAAAGTGGAGATCGAACATAAAGGTCGAGTTAAGTTATACCTTTCTGTGCCTAAAGATAAAAATTGTAGGATCTATTCTGATCCTATTAGATTACGTCAAACATTGGTAAATCTTATTGCAAATGCCATTAAGTTTACTGTTAAGGGATTTGTTGAGTTTGGTTATACAATAGTCGATACCAAAATTAGATTTTATGTAAAAGATACTGGTATTGGAATATCGGAAGCAAAACAAAAGGTGATATTTCAACCTTTTAGAAAAGAGGTTGAGAATAGTAATCAGATTTATGGTGGTACAGGTGTAGGTTTGGCTATTTGTGAAAAGATTGTTCGTGCACTTGGGGGGGAGATTGGTTTGAGTTCAGTAAAAGGAAAAGGTTCCGAGTTTTTCTTTACGCATCCTTTTGATGTTAAAGAAGGTTTTAATGAAATAAATATTTTGTCTCATAAAACACTTTCAATTTCTAATCCGGTATTGCCTAAAAAATATTACTGGCCTAATAAATTAATATTGCTTGTAGATGAGAATAGTAGTGTTCATTTACAAATACGAAAATTAATAGAGAAAACAGGGGTGACTCTCGTGTCTGCCAGGACTGCTGCAGGTGCCAGTAAGTTGTTGATGAAAAGAAAAGATATTTCTTTGGTTATTATGGATCTTAAATTTCCTGATTCAACAGGTGTTGAATTGATTAATGAAATTAGGCAGTTAAATAAGGAAATCGCTGTAATTGCTTATTCAAACGAGCTTGTAGAAGGTTGTTATGATGAGGTTTTGAATTTTGGTTTTGATGCCTGTATTACTAAGTCTGGTAAAAAAGAAGATTTACTATTGCTCCTGGATAAATTCCTTGTAGAAGCAAATAATACAAAATAAAAAATGTGTATCTCTAAAATATTTGAGATACACATCTATAAAATCTTTCAATTGGGTTGTTTACCTGTTCCCCATTGTCATCATTGTCTTTATTTTCTAAATGCATAAGTGTAGTTTTTGTCTTCTGAATTTATTGTTACATGGTAGTCTCCTTTAGGTAAAGTTGAAATGTCAAATTTCTTGGAAAATGTTTTTTCTGCTTTAAAAGTTTCTGTAAAAATGTCTTCAGAGCTAGAACTAATAGTTACATCAACATTTTTTACACCAAAAGGAATGTAACTAACAATTAGAGTGTTGTCAACAACGTTTGCAAAAGTTGTGTTTGCATTTGAGGCTGCAACTTCTTTTTCAATGTTGCTAACAATTTTGTGATTTTTTACTGCAAAATCTTTAGAAAAATACTCTTTCCCTTTTGATTTTAGTACAACAGCATAATCACCATCACTTAGGTAAGAAAAGTCTAATACTTTTTGAGTAAATCCTGCTTTGCTGATTAATTCTCTATGAAATACTTCACCATCTTTTCCTTCGATAGTAAGGATCGCATTGCTTTCGCTTTGGTTGTTTAATGAAAGAACTGAAAAATCAGTATCCAAATATGGATAAATAGAAATTGTTGATGCTTTTCCATCTCCTTCTCCTGCAAAAGCTGATACTCCTAAGGTAAACATTACTCCCAATGCTAATCCTTTAAATAATTTAGTTGTCTTCATCTTAAAATAGTTTTTTGTTATTTGAAATGTCAACTTTCTGTAGGTTGACATTACAAACATATGTATATTTTCAGAAAGGGTAATTAAAATAGGGGGGTGTGGAGTATCTGTTTTAATTTTTATTAAGTGTTTATCTGAAAATGCTTGTTTGTTAATATTGAGAAAATACAATGTTAACATTAAGTTAACATTGGAAGGAGGTGTTAACAAACGGTCGTAATTTTAACAAATGTGTGAAGATTTCTTTCTGTTTTGTTAAAAAGATAATTTAAAAATAAAAGCTGTGTTAATATGTGTTTTAAATATACTTTTCTATTGTGATGATAGAATAACTATGAGTTGTTTGTTTATAGGAGGGTCAGGATAGAATTTTCTTCACTGCCTGATAAATGCCTTCCTTGTCAAAGCCGCATTCGTGCTGCAATTCTATTTGAGTTCCGTGGTCTACAAACCGGTCTGGCACACCTAGTCTTTCAACTACAGCATTATATCGATGAGTTGCCATGAATTCTATTACGGCACTTCCCATACCACCTATGATGGTTCCATCTTCAATGGTGATAATTTTATCGTGCTTTTTAAATACTTTATGAAGTAGCTGTTCATCAATAGGTTTGCAGAATCGTAAATCATACAGTGCTACAGAAATGTTCTCTTTCTTTAGACTTTCGCAAACTTGAGCCGCCTTGTTACAGACTGGACCAATTGTTAAAATAGCAAGATCAGACCCGTCTATGATTTCTTCTCCTTTTCCTATTTCTATTTCTTCCATTGGACTCATCCAGTCAACCGTAGTGCCTATTCCTCTTGGATACCTGATTACAAAAGGTCCTTGGTCAGGTAGTTGAGCAGTGTACATTAAGTTTCGCAATTCGTGTTCGTTGCGGGGGCTTGCAATTGTTAAATTAGGTATTGGTCTGAAAAAAGCAAGGTCGTACACTCCATGGTGTGTGGCTCCATCGGCACCAACTAAACCACCCCTATCCAGACAAAAGACAACATTTAATTTTTGAATGGCAACATCATGTATTACCTGATCGTAGGCTCTTTGCATAAAAGAGGAATAAATGTTGCAAAAAGGAACTAAGCCAGAAATAGCTAAACCTGCAGAAAAGGTAACTGCGTGTTGTTCTGCAATTCCAACATCAAATGCTCTGTCGGGCATTTTTTCCATCATTATATTCAATGAACACCCCGATGGCATTGCTGGTGTAATGCCAACTATCTTGTCATTTTTTTCGGCAAGTTGTACAATGGTATTTCCAAATACATCTTGATATTTAGGTGGTTTTGGTTTTGCGTTTGGTGTTTCTATTTTTTCACCGGTAAGCTTGTTAAATTTACTTCCGGTGGCATGCCATGCAGTTTGGTTTTCTTCAGCATACTTAAAACCCTTTCCTTTTTTAGTAATGCAATGTAAAACTTTGGGCCCCGGAATGTTTTTTAAATCATTTAAAACTTTTACTAAATGGTTTATGTCATGACCATCAACAGGACCAAAGTATCTAATGTTCAGACCTTCAAAAATATTTGTCTGTTTTGTTAGTAAGGATTTGATACTGTTGTTTATTGCTGTGATCTTATCTTTTGCGTTAGGGCCCGTTATTTTTAATTTTTCAAGTCCTTTGAAAATTTCATTGCGTATTTTATTGTATGTATGCGAAGTGGATATGTCAACCAGGTAGTCACTTAAACCACCTGTATTGGGGTCTATAGCCATATTGTTATCATTAAGAATGATAAGCATATTAGCTTTTGTGCTGCTAAGGTTGTTTAACCCTTCAAAAGCCTGACCGGCAGTCATACTTCCATCACCAATAATGGCAACGGCATGTCTGTCTGTTTCCTTGTTTTGTTTTGCTGCGATAGCGATTCCAAGTGCAGCAGAAATAGAGGTAGAGGAATGACCTACTCCAAAAGCGTCGTATTCACTTTCAAAAATATTCGGGAAACCACTTATTCCATGGTATTTCCTGTTCGTATGAAACAGGTCTTTTCTTCCTGTAAGTATTTTATGACCATAAGCCTGATGCCCAACATCCCATATTAATTTGTCGTAGGGCGTATTGAATACATAATGTAATGCTACGGTAAGTTCAATCACCCCTAAGCTGGCACCAAAGTGTGCCGGGTTGCAAGAAACAGCATCTATGATAAAATCTCTTAGTTCCTGACATAAAGCAGGTAAATCTTTTTCATCTAATTTTTTTAAATCATCAGGACTATTAACCTTTTGTAAAAAGCTGTTCCCTATGTTTTCCATTCTGTATGCTTCGGGTGAAAATTGTGTTGGGTGCAAATATAATATATTAGCACGAAACTAACATGATTAGAGTTTTTATAGTTAAAAAATATCAGCATCTTTGAGGCTCGAAAGGTAATCAACACAGTTTAATTCAAGTAATAATCATGAATAAGTATAAAATAATAATTTTTATTGGTTTGATGTTAGGTTTGTTTTCGTGTATCCCGTTAAAACAGTTTCAGGAACTTGAAGACAGGTATGACTCTAACAAGCAGGAATTACAAGATTTAAGGTCTGAAAATGAAGGGCTTGAAGTACAAAATAATGAATTGGCATCAGAAGTAAATCGTTTAAAGAAGAGGGTTGAGCAACTTGAAAAAGATACTTTAAGATTAGCAAAGAAAGCCTGGAGTTTAAATAATAAAAATAAGGAATTGTCTGATCGGTATAAAGAGTATCTGGATGATTTGTTAAAAAATAATCAGGATCAATCCTCGTCTGAATTACTGAAGCATTTGCAAACATTACATGAAGAATTGCAAAGAAGGGAGGATGAATTAACTGCAGCAGAAAGAGCATTGAATAAAGAGAAAATTAATCTTGAAAATGCAAAAGGCAATTTGCAAAAGATGGAACGTGAGTTAGAGCAAAGAAACAAAAGGTTGTATGAATTAGAGAGTGCTTTGGCCGAGAAAGATTCATTGATGAATGCTTTAAAGAAAACAGTTGCTGATGCCTTAACTGGTTTTAATGATGATGAACTGGCGGTGCATATCAAAAATGGAAAGGTTTATGTTTCTATGGAAGAGAAGTTGCTTTTTAGTTCAGGAAGTTATCAGGTTAGTGCAGCAGGAATTTCGGCGTTGACAAAAATAGCAGCAGTTCTTCAAGAAAAGAAAGATATTAATGTGTTGGTTGAAGGGCATACGGATAATGTGCCATATAAAAGTTCTGTATTGTTGGATAATTGGGATTTAAGTGTTAAAAGAGCCACTTCGGTTACCCGTATTTTACTGGATAATGCAAGTATAGCTCCTTCAAGGATTACAGCTGCCGGTAGAAGTGAGTATGTTCCTTTGCAAAAAGGAAATACTCCTGAAGCACGAAGGAAAAACAGACGAACAGAAATCATATTATCTCCTAATCTTGATCAGATTTTCAACATACTCGAAGCCAATTAAGAGGCTGAAGGTTTCAGTTTTATATCTTCAAATGTATTTGGGGGCTTGTACTTTTGATAAGCTCCTGAATGTATTTTTGCTGAAAATATCTTTTGTGTATAGCCGGCTATTTAAAAAGTCGTTTATAAAAGGCCACCCAATGGCCTTAAGTGTTGAACCTGTTAATATTTGCAATTTATCTTGCCCTGAATGTCCTACAGGGTTAAAAATTTTGCATAGAAATAAAGGAGCAGTTTCTTTAGATTTATTTAAGAGTATCATTCATCAGGTATCAAAGCATACCTTTCTTGTGAATCTTTATTTTCAGGGAGAACCTTTTATGCACATAAAGCTCTTTGATTTAATCAGGTATGCCAAATCCAGAGGTATGCTTGTTTCAACCTCTACTAACGGACTTTTTATTACTGCATCCAAGGCTGATAAAATTGTAGAATCTGGCCTTGATGAAATATATGTTTCGCTGGATGGCGTTACTCAGGAGGTATATCAAAAGTATAGGGTTGGTGGAGATGTGGATAAAGTTATTGAGGGTATTAAATATATTGTTGCTGCTAAAAAGAAACTTAAATCTAAATATCCTATCATACGAACTCAGATGCTCGCCTTTAGTTTTAATGAGCATCAGATAAAGCAGTTTAAGCAATTGTCTTATGATTTGGGCGTTGATATAGCTGATGTGAAAACGGCTCAGGTATATGGTGTTGACACTAAAAAGCATCTCTTACCAAAAGATGATAAACTTACACGGTATGCAACAAGCGTATCGGGTTCTGAGGTGATAAAAGGAAACATTAAAAATGCCTGTTGGAAACATTGGTCATCTTGCGTGGTTACCTGGGATGGGCATGTAGTGCCTTGTTGCTTTGATAAGGATGCTCATTTTACCCTGGGAAAGTTAAGTACATATGATGTTTACAGAATTTGGAAAAGTGACAAGTATAATAGTTTTAGGAATTTAGTTTTACAAAAGCAGTCAGGTATTGATATTTGTAATAATTGTCCACTGAGCAGGCGGTAGGATAGGGTTGACATAGTATGGTTATTAACATTATTGTGTGTATGTTGATAAATATTATGTGTAATTGGTGTTTTTTTTGATTAAAAATCAAAAACTTTAGCTTGAAAATTCTAATTTTAAGATTTACTAATGAATCTCACGAATTACTGGGTTTCTTTGAGATCCTGCTCGTTTTTATATGATAAAGAAAGAACGTAGTCGACTACATAGATTAATAGATGTTTGGGTAAGAAGAAAAATTGGCCCCGGCACTCTTCCTTCAGGGAATGGTTTTTTGTATTGGCGCGAAAGGATATTTCACTACTTTGTTATTGCTCTTATTTCGGTAGGACTTCTGTCGTACTTGTATTATACTATTTCGTTTTTGCAAGGTGAAAAATATATGTCGGCAATATTCAGCTCGGTAGTTTTTATTTCTGCATTATTTGTTTCTGTAACCAGGTTCTTGCCATATATTTACAGGGCTAGTTGGATATTAACTTGTGTTTATTTGTTAGGAGGATTTCTGTTTTTGCAAAATGGTCCTTTGTCGTTGGGGTTAGTCATTCTCCTGGCTTATTCTATATTGGCGGCTATTTTGTTAGGTTATAAAGCAAGTGTTTATTCTGTTGTGTTAAATATGCTTTTGTTGGGAGTGTCCTTTTTGTTGCATTATACAACGTTTGTTACCGGTGAGCTTCTGCTTAATTTAAGTTTGGCTACATATATAAATATAATAGCCCTGTTTATTGTTATAAATATCATTACTATTTTCCCTTTGGTTTCTTTTATTAATGGATTAACATTTAGTTTTGAAAAAGAGCTGAGGTACAAAAATATTTTAAGTAGTGAGAGAGAAAAGTTGATGAGAGCCAAAGTGAGAGCTGAAGAATCAGACTTGTTAAAAACATCATTCTTGTCCAATATGTCTCATGAAATACGTACTCCGATGAATGCTATTCTTGGTTTTAGTAATTTGTTATCCCATGAGGAAATTAGTGATGTGGAAAAAGAAGAATTTGTAAACCTCATTCGTGTCAATGGTAAAAATTTACTCACCCTGGTAGAAGATATTATTGATATTTCTAAAATAGATAGTGGTCAGCTTCAGATTAAAAATAGTCCGGTATGTATACATGATGTTTTAAAAGATGTTTATGATTCTTTTTTGGACGATATCAAACGCAGAGGCTTATTGAATATCAAGTTGTATTTAAATGAAGGCATTTCCGATAAAAAAACAATGATTCTGACCGATGCATTTCGTCTTCGGCAAGTGTTAATTAACCTGGTAGGTAATGGAATCAAATTTACCGATAGAGGTTTTGTAGAGTTTGGTTATAAGCTCTATAATGAAGATATGCTTCAGTTTTATGTTAAAGATACGGGTATTGGACTTCCTGAAGGGAAGGAGCAGGAGGTTTTTGAGCGTTTTTCCAAATTTTCTGACAATAAGCAGAAAATGCTTTACGGAGGAACCGGGATTGGATTATCTATAGCAAAAGATGTGGTTACGCTAATGGGAGGTAAGATTTGGGTAGAATCAGAACAAAAAGTAGGTAGTACTTTCTATTTTACTCTGCCTTATCACAGGGTATCTAATGTAATGAGTAAGCCTGATGATGAGGTTTTGGTAACTAAGTATAATTGGGAAGGTAAAACGTTTTTGATAGCAGAGGATGAGGAAGATAATTTCAGATATTTAGAAGTGGCATTGTCTATTTCAAATGCAAGTTTGATTTGGGCACGAAACGGGTTAGAGGCTGTAGATATTTTTAACAGGATAGGAGGTATTGATTTGGTTTTAATGGATATTAAAATGCCTGAAATGGATGGCTATAGTGCTACTAAAGAAATTAAATTAATGAATAATGCAGTTCCCGTGATAGCTCAAACAGCGTATGCAATGAGCGAAGAGAAAGAAAAGTCAAAACTGGCAGGATGTGACGATTATATTGCAAAACCCATCAATTATACCGACTTGCTCAAGGTAATTCATAAACACGTGCCGGGAGTTGATGTAGCTGTATAAAAAAAGGTTACCTCTAAATAAAGTAACCTTTCTGAAATATCTTGAAATAAAATTATAGTGTTAAGATGTCTTTTTCTTTCTTGTTTATCAGGTCGTCTATAACTTTAGAGTATTTGTCAGTAAGTTTTTGAACCTCTGTTTCAGCATCTTTTTCAACATCCTCAGCCAGCCCGTCTTTTTTCATCTTCTTTAATTCCTCGTTGCTGTCTCTTCTAACGTTTCTAATACTTATTCTTGCATCTTCAGCTTCTTTTTTTGCTTGTTTTACAAGATCTTTTCGTCTTTCTTCAGTCAAAGGGGGAACGTTGATTCTTACAATCTCACCATTGTTTTCCGGGTTGAATCCTAAATTAGCAGCCATGATTGCTTTTTCAATAGGCTGAATCATGGATTTTTCCCATGGTTGTATAGCTATTGTTCTTGGATCGGGTGTGTTTACATTTGCAACTTGTTGTAGGGGAGTCATCGACCCGTAGTAATCTACCATTACGCCTTCAAGCATACCCGGATTTGCTTTCCCTGCCCGGATTTTAATTAGTTCATGCTCTAGGTGAGTGATGGATTTATCCATTTTCTCTTGAGCCATTTCCAGTAATATTTCTATTTCCTCTGTCATGATAGTCTCTTTTCAATGCGGTTTAACTTTTGTTAGGTGTGATTTTTCAAATGCAAAAGTATAAAACTTTAATTTAATTTAAAACTGTAAAATATTATGGAAGTATGGGTGTATTAACACAATGAAATATATCTTTTTACAAAATCAGGTTTTTAATATAAATTAAGCTTTGAGGATATCAAGAATATGGTTGTGGTTATTTCTGTAAGTAGGCGCACGGTAGTCGGGTTTCTATTTGTTTAACATAATGCATTTTTTCTGACAAAGAGTCACTTTTATGTGTTCCAGACCCCTTTTTGTGCCTCGCAGACCCATTTTTATCCGACAAAGAGTCACTTTTGTGACTTCCAGACCTATTAAGATGTGTTCCAGAGGCCTTTTTGTGTCTTGCAGAGGTGCATTTATGTCTTCCTGAGTCGATTTTGTATGTTGCAGAGGCGTTTTTGCGTTGATAAATTCAGATAACTCTAAATGGTTATAAGATGTTAAAATGTGTTCTATAACAATCTGCTATATTTTTTTTATTCAATAATATATGTCACGTCCTTTTATCACATTAAAAATTTTCTTCGTTAAAGCGTTGTTTTGCAGATGTGTGCGTTTTGATTCTTAGAAGGATTTTAAATAAAGATTTTTTTCTTTATTGTCATTGGAATACACGTCGAACACACTACCTTTGCAATTCAATTTTTTGAAAAATATAATTAGAGATTTAATATTTAACTTTATGAGTAATCTATTTAGTTCTTCAATTGGACGAAAGCTCGTGATGAGTCTGTCAGGGCTTTTTTTAATTGTTTTTTTGATAGTCCATCTATCAATTAATTTATTGCTGTTAGTACCTGATGGTGGTGAAACATTTAACGTGGCAGCTAATTTTATGGCTTTACCTGCAATTAAGTTTGGGTTACAGCCGGTGTTAGCTTTAGGTTTTTTGTTTCATATTGCTTATGCGGCAGCTCTTACATTACGTAATAACAGAGCCAGAGGGCATAGCAAGTATGCTTCAGGTAACAATACTAAAGAGGTAATGTGGGCTTCTAAAAACATGTTTGTTTTAGGAGTTATGGTGTTGGCATTTTTAGCTGTTCACCTTATCGACATTTTTGTTCCGTTGCAGTTTATGCATGGAGCTAAAGAAGTAACTATTGGTGGTGTTACAATGCACGACACTTATAGTTTAGTAAAAGAAGCACTGAAAAACCCGGTAAAAGTAATTCTTTATGTTATCGGATCCTTAGCATTAGCGCTTCACCTTACTCATGGATTTTGGTCGGCATTCCAAACCTTAGGTGCTAGTAATAGTATTTGGCGTAAGCGTTGGACTGTAATCGGAACTATTTTCGCCTGGGTAGTAAGCCTTGGTTTTTGTGTGATCGCGATTACAATGTTTTTATCTTAATCCTTTAATTTTTTTAAGAAATGAAGTTAGATTCTAAGATTCCGGAAGGGCCATTGGCCGAAAAATGGACCAATTATAAAAATCACCAGAAATTGGTGAACCCGGCAAATAAGCGTAACCTTGATATTATCGTTGTAGGAACAGGTTTGGCAGGTGCTTCTGCTGCTGCTTCTTTTGGTGAAATGGGTTTTAAAGTTAAAAACTTTACTATTCAGGATTCTCCTCGTCGTGCTCACTCTATTGCTGCACAAGGAGGTATCAACGCTGCTAAAAATTATCCAAACGATGGTGACTCAATCTATCGTTTGTTTTATGATACTGTAAAAGGAGGTGACTACCGTGCTCGTGAGGCTAACGTTTATCGTTTGGCTGAAGTAAGTAACGATATTATCGACCAATGTGTGGCTCAAGGTGTACCTTTTGCCCGTGAGTATGGCGGTTTACTTGATAACCGTTCTTTTGGTGGTGCTCAGGTGAGTCGTACTTTTTATGCTAAAGGACAAACAGGTCAACAGTTATTAATTGGAGCTTACCAGGCTTTAATGCGTCAGGTAAACGCCGGTACTGTTGAAATGCATACTCGTACTGAGATTGTTGATATTGTAATGGTTGATGGTAAAGCTCGTGGTGTTATCGCTCGTGACTTAGTTACAGGAGAGTTCTCTCGTCACTTCGGACACGCTGTTGTATTAGCTACAGGTGGTTATGGTAATACGTTCTTTCTTTCAACAAATGCAATGGGATCAAATGGTTCTGCTGCTATCAAAGCTTTTGAAAAAGGAGCTGTATTTGCAAACCCTTGTTTTGCTCAAATTCACCCAACTTGTATTCCTGTTCACGGTGAATTCCAATCAAAATTAACTTTGATGTCAGAGTCTTTACGTAACGATGGTCGTATCTGGGTTCCTAAAAAGAAAGAAGATGCTGAGGCTATTCGTGCAGGTAAATTAAAAGGTTCAGATATTAAAGAAGAAGATAGAGATTACTATTTAGAAAGAAGATATCCTGCTTTTGGTAACCTTGTTCCTCGTGACGTGGCTTCTCGTGCAGCTAAAGAAAGATGTGATGCTGGTTTTGGTGTTGGAAGCACAGGATTAGCTGTTTTTCTTGATTTTAAAACTGCTATTGAGCGTTTAGGAGAAGATACTATCCGCGCACGTTACGGAAACTTATTCCAAATGTACGAGAAGATTGTTGATGACAATCCATACGAAACACCAATGATGATCTATCCTGCTATTCACTATACAATGGGTGGTATCTGGGTTGATTACGAATTACAAACAACTGTTCCAGGATTATTTGCAGCTGGTGAAGCTAACTTCTCTGATCACGGTGCTAACCGTCTTGGAGCATCTGCATTAATGCAAGGTTTAGCTGATGGTTATTTTGTTTTACCATACACTATCCAAAATTATTTGGCTGATGATATTCGTACACCTCGTATGACAGGTGAAGAAAAAGAATTTGTTGAGGCTGAAAAAGCAGCTAAAGATAAATTTGCGAAATTATTAGCAATTAAAGGAAATCGTTCTGTGGATAGTATCCATAAAGAATTAGGTTTGGTAATGTGGGATTTTGTAGGTATGGCTCGTAACAAGAAAGGTCTTGAAGAAGCTATCGAAAAAATTGCTGCAATCAAGAAGGAATTCTGGTCAAACGTGAAGATTCCAGGTTCTGGTGAGGGTATGAATGTTGAGCTTGAAAAAGCTTCGCGTTTAGCTGATTTTATTACTATCGGAGACTTGATGGCTCGCGATGCTTTACATCGTGAAGAGTCTTGTGGAGGTCACTTCCGTGAAGAGTTCCAAACTGAAGAAGGTGAAGCTCAACGTCAGGATGATAAATTTACTTACGCCGGATGTTGGCAATATCAGGGTGAAGATAAAGCGCCTATCATGCATAAAGAAGACCTTAAGTTCGAGGTGGTTAAAGTTGCTCAACGTAACTATAAGTAATCTTGTAGGTCATTAATGTTCATAAGTTAAACAGAGAAAAATGGAAAAGAATATAAATTTGACTCTTAAAGTTTGGCGTCAGAACGGGCCACAAGATAAAGGCCGTTTTGAAACATACAAATTAGATAGAGTTTCTACAGAAAGTTCATTTCTTGAAATGATGGACCTTCTTAATGAGCAATTAATTGGAGAAGGTAAAGAACCGGTTGCATTCGATCACGATTGTCGTGAGGGTATTTGCGGTATGTGTTCTTTATACATTAATGGTCGTCCTCATGGACCAGACGATGATGTTACTACTTGTCAGTTACATATGCGTAAGTTTAAAGATGGAGAGACGATTACAATTGAACCTTGGAGATCTGCCGGTTTCCCTGTAATTAAAGATTTAATTGTAAACCGTAGTGCTTTCGATCAAATTATTGCAGCAGGAGGTTATACTTCAGTAAGTACTGGTGGTGTACCTGATGCTAATGCTATTCCAATTCCTAAACCTGATGCTGATGAAGCTATGGACGCTGCTTCATGTATTGGTTGTGGTGCATGTGTTGCTACTTGTAAAAATGGTTCTGCAATGTTATTTGTTTCTGCAAAAGTAAGTCACTTAGCTCTTTTACCTCAAGGTAAAGTAGAGGCTGCTCGCAGGGCAAAAGCAATGGTAAGCAAAATGGATGAGCTGGGTTTTGGTAACTGTACTAATACAGGTGCTTGTGAAGTGGAATGTCCTAAAGGTGTTTCTATTTCAAATATCGCTCGTTTAAATAGAGAATTCTTAAAAGCTAAATTAGCTGACTAAGATTTTAGATTCTTGTAAAAAATATAAGGGGTTGTCTTTCGATAACCCCTTTTTTGTTTTTTTATTTGAGTGACACTAATTCCTCTTTAAACCCGCATAGTATAATGGCTTATTGTATTGTTTCTTTGCGACGAATTTTAATTTTCATCGCTCCTTCTACAGGCTCATCAGAGACTAAAATTAAATATCCGCCTCCACCTGCTCCGGCAAGTTTCCATGCCATTGCTTTGTCTTTATATTGATCAATTTCAGCACTAATTCTATCATTAAGCATGGCCGGAAACATCCTGGTTTGCGCATGAAATGAAGCTAAGAATCCATCTGCAAATTTTTCAAGGTCTTTTTCATTTATCGCTTCCCAAACTTTTTCGGATGCTTTTGATAATTCCTGTACGTTTTCAGTGGAAATATAAGTTTCCTTCAATAGGTCTAAATGGTCTTCACGTGGCCATAATAATACCATATAGATATGATCCTCTAACCATGAGAGTACATCTTCTGAATGAATGGACTCGAAGTTTTTAGGCCAGTATTCATTGTTGTAATAATGACGTACAACACCGGGCATACAGATTCCGATCGCATCCTGTGCTCCTGAAATAATTTTTGAACCGGGTGTGTTTTCAAACTTAAAAAGAATTTCGGCCAGTTTCTCAGGTTTATCTAATGGTAAATGATATGGCCATATCTTTTTTGCTGCATTGCGTGTTGATGTAGACATTCCACATCTCTCGTTGTATTCAATTATGGGTTCAAGCGATAGGGTGATTGCCCATCCCGGATGAAATTTAGATACGTAAGGCTGGTCAATCCACGTTCCGGCCAAATCAATTCTGTAAGGTAATGTACAATTGTCATTTGATCTTATTGCAGTTGTTGATCTTTCAGGCAGCCCGGCGTCTGGTATGCGCTTTAATACCTTTAGTTCAATGTTTAATGAGTTGCAAAGATCTTTTTTTGCAGGTGAATATCCATCTTCATTTACAATGAAATAATCGGGTTTTAATTCGTGTAATTCTTGTTCAAAATCCAGAATTCCGGAACCCTGATTTACAAATGCTTTAGTGATGTATTTTAAAGAGTTTAACATATAAAGCCTCTCTTGTTCAGAATTAATGGTCTTTCTGCCTTTTAATTCTTCTATAGTTTGGTCGGAACCTATACCCACATAAACATTACCATATTTAGAGGCTTCCTTGAAAAAGGCAACATGACCACTGTGTAACATGTCAAAACAACCGGAGACAAATACTTTTTTTTCCATTTATTATATTTTTCCCAAACCAATAATCTGAATACGATGATTGGTTTCTTTTTATAGTATTAAAAAAACAAGGTTTCTGAATTGTTGTATATCCAACTATTATGAATACAAATAATTATCGTAATTCAAAATTAATAGTTAGTAAATGTAGGTTTTATTTTTTACATATTTAGTTTTGTTTTATAGTGTTTGCTATTCTACCTGGCTTTATGCCTGCTTACACTATTTGTTGCTTATGTTGAAGGGAATGGGATGGTTTTTAATAGGTTATCAGATTAATGCGATTCTAATATTAAAACTAAAAGTTTAATATTTTGTAAAATTGTTATCTCTTGGTTTGTAGTTACTTGTATTTTTTTTTAAATTTCGGTGCGAATACTTCACCTCAAAATAATTTTTTGATGCCTTACAGACGACTTCCAAATACAGACCAGGCTCGCTTGCGTGCATTAAAGGCAGCTTTAGAACAAGGTAGGAATAAATACCCTTATGATTTAGCTTATCCGCAGCAGTTATATCACAATATTCAATCTATTCTGCCTCAGTTTGAACAGGCTGTATCTCAGTATAATTTTAGTAAGGAACGTCAGGCGAAATATGGAAGACTCTTGGCTGATCAGTTTAAGGACGCAAGAATTTATGTGTCTCATTTTGTTCAGGTATTGAATTTTTGTATCATCAGAAAAGAGTTAAAACCTGAAGTTAGAGAAGAATTTGGTCTGAGTATAGATGATAAAGCAGTGCCTGAGTTAGGTACAGAACAGCAACTGATCCATTGGGGAAATAAAGTTATTAAAGGCGAGGAGTCAAGAATGATGAAAGGTGGTACGCGCATTTACAATCCATCAATTGCAATGGTGAAAGTTAAATATGAAAAATTTTTAGAGTATTATAACAACCATAAAAACCTGCAGAATACTACACATAAGATGCATGAAAAAGTTACAGGTATGAGAGAGGTTGTTGATAACCTTATTCTTAAGGTGTGGAATGGGATTGAGGAAACCTATAATGAACTTCCCGGTGAGGATAAAAGAAATGCTTGCTCAGATTACGGTGTGGTATATATGTATCGTAAAGATGAAAAACCTGCAGAAAGCTAAGTATTCTTACTTCTTAAATAGAAAATTATTGCCATTACGCCAATTGCACTAAGTGCTACATAGGTTAGATTTGGATTGGCGTCAGAAATTTCAAGCGGGTTGTTTTGAGATATGTTATTTTTAGATATAGAAATATTATACAATATGAAGGCAGAGATGTTGTTGGTAAAATGTGCCGCAATAGACAGCCAGATGCTTTGTCCGTAAATCACCATATATCCAAAGATTACTCCTAGTATAAACCTTGGGATAAAACCAAAGAACTGCATATGTATTGCGCTAAACAAAAAGGCTGTTATTAAAATTGAAATGTGATAGTTGTTGGTTATGGCGGTAATTAGTTTTTGGAGAGCTCCTCTGAATAATAATTCTTCTCCAATTGCTGGAATAATGGCAATGATTACAATGTTTAATATAATCAGAAACCAGTTTGAGGTATCCAAAAATATCATGGTTAGTTCCATGGCATTTTTTTCTTTAAGCTTAATCCATTCTTCTATATTTGACAGGTATTCCGGGAAGTGGATGTTGTTGTTTAAATATCCTAAATAACTAACCAGTGGTTGGGCAATGATAACAATTAAAACTGCTAAAATAAGCTTGTTTTTACTAGGGCTTGTTACTCTAAGCCAGTTTAAAGGTTTGTTTTGCGTTATGAAAGCAAAGAGTAAGGGGGGGAGGACAAAAAGAGCAATGCTTTGTGTGATTTGAAAATATCTTGCAAAATTGTGGTTGATTGAAACTTGTTGTGGTAAATCTGCTATATCAAAATTCCAAATTAACACTCCTGCGTATGAAGCGGATATGCTGATGATTAACCAGCTTCCCAAAGTGATGGTAAATAGTATTATTAGTTGATTAAAACTGGATGTATTTGTGAACTTAAACATATAGTTGATATTTTGGACTAAGATATAATAAAAAAACCTCAACTACCGTTTGGTAGTTGAGGTTTCCTGATGTATAATAATGTTCTAAGCTAGTTTCTTAGATATTAATTTATCGCTGATTTGCTCTTTTAAATTTTTACCGAATTTATATGATCTGATTTCTTTTTCTTTATAGATGCTTTTTTGTTCTTTGTGATTAACCTTTGGATAGTTTAAAAAGGTTTCATAGAATTTGACCTGTTCAAAATAGTTTAATTTAATTTTGGTAGGTGAAGTTAAGTATGCTTTTAACCAAAAATTTATAGGTTTATTGATATCTAAAACCTGCAATCCTTTTATTTTATAAAAATAATCTAGTGCTAATTCATCGTTTAATCTTTTATTCGTTACCTGGTGTATGGTTTCAAGTACGGATTTTTTTGAATAGGATAAATTGCTAAAAAGAATCTTCTGCATTTTAGGAATGGCTCTTTTTTCTGCAACTAATCTTATAATGGGTTTGTATATGTAAACCAACCCCAAAATTAAAATAAAAGATAATGCAATAATTATGTAGGTCATTTCTGCCGTTTTTTTTAAGTCTCCAATAATCTCCTTCTCTCTCGTTTTTCGTCAGGTATTATTATGCTTTTATACTCTTGTTATACTAAAAGGTTTTTAATTATTGACGAACATAGCGTATAACGAAGTGAACGGGTAAAATGTTACAATTAAACAACGTTGACCATTGATTAAAGGTTGAATTATCAATAAAAAATGTCGAAAAGTATTTCGGGTGCTAACTTTTGGGTATTATTTGATTTATAATAAATAAATTAAAATTGTTTTGAGTACAGGTGAAATGTGATTTTGAATGGTAGGAAGCAAGATACTCCTGTTCTGTTTGTCCTGGGGTAGGTATAAGCAATGCTTTTCGCTTTAGGTAATTTAAGTCCATTAATGATGTATATCCTGCACGCGTAATAATAAGTTTAGTGTTTAGTAAATGTGATTTTATTTGATGAGTACTTAAGGAAGAAACTTTGGTTATATTATTGAAAGTAAATTGTTCATGTTTGGCCGGTTTCCCCTGGATGATTAAGGTGTTGTATTTTGTGTTAATTAATGTGTTATATATGATTTTTTCAAAATCGCTTCGCGATGGTTCTGGTCCTGAAATGACAGCAACTATATCGTAGCTTCTTGTTAAGGTTTCTATTTTATTTATTGTTGCGAATCGGGTTAAAGTCCCAATGTACTTTGTGTTGCCATTTAGTAAATATTTATGTGATAAGTCTCCTGACAGGTTGTTGCTTTGATCTTCGAAATCAGGAATCCAGCATTCGTTAAATTTGCTTATAATTAGTTTGATGCATTTGTGTATTAAAAATTCAAAGATGCCAAAGGGCTTAGGGAGCTTAAGCATAAGCTGATGAGTAATAAATATACTATAAACTTTTTTGTTCCATAAACCATACCTGTTATCGGAAATGATAATGTCAATTTTATGCTCCTTAATTATTTTATTTATGGCCTTGTGCTCATACAACACCCGGAATACTACCTGTGGTATTATTTTGATAAGGTTGAATAATCTTCGCTTACCTGAAAACTTGATTGATATATCTTTCAGCCTTACAGTATTAAGTTCCGGGAAAGTGTTTTTTAAGTAAGCCAGGGCATTTCCATCTCCGCAAAGTATAATATTGTGTTTTTCAGCTTTTAATTGATGAATGATGGGGATTAAGCGCGATGCATGCCCTAATCCCCAGTTTAAGGGGCAAACTAAATATGTTTTAGTGGTGCCATTAATCATTAGCCTGATACTTGTGTTTTAATTCCTATCTCTTCTACACGTTCAGCTATCTCCTTAAGTTTTTCTATGGGTACTTTTTGTAAATCATCAACAGGTGTGTCTCGTTCAATAGTATAGATCATAACCTGTTTGGGATTAATCTTTTTTAATAATTCAATCCAGCTGTTAATGTCTTCTTCTGTGGTATTGTCAACAGTGTTGCCATTATACATACCCTTTAAAAACATGGTTTGGATAATCAGGTTTCCTTTAAACTTTTGCAAGTTTTTTACCGTGTCTGTAATTGAATATTTTGATACGGGTTGATCTAATATATGGATAGATTTTTCTATTCCCGAATCCAGTTTTAAAATGTTATCATCTATTCTGTTTAAAGCTCTGAATACAGAAGGCTTATCTATTAAAGTTGCATTTGAAAGTACTGCAATTCTTGCTTCCGGAAAGTATTTGTTTCGCAATTCAATTGTTCCATCAATAATTTCTTCAAAGTCTTTATGGATTGTAGGTTCTCCATTTCCTGCAAAAGTAATGACATTAGGTGCTGTTTGTTTTGACTGCATATCTTTCAGAACAACTTCTAATTTCTCAAGAACTTCAGCTTTTGAAGGCATATGAGTTTTAATGTCGCTATTATCATTGTTAAATCCGCATTCACAGTAGATGCAGTCAAATGTGCATATTTTTTTATTTACAGGTAATAAGTTAATACCTAATGATATTCCCAGTCTTCTGCTTTTAACCGGTCCAAAAATGATATCCTGAAATAGGAATGTTCCCATTGTATTGTAAAAATCTGAATTGTTTGTTCTGTTAAAAGAGACAAAAGTAGTTTAAAATTACGAAAGCCTAATGTATTTAGAAATTATTATCTTTGACAGATTATAAATAAATAAAGGATTTAAATGTTATTTAAACAAGTTATTGGTCAGCAAGATATTAAGGAGAGGCTTGTTAGAATGGTTAATGAAAACAGGGTCAGTCATTCATTGCTTTTTACAGGACCTGAGGGAAATGGAAAATTGGCAATGGCAATTGCTTTTGCTCAGTACCTTAATTGTTTAAATCCAACAAATGGGGATTCTTGTGGAGAGTGTTCGTCATGTAAAAAATATAATAAATTAGTACATCCGGATTTACATTTTGTTTTTCCGGTAATAAAAACGAGCTCTGAAAAAAATCCGGTAAGTGATACTTACATTGCTGAATGGCGACAATTGTTAAATGATAAACCATATTTCAGTTTAACAACGTGGTTAAATCAAATTCGTAAAGAAGGCGAAAATAAACAAGGGGCGATTTTTACAGCAGAAAGTTCAGAAATCATTCGAAAGTTAAGTCTGAAAACATTTGAAGGTAAATTCAAAGTTATGATTATTTGGATGCCTGAAAAAATGAATGAAGCCACGGCAAATAAATTGCTTAAAATACTGGAAGAACCTTTCCCTAACACAGTATTTATTCTGGTATCAAACCAACCTGATGAAATGATTTCTACCATTTTATCCAGAACTCAACAATTAAAGATACCGTCATTTACCGATGCAGATATCAAAGATTTTGTTATTAAACAATACAACGTTTCAGAGCCTGATGCTATTGGTGCAGCTAAGGTCGCCAATGGAAATGTAATTGAAGCGATGGAGCAAGTTCACAGGAGTGAAGATAATCAGTTCTTTTTTGATAGCTTTATTCATATGATGCGGTATAGTTATGCCCGCAAAGTTAAAGATATGTTGAATTGGGTTGAGGACATGAGCAGACAGCCACGTGAAAAACAACGTAATTTCTTAAATTACGCTATTAAAATGATTAGGGAGAATTATATTATGAACTTTAAGCAGCCGGGTATTGTTTACCTGACTCCTGAACAATATGAATGGTCAAAAAAGTTTTCTCCGTTTATCAATGATAAAAATGCATTAATGATTTCAGAGGATTTTGCTTTGGCAGATTCCCATATAGGACAAAATGGAAATAGTAAAGTCATATTGTTTGATTTGGCTTTAAAGCTTATTATCTCCATAAAAACCGGTGTTGAAGCATAGTTTTGGAAAGTTAAGTAAGCTTGATTATTTTTAAGCTCTTAACAATGATGATTGCAAATAATAGAGTGTTAATTTTGAGTGAAAACTATCTTTAAAGATATACTTGAACAGTAAATAATTAACTCGGGGTGACATTCTGTAAATTATATATATTCAGGCAAATAGCCTTTAAATTATTAAATAATGGAAGAAGTACAATCAAAGTGTAGTACTTGTATCGATAGATGTGGAAAATTAGATGTTTATGACTGGCTGGCTGATGTTCCGGAAAGTTGTAATGTTTCCGATATAGTTGAAGTACAATTCAAAAATACTCGCAAAGGTTATTATAAAAATTCAAATGGCCTTCGTTTAAAAAAAGGTGATGTTGTTGCTGTTGAGGCTTCTCCGGGTCATGACATAGGTACGGTCTCTTGTACAGGCGAGATAGCTGTAATGCAAATGCGTAAAAACAGGCAAAATATTGCAGAATACGATTTTAAAAGAGTTTATCGTCATGCCAAACCTGTGGATTATGAAAAATGGGAAGAGGCCAAAGCCCTGGAGCATGAAACTATGATTAAAAGCAGGCAGATCTCTGCAGACTTAAAGCTCGACATGAAAATTGGCGATGTTGAATATCAAGGAGACAGAACCAAGGCAATTTTCTATTATATAGCTGACGAACGTGTTGATTTTCGACAGCTAATAAAAGTACTTGCTGATAAGTTTAAAGTACGTATTGAAATGCGCCAGATCGGGGCTCGTCAGGAAGCAGGTCGTATTGGAGGTATTGGACCTTGTGGAAGAGAACTATGTTGTTCAACATGGATTACAAATTTTGTTTCTGTAACTACAAATGCTGCCAGGTATCAGGAGATTTCTCTGAATCCTCAAAAACTGGCAGGACAATGTGGTAAATTGAAATGTTGTCTTAATTTTGAGTTGGATGCTTATATAGATGCTCAAAAAGATTTTCCAAGTACTGAAATTCCTCTTGAAACTCAGGATGGCACACATTATCACTTTAAAACAGATATCTTTAAAGGTATTATGACATATTCAACAGATAAAATTATTCCATCAAATTTAGTGGAAGTACCTGTTGATAGAGTTAAGGAAATTATTAGACTTAATAAGAGGGGTAAAAAGGTTTCTGGTTTATTAGATGATAGACATATTGCCGTTAAGCAAACTAAAGAGCTTGATTATCAAAATGTAGTTGGGGAAGATAGTATTTCACGTTTTGATGAGCCAAAAAAGAATTCAAACCGGAATAGAAATAAGAGAAGAAGAAAACCGAACCCAAGAAATCCTAAAAATAAAAAGTAATATGAGACTTGTATTTTTGGGAGCCATCCTCTTTTTATTGTACTCTTGCGGTCCTAAGGAATGGTATAATTATCAGGTTTCCATTCCGCAATCCGGATGGCATAAGGATACTGTTGCCGTGTTTAAAAGTGAAATTACTGATCTTGATACATCCTGTCACTTATTACTGGATGTATCTCATAAAAATAATTATCAATACAGTAATTTATGGTTTTTTATTGATGCTATTTCTCCAAGTGGACATCTTGAAAGAGATACGGTAGAGTGCTATTTGGCCAACCATGAAGGAATTTGGTTCGGTAAGGATGTTGGGGGAAATAAAACAGAAAGTGTTCATCCTTATAAATTAAATATTAAGTTCCCTGAAAAAGGGATTTATAAATATTATGTAATGCATGGAATGAGAGATACTTTATTGACAGGCATTACTTCTGTGGGATTACAAATTGTTGAAGTTGAATAAAGTCATAAGCAATTCGTCCAGGTGTTTAATTTGTAATCTTGTCCTGGATTCATTGTAAATGTACTATAGTTTTGATACGAAGTGGGAAAAAATAAATTGTACAAGTTTGCTAAAATAGAAACTTACCCTCATGTGTTTCAAGTGAAATTTGATGAGCCTAATCGTGAAGATTTTCATATGAAAGGGCAATGGAAGAGCAGGTTTTTTAAAAATGATAATCCCCTTGTTTTAGAGTTGGGATGTGGTAAAGGCGAATATACTGTTGGTTTGGGAGAATTATACCCTGATAAAAATTTTATCGGGATGGATATAAAAGGAGCCAGGATATATACTGGTGCTACTCAGGCTTTAAAAAAGGAAATGACCAATGTGGCTTTTATCAGAGCTAAAATTGAATTGATTACATCTTTTTTTGATGTGGATGAAATAGATGAAATATGGGTTACATTTCCTGATCCGCAAATGAAAAAGACCCGAAAACGACTTACATCTACCCGTTTTCTGGAGTTTTATAAGGAAATTTTAAAGCCTGACGGAATTATTCATCTTAAAACTGATAGTAATTTCTTGTATACTTACACTGATGCTGTTGTAAAAGAAAATAATCTTCCTTGTGAGATTAATACAAGTGATTTATACAATAGTGATATTGTAGATGATATTTTAGGTATTAAAACTTTTTACGAAAGCCAGTTTTACGAACAGGGTATCCCAATTAAGTATTTAAAATTTCATGTCCCAAAAGATAAGAAATTACTTGAGCCGGATATTGAAATTGAATTTGACAGTTATAGAAGCTACAACCGTGGTTCAAAAATGCCTTCGGATAAAAAATAATATTTGCCTTATTTTATGGAAGCCGGATTTCATGATAAAGTATTCCAGGTAGTTAAACAAATTCCATATGGAAGAGTTACTACTTATGGTGCCATTGCAAAATTTCTTGGAGTTGGAAAAGCTAGCAGAATGGTGGGGTGGGCCTTGAATAAAAGTGGATACGAAAAAGATTTTATTCCTGCTCATAGAGTAGTTAACAGGATCGGTTTATTAACAGGAAAAAATGCTTTTCCTGGTGAGAAAATGATGGAAGAGCTTTTGGTAAGTGAAGGAGTTAAAGTTGAAAATGACAAAGTTTTAGGGTTTAATGACTTATTTTGGGATCCTGACAACCTTTTAAAATAAGGACAATTACAAAATAAATTAAATGAGAATATGCTCATTAGTAAAATGTGTTGTATATTTGCATTTATTTTAAATCAATTTAAATAAATATAATAATCTATTGATATTAGTGCTTAAGGCACTATATTTATAGTTCTAAATGTTGAAGTTATGAGCTTTTATCCTCAATTAGTATTAGACGCATTAAAACATGTACGTCATCCGGGAAAAGGGAAAGATATTGTTTCGTTGGAAATGGTAGAGGATGATATAAGAATAGATGGTAAAAGAATAAGTTTTAGTTTGCTTTTTGATCGTGCTAATGATCCTATGATCCCTTCAATAAAAAAAGCTTGCGTTCATGCAATACTGACTTATGTAGGTGAAGATGCTGATATTAAAGGTAATATTTATGTTAAAATAAAAAATAAGCCTAAGGTAGAAGTAGAAAAACCTTTATCCGAAGTTAAAAATGTTTTAGCTATTGCTTCTGGAAAAGGAGGTGTTGGTAAATCTACAATTACTTCTAATTTAGCTGTTGCATTGGCCAAAGCCGGGTATAAGGTTGGATTACTTGATGCTGATATCTTTGGACCATCTGTTCCAAAGATGTTTAAGACAGAAGATGCCAGACCTGTTTTAGATAAGGTGGATGGAAAGGATAAGATTATGCCGGTTGAAAAGTATGGTGTTAAAATGCTTTCGATTGGTTATTTTGTTAATCCTAAAGATGCTACTATTTGGAGAGGAGCCATGGCAACCAATGCATTAAAGCAATTAATAACTGAAGGAAATTGGGGTGCCTTGGATTATCTGTTAATTGATTTACCTCCGGGAACCAGCGATATTCACTTAACGATGGTTCAGACTCTATCTATAACAGGAGCAGTTATTGTAACTACTCCCCAGGATGTTGCTCTTGCTGATGCAATAAAGGGAGTTAGTATGTTTAATAGTAAAAATATTAATGTACCTATTTTAGGTTTGGTTGAGAATATGGCCTGGTTTACTCCTGCAGAATTACCAGACAATAAATATTATATTTTTGGTAAAGATGGTGGTAAAAAGTTAGCAGAAGAGCTGGAAGTACCTTTGTTAGGTCAGATTCCTATTGTTCAAAGTATTCGTGAAGCTGGAGATAATGGAGAACCGGCTGCACTTAATGAAGAAACTGTAACAGGTATGGCGTTTGCTAAATTAGCTCAGGAAGCAGTGGATAAAATCAATCAAAGAAATTTGAATCTACCACCAACACAAGTTGTAGAAGTTAAAACTAAATAACTATGGATTTACTTAAATTTCAAAAAGTTGAAGGTGCTTTAGATCTCATTAGACCATATCTGAAAGCTGATGGTGGTGACATTTCATTGGTTGAAGTAACGGATGATTTTGTTGTTAAGGTTAAACTTTTAGGGGCATGTAATGGTTGTCCTATGAGTTATCAAACAATGAAAAATGGTGTAGAGCAAGTCCTGAAAAAAGAAATTCCTGAGCTGAAAAATGTTGTTACAGTAGAAGGATAAATATACTTTTGTTTTTAATTATTGTTTAGCCATGTTTTACTATTGAAGCATGGCTTTTTTATTTTTATAAATAATTATAGATTGGATGATCAAATTTATTTGAGAGGTCCATCTGGCTGTTGGAAGATATATTTAAACACATGAATTTAAAATTTAAATGGATAGGGTTCGATGCTGATGATACTTTATGGGAGAATGAATCTTATTTTCGACAAGCAGAACAAGAGTTTTGTGAAATTTTTACAAATGAGGTCTCTTCTGAAGAATTGATTAAGATTCTCTATGATATTGAGATTAATAATATTCAGTTTTATGGATATGGGATCAAGGGTTTTATTTTATCAATGATTCAGGCGGCAATGAAAATTTCTGGTGATCAGGTGCCTAACAATAGGATAACGAAAATGATAAATATCGGAAAAGATCTGCTCAATAAGCCCGTTCGTTTGTTAGATGGTGTTGAGGAGGTTCTGCAATCCTTAAAATACTGGGGGTATCGTTTGGTAATTGTTACCAAAGGTGATTTGCTCGATCAGGAGAAAAAGTTACGGAAATCTGGTCTGGAAAAGTATTTTCATCACATTGAAATTGTTAGTGATAAAAAAGAAGAAAACTATCAAAAGCTATTGCATCACCTGGATGTATCTCCTGCAGATTTTTTGATGGTAGGTAATTCCTTAAAATCTGATGTTTTACCGGTATTAAATATTGGTGGATCGGCAATACATATTCCCTTTCATACAACGTGGCTACATGAACAGGTAGAAAATGTTGGTGAGCTGGATAATTTTAGAGAATTGAAAAGTATTAAAGAAATTCATGATGTTTTAAATCTCAAATAATTGGGATTTTAATAATTAATAGAAATAGATTTTTGCAGATTTAAGTAGTTGATCAGTAGTTTGTTGTAAATATTAGACTGATGTAAGGAAAACGTCGATTCGTCATAGGATTTCTATATCTTATCAAAGTAATGAATACATTAACAGATAGTTGCGTAATAATAAACAGGCAAAATATCTTGCTCGTTGGCAAGTTAAATTAAGAAAGTTATTATGAAACAATTTGTTTTTATTTTATTATTAGTGATTGGAATTGTAGATAACATTTCATCGCAAAATTTTTCCTCCTTAAAAGATGTAAAATTTGAAGATGCAGAAATGTATGAGGAATATATTGATCAGGTTTTTGACTGTTGCTATTATGTAGTGCAAACGCCTTATGACAAGAAAGATATAGAAAGAACTGCGGCAGTTGATTTTATTAACAGGTGGGCAGAGGGATCTCCATCTCATTCTATAAAGGTAACAGAAAGAGTAAAGCTTTTATTTGAAGAAAGAGAAGATTTAATTTCAGTTTACTCTGGTTGTTATTTAAAGCTGGTACTGGAATTAGATGAAGATGATGTAAATATTATTGAAGAAAAAGCTATTGAATCTGTCATAAAATATTGTTCCAATGATAACAATAAATTAAAGATGACTAAAGGAATGAAAGAGCTTTCCAGATTAAAGATAAACGGCGAAATAAGAAGTGTTAATGAATATTTTGCATTAAAGGATTGATGTTTTTAGATATTTTAAAAAGAGAAGATTATTTTTAATCTTTTCTTTTTTGTTTTATATCATTAGTGATTTCAATTAGATCACCATCTTTTATTTTTTTAGAAATAACGTTGTATGGGCCACTAATTACTTCTGAGCTGTCTTTTAATCCAGATAATATTTCAATATATTTTAAATTTTGGATTCCTGTAGTTACCGGTTGTTGTTTTGCTTTGCCATTATCTGAAATAAAAACAACTTCAATTTTTTCCTCTTCGTTTGAGTTTATTGTCTTAGACGTATCGTTTCTTGATGTTACAGATAAGATAGGAATAGATAACACATTTTCTTTTGTATTGGTTTGTATATCAACAGTGGCAGACATACCCGGTCGGAAAGGATGAAAATGATCCCCATATTTATTCATTAATTCCTGATAAGATTCAGGGAGGATTAAAATTTCAACTTCAAAATTTGTAATCTGATCTGCACTGGTACCTTCAACGTTGGCTGAATTTGCAATTTGAGTTACAACACCTTTAAATTTTTCTTTAAGGTAAGCATCAACTTCAATAATGGCAGTATCCTTTAAATTTACCCGAATAATATCGTTTTCATTCACATCAACAACGACTTCCATGTTATTGAGATCTGCTATTGTCATCATTTCTGTTCCTTCAAATTGAGCAGTTCCTACAACTCTTTCTCCTTTTTCAACTTTTAAGCTTGATATCGTGCCATCCATAGGCGAATAAATGGTTGTTTTAGAAAGATTATCTTTGGCTTCGTTTCTTGATGCCTTGGCATTTTTTAAAGAAGCTTTGGCTGCATCAACACTCGATTGAGAAACATTGTAATCAGCAAGAGCAAGTTCGTATTCTGATTCAGATATGGTTTGTTGTTCCCAAAGAAGTTTTTTACGCTTATAATCAAGCTCTTTTTGTTTGAATTGAGCAAGAGCCTGGGATAGATTGGCCTCTGAAGATACAACTGCGGCTTCCATCTTCTCCAGATTTCTCTGATAAATATCGGGCTGTATTTTCGCTAAAATCTGTCCTTGTGTTACCTGATCACCTTCCTTCACAGGGAGTTTTAGTATCTCTCCGGAAACATCAGAAGTAACTTTTACTTTTAATTCAGGAGTTATTTTGCCGTTTGCAGTAATAATTTCTGTTAAGGTTCTTTTTTGAGCAATTTCTGTAGTTACTTTATGTTTGAATTCTTTACCAATCCAACCTGCCTTTTTACCTGTTATCAAAAAAATAATAATTACAACGAGCGCTATTAATGGATATAAGATTGATTTTTTCATTTGAAAAAGAATTTTAAACTAAATTCAACTAGGTTTAGATGAGTATAATTTTTCTGGTTATTTAAAAAGTTGTATGCAATATAATTAAGATAAATGGATTAATAAACATTCGTAAAAATTATATGTTAATTAAGTGCAGAAAATATCCCAACTATTGTATAATCATGACAATTAGAACACTACCAGGTAATGCGATTGCTGATGCATTATTCGGCGCATACAATTATTCAGGTTAATAACTAATTATTATATTTGAAAGAATTTATAAAATTGCACCGCTGTTTCGTATGTCCTTACTCAGAACTATAAACTTTACAATTGACCTATTTAAATTATAACTATGGAAAATCAAAAAATACTCTTAACCTTAACCTATCCACAGGATGCACATATGGCTAAAGCTTATCTTGAATCAGAGGGGATAGAATGTATGATCAATGACGAATTTACTGCTCAGGTTAATAATTTTTACTCCAATGCCATAGGTGGTGTAAAGCTTTTGGTTAATAAAAGCAATTACGATGAGGGGATCAGTATCTTACAAAAAGGCGGATATATATCCGATAGCCATCAGCAGGAAGAAACCCCGGTAGAAATTGTTTACCTGACTGAGAATACAGATAAAACCAAATGCCCATATTGTCATTCAGAAAATATTGGACGCAAAAAGCAACTAAATATTGTAGCTGTTATTGTTTACTTTCTTATGAGCATATTATTCCCAATATTTAAAAAATCATATAAGTGTTTCGATTGTAATAAAGAATGGAAGTATTTAAAGATGTAAGTAGGTTTCTCTATACATTTTAATATTCTTATAGCAGATAAACCATTTCCCTACCTATCTCCAAACCTAATCTTCAACAAAATGCCTGATTGGTAATAAAAAGTGATAAATTCGCATCGTAATTATAGAATTTACCATAAACAGAACATTTACTCAATGTCTAAAAACATAAACGATCCCAAAGAGATTTCCGGCGATAAGCTTTTAAGATCCATCCTTAATAAATTCGAAATTGAATCATTAAACCCTATGCAGGAGGAGATGTTTAAAACCGTTCAATCCAAGTCGGATGTGGTATTGCTTTCACCAACCGGAACAGGTAAAACCCTGGCCTTTCTTTTGCCTTTAATTGAAAGACTGGATAAGGACTGCGCCGAGATTCAGATTTTGATTTTGGTTCCGGCACGCGAATTGGCTCAGCAAATTGAGCAGGTAGCACGAAATATGGGATCGGGTTTTAAGGTAAATGCATTGTATGGCGGCAGGGCAGGAGCACTCGACAGGATTGATATAAAGCATCGTCCGGCCATTCTAATCGGAACACCAGGAAGAATAGCAGATAGAATCCGTAGGGATGAAATTTCTTTGAAGCATATTAAAACTCTTGTGCTTGATGAATTCGATAAGTCGCTCGAGGTTGGCTTTGAAAACGAAATGATAGAGATTGTTGATGTGCTTCCCAATGTAAAACAACGGATTTTAACTTCAGCTACCAGCGATGCTAAAATTCCTGCATTTGTTGGATTAAAAAAGCCTGTTTTTATTAATTATTTAAAAGAAGAGGTTTCTCAACTCGTCATAAAAACGCTTCTTTCAGAAGAAAAAGATAAATTAAACGCCTTGCAAAAAGCACTTTCTTTTGTTGGCCCTCAACCCGGTATTGTGTTTTTCAATTTCAAGGATGCGCTGCAAAGGGTGAGTGATTTTTTAAACGAAAACAATATTTCTCATGAGTGTTTTCATGGAGGAATGGAACAAACAGATCGTGAACGTTCTCTCGTTAAATTCAGAAACGGAACTATTCAGCTTCTATTAGCAACCGACTTAGCCGCTCGAGGACTCGATATTCCTGAAATAAAGTTTATACTTCACTATAATCTTCCTTTACACAAAAAAGAATTTACCCACCGAAACGGACGTACTGCTCGTATGAACCGTGATGGTATAGCTTATATTTTGCAATGGAAAGAAGAAGAACTGCCTGGATTTATTCAGGAGATTGCACCGGAAAGCATGAATGTGGAAGACTTGCCAAAGTCAGAACTTCCTTTACCTGTGCAATGGAAAACCTTATATATTTCCGGTGGTCGACAAGATAAAATATCAAAAGGTGATGTTGCTGGTTTATTCATGAAACAAGGACAAATACATAAAGATCAACTGGGCGTTATTGAACTCAAACAAAATTGCACTTATGTTGCAGTGGATTCAGAAGTGGCCGAAACAGTTATAGCAAAAACAAACAACACTAAACTCAAAAAAAAGAAGATTAGAGTTAGTGTTATCTGATAGTTTGTAAACTAAGCCACCTCATAGTTTTGGGGATAACAATACTCTACCGAAGGCAACAACCAAGCGTGCTGTAAATCATTTCTCCTCCTTCCAAAGGAGGAGTACCCGAAGTATGAGGGGGAGGTGGTTTAAAACTCAACATACAATCTTTTCTCGATTCTTACACAAAGTCCTCATTGATTTTAGATCATCAGCCCGAAAAATGTCAGAATAAGGTCTAAACCACCCCGTCAGATACTCGTGCCTCCTATCTGCCACCCCTCCTTAAAAAGGCGGGGAAATTTGTTAAGGGGTGAGAATATTTTGTCTTTCGAGAGAAGGAATCTAAGTGTTGTAATGCTGTTAAATTAAAATGTTTCTCTACCGAAGGCAACAACTAAGCGTGCTGTAAATCATTTCTCCTCCTTCCAAAGGAGGAGTACCCGAGGAACGAGGGGGAGGTGGTTTAGATACTTTTTAAATTATAAAACTCTTCAATTTCTTTAATTATAACATCAGGATGTTCAAATACCATCACATTCTCAAATCGAATAATTGTAATACCATAATTCTGTAGATAGAGATCACGTTTCAAATCATATTCTTCATTGTAAATATGAAATTCGCCATCTAATTCAATTCCTAATTTTAATTGCGGACAATAAAAATCCAGAATATAATTATCAACAGAATGTTGTCTTCTGAATTTTAAATTGCAGATCTGTTTTGATTTTAAATATTTCCAGAGTTCAGCTTCTGCAGAGGTAGAATGATTTCTTAAATATTTTCTTCTTTGTTTAAGGTTAGGTTTGTTGCTATCCATTGTAAAATGATTTTATAAATAATTTAAATATAAGGAATTTGTCTAAACCACCCCGTCAGATACTCGTGCCTCCTATCTGCCACCCCTCCTTAAAAAGGCGGGGAAATTTGTCAGGGGGTGAGAATATTTTGTCTTTCGAGAGAGAGTTTTTGAATTTCTTTAATGTGTTAAGTGAAAACAATTATTTCTCTTAGTCAACAACTAAGCGTGCTGTAAATCATTTCTCCTCCTTCCGAAGGAGGAGTACCCGAGGAACGAGGGGGAGGTGGTTTAGATACTTTTTAAATTATAAAACTCTTCAATTTCTTTAATTATAACATCAGGATGTTCAAATACCATCACATTCTCAAATCGAATAATTGTAATACCATAATTCTGTAGATAGAGATCACGTTTCAAATCATATTCTTCATTGTAAATATGAAATTCGCCATCTAATTCAATTCCTAATTTTAATTGCGGACAATAAAAATCCAGAATATAATTATCAACAGAATGTTGTCTTCTGAATTTTAAATTGCAGATCTGTTTTGATTTTAAATATTTCCAGAGTTCAGCTTCTGCAGAGGTAGAATGATTTCTTAAATATTTTCTTCTTTGTTTAAGGTTAGGTTTGTTGCTATCCATTGTAAAATGATTTTATAAATAATTTAAATATAAGGAATTTGTCTAAACCACCCCGTCAGATACTCGTGCCTCCTATCTGCCACCCCTCCTTAAAAAGGCGGGGAAATTTGTCAGGGGGAACTAATTTTCTTTCGAGAGAGAGTTTTCGAATTTCTTTAATGTGTTAAGTGAAAACAATTATTTCTCTTAGTCAACAATTAAGCGTGCTGTAAATCATTTCTCCTCCTTCCAAAGGAGGAGTACCCGAGGAACGAGGGGGAGGTGGTTTAGATACTTTTTAAATTATAAAACTCTTCAATTTCTTTAATTATAACATCAGGATGTTCAAATACCATCACATTCTCAAATCGAATAATTGTAATACCATAATTCTGTAGATAGAGATCACGTTTCAAATCATATTCTTCATTGTAAATATGAAATTCGCCATCTAATTCAATTCCTAATTTTAATTGCGGACAATAAAAATCCAGAATATAATTATCAACAGAATGTTGTCTTCTGAATTTTAAATTGCAGATCTGTTTTGATTTTAAATATTTCCAGAGTTCAGCTTCTGCAGAGGTAGAATGATTTCTTAAATATTTTCTTCTTTGTTTAAGGTTAGGTTTGTTGCTATCCATTGTAAAATGATTTTATAAATAATTTAAATATAAGGAATTTGTCTAAACCACCCCGTCAGATACTCGTGCCTCCTATCTGCCACCCCTCCTTAAAAAGGCGGGGAAATTTGTCAGGGGGAACTAATTTTCTTTCGAGAGAGAGTTTTCGAATTTCTTTAATGTGTTAAGTGAAAACAATTATTTCTCTTAGTCAACAATTAAGCGTGCTGTAAATAATTTCTCCTCCTTCCAAAGGAGGAGTACCCGAAGTATGAGGGGGAGGTGGTTTAGATATCAATAATACAACGTTTATTACCCTTTCTACGCTTTACCTTATCACCTTTTTTTAAACCTCAACTTTCATACTTTCAATATAAACCTTGTCAGTTTTTCTGACAAGCTTCCTGTTTGATATATCACCGTTCAATAAAAAAGTACGGAAGCTGAAAGAAAAAGTAAGGAGCATTCAATTTTTTTCTTCAACGATCATACTTTTTATATCAACGTATCGAGGAAAAAGTATGGGCGTTCCTACTTTTTGTGTGAACGTTCAATAAAAATCATTGGGCGTTGCTACTTTTTCATTCACGATTTATCAATGTTATATTCAAGCTTGTCATAAAAACTGACAAGCTCCGTACTTTTTTGTTCATGACTGATGAAAAAAGTGAGACCCGCCATATATTTTTTTAGATCGTTGATGTTTTTTTATTCAACTGTCATATATCGTTTATTAAGTCTTGATGAAAAATATAGAAACTTCCATGTTTTTTCATAAGCGTTGCTACTTTTTCTTTCAAGCTCCATACTTTTTTAATCATGTTTGATGTAGAAAGTATCAACTTCCGTACTTTTTATATAAACATTGATGTTATAAGGTGCACATAACAATCTACATCACTATTTATGCTTAATTAACTATCGTCTCATTGTACGCCTCACTTACCTCATTTACTTTTGCGTTTGTAATATAGATGTAAAATAATGAAGAAGAGTTTAGTCCCTTTGGCTTTAGGAACCTTTGGTTTAGGTATAGCTGAATTTGTTATGATGAGCATTTTGCCGTACGTAGCAAATGATATGTCTGTTAGTATTCCTTCTGCTGGTCATTTAATCTCAGCTTATGCCTTAGGAGTATGTGTTGGAGCTCCGGTAATGCTATTAAGTGCCCGAAAGTTTCCTCTAAAAAAGGTACTGTTCTTTTTGGTATTTCTTTATGCAACAGGTAATACGATGGCCGGATTATCCCATAATTACTGGTTTATGATGGTTATGCGATTTGTTTCAGGATTACCTCATGGTGCATTTTTTGGCGTAGGCTCTATTGCTGCTGAAAAATTAGCAGATGAAGGTAAAAGCTCAAGAGCATTGGCTTTTATGGTGTCAGGAATGACTATTGCTAATTTAATTGGTGTGCCACTGGGTGCTTACATTTGTAATCATTTTTCATGGAGATTTATTTTTTATATAACCGGAGCCTGGGGCGCATTTAACTTGTTTTTCTTATTTAAATGGATGCCTTCTATTGCTCCGCTTCCTGATAATGGGTTAAAAGGGCAGTTCAAATTTCTTAAAAATACCGAACCTTGGCTTATCTTATTGGCAACAGGTTTGGGTAACTGTGGTATTTTTTGCTTTTATTGTTACATAGCTCCATTAATGATTGATATATCAGGTTTTTCAGCTTCTGATATGACATGGATTATGGTTCTTAGTGGAGGGAGCATGGTGTTGGGTAATGTTTTTGGAGGTAAATTATCAGATCGCTTTCGTAGTGCATCTGTAGTTGCCTTTGCTTATTCAATAGCTGCAGTAGCTATGGTTTTTATTTTTTTATTACCCTTTGTTTCTTATTTGTCAATAATCATGATGTGTGTTTGCACATGTTGTTTATTTATGGTTGGTGCTCCTAATCAGTTGTTGGTTTTGCAAAATTCAAGAGGTGGTGAAATGATGGGGGCTGCCATGATTCAAATTGCCTTTAATTTAGGAAATGCTTTAGGATCATATAGTGGTGGTTTATCTATTGATTACAATATGGGCGTAAATTATGCTTCTATTATTGGTATGGGTTATTTAATTATTGCCGTTTTTTTCGTGTGGTTATTGGTGCGCCGTCAAAAGTCAAAAGAGCAATTGGTGGTTAGTCCTGTTTCTAACAGGTAAGATAGCATTTGTTTAATTTCATTCATCGGTAAAATCATACCATTCTTCTAAAATACCATTCCAATCGTCTAAATGAATTGATTCAGGCCATTAATTGTGAAAAATTTGCACTGTAAATCAATCATAAAGAGATTAGAATGAAGGCGATTTTAAAACTGTATTTTGTGTTTTTGATGGGTGTGATGACCATACCTGCAAATTCTCAGGAAAAGCTGTTTTCATTGGATGATTGCATAAATTATGCTTTAGAAAACAGTACGACAATAGGCCGTGCTCAAAATGAAGTTGTAAGTCAGACTTCAGAGTTGGAACAAAGAAAAGCTGAACGCGGACCTAACTTATCTTTATCTGCAAGTGAGAGTTGGAGTAGCAGTAATTCTTACAATAGCACAAATACAAATTGGGATAGAGAGGATAATACTGCGACAAATGTTGCATTAAGCTCAAATCTTACTTTATATAATGGTGCAAAAATACGAAACTCAATTATTCAGGGAAAGATTAACTTATCTGCAGCAGAAACGGATATCAAGACAGAGCAAGAGTTATTGAGCCTAGATGTTTTATCTGATTACATATCTATTTTACAAGCTAAAGAGCAGGTTAAAAATTATGAATCACAACTGGAAGCTTCAGCAAAGCAACTGGAAGAAGCTACTATTAAAAAAGATGCAGGCGTTTTATCTCCGGCCGACTATTTTAACATCAGGTCTCAGTATGCATCTGATAAAGCTTCATTGGTTCAGGCAAAAAGTGATTTAAGAATTAGTTTGGTGAGTTTGATGCAGACCATGAATATGCCGGTATCCAATTCGTTTGATATTGTTGAGCCGGATTCAGATACTCTCCTTAAACTAAATGAAGAGTATGAACCATCTACAGTGTATAATGTAGCATTGGGGCTTCAGCCCAGTGTTAAAACAGCAGAATACGATTTGCAAAGTTCAGAGATTGATATTCAACTGGCTAAAGTAAATGCGATGCCTAGTTTATCATTAAGTGGTAGCTTACAGAGTGCTTATAGTAACTCGTTAAGTGTAAACTTTAGTGAGCAGTTGGCAAACAGAATTACACCAACATTAGGCTTATCGCTAAGTATACCCATCTATCAGAGAAAAGAAGTTAAAAACCAGGTGAAACAAGCCGTGATTTCACGTGATAATATTCAATATAATCTGATAGATATTAAAAATGACTTACGAAAATCGATAGAGCAGGCATGTACTGATGGCCAAACAGCAAATAGTGCTTATCTGTCATACAAAGAACAATATGAGGCCGAGCAGGAATCATATAAGCTTGCGCAGGAAATGTTTTCGCAAGGATTATTGAGTTCAGTTGATTTTATTACATCAAAAAATAATCTGTCAGCAGCAGAAAATAACCTGACTAAAGCAAAATATAATCTGATTTTACAAAATGAGATTGTTGAATATTATATGGGAAACCCTATTGGATTTTAATACTGGCTTAGCCAAAGCAAATAATTTGAACGATGTTTAAGAGATTGTAATTCGCATTGTTTAACAGGTTGAGAAAATTTGAAAAATATGAAACGGAAAAATATCATTATTTATGCAGTTGTTTCATGCTTTATATTAGCAGCGATATTAACCTATTTGTTTACAAAAACAAGTAGTGCAGGGTATGTTATTGAAACAGCAAAAGTAGAGCGAGGATCGATTAGTAATACGATTACGGCTACAGGAACTTTAGAAGCAACAAATACCGTTGAGGTTGGTACTCAGGTATCTGGTGTTATTGAAAAATTATATGTTGATTTTAATTCGGAAGTGAAAAAAGGACAGTTGATTGCCGAGTTGGATAAATCAACATTAAAGTCATCATTAGAAACTGCAGAGGCAGACTTAGATAAGGCTACTGCTGAATACGAATATCAAGAGAAAAATCTTGCACGAATGCAAACCTTATATGATAAAGGAGTTTTATCGCAAAGTGATTATGATGAGGCTGTCTACAACTATAAGTTGACAAAAGCGAATTTGAAATCTTCAAAAGCAAATGTTGAAAAAGCTGAACGTAACCTTGGGTATGCTAATATTTATTCTCCTATTGATGGAGTGGTACTGAACAGAGCAGTAGAAGAAGGTCAAACCGTAGCCGCAAGTATGAGTACTCCTGAACTATACACTATAACTAATGATTTGAGTGTGATGCAGGTTGAGGCGGATGTGGATGAAGCTGATATAGGCATGGTTAAAGTAGGGCAAAATGTTGACTTTACTGTTGATGCATTTCCTGATGATACGTTTAAGGGGGCAATCTCTGAAATCAGGTTACAACCTAATGAGGATTCAAATGTAATTACATATACAGTAATTGTTACAGTTCAAAATCCTGATATGAAGTTAAAGCCTGGGATGACTGCAAGTATTACTGCTTATGTTGAAGTAGCCAATGATGTTTTATTAGCAGCTGGGAAAGCATTACGTTTTACTCCAGATCAGGCAGTGATGGAAGAAATGATGAAATCAATGCCTCAGGGAGATATGATGCCTCCTAAAGGTGCCGGTGGACCACAGATGGGAGAAGGCGGTCCGCAAATGGGAGAAGGTGGATCGAATATGATGGGTGGCGGAATGCCTGGCCCTCCTCCTGGAATGGGAATGGATGAGAGTGATAGTTCTATAAAGATGGTGTGGGTAAAACAAGGTGAAATGATACATCCTGCCAGAGTTGAAACAGGAATTAATGATGGTACACAGGTTGAAATCCTTTCCGGACTAAATGAAGGTGATGAATTAGTAACCTCTATAGAAAAAGGAGTAAAGGAAGAGGTGGAACAGGAAACTGAGGAAGAGGATGAATCGAGCCCGTTTGTGCCTCAGCATAAGGGTAAAAAGGGTGGACCTGGAGGACCTCCTCCTATGTAGTATTGAATTGTGAAAGTTGTGTATTAAACTTCAAAAAGCATTGTCATGGGAAATAAAAAGATTATTGAGATAAAGAAACTGTATAAAAATTACCAGGTAGGAGATGAAACGGTAAGAGCACTTAGGGGGGTAGATTTAACAATTTATCAAAAGGAATTTGTGGCGATTATGGGTACTAGTGGCTCAGGAAAATCAACTTTGTTAAATATTTTAGGATGCTTAGATAAAGCTTCTGATGGTGATTATTTATTGGATGGTGTGAACGTAAAATCATTAAAAAAGAATCAACTGGCTGATATTAGAAGTTCTAAAATAGGTTTTGTATTTCAATCATATAATTTGTTGCCTCGTACCAGTGCTTTAGAGAATGTTGAATTGCCACTATTGTACAATCCGTCAATCAATAGCAAATTGCGGCGTGAAAAGGCAGAGCAGGCCTTGATAGCTGTAGGTCTTAAAGACAGGATGAAGCACTTGTCTAACCAGATGTCAGGGGGACAGCAACAACGTGTTGCCATTGCCAGGTCAATAGTTAATGATCCGGTAGTTATTCTTGCAGATGAGGCAACAGGAAACCTGGACTCACGTACTTCATTTGAAATTATGGCGCTGTTTCAGGAATTAAATGAAAAAGGTATTACTATTGGATTTGTAACTCATGAGCCGGATATTGCCAGGTTTACGAAAAGAAATATTGTGTTTAGAGATGGACAGGTCATTAAAGATATTGAAACTGCGAACAGGGCTAGTGCAGCACAGGCTATTGTAGAATTACAAAACGAAGATTATATTTTAAATTGATTAGGTAGTTAGGGGTGAAAGGGGCAGTATAAATAAATTGTTACAAGGTAACAGCTGCCTCTTTCTTTTTAAATAAAGGTTAAAGGTAACAAGGATAAAGGGTGATATATATGATAACAATAGTTTATAACCTGAATTCTGAATTCTGAAATTTTAATCGAACTCGGGTTTGTAGAAACTCTGTTGTTGGTTCTTTAGAATGTGTTGAAATATAGAATTACCTTCTCTTAAGAATTAGTCATTCATATTAAAGGATTATTACTATCGACTTGATACTTTCAACTTTCAACTAAATAAAGAGGAAATGAAATTTGTAAATCTTTTTAAAATAGCAATAGCTGCTATTAAACGAAATAAATTACGGTCGTTCTTAACAATGTTGGGAATCGTAATAGGTGTAGGGGCTGTAATTACTATGTTGGCTATAGGTCAGGGCTCTAACGAAAGTATCAAGTCGAAAATATCTGCAATGGGTACTAACCTGATTAATGTAATGCCGGCGAGCATGAATAAAGGAGGAGTACATATGGGTAGAACAGAGTCGCAAACTTTAAAAGAAAAGGATGTTACCTATCTAAAGAAGAATTGTGAACTGGTAAATGCTGTTTCGCCCGAGATACAAAGTTCAGGGCAGTTGGTGTATGGTTCTAATAACTGGCCAACAACTATTATTGGAGGTAATGAAGATTTTGCGTATATCAAAAAGTACGAAATTGCAACTGGTCGTTTTTATACTACCCAGGAAATAAAAACTGCTGCAAAGGTTTGTGTTATTGGTCAAACTGTAGTGGATAATATATTTGGCGAAGGGGTAGATCCTATCGGTCAGAACATACGTTTTAATAGTATTCCTTTCAAAGTAATAGGTATACTTAAAGAAAAAGGAGATAATACTTTTGGTCAGGATCAGGATGATGTATTGTTGGCTCCTTACTCTACAATTATGAAACGTATTACCCGTCAAACCTATTTGAGGGCAATAGTAATGTCGGCTACTTCTGAAGATAACATTGATGCAACAACGGCTAGTATTGAAGAGGCGTTGCGTACTTCTCATAAATTGAAAGATGCAGAAGATAACGACTTTGAAATTAGAACTCAGGAAGAATTAATAAGTAATTTTAGCTCAATTTCAGAGATGATGTTAATTCTGTTAGGTGCTATTTCTGCCATTTCTTTATTGGTTGGGGGCATTGGTATTATGAATATTATGTTTGTATCGGTAACCGAGCGTACCCGTGAAATAGGATTACGTTTAGCCATTGGTGGTAAAGGAAAAGATATTCTGTTGCAGTTTTTAATGGAAGCTATATTGTTGAGTGTTTTGGGTGGGTTAATTGGTGTTTTGATGGGGTATGCCATATCGTATACTGTTGAAGGTGTAATGAACTGGCCAATACTAATTACTAAAGGTTCAGTAATCCTGTCATTTATGGTATGCACCTTTATTGGAGTTTTTTTTGGATGGTATCCTGCTCGTAAGGCAGCTGCTTTAGATCCAATTGTGGCTCTTCGACATGAATAAGTGATTAAACCCGCAATATGCATTAAAAAATCTATTACACATTGAAATTACTTCAAAACATGACACTTCGTTGCTTCACTTCAACTCACCAGAACGATGCTCCCGATATGAATCGGGACAAGTTATGCCTCGTTTCAGTAAAGCCTTGTTTTATTGTATTTTCAATGTTCATTACGAAGTTCTGATACATAATCCGGGTTAAAATATATTGATTTGGGAATGGAAATGCTATTGTTGACGAACTTGAGTTTAACTCTTATGTTGGCAATAGCATTTTATGTTGTTAAAATTTTTAAAAGAAAAGTTATCTTTAAGCCATGCAGGATATCAAATCTAAAATATCAAACTGGCTACCTCATTTCGTAGCAGTAATGTTTGTTCTGTTGCTACCATTATTTGTGTTTGACAGAGCTGATGATCATTTAATTTTTTGGCGTTATAGCTATTACTATCAGATGTTTTTTATGATAGTTGCCTTTTATGTTAATTACCTTTTTCTTGTGCCCAAGCTTTATTTTTCTAAAAATAAGGTGTATTTTTTTTTTAGTGTTAATCTTACTTGCTTTTGTAATCCTGCTCCTATCACATTTTTTTTATGAAATATTGGCTTTTGAGGAACTTAAAGATAAACTTGATATGAAGGTTTTGCCTAAGCCTTTACAGAATATGAATTCAGTGGACAGGAAGCCTTTTTTTATTAACCCCCGCGTAATTGATAATTTCTACTTTCTTATCCTGATTTTAAGTACAAGTACCGGTACTGCAATTCTAAAAAGAGTAAGGCAGAACGAAAAAATTCAGCAAGAAAAAGAAAAAGCGCATCAGGATACAGAGCTTGCTTTTTTAAAAAATCAAATAAGCCCGCATTTCTTTTTTAATGCCTTGAATAATATTTATGCGCTCATAGCCATCGATAGTAATAAAGCGCAAAAATCTGTCGAAAAATTATCAGGTTTAATGAGGTATTTAATTTATGAATCAGATATTAAAACCATTGAGCTGAGCAAGGAGTTTGAGTTTAATCAGAACTATATTGATTTAATGAGACAGCGTTTGACTTCGAAAGTTAAGTTGGAAGTTTATATATCAGAGATAGTCTCAAATTTTAATATTCCTCCGTTGTTATTTATTCCTTTTATCGAAAATGCATTTAAACATGGAGTGAGTTATCGCGAAAAATCTTTTATTAAGATAATGCTGAAATCAGAAATGGATAAAGTAATATTTGAATGCAGAAACAGTATTCCTAAAAAGCACAATGGAGATGAGTTGATTAAAGGTGGTGTTGGTGTGGCGAATATAAAAAAGCGCCTGGATTTAATTTATGGTGATAAGGCAGATTTAAAGATGATGAGTGAAGATGATGAGTTTGTTGTGTCACTAACAATTCCATTAATTACTGGAGACAAGGATAAACGGTAAAATGGTTATAGGAGAATGATTCCTTACTTTAAACTTTCGACTTTTAACTTATTAGTATGAAAAAAATTTCCTGCATAGCAATAGATGACGAACCTTTGGCATTAGGTTTAATTGTATCGCACATTAATAAAACTCCTTTTTTAGAATTAAAGGGGGAGTTTGATAATCCGGTAGATGCTATGGAGTTTTTACAGGAAAATAAAGTGCAATTAATCTTTTTAGATATTCAGATGCCTGATTTTACAGGTGTTGAGTTTGCCCGAACCCTTGATGATAGTTGTAAAGTAATTTTTATTACAGCCTATGAAAAATATGCTGTAGAAGGATTTCAATTACACGCATTAGATTACTTGCTAAAACCTGTTAGTTACGAGGTTTTTTTAACTTCGGCAAAACACGCAAAGGATCATTTTGATTTACTTGAATCAGTAGTTAATTCAAAAATAAGTGACACAAGTATTGAAGAAGATTATTTGTTTATCAAGGCAAACTCTCAAACCAGGAGAATTGATTATAAAGATATTCTTTACCTTGAAGGTTTAAAAGATTACGTAAAACTATATACCGAATCTTCTCCTAAAGCCATCGTGTTTTATGCAACCATGAAATCTGTCGAAGAGCGTTTGCCTAAAGATCGCTTTATGCGTATACATCGTTCTTTTATTGTAAATCTGGAGAAAGTAACAACAATTGAAAGATATAGAATTATCTTTGGAAATGAACGTATCCCAATCAGTAAACAGTACAAAGAAGTTTTTGATGAATTTGTGAAGAAACGTTTTTTGTAAGGTCTTTATTTATAACGCTGGCCATAAATTGTAAATATTGTTTCTAATGATGAATTTTCTTAATAAGCCTTATCCTCAAACTCAAAACAGATGGAAATCTACCCTCTTTATAAGTTTGTTTATTTCATTGTTTCTGTATGTGTTTCAGCCTTTTGGTTTGCAATTGTTAAAGCATGAGTATAAAGATTTGGTTTTATTAGGATATGGATTGGTTACTTTGATAGTCCTGGTTATGAGTTATGTTATTCTTCCATTCATTAAGCCTTCTGTTTTTGATGAGGATAACTGGGTTGTAAAAAAGCAAATTTTATGGTTGGTCTGGATTGTATTTTTAATTGGCTTAGGGAATTATTTTTACTCTATATTGTTCTCGGTTGTTCCGTGGATAGGTATTAATGGCTTGTTGGTTTTTATGTTATTTACAGTGTCAATAGCTATTATCCCGATTGTTTTAATCACTTTTATTTCACAAAATGCCATGTTAAAGAAAAATATGGCCCTCTCTCAGGAAATCAATGCCTCCATTCATGAAAAAACAGGAAAAATTGAAGATATAGTTGCTGTTGAATCAGGGAAGCAAATCATAAATCTAAATGCCGACAGTATCATTGCAATAGAATCACAAGGTAATTATGTTAATGTTTTTTGCATTGATGATGAGAAGATTGAATCTCATTTTATTCGAAATACAATTAAAAATCTTGAGGATCTGTTGTATCAGCGACCATTGTTTTTTAAATGTCACAGAGCCTATATCATAAATTTGGCATATGTAAAAGATGTAACGGGCAACTCTCAAGGATTTAATGTGGAATTAAAAAGCCTGGATAAAATAATTCCTGTATCAAGAAGCTTTACCAAAGATTTTAAAAATAAAATGATGGAAATAGGAAAATAATAACTTAAAGGATATAAATGCTTAGTTAAGTATTCTGATAGTTAATAAAGCTATACTTTTGACAGTCTATTTCGTTGACTATAAATATTACATGACTGATTGTAGGATAATTAATGCTGCGACACCTATATTTTCAAAGTTTATCCATTTTCTGTTTCTATAATTACTCTTCACTTCTCGTAACAGATTATTGTATTTGGTCATTTTATATGTGCAAGTCGTCACAAATGCTTGTAGTATATCCCAATCTCTTTGTTAGTCAGTAATTTGAAATTATCATTGCATCAACAATTTTAGTTTTAATCATTAAAAATTTAAGCAATGAATAAGAAAGTTTGGATTATTTTAACAGCAGTAGTTTTATTTGTTTTAGGTGTAATTTTACAGTATACAAACGGAGGAGTTTGTAGTATTGGAAATTTTAGTTTCAATTATTTTTCATCAGGAGATTATGCTCTTGGTGTTTTTGCTTCAGGTAAGTTTGCCATAGGTGTCTTTTCAGTTGGTATCTTTTCGATAGGTATTTTTTCGATAGGTATTTTTAATATTGGCCTCTATGCAGTAGGTTTATTTCTATTAGGATGGAAAAAGAGATTGCCAAAAACCATTATGGATTATTTAAAGAAAAGTGAGGAATAGTGAGTTTGTGTCTTGATTTGAATAAAAGATAGCTAGGAGTAAAAGTGAAAAGCCTGACCTGAGAATGGTATGCTTATTTTATATTGAATTTGTTAGCGAGGGTCAGGCCCTAATTTTCACTAATTACATCACCTAGTTTATCTCGTTTTATTAAATTGTAAATGGTTGATTTACCGATGTCCAGTATTTTTGCCACTTTTAATACGTTATTGTCGTTCTGTCGTAGATAATGGCGGATAATTCGTTCGGTATATTCTTTTAGTGTCATTTCTTCTGCAAGGATATCTAACTCAGCTGAGGTGGAATTAAAAAGGATGTTTTCTTCGTCAATTTTATGGTCGCTTGCCATTACGGCACTCAATTCGATGATTGCTTTTAGCTCACGAACATTGCCAGGGAAGTTGTAACTTAATAATTTCTTTTTTGCTCGGGAAGTAAATGCCATGAGGTCCATTCCATTGTCTTCACAAAATTGATTAAGGAAAAATTGACTAAGAGTGATAATGTCATTCTGGCGGTCTTTAAGAGGAGGGAGATGGATGGGTAGTCCTAATAAACGATAGTAGAGATCTTCGCGGAAATTACCAGCTTTAACTTCATCCAGTAAATCTTTGTTCGTGGCGGTTATAATCCGACAATTGACTTTGATTACTTCATTTCCACCAACACGGGTTATCTCGCGTTCCTGCAGTACTCGCAATAATTTTACCTGTAGATTAATGTCCATCTCTCCGATTTCATCTAAAAAGATAGTCCCGCCTTCTGCTTCTTCAAACTTTCCTTTTTTGGTAAGAATAGCTCCTGTAAAAGCACCTTTTTCGTGCCCAAACAACTCACTTTCGATTAAATCTCGAGGTATTGCTCCCATATTAACAGCAATAAAAGCTTTGTTTTTACGAATAGAGTTATAGTGAATGGTTTTGGCAACAAGTTCTTTTCCTGTTCCGGTATCACCGTATATTGAAACATTAATATTTGGAATTTTTACTGCTTTATGAACAAGAGCAAAAACTTCTTTCATAACCGGGCTGTCACCAATAATAGCTTTTCCAAAGTTGTACTTGGTTGCTATTTCATTTTTTAAATGTGAAATCTCATCAAGTAGTTTCTTTTTATTACGAATGTTGTTAACACTGTTTAAAAGGCGGTCTTTTATGTTTTCATCTTTTGTAATATAATCGTAAGCACCTTCTCGTAATAAATTTACAGCTGTGGTAATTGAATCTTGTCCTGAAATAATAATTACCTCGATATCCGGATTATATTTTTTAATTTGTCGCAGAATTTCTTCACCTGTATAATCTGGTAATCCTAAATCCAGGGTAACGATATCCGGATTATCCGGTAAGTGTTTGAAAAATGTAGCCCCATCAAAAAAAGTATCAATTTCAAAATCAGGATTTAGGGCGAGCGAACGCTCAATGAGTTTGTTAAAAACGCGGTCGTCCTCTACAATATGAATTTTCATTGATAACTAATTTTTATAACACTTAGAATTCAAATATATTTGCTTTTTATAAATAAACCACAATAATATTAACTAGTTTTTGATAGAATGAGCATTTTTGTGGTGTGGATATAATATTTTTACATAAAGCTAGTTTTATTTGTTATGGCTACTTGTGAAATTTAAGTTAAAAAAGAAAAGTGACAAGGTTTTGGGTAAAAGGTAGTTTGAATACTGAATACTGCGCATTGAAAACTGAGAACTGAATAATGAGTATTAATAGTAAATACATGAGACTAAATAAAATATATTTTTTACTGATACTGGTAATTTTTATGGGTTGTTCTACTAAGAAAAACACCTGGCTTAGCAGAAATTATCATGATCTTACTGCTCATTATAATGTGTATTTCAATGGTAATGAAAGTTTTAAAGAAGGCGTTAGGGCTATTCAGGAAGCCAATGTGGATGATTATACGCAAGTACTGACCGTATTTCCTGATTCTAAGGAATCCAGTAAGGATGTTGCTGGTAGTGAAATGGACAGGGCTATTGAAAAGGGGACAAAGCTCATAAAAAAGCACTCTATAACTAAAAAACCAAAACGAAGGGACGGTGATAATTCATTAAAATACCAAAAATTTATAAGTCAGAATGAGTTTAATGATTGGGTTGATAATGCTTATTTGATGATTGGAAAGTCTAATTTTTATAAGCATGATTACCTGTTAGCTCAGCAAAGTTTCGAGTATATGTTCAGGGAATTCAGGCCGGGTCCGGAATGGTATGAGGCAGAGATATGGAATGCTCGTGTTTCTATTGAACTTGAGGATTATTCTAAAGCTAAAATTCTTTTAGATAATTATGATATTGAAGGAAAAGCTCCCGATCATTTATTCGGATTCTTTTCTGCTGTTTATGCAGATTGTTTTCTTCAACAAAAAATGTACGCAGAAGCTGTTCCGTATTTACAAAAGGCTATAGATGGAGCATGGAATAGATATTATAAACTACGTTTGAGTTTTATTTTGGCTCAGGTATATCATAAACTAGAGAGATATAATGATGCCAGCCTGGCTTATAAAGCTGTTATAAGAATGAATCCTCCTTACGAGATGGCTTTTAATGCTAAAGTAAACAGAGCCAGTGTTATGTTTGGTGAAGGGGGGGTGCCTGCTGTGCAAAAGGAAATCACAAAGCTTTTACGTGATAAGAGAAATCACGACTATGAAGATCAGATTTACTACGCCTTGGCAATGGCTTATTGGGCCGAGAAACAAGAGGATGAAGCGATAGATAATTTGCTGCTTTCTGTACAAAAAACAGTTTCAAATGATTATCAAAAAGGTTTGTCGTTTTATCAGTTAGCTGATATCTACTATGAAAAACCTGAATATAAACCAGCATATGCTTATTTAGATTCTGCGTTGTATAATTTAGACGAGTCTTTTTATGATTTTCAATCAATTAGTGAATTGCATAAGGATTTAGAAAGTCTCGTAACTCGTATTAATACGGTAGAACGTGAGGATAGTCTGCAACGGATTGCCAAAATGACCCAAGCGCAACGTCTTGCTTTTATTGATAGTATAATTGAAAAGGAAAAAGAAAAACAAGAGGAACTTAAAAAGAATCAGCAAGAAGAAAATGAAAGTTTTTACTTTGACAGGTCGTTAACGCAAAGCACTTCCTCAACCAGAAGTGGTGCAGGTAAATGGTATTTTTATAATCCTAACTCTGTTGCGTTGGGTAAAAGTGAATTTGAAAGAAGATGGGGCAAGCGTAAGCTTGAAGATAACTGGCGTAGGGCTAATAAAGAAGTTGTGATGACAGAAATTGCAGATCCAGGTAATCCGGATGATGTGTTTGGCCAGCCATTTTCAAATTTGGATGGAGGAACAGTAGGAGAATCTAAAGATTCAATTCAGGCAAAAACAGAAACAGCAAACCTGCTAACTAGGGATAGCTACTTAAAAGATCTTCCTTTAACAGAAGAACAATTAAAACTTTCTGATGACAAGATAGAAGAAGCACTAATTATGATGGGTGTTATTTATAAGGATCAGATTGAAAATATTCCATATGGAATAGATGCCTTTAATGAATTAATTAGAAGATTCCCTAATAGTATTTACAGAGAAGATGCTTTAATGAATTTGTATTTGTGTTTTGAAATTCAGAATGATGAATTAAATATGGCACGGATCAGAAAGCAAATTGTTGAAGAGTATCCTGCAGGTGAATTTACTGCATTCTTGAATGATCCTGATTATTTTAAGAAAAGAGAAGAGAAATTAAAACAGATAGAAAGCTTGTACGAAGAAGCTTATTCTGAGTATTTGTTTAATCACTTTGATACACCTATAGCCAATTATCAAAAGGCTAAATCACTTGATGATGAAAGTGAACTATTGCCTAAGTTTATGTTTTTGTCTGGTTTGTCGTATGCAAAATTAGGAAATATAGAGCGCTTTTCGAGTGAATTAAACGATTTGGTAAAGCAATATCCAGATGACGATGTAACCCCTGTGGCTAAGGAAATGCTAGCTATGTATAGAGAGGGTAGAACTCCGGTTCAAGGACCTGTTCATTCTAACCTGAATGAGCTAAGAAATCAAGAATTTCAACTTGAAAAGCAAAGAAGCGGCGTTTTAGATTCTGAAAAGGTAGCCACTGCTTATACTGTAAATAATAGGTCAAAACATAGTTTGATTTTAGTTGTAAACCCGGAAGCAGATATAAATAGATTGCAATTTAATATTGCTGATTATAACTTCTCTAAGTTTTTATTGAATGATTACGAAATGTCTGAATTGAACCTGCCCGACAGAACACCTGTTTTTGCTATAAATGGTTTTAATAACCGCCTGGAAGCTTTGGATTATTTTTACTCTATTCGTGAACGTAAAGAAATATTTGATGTCGATAATCTTGATTATTTGAAGCTTTATGTAATCAATACCGATAATTTAGAATTCTTAATATCATCAGGTGATGTTAATGGTTACGAGGCCTTTTTTGCCGATAATTATTTGTCCGCTGATGCGTTTAAAAATCAACCTAAGGAAGAGGAAGAGTTACAACAAATAATTAAGGAGTCAGAACAACAAGTTTCTCAATATAAAAAGGCAGAAGTTGTACCAGACAAACAATTGGCAGTGGAACCCAATGTTGTTAGATTGGAACAGAAACAACCTGTAACTAAGGAACAAGAAGAAAAAGAAGAGCAAAAAAAGGTTATTGCTCCGGAAGGAAAACCTGAAATAAAGCAACAAGAAATCAAGGAGGATGAAGGTTTAAATATTGACATCATTAAACCAAAGACTGAGGTAGTGGAAGAAAAGCCTGTTTCGATTATAGAAGAAGCAACAGGAACTAATTTTGTAGAAGAAGAAGGACCGCATAGTGCCTTGATCTTATTTAAAAAAGGCAGAATTAATATTCAAAGAACAGGTACAATATTTACAAATTACTCTAAAGCAAACTTTGGAAATCATCTTGAAATAGAATTCGGTCCAAAAGGAACTGCTTGGTTTTATATAAGGGTTAGAGGTTTTGCAAGTGCAAAAGATGCAAAAGATTATATTCAGAAAGTAAGACTGGACAGTTATTTGATGAGGGAGATTTCCAGGATGAAGTACTACACCTGGGCAATAACAGAAAATAATGATCAAAAGTTAACCGATGAGGCTTCGTATGAGAAGTATCAGGATTTTTATGAATTAAATTATTAAAACGGAGCTATGGTGGATCAAAAAAAGGTAAATATCCTGTGGGTTGATGATGAAATAGATTTATTAAAAGCTCATGTTTTCTATCTTAAAGAGAAAGGCTTTTTTGTCGAAACAGCCACAAATGGTCAGGATGCTCTTGATATGGTGAAGAATTCGCATTTCGATTTAATATTTCTTGATGAAAATATGCCAGGGTTAAGCGGACTGGAAGTATTAAATCAGCTTAAAAATATCAGACAGGAAGTTCCTGTGGTTATGATCACAAAAAGTGAAGAAGAGGATATAATGGATCAGGCTATTGGAAGTAAAATTTCAGATTACTTGATTAAACCAGTAAATCCCAATCAGATTTTATTAACGATTAAAAAGCATATCGATCAGCATAGATTAGTCGCAGAAAAGACAACAAGTAATTATCAAACAGAATTTGGTAAGATTGGTATAAAAATAAATGATTCTTATTCTTTTGAGGATTGGGTAGAGGTTTACAAGCAATTGGTTCATTGGGAGGTAGAGCTGGAAAATACCAAAGGTGAGATGGATGAGGTTTTGAAAATGCAGAAAACAGAAGCCAATCATGCATTCTCTAAATTTGTAAAGAAAAATTACGTCAACTGGATAAATGGTGAGGATGATGATTCACCAATGCTGTCAAATCAAATGATGCGTGATGTTGTTCTTCCCATGATTGAAAAGGGAGAAAAGGTTGTTATGTTAGTTATTGATAATTTTAGATACGATCAATGGTTAATGATAAAACAGGAGCTACTTAAGGATTATCGTTTAGAGGAGGAAAAAATCTATAGCAGTATTTTGCCAACGGCAACTCAATATGCACGAAATAGTTTATTTTCAGGCTTAATGCCTTCGCAAATTAAAGATTTATATCCACAGTACTGGCTTGATGATCATGAAGACGGAAGTAAAAATCAATTTGAGTCTGAATTAATAGGTACTTTCTTCGACCGTTTTAGAAAGAAAATTAAATACTCATATCAAAAAATTAACAATCTTGATACAGGTAAGCAATTGATAGATAATTACTCTCAGCTGATGAATGATGATTTATCTGTGGTGGTTTTTAATTTTGTTGATATGTTATCGCATGCCAGGACTGAAAGTAAGATGATTAAAGAACTGGCATACGATGAATCGGCTTATCGGTCACTTAGTAAATCCTGGTTTTTGCACTCGGTTATGAATGAGCTGTTAAATAAACTGGAGGCGGAGAAGATTAAGGTGTTGATTACAACGGATCATGGTACGATTAGGGTAAAGAATCCAATTAAAATAGTTGGAGACAAGAATACTACTACTAATTTGCGTTATAAGCAAGGTAAAAATTTGGCATACAATACTAAAGAAGTATTTGAGGCTAATAAACCTGAAGATTTTATGTTGCCAAAACCTAACGTGTCAACAAGTTATGTTTTTGCAACAAATGAAGATTTTCTGGCATATCCTAATAATTATAATCATTATGTTAGTTATTATAAAGATACGTTTCAACATGGTGGTGTATCGTTAGAGGAAATGTTAATTCCATATGTAATTTTATCACCAAAAGGTAATTGATTTTATTAGAAAAAGTAATGAAAAAGAAATTTGTACTACCTACTATTGATCATTTAGATGAGATTGCGGGTGAATTTTTGGAGACTTTTCCTGAGTCGGGAGTGTTTTGTTTTTATGGTTCAATGGGAGCCGGGAAGACAACTTTTATACAGGCTTTGTGTAAAAGGTTAAAAGTTGTGGATGTTGTTAATAGTCCAAGTTTTGCTATTGTAAATGAGTATAGTACTGCAAATAGTGATGTGGTTTACCATTTCGATTTTTATAGACTCAAGGATGAAGAAGAGGCTTTTGACCTTGGTTATGAGGATTATTTTTATTCGGGGAGTTATTGTTTTGTGGAATGGCCAGAAAAAATTGAGTCCTTATTACCTCAAAAAAGATATGATGTTACAGTTACAGTAATGGAAGATATGTCACGTAGTATTGAAGTAATTCATGTTAAATAAATGAGATGCGTTTTTTAAAATAAGAGTAATTAAATCTGAATATTAGGTTTAAATGCTCTTTTTTTGTTTGAGTTATACCTTTTTAGTTTCAAATTATAAGCTACTATTCTTACACTGAGTTTACATTCCTACAAATTAGTTCTGTTAGAAATTACTTTTTAGAAAAAAAAGTGGCATTTTTGTACGTCAAAATTTTAAGATACATATTAAAGAGTAATATATTATGCAAACGGTAGTAAGTGGAATACGACCAACAGGTAATTTGCACCTGGGAAATTATTTTGGAGCAGTGAAAAACTTTTTGCGTATGCAAGATGAGTATAGCTGTTATTTTTTTATCGCGGATTATCATTCATTGACTACGCATCCAACTCCGGGAGATTTGCATAATAGTGTTCGTCAGGTTTTAGCAGAATACCTGGCATGTGGACTGGATCCAGAAAAATCTACAATTTATATACAAAGTGATGTTCCTGAGATAGCTGAGTTAAGTTTGTTAATGAGTATGAATGCTTATTTAGGAGAGCTGGAAAGAACAACATCATTTAAAGATAAAGCTCGTCAGCAACCTAATAATGTAAATGCAGGATTGTTAACCTATCCGGTTTTAATGGCCTCCGACATCATAATACACCAGGCTGATAAAGTACCGGTTGGTAAAGACCAGGAGCAAAATATGGAGATGGCTCGTAAATTTGCGACACGTTTTAACCATATGTACAAACAGGATTATTTTAAAATTCCTCAGTCATTCAATTATGGAGAGGCTCTGATTAAAATTCCTGGATTAGATGGCTCTGGTAAAATGGGTAAGTCAGATAATAACGGAATATTTTTAGTAGAAGAGCCTAAATCTATTACTAAAAAAGTAATGCGAGCTGTAACGGATAGTGGTCCAACAGAACCAAATTCAGTTATGACCGAACCAATTCAGAATTTATTTACATTAATGGATGTAGTTTCTACACCTGACACTGTTGAATATTTTAAAGATAAATTTGCTTCTTGTGAAATACGTTACGGTGATTTAAAAAAGCAACTTGCTGAAGATATCGTCAAATTTACTGCTCCTATTCGTGAAAAAGTAAATGAAATTAAAGCTGATGAAGCTTATTTAAGTAAGGTTGTTAAAATGGGTAGAGAAAAAGCTCAAGCCAGCGCAGCTAAAACAATTAAAGAGGTAAGAGAAATTATCGGAATTAAAAGGTTTTAAACTCTGAATTGTATGTGAGCTATGCTCACGAAACGTTTATAATATAAAAAGAGAAGGCATCTGTATAGGTGCCTTTTTTTGTATGTCGGGCATGGTAACGTGCTATCAAGATGAAATGTTCTTGAGTTCGCCTAGTTGACAGGAAGAACTAGCAATTGGCAAGGGTGTTGGGGGTGACTCCAAATCTGAAGGAAGCCATCAGCAAAGTCATGGTTCTAACGTACAGAAACCTGATATAAGGCTCAATAGTGTTGGGCAACCGAGCAATGGATTGGGAAAGCCCCGAAGTCAACCGTAAACACTAAGGGTAAATCAGGTAGGACGTGACGAAAGTATGTTACCTTATCCCGAGAGATCTCAAAATCTGTTGTAACAAACAACAAACTGAGCGGAGACAATCAGCGAAAGATTTTGAGAAGTCAGCAGAAGACATAGTAACTCTGTTTTTTTGCAGAGAGAAGGTCAGAATCAGTTAATTAAAGAAGCAGTCGGACAAGACTTTTATCTATGGAGCACCAGCAACAAATAGCTTACCAACGAGATATGTTCATAGAGCATAAACAGGAGGCTATTGGTCAATTTGGAAATCGTAATGACGTAATCGGAGCGAAAACAACATTGGCGGGGCAATTAGGTAAAGAGACGAATCAAGGACGAGTCTTTACAGAAGGATTAATCGGTATTGTATGCTCATCTGAAAATATCAATAGAGCGTATCCATGCTGTAATGTACACTATATAAAAATCCGTAATTAGTTCTTAATGGTTTTCCAATTTCGAGGAAGAAGTTCATTTAATTGAGATGTTTTATAATCTTGTATTCTTTCAAGTACAAAGGTTAACCATTCTAAAGGATTTACCTCATTAATTTTGCATGTAGCAAAGAAAGAATACATCATGGCAGCTTTCTTTGCTGCACTATGTGAACCTGCAAATAAATAGTTTTTCCGGCCTAAAGCTAATGGACGTATAGCATTTTCAATTTTATTATTATCAATTTCATATTTACCATTATTAATGTAGGCTTTTAATCTCGGCCAGAGGTTGTATGTATAGTTAATTGCTTTTCCAATTGGACTTTGGGGTACCACTTGATTAATGTTGCTTTTTAGCCATTGTTCTATTTCGATTAAGACAGGTTTTGCATATAGACTTCTGTACCTTTGTAAAGTATTTTGATCTATCAAACGCTCTTTTGCTGTTTTTTCTATTTTATAAAGCTTCTGTATCTTTTTAAGCATATATTCTGCCATATCATTGTCGTAGCTCAATGCTTTGTCAAAATAGCGCCGTGCATGTGCCATGCAAGCTAAGAGCACAATATGGCCTTTGGTTTCCATGCTTTGATACGCAATGTAACCATCAGTTTGTAATGATCCGTTAAAATTTTTCAGAGTCTCTTCTGGTGCATCTTTATTTCTGCCCGGATGATATTTAAAAAGAACTAAACCTTGCTCAGGTGATCGATAAACCCATTGGTATCCTGAAAATAAAGCACCTTTCTTTTGTGAATCCTGAACCCCAATTGGAGATTCATCAGCTTGTAAATAATCACAATTTAAAGCTTCTTTTTCCAATAAGAGATACAAAGGATCCAATAAATCTGTCGCTTTATTAAACCATCCGTTCATTGTTGAATTGGTTAAATACAGCTTACTACGTTTGAAAATCTGTATTTGACGATAAAAAGGGAGATGATCAACATATTTTGCAACCAATATATAAGCTAATAAACTTGCTCCGGCATTTCCCTTTGGTATTGGCAAGGAAGGCAATTCTGAAATAACAACGCCTTGGTTATTTGGTCTTGCATATTTTGGACGGATAATTTTCCTAACAAATATTTGAGCAGGATTATATTCTAATATTTCAGTTATCTCTTCGCCAATTTTTCTTGAACCTGGCTCAATCAAATCTGGTTCAATTATTTCTTCTACTCGTGGAAAGTGATCTGATATTTTTATGCGAATGGGAGTCTTCTTTTCCTTCTCCGGCTTTTTTCTAGTGTAATTAATTTGTTCAACTTCCGTTTCTGCTTCCTTTGTTTTTTCATCAAATAAGTCTAATTGAGAAGCGTCTTGAGATGTGGGTACAAAACGTTCACTTTTACTACCAAAAATTAGTCTCTGAAGCTCTTTGAACTGATGTTTTAAGTATTTATGTTCAGCCAGCAGTTTTTCATATTCTGCCTTTGAAACGACTTCTTCTTGTATATCTTTTGCTTTGATTTCCACGCTTAAAGATAATCAAAACCTTTGTAATATCAATGGATTCAAGGTGTTTTATCCTCTTGGAAAAACCTTTTTTTTTGTCTCAGATTTGTAATACAAATACCATCTATCAACATAACCATTTGAGCATAACTTAAAATATAACATCCTTCATTTATATCATATTTGGGATATTCAAATGTGCCTTTTTCAAGCCTTTTATAATACAAAACAAATCCACTTCCTTTCCAGTGTAAAAGTTTTATTTTGTTTCTGTTTTTATTGATAAAGACAAAGACATCGCCATTCAATGGTGATTCCCCAAGATTATTTTTAACAAGGCCACATAACCCATCGAAACTTTTTCGCATATCCGTAGCTTGTCCGTATAATTGAAATTTTAGTTCTGAAGACAAGGTAAACATATCAATACAATTTTATGAGTTCTTTAATTGTTTCTATTGAAACTCCATGCCTGTATCGAAATGTTACTCCATTAGGAAATTCAATCTCTTGATAGGTTGGTTCTTTTGTGTTTGAAACTGTTACGGGAATAAATCCAGTAGCCAATGAATCTGACTGTTTTAAGACCTTCTCTTTATTAAACTTGGTTATCCAATATTTAAGTGAATCCTGAGAAATTCCTTCTTTCTTACAAAAATCAGGCTGCTTAATTTCTCTCTTACTTTCATGCCACAGATCTACGATTCTTCGTATTTCTGCATGACGTTTTGTTATGGTTGTTTTCATGTTGGCAAGCTGACAAAATCCTTGGAAATATGCAATGTGTAAATTACAGTATGCTTACAATAGAGCTTACAAACAAGTGAAAAGGAACAAGGGCGTATCGGGAGTAGATAATATTCCCGTGGGTAAATTTGCTGACTGGTTTGCGAAAGAAGGAGACGAGTTAGTAAACCAGATACTTCGGGGCGAATACCTTCCCTCGGCAGTAAAAGCAGTAGAAATATCCAAGCCCAATGGTGGAGTACGCCAGTTAGGTATCCCAACCGTAAAGGATAGGATAATACAACAGGCAATATCTCAGGTATTAACCCCCATTTACGAACAAGTATTTTCAAAACACAGCTATGGTTTTCGTCCCAGGCGTAATGCGAAGCAGGCAATTGAGCAAGCAAGCACGTACGTTAAGAAAGGAAGAAATGTAGTTGTTGATATGGATATGAAGAGCTTCTTTGATGAAGTGAACCACGATAGACTGATGCATCGTCTATCAAAACTTATTCACTGCAAGCCACTTCTAAAGCTAATACGCAAATACTTGCAGAGTGGAGTTATGATAGGTGGACTTGTCCACCAACGTCTGCAAGGCACACCTCAAGGAAGCCCACTTTCCCCACTCTTATCTAATATTGTTTTAGATGAATTAGATAAGGAGCTCGAAAAGCGAGGGCATTACTTTGTTCGATACGCAGACGATTTCAGCATATTTGTTCGCAGCCAAAGAGCAGGCGAGAGGGTGATGGAATCTGTCTGTTCGTATCTCACAAACAAACTCAAATTAAAAGTAAATGAACAGAAAAGTAAGGTTTGCAAAAGTAGCGAGACAAAGTTTTTAGGCTATAACATTCTTGATGCAGGAGTTATAACTATTGCTAAGCAAAGCGTGGAAAGGTTAAAGGAGAAAGTAAGAGAGTTAACCAAGAGAAACAGGGGAGTAAACTTTGGACAAGTAGTTTCGGAGTTGACACCGGTTCTTAGAGGTTGGCTTAATTATTTTCACATCGCCAAATGTAAGAAACTCTTACGCAACCTTGATGCTTGGATACGCCGTAAATTACGGTGTTATCGCCTGAAACAGTGCAAACGAGCCATTACGCTTAAACGCTTCTTAAGGAGTTTAGGAGTACCGAATTGGCAAAGTTGGATTTTAGCTCTTTCGGGCAAAGGGTGGTGGCGCAAATCAGGATGTCCACAAGTTCATCAAGCAATGAACCTGAAATGGTTCGAGGATTTAGGTTTGTTTAATATGTCGATTAAATACAGTCTTTTACAAAATTAACTTGAAACCGCCGTATACGAGAGTATGTACGGTGGTGTGAGAGGACGGGGGAGCAATCCCCCTACCTACTCGATTGTTTAAGAGTTTATGATATAAGCAATAAAGATGAAGCATTGAATTGTTATGATAAGCAGTGGTTATCTTTGTGAAAAAAAATTGTTTGTTAATATTCATAAAATGAGGAAGATAGTGTTTGTTTTAGAAATTATTAATAAAAATATAGTAGTATGTATTGCATAGTACCTAATAAAAGATATATATTTGTAATACAAACAACAATGTTTTAAAAGGTATTGTGTTATGAAGTTTTTTGTTAGAAAGAATTGTTTAGTTATATCACTGTCAGTTGTAATCGTAACTCTGATTATGGCAGCTGCACCAGTTGACCTTAGTGATATAAATAAATCGGGTGAGCCTTATTCGTTCGATTTAGAAGAGCACAATGAGGATGATTCAAATATAACATCAGGTAGTTTAGGGTTATCAGTTGGGAATCAATTTTTGATAAGATTATAAAAAGGAGGGAAATGATTATGAAGGTTGAAAATACAAAAGCACAAATGCGAAAGGGGGTATTAGAGTATTGTATCCTGTCAATTTTGTCAAGAAGCGATAAATATGCATCAGATATTATTGCTGAATTAAAGGAAGCAAAAATGATTGTGGTTGAAGGTACTTTATATCCATTGCTAACCAGATTAAAGAATGCTGGCTTATTGGCATATCGCTGGGAGGAATCAACACAAGGGCCTCCACGAAAATATTATGAGCTAACCGATTCAGGTCGTGACTTTTTAAAAGAATTAGATGCTTCGTGGCAAGAACTTGTACAAGCTGTGAAATTTATAAATAACAATTAGCAAAAATCAATATCATGCAAAAGACAGTAAATATAAATTTGAGTGGAAGCATCTTTTATATTGATGATGATGCTTATACTATGTTAAGAGATTATCTTGACAAATTAGAGAGCTACTTTGGTAATCAGGAAGAAGGAAAGGAAATAATTAAGGATATTGAAAGCCGTATTGCTGAACTATTTAACGAAAAACTTAAAGATAAAAGTGCTGTCGTAAATAAAGCAATGGTTAATGATGTTATATCTAAGATGGGACAACCTGAAGATTTTGAAGGTGAAGCTACTGAAGGACAGGGATCTAATCGTGTTAAACAAGAAGTCTATAATAAACAGAAAAAACGTTTATACAGAGATATAGATAACAGGATTTTAGGTGGAGTATGTGGAGGAATTGCAGCATATTTTAATACAGATCCGGTATTTGTTCGAGTTCTGTTTGTTATTCTTCCATTCTTAAGTCTTGGTATTATTATTCCTGTATATATTGTTTTATGGATAATTATTCCTGCAGCTCTTACTACTGCTCAAAAGCTTGAAATGAGAGGTGAAAATGTTACCATAAAAAATATAGAAAAAGCAATTCGCAATGAATATGAAGATGTAAAGGAACATTTTTCAAAGGTTCGTGAGTCTAAAATGTATAAAAAAGGAGAATCATGGTGGAACAGACTTACTAAAAGAGATAAAAATATTGTACTTGTTTTGGTGATTGTTGTTGGAGTAACAATACTGGCTAATCTTTTACAGATTAATATTATTAATGATAATTTCGTATTTGCCACAAATTATCATCCTTTTTTTTTTAATATCTTTCATGGGGGCGGAATAGTGGGGCTTGCAATTATTTTGTTAATCATAGGATTGATTTTTAGATCAATATTTCAGATAGTAATTTATTTAATAGCCTTTTTATTTATTGCTGTACTTGGCTTTAAAGTCATAGGTTTGTTAATAGGTGGTGTTTTTATGTTGTGTTAATGTAAAAATATATCACAAGAAACTTAAACAACTTAAAAAATGAAACGAACATAAAAATTTGATTATCCATATTCTCATACATTGCCTGTCCCGATTCTTCGGGAAGGATGATTAAATTTGTTTGTGAGTTCCATTTGAGCAATGAAAATTAAATTTAAACAGATGAAAAAGACAATATATATAAATTTAAACGGGTATGCATTTCATATTGAAGAAGATGCTTACGAGAGGTTAAAGCAATATCTTGATAAAATTGAAAATAATTTTTCAGATAAAGAAGAAGCGAAAGAGATAATTGCAGATATAGAATCTCGTATTGCCGAAATATTTAGAAGTAGTTATCCTTCTGCAGATGAAGTAATTACTTTAAGTAATGTAGAAGAAGTAATTAAAACAATGGGTGAGCCTGACGATATTATTGATGAGGATGAAGAGATGCATAAGTCAAAAGTAACTAATGATGAGCCTAAGTCCGGATATTCCAAAAGACTATACAGGGATCCCGACAATCGTGTAATTGGTGGTGTTTGTGGTGGACTGGGTGCCTACTTTAATGTGGATGCTTTAGTATTTCGAGTGATCTTTTTAGTTGCTTTTATTGTATATGGTTCTTCATTGTTGCCGTATATCATTTTGTGGATTGTAATGCCTAAAGCCATTACCATTAAACAAAAGTTTGAAATGAAAGGGCCTGCTGCATATGAATCATGGGAACAGAATATTAAAAATGAATATAAAGATGTAAGTGATCGATTTAAGAAATCAAAGGCTTATCAATCGTTTAATAATGGGTTTTCGGAAGGAGGTGATAAAATGGGAAATGCTTTAAGAAAATTTATCAGTGTTATTGGTGGAGCTATAGGAATTGTAATAATGATTGCTACATTGGCAACCTTAGTAGCTCTGATTCTTACTTTTACAATTGGATTTACTCTTTTTGATTTTACTAATATTGGTAATTTCTATACATCTTTACCAAGTTACTTTCTTTACCCTCATGAAATTACATTAGGAACTATTGCTGTATTGTTAATTGTTGGAATTCCTTTGTTAATCATTTTCTTAATAGGATTTAAGCTTGTGTTTAAATTTAAAACAAGGGTTGGACTTATAGCATTAATATCTGTAGTTTTCTGGATTGGAGCATGGGTGTTGTTAGCTTATACTTCAGCTAAGGTAGCTAAAAGCTATTCCAATACAGAAGCTGTATATTCAAAGGATAAGTTGGATGAAAGCAATTCAAAAACAATATATTTTAAACCGAATTCAAATACTTATATACCAGAGTATAAAGAACACCTGTTTGATATAAATAAATTAGATGTTTTTGTTGCTGATGATAAAATTTATGTTCAGGGAAATCCCCGAATAGAGGTTGTTCATGGTCCTGAATTTCAGGTGACAATCAAAAAATCAGCAAGAGGATCGGATTACACAGATGCTAAAGAAAATTGTAATAGTATTGAATACTTCTGGATACAAAAAGATTCTGTGATTTATATTGATCCTCTTTTTACTTTAACAGAGGGAACAAAGATCCGAGACCAAAAAATGCAGGTTGTATTTACAATTCCTGAAAAATATAATGTAAATATTGAAGAGACATTAGAGTGGAATGTGGATGCTAATTTAAACTAGTGGAATCTAGATGTTTAAATAGCCTTTGTTTATTGGGGAAATTGTAATCTTAAAATTTATTCAAATGAAACGAGCCATGAGAAGGAGTTCTCACACACGAGGAAGACTAAATTGGTGAGTTCCATATGACAATTAAAATCAAATTTAGACATATGAAAAAAAATATCAAGTTTTATATAGGAGTGCTATTATTAGGACTCATTCAAACATCAATATTTTCACAAGAAAATATTTCAAATAGGATGTATAGTGATTTTAGGGATCTGGATGAAGTAACTTACTTTTCGTTCTCTAAAAATTTAATTGACTTTGTTGATTTAGATATAGATTCTGATACTGATGATGCTGAGAAAAAGATTACAGGTGATTTAAACGAAATTAAAGTTGTTATCTATAAGCCAGATTTTAAACCTGAAAAATCATTTAGAGAACAAGTTCTGAAATACCTGAATAAAGGAGATTATGATTTAGTTGAGGAAGATGACAATGAAGATGATACAGAGGTGTGGATTCATAGAAAAGGTAAAAAGATTTATGAATGTCATGTGATTTTTCAAGGAGAACAAAATGGAGTGTTGCTATCGTTTTTTGGAGATTTTAATGTGAAGGATGTAAGTAAACTAATGAAAAAGATTGACGATTATAAATAAATGATGTTTTAGTATAAATCGTATTTATTGGAATTTAGTCTTTTCTAAAATAAATTAAAAAGGGAAGTTATACAAATAGTGTATAGCTTCCCTTTTTTCGATTTGCTTGTGGAAATTATTTTTTAGCTTCTAAGAGCTCTTTGTATTTGTCATTCCATTTTTTACAGGCTTCGTAGGTTAATTTCGCAACTGAAGGAATATCTTCGAAATCCATTAAAAGTCGGTCTTCAACTAAATCATGAAGCTCACTGGCTTGTTGAGATGCTTTAAACTTTAGTTTATTTACTTCTTTTTCTAAATCTAGTATTTCTTCGGGGCTCATAATTAATTGTTTTAAAATTTTAATTTTAGTACTCAAAATATAAGCCATTGTCTATAATCGTTTAATTCTCAGTATTAAGATAGGGTAAATATGACATTTATGTAGTTTAAATAAGTAGTAGAATACTTAAATGTAGCGTGTTTTTTAATAGAATTTTAAGAGCATAAAAAAAGAGTAAATCACAATATTTACTCTTTAATAACTGATTTATAATAATTGTTTATTTAAATTTTCTTTCTACAAATGGATTTATAAAAGGTTGAGCAATGTGTGATTCAGAATGAAATCTTATTAGCTTGTCGTACATTTCAGGATCGCCCCATTCGTTTTTAATTGCCTGACTAAAATAGATGTCTTTTAAATCATATCTAAACCATTTCAAATCATCGATAAATGCTTCGGCATAACCAGTATCAGTTTCATGTACTCTGACAGATTGAATTTTTACATTGCCTTCTCCATTATTAAACTTTGTTGCTTCAAGAATTTTATTTAAAATGAATAAAATTGTCAAAGAAAAACATTCTGCGGATGGAGAAACAGGCATCTCTACATATCTGTCGCTGTTGTTTTTAATGAAAGTTTTGAATTCATCACTTTCCTTGTCCCACATAGCATAAGCGTGGTCAAAACTATCTATAATATCTTTTATTGTACCCTTGGTCAGGCCAAAGTCATATATCATCTGACCGAAGTCAAGTTGGTCTGAAGTCAGAAATACTTCAACGACATAGCTGTGTCCATGTAACGACTTTTTACATCTGTCACTTGAACAGTCTCTTACAATATGTGCTCCTTCAAACTTAAATTTTTTTCTTATTATCATTGTTTATTTTTCTTTTCTGTGTAATAATATTAACTCATTTACAAGAATATGTACCATAATTATTTGCGAACAGCAGATCTCGTAATGAAAACCAATTACTGACTTTTTACCTCTCTTCTTAATTCAATATTATCAAAATCGCCACCATAGTATTCACTTGAAAATGATCCCTCATTACTTTGCGTTCCTCTTAATGATTCACAAGTATGTACTAAACCAGAAAGTTTAACATATACAGATGCTGTTTCAGCAGCTTTGCTAATTTCATCATATATCATTTTAGTTAAGTTCTCCTGCAAATGACCTCTACGTGATACCCAATCCACAATTCTTTGAAGTTTAGATATGCCGAGTACTTTTTTATCCGGAATGTAGCTGATTAAAGCATAAGCTCCATCTCTGAAAAGAGTACTAAAAGGAGCAAGGTGATGTGAACAAACAGATACAATATCAACCCGTTTTGTAATAGGAAAACGTTGACCATTTTCATTCGGAAAATTAGCAATTGCAGGTCTGTTTGACCATCTTCCTGAAAGAAGTTCGCTATCATCATCCAACCCGTTGCCGGTATACATTTTTGTAATTCGATAAGGAGTACCTTTCTCGCCACTTACATTTGGGTCATTAAGGTCAATTTTCATGGCTTTAAAAGCCTGAACAAAATGGTACTCGGTAATAGTACGCATTATAAAGTGTGCCTCTTCAGATATACCACCAACACTTTCAACGTTGTCAGAAATCTTAAAGTCTTGTAAGCTGTTATATTCATTCCAGAATAAATTAAAGTTGCCTTTAGGATATTGTTTATTGAATTTCTCTCTTACAAAATCAATTAAATAATCAAAAGGCCCCTGAGCTTCAGGTTTGTAACCATAATATTTGTAGGCTTCTGTAAGTCTTTTATTTTTTTGAATTGAAATATTTATATCTACATCTTTCATAATGATCCTGTATTAGTGTTTTGTTATATTAAAACATACCACTAATACTATTGTTTAATTTCTGGATGTAAATAATAAACATTTACGAAAATTATCTCCTTTCTACTTAGTAGGAGTGTTTGTGCTATAAATGGATAATACTGATTGTTAGTAGTTAAGAGCAGGGTGTTTTTGTAAACCTGCTTATTTTATAGTATATGTAATTAATGAAGGTTAATCCTCATGAGCTTTCCATTTGTTACTGCCAAAACGTGATGTTAAAATCGTAATGATTTCATTAGCTGAATATTCAATAGGTTTATTTGTAATATTGAGAACTTTAAATCCTCCTTTTTTAAATAGATTGGCAGCATAGTCTAATTCCATTCTAACCTTCCTTCTGTCAACATAGTCAGAGTTGGGATCCATATGAATACGGTTAACTCTACTGCTTCTTTGGGCAATTAAATAAGCCATGGAAATGGTCAGTCCAAAAACCCGGTTTGGATCAATTTGGAAAAGTGTTTCAGGAATTGGTATGCCAGGGACGATAGGAACATTTGCAACTTTCCATCCAAACATGGCCAGATAAATACTTAATGGGGTTTTCCCAGTTCTGGATACACCTGCAAGTACTATGTCAGCAGTAGCAATCTTTTCAGAATGTAATCCATCGTCGTGTTGCATGGTAAATTCAATGGCCCTTACTCTGCGATAATATTCAATATCACGTAACCTGAATAAACCAGGTTGTTCAACAGGTTTCATGTCTAAAACGGTATCCAGGTAATCAGATATATTACCAATTAAATCAAAGTGACGGATTTCTTTTTTTTCACAGGTGTCAATAAGCATCCGTCTAGCCATGTGATCAGCCATGGTGTGGGCAATAACTCCGTTTGTTGTTAATACCTTTTCTGTTATTTTGTCGATATGTTCCTGCGTAGATACTTCCGGTTCAATAATTACAGGAATTTTATGATTGGGATAGTGTATTAACATTGATTCAATTAAGGTATGTCCTGCTACTCCTTTTCCTCCCGAAACTACGTAGATAGGAGGCATATTTGAATTTTGTTCCATAATTGTAGATTTTGGTTTAAGTTAATAAAAATAAGATTTTTTTACAGTCAATTTTTTGTTAATCCTTTTGTGGGTTGCTATAGTGGATTCAGAAACAGTAGTTATGTGTATTGTTGAATTTTATAATTTAAATATGTTGATAATAAATTAAGTTCATTAGAACATATTGTGATATATCAGTGTTAGTTCTTTTCTTATTCAGTTGTATAAGATAGTAAGTATTGCAATTCTTATTCGGCTGGAATTTTTGAAAGAGACAGGTTAGTCTAAAATAATTCGCTCTTTATCAAGAATTGTAGTTGATTCGTCGTGATAATAATAACGATTTCAAGGGATAGGCGTATGTATATAGAATTGTTATGTTTTGTAGAAAATAAATAGGTAATAGATAACTCAATTTTAATGAAAACAAAAAAAATGATTAAGGAATTTCTTTTTTTGTGGGTGTTAGTTTTGTCTGCGTTCTCAATATCTGGACAAACAGTTATTAATGGTACAGTTAATGATTATGTTGACATTATTAGGGTAATTGACCCCAATTGTGGCGATTGTCCCACGGGAGAAGAGTGCTGGTACAGAATAGAGGTTAGTGATGCTTCTGCTTTTAATACAGGAGACAGGGTGTTGATAGTTCAAATGAAAGGAGCTACTATTGATGTTACCAATACCGATACAGGAGGTGAAATATTGGATATTGGAAATGCAGGGAATTATGAGTTCTTTATAATTGGAAAAGTCGACTATGATAATAATATTATATATCCGCGAGGAGAGTTAAAACGAACTTATGATAATTTAGGGTTAATACAATTGGTTAAAGTTCCTACTTATTCGGGAGACGTTGAAATAAATAGTGATTTAGAGGCTGATGCTTGGGATCCCTCGTTAGGTAAAGGTGGAGTGATTGCTATTTTTGTAGATGGAACATTAACGCTAAATGCTGATATTAATGTACATGGTAAAGGTTATCAGGGTGTTGTTGTTAGTACAAACGGGTCACCAGATAATTGTACTATTGATCCGGCAACTCAAATGGTAAAACCTTCATCAGATCTGGATGTTAGTCCCAAGGGACAAGGTATTGTTATTGATGATCCAGATACAAATGGAGGACGAGCACCACGTGCCAATGGTGGCGGTGGTGGTGTTAGTGGAGATACCGGAGGCGGTGGTGGATCAAACTATGGAGCTGGTGGAGCTGGTGGAGATCGCTGGTGTGATACGGGAGGAGCTACTGCTGGTGGTATTGGAGGCCTGAGTATGGCTGATTATATTAATACCAACCGCATTTATTTTGGAGGAGCTGGTGGAGCAGGTTTTGTTACTAATGGAAATTCGGCTACAGCAGCTAATGGAGGAGGTCTTGTTGTAATCAGGGCTAATAAAATTATTAGTAATGGGTATACAATTGATGCATCAGGCTCTTCGCCTTCGGCTGCCGGAACTGGTATTGATGGCGGTGGCGGTGGTGGCGGTGGTGGAACTGTTGCTTTTGAGATTAAGGAATTTGAAGGAACATTGAATGTTAATGTGAGTGGTGGTGATGGACAGGATTTAGCTACTTCAACACTTCATGGGCCAGGAGGTGGAGGAGGAGGTGGTGCATTCTTGTACAACCTGCCAGAACTTCCAGTTGGGATTACAGTAAACAAATCCGGTGGAGAGGGAGGAATTCATGAAAGTGGACTAAGAAACGGTTCGATGGATGGTTCAGAAGGTGCTGCAGTATCGTATTTTGATTTTGTTTATTCTGATGAAGATTCAGATAATGATGGTATCAGTGACGAATGTGATTTGGATACTGATAATGATGGTATTCCTGACTCGGAAGAGGATGGATATACTGGGTTTGATCCAAGTAAGGACGCTGATGGTGATGGTATCGCCAACTATAGAGATACTTATGATGCAACAGATGGATTCCCGGCTTTTATAGATACGAATAATGACTGGGTTAATGATGTTTATGATAGAGATAGAGATCATATTCCGGATTTTAGAGATTTAGACAGTGATAATGATGGTATACTTGATGCCGTTGAGGCTGGAGGTGTTGCTGATGTAACCGGTGTTTTGGCTAATTATGCTGATGTGGATATAGACGGACTGAATGATACTGTAGATCCTAGCGAAGGAGGAGTACCCCTATCTAAACCGGATTTTGATAGTGATGGCGTTCCTGATTTCCTTGATTTAGATAGTGATAATGATGGTGTGTCTGATGCTTTTGAATCCAGGTCTAAAATAATGATAAATGGAAGAGATACAGATGGAGATGGTATTGATGATGTTTATGATACTGACCAGGGAGGAACACTAAATACTACAGTGGATCATGACGGAGATGGGCTTGATGATATGTTTGATATTGATTCTGATAATGATGGTATAACAGACTATTATGAGGCCTCGGGAATAGGACCTTTAGGTTTAGATTTTGATAGTGATGGTATCGATAATGTTTTTGATGTAGATTTTGCAGGTGGATCTGATGTTGATGGTGATTGGATAGATGATTTAGCAAACCCTGATACAGACTCAGATGGGGATGGTCTTTTTGATTTTATTGATATTGATTCTGATGGAGATGGTATTGTTGATAATATTGAAGGACAAACTACTATTGATTATATAGCTCCTTCAGGAGTTGACACTGATAGAGATGGATTAGATAATGCGTATGATAATACCAATGGGGGTGTTATTATTGTTCCTACAGATACGGATGGAGATGCAATTCCTGATTTTATTGATACAAATTCAGATGAAGACTCAGAATCAGATATGATTGAAGCATATGATATTAATTCTGATGGAGTAAGTGATGTTTTACCAGCCGGAACAGATACTGATGGGGATGGACTCGATGATAGTTTTGACGATGTTTCAGTATATGATGCAACAGATGGAGGTGAAATGCCTACTGATTATCCTGATGTTGATGATCCGGGTGACGATAGAGACTGGAGACAGAATTTGCCTAGAGTTACTTTATCGGTTGATGAATCTATTATTAGTGAAAATGTTCAGACTGCTACCTATATAGTAACTCTTAGTGAAACAACCTATGTGCCTGTTACTATAAACTTATTATTTAGTGGCGATGCAACTTCTGGTTCTGATTACAATATTGTTCCAGGTGTTAATGCATCAGATGAAACAACTATTGTTATTCCTGCTGGTGAGTTGTCAGGAACAGTGTCTGTTTCTACTATAGATGATGCATTTGTCGAAGATGCAGAAAGAGTAATATTAGATATTTCATCAGTTACAAATGCCTTGGAGGTGGTTGTTCAACAAAAAACTGTGACAATTTCAGATAATGATGCTCCCGGAATTACTGTCTCAACAATTTCAAATGCGATTAATGAGAATGGTCAAACAGCAACATTTACTATCGTGTTAAATTCTGCGCCTTCAGATATTGTTACTATCAGTTTAAGTTCTGATAATACATCAGAAGGGCAGCCTTCTCTTAATTCGGTAACGTTTTATTCTTCAGATTGGAATATTCCCAAGGAGATAACTGTAATACCAACTGATGATTTTAATGATGAACCGGATAGGTCTTTTAATATTATTACAGGAGTTGCAGAAAGCACCGATAGTAATTATAATGGAATAGCGGTCAGTGATGTTGAGGTAATAAATATTGATGATGATGATGAACCAACATTATCATTTAGATTAACATCTTCAAGTGGAGCAGAAAGTATAAGCAGTGCATCTCTTATTGTTGATTTATCTCAATTTAGTGGCTTTTCGATTTCAGTAAATTATACTGTAAGTGGTTCAGCAAAAGGTTTAGGAATAGATCATGCTTTAGAAAATGGGACTTTAAATATCCCAGCTGGTTCAACAAGTGGAACTATTACTATTTCAAGTATTGTAGATGATTTGCTTGATGAGAATAATGAAACAGTTATTGTAACCTTGTCAAGTCCTGCCAATGGAATACTAGGGACAAACCCGGTTCATACCTATACCATTCAGGATAATGATGCCTCACCAAGCATAGGTTTTGCATCAGCATCCTCCAGTGGATCAGAATCAGTAAGTAGTGCCTCATTGGAAGTTAGTTTATCTGCTGTAAGTGAATTGGCAGTGAGTGTAAACTATACAGTGACAGGAACAGCTGGAGCTTCAGATTATACCTTGGCAGATGGAAGTATCACCATCCCAGCTGGTTCAACAAGTGGAACTATTACTATTTCAAGTATTGTAGATGATTTGCTTGATGAGAATAATGAGACCGTAATTGTAACCTTGTCAAGTCCTGCCAATGGAACACTAGGGACAAACCCGGTTCATACCTATACCATTCAGGATAATGATGCCTCACCAAGCATAGGTTTTGCATCAGCATCCTCCAGTGGTTCAGAATCAGTAAGTAGTGCCTCATTGGAAGTTAGTTTATCTGCTGTAAGTGAATTGGCAGTGAGTGTAAACTATACAGTGACAGGAACAGCTGGAGCTTCAGATTATACCTTGGCAGATGGAAGTATCACCATCCCAGCTGGTTCAACAAGTGGAACTATTACTATTTCAAGTATTGTAGATGATTTGCTTGATGAGAATAATGAGACCGTAATTGTAACCTTGTCAAGCCCTACCAATGGAACACTAGGGACAAACCCGGTTCATACCTATACCATTCAGGATAATGATGCCTCACCAAGCATAGGTTTTGCATCAGCATCCTCCAGTGGTTCAGAATCAGTAAGCAGTGCCTCTTTGGAAGTTAGTTTATCTGCAGTAAGTGAATTGGCAGTGAGTGTAAACTATACCGTGACAGGAACAGCCGGAGCTTCAGATTATACCTTGGCAGATGGAAGTATCACCATCCCTGGTGGTTCAACAAGTGGAACTATTACTATTTCAAGTATTGTAGATGATTTGCTTGATGAGAATAATGAGACCGTAATTGTAACCTTGTCAAGCCCTACCAATGGAACACTAGGGACAAACCCGGTTCATACCTATACCATTCAGGATAATGATGCCTCACCAAGCATAGGTTTTGCATTAGCATCCTCCAGTGGTTCAGAATCAGTAAGTAGTACCTCATTGGAAGTTAGTTTATCTGCAGTAAGTGAATTGGCAGTGAGAGTAAACTATACAGTGACAGGAACAGCCGGAGCTTCAGATTATACCTTGGCAGATGGAAGTATCACCATCCCTGGTGGTTCAACAAGTGGAACTATTACTATTTCAAGTATTGTAGATGATTTTCTTGATGAGAATAATGAGACCGTAATTGTAACCTTGTCAAGTCCTACCAATGGAATACTAGGGACAAACCCGGTTCATACCTATACCATTCAGGATAATGATGCCTCACCAAGCATAGGTTTTGCATCAGCATCCTCCAGTGGTTCAGAATCAGTAAGCAGTGCCTCTTTGGAAGTTAGTTTATCTGCAGTAAGTGAATTGGCAGTGAGTGTAAACTATACCGTGACAGGAACAGCCGGAGCTTCAGATTATACCTTGGCAGATGGAAGTATCACCATCCCAGCTGGTTCAACAAGTGGAACTATTACTATTTCAAGTATTGTAGATGATTTTCTTGATGAGAATAATGAGACCGTAATTGTAACCTTGTCAAGTCCTACCAATGGAATACTAGGGACAAACCCGGTTCATACCTATACCATTCAGGATAATGATGCCTCACCAAGCATAGGTTTTGCATCAGCATCCTCCAGTGGTTCAGAATCAGTAAGCAGTGCCTCTTTGGAAGTTAGTTTATCTGCAGTAAGTGAATTGGCAGTGAGTGTAAACTATACCGTGACAGGAACAGCCGGAGCTTCAGATTATACCTTGGCAGATGGAAGTATCACCATCCCAGCTGGTTCAACAAGTGGAACTATTACTATTTCAAGTATTGTAGATGATTTTCTTGATGAGAATAATGAGACCGTAATTGTAACCTTGTCAAGCCCTACCAATGGAATACTAGGGACAAACCCGGTTCATACCTATACCATTCAGGATAATGATGCCTCACCAAGCATAGGTTTTGCATCAGCATCCTCCAGTGGATCAGAATCAGTAAGTAGTGCCTCATTGGAAGTTAGTTTATCTGCTGTAAGTGAATTGGCAGTGAGTGTAAACTATACAGTGACAGGAACAGCTGGAGCTTCAGATTATACCTTGGCAGATGGAAGTATCACCATCCCTGGTGGTTCAACAAGTGGAACTATTACTATTTCAAGTATTGTAGATGATTTTCTTGATGAGAATAATGAGACCGTAATTGTAACCTTGTCAAGCCCTACCAATGGAACACTAGGGACAAACCCGGTTCATACCTATACCATTCAGGATAATGATGCCTCACCAAGCATAGGTTTTGCATCAGCATCCTCCAGTGGTTCAGAATCAGTAAGTAGTGCTTCTTTGGACGTTACTTTATCAGCTGTAAGTGAATTGGCAGTGAGTGTAAACTATACAGTGACAGGAACAGCCGGAGCTTCAGATTATACCTTGGCAGATGGAAGTATCACCATCCCAGCTGGTTCAACAAGTGGAACTATTACTATTTCAAGTATTGTAGATGATTTTCTTGATGAGAATAATGAGACCGTAATTGTAACCTTGTCAAGCCCTACCAATGGAACACTAGGGACAAACCCGGTTCATACCTATACCATTCAGGATAATGATGCCTCACCAAGCATAGGTTTTGCATCAGCATCCTCCAGTGGTTCAGAATCAGTAAGCAGTGCCTCATTGGAAGTTAGTTTATCAGCTGTAAGTGAATTGGCAGTGAGTGTAAATTATACAGTGACAGGAACAGCCGGAGCTTCGGATTATACCTTGGCAGATGGAAGTATCACCATCCCAGCTGGTTCAACAAGTGGAACTATTACTATTTCAAGTATTGTAGATGATTTGCTTGATGAGAATAATGAGACCGTAATTGTAACCTTGTCCAGTCCTACCAATGGAATACTAGGGACAAACCCGGTTCATACCTATACCATTCAGGATAATGATGCCTCACCAAGCATAGGTTTTGCATCAGCATCCTCCAGTGGTTCAGAATCAGTAAGCAGTGCCTCTTTGGAAGTTAGTTTATCAGCTGTAAGTGAATTGGCAGTGAGTGTAAACTATACCGTGACAGGAACAGCTGGAGCTTCGGATTATACCTTGGCAGATGGAAGTATCACCATCCCAGCTGGTTCAACAAGTGGAACTATTACTATTTCAAGTGTTGTAGATGATTTGCTTGATGAGAATAATGAGACCGTAATTGTAACCTTGTCAAGCCCTACCAATGGAATACTTGGGACAAACCCGGTTCATACCTATACCATTCAGGATAATGATGCCTCACCAAGCATAGGTTTTGCATCAGCATCCTCCAGTGGTTCAGAATCAGTAAGTAGTGCCTCATTGGAAGTTAGTTTATCTGCTGTAAGTGAATTGGCAGTGAGAGTAAACTATACCGTGACAGGAACAGCCGGAGCTTCAGATTATACCTTGGCAGATGGAAGTATCACCATCCCAGCTGGTTCAACAAGTGGGACTATTACTATTTCAAGTGTTGTAGATGATTTGCTTGATGAGAATAATGAGACCGTAATTGTAACCTTGTCAAGCCCTACCAATGGAACACTAGGGACAAACCCGGTTCATACCTATACCATTCAGGATAATGATGCCTCACCAAGCATAGGTTTTGCATCAGCATCCTCCAGTGGTTCAGAATCAGTAAGTAGTGCTTCTTTGGACGTTACTTTATCAGCTGTAAGTGAATTGGCAGTGAGTGTAAACTATACAGTGACAGGAACAGCCGGAGCTTCAGATTATACCTTGGCAGATGGAAGTATCACCATCCCAGCTGGTTCAACAAGTGGAACTATTACTATTTCAAGTATTGTAGATGATTTGCTTGATGAGAATAATGAGACCGTAATTGTAACCTTGTCAAGCCCTACTAATGGAACACTAGGGACAAACCCGGTTCATACCTATACCATTATTGATAATGATGAAACCATGGAAATCCCTGTTGCAAATGATGATGTTGTTGAAACTGATATGAATGAAGAAGTTGTTATTGACATTTTAGCTAACGACAATAATCTAAATGTCAATGGAGTTGAAGTTGCAATTTCTTCTGAAGTAGTTGGAGGGAGTGTTGTGGTTAATGCTGATTATTCAATTACAGTTGTGCCGGATATGGACTACATTGGAGAAATTGCTTTTACATATCAGGTTTGTAATGGTGATAATAACTGTGCCAGTGCAACTGTTGTCGTTATTGTTAACATAGTAGATACTGACCTTGATGACGATGGTATATCAAACAAAGAAGAAGGAGATGGTGATACGGATGGTGATGGTATTTTAGATAAGGAAGATATTGATTCTGATAATGACTCTATTTTAGATGAAGTAGAGGGGAATGTTGATACCGATGGAGATGGAATACCAAACTATAAGGATACAGATTCTGATAATGACGGTATATCTGATGCAGAGGAAGGAATTGAAGATGCCGATGGCGACGGTATTCCTAATTATATTGATTCTGACTCGGATGGAGATGGCATTTCTGATGCCCTGGAAGGCTCTGATGATTATGATAATGATGGTATTTCTAATTATTTGGATTCTGACTCTGATAATGATGGAGTTTCGGATGAAGAAGAAGGTGATGTTGATACTGATGGAGACATATGGCCTGATTACCTTGATGAGGACTCAGATAACGATGGCTTACTTGATCAGTATGAAGCTGAAGGTGATTGCGATAATGATGGTATTGAAAATAGATTGGATTCAGATAAATGTTATGGACTAGATGAATTAATTCTTTATGAAGGTTTCTCACCAAATAACGATGGTGATAATGATACTTATAATATACCGTGGTTGTATCAATTTAACCAGGTAAGTATTGAAATTTTTAATAGGTGGGGTAATGTTGTTTATAAAATAAACAAGTATGACAACAACTGGAATGGCGAGTCAAATGTAGGATTTAGCGTTGGAAAAGAACTTCCGGTTGGTACTTATTACTACATCATTAATATTCGTGATATCAACAGGAAAATTACCGGATATATTTACTTAAACCGATAAATAATATTGATTCAGGAAAAGAGACTGTTACAGGTCTCTTTGCTACAGTCATTAAAACATAAATTTATAGTGATGAAAATAATATTTCCAATTAAATTAATAAAAAGAGTTGTGCTGGGAGCACTGCTTATCTTGGGATGGTCACAAATGGAGGTCCTGGCACAGCAGGAACCTCTGTATACTCAATATATGTTTAATACCGTTTCTGTTAATCCTGCCTATGCAGGTACACGAAATGCTATGAATATATTATTGCTGTCCCGCATACAATGGGCCGGTTTAGATGGTGCACCTCGTACGTATAATTTAACCATGCATACTCCATTAAATAATTATAAAATGGGATTGGGTTTTTCAATTGTTAAAGATACTTATGGGCCTGTTGAGAATACCTATTTTAATTTTAATTATGCTTATCGAATAAATGTATCAGAAAATACCATTTTATCTATGGGTATTAAAGGGGGTGTTTATAACTATTATGTTGCACTAAATGATGTGTTTGTGCAAAATGGAAGCGATGCCTCTTTTAGTGGGAATTACGATAAAAAATTACAACCTAATGCAGGTATGGGGCTTTATCTGTACAGTAATAAGTGGTATGCAGGATTCTCTATCCCAAAATTAATACAAACAGACTTGTCTGGCAATCAAGTGACAGCTAGTAATGTATCAGATCTACGCCGTCACTACTTTGTAATGGCAGGATATGTATTTGATGTTAACAACGATTTAAAGTTTAAACCTTCGTTTATTAATAAAGTTGTAGAAGGAGCTCCCCCATCAACAGATATTACAGGTCAGTTTTTGTATAAAAATGCTTATTGGCTGGGAGTTACATATCGTATTGGAGATGCCCTTGCTTTGATAGCAAATGTTCAGTTGAATAAACAACTTATGATTGGTTATTCGTACGATTTTTCTGTTTCGAAATTGGCGACTTATAATAATGGTTCACATGAGATTGTTATTAGTTATGATTTAGATGGATTTCTTAAAAATAAGGTGATTTCACCAAGATACTTTTAATTGTTGAGAATAGAGAAAAAGAAATATAATGAGAAAATTTTCAATACTTATTATAATATTAATGAGTTTTACGATGGGAGTTCATGCCCAATTCTATAAAAATAAGCTGGATAGTTTAATTGCTGTATATAGAGTAAATCAAGCGAACAAATCGTTTGAGAACCTGGCTTATATTAAAGCAATTAAAAAGTACGAAAAATTAAGTGAAGCCGGTTACTTGTCTGATTCAATTAAAGGATTGCTGGCTGTTGCATATTTAAAAGTAGGTGAAACAGTCAAAAGTGAAAATGAATTTGCTTCTGTACCATTGGAGCATTTAAGTAACGATCACTTGTTTTTATATGCGCAATCATTAAAATATAATGGTAAATATACTGAAGCCGACCGGATAATTGCTATTTATAAGGAACGAAATCCCGAAGATGGAAGAGCTACAGAATTGTTAAATTCTTTACCCAAAATTGAAAAGATTTTAGCAGAGGACAGGTATTTAATTGAAGAGGTGGATTTTAATTCGGAACAATCTGATTTTGGTCCTGTGGTTTATAATGATGACATCTATTTTGTGTCGGCACGCAATATGGATTATATTATTAAAAGAGAATATGCCTGGAAGGAAACTCCTTATCTGAATATTTTAAAAACCTCAGAGAATCAGGGCTTGTTATCTAATCCAAAGTTGTTTTCAACTCATATGAGAAGTATGTATCACGATGGACCAATCTGTTTTAGTAAGGATGGAAGAGAACTGTATATTACCCGAAACCTCAATCATGGTTTTATAGATGCAAACTTTAAAAAGAAGCATGGATATAATAACCTTGTTATTTTAAAAGCAATAAAGCAGGCTGATGGTTCATGGTCTGAGCCAGAGCAACTGCCATTTGATAGTAGTGTATACTCATGTGGACATGCTTGTTTATCTTCAGATGGTAGTCGCCTTTATTTTACATCGAATATGCCTGGAGGTATTGGCGGGACGGATATTTATTACGTGGATAAAGAGGGTGACTCATGGAGTAAACCTGTAAATTTGGGTAAAGATATCAATACCGAGGGAGATGAAATGTTTCCGTTTATTCACCAGAATGGCAGGTTGTATTTTGCGTCTAATGGACATATTGGTGTTGGTGGACTGGATATTTTTATAGCAGAAAAAAATGCTCAGGGATATCGGGTTAAAAATATGGGGTATCCTGTAAATACTGAAAAAGATGATTTTGGTGTGTTTCCGGATGCAGAAGGTAAATGTGGCTATTTTGCTTCAAATCGCAGCGGGGGAAAAGGAGATGATGATATTTATCGATTTACTGTATTAAAAGATGTTTCGTTTCAAAAGGGATTAAAGGGGCTACTCATCAATAAAAATACTAGAGCTGTTATTTCTAACAGTCCGGTTCTGTTTAAAGATTTAAAAGGAGGTATGGTTGCTCAGGAAAAATCTGATAATAAAGGTTTAATTAATGTAACGGTTGATGAGTTAGAATCTCTTATTGTAGAAGTTGATCTTCCTGAGTTTTTCCCTTATCTGGATACCATTCAGTTTTCAGATGTAACCAGGGATTTTAAAATCGAGCTTACCCCTCGTCCATCGTGGGGAATTTACGGTTGTGTATATTTATTGCCGGATAAGAAAGTAATTCCGGAAGTAACCTTGCAAGTAGAGCCGGTTGATGCTGATGTCTATTCGGTGGTAAGTGGTATTGATGGCCAGTTTAAAGCTGAGTTAGAGCCCGAAACAGATTATAGTCTGGTTTTTACAAAAAAAGGATATTTTACAAAGCGTACTCCATATTCAACCGTGAATAGGGAAGCTGGTTATGTTAAAGTGAATGAGTTAATGGAGCTCGAAATGCAAAAGGCCGAAGTAGGAGTTAGTGTAGAAATTGAAATTTTATATGATTTAGGTAAGTGGAATATCAGAGAGGATGCCGCAACGGAACTTGATGATATGATTCAGTTTTTAAAGGATAATCCGAATGTAAAAATTGAGTTGGGTTCACATACCGACTCCAGAGGGTCAGCTCTGTTTAACCAGCGTTTATCGCAAAAAAGAGCAGAGTCGGCTGTTGCTTATATGGTAAATCGGGGTATTGAGAAATCCAGGGTTGTTGCCAAAGGTTATGGTGAAACTCGCCTGAAAAATAAATGTGCCGATGGTGTTGATTGTTCTGAAGCAGAACATCAGGTAAACAGGAGGAGTGAGGTTACTATTATTCAAATGTAAAATATTTTGTTTGTCATAAAAAAGGAGTCTGAATAAGGCTCCTTTTTTTATTTAACCCGGATTATGTATTAGAACTTAGTAATAAACCATGAAAGTGCAATAAAACAAGGTCTTACTGAAACAAGGCATAACTTGTCCCGATTCATATCGGGAGCATCGTTCTGGTGAGTTGAAGTGAAGTAACTAAGTGTCTTGTTTTAAGTGAATTCAATGTGCAATAGGTTTTCTAATGCATATTGCGATTTTATGTATTTTTATTGATGATAGATGCTTTATCATCTATTGCTCTATATTATTTACAATAGTTCGTTAAGTTTTTATAATTTATTAATTTTTAGACACATATATGCTTTGTTGTTTATAATGTAAGATTCTTGTAATCAATGTTTTGCAAATCGGTCTTACTTCACGGCTAAAGCTTCAGCGACACGCAGAACGTCTTTTGTCTTAAATCTAACAATCTGTTAATTTAACAACTCTTCGAAAATTCTGAAAAACTCTGCGATATGGTATCCATCCATCAATCCATGGTGTCCTTCTACAGAAACTGGCATTAAAAGTTCTCCATCCTTTTTAAAAAACTTACCAAAAGAAATCCGTGGAACAGAATCTGTGCTGTCAGAATTGGTTGGATGCATAATTTGTGAAAAGCTTACCCATGGAATAGTTGTGTATCTTATATATTCAACATCGTTTTTACCAGGATCTAAGCGTAAACCCGTAGAAGTTTTTACTGCTTCAATTTCTTTCTGTAATCTGTTGCTGAAAACATTAAAATCTTCGTCATATTCAATATATGAAAAAGCAAAGGTATGATCCTCTCTTGCTATTGTTGAACCTGCATGATTTTGATTGAGTTCATAAACCTTGTTGTTAATGATTCGTAGCTTAAATTCAGTAACGGAGTTCGCTGCTATAATAGACTTGTGAAAATACCATGCAAAAAATGATAATTGATTTTTTTTAGCCATCTTATACGCTTTGGTACAATTTACATTTGCTGTGAACCCAAAATATGGATTTTTAAAAGATGAAAAGAATTCAAAATGCTCTTTTCTGTTGCTGTTTTGTATATCAATCGCCTTCATAAAAATTTTGCCTTTTATCTAAAGATAGCTTTCTAATACATTATACTGGGAAAAAAAGATTGTTATTTATGTTTTTTTAATAAGAAACGAGGCATGAGAACTATTTCTCACACAGGAAAACAATTAAATTTGTCGAGTTTTATGTGACCATATAAGGCTAATAATAAATGCCTGAATAAATCCTGTTGCCATTGTTTTATCACTTTTGAAAAAATAAATATGCATATTAATAAAATTAAAGGTCATGCTGCAATGATCGTTGCTAATATGGCCTGGGGACTAATGGCTCCATTTGTTAAAATGGTTGTTTTAAACAGTAATATTAATGCCTGGACAATTGTTGCTTTTAGAGTTATGGGTGCAGCTCTGGCATTTTGGATTGCTTCATTTTTTCTGCCAAAGGAAAAAGTTCCGGTTAAAGATTTATTGTGGTTGGTATTGGCTGCCTTATTTGGAATTATACTAAATCAAGGGGTTTTTGTTTTGGGCGTATCTTATACATCACCTATTAACGCATCTATAGTAACAACAACATTACCCATTTTGGCAATGATAATAGCTGCCTTTTATCTGAAAGAACCTGTTACGTGGAGAAAGCTTTCTGGTATTTTTATAGGTGGTATGGGTGCTTTAATTATTATTTTGAACAGTTCTTCAGGTAATGGGAGTGGAGATGTTGGTTTTATTGGTATTTTGCTTTGCTTTTTGGCGCAGTTAAGTTATGCAATCTATTTTGTATTCTTTAAAAATGTTATTAGCCGATATTCTCCTGTTACTCTTATGAAATGGATGTTTTTATTTAGCTCAGTTATTTATCTGCCTCTTACATGGCCTCATTTATCATCTCTTGAGTACCAAAATATGTCTTATTCGATCATTGGTGAATTGGCTTTTATTGTATTGGGATCAACCTTTTTATCTTATATGATGATTCCGGTAGCTCAAAAATATTTGCGCCCCACAGTTGCCACCATGTATAATAATGTTCAACCTATTGTTGCTTCTGTTGCAGCTGTATTGTTGCAAATTGATCACTTTGGCTGGTTTAAGGTCTTAGCCATCCTGTTAGTTAGGGTGTCCAATTTAATGTTCTTATTTTATGCTACTTTTTGTAAAAAATTTGTTCTTTTTGTCACCAAGTTAGGAGATAAATTTTTAACACTCCAATCTTTTATTTTGTCCATTTTCATTTCTTCGAGTACTGTTTTAAAATTAAAATCAGTAGCTATTTTTGGGTTAAGAAGCCTTGTGTATAAAGGAATAAATAAAACTTGAGATGTAACACCGTATAACTTATTGGGAGATTTCCGCTCTTTATATTTACCAAAAAGAGATTCTATAATATCAGAAGAATTATTGTGTACAGGTAATTCCTCAGAAAGGAGTTCAGCTTCTTCTTTTAGAAAAGTATTAATTTTTTCTCCTAATCTAAACATACGATCATTACCATTAAAAAGTGACCTCTTTATAATTCTTTGACACTCACATATTGATTTTTGAGATAACCCTTTTTGTTTGCAGGTATACTCAATCTCTTCTATGCATTTAATAACTTCGTTTAATTCATCAATTAATGAGGCATTTACAGGGATAAAAGAGAAAACTTCTTTCTCTTCATCTTTCATTGAGTGACAATTACTTAACATATTTGACGACCACTTAACCCAACTGGAAAGATTAATAAATCTTGCTATAGTCCGTTGCGTGGGTGGTAGTAAGTAGGCAAACTTTGTCATATTATATTTTGCTTTTGCCTGCGACATTAATTTAGTATAGTGTTTAAAATCAGTTTCATCTTTATATGCCCTTTCTAAATACATTCCCAATGAATGGCTAATATCTCTTTGATGTTTTATTTTAGCTTCGCTTATTCCTTTCTTCATTATTGAAGCATTATCACTTATGACATAATTAGGTCGATGTCCTACTTTTTTAGCGACGATATCAAGATGTCTCTTAATACCTTCTCCATTCCAGCTCTTAGCCACGGCAATATCAAGTATTTGAGCATCATCACTCCGTAATGGACGTTCTTGATGCAAGGCTGGAACTCCAACTGTAAAAAGAAGTTTCTCTTCTCCTATCATCATACTCTCATCTACAATTGCTGCATAATTAGTATCACGCATCATATCACAAGAATTCTCGTATACATTTAAGCCACATTTTTTGACCCAGTTACTAATTGTGTTATGACAGGGGATTTCACCTAAAACTCCCTCAAAAACCTCGTTTATAACCTCTAAGGCCTTAACTATATGACGAAATCCGCAGTTTGTTCGTGTATAGAGCAAACAACTTAATCGAACAGTAAGCTCTGAATATCCATATCGTTTAATTTGCTTGACAGTAAATGTTTTTGTTCCTGGTTTACAATTATCTCCTGTGTATCGTTTTTTTTTATCTCCTTTTTCAATTCTTTATTTATTGACTTAGATTTATCCAATTTCTCTGATAACTTTTTATTTTCTTTTTTCAACTTTAAAAGCTCTTCTTTCAATCGTTGTTTTTCTGATTTTTTGTATTCTTTTCTCATTGATGTCTAATCGTTTATCTCCGATAAAAATAATGAAAACCCGGAAGAAAAACAAGTTTTAATTAATTTGTAATCAAATATTTATACTCGTAAAAATACAATATAGTAAATTGAAATTTAATCTTTTTTTATATCAAATTGGACACCCTACCTGTTAGTGTTTAGTGGTGTGTATATGGTTACTACAAGTAAGGCTAAGGAAGAGTCTGAAGCAGAAAGCTAGTAGTGAGATTTTGATGCTCAGGTTTGAACGAAATGTTATTATGAAAGACTTCTGTTTGTTTGCTTTCTGAATTCAGCCGGTGAACAATTAATGGTTTTATGAAATACATAACTGAACGAAGAGAGGTTATTGTATCCGCATCTGAAAGTTATTTCGCTGATCGAAAGGTCGGTTTGAAGAAGAAGTTCCATTGCTCTTATAATGCGGGTTAGTTTAACGTATTGCAAAAAGGATGTATTCAAATTATTCCGAAATAAACGCGATAATGATCGGGTACTGTAACTAAATTCTTCTGCAATAAAAACTAATGATAAAGGTTGATCTATGTTGCGTTGAATATACTTTAAAATATGACTTAATTTTTCGTTGGCGGTGGTGGGAAGAGCTATGGGCAAGGGGATATTGGCTGCTTCTGCAATGATGTTATTTAAAGTAATCAAAAATTGATATTTAACAGTTTCTTCTTTCTTGATTTCACGTAACTATTCAGTCGAGCCTTAAACTATAGCAATAGCACGAAGCGTATCAAAGGGATTTTGAGAACTCTTGATAGCTGTATCTATAATAGATCTTTGTATTGCATAATGATTTGCACCTTCAAATGATTTGAAGAAACCACTGACTTTTTGTTTTACTTTAAAATTTCTCACAGCCCGTTCCGAAGCATTATTATCAGGAGGAACATCAGGTTGATTTAGGAATGTAAATACATAATCAGCATATTTTACTAATCTGTTTCTAAAGACAACCACTTCTTTTAATGTTTCGCTAATCTGCTTATTCTGGAGTTTCACAAATGATTTAAATATTTGTGCTTTAGTTGCCTTATCATCCCAATTATTGTTGTAGATTTTTAGGGCTTTAATAATAAGCGTTTTCATTTTCGATGCCCAGTTGCTTTTGGGATATTTCTGGATAAAGAATTCAAGCTCTCTTAAAAGATGGGCAGTACACAATTGGTGATTCCCTGCTTGTGTTTTAAAATAAGGTTTCCAACAATCTGTTACCAAAGTATTGTTTTTAAAACCTTCCGGCATAATTTCCTCAATAGCATCATAACCTCGTTTCTGATGAACGGATAAAAAGGTAGATTGTGCATTTTGAAAGACCCATGCCCAATGAAGTTTTCCATTAATATTAGTTCCTGTTTCATCAGCTCCAACAGTACAATGAGAAAGTACATTGTTACGTATTTGCTCGTAGAAAGGAGTTGCTTTTTTAGTGAACTTACCAATCAGATAGTTTAAACCTCCAGTACTAATTTTTAACCCTAATATGGTATTAAAGAATTCACGCAAGCGGTCATAAGGCATATATTGGCGAGTGTACATATAAGCAGCTAAGGCCTGAGTGTTTGTACCATAACTAACAGGTGTATTTACTTGATTAGGATAGCATCCCTTGTTTACCATTCCACAACTGCATTGTTTATGGTAAATACGGTGTTCGGTAATCACTGGTTTAATAGGTGGTATGTCAATTACCTGACGCCTTCCTGCAAATGTGCCTGCAATATCTGAAAGATTATTGCCACAACACTTACAATAATTTGAATAGTGTTCTTGTATAACTGTTGGTTCTTCGACCATTTTTAGTGTATTGCCTTTATGTCCTGATTGCCCTCCTGGTTTTTTGCCTGATTTTTTTCGTAATGATTGTGTTCTAGGTAATTTGGGAAAATCAGATGAAGGTGGCTTGCTGCTATTTCTACTGTTCTTTGGTGTTTCATAATGAGAAAGACGTTCTTTGAGGGTGGCATTTTCCTCGCGAAGTTCCTTGTTCTCTGTTTCGAGTTTATTAACTCTAACAAGTAAGGCATCTAATTTTTCTTCTATACTTTTCTTCTTTCCCATGCAGATGCAAAGGTCGACATACCTACTCTTTACTGAAACTATATTTCATATTCTTTATTCACAATTTTCTTTATTTCAGTAATACTTATCAACATTCTCCAGAAAAATTTATGTTTTTAAAATTTGACTGAATAGTTACGATTTCACCTTTCCATATTAATGTATGGTTTATCATTTCAGCCAAAAGATTTGTAACCGGGTATATTCCCGCATTGGCTTCAAGACGTGTATTATTTGTTTTCAAACGTGTTGGAATATAGATGTTATGAACCATCTTAACCTTAGTTCTGAAAATGATATTATGTTGTAAACCGGCAGGAATCCATAAAAAATGATTGGCTGGAACAAAATATGATTTTTTTGGTGTATTAAAAAAAGCTACTCCACCTTCTAAATAATATAATTGATGTTTATTATGACTATGTAACGGGAAGTTTTTTTCAATTCCCTCATGAACCACGTAAAATTCATCTTTATTAGCGTCTACTTTATCTAGAAAGTCTGTTTTTGACATTGGCTATAGGTTTTCTAATGATATTGGATATTCTGATTCAAATAAACGTCAATCCCATATAACAGTTATACTTATTATTCACTCCCCATTATTCCCTGTTTCTTGTTCTTTCTTTATAAATGGCCTAAATTACAAAATCATTGTCTTTATTTCCAAAAAAAGACTTGAGGAAAAGTAAGAACTTTGTGCTCAATATTTTTGTGAGTAAATAGAATATCCTTGATAAACAATTAAGGAAAGTGATAATAGGTAAAGAATATATGATGAAGAACATTTTTCTCACGCTCTTCTTTTGCTTTAATTTAAATTTGTTGTTGGCTCAGGAATCAGACCAGGATACTGTTTCTATAAATATAGAGCAAGCCTGGCATAGAGCTGATATTTATAGCAAAGAAATAAAGCAGACCGGTATAAAACAGCAAATTGGAGCGGAAAATTTTTTAGATGCAAAACGCAAGTGGGCACCCACAATTGAAACTGAGGCCAGGTTTGGAAAACTTACCAATATCCCGGTTTTTGTAGATGGAATAAAAGAGGATCCAGAATATATTCCTCTTTCAAATCATAATAGTTATGGGGCAGGAGTTCATGCAAACTTTAATATATATGATGGGGGTAAGGTAAAAAATTCCGTGAAAAAAGCCGAAAACCAGGAACTAGTACTTCAATACGTTAGTGAAGCTACTTGTTCGCAAATACATTATAAAGTTGCAGAGTATTATTTTGATATACTGCGCTCCAGAGAGTTTATGAAGATTATTGAAAAAAACATATTAAGAAATAATCAGCGATTAGAGCAAGTAACAGATTTGTATCATAATGGAGTGGTATTAAAAAGTGATGTGTTGAGAGCTCAGTTGCAACTGTCACAGCAGAAAATTAAACTGCATTCAATGAAAAATAATATAGCAATTGCATCTCAAAACTTAAATATGTTGTTAGGATTTGATGATGAACAAGCTCTGAATCTTTCTGACAGTATTAAATTTGATTTTTCAGAACCTGATAAAATATATCAGGAGTATGTTGTGCTGGCCATGCAACAGTCACCTCTTCAAAAGATGGCCGAAACACAAATACAGCTTTCAGAATTACAATTAAGAGATGTGAAGTCGGAGAAACTTCCGAAGGTTTCATTGTTTGGAGAGTATAATTATTCATATCCTCAAAACAGGTGGTATCCTTATGAAGCTGCTCCATATATGTTGGGCATGGCCGGAGTTAAAATGTCGTACAATATTTCTTCATTGTATTTGAACAAGCATAAAGTATCAGCCGCTAAACTTAGAATACAGCAACAGGTAGTGGCTAAAGAAAATACTGAAGAGGCTCTTAGGAATCATGTTAATAAAGCCTATAGGCGTTTTTTAGAGGATAAGGAAAATATTGAGGTAGGTATGATTAGTATTCAGCAAGCCCGGGAAAATTATAGGATAGTAAATCAAACTTACTTTAACCAGCTGGCACTATTAACTGATTTGTTAGAAGCAGATAGTCAGCTGTTGCAGGCACAATTTGATTTGGTGAATCATTATGTTTCAGCCAGGTTACATTATTATCAATTATTAAAAATAACAGGACAATTATAATGAGTGATAGATTACACAAATATCAAAAGACAGATCATATTATCTTAAAAGTATCGTATATAACAGCATTGTGTATACTTTGTGTGCTGGCTGTATGGGGTGGTGTTAAAGTGTATGATTTCTGTATTTATGAGGAAACCAATGATGCGCAAGTTAAGGAGTATATAAATCCTATTTTAACCAGAACAAATGGTTTTGTTCAGGAAATAAGGTATACAGATCATATGCGCGTGAAAAAAGGCGATACATTAATAGTGCTGGATAAAAACGAGGCGACCGTTAGATTACACGAGGTACAAGCTGAAATAGCTGCTGCAGAAGCTCAGGTTAAGGTGTTGCAGAACGGAATAAAAACATCCTTGAGTAATGCAAATATTTATAAAGCAAGAATAAAGGCAGCCAAGGCTCATCTTTGGAAGCAGCAGCAAGATTTTAATAGGTATGAAAGTTTGTTATCAAATGAAGCTGTAACTCAACAGCAATTTGAGAATGTTAAAACAAAACTTGATATAGCTCAGTCTGATTATGATGCTATGCAAAGCACTTTGGTTAATTCACAGGATAAAATTGAAGATGAACAGGCCAAACTGGCTGTGGCCAAGGCAAATCTTGAACAAAAAAATGCCTTGCTCGAGAAAGTGAAACTTAACCTGGAGTATACTGTTATTCTTGCTCCCTCAGAAGGTTATATGGGAGAAAGATCAATTCAGCAGGGACAATATGTGCAAACAGGCCAGGTAGTTGGGTTTATGGTGGATCAAAGACAGGGGAAATGGATTGTAGCTAATTTTCAGGAAACTCAAATTGCATAAATGCATGAAGGTCAAAAGGCTAAAATATTAATTGATGCATTTCCTGACGATATATTTGAAGGAATAATAACGTCATTTTCTCCTGCTACGGGTTCGGTGTTTTCGCTTATGCCAACAGATAATGCAACAGGTAATTATGTAAAAGTAGTTCAGCGTTTTCCTGTGAAAATTCAGTTTGTAAAAGGTGCTATGGTTGACAAGTTAAAAGCTGGGATGAATGCTGAAGTTTCCGTTTTAAAGGATTAACAAATGGCTAATAGAAACAATGTACAAATATTTAAAAGTTGGGTTCCAACATGGTTGATCTTTGCAGCCCTGTTTGTTTTTTTGCTTCCTATTGCGCCAGGGTTAGGCTTGTACGCCGGTGGAATTTCAACTGCAGCTAGTTTTTATGGGGTAGATAATATTGACATTAGCTATTCGATGGTTGTTTATTACCTGGCTATTGCAAGTTTTTTTCCTTTAGAGGCTCGGTTTTTTAATTATTTTTCCTCGAAGCGCTACCTTATTGCTTGTTTAATAATTTTTTTGACACTTAATTACTTGCTGTATCTCACTCGTAGTTATACCGTGTTATTTGTGTTGCGTTTTGTTAGCGGGGCACTGTCGCATGGAGTAATAGGGATTGTTTTTACCTTGGTTTTTAAGCAATTTTATGAGCAGCGCAGCAGGGTTTTAGGATACGCAACAATGTACTCGGCACTGTTTGGCTCCGGAGCGTTGGGTTATATCATGAATGCTTATTTATTTTCAAATTATAGTTTTAATAGTGTATTCTTATTTTACATTATATCTATTATTCCCGGAGCTATTCTAATGGTCGTTATTTTGAGAAATTATATTGATTTACGTCGAAATGGTAAAATTCCTTTGAAAAATGTAGATTGGGTTAGCTTTGTTATCTATGCCTCATTATTGCTGTCTGTAGCTTATTTCTTTTTATATGGTCAGTATTATCAGTGGTTTTACAGTCCTCGCATAGTGTTGTGTTTTTGTATTATTGTGTTTCTGCTGATTGTTTTTGTGTCACGACAAATCGCACTGGAGCAGCCTTATATTGATTTGAGAGTTTATAGAACACGGAACTTTAGAATAGGAATGGCATTATTGGTCGTTTTTTATCTCGCAAAAGGAGATTTAAGCCTGCTAAATAGTTTTATGACTCATAGTGTAAAACTCGATGTTTATAACCATAGTTATTTGATGCTTGTGAATTGTGTAGGTATTGTGTTAGGTTCTTTATTGGGAGCCCGTTATATCCTCGCGGGAATGCGAATCCGTATTATCTGGTTAATAGGTTTTGGCTCTTTATTGGCGTATCATTTATTTGCCATTTCAGTGTTGAGTTACCAGGCTACTACTAAAGAGCTTATTATGCCTTTGTTTTTATGCGGTTTTGGAAATGGTATTTTAATAATATCTATAGTTATTTTTTATGTAACCTCTGTTCCTCCTTCTATTGGATTTTCTGCATCGGTGAGTGGAGTTGCCTATAGGTCGTGTACTTTTACTGCAAGTATGGCATTAACAAGTATGATGGGACTACGTTTTCAAAAAATACATCATCAAAGTTTTAGTGCAGGTGTAACAAAAACTAATCTTGTGGCCATGGATCGAATTAGTGCTTATGCACATTCTTTATCAAATCATGGTGCATCGTTACAACAAAGCAATGCAGGTGCAATGCAGCAATTGGGTAAGGTTGTTGCTTATCAGGAAAATCTCTTGTTTATCAAAGATTATTATTTATATATGTCTTTTTTGCTTGGGGTTGTAATGATGTTAATTGTTACTATACCTCATTTTACATATCCGATAAAGAAAATCAAGTCAAGAATTATTCCTGTATAATAAAATGATCATGGCTGGATGTGTTATTTACAACTAAAAAGCTTAATGCTTTTATGCTCAGCAAAAAGTATATTTGACTGATTTAGTTAAAATCTTTTATTTTTTCGATAGGGATGTATTTCGTAACAAAAAGACATATTTAAAGTATATGCAAGCTATTTGATAATTTAAAGTTTGTAGTAATATACTGTAATTTGTAAGTGTTTGGGAATATGAAATTTATTGATGATTTGAGGATTGGGGCAAGGTTGAGCTTGCAGTTTGTGGTGGTAGTAGTATTTATTGTTGTAGGATTTGGGTATACATTATCAAAAATTCAATCTATTAAAGGCTATCTGACTTCCATTTATAGCCAGAATTTAGTAAGTATAGATTATTTGTTGCAAGCCGACAGGGATGCCTACCAGGCTAGTATAGCAATTAGCCACTTAATGAATTTTGATACTCTTAATGAGGATCATCAAGAGACTGTTGAGAAAAACTACCTTAATGATGCCAAGGAAAACCTTAATCAGGTTAAGGAACGTTTTGATTTTTTTCTCAAAACATCCAATGCCGCACAATCTGAGGAGCACAAGGATTTAATTGATTTGTTTTATTCCTCATACAAAAAGGTTGTTGAGTTAAATCAAAAAATCGAAGATTATATACTTGTTGATAATTTCAGAGAAGCTCAGGAATTATACTTTGATTCCTATAGCAAATCTTTTGAGTCCATGCGCGGCTCAATGGATTCGTTTACTGAAGTTACTCAACAGGAAGCTGATCTATCGTATAATAATAGTCTTGATGTAAGTGAGCAAATCATGCAAAATTCCATTATTATCGTGTTGTTTGTTGTTTTAATTGTGGTGTTTGGAGCAGTTGTAATAACACGTAGTATAACACAGCCCTTGTATAAGTCGGTAGAAGCTCTGGATGTGATATCAAAGGGTGATTTGACTGTTCATGTGGATGACAAAATGATGACAAGGAAAGATGAACTGGGTATTTTGTCCCGAAGTATCGTGGAAATGATTTCAGGATTGAAAAAAGTAATTGAAGCAATTACAAATAATTCAACTCAAATAGCTTCAGCCAGTCAACAATTAAGAACAACAGCAGAGCAAATTTCGCAAGCTGCCAATGAACAGGCTGCTTCGGTGGAGGAGGTTTCCAGTACAATGGAGGAAATGTCATCAAATATTGCTCAAAATGCCGGTAATGCCCAGGAAACAAAGAGAATTTCCAATGCTTCAGCAGATGGTATTCAGGCGGTTTCTGGTGCAGCAAAGCGAAGTTTAGATTCACTAAATGATATCGTTCAAAAAATTTCAGTAATTAATGATATTGCGATGCAAACCAATATTCTTGCCCTTAATGCTGCAGTAGAGGCTGCAAGAGCAGGTGAACACGGAAGAGGTTTTGCGGTTGTTGCTGCCGAAGTCAGAAAGTTAGCTGAGCGTAGTAAAACTGCTGCTATTGATATTATTGAATCAAGCGATAATAGTTTAACATTGACTCAAAATGCGGGAGCTGAGTTGCAGCAAATATTACCCGATATAAATAAAACAGCACAGTTGGTAGAGGAGATATCTTCTGCCAGTATAGAGCAAAATGAAGGTGCCGATCAGGTAAATAATTCTATACAGCAGTTAAATTCAATTACCCAGCAAAATGCCTCTGCTTCTGAGGAGTTGTCTGCAAGCGCAGATGAACTGGCAGCTCAGGCTGAAACACTGCTGAATGTGGTGTCATATTTTAAAATGTAATTCTTTATAGTCAATTGTTTTCCTAAAAAGACTAAATATCCATTGGAGAAACGTTTTTCTCCAATGGACTAACAACTATACTACTTTGCTATGATCAAACCGTTACGGCTACAGGTTGTTCAACGAAATTTTTGTTAAACCATTTTTCCGACGTGTTAAATGGTAATATAAAATTGGATGAATAGTTCAGTAAAAAGTTAATTACACCAAATAGTGATACCATAAATCCTATCATCAATGCTACAATGGCTGCAATCATTAAATACATCATGTTGTTGCTAAACTCCTCGCTGTGATCTCTTTTCCATGGACCTCCGTTGATACTTACATAATGCTTGGTGGCTGCTCCTGCAAAAAGTGAAGTAAAGATTACACCTACGAGTCCTTTTCCTTTTGAACCAAATGTTTTTAATCTTTTATCCAGGATGTATGCAGGAACTTTGCTTGCCAAATAATAAAATGCAATTCCTATTACATGAATAAGCATAAATCCTGATAATAGCATACCTGCATCCATTATGGCCATTAGTACAATAATTGCTATTGCACATCCTAATATCCATTTTGACCCGGAAAAGTATCTTTGCGTTCTGTTGTCATATACTTCCTTGAACTCGTTTATTCTATCAAAAACTTCTTGGTTATCAGGTTGTAGATAATTGATGATGTAATCTAAACCATTTCTCATATAGCGTGCCTGACTTCCTTTTGTAATGGTTACCATTTCTGAACCATCTTCTCCTTCAACTACTGTAAGTTTGTTTTCAATGCTTTCCAGGATGTCATATGCTCTTTGATTCCTTTCTTCCATTGTATATTGACTTGCAGCTTCTTCTGTTAGAGATGGGTTTTTCGGTGTAAGACTAAATTTTTCTTTAATATTGGTAAAGACAACTAATGGGAAAAGAGCGAAAATAGCCAGCAAGTAGGAACCTCCTATAATTACAGAAAACCAATCAATGCCCCTTTCCTTCGGAGCTTTAGTTGCTGGCTTGCTTGTTGATGCTGCAGGTGATTCAACTGATACGGTTGTTTCCTGAGTGTTGGTTTGGTTTGTTACAGACGTAGAGTCTTGTGCGTAAGAAATTACATTGATGCATATCAGTATCAATGACATCAAAAAAATAATTTTTTTCTTCATAAATAGTTAAATTCTGGGTTGATAATTTTACAAATGACCAAATGAATTTCGACTGCTGAATCATTTTGATCGATGTTTCAAAAGTGGGTTCAATTGCTTGAATTACAAACTTTTTGTTGTCTGAATTGATCAATTCGGACATATTTATATGAAGAGAAAAATATAATGTTATACTGCTACCCCTTTGTTTTCCTGCTTTCTGTAAGATGAAGGAGTTATCCCCTTTTCACTTATAAAAGCTGTGTAAAAAGATGATCGGGATTTAAATCCGGTTTCCTGAGCTATACCCTCAATGGTTAAATGCATCATTTTAGTATCTTTTAATAAGCGCGCAGCTTCTTCAATTCTATATTGATTGATAAATTGATTAAAGGTTTTTCCTGATTTTTCGTTAATGATTTCAGATAGTGTAGATCGATTTGTGTTTAGTTTCTTGGCTAAAGAAGAAAGTGTTATATCCTGCTTGAGATATATTTTATCGTTTTTTATTAAAAGCTCAAGAGTGTTCCATATTTTTAATTTTTCAGCACTAAAGTGCTTTCTTAAAGGTTTTACAGCTTTTCGCTTGTTTTTATTTAGTGCTGATAGTTGTTTGTTATTCTTTTTTATAGAAAAAGTTGATATGGCAATGATGAACAAGATTGCCAGAGCTGTAAGGATGGTATGTTTGTATTTGGATGCAGATAATGAACTTGCGAGGTCTTTAATCTTTTTATTCTTAGTTTTAATATCAAATTCTATCTGCATTTTGCTTAATTCAATGCGCCATTTTTCTCTTTGTAGCGAGTCTTTTAGTGAATAATATAATTTATAATATTTGCTGCTTAAATCATATTGATGAAGTTGTTCATAAACGGTTGCCAATCCTTTGTAATCATCTTCAAGAAAAGGAACGTAATGTGAATTTTGGGAGTAATACAGTGCCTTCTTATAATAATGTAAGGCAGAATCTTTTGATGCGTAATTCAAATGATATTTTGCTAAGCCCAATAATGCATCAGCCATACCAAGTGGAGTGTTGGCTTTTAATTGCATTTCGTATGCTTTATGAACCCAATATGATACACTATCTGTATTATTTATGGATGCATAATAATTACTAAAGTTTAATGCCGTAAATCCGGCTCCTTCATAGCGAGCCTCTTTGGCATAAATACAAAATGCAGAGTCGTAGAGTTGCGTGATTTTTATGAAGGGACAATGGTATTTTGTCTGCATTAAAATATTTGCAAAACTGTGGTAACAATATGCCTTTTCTTTTGGTGAAAAGTGATTTTTTACAAACTCAAAATTGTTAACAAATTGATTGATGGCCATCATTGTATCGCCTGCTTCAGTTCCTAATTCTGCCATATTCAATGCAATGATTACTTTGGCTACCGGGTTGGTTTCGCAAGCTAATGCACTTTGGTAATATTTATGTGCAGAGATCCAATTGCCCAGATCCTTATAGCATATTGCCAGCAGGGAATGTGCTGATGAGTATGGCTTGTTGTTATATATGCTATAAATGGAGTCGGCCTCTTTGGCTAATGTTATGGACTTGTTTATTTCTCTTTTATCAAAATACTGTTTGGCTTCTTGATATGCGTGTTTCCATTTGTAGCTATCGTTTTTATTATCTGAAGAGTGAGCATAGCAAATTGAACATAGTGAAATGAATATAAAAACGCTCAGGGTTTTAATTTTCATGGATACAGGGGTATTTAATTAACTTCAATTATTTTGTTGTTGTGTTGAGTTAATTAAAAAAGTATAATTGTTAAACAAATATATAAAAAAGTTAAAATATTCATAAAAAAAGCCCTGTCTTTCTGTATGTTAATATATGCAGAAAAACAGGGCGAATGGATTTATTGATAGATTTGTTTAAAACGATTGATATTCTTCAGGATTTATTTTTGTAACATCATTTTCAATATTTATATCCAGTTTAATCTTTGGATTATAGGTTTCTTCAAAATTATTGTTGTTATGGTTTATTGGACTCTTACTTTGGGCGTCCTGATTTTTTTGTTGTAATTCTTCGATTTTAAAGAATGAAATAAGATCTTTTAATTTTTCGGCCTGTGCTGATAATTCTTCAGAGCTGGATGCTAATTCTTCACTTGCGGCTGCATTTTGCTGGGTTACATAATTAAGTTGTTGTACTGTATTGTTTATTTGTATTGCACCAGAATCTTGTTCCTGGCTTGCAGCAGTTATCTCTTTGATTAAGCTGGTCGACTCCTCTATTTTTGGCAATAGGGATTTCATCTTTTCACCTGTTTGAACCGCAATTTTAACCCCATTTTGGACTTCGCTAATAATCTCATCGGAAGCTATTTTGCTTTTTTCAGCTAACTTACGTACTTCAGCAGCAACCACAGCAAAGCCTCTTCCATGCTCACCTGAATTTGCAGCTTCAACGGCAGCATTCAAGGCTAAGATATTTGTTTGAAAGGCAATGTCGCTGATAATACTTGTTTTGTCTGCAATAATTTTGTTGGCTTTAATTGTTGTGTCTGTATCCTTTGCTAAATCGTCTATGCCGTGGTGTGTTATATTTGAAATGGCTTCGTTTTTAACTGCATTGCTTGAGTTTTGTGAAATATTGGCCGCCATTTCTTCCATGGTACTTGATATTTCTTCTACAGAGGCTGCTTGTTCACTTGCGTGCTGGCTCAATTGTTGTGAAGATGAACTTAGCTGCTCGCTGGCAAGAACCAGGTTGTCTGATCCTGTAATGATTTCAGTAATAATTTCCTTTAGCTTTGCAACCATTATTTTTAAAGATGACGCAGTTTGTCCTATCTCATCTTTGCTTTCAATATTTATTTTTACATCTAGCTCTCCTTTTGAAATTTTAGATGAAACATCGGCAATTGTGTTTATTCCGAATAATACAGGTTTAAGTAGGAAGTAAATACCAATAAATGTAAGAATAAGACTGATAATAATTCCAATGATAATTATTATACTCATGTTTGACAAGCTTTTATACATATCTTTCTCATACAACGATACGCATACGTAGCTGTCGTAAGGTTCAAAATATTTAAAAAACTGCTGTTTCCATTCTCCATCACTATTGTCTGGCCACTGGTATCTTGATTTTCCTACAGTGTCTTTAGAAGCATTTTTCATTTGTTTAAAGAATACATCTTTAAAAATATTATCGCCTTCCGACTTGGGGTGTATCGTTAAATTTCCTTTAGAGTCAACAAGGTATGGATAGCCTTCGGAAAAATATTGTCTTGCAGAAAATTGTTTTTTAAGATAGTCGTAATTCTTTTCTTTGATTGCAACGGCAAGAATTCCTTCAATTTTGTTGTTTATGATTATTGGTTCATAGGCAGATAAATACCAGTCGTCAACAACAAATGCTCTTCCGTAATAGTTTTTGTTTTGTGATATGGTTTTAACTACCTGTGAAGAGTCTGAGATAAATGAGTCTAGTGCTCTTTCTCCATTTGACTCTATCACACTTGTTGTAATACGTAGATAACCACCATCTATTTTTTTAAATACGCTGGCTACATTTATTGAGTTGCGTTTTAAATCATCAACAAATTCATAATTTCTATATAATGATTTGTTGTTAAGTTTTATACTGTGAAATTTTACTTCTTTTTCTTTTTGATTGGTAGTGCGTATTAATGATGTAGTTTCCTCTTTTGACAGTTCAGGCTTGCCTTTGCTGTAGAATAATTCATGTGCCACATTTAACGACATATTGACTAGCGATTGTTTACCTTCAACTTGACTATCTAATATATCAAACAGGTCGTTTAAGTGGGTATACATTTGTTTGTCTGTACTATCTTTTATGCTGCGTTTAAGATAGGATGTAAGAATAACACCCAACGTAGAAAAAATGCAAATTAATAGAACTGCAAAGGTAGCGTTGATTCGGGTTTTAAGACTAAAATCTGTAAATTTCATTTTTAAATAATTAATAATAAATACTTTTAACGTTTTCAATTGTGTATAATTGAAATTACTTCTTGATGTAGGTCGTATTCAAAATTAGATTGGGGGATAATGATATTAGTTTATTTTAGTGGGGTTCTTATACTATATGGCGATATTAATGGTTACATAACTTTGTGTTAATAATTATTAAAGATGTAATGCGTATTAATGGTAATTAATTACCTAAATCAGTAGTGGCTAAGAGCGATATATAACCTGGAGTTTGCCTGATTCGTTCAGTCCGTGTTTTTCATTGTTTCGGAATTAGTCTTATATCTTCTGTTTTAAAGCGTTTGTTTTTATAATTTTGGCCTTTTATAAATCTCATTGCAATTGTAATAAGTATATTAAAATGGAATTAAGCTACGGTATAATAGGTACAGGAGCCATTGGTGGTTTCTATGGAGGATTTTTAGCTAAATCAGGCAAGAATGTTAACTTTTTATTTAATTCAGATTATGCATATGTCAAGCAAAATGGATTAAAAGTCGATTCAATAAATGGCGATTTTCATTTGAAAAAGGTGAATGCGTATCAGGATACTAAGGATATGCCCAAATGTGATGTGGTTTTTATTTGTTTAAAAACTACCAATAATCATATTTTAGAAACAATATTGCCATACATATTGCATGAAAAATCGGTTGTGGTTATGATACAAAATGGATTAGGGATTGAGAAAAAACTGGCAAGTAAGTTCCCTGGTGTTTCAATAGCCGGAGGACTTGCATTTGTTGCATCATCAAAAATTGAACCAGGTCATATTGCCCATTATGATTATGGGGCACTTACTTTAGGGTTTTATCAAAAACCGCAAGATGATATTTTAAAGCACGTTAGTTTCGATTTAAACAATGCGGGTGTTAAATGTCAATGTGTTGAAGATTTAAATCTGGCCAGATGGAAAAAATTACTTTGGAATATACCATTTAATGGCTTATGTGTTGTTTTAAATGCAAAAACAAAGGAGTTGGTTGAGAATTCAAGTTCCAGACAGTTGGTGGAGGATGTAATGAGAGAGGTTGTGGATGCCGCAAATCACTGTGGAGCTTTGCTTACTGAAGAAGTAATTGATGAAATGATTGAATCTACAGTAAAAATGAAACCTTATGCACCCAGTATGAAGTTGGATTTCGATTATAAGCGACCAATGGAAATTGAGGCTATATACTCTAATCCTATTCAGGAAGCAAAAGAAGCCGGTTGTGTAATGGAGGTTACTTCTGTTATTGAAAAACAATTGTGTTTTATAAATCGCCAATTCTTATATTTGTGACAAAAGTTTAAATTAAATATGGAAAACCTGGAACAAAGATCTTATCCAAGTATTGCTCAAAGTTGGGGTATTGTTGGTATAGCAATAATTGCACAATTAGTTTTAGCCCCTGTTTACATGGGAACAATATCTTCCTTAGGGAAAGATTTAGCAATGTTGTTTTATTATGTTTTAACCATTGGTGGAGCCTTTGCTTTTGCTCATTATATTAGAAAGAAGGAAACAGGAGTGGCTGATTATCCATTAGTTTTTGGTTCGTTGAAGATAATTGTGCTATCGGCAATATTTACTATTGCCCTGGGGTTTGGAGTTACAGATCCAATTGCAAGTTTGATTCCAATGCCCGAATTTGTAAAACAGGCATTCTCTGATATGATGGGAGGAAAAGGTGTTTTTGCATTCCTTACTATAGCTATTGCAGCACCTATATTAGAGGAACTGATTTTTAGAGGAGTAATACTTGATGGCTTGTTAAAGAAGTATTCTCCTAAAAAGGCTATTTTAATATCAAGTTTTCTTTTTGCGTTTTTACATTTAAATCCATGGCAATTTATTGGAGCAATGGCTGTAGGTAGTTTTGCCGGATATATTTATTATAAATCGAATAATCTTTTTCTTCCGGTAATAATTCATTTTGTAAATAATGGATTTGCCTTTTTTATGTCGTTATCTGTTGATCTAAAGCAAGAGATGGGTAAAACAATGATAGAAACCTATGGTGGAATTACTAATGCTATTTTGATTATAGCTGGTAGTATTGTAGTTGCATTATTATCTTTGTTTTTAATTAATAAAGAATTTGCAAAGAATAAATATTAAAAAAAAATCTTTTGCTTTTTGTGGCTTATAATCAGTGTTTTGTTTTATTTTAATTGCTTCTTGGAATAAAAAAACATGAAAGTATTTGGTGGTTGTAAATATACCTGCTATATTTGCAACCGCAAAAAAGGAAACAATTATTGTTTAAGATATATTGCGGGGTGGAGCAGTTGGTAGCTCGTTGGGCTCATAACCCAAAGGCCGTCAGTTCGAGTCTGGCCCCCGCTACTATAACCAAAAGGAAGTTTCTTTTGGTTTTATTTTAAAACCAACGTTGTGCTTACACAACTAAAGATATATTGCGGGATGGAGCAGTTGGTAGCTCGTTGGGCTCATAACCCAAAGGCCGTCAGTTCGAGTCTGGCTCCCGCTACTAAAAGGTTGATAATTTTAATTATCAACCTTTTTTTTGTTCCGGTCTTCGCAAATCCTTCGCAAATATAGTTGGGACCAGACGATATAGTTGGGTTTGTTAAAAAAGTTATGTTAATTTTGCATTAAAGAAAACTAACACATATGTCATCACAGGATCTCAACGCACAGTTACTAGGACTATTTTTACCACAAGGAATATTGGATCATTTTACAATAACAGACTTCAAGCAAGAAGCAAGTGGTCAGGATTTATACACAAAGAAGCTTACTATATATTTAGAAGAAAAAAAAGAAATCCCGAAAGAATATAGTAATTATCAATATAAAGCAAGTGGCTTTATGGCACCAAAGGAAATAAAAGACTGTCCAGTTAGGCGGAATTTAGTGACTTTAAATGTAAAATGCAGGCGTTGGGATGTTATGATAGAAGGGAAATATCAAAAGCGAAGCAGAAACTGGAAATCTGTAGCAGACGGCACTCGGTTAGATCCTGAGTATGCCGCTTTTTTAAAAGGAATTGGTGGACTCTAATGCCATAAGTACCGAAAGTCTACGAATATTCTTTGGAATAAATGCAAGTACATTCCAACAACAGTACAAAAATAAACTCAGTGGCTATAGCAGCTGGAATCAGAAGCCCCATGCCGACGAATATTTAGTTTTTCCGGAAAATATGGGAGCATTTCTCTCTATTGACGAAGTGGCATTATCAAATGGAGAATTATATACTATACTAACAAACAAGGCTGCATCTGGTAAAAAAGGTAGTATAATTGGGATTTTCCAAGGCGTTGAGAGCTTTAGCATAATCAGTCTAATAAAAGAACATATAGGTTTTAAACTTAGAGATAAAGTAGAGGAAATCACATTAGATTTATCACCTACTATGAATGCTATAGCTAAATCTTGCTTTAGAAGAGCCAAGCGTGTAGCTGATCGATTTCATGTACAAAAATTAACATATGAGGCTGTTCAACAGATTCGTATTGAATATAGATGGGAGGCAATAGATCAGGACAATTTAGAGATATCACTAGCTCGTAAAAATGATACAGAATATTCTCCTGAAATACTACCAAACGGAGACAGTATTAAACAATTACTAGCTCGTAGCAGACACTTATTATTTAAATCTCCAGAAAAATGGACAGCTTCTCAAAAAGAAAGAGCTACCCTATTATTTGAAAGATATCCTGAAATAAAAAAGGCTTATTATTTATCACAGGATTTAAAGATTGCATATAACCATATGTGCGAGAAAAATGTTGGTTGGCTTAAATTAGCACATTGGTCTGAGAAAGTCAGAAAGAGCGGCTTTAAATCATTTAATTCTATTGCTGATACATTTTTCAACTACTATGATAATATATCAAACTTCTTTAATAATAGAAGTACTAATGCTGCGGCTGAATCTTTTAATGCTAAAATAAAAGAATTCAGAAGACAATTTAGAGGTGTAGTAGATGTGAAATTCTTTCTTTTTAGGCTTACTAAAATATATGCGTAGTTAACATATTTATAACTTAGACCCAATATTTAACGCTGATCCTATAGTTGGGTGTTCGTAAATAAAAGTTGGATTAATAATCTTTTTGTTTTTAAAATAAATAATCTGCTGACTGGTTTTATTTTTTAACTTTGTGAACAAAATAATTCTAGGAGTAATTTAAAATATGGAGAATTCCAAAGAGAAAAAAAAATTCTTACACAAGATTAGAAATAAATACCGCTTAGCCATATTTAATGAACAAACATACGAGGAAGTATGGGTAATGCGCCTTTCCAGATTAAATGTTTTTACAGTTTTAGGAACAGCAGTTGTAATATTAATCGTTTTGGTATCTCTTTTAATAGCATATACCGGTTTGAAAGAATATATCCCGGGTTTTCCGGATGGTAACGAGCGTATTTTAATGGTTCGTAATGTGAACCGGGTTGATTCCTTAATACAGGAAATAGAGAAAAGAGACGAGTTTTTCAAGTCTATAAAAGCAGTAGTGCAAGGAGAAGTACCTGCAATGGAGGAGATGGAAGCCGAATCCAATTCCAATACAAATAAAGATGTTGCTCATATTTCTTTTGAAAAAAGTGAGGCAGATCAAGCCTTTAGAGAAGAAGTAGAGAAAGAGGAAAAGTATAATTTGTCGGTGCTTTCACCAGATTCAAAAATTCCGGAATTAAATCAGGTTTATTTTTATACACCTTTAAAAGGATTTATCGTTAAGAAATATATTGAAGCGGAAAATCACTATGGAGTTGACATTGTTTCGAAACCTGGAGAAACTGTTTTGTCTATCATGAGTGGGACAGTTATATTTTCAGGTTGGACTGTTGAAACTGGTTATGTGTTAATGATTCAACATGGAAACAATATTATATCAGCTTATAAACATAATTCTAAATTGTTAAAGAAAACCGGAGATAAAGTGGAGGCTGGTGAAGCCATTGCAAATGTTGGTAATTCGGGCGAACTTACAACTGGTCCTCACTTGCATTTTGAATTATGGTATCAAGGAAAATCTGTAGATCCGGAAGATTATATTTTATTTGAATAACATTTTTATTACCAGGATAGTATGAAGAAGCGGGTAGCAGTACTTGGATCAACAGGATCTATAGGAACACAAACCCTGGAAGTTATAGCTAAACACCCAGATAGATTTGAAGTAGAAGTTTTAACCGCCAATAATAGTATAGGTCGATTAATTGAGCAATGTCATCAATTTCAACCTAACGTTGTTGTGATTGGTAATAAAGATAAATACGCTGAGTTAAAGCAAGCCTTAAATGATCTGCCTGTTAAAGTATACGCAGGTAGTGAGGCTATTGCTCAGGTGGTTGAAATGGGAACAGTAGATGTGGTGTTGACGGCAATGGTTGGTTTTGCAGGTTTGCTGCCAACAATTAATGCAATAAAAGCCAAAAAGCCTATTGCTTTGGCAAATAAAGAAACGTTGGTGGTAGCTGGAGAAATTATCACTCAGCTGGCTGCAGAGAATAATGTGCCAATACTTCCTGTGGATTCTGAACATTCTGCAATATTTCAATGTTTAGCCGGAGAATTCCAAAATCCTCTAGAGAAAATTTATTTAACAGCTTCAGGAGGCCCATTTAGAGGGAAAAACAAATCTTTTTTAGAAAAAGTAACTCCGGAACAAGCTCTGAATCATCCTAATTGGGATATGGGTAATAAGATTACTATAGATTCTGCAAGTTTGATGAATAAAGGATTGGAAGTTATTGAAGCACGCTGGTTGTTTGGATTAACAGCTGAACAGATTGATGTAATTGTTCACCCTCAAAGTATTGTTCATAGTATTGCTCAATTTGAAGATGGTTCAATGAAAGCACAAATGGGATTGCCTGATATGAGATTGCCTATTCAGTATGCCTTAACATATCCGGAAAGGATTGTATCTGATTTTGAGAGGTTTAATTTTATGGATTATCCAAGTCTTTCATTTGAAAAACCTGATCTTGAATCATTTCGTAATCTTGCAATAGCTTTTGATGCTATGAAAAAGGGTGGTAATATGCCGTGTATTATTAATGCTGCTAATGAAATTGTTGTTGATGCTTTTTTACAGAATAAAATTGGTTTTCTTAAAATGAGTGATGTTATAGAAGAAACAATGGAGAAAGCAACTTTTATGAGTAAGCCAACTTTTGAAAACTATTTAGAGTCGGATGCTGAGGCCCGTAAAATTGCACAATCTATTATTGGGTTTTAATAGTTTGAATCATGCCTACAGTTTAATGTATATGGTTTTTTAATAATACAATTTTTTGTTAACAACTTGTTATTTCTTTTGTTATTGAATTAGTCTATACTAGGGTAAGATTAAAAAAAGAATATATTTGTAGCTTAATTTTTGAAATAGAAATAAATGGAATTTTTAATAAAGGCGGGGCAGTTAATTTTAAGTCTTTCTATATTAGTGATCTTGCATGAGTTTGGTCACTTCTTTTTTGCAAAACTTTTTAAAACAAGGGTAGAAAAATTTTACTTATTTTTTGATCCATGGTTTTCTCTTTTTAAGTTTAAGAAAGGAGATACTGAATATGGAGTGGGGTGGTTACCTTTAGGTGGATATGTTAAAATATCCGGAATGATTGATGAATCAATGGATAAAGAAGCTATGAAAGAAGAGCCGAAACCCCATGAGTTTAGGTCAAAACCTGCATACCAACGCTTGTTAATCATGGTTGGTGGAGTATTGGTTAACTTTATTCTTGCTTTTTTTATATTTTGGATGATCCTGTTTAAATGGGGAGAAGGGTATATTGATGTCGAAGATGCCACCTATGGATTAGCCTACCATCCTGTGGCTCATGAGTTGGGTCTTGAAGATGGTGATGTTGTAACGGCTGTTGATACTTTTCAGGTACAGACAGCATCAGATATTCAATCCTTAATATTACTTGAAGGAGCAAAAGAACTGACTGTTCAAAGAAAAGATTCTACTTTTAAATTGACTATTCCAGCTGATTTTTCGCAAATATTTTTAGAAAAAGAAGTTAAGTTGTTGGCCATTGAGCGTGTTCCTTCCGTGGTTGATTCTGTATTAACTGATAATAACGCCGCTCAGGCAGGAATCCAAAAAGGAGATATCATTAAAAAGATTAATGGTAAGGACGCAAGTTTTGCCCGCTTAGCAACAAAATTATTTCAGGATAATGCTGGGAAGCGAGTTGTCATTGAATTGGTAAGAAACGAAAAACCTTTAACTTTAAGTTGCAATGTTACTTCAAAGGGTAAGGTAGGATTAGGCTGGAATAATAGAATATTTAACATTACCCATGTTAAGTATGGATTTTGGGAGGCTTTACCTGCTGGTATTAATAAGGGGGTAGATACTCTTGTTGGTTATGTAAAGCAGTTTAAATTAGTATTTACTAAGGCGGGAGTGAAACAACTTGGGGGATTTGGTGCTATTGGAAATCTTTTCCCACCAACCTGGGATTGGGCTTCATTCTGGTCATTAACAGGATTCTTATCTATCGTGTTGGCATTTATGAATATATTACCTATACCAGCTCTAGATGGAGGGCATGTATTATTCTTGCTTTACGAAATGATATCAGGTCGCAAGCCTAGTGAAAAATTTCTTGAATATGCTCAGGTGGCAGGTATGATATTGTTACTTAGTTTGCTTTTGTTTGCAAACGGAAACGATATATTCAGATGGATTTTTAAAAGTTAGATTTTTAATTGTTAAATTTGAATGAATTAAAACTTTTTAGATATGTTGTTAAACTCAATTTATGTTTGTGGATTTTTAGGTGGATATGAGTGGATTGTTATTATTTTGGCAATTATTCTCTTATTTGGAGGTCGTAAAATTCCTGAATTAATGAAAGGTCTTGGGCAAGGGATGAAGGAGTTTAAAAAAGCTAAGAATGATTTTGAAAACGAAATAAAAGAAGATAAGTCCGATAAAGAGAAATAGTTTTTAATTCTATAAATAAAAAGGCTGATAGCGTTTGTTATCAGCCTTTTTATTTATAGAATTGACATATTTTAATATATGTTGTAACTTATTAAATGGTTAAACCTGGATTATGTATTAGAACTTTGTAATGAACATTGAAAGTTCAATAAATCAAGGCATAGCATCGTTCTGGTGAGTTGAAGTGAAGCAAGGAAGTGACTTGTTTTGAAGTGATTTCAATGTGTAATAGATATTGCGGGTTATTGCGGGTTAAGCCAGCAGGATTTTGGGATAACTAATGTGATTATTTTACTACTAATGTATTTTTTGTAATAACAGTAAAGTATAGAAAATGAAAAACATTTTAGTAGCAGTAGACTTTAAAGATGGAACGGACAAGGTTTTAGATTTTGCCAAGCAATTTGGTCAAATGTATCTGGCTAAGGTATGGATTATTCATGTTTCGGCACCAGAGCCCGATTTTGTTGGGTATGAGGTAGGACCACAGTATATTTCAGATATGCGTGAAGTGGAGCTAAAAGAAGAGCATAAGTTATTAAAAAAGTATTCTGATGATTTAAGTTTTTCAGGAATATCATCTGAAAGCATTATGCTAGAAGGTGCTACCGTTGAAATGTTAACTGCCGAAATTGAAAAGTTACATATAGATATTTTAATTGTGGGTCATCATAAACATAATGTGATGTACAAGGCATTTTTTGGCAGAACGGATGTTTCTTTAATTGAACATGTAAAAGTTCCGATCCTCGTTATACCTGTTGTTTAGAGGTTTTGTTGATTGGCTTTTGTTTCTGTTATTTTACCATTTTTATAATAGGTAATAGATATTAATTTGTCTAAATCATCATAGTTAAATTTTTCTCCATTAAACAATGATCCTTTAACGAAAAAACCTTTTGCTGTAATTTTCCCGTTTTCATTTATTATTGTGTGATTTCCTGTTGCTTGAAATTTTAACCTTGGGATATCGTTGTTTGCATTATTTTCTTCAGGAGTAGCGGCTGTTGAAACAGGTTTTTCTTTAATGGTATTTGTAGTATTAATTTTGCCATCTGCGTATATTTTTTCTTGAATCAGCCTACCTTCTTCATTGTAAACCAATAGTTTTCCATCTGTCTTGCCATCATTCCATACTCCTGCGTACTTTTTATTTCCATTCTCATAAAAGTATAATTGCTCTCCTTCCCTGCGACCATCCTTGTTGTAATTCCAGTTGTAAGAGATTTGGCCACTCTCATAATAGTATTGATATTTTCCTACCCAATGATCCAACTCCCAGTTTCCTTTTTCTCTGATCTGGCCATTTTCGTAATATAATGTAGCAGCTCCTCGTGCTTTATTCCTGATATAATTTATTTCAGATTTTTTATGGCCGGATTCATAATATGAGATCCATATTCCCTCTTTATTATTATTTGTGTATTTTCCTTCTTCTTTAATTTTTCCCGACTTAAAATATGTTCTCCACCAACCTTGTTTAATGCTGTTTGAGTCTGTGATGTTTAGTGTATCTGTATTTTGAGGGTGTGCAATATCTTTTCCAGATAATGTAGTCAGAGAAATAATACAATATAATAGAGTTATTGAAAAATATTTAAGCAAGTAAATCATTTTCTAATTATTTAGGAATGAATCATTATACCTTTTTTTTGATATAAGGTTATAGATGAATAATTATTTTTTTAGGTTTTAAACAAAAATGTTTTATATATGAAAGAAAGCAGTTATTACACAAAGTAATTTTTGTACTTTGCAAGTATTAAAATATAATTCATGTCTGGTAAAAAGAAGAAAACAAAAACTAGAAGTAGAGGACTTAAAAAGCATCAAATTGCCGGTTTGGTTCAAGGCGTATTTTCAAATAATCCCAAACGCACTTATAATTATAAACAGATTTCTGATGTGCTTGGATTGAAAAAGCACACGCTAAAACAGGCAGTAGTTGAAATTCTTTATGAATTATTGGAAAGTGGTTTTTTAACAGAAGTAGCACGAGGCAAATTTAAGTTATTATCTCGTGGTGCATATATGGAGGGTATTGTTGATGCCACATCTTCTGGAGCTGCTTATATTGTTCCTGTAGATGGAAATGGAGACGATGTTTTTGTGAGTCAACAGAATTTAAAAAATGCTATTAATGGTGATTTGGTAAAAATACTGATTTTTGCTAAAAAAAGAGGGCGCTCTCAAGAAGGTGAAGTTGTTGAAGTTATTGAAAGAAAGAGAAAGACTTTTGTTGGGAGAATTGAAATGTCAAAGAACTTTGCGTTTTTAGTGACCGATAAAAAAGTAATGTTTAGAGATATTTTTATTCCGATAGAAAAATTAAACAATGCAAAAAATGGTCAGTTAGCAATAGCTAAGATTACAGATTGGGATGATTATACTAAAATCCCTTTGGAGAAATTATTGATGTACTTGGAGATGCAGGAGAAAATAATGCTGAGATTCATGCCATTTTAGCAGAATTTGATTTGCCTTATGAATATCCGCACAATGTAATAGAGGCTGCAGAAAAAATTCCGGAAAGCATACCAGAAGAGGAGATTAAAAACCGACGTGACTTTAGGGGTGTGACCACATTCACCATCGACCCAAAGGATGCAAAAGATTTTGATGATGCTTTATCTATTCGAAAATTGGAGAATGGCAATTGGGAAGTAGGTGTTCATATTGCGGATGTTACTCATTACGTTAAGCCAAAGTCAATTATCGATAAGGAGGGTTTTGACAGGGCAACATCAATTTATTTGGTAGATCGTGTTGTTCCCATGTTACCAGAACGCTTAAGTAATGGTATATGTTCTCTTCGTCCAAACGAGGAAAAATTGTGTTTTTCTGTAGTTTTTGAATTAGATAATGATGCAAACTTATTAGATACCTGGTATGGGAAAACTGTAATATTCAGTGATAAGAGATTTACTTATGAGGAAGCTCAGGATATTATTGAATCTAAAGAAGGTGATTTTAAAGAAGAAATTTTAACCCTCGACCATTTAGCTAAAAACTTAAGAAAGCAACGTTTTAGCCATGGAGCTATTTCTTTTGAAAGAATAGAAGTTAAGTTTGAGATAGATGAAAAAGGTAAACCTCTGAGTGTTTATTTTAAGGAATCTAAAGATGCAAATAAGCTGATAGAAGAGTTTATGTTGCTGGCAAATAAAAGAGTAGCCGAATATATAGGTAAAAAAGAAATTACAAAGGGAAGAGGTGGGGATCCAAAAACATTTGTTTATCGGGTTCATGAAAATCCTGACCCTGAAAAATTTGAAAAATTTGCACGTTTTGTTCGTCGTTTTGGTTATGAAGCCATGCCTGTTGGTGAAGAAAAAATTAGTAGCTCCATTAATAGACTGTTGACTCAGGTAGAAGGTAAAAAAGAGCAAAATATTATAGAAACATTGGCTATAAGAACTATGGCGAAAGCATCTTATTCTGCAAAAAATATAGGGCACTATGGTTTGGCATTTAAACATTATACTCATTTTACGTCTCCGATACGAAGATATCCTGATATGATGGTGCATCGTTTATTAGAAGCTTATTTAGATGGAGGACGATCCGCAAATACAAATAAAATAGAGGAAGATTGTAAACATTGTTCAAAAATGGAATTAGTCGCCGCAGAAGCAGAGCGTGCCTCAATTAAATTTAAGCAAGTTGAGTTTATGAAAGAACATCTCGGTAAAGAATTTACAGGGGTGATTTCTGGTGTTACAGAGTGGGGATTTTATGTTGAATTGGATGAGAATAAATGTGAAGGAATGGTTTCTATAAGAAATTTGGATGATGATTTTTATCGATTTGATGAAGATAATTATTGTATCATAGGAAGAAAATTTAATAAGAAGTATCAGTTAGGAGATAATGTGAAAATTTTGGTAGCAAAAGCCAATCTGGTGAAGAAACAATTGGATTTTGAATTGGTTAATGATTCTGTTGACTCATCCAGATTATAAATATCTTTATAATAACGCTAGAAAAATATTGACAATTGTTCAAATATTTTGTAATATTAATAGATGGAATTATTGACGAATCAATTCGTGTAAAAATGTTTTTTGTTTCTCTTTTAGTCTTTTAAATGCATGAATATTTGAACGGATTATAAAGCGATGACATTTATCATGGTTACAACTTTTATTTACCAATACAAATCAGTAGCTTTGCGTTTAAAGCAGATATTATTTTCTACCAACTTATGACAAGTGAAAATCTAAATTACAATGAAAGCGTAAGGGTTTCTATTTTAGAAGCAGCGCAAGGTCTTTTTCCAAGTTTGGATATAAAAAGACTACAATGGAGGATATTGCACAGGAATTGCATAAAGGAAAAAGCTCTTTGTACTATTATTTTAAGAACAAAGAAGAAATTTTCCAGGCAGTTATCGACTGGGAACAAAGTGTTCTGTTGACTAAATTACATGAAATTGTTGAATCAGATCAAGAACCAAAGGAGAAACTCAAT
>CAXXLC010000034.1:0-27977 GCA_963677345.2 uncultured Saccharicrinis sp.
CCTTGGGATAGAAATGCCAAGTGCTATGGTGATTCCCCTAAATATAATGAAATGTTCATTCAGCAGCTTAAAGAGTTATTAACCTGGTATGGAAGAGTAGATGAAGTGTGGTTTGATGGAGCTTGTGGTGAAGGACCAAATGGAAAAAAACAGGTTTATGATTGGGAGGCATACTACAAAATCATCAAAAAATACCAACCCAATGCAGTTACTGCTATTATGGGCGAGGATGTTCGTTGGGTAGGTACCGAAACAGGTTACGGACGTGATACAGAATGGAGTGTAACAGCTTATGCACCTGGCGGTAGACATGAGATGAATGCAATAAATGAACAATTAAACCTGAAAGCTAAATCTGAAGATGTAGGAAGTACAGAGTTAATTGCAAAAGCTAATCATCTTTTTTGGTATCCTGCAGAAGTGGATGTATCCATCAGGCCTGGATGGTTTTATCATGAGCATGAAGATGATAAAGTTAAATCATTAACTAAAATGGTGGATATTTATTTCAATTCCGTGGGGAAGAATGCGGTTTTATTATTGAATATCCCACCTGATAAACGAGGTTTGATTCATAAAAATGATGTGGAACGTTTAAAAGAATTTAAAGCCTACCTGGATAAAACCTTTGACAATAATTTAATATTAGATGCTGACTGTGTTAATGCTAAATCAGCTGATAGAGCGATAGATAATGATTATGATACATATTGGCCGATAGATAAGTTACCTGCTGTAGCTACTTTTAAGTTACCCCGGTCACAGAAAATAAATGTGGTAATGTTACAAGAGTATATTGCCAAAGGACAACGTGTAGAACAGTTTAAAGTGGAAGCTAGAGTTGATGGCTCCTGGAGTGAAATAGCAAAAGGAACAACAATTGGCTATAAACGTATGCTGCGATTTCCTAATATTACTTCAGATGAGATTCGTGTAACCATTGAGAAGGCTCGTGATGGAGCACTTATTAACACAATAGGCTTGTTTGCTTCACCTGAAATTTTATCAGAGCCCGAAATTATTCGTAACCGTAAAGGTTTGGTAACTATAAAAGCCGAAACAACCCATCCTGTGTTTACTTACACGCTTGATGGTTCTGAACCTACAGTTGAATCAACTAAATATTCTCAACCATTCAGTTTGCCTGAGGGTGGAATAATAAAGGCAAGAGCTTTTATTAATGACTTTAAATCTCAGAGTAGTGTTGTTACCCAACAATTTGATATTTGCCCTGAAAAATGGAAGATTATTGGAATGAGTGCGGAAACAGATCAGTTTAAGTCGCTTAATGCTATTGATGGCAATCCTAGTACAATGTGGCATACTCCTTGGGGAAATAACGCCCCATCTCACCCACATTATATTGCAGTTGATTTAGGTGAGGTTATTAATATTAAGGGATTTACTTATACTCCACGAGCCGATGAAAATAAGAGTGGAACTATTTTTAAATATGCTTTTTACATAAGCCTTGATGGCAAAAAAATGGAAGAAGGTTAACACTAGCGGTGAGTTTAGTAATATAAAAAATAACCCGGTAAAGCAAAATGTACACTTTAATCAGAGTTATACTACACGTTATATAAAACTTGAAAGCATTGAAGGAGCCTATAATGAAGAATGGGTTTCCGTTGCTGAGATAGGAGTTATTACTAAATAGAAACTGGTAGTGGAGGAAATGAAAAAAATTATTCAATTATTAGTATTCGTTTATTTCTTTACCGGGTGTTGCACAAATAGCCGGCATAAATCTAAAGAGCAGCTCAATATTAAGCAGCTTACACCAATGATGGGATGGGCTAGTTGGAATCAGTATCGCGTTAATATCTCCGAAGAGATTATTAAAAAACAAGCTGATGCGATGGTTAACAACGGACTATGTAAGGCTGGTTATAACTTTATTAATATCGATGATGGTTTTTTCGGAGGTCGTGATTCAAAAGGTAATATCTTATCTCACCCAATAAGATTCCCAAATGGTATGAAAGCCCTTGCTGATTACATTCATAGTAAAGGTTTAAAAGCAGGTATTTATTCTGATGCCGGTATTAATACCTGTGCCTCGTATTGGGATAAGGATACTATTGGAGTAGGAATGGGGCTTTACGGGCATGATCGTCAGGATCTTACTTTGATGTTGGAAGACTGGGGCTATGATTTTATAAAAGTTGACTGGTGTGGAGGTCAATGGCTTGATTTGGATGAAGAAACACGGTACACAGAGATTGGTAACCTGATTAAAAAGATTAAACCGGAGGTTATTTATAATATTTGCCGATGGCAGTTTCCAGGTAAATGGGCTTCATCTATAGCTGATTCCTGGCGTATATCCGGAGATATAGATAATAAGTTTCATTCGATTTTACATATTATTGATTTAAATGCCGATTTATGGAAATACGCTTCTCCAGGTCATTTTAATGATATGGATATGTTACAAGTAGGAAGGGGAATGAGTTATGAAGAAGATAAAGCCCACTTTTCAATGTGGTGTATGATGAATTCCCCATTGATGGCAGGAAACGATTTGAGTACCATATCAAAAGAAACACTTGACATATTAACCAACAAAGAAATAATAGCCTTAAATCAGGATCCACTTTGCTACCAGGCACGTAGAATAATTGACCAGGGTGATTTGGAAATTTGGGGTAAACCCCTGGGGTCAACAATGAGTGGTGAGGTGGCTGTGGCTTTACTTAACCGTAGTGAAACAGACCAGTCTATTGAATTTGATTTAGAAGCAGTGGGGATAGATGCAGAAAAAGGATATTCATATAGGGATATTTGGGCTTCATATACTTCGGAGCAAATGAAAGATATTAAACTATGTTTTGAAGTACCTGCGCATGGTGTTGTTGTTTTGCGTATCAAAGGGCACTCATTGCCATTTAACTTTTATCAATACAAATAATAAAATAAATGATGAAGAGGATAAGAATTTTACTAGTTGCGATGATTATTGGTGTTGAACTGTTAGCTCAAAAACCCATTAGTATTATACCAAAACCGGTTTTTGTTCAACAGCATACCGGAATATTTGAAATTGATGAAAAAACATCTGTTCACTATGATGCAGATCAGCTTGAATTAAAAGATGCTGTTTCTTTTTTTAAGCAAGCCATAAAAAGTATATCAGGCTATGAGCTGGCAGAAAATGGTGACTCAAAATCTATAATCCAATTAATTTTAGATACTCAAAGTGGTATCTATCCTGAGGGTTATGATCTGGTTGTGGAAGATAATTTAATAACACTAAAGGCTGGTGATAAGGCCGGTTTAGTATATGGAATACAATCTTTGTTGCAAATATTACCACCTGTGCGAACAAATGCAGCATTGGAAATTCCCTGTATGACCATCGACGATTATCCGCGTTTTAAATGGCGAGGTATGCATTTGGATGTAAGTCGTCATTTTTTCGGACCTGAAGTAATCAAAGAGTATATAGACCTGATGGCCTCTTATAAATTAAATGTATTTCACTGGCATTTAGTAGATGATACCGGATGGCGTATTGAAATAAAGAAATATCCAAAATTAACCAGCGTTGGTGCCTGGAGAGTAGATTATAACCATATTCCGTGGAGTCAACGTCCGCAGGCTAAACCAGGAGAAACACCTGATTATGGCGGCTATTATACACAGGAACAAATTAAGGAAATTGTTGAGTATGCGGCTCTTAGAAATATAACCATAGTTCCTGAAATAGAAATGCCCGGACATATAGCATCTGCAATTGCTGCCTATCCTGGGTTATCGTGTAATCAAAAAGCACAATTACCTTTAACCGGAGGTGATTATACAGGTATTTCATCAAACTATTGTGCGGGTAACGATTCAGTTTTTGATTTTCTTGAAAATATCTTAACAGAAGTAATTGATTTGTTTCCTTCTACTTATATTCATATTGGGGGAGATGAAGTAAATAAAACTTCATGGGAAAAATGTGAACGTTGTCAAAAAAGAATACATGATGAAGGTTTGAAAGATGAGCATGAACTTCAAAGCTACTTTATTAAAAGGATTGAAAAGTTTTTGTTAAGTAAGAATCGTAAATTAATTGGCTGGGACGAAATACTTGAAGGTGGTTTAGCTCCCCAGGCAACCGTGATGAGCTGGCGTGGAGAATCCGGAGGAGTCGAAGCAGCAAAGATGGGACACGATGTTGTGATGACTCCCGGAAAACCTTGTTATTTTGATCACTATCAGGCCGGACCGGCAGGAGAACCTTTGGCTATTGGTGGTTTTAATACCCTCAAAACTGTTTACGATTATGAGCCTATACCTGCTGGCCTGCCTACAGAAAGTAAACAACATGTTTTAGGTGCACAGGCCAATGTGTGGACTGAATATATTCCAACAGTATCTCATTTAGAATATATGGTATTGCCTCGTATGTCAGCTTTGGCAGAAGTAGTATGGTCACCTGCAGAAAACAAAGATTGGATTGATTTTAACAAGCGTATACAACAACACTTTAAGACGTATGAGCAAAAAGGTTTGAATTATTGTGCAGGAAATGCAACAGTAGCTATTAAACCTGTTTCCAGCAATGGGAGTTTGCAGGTTGAGCTTTCAACAGAACTCCCTGATGCTGAAATTTACTATACTATAGATGGAAGTGAGCCTGATAGTAAAAGTTTAAAGTATTCAGAACCAGTGAATATAATCTCCTCAGTCTACTTGAAAGCCGTTTCAGTGGTAAATGGCAAAGTGATGGGACAGGAAGCTGCAAGTCAGCATTTCGTTGTTCACCAGGCTGTAGGTCGTAATGTTGATTATTTAAATCCTGTTAGCAGATACTACCAGGCTAATGGATCAAACTCTTTAACCGATGGTGTTAGGGGCACAGGAAATGTTGGAAAGTATTGGCATGGAATAGTAGGGAAAGACCTTGTAGCTAATATTGATCTTGGAGACGTAAAGAGTGTGAGTAGTATTGCTTTAGGGTGTTTGCAGAAGTATGTAGATTGGATTTTTATGCCTGAAAAAGTTGTATTTGAAACGTCAGTTAACGGACGAAAATATAAGCAGGTTGGAGAAGTCCTTAACCCGGTAGCTCCGGATCAAGCAGAAAAGATTTACGATTTTAAAGTGTCTTTTGAAGCATTAAAGGCTCGTTTTATAAGGGTAAGAGCAGTTAGTACCGTGTGTCCTCAGGGGCATAATGGAGCAGGCAAACCAGCTTGGATATTTGCAGATGAAATTATTGTGGAGTAGAATATTGCTTATGTAGACTGTGATTAATCACAATCTACAAATTGTAAAATAATAGTGTAGGTATGAAAATAACCCTTTGTTTTTCAGCATAAGTATACATACCATTAATGAGTAAACAAAATTTAAATAATTAATTTAAATCTATATCATATAAAGTAATTATGAATTTAAAATCAAACAATTTAATTTTTTATGTTTTAATAATTATATTTTTCACAGGATGTGATAAGGAAGATGATCCGATTGAAAAAGAAGATGAACAAGAAACTTTAGAAGAACAAACGCCATCTGTAGAACAAGAGTGGGCGTTAGTGTTTGAAGATAACTTTGAAGGAACAGCTTATGATACCGAAAATTGGACAAGTTATCAAACGCAGTCATGGTCCTCAGCCTGGAATAAGTATGTAGTACCCAATGATGCCTCTTTGGCCGAGGTTTCTGATGGAGCTTTGCATATGTGGGCACGTTGGAATGAAGATACAAATTTACCAGAGACCGGAGCTATTCAATCTATTGGCAAATACAGTTTTAAGTATGGTAAGCTTGAAGTTAGAGCTAAATTTACAAGGTCAGGTCAGGGAGCATGGCCGGCCATTTGGCTTATGCCTCAAAATGCTGTATACAGTGGATGGCCTGATTGTGGTGAGATTGATGTAATGGAACATCTGAATAGTGATGAGTTTATATATCAGGTTGTTCACCTATCAAAGACTCAAGGTCAAGAGTTAACTCCTGCTCCAAGTATAACTAAAGACATTAATATTGATGATTATAATACCTATGGTATTATTAAATCTGAAAATGAAATAGTGTTTCAGGTTAATGGAGAAACAACGCTTACTTATGTTAAAAACTCAACTAATGGAACCAGGTGGCCTTTTGAAACGGATTTCTACATTATTCTTAATTATGCTTGTGCTGATAAAGGAGAGTCAGGTACCTATTTTTGGCCTGGAAATGTAAATGACACTTCAGGCTTTCCTTATGAAATGGCAATTGATTATGTTAAAGTATGGGAATTGCGAGATGTTGATAATTAAATATTAGTTTAAAGGAAATTCTAAGTAAAAGGTGGCAAAATAAATTGTTCACTATTGAAGTATTCGTTTTTTAAACTCTCCAAGTGAATAAGACTTTACTTGGAGTCCAGAACCATGGTAGCTTGCTCATTCAGATCATAAAGTCAGTTTGCAAATAATATAAAATATATGATTGCATTTGTCAGGCTTTTATATCTGACTTAGCAAGCTGTTTTTACAAAAATCTAAGTCGCTTTCAGGTTGGTTTATTTGATGTTAACAATAATGTTAATATGTATCAAAAAGAAAATTTATGAAGAATATAATTTTGGATTTAAGATTTTTGATAATTCTACTTTTAATAATAAAGGTTGATGTTTTGTCAGCTCAAGACACGTTATCTGTTGCTGATATAGGACTTTTACCAGATACGCGTAAAAATGCCACTCCTTTTGTTAATAAGGCAATTGCAATGATGGAAGGGAAGAATAATATGGTATTGTATTTCCCTCAAGGACGTTACGATTTTTGGCCACATCATTGTATCGAGAAAGAGTATTTTGAATCGAACACCTACGATATTAATCCCAAGCAACTGGCGATTTTGCTGGAAGAAATGACCAATGTGACACTTGATGGAAATGGCTCTGAGTTTATCTTTCATGATAGGATGCAACCGGTTACGGTGGATAATTCAGCAAATATTAGTCTGAAAAACTTCAGCGTTGATTGGGATATCCCGTTAACGGCGCAGGGCGAAGTTGTTTTGTCCGATAATGAGGGATTTACCATTCGTATTAATACGCATGAATCTCCTTATATTATTGAAAATGATAAGTTGGTTTTTGTCGGGGAAGGATGGAAATCAGCCTTGCATGAAATCATGGAGTTTCAACCGGATACCCGTTTTGTAGAGCCCTACACCGGAGATGAGCAAGCCTTGGGCTATGGCTGGCAAAATTATAAAGCCAAAGAAATGGAGCTTGGGGGGGTGAAAATATACCGCGAAGGAGGTTTCACGCGTCACCCCAAAGTTGGTAATTGGCTGGTGTTGAGACACAGTATGCGCGACCATGCTGGAATGTTCCTGGTCAATAGCAAAGATATTGCAATCGAGGGCGTTCGTATGTATCACACAGCTGGGTTGGGTATATTATCGCAGTATACCGAAAATATCTCTTTCAAGGATGTCAAAGTGATTCCTAATAAAGCAAAAGGGCGTTTTTTAAGCGGCCACGATGACGGATTTCACTTTATGGGTTGTAAGGGGCAAATTATGGTTGAAAACTGCGAGTGGGCCGGATTGATGGATGACCCGATTAATGTGCATGGTACATGTGTGCGGATTACCGAAATTCTTGCACCCAATAAAATAAAATGCCGATTCATGCACGACATGAGTGCCGGAATGGTTTGGGGCCACGCTGGTGAGAGGGTTGGTTTTATCGAAAACAAAAGTATGCGCACAGTTGGTTATGGCGTCATTGAAACCTTCAAAGCATTGAATAAGGAGGAGTTTGTGGTTGAGTTAACTACTCAACTACCAGAAGAAATTAAAGCTGGCGCAGCGCTTGAAAACCTCACCTGGACACCTGATGTGGAAATTCGCGATAGCAAGTTTGGTAGCTGTCGGGCACGCGGGCTGCTGATTTCAACTCCCGGTAAAGTGGTCGTTGAAAATAATATTTTCGAGTCGAGCGGTTCGGCTATCCTTATTGCCGGAGATGCCAATTATTGGTATGAGTCGGGAGCGGTGAGGGATGTGATAATCCGAAATAATACCTTTGAATATCCGTGTATGTCGTCGATGTATCAGTTTTGCGAAGCCATTATCAGCATCCTGCCTGAGATTCCGGAACCACAGTCCAAATATCCTTTTCATCGAAACATCACCATTGAAAATAATACGTTCCATCCATTTGATTATCCCATTTTGTATGCCAAATCAGTGGATGGTTTGAAGTTTATAAATAATACCTTGATTCGCAGCACAGCGATTAAGCCATTTCATAAACGGAAGGCTGGCATTACTTTGGATGCTTGCAAAAGTGTGACAATTAAGGATAATGTGACAGAGGGGGATGTATTAGGTAAAAAAGTGGAGTTCTTGAATATGAAAATGAAGGAAATTAAACTGCCTTCAAAGGAATTTTTTAAATTTTAGTTTTTTGAACTTTTTAAAATCAAATTACGGGGAATATGGAATAGACCTTATTATTTGGTTAAATATTGTGTTGATAAATCATATAATAATTATTAATAACAAAATAAACACAAAATGATGAAACAACTAAGTACGCTCATTGTTGCCTTTTTAATATTATTGGCAACTGGATGTGAGCAAAAAAGCAATGAGTATAACCTGGTGCCTTATCCGCAGCAACTCAAGGCAATGAGGGGTAGTTTTAAGATCAATAAGTCTACGAAAATATGTTATAAGGGTAGCAGAAATAGCCAATTTGTGGCTCAGGCGTTTGCAAATTTTGTTGAACCAGCTACAGGAGTTCAGTTAAAAGTTGAAATTACAGAAAATAGTGATGTGATTAAAAATTCCATCCTTTTTGTAGAAGATTCAAAATATGAAGGTGCTGAAGGAAGTTATCAATTATTAGTAACTGACAAAGGTATTTTGGTGAAATCCAATAATCCAGTAGGTTTATTTTATGGCTTTCAAACCATTCGTCAATTGATGCCTGTAGAAATAGAATCAAAAGAGCCGGTAAAAAATATTGATTGGACGGTTGCATCAGTAGAAATTAATGATGCTCCTCATTTTTCATATCGTGGATTACACCTGGATGTGGGGCGTCACTTTTTTCCTGTTGATTTCATAAAAAAGTATATTGATTTATTGGCCTTACATAAGATGAATGTTTTTCACTGGCATCTTACCGAAGATCAGGGTTGGCGGTTAGAAATAAAAAAGTACCCTAAACTGGCAGAGGTTGCAGCTTTTCGTGATGAAACTTTAGTTGGTCATTTAAGTACTAAACCTCGCAAATATGATGGTAAACGTTATGGCGGATTTTACACCCAGGAACAGGCCAAAGAAATTGTGAAATATGCGGCTGATCGTTTTATTACTGTCATTCCGGAAATAGAATTACCCGGCCATGCACAAGCAGCCTTGACTGCCTATCCTGAATTAGGATGTACCGGAGGTCCTTATGAAGTGGCTAAGGAATGGGGTGTTTTTGAAGATGTGTATTGTGCTGGAAATGAGAAGGTGTTTGGGTTTTTAGAAGATGTGCTGAGCGAAGTAATGGATATTTTCCCTTCTCATTATATTCATATTGGAGGCGATGAATGTCCGAAAGCAAGTTGGGAGAAGTGTCCTAAATGTAAAAAGCGCATGAAAGAAGAAGGTTGCAAAGATGCACATGAGTTACAGAGTTATTTTATTCACCGTATTGAAAAATTCCTGAATGCTCGTGGACGTGATATCATAGGATGGGATGAAATATTAGAAGGTGGATTGGCTCCTAATGCAACGGTAATGTCGTGGAGAGGTATTAAAGGAGGTGAAGAAGCTGCAAAGCAAGGACATAATGTAATTATGACTCCCAATACTCATTTTTATCTGGATTATTATCAAAACAAGGCTGAAGAAGAACCATTGGCAATAGGAGGTTACCTGCCATTAAGTAAAGTGTATTCGTATAATCCTTTAGCAGGAGAATTGACCCCGGAAGAAGCTAAACATATTATTGGTGTTCAAGGAAACGTTTGGACCGAGTATATGAACGAAAGTAGTTATGTTGAATATATGGCTTATCCGAGGGCTTGCGCTATTGCAGAAGTGGGATGGCTTGATTTTGAAAAACGTAACTTCGATGATTTTGCAAAAAGACTGCAAGGACACTTTAAACGTTTTGATGCAATGGGAGTAAATTATTTTAATAAAATAATTATGCCAGAAACTGAGCCCGCAAAAGATGAACTAAAAAATTAATAAACAGATGAATCAGATAATAAATTATTTACTTAATCTATTTTGTGTCGGAGTGCTTTTAGCTGGGACAATATCCTGTTCAAAGCAGGAAAAAACTCAAAAACCCAATATTATTTATATACTGGCTGATGATCTGGGGTACGGTGACTTGAGTTGTTACGGACAAACAAAATTTTCAACACCAAATATTGATAAACTGGCAGATAGTGGGATGCTTTTTACTCAGCATTATTCAGGCAGTACAGTTTGTGCTCCTTCGCGATCGTCACTAATGACAGGGCAACACACAGGTCATACTTTTATCAGGGGAAACAAAGAAATAAGCCCCGAGGGTCAGCAACCCTTAAGTAAAGATGTATTTACTATAGCTGAAATGTTAAAAGAAAATGGCTATGCTACCGGGGCCTTTGGTAAGTGGGGATTGGGGTATCCTGGTTCCGAAGGAGATCCTAATTATCAGGGATTTGATACATTTTTTGGTTATAATTGTCAACGTTTGGGTCATAATTATTACCCATATTTTTTGCGTGATAATCAGGATAGCTTGGTTTTAAAGGCCAATGCTGGTAAAGAAACAGGAATTTATGCTCCTCAGTTAATTCATGAAAAAACGCTTGAATTTATCGAACAGCATCGAAACGAACCATTTTTCTGTTATGTGCCATCTATTATACCACATGCTGAATTATTAGTTCCTGAAAAGTATATGGCAATGTATCGAGGTAAATTTGATCCGGAATATTGTTATCATGGGGTGGATGACGGACCTGGTTTTCGTTGCGGAGCTTATGGCTCTCAACCTGAAGTGCATGCTGCATTTGCCGCAATGGTGCATTTATTAGATGAGCAGGTTGGCGAAATTATTGAAAAAGTTGATGAATTAGGATTAACTGATAATACAATCATAATTTTCACTTCTGATAATGGTCCTCATAAAGAAGGTGGGGCACAACCCGATTATTTTAAAAGTAACGGATTATTTCGTGGTTATAAACGAGATTTGTATGAGGGAGGAATTCGAGTGCCTTTTATTGCTAGTTGGCCTGGAACTATCCCAAAAGGTGCAACATCTGACTTAATATCTGCTTTTTGGGATATGATGCCAACATTTGCAGATATTGCCGGACAAAAAGAGCCTAATGATATTGATGGTATTTCAATATTGCCTACTTTAACAGGAGAAGGAGAGCAAAAACTTCACGAATTTTTGTATTGGGAATTTCCTGTCTTAGGCGGTCGTAAAGCGATAAGGATGGGTAAATGGAAAGCTGTGCAGTATGGGGTAAGTAACAATCCAGATGCCCCGATAGAATTGTATAATTTAGAAATTGATCCTGCAGAAAGTCATAACCTGGTTGATGAACACCCTGATATTTTAAATCAAATACAAAAAATATTTAGTTCATGTCGGGTCGAATCTGATATCTTCAAGTTATAATCTTTTTTGCATCAAGTAATATTAATAAATTATTTTAAGTAGTAAATAAAAAGATAAAAGATGAGGTTTTTATTGAGTATGGTTATTTTGTTGATTTGTTTTGCATCTTGTTCGCAAAAGAGTCAACAAAAACCCAATATTGTTATTATTTATACCGATGATTTGGGGATAGGGGATGTTAGCTGCTATCAATCAGGTAAAATTCATACACCTGCTATTGATAAAATGGCCAGCGAAGGAATTCGCTTTACCAATGGTTATGCAACATCTGCAACATGTACTCCTAGTCGATATAGTTTGTTAACAGGAGAGTATCCCTGGCGTAATAAACGGGCAGCTGTTCTTCCGAGTAATGCTGCTTTATTAATAGATCCAGAATCTCCAACATTACCCAAGCTTTTAAAACAACAAGGATACACAACAGGAGTTGTGGGTAAATGGCATTTGGGCTTAGGAGATGGAAATATTGATTGGAATCAATCTATTGTTCAGGGAGCAAATTCTGTTGGTTTCGACTATTCTTATATAATGGCAGCTACTAATGATCGTGTTCCAACTGTTTATGTTGAGGATGGAAATGTTGTTAATCTAGATAAAGATGATCCAATAAAAGTTAGTTATAATAAAAATTTTAAAGGTGAACCTACTGGTAAAGAGAATCCTGAATTATTGAAAATGTTTCCAAGTCATGGACATGATATGAGTATTAATAATGGAATTTCGCGCATTGGATATATGACTGGAGGTCAAACAGCATTATGGATTGATGAAGATATGGCTGATACCTTTCTTGCTAAAGCAACGCAGTTTGTAAAGCAAAATCAAAACGAACCTTTTTTCTTATTTTATGCCTTGCATCAGCCACATGTACCACGTGTGCCAAATCAACGTTTTGAAGGTAAGTCTGGTATGGGAGCTAGAGGAGATGCTATTCTTGAGGCCGATTGGTGTGTTAGCGAGCTTTTAAATACGCTCGATAATCTGGGTTTATCAGAAAATACCTTGGTGATTTTTTCAAGTGATAATGGTCCTGTTCTGGATGATGGTTATCAGGATAAAGCAGCTGAATTATTGGGTGAGCATACTCCTTGGGGAAATCTTAGAGGAGGTAAATATAGCTTATACGATGCGGGTACACATATTCCGTTTATTGTTCGCTGGAAAGGACATATCCATCCAAAGGTTTCTGATGCTTTAATATCTCAGGTTGATATTTATGGTTCATTAGCACAATTACTGCAGGTAGATAATAAACGACCAGATAGTCAAATGTTATTTCCTGTTCTTACCGGTAATTCAAAGAAAGGAAGGAAACAATATATTTCAGAAGGCTTACAAGGACGTTTAGCTTTTCATGAAGATCAGTGGGTACTTATCCCCCCTTATAAAGGTAGTAAAAAAGTACCATGGGGTGTTGAAATGGAAACCGGGTTTTCATCCACTATGCAACTTTATAATTTAAAGGAAGATCCTGGCCAAAAACATAATTTGGCAGAAGATAGACCGGAACAAGTGAAAAAAATGATAAAGCATTTTGAGGCTATAAAAAATGCTACAAATCATTAAGTATATGTAAAACAGTTTATAAAACTGTAATAATATAATTGAATCTGATTATAGTAAATTGTGTTATTGAGAGAAATATAAGATGATAAGACAAACAAGTGTAATTTTTGGTTGCTTGGCAGTGGGTGAGATAATTGTGAATTTTACTCCCATTAAGGTTCCATCGAGTATAATTGGAATGTTATTACTCACAATACTTTTACATTTAGGATGGATAAAGTTGACATGGGTAAAAGGTATTTCTGACTTTTTAGTCAAAACGTTACCATTCTATTTTGTTCCTGCAGGTATAGCTTTAATGTTGTATTCTGATATGATTATTTCTTCATTTTGGACCATTCTTATTTCATCTTTAGGAAGTACCATCCTCGTATTTGTCGTTACTGGATGGACGCACCAATATTTAAGAGAAAAAACAAAAAATAAACTTCCTAAAAATTAATAAAAAGTTTGATGAATACTCTATTTCAAAATGAATTAGTTATTGTAGCTTTTACGATAGGTATATATTATGGAGCTCAAAGGCTACAGGAAAAAACAAGGGTTATTATTTTAAATCCTATCATGTTAACTATTTCCATTGTTATATTATTCCTGCATTTATTTCATATTGATTATGAAACATATCACAAAGGAGGTAAATACATCGATTTTTTTCTAAAACCTGCAATAGTAGCTTTAGGTGTTCCTCTTTATCAACAATTAAAAAATATCAAAAAACAGGCTTTACATATTATCATTTCACAATTGATAGGGTGCATCACGGGAATTGTTTCAGTAGTATTGATTGCTTCACTTTTGGGGGCTTCAAAAGAGATTATTTTATCATTAGTACCAAAGTCTGTCACGACGCCAATTGCAATTGAAGTTTCAGAGTCATTAGGAGGTATTGTTCCGCTTACAGCTTCAGTTGTAATAGTAGTAGGTATTTTCGGAGCTGTATTTGGATATACTATATTAAGGTTGTTTAAAGTCAGTAATCCTATTGCTCAAAGTCTGGCAATGGGAAGTGCAGCACACGCTATTGGAACCTCAAAATCGTTGGAAATTAGTCCAAATTTTGGTGCATTGTCAAGTATCGGTCTTATTATAAATGGAATCTTTACAGCAATCTTAGCTCCTTATATCTTGAAACTATTGGATATCTGTTTTTTTTATTAAAAACTAAAATTTCAATGAACATCAAGTTTCAATGAAAGCTTTAAATGAGATTATAGCTGTAAAAGAATTATCAATTATGGATGATATCTATATTACCATTAATGCAGATTGGGAAATAAGGGAAGAAATAGAAAGAAACATAAGGTATGTTGTTAAATACTAGTTATCTAGATACGTTGTTATCTGGAGTTTTATATGATATAGAAAAAACTATCACTATTAATTATGATATCAAACAGACGATCATTTCTTAAAAATATGGCTTTAGGAGCCGGAGTAGTATCAGCTGCACCTTTAGTAGGGTGTTCAACAAGAGAAAACGAAAGTGAGCATCTAACATATATTCGTAAAAATGCAGAGCGCAAACCCCAAATGCATTTTAATATGTGTGGATATGCAGCTCCCAAACTAGAAACAGTGCGTATCGGTTTTGTAGGTATTGGAGACAGGGGAACACCGGCTGTAAAGCGTATGACGTATATTGAAGGTGTTGAGGTAACCGCAATTTGTGATACAAGACAGGCTGCTATGGATGGTGCTCAAAAAATACTTGAGGATGCAGGATTACCAAAGGCTAAAGAATTTACAGGAAGTGATACTGCTTTTAAGGATTTATGTAATAGCAACCTGGTAGACCTGGTTTATATCGCAACACCTTGGGAATGGCACGTACCTGTTGCGGTTGCTGCTATGACAGGAGATAAACATACCGCTGTTGAAGTATCAACAGCTAAAACAATGGACGAGTGTTGGGAGATTGTTGAAGTTTCTGAACAAACAAAGAAGCATTGTGTAATATTGGAAAATTGTTGTTACGATTTTTTTGAATTACTAACACTAAATATGGCACGTCAGGGTGTATTTGGTGATTTAATACATGGTGAAGGAGCTTATATACATGATTTGGATTACTGGCATTTTAATATACCACAAGATGATAAACCGGGTGGTGATGGTGCTTATGATAAGCTTTGGCGTTTGCATGAAAATACACGCAAAGCCAATGTCTATCCTACTCATGGACTAGGACCTATTTGTCAGGCGATGGATATTAACCGGGGCGATCGTATGGATTTTTTAACAGCAATGATGTCGGATGATTTTACACTTGCCAGGCGTATTAAAGAATTAGTGCCTGAGCGTTCTGATTTGCAGCAATTTTTAGGAAAACATATGCGGGGCAACATGGATATGCAGATGATTCGTACCGTGAAGGGACGTACTATTCTGATTCAGCATGATATTAGCTCTCCTCGTCCATACTCTCGTATTCATATGTTAAGTGGTACAAAATGTTTTGCTCAAAAATGGCCATTACAGCATATAGCATTTGGACATGACGTAGCAGATGACTCAGGGATGAAAGAGTTGTGGGATAAGTATACCCCAGAAATAGTGCGTCGGGTGGGTAGTATGGCTAAAAAGGTTGGAGGTCATGGAGGTATGGATTTTATTATGGATTGGCGTCTGATTGACTGTTTACGTAATGGCCTGCCAATGGATATGGATGTATATGATGCTGCAGCCTGGAGTTGTATAACACCGTTAAGTGAATGGTCTATCGCTAACGGTTCCAAACCAATTAATATACCTGATTTTACCCGTGGTGCCTGGAAGTCTAATAAACCGGTTGAGTTGACTTTGAAAGGGGGTGGAACAACAAGTGTTAGAAATACCAATAACGTTGATTCTGCTGGACAATTTAATGTACATTAACCTCTAAAGAATCAGGTTATAGTGAGCCTATTAAAAAGAAAAATTAACAATATTAAAGGATTTATTGAAATGAGAAAATATTATTTTATCACCCTCCTGATATTTGGAGCTCTTTTATCGATAACATCAAATGTAGTAGCTGAAGAGAAGTCTGATTGGGAAAATCCAAATATGTTTAATCAGAATAAGGAGATACCACATGCTTCAATGATGCCATTTGAAACTATTGAAAAGGCATTGTCTAATAAGCACCAGGCATCAGTATATTATAAAAGTTTGAATGGAACATGGAAATTTAATTGGGTGCGTAAACCGGCAGATCGCCCTCATGACTTTTTTAAACCAACATATGATGTAAGTGAATGGGATGATTTAAAAGTGCCATCAAATTGGGAGTTACAGGGTTATGGATTGCCTATTTATTGTAATCATCAGTATGAGTTTGCTAGTTATAAAGCTCCGGTTTCTGACGAAATAAAATTTGTAGATAAAATCTATCCGGCTAATCCCGGACAGGTACCGCATGATTATAATCCTGTTGGGTCTTACCGTCGTAATTTTACTGTGCCCCAAAGTTGGAATGGTCGTGAAGTTTTTATTCAATTTGGAGCTGTTAAATCAGCATTTTATATTTGGGTTAATGGGCAAAAAGTAGGATATAGTCAGGGCAGCAAAACTGAAGCAGAGTGGAATATCACTAAGTATTTGCAGAAAGGAGATAATACATTGGCTGTTGAGGTTTATCGTTGGAGCGATGGTTCGTATCTTGAATGTCAGGATTTTTGGCGGATTAGTGGTATTGAGCGTGATGTATTTATTTACTCAACACCGAAGGTTCGTATTCGTGATTTCTTTGTGAATGCAGATCTTGATAATACATACAGTGATGGTAAACTTTCGGTTGATGTGGAACTAAAAAATCACGAGAAGAATTTTCGTTCAGGAAATTATAAGCTTAGTTATCAATTGTTTGATCAACAGGAAAAAGTCGTTGCCCATAAAACATTAAATGCTCCCATCCATAAAAAGGAAATGTTAAAATTGCATTTTGATGATGTGATAGATCAACCTTTAAAGTGGACCGCTGAAACACCTGATTTATATACACTGGTTCTTGAGCTAACTGATGATAAGGGTAACAATGAAATTGTTTCCACTAAAGTGGGTTTTCGTAAAATAGAAATTATTGATGGGGTGTTTTATATTAATGGAGTTCAAGTGCTCATTAAAGGTGTAAATCGTCACGAGCATAACCAATATACAGGTCATGTGATTAATGAGGAAGATATGCTTCATGAAATAAAGTTAATGAAGCAATTTAATATTAATGCAGTTCGAAATTCCCACTATCCCAATCATCCCCGATTTTACGATTTATGCGATGAATATGGTATATACGTAACTGATGAAGCAAATATTGAATCTCATGGTATGTATTATGGAAAGTATTCATTAGCTAAAAATCCAGAGTGGCAAGAAGCTCATCTTGACCGAAATATTCGTATGGTCGAACGCAGCAAGAATCATCCTTGTATCATTGTATGGTCTATGGGAAATGAGGCTGGGGATGGTGAAAATTTTAAGACTGTTTATGACTGGATTAAACATCGCGACCCATCACGAGCTGTTCATTATGAACGTGCAGAAATGGGGGATAATACAGACTTATTCTGTCCTCAATATCCTGGAGTTGATGCACTAAAAAAATATGCATCTAAACACCAAAGTAAACCGATGATTATGAGTGAGTATGCTCATGCTATGGGAAATAGTACAGGTAATCTTATGGATTTGTGGGATGTGATTTACGACCGTAATAACAAGCAATTGCAAGGAGGATATATCTGGGATTGGATTGATCAGGGGCTTCTGGAATATGACAATTCCGGTCGACCATACTATACTTATGGTGGTGATTATGGTGAGAATATGCCCAGCGATGATAATTTTGTTTGCAATGGAGTTATTTACCCGGATATGAAGCCTCAACCAGGTTTGTGGGAAGTAAAATATGTCTATCAATACGTACGTTTTAGTAATGACAGTTTGCCAATGGGACAATATAAAATAACCAACTTCCATGATTTTATAAATTTGAATGATTATGATATTCGTTGGAGTATTAGTGAAAATGGTAAGGAAATTTATCATGGGTTGGTTCAGGTTAATATAAAACCCCACCAAAGTAAAATTGTAACCATTGATTTGCCTTTTAATCAAGGGCAACCTGGTTGCGAATATTTCATTGATTTCTCTGTTCGTTTGAAACAACCAAAGTTATTTTTGGAAGAAGGTTATGAGGTTGCACATGATCAGTTTGCTTTACAGATGCCGGTGCATCCAAAGACAAAAGGAGAATACAGTGCACCACTTAATGCTGTAGATAAAGATAAAAGCATTGATATTAAAGGACAAAATTTTAGTATCAGCTTTGATAAACAACGAGGTACGATTAATAAATGGATAGTTAATGGTAATTCTTTAATTAAAAAAGGACCAGTTGCTAATTATTGGCGTGCTCCTAACGATAATGATAAAGGAAGCAATATGATTGGTCGACTTGGTGTTTGGCGGGAAACCTCAAATAATCTAGAGGTCTCAAAAATAAGTCTGGATGCAATAACAACTACCTCTGTATGCGTGGTAGTGGAACTAAAATTACCAACAATTGAATCCACGCAGGTTATTACATATAAAGTGCAAGGGAATGGACGTATTTTTGTGACCAATCATTTTACTCCAGGTAAGAAAGAATTACCTGATTTACCACGGTTTGGGATGCGGATGGAGTTGCCTGTCGAATTTGATAATTTAAAATATTTTGGACGTGGTCCTCATGAAAATTATTGTGATCGTAATCATAGTGCCTTTGTCGGTTTGTATCATGATAAAGTTGAGAATCAATACGAACCATACGTTCGACCACAAGAAAATGGGTATAAAACAGATGTTCGTTGGTTTGAGTTACGAAAAAATAATGGTTTAGGTATTAGATTTAGTGGTACACCAACATTAGGATTTTCTGCCTTGCATAATCCTATTGAAGATTTTGATCAGAAAACGCACAATGAAAATAGGCATATTAATGATATCAATAAGAGGGATGGAGTATTTATTACCTTTGATTTAAAACAAATGGGAGTAGCCGGAGATAATTCATGGGGAGCTCAGCCTTATGAACAGTATACTCTGCCTGCTGATAAATATGAGTTTAGTTTTACTGTTGAACCAGTTTTTTAATTGGTTAATATCTTTTGGAGTGAAAAATAACGTTTGTTATTCAAATTAACAAAAGTATAAGGTAAGATTGTTACCCTCTTTTGGTAACATTTTTACCTTATTCCATATTTCACTAAAGGGTAGTTTTGTAACAATAATAATCACAGTATAAATAGAAAAATATACATGAAAAGAATAGGGGTTGTTTTAGTATTTCTAGTTTCAATAAACTTATTTGCTCAAAAAGTTGAATGTAATATTGCAAATGATGTTAAAATTAGTCAGGATATTTTTAATACAAATATGCAAAAAGGTGTTTCCTGCTATCGAATACCTGCAATTGTAACCGCTCCCAATGGAGATATAGTGGCAGCAATAGACGAGCGTGTTCCGTCCTGTGGAGATTTGAAATGGAGTAGAGATATAAACATTGTAATTCGACGAAGTTCGGATAATGGGAAAAACTGGTCAGAAATTGAATGTGTTGTGGATTTTCCGTTAGGTCAATCCGCTTCTGATCCATCTATGATTGTAGATAGAGAAACAAAGGAAATATTCCTGTTTTATAATTTCATGGATCTGGATAAGGAAAAAGACGTGTATTATTTTCATGTAGTAAGTAGTAAAGATAATGGCGAAACATGGAGTAAACCACGTGATATTACACATCAAATAGCACTTCCTGGATGGAAAAATGACTTTAAATTTATTACTTCAGGCCGCGGTATTCAACTAAGAGATGGCACATTGTTGCATACTATGGTTAATTTAACTAAGGGGGGGCATGTTTTCGGTAGTAAAGATCATGGTAAAAGCTGGTTTTTAATTAATAACGCTATATTACCTTTTGATGAATCAAAGATAATAGAATTAGCAAATGGAGACTGGATGGTTAATAGTCGTGTGCAAGAACTAGGATATCGTTATATTCATATCAGTAAAGACAGGGGTGCTTCATGGCATAGTTATGGTGATACAACTCTAATAGATCCAGCATGTAATGCAAGTATCATCCGTTATACATCAGTGGAGGATGGTTATGATAAAAACCGTTTGTTATTTTCTAATGCCAAACAGATCAAAGGACGTAAGAATATGACAGTACGAATTAGCTATGATGAAGGAAAAACGTGGAGCGAAGGAAAAACCATTTATACTGGAGGAGCTGCATATTCTTCAATGACTGTTTTGCAAAATGGAGATATCGGCTTGTTTTTTGAAAAAGATGGATATCAAGCAAATCAGTTTGTGAGTTTTTCTTTGGAATGGTTAACAAGTGGGAAAGATAAGTATAAAAAGCCTCAAAACAAATAATTAGAATTTTGACAATAAGGTTTGGATATTACTGCATTGTACTATTCTTAGAAATATACACCTTTGTGTTAACATAAAAAAAGAGATTTGTAAAACAAAGTGTGAACAAAATGCATCCAAAATAAAACAATATTTTAAGTGGAAAATTTTAAAGATACACCTTGGATACTTAATCATACTAATTGGGGTACTGTTCAAAATAGAAAATATGAGATTGCTATACTTCCTTGGGGAGCAACAGAACCACATAACCTTCATTTACCTTATGGTACTGATACTTTAGAGTCATATAAGCTTGCATGCGGAGCTGCTGAGTTGGCCTGGGAATATAATGTGCATTGTATGGTACTACCTCCTATACCATTGGGAGTTCAAAATCCAGGACAAATAGAATTGCCTTTCTGTTTACATACTCGTCCGTCCACCCAAAAAGTTATTTTAGAAGATATACTAGTTTCTCTTCAAATCCAAAAGGTTACTAAAGTTATTATAGTAAATAGTCATGGCGGTAACGATTTTAAACCAATTATAAGAGAACTACAATCTCAGTTTTCTAATTTATTTATTGGAATTATTGATTGGTTTAGGATGAAGGAGTGTTTGTCTATTTTCGATATTCCAGGAGACCATGCAGGCGAAATGGAAACATCATTAATGCAACATCTATTTCCTGGAGAAATTAAAATTCAGGAGGCTGGTAAGGGTAAAAGTAATGGTTTTAAACTAGAATGTATGCAGTCTGGTTTATTGTGGACTCCTAGGAATTGGTCTAAAGTATCTGTGGATACTGGTATTGGTAATCCTCAAAATGCAACACCTGAAAAAGGGAAACAGTGTTATGATTTAATAGTACACAAAATTTCAGAAGCGTTAAAGGAATTATCAATAATAAACCCTGGCGATATTTACAAGTAGAAAAAAACAAAAAGATGAAATATAAATTTATCCTATATCTAATTATAAGTGTACTTTCTTTGCCAAGAATATGTGCGCAAACCTATGATGATAAAGAAACTCGTATGCAATGGTTTAAGGATGCGAAGCTTGGTATTTTTATTCATTGGGGCATATATAGTGTAGATGGAATAGGTGAATCATGGTCTTTTCATAACGGACATATTTCTTATGAAGACTATATGAAGCAGTTGGATGGCTTTTCTGCCAAAAATTATGATCCTGATTATTGGGCAAAACTTATTAAAGAATCAGGAGCTAAATATGCCGTACTTACCTCAAAACACCATGATGGTGTAGCTTTATGGGATACGAAACAAAGTGATTTGAGTCTTGTTAAAAAATCACCTGCAGCAAGAGATTTAATTGGACCATTTTGTCTAGCGCTTCGTGATAAAGATTTAAAAGTAGGATTGTATTATTCGCTTATAGATTGGTCGCATCCCGATTATCCTAATTTTCTGAGAAATAAAAAAAGATATTCGGACGACCCTGTAAAGTGGCAACGTTTTGTTAAGTTTAATTTTGGTCAGTTAAAAGAATTATCTAAGCAATATAAACCTGATTTGTTTTGGTTTGATGGGGATTGGGAGCAGACTGCTGAAGATTGGAAAGCAAAAGAACTTCGTGAATCTTTGTTCAAATGGAATCCAAAAGTAGTTTTAAATTCTCGTTTGCAGGGATATGGCGATTATGATACTCCGGAACAAGGTTTACCTGTAACTAAACCTGATAGCAAATATTGGGAATTGTGTATGACGATAAATGATTCATGGGGTTACCAACCAGATGATAATAATTATAAAACAGCCAATCAAATTATTGAGATGTTTATTGAATGTATTAGTATGGGTGGTAATTTATTGTTAGATATTGGCCCTAAAGAAGATGGTACTATTCCTGAAGAACAACTTAGTGTATTAAAAGAATTAGGTAGATGGACGAATAAACATCATGAGTCTATTTATGGTACTGTTGCAGGAATACCGCATGGTCATTTTTACGGTGCTACAGCTTTATCAAAAGATCATCAAACACTCTATTTGTATGTTAATAATAAGCCTAACGGATCACTAATGATAAAAGGGTTGAAAAATAATATCAAAAAAATATGGGTGGTTGGAGAAGATACTAATCTGGATTACAAAATTATTGGTAAAAGAAGCTGGAGCGAAGTGCCTGGAATAATCTATGTTGATTTGCCAGGTGAGGTTTTAGATCAGCAGGTTACTGTTATTGGTGTTTCATTAGACGGGCCGGTGGACTTGTATAGGGAAGATGGTCAGAAAATAGAAAGTAACTAATTTTTTATTGACGAGATTGTAAAAACTTATGATCTGTTAATAATAGCTAATAATAAATTTTAGGAAAGCTTTGCATATAATATTTTGCAAAGCTTTTTTTTTGTATTTGTGTGCACGTGAACGATATGCTTATTGTCAAAGTTGTTTTTTTTCTTCACTTTTGTATTTTATATTAAGAGAAGGAATACAAGGTGAAGTCTAAATCAAATTATACACTAAAGGATATTGCGCAAATGGCTGGTGTTTCCAGGGGAACTGTCGACAGGGTAATTCATGGGCGAGGTGTAGTTTCAAAAAGTACTTACGATAAAATTAAGTTAATTCTTGATAAAATTAATTATCAACCCAATATAGCAGCTCAGTCCTTACGAAAGGGGGAGTTGTATAAAATTGCAGTTTTGGTTCCGGATGGTGATTTTGATCCGTTTTGGCGAAGGGCAATGGATGGTTTAGAGCAAGCTATTAAGGATCTGTCTTTTTTGGGAATAAATGTAAGTATGTATTTATTCAATTCTTTTAAGGAGGTTAGTTTTTCTTATAATGCAAAACAAATATTAAAAGAAGGATGTGATGGTGTATTGGTGGCACCTATTTTTTATAATGAGGCCATAGATTTTTTTAAAGAATGTTATGATAAAGGTATACCTTATGCAACATTTAATACAGATATAAAAGAAAAAAATACTTTATGCCATGTAGGGCAGGATCTAGTAAAAAGTGGTGAAACCGCAGCAAGTTTATTAAAGAAAGTATTGAGCGAAGATGATGAATATATAGTTATTCATATAGATGAGGATATTGCTAATGCCAAACACCTTCAAGAAAAAGAAAGAGGTTTTGTAGATTATTTGATAAAAAATGGATTACAAAAGGATAAAATAAAGATTTTAAAAATAGATAATCCAAGGTTGCTGGAGAAAAAAATGATGCATCAACTCCATGAATTTCCAAAAATTAAAGGAGTTTATGTTTCTACGTCAAAAGTACATTATGTTGCTGATGTAATAGAAGCTTATTTTCTTGATTTAGTGTTAGTTGGTTATGATCTAATTGACGAAAATAGAAAGCATTTGAAACAAGGTAATATAGAGTTTTTAATTTATCAAAATCCTGGTTTACAAGCAAACTCTGCTATAAATCTACTTGTGGATCATCTTGCTTTTAAAAAAGAAGTTCCTAAAATAAAATTATTACCAATAGAAATAGTTATAAAAGAAAACTATAGAGATTATACTACTATTTGATATTATATAACACCTCTCTCCGATAAATAAGTTTGTCTACCATTTAAATTGGTGCATTTAGCATTCAATCAATATTGTTTTTTAAGATTATTATGTACTCATTATAGTGCACGTGAAAGGTGTATTGTTTTGGAAATTTTTTGGGTATATTCGAGTGTCTTTCTTTTCTACTACTCTTGATTTAAAGCTTTAATGGTTAGTAAACCTAGCTACTAAATGTTAAATATAATTAATTATTAAACAATAGTGCACGTGCACTATTGTTTAATGTCTATATTTGTAATACGTTTTTGTTTAAAGACTAAAGGAATGAGAGTAAGAAAAATAGAACAAGTTCAAGATTGGTTTAATAATATAGAACTTGAAAGAAATTCAATTTCAAATAATAACTGGAATTATAAGAGTGATGTAAAGGCTGATTTTGTTATTGGATATGACGATCAACATTTATATCTGAAATATATAGTTCAGGAGTCTAATGCTAAGGCGGTAAACACAAAGTTTAATGAACCTGTGTATGAAGACAGTTGTGTTGAATTTTTTATTTCATTTGATGGTAAAAACTATTATAATCTGGAATTTAATTGTATAGGTAATATTTTGGGAGGTTATGGATCTGTTAGAGACTTTAGAGAAAAGTTGACTGCAGATGTACTTGAAATGATAAAAACTAAACCTTCTTTAGGCAGAAATAGGATAGAGATCATAGATCGGAAAACAGATTGGGAGCTTAGTGTGGTGATACCCAAAGAAGTTTTTAAATACGATAAAATTCACAGTTTTAAAGGGATCAAACCAACTTGTAATTTTTATAAATGTGGCGATAAACAACGGTTTCCGCATTATTTGTCATGGAATCCAATTAAAGCAAAAAAACCAAATTTTCATTTACCCGCTTTTTTTAAAGAAGTTGTATTTGATTAATAATTAACACGAGCTTGATTATAATTCAGAGCATTAATATTTGACACTAATTCATATTCATCTGTATTTGGGTTACACAATATAAGTGATACAGATGAATATTTAGTGTTCAACAAAAATTAAAAATCATTTAACATTTAAGAATATTCAGATGGAAAAGGCTAAGAGAATAGGTTCTCACTCATGAGGATGATTATTATCTTGGCAAGTTTCATGTGAGAAAAATAAATAATAAAAACATGAAAAATTTATCAAATGTTGAAAAATTTTATCTAGCGAAGGCAAATGTTGAATCAATATCAACAAAAGTCCCTTATATACCTGTTGATAATTTTCCACAACTAGGTATGTTTACTGCGTTGCGTTTTTTAGAATGGGTAGCTGAAAATCCTGAAGGTGTAATTAGTTTACCGACAGGTAAAACACCAGAATATTTTATTAGATGGACACAGTATTTGCTTGAAAACTGGAATAATGCAAAAGGTAAGAAGATTCGTGAGGATAATGGATTAAAAGTGGATAAAAAACCGGATTTAAGCAAGCTTCATTTTGTTCAGATAGATGAATTTTATCCTATTAACTCAGCTCAACACTATAGCTTTTATCACTACGTAAATGAATATTATATCAAAGGTTTTGGATTAGATCCTGACCGTGCTTTGCTCATTAATTCTGATGAGATTGCTTTGGCTGATGGTAAGCATTTCTCAGAAGTTTTTCCTGATAGTAATGTTGATTTGTCATTACGTTATAGAGAAGCCAAAACATTAAAGGAAAAAGAGCAACAGAAATCAATTTTTATGATTGATGACTGGTGTGTTCAATATGAACGCAAAGTCAGAGAAAAAGGAGGTATTGGTTTTCTTTCTTGGGGGTATTGGACCTGATGGACATATTGCTTTCAATACAAGAGGCTCAGATCATTTTTCTACTACACGTTTGACAAAAACAAACTTTGAAACTCAAGCTCAAGCAGCTGGTGATCTTGGTGGAATTGAGGTGTCAAAAAACAGATTGGTAATTACTATAGGTCTTGAAACAATTACCTATAATAAAGATGCAGTTGCTTTGATCTTTGCAGCTGGTGAAGCCAAAGCAACTGTTATTAAAAATGCATTAGAATCTGAGCCTTCAGTACTATATCCTGCTACAGTATTACAGAGCTTGCCCAATAGTCGCTTTTATATTACAAAAAGTTCTGGTGTAAAATTAAATGATAGTGTAGATGCTTATTATCGAACAGGGGATTGGACTCCGGAAAAAAACAGAACGTGCGATTATAGATTTATGTAAACGAATCAATAAATTTGGGCCTAAACTAGAACTGTCAGACTTAAAGGCAGATCCATATTGTAGTATAATTCCTAACCTTTCACTAGATACTGTTCGTGAGGTTATGGAGTCGGTTAAAACAAAAATATCTAATGGTTTAAAAACTGAAGAAAACCAAACTTTTTATCATACAGGTCCACATCATGATGATATTCAGTTAGGTATGCAACCGCATGTAAATCGTATTTTAAGGGAAAAAATCCAAATAAGTCTATTTTTCTCGGTACTTACTTCCGGATTTACAGCAGTAACCAATGATTTTGTAACAGAAACACTAAACAGTACAAAAAAATTGTTGGATGAAAACCGAATTCAGATGGTAGAATATCCAGATTTTTTTGAAAGTGGTTACAAGCATAAATGGGATAAAGATGTATATCACTTTTTATTAAAGGTTGCGTCTGAGGAGCCTTTAGAACGTGTTCGTGGATTGTGTCACCGTGTTGTGAGAGCCATTGTTTCAGTTTGGGAAGTCCAGGATAAAGAAGAACTAAGAAATACGATAAATGCTATTTTAGCCAATATCAGAGAAAGCTATGATGGTCAAAAGAACCCTGTGAAGATTCAAAAGCTCAAAGGTATGATACGTGAGTTTGAAGAGGAGTTGGTATGGGCTCATTCGGGTGTCCAGGTGAAAAATGTTCGTCATTTACGTTTAGGATTTTATACAGGAGATATTTTTACAGAACAGCCAAACAGGGAAAGAGACGTAGCTCCAATTTTAGAAGAGCTTAGGAAGAGAAGCCTACTGTTATATCACTGGCGTTAGATCCTGAAGGAAGTGGACCTGATACTCACTATAAAGTTTTACAGGCTATTGCAGATGCAGTGCGTTTATGGAGTAAAGAAGAGGATGTGAGCAACTTGCGTATATGGGGATACCGAAATGTGTGGTTTAAATTTGCACCATCAGAAGTTAATGTAATGGTACCTGTAAGTATTAATAGTTTGGAATGTGTTGGATAAATCATTTAGCGATTGTTATCTGAGTCAAGTAAATGCATCGTTCCAAGTTATGAACATGATGGTAAGTTCAGTACTCTTGCTCAAAGAATATGGGCTGAGCAATTAGAAAATGTTCAGTATTTGTTGGGTAAGGACTATTTCTATACTAACGAAGATCCAAAAATTCGTGCCAGCCACGGATTAATTTTCTTCAAAGAAATGAATGTAGAAGACTTTCTTCAGCAAGCACGTGAGCTTGAGAAATCAATGGAAGGTTAATTGTAATATATACTTCAATGGCTTAATTTCTTAGCAATTTTGAGCCATTGAATTTTAATATCGTATAAGAATGAATCAAGAAATAATAGTAGGAGTAGACATAGGCGGTACGTCAATAAAGGGAGGTTGTATTGTAAATAAAGAAATAAATCAACGTTTTCGTTGCCAACGGATCCATTGAGAGAAGCTAGCCAAATATTAGATACTTTATTTACAGTAATTGAGAAAGTGATATTGCCTGATACTTTGGCAATAGGTATTGGTGTTCCTGGTCTTTTAGATACATCTAATGGCGAAATTCTTAATATTTCAAATATTCCAGCCTGGAAAAATTTTCCGTTAAAACGAAAAATCGAAGAACGTTTTAGTATTCCGGTATTTATTAAT
>CAXXLC010000035.1:0-29656 GCA_963677345.2 uncultured Saccharicrinis sp.
CGGATCACCTGCTTTCATTTTTCTAATGTATTTATCTCTCCCTTCGTAATTCCACCCCATAAGAGACATTGTATATAATTTAGGTTGTTGTTCGTTGTATTTTTCTTCCAACTCTTCCCAAAGTTCTTTATTTGAAGCTATAGGCTTAATTTTGTATTCTCCTTGTAAAATTTTCATTACGGCATATATTCTAATATAAATCCTTCCATTTGATTTATATTAAAGAGTTTCTTGGTATACTATTTTATTGCCATTTGAAAAGTAAAACGATTTTGTTATTGTTTGTTTGGCATTATTTAAAAATGGATTTATAATTGTATATGTACATCTGTATTCATCGACTAATATGCTATCTGAATTTTGTGTAATATAATAGTCGTATTTTGTTTTTAAATTTAATACTTCGGTTAACTGTTCATTCCAATTGTCGGCAGCTGAATCAGCTTCAATTTGAGCTAATAGATTATCGTTATTTAGTATTGTTACTCTTTTTGCTAACATTGATAGTATTTCAACTGCATCATTAAAAGAACAGAGACTGTCTTTAGGTGGTATCTTATCATGATACATAATCTTATAAAGATTATTGTTTAAGCACAATAAGCTGTCATTTACAGTTATTGAATTTGAATGTTGTAGACTTAAAATATTCATATTTAAATCCGTTTGAACTCCATTGATAAATTGCTCATGTGATAATATTGCTTTTTCAATCATAGAATCTGAGCAGCCTATAATAAAAAATAGGCTTGCAATAACAATTAAGGATAGTTTTTTCATTGTGGTTACATTTAGGTTTAATAAGTTACTCTACTCTAATTACACCTACTACAATAGCAAGTCCTTTAATCTCTTCTTTTGGTATCTCAAAAGGATCGTAATCCTTGTTGTCTGATATAGCTAAAAGGCTTTCTTTTGTTTCGGTTTTCTTTAATCTCTTTATCAAAATGCCTTGCTCTTCAGTAGCAATTACATGCACTTTGTTCCATTGTATAAATCTGCTTTCTCTAATAATTCTACACGCTACAACATCGCCGCTGTTATACTTTGGGTACATACTGCTACCTGATACCTCTATCATAAAATCAATCTTTCGATCTTTAAATTTTGGTATCACGTAAAAATCCTTAATATCTCGCTCTCCTATAGAAAAGTCACTATTGCCAAATCCGCCTACTGCTTTAATACTAACAAGTGGGTAAGCTTCTGATTTGTTTGTTGGTTTAGCTAATTCAGCCTTTGAGATGTTTTCTTTTAACATTTCGCCTTGGCCAGTTAGTAGCCACATTGGATTTAAGGAGTCAAAACTTGTTTGTATTTTTTCTAATGCATCAACCGACGGCTTTTTAAGGCCTTTTAAATAATTAGAAGAAACTTGATGAGATAATCCAGTTGATCTTGAAAAATCAGAAGCTTTGTTTACACCATAATGTTTAGCTAATTCAATAATTCTATCGTTGATTTTATCCATAAATCAAAATAAGTTTTATTTCATTTAATGTTGTTAATGTTTTGATTGTTAACTAATCAAAATGTATACATATCATGAGTGAATAAAAATAAATCAAACTACATTTGATAATCAAAACTTGTTTGTATATTTGTATCGCAATTACATAATAATAAACACAAAACAATTATGAAACGAATACTAATAAAACTATTTCGCCCAATTGTCACAGCTATTATAGCAGAGGGGCTTAATGTCGATTTAAGAGTAAACGGACATATTACGTCTTCAAAAAATATATGGGCTTACTCTACTAATTGCGATCATTTAAAAAAACGATCATGAAGTTCTAAGGCCATTTTTTCAATTTCATTTTTGGTTATTTCATCAGTACAAATGCGGTCTATCATATCCATTAGTTGTATCCATTGTTGTCCTAGGCTATAAGATGATTGATACCCATTTCCGATAGCTGACAATGTATGATTGATACTACCAAGTGAGATATTTTTATATGGCAAAAGTTCAACGTTAAACTTTAAAACCTCAATTACTGCATTTGTAGCGCAAGTCAATTTATGCAAGCTGAACGGTGGTTCTTTAGTTAAAAACATAATAATTAAATTAAATAAAACTGTAATGCAATTACAAAACGAATGTAACAAAAAAAATGTTATTCCTGCATTTGGGAGAGAAAATTATGGTAAAGTGATAGATGTAGAGTTGTCGGAATACCTCCGAAAACACACTGGTAAGTTTGATAGAGCAGAGGTGTGTAATCAAACTGGAGTTGGTACAAGTACTATTAGAGACGTAGTATTTAGAACCACTAATCTAACAGTTAATAACTCTAAGGCAATAGTTAAACTTATTGAAAGAGCTATTTCAAATTGTGAAAATAGCATTAAAGAAGCGCAAAACAACAAGCGTTATTTTAAAAAAATAATATCATGATTCAGCTAGCAAACGTAAAAACAACAATAAGCAGTCGGGAGATTGCTATGTTGACAGGGAAAAGACATGATGATGTTCTTAAAGCTATTCGCAATATGGAGCCTGCTTGGGAAAAAATTTCGCTCCGCAAATTTGCGGAACGAAACTATAAGGTAAGAGGTAGGGAATATCCTGAATTTGTACTTACCAAAACAGAATCTCTTTATGTTGCTACAAAGTTCAATGATGAAGCCAGAGCAAAATTAATTAATCGTTGGGAAGAGTTGGAAATTGAAAAACGAAATGGAGGTTTCCATATCCCACAATCAATGTCTGAAGCTTTAATGTTAGCAGCAAAACAGGCTGAACAAATAGAACTTCAACAAAAGCAGATTAAAGAGCAAGCTCCAAAGGTTTTATTTGCAAATGCTGTTAGTGCCTCTCGTTCATGTATTCTAATTGGAGAATTAGCAAAAATTATAAAACAGAATGGTGTAAACATTGGTCAAAACCGTTTATTCGATTGGCTTAGAAAAAATGGATATTTAATATCTCGCAAAGGAACTGATTATAATATGCCTACTCAAAAGTCTATGGATCTTAATTTATTTGAGGTTAAAGAGACTACTATTAATCATTCGGATGGTCATATCTCAGTGAATAAAACGCCAAAAGTTACGGGTAAAGGCCAGACATATTTTATAAATAAGTTTCTAAATAAAAACTAAAATTTATGGAACGACCTCAAGTAATATGTGACCTAAACACTAAAACATGGTTGAACTTAGAGGAAGCCATTGCATACTTAGGTTTTGGAAGTAGAAAACAATTCCAGTATTGGAGAGAAGAGGGCCTATTGACTTTTTACCAGGGTAAAAAGAATATCACTTACAAAAGATCTGATTTAGATAAGTTCATGGAGCGTTATCGACACGCAGCATTCGCAAAGTAATTTAAAGCTTTAATCATGAAAATATTTTGTTATGCATTCGCAATAATTTTTGCGGTGGTTGCCATTGGTGCATTCTGTGGGGTATTAGCTGGGGCCTATCATCATGCATTTACTTTCTCAATTGCAAGTATTCTTGCTCTGGTAATCTTTCCTAAAAGAGAGTGATATGGCAGGTAAAAAAGAGGTAGCTCAAAGAAGATATTATACTGAATGTAAAGCATGTGGTTATTACTCACTTATATCAGGAAAGAAGTGGCAACAATGTACTGAATGTGGTGAGATACTACCAATAGAAGATGTTTATGATTTCAGTGAACCGGTACCGGTAAAGGTATATTTACATCAAAAGAAGATTGTTAATTCCAATAAGCAACAACAATCCTTATTTTAATAATATCCTTATACGGTATAGATAATTGAAAAAATGAAAACATCATATCTAAAAATGGAAGGAAATTTAATAATAGATGCTCATGTTTCTATTGATGGAGTTTTACATGCAGTTAATGACAAGTTTGTTAAATGTTCATCTTCATTAAATGGTAGAGCCTGGAATATAACAGAACCAAAAACCTATTGTCCAATTTGCTTCCCGGATATGATTAAACATGTTCAACTAAAATTATTTTAATCATGAAGTCGAGTAAAGAATTTAAAAAGATTATTCAAGATAAGTTGCAGGAAATAGCTGCAGGAGATGAACTGTTTGCGCAAAGCTTGAAAAAAGAAAACAAGAATATTAACGACTGTATTAACTACATTCTTAACTCTGTTAAAAAGAGTGGTATTTGTGCTTTTTCGGATGATGAGATTTTTGGAATGGCTATGCATTACTATGATGAAGATGATGTTAAAGGTGGTAAAAGTGTTCTGTGTAAAATAGTTACTAATCATTCCGTTGAGCTTTCAGAAGAAGAAAAGCAACAAGCAAAACAGGCTGCAATTGATCAGGAAATAGCAGAGCAGCGTACTAAACTTCATAAAAAAAGGAAGAAAAAAGAAAGTAATCCAAGTTTAATACAGCAAAGTTTATTCTGATGAAGCCTAAAACGAAACTACAAAAGCGTATTTACGATTTAAGTAAAAAGTTACCTCCAATATCTGAAAAGCAAAAATATTGGGCGTATAAGGCACTTTCTGCAAAGTATTGTGGTAATATCACGTAATAGAACTTTTTGTCTTGAGTGTGGCCATAAATGGGATGAAAAACCATTATTAGCTGTAAAATTAGATGGCTGTGTTTGCCCAGCTTGTAATCAAAAACTAAAATTTACTGAAAAAACTCATGTAGAGTATGAAAAAACATACTTTGCAATACTAACAACTATAGGAGGCTATCAGGTAGTTAGGATGTTTTTGTTTACTCAGCTTTTCAAAAAGAAAAAAGCTACATCTTTTCATGTTTGGGAGGTAATGCAGCATTGGATTGATGAAAGCGGACAATTCAAAACAATGTCAGTTCCTGCTAATAATATGGGAGGTGGATATGGTGCAATTGATTTATGGAGTTATGGAGATTTAGAATTTAGAACAGAAACATATACTCATAAATTAAGACAAGAAATTGGGCCTTATAAAGTTTGTCCGGGAGGTAAAGTTTTACCTATACTTAAACGCAATGGTTATAAAGGTTATACGTATGGCTTTGCCCCACAATGGTTATTCCCAAAGTTATTAACAGATAACAAAGCCGAAACATTATATAAAAACAAACAATTAGATGTGTTGGCAAAGATGGAATCCAGAGCAATGGATATTCGTTACTACTGGAAAAGTATCAACATTTGCACACGAAATAACTACATAATTAAAGATGCAACCATATGGCTTGACTATCTGAATTTGCTTAATTATTTCGGTAAGGATGTTAGAAACCCCAAATTCATTTGTCCTGATAACTTAAGCAAAGAACATGATACCTTAATGAAAAAGAAAGAAGCAATCTTAGCTGAGAAACGAAGGCGAAATGAAGAAGAAAGAAAGCAAAGAGAGTATTTGCGAAATATAAGACTTCAGGAAGAATACAAAAAAGATAAAGCGCCTTTCTTCTCTATTCGATTCAAAGATAATGAGCTTTTAATTGTACCTCTTAAGAGCCTTTATGAATTTAAAAAGGAAGCCGATGTACTGCACCATTGTGTTTTTACTAATGAATATTTCACAAAAAAAGAATCTCTCATTATGTCTGCTAAGGTTAAAGGAAAACCAGTTGAAACTATTGAAATATCATTAAATGATTATTCAATAGTTCAGAGTAGAGGGAAATACAACAAAGCAAGTGAGTATCATGATAAAATATTGAACCTGGTTAGGAATAATATGGAACAAATAGTTTCAATAAAACAAGGTGAACTAATTGAAGAAGTCGCATAATTATGTACACAGATGAATTTCGCCAAATATGGCATGTAGCCATTTATATTGAAACTAAACCAGAGCGGTTTTTTTTCTCAATTAATTAAAATTTAAAAACGTAAAAATGAAAGAGTTATCAAAGTTATTTAATGAAGTAGCAGATAAAGTAATAACAGAAAAAGCCGGAAATATTTTTAGTGAAGCAATTGAGAAATCATTAAAAGATATTGCAGATAGTTTGTTCTGCTCGTATGGATCTGATATAAAAAAGAAGCTAAAACACAAACTTGAAGAAGGTTTAGATTTGAGTTTTGACTCTATTGATATGCAAACATATGCAGCATTTATAACAAAGTCCATTCAAGAAAAGGTAGATAGCAATATTTACGAAGGTATGTTTAAAGGTATCGATGATCATTTAAAATCAATTACAGGAAAGTTGAAACCAGAATATAAACTTTCTGAATTAGTTGAACTTTTCAAAGAGTCAGTTGATGAATATGATAAAGATAAATTGGAGAATTGTTTTTTTGAATGCGAGTACGATTCAGAACATGGATGGTACAATATTTATTTAGATAATGATCCAGACGCCAATATTCGTAATGCTGAAGTAGAATTTATGATTAATAAACAAGGTAGTGTTTTTATTCTTAGAACTAAAACAACCTGGGGAGAAAAACTAGAAAAAAACAACCCTATTAAGATGGGGGATTTTAGTGAGTTTCAGATGCTACTTTTTAAGCTTAAAATGTCAAGTAGTTGTAAAGTAATTATAGATTATGATGAAGTTGATATTTACTATACTCACGATGACGATTATTAAAATATTAAAACATAGATAATGGCAACTGAAAAAAAATCATTTGTTCTATTTGCTGAAAATGGGGAGTTGTTTGATTCTTTGGATGATATTAAGGCTGGAAAGTTGATTAAGTACATTTTTAAATATGTTAATGGTGAAGATGTACAAATTGATGATCCGCTTTTAAAAATTGCGTTTATTCCTATTAAGCAAGATATAGATAGAAATCTTGAAAAATGGGATGAACGTAAAAGAACCAGGTCAAATGCTGGGGCCTATGGAAATTTAAAGCGTTATCACCCTGATTTATACGATAGAGTTTATAGAAAAGAAATTAAGCTAGAAGTAGCTTTAAAAATCGCAGAAAGTCGCAAAGCATCGCAGAGCGACAAAGGCACCTCGCAAACCTCGCAAACCTCGCAGAGTGACAAAGTCACCTCGCAGGTTATCGCAAATGTCGCAAACCTCGCTGTTAATGTAAATGGTAATGTAAATGATAATGTAAATGGTAATGTAAATGGTAATGTAAATGGTAATGTAATAAATAGTAATATTAATATATATAAAAAGGATGTTTTTGATTTGATGGAATATTTTGATTTTAATGAAATATCAAATCCGGATAAACTACGAGAAGCATCTATGTTTTTTAATGTTATTAATAACTCCAATCAGCTTACTCATTTTCAAAATCAATTTACAGGTTACAAAAACTATAAGTCTGCAAGTGGACAAATGCGCCACGGTTGGAAAAGTTTCCTGGGTACTATTGAAGAAAAGTATATTGATGGTGGTTGGAATGCTGAGAACTGGCAAGCTAAGTACAAAAGTTTGGGTGGTGTTAGTGATAACTCAAGTTCTGTTGATGCAATTGATAATGTTGAACTTAATTAAATACTAATCTATGATAAAGTTGACAGAGCAAAAGCATATGGATATGTATTTGAAAAATATCCCAAAACAACAACTTAGTGAGTATGTAAAAGAGCTGATAAAAGAAACTATCCTGGATTATGGGAAAAAAGTTGAATCGGATCAGCAACAGCATATAATAAAGCGAGTTTGGGAAATGTTGAAGCACTGGCGTTATAATAACTGGACTCTTGGAGAAATTATTGATGCATTTCATTTGGGTAAAGTTGGTACGTATGGTGGTGAAAGTCGTGTTTCAGTTGCAGGTGTTGAAAGATGGCTAGAAAACTATGGTCAATCAAGAATGAAAAAAATAATAACACAACGGATAGAGCAAAAGGCACAATATGATAATAATGAAAAAAGTATGTTAGGTAATGAGCTTGGTGCTGCTATGTTATGGAAAAGGCAATTGCCGAAAGATCAAAGAGCTGCTTTCAATCAGTTAAGAAAGAATGGTATTGAAGTTTTGCACAAAATACATGAGTGTTGGCAAACAAACATTGATCCTCTTACAATGATTCTTGATGAGAAAGGAGAAATAAAAGTATGATAACCAACAATTCAATTACAAAGCTGATAGAAGAGTTTTTGAGTGAAACAATTGCTAATCCTAGATCACGTCAAACTTATAAAGCTACATTAAATCGATTTATATTTTTCCTTAAAAAATCAGGTAGGGATATTGAAAATGTAAAAAGAGCTGATGTTGTTGACTATAAGGTAAAACTAATTAACGAAGGTAAAAGTGCTTTAACTATTGATAATTATTTGGCCAGTGTCAGGCAGTTTTTTAAATGGATGTCAGAAAATGGATATCATTCAAATATTGCTGAAGGTATTAAATCTCCAAGGCGTTCAAGGGTGTTCCGTAAAAAATATCTTACTGCAGCACAGGTTAGAAAATTACTTGATGTTATTCCTAAAAATTCAGTCAAAGGATTAAGGGATTTTGCCATAGTAAGTTTGATGGTCAGAACTGGAATGAGATGTATTGAAATATCACGCATTAATGTTGAAGATGTTTTAACTGATGATGTTTTTTGTGTTAACATTCAGAGAAAGGGAAGAGTAGAGAAAGAGGAAAGTATTGGTTTAACAGATAAAACAATTGATGCTTTAAACGACTACCTGATAAAAAGAGATTTAAATGGTAATCCTCCATTGTTTGTAAATCATTCTATTAAGGCAAATAATCAAAGAATCAAATCTTCACACATCAATAGAATTGTAAAAGGATATATGGAAAGTATTGGTTTGCATGGTAAAAAATATAGTGCTCATAGTTTAAGGCATACAGCAGCTTGTAATGCTTTATTGAATGGAGCAAGTATTTATGATGTAAAGGCAATGCTAGGTCACACAAGCGTTTCAACTACCGAAATCTATACAGATATGATAGATGAAGAGAGACGTTTGGTTAATGCTCCAGGTCGCAAACTCGACGAACTTTATTAAAATAGCCTAATTTGATGCAAAAAACGTCTTTAAAAGGCTTGTTATATGTATAAATGTAAATAAAGACACAATTTATAAGCATTGAGATGAATAAAAATGAAATAAGTACCTCTAAAGCAATAATAGCATGCAATAGATGTAGTGGAAGAGGAAAAATAATTGTTGAATACTGGAAATCTCCAAAAGAAAATGAAGTAATAGACTGCCCTGATTGTGGGGGTAAAGGAAGAGTGGTTAAGATAGTTAAGGTAAGTTTCACTAAAATAGACGGTTATGGTATTTTTACTTAATTCTGAATGTAGATAAAAGTTAGATGAAATGACGAAAAAGAGTGAGAGACTAGAAGTTAAGTTATCTGGTGATGATAAAAAGAAAGTTGAATTTCTGGTTAAAAAGTCAAAAACCGATAAATCAAAGCTTATTAGAAATCTAATCAATAATGCATACGACTTTGTAAAATCAGTAACCAATGAAAAAAATTGATCCAAATTACTTACACGATGAAAAATACATACAATATCAAGAACTTACCGAAACCGAGAGAGAAACTATGTTGATCAGGTACCGGGAGCTTTTGCCTAGGTTTGAAAAGAAAGCTGACGTAATAGATGCTCGTGGCTTTGCTCCTATGGATGTTCTTCACGAAATCATATTATCTGATTCAAGGCAAAAAGCCAGATCTATTGAAAGGACCATAAAAACAAAAGCAATTCGGGAATTGCAAAAACAAGATGAATTTTTATATGGACTGGATAAGACCGAAGAGCAGCCGGATTTTAATGTTATTGCTTACATCCAAAAGCATGAGAATGAATTAAGTGAAATTTTTAATGTGAAAATTAGTTGAAATTATGGATATGTTATTTGAAATGCCAACGCCATGTGAACACTGTGGGGAGTGGTTTGATCTAAACGATGGTTATCCATCGAGAAAATGGCATAAGGATATTACTATTTGCCCCAAATGTCACAATGAAGAAATGATAGAGATTGAAAATGAAGAGGATTAATTTCAGAATTTGAAGAATATTGTAGTAAAAGCTAAGCGTGCAGATAGATTGCACAGGTTAAAAGAGGGTGGTTTTAATTAATCATTCTCTTTTTTTTATAAAAACGTCCGTACGTTTTGCGTTTTTCTGTCTTTATAAGTAAAAGCACATGGAAAATAACAAAGAGCTTGAACTTAAAGAAGAAAATTTAAAGCTTCGGGAAAAGGAGCTTGAATTAAAAATACAGCTATTTGAAGCAAAGCCTCCAAAGGTTAAGATTGTCAAAAAATCAATGAAAAGACGAACTGTTGCACGTTGGTTTGCTTTCTTTTTGTCAATATCTGCAATAGCTCCAATAATCACTCCATACATTCAGCCGGAATTATTTAAGCAGTATTACTATTTGATAGGAGCGCAATTAATCATGTTGCTATATCTCAACTGGTTAGCTTCCGGTAAGTTTAAAAGCTGGATGAATAGTTTTAACCAATGGTATAAAAGAGGAATGGAAAGAGCAAAAGAGCATGAAGCCGAAAGAAAGAAAACGGTTTAAGTTCGTAGATGATACTCCAACAGTTAAGCTAGGACAAACGCCAGTATCAAGAGCTGGCTTTTATACAGATCCACGATGGAGGAAATTAAGAAATGCTTATATCGCTGAGAATCCATTATGCGAACACTGTAAGAGTAAACAGAGATATATCCCTGCTCAGGTAGTAGACCACATAGAGCCACTGACATTAGAGAATATGTGGATATTAGGTTTAGACTGGGAAAACCTTCAAGGTCTATGTTACAAATGCCACAGGATAAAGACTAATAAGTCAAAAGGCAAATACTCACCAGATAACATAAGGAAAGGTAGAGCACTACAGAATAAGTTTAACAACTTCAATAAATAAGTCATGGCAGAAGAATTAGAGAATACACAAGAGCAATCTACTGATCAAGTAGAAGAGACAACAGAACAAACAACTGATACTCTAACAGTGGAGACAGAAGAAAGCACAACAGTTGACACTACTCAATCAGAAGAAGAGACACAAGAGCAATCTACTGATTCAGCCAGTGACGAGGAAGAGGAAGTAGTAAAGACTACTAAGAAGAAGAGTAAGACAGTTGGTTATGCAGCTGCATATATCGGTAAAGGAGAACACACTCAGTCATTACCTGGTGTATTCAAAAGAAAGAAAGATGCAGAAAGAAAGTTAAGACAGAGTGGTGTTGATGCTAAGAACATGAGAGTTCAGGCGATAAAAGGATAAAATAAGCCCAGGGGGGTGTAATTAAGTTTGGTAGTCTCATTAATTGAAACCACACGCCCCTATCTCACACACAAAATATCGATTTTCGCACGGGTGGGGGGTGATGAGAAATTAATAAAAATACAATGGCAGTACAAGCAAGAACAATTAAGAAAAAACTTGTTGAGCTTGGAGTTTGGCGTGATGCAATGACCCTTTCAGTTAGTCAATTTGTTGAAGTAGATAATACTTTAACATTGATGCAAAAGACTGTGAAAAAAGATGGTGTAAGTATCAAACTTAAGTCAAGAGAAGGACATGATCGTATTGTTGCACACCCTCTACTTACTGAAATTACTAAGCTTCAAAGTGTGAAACAAAAATTAATGAATGATCTCATGTGACACCTTCCGCTTTGGATAAAGCTAGTAAACATGAGGATGAAGATGATACCTTTAAGAAAATTTAATGTATGGCAAATATGACCCATCAAACGAAAAGGATAGAAAAGCGTTTGCCGATGAAGTATTAAGAAGGTCGGCAAATTATCAAAAAACGGGTTTTAAGTGGTGAACAAATTGCACCAGATACAATAAGGCAGGCTGTTGAACGTCACCAGCGATTTAAAGTTAAGTACGAATACAGAGAGGAAGAAGTCAGGCGAATAGCAACAATATTTTGTTTTATGGCTATTCCGGTTGATGATAGACCAACTCAATTTATGCCGGCTCCCTGGCAATGCTTTGCGCTTGAAGCTTTATTTGGTTTATGGAATGGAGATGCTAAGATTGTTTATGTTTTCACTTATCCATGTTTCCAGAAAGTCAGGAAAAAACAATGTTTGCTGCTGCACTAGCTTTGATATTTTTCACAAAGCTAGGCGGTATGAGTTCAGAGGTTTACGGTTGTGGAACCACAAAAGAACAGGCTCACCAGCTTTTAAGCTACACAAAAACAATTGTTCGCAATAGCCATAAGAGCTTAAAGAAGGCAATTAAGAGTTATAGAGATTATCTGATTTATGATGATGGTTGTTCTACTCATACACTTAAACCACTTGCAAACACACCTGAGCTTTTAGATGGTAAACACCCGACGTGCAACTGTATTTGATGAAAGTCACGCTTTTACTACTAATGATTTAAAGCAGGTAATCATTACCGGTATGGGGGGCCCGTGCAAATCCATTGTTTATGGAGATTAGTACAGCCGGATTTCCTTACGGTTGGTTTTCCCTTACTATGAATCAGTAGCATTAGGGCGTAAGGTTCTTAATGGAGATGTTGAAGATGATTCAACTTTCTATCTGATTTATGAAATGGAATCGGAAGAGGAAGCAGCTAATTGTCCTGTTGAAAAACTTGAAAAAGCGAATCCTGGTTTAGGATATTCAATTAAGCCGGCACGTTTGGAGGAAATGCGGAAAAAGGCAAAATTAATGCCGTCTCGACTGGAAGCATTTCCTTGTTAAGAATGCAAATATTTTTCAAGCTACTAGTGAAGATCCATTTATAGCTGATGAAGATTACCTGAAATGTTGTGATCCGGTTTTACTTGAAGAGTTAGAAGGTGCTAGGGCATGGATAGGAATTGACTTATCTCAGGCGGTTGACCTCACGGCCTTTGTTGTGATTGCTGAACATCCGGAAACATTAAAGCTTCATGCAATACCTTTTCACTTTTTCCCTATGCGGTTTCTTGAGAAAAAAGGCAGTTAGGGCCAATGGTGTTGATTTGCGACCATGGATTGAAGAGGGATTTATTGAGCCACATGAGACCGGATTGATGAAGATAGAATAATACAGGTTATTTATCAGCAGTTGAATTACTTTAAAGTTCAGCTTATTGTTTATGATCCTTATTCTGCTCACAATATAGTAGCACACTTTAAAGGGGATTTAGATGTAATTAAACAGTGTGACATTGTTCCTTATCCTCAATCAATAAAATACATATCACCAGTCTGCTAAGTTTTTTAGAAAGTTGGTTTTAGGATGTGAAATTAACCTGGGACAAAATCCTGTACTCAGGTATTGTAATTCAAATGCAAGGGTACAATATTCTATTTCTTCAAATCTTATCAGAATTATTAAGGATGAGCAGTTAAATCCAATTTGATTCAATGATGGCGTTGATAATGGCTTTAGGTGCTTACATGGAAACGGAATACGATGAAATTAACCATTTATAGGAGACAAAGAATGAATTTTTTAGATATCATAAACGGTTTTGTAGGTATTCCATCAATAGTTAGGCATGGTGTTTTTAATCCGGATGCCTTAACTGATGTAAGGAGAAGAGCCTGGAAAACGGAAACAACAATTTTCACATGTTGCAAAATCTTGTCTGATAACTTTTCCAGATTGCCGGTTGTGGTTAAAAAAGATGGTTGCCATTGTTAAAGATCATAAGATTTCAAAGATTTTCAACGGCAAGCCAAACGATTTTATTAACCGTCAGCAATTGCTTTCTTTGGCAGAATGGGAACGTAATACTTTTGGAAATCATTTATTGAAATTCTGGACAATGACAAATTAATGCCAATTGATGCAAGTCGGATTATAAATTATGAAGTTACCAGAGATGGAAAATTGAAGTATCAGATTATGACTGCTGCAGATCCACGTTTAAAGTCTAAATATTTTACAGAAAGCCGCTGGATTGAAAGCAAAAATCTTTTGCATTTTAAACACACTGGTTTTATTATGGGTCTTTCTCCAATTTCTGCGGCTCATGCCGATTTAAAGCTTTACAAAATGCAATCCGATACGGTTAATTCCTTTTACAGAAATAGAGCTGTTATTCCTTTGGCTTTGGAAAGTACTGCAGCAACACCAAAAGATTATGCAGTTGTAAAAGATGATAGAGAGGGTTTTGAAGCGAAATACAAAGGAGCATTAAAAAGTGGAACAACTGCAATGCTTCCGGTAAACTCAAAACTTACACCTTTGGCTGTTCATTTTGCAGATGCTGAGTTGATAGGTACAATGAAGTTTTCTCGTGATGAATTATGCACTATGTATTCAATTCCTAACTTTTTAGTTAACGAAATGGATTCAAAGCAGAAGATTGAAGATGTAATGTTGTTGTTAAAAACAAACAACACTTGCGCCAATTGCAAATATCTATGCTCAGGAGATTGCTTTTTAAAATGCTTACCGATGAAGGAAATTGAGCAAGGTTTTACTGTTGAATTTGATTTTGATAATTTATTAGAGGTAGACTTTGAATCAAAAGTAAATGCTTATTCCAGAGCAACAACAACTGGCCTTATGTCTCCTAATCAGGTAATCAAAAAATTTGGAGGTACACCAATAAAAGAAGCCTGGGGTGATATGCACTTTATGCAAGCTCAATACATTCCATTAGAGCTATTTGATAAATACAATAAACTTCTAAAGGATTCTCCCAATGTTGACAAACAATTACAAGACAACAAATTAAAAGCCGATGAAGAATAAAAAATTAGTGCTTGTTCGTCAGGATGAGCAAGGTAATAAGCTATTGAGCTGGTACCCTATTGTATTTAATCAGCTTTCTCATAAACCAATTAAGTATAGCGATGATTTTGTGGGCTATGAGCGGATTAATGAAAATGCACTGGCTAATACTGACATTAGCAATGTAAAAGCCGTTGTTCATCATGATCCTACAAATATTTTGGGACGTTCAAGTGCTGGAACATTGACTTTAGAAGTTGACGAGTACGGCCTTTTAGCCACTGTAAATATGGGTAATACCCAATTACACCAGGACACATTGGAGCAAGTTACAAGAGGTGATTTATTTGAAGGTTCTTTTTTGGGTGACTGTTCAAATTGGAGGGACTTATATATGGGAAAATTCACCAGTGCGAGAAATAATGTCAATTGATGTGTTGAAAGATGTATCAATTGTGACTGATGCAGCCTATAAAGGGGCCATAATTTTAAAACGAAACGATAATTCTAATTCAGATCAAATGACAGAAGCAGAAAAAAAGGCTAAAGAAGCCGAAGAATTAAAGCGTAAAGCTGAAGAAGAAAGAAAAAGCTGATAAGTTGGAGCTTGAAAGAAAATTAGCAGATGAAACTGAGGGAAAATTAAAGGCTCAGAAAGAAGCTGCTAAAGCTAAAGCTGAGTTGAAGCGGTAAAGAGGATGAAGAGAAAGCAGCTGAAGAGTTGAAAAGAAAATTAGCTGAAGAGCAGACAGGAGATTATTTAAAGTTAGTTCGTAGCGCAGTAGATAGCGGTAGTACTATTATTTTTAAATCGTTGCAGAGGGTGATGGAGATACAACTCAAAATACTTCAGATGATTCCTAAAGCAGTTGCGGAACTTTCTATTAAAGGGAAAAAGCCAATTTGGGAGATGTTAAACACTAATCACTTTCCAAATGCTGTTTGGTACTATTAATTTACCTTTCCGTTCTCCTAAAGTTGGACAGCGAGTTGCTGAATTAGTTGCTTATACAAGAGACACTATCTCTCCTGATTGCAAACCTATTAACCGGTAAACGTTTTGGCCATACTTTCGATATTAATGGTAGAAACATTAGCTGCAGCAGGAGAAGCATATTACCAGAAGTTAATTGTTGACGGTATGAAAGCTGCAGATCGTGGCTTTTGATACATATATTTATGAAAAGCTATTAGGTGGAGCAACTGAAGTTGCAGATGCAGATGCTTATGACAATACTTCTTTAGATGCGTTGTCGGAGGCTGTTGATTCTGATGGTGACATTATTGCTGTGTCTACCAAAAAAGCATTTTATAAAGCAAAAGGTGCAAAGTTAGATGCTGGTTCGGGTAAATTTTTAGCAACCAAAACCGGAGCAAATACCGGTGAGACTCACGATGGTATTGATTGGTTTTACTCTACTAATTTTGCAGAGGCAGCCAATGAACAGCATGTTGTAATGGGTGATTTATCGGCAGCTTTAGCGACTGCAGATTGGAACAAAACAGAGGTTATTGTTGATAAAGTTACCGATGCAAAGAAAGGGATTGTTCATATCACAGTGAATAAAATCATGGATGCTGCTCTTAGTAATCCTTTGGTTGTTGTTAAGTCAAAAGACTTAGATCCTACAGTATAATTCTTTTCCATTTTTCAGGGTATAGGTTCTTGATTGAACCTGTACTCACTAGTCAAAACGACAAATCATGATAGAAAAAACTATTGCTAGCTACTCTGTTACGGTGGCTGAAGTAAAAAAGCAACTAAACATTGAATCTACCTTTGTAGATGATGACGCTTACATACAAACTCTTATTGAAGCAGCAACCGATTATATAAGCGGAAAGATTGCCGCTGATGTTGAAACAACGGATTGTGTTTTAGAGGTAGAAGAAGATTTGAGTATTGTTCATAATGCTCCTTTTCAGTCTTTAACTAAAGTTACTAATTCAAGCGATGTTGATGTAACAGCTCAGTGCAGTGTTGTTTCTGTTCATTCTGGCTTCACAATCACATTTCCGGAGTTAGATAAATACAAGCTTGAATGGAAAAGCGGATACGAAACAATTCCTCCTGGATTAAAGCAAGCCATTATTATTAAAGCTGCTGATTTATACGAACCAGAGAGAGCTAGTTATTTAAATGGAGTAACAGTTTCTCTTACTCATGTAATACCTGGATTAATTAGCAAATATCAAAGAAGTTATTGGGGATGAGAGCAGGTGCATTAATTCATATAATCGATATTTTAAAAGTTGAGAGTATTCCTGACGATGGTTATAATTCATCTGTAAGAAATGAAGTTCCCCTATATCAAGGTATGAGAGCATCTATAAAATATGATGGATTTAGTGAGGGTGAAAGTATCAATCAACAAAGTAATGGACAATTGATAACCTTCCGCATTTGGTATAGAAAGGAAATAACAGAGGATTGTATTGTTGTTTTCAATGGCTGCAAATACAATGTTATCGGTATTGAGATAATTGGCCGAAATAGAGAATTGTTTTTAAAGACCAGCAAGGTAAATGGATGATATTAGGGTTGATATTTTTGGAGTTAAAGAGTTAAATGATCTTTTTGAAGAGTTAACCAAAGCTTCAAAAAAATCAATTTTCCAAGGAGCTTTTAAGGTAGCTGCAAGGCCAATTATAAAAGATGCCAAAAAAGGTTTAAACCGTACCAGATATAAAAAACTCAAACAATCTATTGGTGTAAAAACAAATCGTTATCAACCTGTATTATGGGTTGGAGCCAGAATATACAATCAATATAAAGGGTATTTAGGCCACATTGTTAATGATGGTACCGATGAACGATTTTATAAACAAAATGGAGTTGCTCATTATACTGGTAGTATTAAAGGTAATGACTTTTGGAATAATGCAATACTTCACAATAGAGAGCAAGTAAATGATTCCATTCAAAAGGAAGTTTTTGAAAGTTTTGAAAGGTACATAAAGCGAGCAAATAAAAGGAGGAAAAGCCGTGAGCATTAAAATTAACAAAGCACTGATCTCAATTATTTCAAACATTCCTGAATTAGCCGAAAATATAGGAAATAAAATTTATCCAATTATTGCCCCCAAAGGAGTTGTTTTACCTTACATAACAATTATTCGCGATGGTTCAAATTCAGAATATACTAAGGATAAAACAGGATTTGACAATATTCACTCAATTATTGAGATTCAATCTAAAAGTTATAGTGAATCAGTTGATATTGCTGAAATAATAAAAGAATATTTGGAAGATACCAGGGGAATAATTGAAGGTATTAATATCAATCAGATTCGACGAATTGATGATGATGAAGATTACATCATCGACAAAGATAAAAACGATGCCTATCAACAGGTGATAGTATTCAATATTAAGGTTCAATAAATTTTTTATTATGGTAATTAATGGTACTGATTTACATATGTTCGTTGGAGCTGAAGGAGCAGAAGAGCACATCGGACATGCAAAAAGCCACTCTATAGAGATGGCAACTGGAGAAATTGATATTTCTAACAAGGAAACTGGTGGTTGGGATGATTTCTTAGCGGGTAGAAAAAACTGGACAGCTTCATGCGATGCAATGATTGACTTTTCAGATACAGAGGGTTTTGAACAGGCTTTTGATGCATGGTTAGCCGGAGAATCTGTTAGAATTGTTTCAGCAATTAAAACAGATGCAGATGCAATTGATACAAGTAAATTACAATTAGTAGGTACAGCTATCATAACAAACATCTCTATTAATGCAGGAGATGGCGAAGCGGTTTCTTATTCTGTAAGTTATAAAGGCAAAGGTGCTTTAACTAAAGTAGCAGCTGTTTAAATTTAATAATTGAAGTGTAAGTAATACCTCTCTGATTATTTCAGAGGGGTTTTTATTTAAATAATATGGAAAAGAAAGAAGATTTACACGCTCTTAATCCTAAAGTTACAGTTGTAATTGATGGGAAAATATACATCATTCAAAAATCAAAAAGAGCTCAGGTTATTTGGGAGATGATGTTTAAAAAATCAATTTTTAAACTGGATCCAACAAACGAGGGAGAGGTTTTTTATTTGATGTATCAGCTACTTAAATGTAAAAATAAAGATTTTCCTTACACATTTGAAAGCTTTATAGATTTAGCTGATTATAATACTGAGTTTGATGGAATTGTTCTTGCCTTTAATAAGCTAAACGAAGAGGATGATAGCGTAAAAAAAAAGTAGAGAATAGCAATAAAGATATTGAGGAAGAAAAGCAGATTATTTCAATGCAAGATGTATATGGTATTTGTATTGAAAACGGTGTTTCTCCAAGATATTTTTTAGATGAAATTTCTGACTTTGAAATTGAAGCAATATTAAACCAGTACTACAATAATATTAAAAGAGAACTTGAAAATACACGTCTTGTAATGTTCTCGTCCCTGGCTCCATATTCCAAAAATTTAAAGCTTACTGAAGTATTAAAATTTGAGTGGGATAATGAAAAGCCAATTCCTGTAAAAATTACAAAAGAAGAGCGAGGGCGTATTAAAAAAGAAGCAGAAGAAATTCTAAGGCGCATTAATCATACTACAAATGGGGCAAGCTAAATTCACATTATCTGCAGAGTTAAGAGCTGAAGTAAACGATTTTAAAAAGGGTCTTAATAAAGCGTTAAAATATAGCAAACAGACTGCGAAAAGTATAGATAAATCTTTTTCAGGAGTTGGCAAAAACATTGCAAATATTGCAGCTGCAATGGGTATTGCATTTGGGGCAAATGAATTAATGTCATACGCTAAAGAAGCTGTAGAGTTAGCCGGTCAAATATCCGGAGTTGAAGAAGCTTTTAAAAAACTAAACAATATTAGTTTAAAAGAACTAAGAAATCAGACAAAAGGAACTGCAAGCGATTTTCAATTGATGAAAGCTGCTGTAAAAGCCGCTGAGTTTGGTATTGATGCTTCAAAAATGCCTCAATTAATGCAGTTTGCAGCGGTGCAAGCAAATAAAATGGGTGAATCTGTTGATTACATGGTTGAGTCTATTGTAACAGGTTTAGCCAGGAATAGTATTCCGATTCTAGATAACCTTGGTTTGAGTGCTTCTATGCTCCGGGATAAAATGAAAGAAACCGGAGATATATCAAGCGCAGCTCTGGCAGTTATAAACGAAAAGTTAAAAGAATCAGGAGGACTAAGCGATAATGCCGGAACTAAAGCGGCACGATTGCAAGCTGACTTTGCAAACCTAAAGGCAGAAATTGGAAAAGAATTAACACCAGCTTTCAATGAATTATTTGGGGAATTAAAAGCTAATCTTCCTGATATTATGCAAAACGCAAAAGCGGTTGCTTCATTCATTGCTCAAAACTTTGATTTAATACTAAAACTTACAGCTGCTATTGGTGGGTTAGTGTTAGCCTTACAAACTGCAAAAGCTGCTCAGTCTGCATTTAACCTGGTTACAAAAGCAAATCCTTATGTATTATTAGCAACTGTGTTGCTTAGTGTTGCTGTTGCAATATCAAAAATAGGTGATGCCGCAGAAAAAGCACAAAAGCAATACGATGACTTTATTGATAATAACACTTTAAGTGCTAGTTCTGTTAAAAGTCTTTCGGATAACGAATTAGTTAAACAAGGTCGCCAAACTATAAAAGATATTCAAGAGGTTCAAAAAATGCTTAAAAGCTCAAATGTTGAAATGACTCAACAACAAAGAGCCGCTTTGGAGAATAAATTAACCATGCTTCAGAATAATATTAAAATTATTAAGGATGAAGCCAAAGCCAGAGATATTGCAAGCAAGAATAATAATAAAGCAATAAATAAAGAGATTGAAACCATTGAAACTTTAAGCGAAGAATTAAAAAAGCTTCAGGAACAACAAAAAAAACGCTTCCCTTTCTGAAATAGGTCAAATAAATGACCAGATTAAAAAGGTTGAAGAAAAGATTAAGAAGTATAAAGAAGCTACTGCAGAACTAAAGAAACAAAATGATTTAACATCTATGAATAGTATAGGTGCTGATTCAGTTGGAAGTATAAAATATAAAACGCAAAAAGATAGAGTTGGTTTGGACCAGGTTGTTAATTCAACTAAATTAAAACAAACAACTCCATATACTATAGATGAAGAAACTCAAAATGAACAATTATCATACTGGGAAAACTTACAAGATCAAATAACATCAACTGATACACTTGTTGGTACGTTTGAAAATTCAATTAATTCATTATCAGATGCATTTGTAGAAATGTTTTCAAGTGGTGAAGTATCATTTAAATCACTTGTAACATCTATGTTAGATGGTTTACGACAAATTATAAATGGTCTTTTAGCTCAAGCTATTGCTGGTATTATTGCAAAAGAATCTTCGTCAAAAGGTATTGTAGGTTTAGCGGTTGCCGCTGCTGGTGTTGCTGCATTAGAAGGAATGTGGCAATCTAAAGTTCCTGAATTTGCTAATGGTGGTATTGTTTATGGTAATACAATTGCACGTGTTGGAGAATATTCAGGAGCAAGATCAAATCCTGAAGTAATTGCCCCATTAAATAAACTTAAATCATTATTGGGAAATGATAATAATGATTATTCGGGTAATGTAGCATTTGAGATTAGAGGAGACAAGTTAGTTGGTGTATTGGACAACTATAACAAGAAAATAAATAGAACTAGGTAATTATGGCTTACGGATTGAAATATTTCAATGAATTTAAAAGCGATGATAATCAACTTTACAAAATTGAAATTTTAGAAAAAGATTATACTGATGTAAGTACTGAGGTTAAAACATCATCACAGCCTTTAATAATTAGTCAATCTAATTGTAAAAGATTTGATGTAATTCAAGGGTCCAGCGCAGATATTAATTTGATATCTGAAACATCTATACAATTTGAAGATCTATATACTGATGATATGCAACAATTTCAGATATTGTTTTATAAAAACAATTCTATTATATGGTGTGGATTTTTGGATAGTGAACTGTACGATGAAAATTATTCCTTCTATGAAAATTACCAAGTCTCATTTACTGCAAATGATGGATTAAATATTTTAGAAAGGCTTTATTTTTTTGATGATAATGAGAATAAGTATGAAGGATTATATACTGTTTATGATATCATTCAAATAATATTTAATAAGCTTAATTTACCTTATTCAAATCTTTATATTGGTTCGTCATCTAAAATAGGTTATAAATATTTAGATGAGTTTGTTGATTTAAGTCTTGATAGTTATGAATCAATATTACACCGGTTAAAAGTAAATACATTTAACTACTATGATGAGTTAGATGAAAGTATGACTTTAAGGGAAATATTAGAAGGTATTTTAAAACCTTTAGGTTTAAAACTTAAAATAAATCCTTTTAATAATTCAATTTATATTTTCGACCTCAATTTATTAAAATCAGGAAATGATATCACTTTGAAAAAATATCTTTTCTCTGATTATTCTTTCGTAGAAGATGTTATAGTAACCAATGTTAATAACATTTTTGATATCACAAACGATCTTAAATACAATGGAACAGGACAACAATTTAATTTTGAACCGGCAATAAATAAACAAACATTAAATTATTCTCCTTATGCGGTAAACCCTGTTTTAGATGCTAGTTTAGATAATGATAGTGATACTTACGGAAACGAATTTACAGATTATGAAACAGTTACAAAGTATGGAGATGGCGATTATTCTTGGTATGAATTTGACTATGCTACAAATTCAAAATTTGAAAAACAAAATAATGGTCATATAATAAATCATTCAACTCTTAATCTAGGAGAATACGAAAATACAGATATCTATTGTAAGTGGACTAATGACAATAATGAGAGTGACAAAAATGACACTTCAAATATTCAAACTGTCTTAAAAACAATTGTTACTACTCCATTAATAGTTAAAACAGATAATTACTTGCGGTTGAATTTAGATGTGTATCTACATACTAAAGACAATTATAATGATCCTGATGAGAAGAGTAATGCAAATGTAGTTTGTGCCTATATATATTGTTACATTAAAATTGGTGATTATTATTTTGATACAAGTGTGACAGACCCGTATGCTACAAAATGGACTACAACAAAAACACTTTCAAAATTACCTGTTTTTATTGATGGTTATAATATTCTCAATTCTGATAATAACATATGTGATAAATGGGTGAGCATAAAGTATAATTATGTACCATTTTACGACGGTTTAATGATGAAATTGAACAGTGTGTATCTAGGTAATATTATAGGTTATATGGAAATAGAGTTTGTTTCGTATTTTCAAACAACCTCTTACTTAGATTCTGCAACTAGCGATTATGTAACAACTGAATATATTAATGTTAAAGACATAAGAATTAAAAACCTTTCAGTCGATGTAATGTCAAGTAGTATATGGGTTGTTACAAATACTGAACCATTAGAGGGTGAAGATGTAATTATTGAAAGTTACCTGAACAAAAAAGTTAAAAATGAGGGTGAAGATATAAATACAATTCATGGGTGCAGACAGGAAGGAATTGAAAGAGGCGCTTTCTTGTATGATTATATTTTAGGTGAAAATATTTCAACTCTTTATTTGGAATACATTAATAGAAATGGGGTTTATGATTGTATTGAAAATCATCTATTAAATAGCGTGGTAAGTAATTACGAAAAGCCTTCTGTAATGCTTACAAATGTTAATTTAAAGTCTAATTTAATTTGTAATCCTATTCTGAATTTATTTACTGATTCAAATTACATCAATAGAAATAATGAAATGTGGGTATATGGATATGAATTTAATCCAATATCAAACAATATAAAACTCAATATTATAGAAGTCAAAGAAGATAATCTAATAATTAGTAATGAGTAATTTATATATAAAAAGCACTAAAATAAGTGCATTGTCAAGGTCTAAAATACTTCAGAAATATAATACCAATAAGGTAACAAGTGTATCATCTAGTAATAGTGGGAATGTGAATCTTTCTCCATATACTAAAAGATTAGATGCTGAACAGATCTCAGGAGTATGGAATTTCCTTAACGGCTTTTCAATAGCTTCAAAAAACTTTACCTACGATGCAGATAACGATGAAATATTAATCAATGCAAAAGTTCGTTTTACTGGTGATGTAGTCTCTGAGGGTGGTGTTACTGCTTATGCTGTTGGGAGCCAATCAGAAACTATATTTGATAATCTTCCGGTAGCAAGTGGAACAAGTAAAGGTATTATCCAGGTATCGGTTTCTAATGGTTTAAGTATTAAAGAGGGTGTTTTATCGTTGGATGCTTCGGCAATTGATCCAACACTCGGTTTTACAAATAATGTTTTAAGCGTAAACGGGTCCAGTATCGATTTATCATCATTGGCAGTTGATTTAAGTAGTTATGCTACTCAAAGTTGGGTAAGTAGTAACTACTCATTAAACACTCACAATCATAGTGGAGTTTACGAGCCAGTGTTTACAAAGAATACAGCCTTTAATAAAAACTTTGCCGGGAGTGGATCCGAAACAACAGTATCCAGGAGCGATCACAAGCATACCGGAACTTACGCTTTAATTGCAGGATCAGGAAAACAAGATTTTGCTGCTAATAATTTAACTGTAGCAGGTGATTTAACCGTAGCAGGTTCTATTACCTATGTTGATACACAATCGATCAATGTAGAAGATAATTTAATTATCACTCGCTCAAATGCCACTGCCGGATTAGTAGCCGGAACATACACAGGTATACAAGCAGCTAAATACGATGGTACCAACGACGGACAATTAGTATTTGGTTCTGATGGTTTTGCACGTGTGGGTGATGTTGGAGATTTGCAAATATTAGCTACTCGAGAGGATTCTCCATTGGCAAATGGTATTGCTTATTTTGATAATACAACAAAGAAATTTTTAACAAAAGCTGAAAGTTCGTTGAGTGTTGCCAATGCTGATACATTAGATAGTTATCACGCTAGTGCATTTCCTAGAAAAGCAGAAAGCGCAAGTATTACAGGAGCTTGGACATTTAATACACAAACAATTAATAAAGGAGGCTTTAGAGCAAGTTATAATGATGTAACTAACTCAACAATTTGGACTAATAGCGGAGGTTCAGGTTTAGGGATTACTGATATAAATGGCACGCAGATGGTTAGAATAGCAAGCTATGGTGCAAACTATATTAACGCTCCATTATCAATCGGTAAATATACTGCTCCTGCTGAAACTTTAGATGTTGCAGGTTCAGCACGCCTTTATTCGTCAAATCCTGTTCTACATATTGAATCAAGTGTTGCAAATTCGGCAAATAATGGTAAAATACAATTTGATGAAAATGGTCTTGCGAACTCTGTATATATAAGGTACGATGGTTCTACTAATAAGCTGCATATAGGCACATACGATATTGGAGATGCTGCATTCACAATGAGAAGGGACAACGGAAAAATTGGAATAAATAACCCCGATCCTGCTTATCAGCTTGATGTTACAGGTGCTGGAAACTTTAGTGGCGATATTGTGACAGGTGGTAATATAACAGCAGGGGGTAATATTGTAGCATCAGGCGAAGTTACAGCCTATTCAGACCGCCGTTTAAAATCTAATCTTATTACAATCGACAACCCTCTTATAAAAATTAATCAACTAACAGGCTATACTTACGATAAAGATAATCGAAGATGCGCCGGACTAATAGCCCAAGACGTTAAAAACGTATTACCCGAAGCCGTACACGGTGAGGAAACACCCACGACATATTTATCTATTAATACAGCAGGAGTTATGGGATTAGCTATTGAAGGTATTAAGGCTCTTGATTTTAAAACCGAAAACTTAGAACATAGAGTCAAGAGGTTAGAGATTGAAAATAGAGAACTAAGACAACAATTAAATCAAATAGCATGAAAATTATTATCAATGAAAAAGGTGAGATGTATATATCTGAGCCAGATGTGAAAGAAGTAGAGATATTTTCTCCTAAAGAAATTTACTCCATGACAGGAGAATGGCCTCTTATTGAATTAGGTGGTTATGAAGTGAAAGAAATTACCTGTATGGTGAATACTAAAGAAATGATTGAAAAGCTATAACCATGAAACAAACATTATTATGGGTGTTAGTTGTGATCTTAATAGGTTGCACTAAGGATAATGAAATTATTTTAAAACAGAATTAAAATGAGTTTACCTACAACTAATATAACAACAACAATAGTTGCTAATGCAATTGGTGAATCAAGTCACGATATTAGTGTGTTACGAAATTCAACTAAAAATAATTACTGGGGATTTTCGTCTGATTATGTGGCTAGTAAATATTGGGGAAAAAGGCGACAAGACGTATTGCCTGTTGCTTACGCTCTAGGAGATTATCGAGGATACGATCATTTTTGGAGATGTTTTGCATTTGGAGAATATATTAATAACAGTGTAAGTTGGGAGGATGGTAATGACATTGATTTTAATTTAATTTATTTTCCATCTTGGTCAACACCGGACGGCACAACACATCATTTTTCAGTAGAATTTAAAAGAACTAGTGATTTTGACAAGGGAGACGGAACTTTTATATATAATGATTTAGCTGTAACTAATGGCGGCTTTAATATCTTTTTTAGAAATGACAATCCTCCTGATGGCGGAGTTGATTTGGAAGAAGGTCAAGAAATTTATTTTAAAATAAAGCATTTGTCAAGTGACGTTCGGCGCTGGGATGATGAAATGACATTGTTTCCTCACGATAATACAGACGAGTATATAATACCTATTACAGTAAAAGATAAAGGATGGACATATTTCACTTATCCATATTCAAGATCTGCAAGCGGAGGAAAAATTCCAAGTAGCACCGATATTTATTTATCAGCTAATATTGGTGTAATGTCCGATAATCCAATTAATAATGTTGTTTCCTGGTATTGTAAAATGTCTCCAACGTATGACTTTTCACTTGATGTCATTACTCTAGGTAATCAATTTACTGCTGATGGTCAATCAACAGCCGGAGGAGGAGCGGTTCTTAGTACAGATAATGTAAATACAACAACAAAAAATTATAGTGTTGGCAAAACGATATACTACAAGATATATATATCTTCTGTTAGTTCTGGAACATTTTCTGCATCAGAATTAACAGGAAGTTTTGTTATTCAAGATGAATTACCAATATAAATTATAAACAATATAATATGAAAAATAAAGATTTATACACAATTAAAGAGGTAATCTCTCAGGTAAAAGACAAAGGTTCAAACAAGTTCAAATTGGCATTAATCATTAATGAAATTGAGTTGGATAAACGAATTGAAGCATTGAACAAACTACGTGAGCAAAGCGAAGATTTTAAAAAGCTTGAAGAGCAGCGCATTAAAATAATGCAGAAATATGCCGAAAAAGACGAAAGCGGCAATGTGCTTGTTTTTTCAGAGCCTGGAGGTAAAGGAGAAAAAAAGACAGACGGATATGGCTTCCCTCTTATCAAAAAAGATAAAAAGGCTTATGATGAAGAATTAAAAAAGCTTCATGAGGATAATAAAGAGCTTTTAGATAAAGAAACCGAAAAGCAAAAAGCATTTTTAGAAACCCTTGATCAGGTTGTAGATCCTGAAATAAAACTATCTAAAATTGATTTTGCAGATCTTCCTGAAATTGGTTTTGATCAGTTGAAAGTATTAATGCCTATTATTAATAATTAGCTCTAAAATTCCTCACACATGAAAGACCTATATGTTAAACTATTGAACGTTGCTAAAATGGAAATACTTGCACCTATTTCAGGAGGTGGTGTTGGGTTCTTTGCCTGGGCTGTTAAACTTGCTCCTGTAATATCAATACTAGCTGCAGTAATAGGAATAGTACTTGGTGTAATGAGTTACAGACTTAAGCGTAAAATAGCCAATATGGAAGCAGAGTATTACCAGGCTAAAACAAAATCATTAAATAAATAATCAAATGAAAAACTTTTTTAAAACTTTTAAAGAGGAGATTATATCCATTTCTATCCTCGTTTTTGGCTTTTTTTGCCTCAATTGGGTACTAGGTAAGTTTTTTCCTAATAGTGCCTTCTTCGACTTCTTTTCTGAACTTGAAAACATCTTTTATGGTGTAGTACGTTTTATTGTTGTACTTGCCGTTGCATGGATTGGTGTAAGAGTAATATTTCCTAAGGTTTTTAAATTTCTTAAGGATGAATTTTATACTGAATTTTCAACCTTGGATAAGAATATTAAATATATCCTTGGAACTGCAATATTCCTGGTATTTGTATTATCCAGTTCTATTTCGGCAAAAGCTCAGGATAATAAACGATTTGAACTCTTACAGAATCTTACCAAACAATTTGATGTACGAGAGATTTCGCCAAACTCCTCTCCGGATATAGATAAATATTTACATTCTGTTGGATTTGATTATCCCGTAGCCTGGTGCGCAGCATTTGTAAGTTGGAATTTATCTACTCTACAGATACCTAATCCAAACAGTGCATGGTCTCCTGATTTCGCAAAAGATAAAGATGTGATCTGGTATAGCAAAACAGGATATAAACAAAAAGGATATACGGCCAAATGTGGTGATGTAGTTACTTTCTTTTATACAAGCTTAAATAGAGTGGGCCATGTTGGTTTTTTTATTAAACAGGATAAATCAGGCTATTTTATAACAATAGAGGGCAATACTAATAAATCAGGAAGCAGAACAGGTGATGGAGTCTACATGAAAAAACGGGATTCACGAAAAGTATTTGCTATTTCGCAATATATAAAGGAGGGTTAGCGATGACTTTAAAAGGTAGAATTTTTATGTGCTTAACCTTTTTATTTTTAGGTGTAGGCATTGGTTTAGTTGGCGGTTATAAGTTTGCAAAAGCAAATTCAAATACTGGCAACCAAATACAGGTTTCAGTTGACGGTAAAGTAAAACAAGGTTCTGATGTTAATATAAACATTGAAGGTAACGACCAGGAGCAGACAAAGAAGAAAGAGGAAACGAGTTGGTGGGAGTTTTGGAAGTAAATTTAAAGGGAGATAGTCAATGATTATCTCCCTTTTTTTTGTTTTAACAAATCAAGTACTTGTCTATTTAAATCATCAACTAACTCATTATCATAATCAAAATAATCATCTGTAACCGTTCTTTTCCCGTGTCCGAGAGCTTGAGCGATCATGTGTTTTGATGCTCCGATAGGTTTCTTTGCGGCAATTCCGGCCCATGTATGCCTTGCATGGTACATTTTTAAATCATCCGGAATTATAGGCTTTTCTTTATTCTCAGTAAGTTCTTTGTTTATTTCTTTTGCTAATGTTTTAAGGTGTTTGTTCATCTGCTTAGTCAGATTCTTGAAATTAGCATATCTTTCCTGGTAAACTAAAAGCTTATTTTCTCCTTTTCGTTTGTTAATAATATCTAAAGCTTCATTCTCAACTTTAATAGTGTATCGCTTTAGTGTTTTGTGTCTGTCATACTCAATTCGTCCATCTTCAATTGTAGCAATTTCATATATATCTGAATTATTCATGCCTATTAAATAAAAGGAAAGCATAAAAAAGTCTTGAGCTAAAGAAATGTGTTTATTGTCAGTTTTAAAGTCTCTAATAAGCCTAATAGCTTCAATTGGCATTCTTAAGTTTCTAGGAGTCTTTTTTGCAAATTCAAATTTCCTGAAAGGGTATAGGTTTTGAACAATTATTTCGTCTACATCAATTGCACGGTTGAAAACTGCTCTAATGTTTCTCAGGTCAATATTTGCTGTTGCATCTGCAGCCTTTTCCAATCTCCACTCTTTAAATCTGTTTAGCCAAGGTTTATTAATTTCATCGAAGAAAAGAGAATTGTTTGAGTAGTCTTTTAAAATCTTTAAAGTGTTTTCGTATCTGTCTCTTGTGCCAGTGTTTTCAATTTTTGGTAAGTATGATTCTAAATACTCAAGGAAATTGGCATTTTCAGCAAACTCATTACCTCCATTTTTAATATAATCCGCTATTTGAGAAGCTTGCATATATGGCAAACGTCTCCTTTTTTCAAGATATTCTAAATGATCATCTGCTTCATTAAATAAAGTAGATAGTTTTTTATTTGTAAGTTTTAGATTTTTAATGTCCGGACATCCTTTTTTTATTTGTCCATCATTCCAATATTTTTCAGGAATTGAAATAC
>CAXXLC010000036.1:0-23273 GCA_963677345.2 uncultured Saccharicrinis sp.
AACCATTTTGTTTAAAGCAGATGCCAATTGTCCAATCTCGTCTTTTTGATCAATGTTAAGTTTGTTTTTTAGGTTTCCTTCTGCTATTAACTCTGAAATCTTAACTGCCTTTTGTAAGCTGTCTGAAATATCTTTTGAAATAAAGTAAATGAGTGTTGCTAATATTATGATGCAAATAATTAGTCCAACGATTATAATGTTTCGGATGTGATATGTGCTTGCAAATAGTTCATCCTCATATACAGTAACAACAACGTACGATTGAATTTCATCCAGGTGCCTGAAATATTGATATTTTTTTCTTCCGTCATATTTGTATGTAATGAAGCCTTTTTCTGCATCAGAATTCTTCATTTCTTTAAAGAAATCTTCATCAGCAATACTTTTACCCTCATCTTTTGGGTGAACAATTAAGTTACCTTCGTTATCAACAATATATGGGTATCCTGAATTGAAGAATGTTTTATCGCTAAAAATGGTTTTTAGCTTCGTCATATTTTTTTCTCTAACTCCAACATAAATGATGCCTTCAATGCTACCTTTTATTATGAGAGGTTTATATGCTGTGAGATACCAATCATCAACCACGAATGCTCTGCCCACGTATGTTTTTCCTTCTAATACTGTTTTAATAACAGGAGAAGAATTAGGTATGTAGGTGCCAATTGCTCGTTCCCCGTTTTTTGCAATAACATTTGTTGAGATTCGAAGAAAACCATCATCAATTTTTTGAAAAATAGTAGCCGTTCCCCCAACTAATTCCTTTATTTCATCAACAAATTGAGTGCTGTTCTGAACCGTTTTTCCTTTTACAATCCATTCTGGAACATTTATTTTTTCTGTTTCTTGTGTTTCCTGGTTTGTAGCATCAAGGCTTATGGTGTTGGAACTTATTTTAATGTTTCCCAAGTTTTTTATAAACTGATCAGCTGCATTAATGCCAATTTTTACATTGTGTTGATTTGACGTTATGTTTTGTGAAATCAATAAATTTAAGTCTTTTACATGTTCTTGCATTCGCTCATTGGTATTTACCTCGCTGGTATTCATTTCTACATTAATAATGTACAGGCCCAGGATACCTAATGTAACTACTACCAGGGTGGTGACCATCAAACCAAGACGTAACCCTATCTTTACATCGTGAAAGTGTTTCATAAATAATAAGTTAAATGTTTTGTGTGTTTGTTAGTTCAATGTTTTAACTTACGCTGTAATTTGTATTTGGGTTTCTATTCATGAAAAAGTTTTTATCAACATCATGTTGATAAAAATATGACTAATGGCATAATTAAGTTGATAAAGAGTTGGGAATTGACGTATTTAATTATATGTATAATTAGTTTATCTATAGTAAATGCATAAAAAAAGGGCCTTAAGGCCCTTTGGTAATCTCTGAAATATAGTTACTTAATTGAAGATACGTATTTTCTGAAAGCTTTTAATGTTCCAAGTTCTTTGTCTTTTTCAATAGTTGATGTAACCCAGTGACTTGTATATTTTCCTGGTTTAGTAATAAATAGTTGTTGTTTTCCATCGTCAAGTTTATCCACGTAATTATCGGGATTAACAATAATAGCAGCACCTACTTTTATTTTTTCGGCAGCAACATCTTCCGGGTGATATCCCCATGAGATTACATAATTATCTGTTTTATCTATTTTTTGACCTTTGTGATAGTTTACGCCGGTAACAAATTGTACATCGTTATCAGTTAGAGCAAAAGCTTCAACTTTCATTTCTCTAATTCCTGTGTAAGCTGTTACTCTTACTAAAATATCAACTTTTGTATTTTTGTAAGGAACATCTTCAGATAACATTTCCATTTGCGAAATACTACCTTCTTTACGCACTCTTACTATTCTGTTTGTAACAGGTGCTAGCATTACCACTTTTTCACCGTCCCATAATCTCACGCCTCCTAAACCAACAGTTGAACCTGCTTTATAATAATCGGCACCAAAACCATTTATTTGCTGTTCAATACTGGGATACCATTCAACAGATTTAAGCTCAAGACCTGGTTTTTGTTTGTTATAAACGTCAATAGCAGCAGCTTTATTATTAAAATATAGTCTTAAAGCCATCCATTCGTTTTCAATTGCTGGGCCATGATGTCCAATAGTGCGATATAAATCTCCTGAGGATTCTTGTATTTCGTTAGTATGTACAGAATCACTTCTCATAAATAAACTGACATCTGTATTATTTTGAGCAAACGATGACAGGATTGAAATTGATAAGATTGTTAATGTTAGAAATATTGATTTCATAATAATATTGTTGAAATTAATAATTAGCATAAATTTTTATTCCAGAAGACCTTCGTAAAAGCTAATGTTTTCTTTAGTTAAAATATCCACCGGTAAAAAATTCACTTTTTTTATATTTTCTTTTCTAAACAAGTAATTAAAAAGTATTAAAGTGGCGTTATAGCCCTGGCTTTTTGATTGCTGAGCAATCAGGAAATCTATAACTCCTTTTTGAAGGTATTTAATATTCTGATCTAATGTATCAAATCCCAGTAGCATTATATTTCCGATATTATTTTCTTCCAGGATCTCGGCTATTAAGTGGATGCGTGAATTTGGTACATAAATAATTTTTGTTTCAGGCGATTCTTTTAAGTAATTATATAAAGACTTTTTGTAATCCTGATTGTCTTTATCAATCTTTAATTGTAAATGTTTGATTTTTTCCGTTGAAATATTCTTTTCTTTAAAGAAATTAATAAAGCCTTCTATTCTGTCATTAATGTGCGAATACTCTTGTTTTTCCTTTGTTACATAAACCACTAAAATTTCATCATTGATATTAAAAGAAAGGTTGCAAAGAGATGCCGCAACTTTTCCTGCAGCAATAGGATCCTGACCAATGAAAGATAGCGGATTTACTTCTGCATGGTGAATGTTCATTTGTACAAAAGGAATATTTCTTTCATTAAGAAGAGTAGCAAAAATTTTTGATTCATTCAGAAACATAGGTACATAAACTACACCATCAGGATTTAATTCAAGTACTTTTTCAAAGGATTTCTGGAAATCCAAGGCGCGTAAAGAAAAAGTGATTTTATGTATTTTTACCTTGAAAGAAGATAGTTCTGCTATGGCTTTATCAATACCTGCCGATGGACGGGTCCAATATTTCACATCTTCAGGATCGGGTAGGAGGCAGGCAATTTGTAATTCTTTTTTCAGAGCAAGATTTCGTGCAAGTATATCAGGTTCGTAACCCAATTCTTTTATGGCTTTTTGTACTTTTTCGTTAGCTCTTTCAGAGAATTTACCTCTTTGATGAATGATTCGGTCAACAGTCCCGGCTGAAACGCCTGCTTTTTTGGCAATATCAACGATTCTTATCTTCATTTTGCTAATTAAAGTTAGCGTCAGTAACATTGAAGGTTACTGACGCCATAATTTTATGCAAGTGCGTTATTTAAATCTGTTCATAAACAAATTTATGATCTGTTTATTTCACAAGATTAAAAGTTGAAATAATTCTTTGCGTTATAGTAGCAAATATTTTCAACGTAGGTTTTTAATAATTCCATATCGTTTGGTATTAATCCTTTTTCAACATCTTCTCCTAACAGGTTACAAAGAATACGACGGAAATATTCATGACGGCTATAGCTTAAGAAACTTCTGGAATCGGTAAGCATACCAACGAATCGACTTAATAAACCTAAGTTAGAAAGTGCATTCATTTGTTTTTCCATACCATCTTTCTGGTCTAAAAACCACCATCCTGAACCCCATTGTATTTTACCAGCAACAGTACCATCCTGGAAGTTTCCTAACATTGTTGCATAAACTTCGTTGTGTGCAGGATTTAAGTTGTATAGGATCGTTTTTGTCAATTTTTCTTCTGTAGCCAGGCTGTTTAAAAATTTAGACATATCCTTAGCAACTAAATCATCACCAATTGAATCAAAACCGGTGTCAGCACCTAATTTATTATACATGAAGGTGTTGTTGTTGCGAATTGCCCCAATATGGAATTGCTGAGTCCATCCTTTAGCATGATCCATTACCGCTAATTGATATAAAACAGCTGATTTATATTTGTTAATTTCTTCACAAGTTAAAGCTTCACCTTTTCTTGCTTTAGAAAAGATTGCTTTAACTTCGTCTATTGTATATTCATCACAGAAAAAACGATCTAAACCGTGGTCAGATAATTTGCAACCCATTTTAGCAAAGAAATCCTGTCGAATTTGAAGTGCTTTTAATAAATCATCATAGGATTCTATAGTTACGCCTGCAACTTCACCTAAAGTATTCACATAAGCATTAAAGTCGTCCAGATTATCAATAGCCATTGCTTTATCAGCTCTCCATGTTGGAAGAACTTTTGTTGTAAATCCCGAATCTTTAATTTTTTGATGGTATTCTAAAGAATCAACGGGATCATCAGTAGTACAAATAATTTCAACATTTGCTTGCTTGATTAATCCTTTACAAGAAAATTCAGGAGTTTGAAGTTTTGCATTACATTCATCCCAAATGGCTTTTGCCGATTTTTCATCTAAAATCTCCTCAACCCCGAAAGGTTTTTTTAACTCAAGGTGAGTCCAGTGATAAAGTGGGTTTCTAAGTGTAAAAGGAACTGTTTTTGCCCAGTTGTAAAATTTATCCCAGTCACTTACATCACCTGTAATCTCGTTTTCCGGAATACCATTGGTACGCATAGCTCTCCATTTATAGTGGTCACCATATAACCATATTTGCGTGATGTTTTCAAATTGTACATCGTTAGCAATTTGTTGAGGTGGGATATGACAGTGATAGTCAATTATAGGAAGATTTTCAGCGTAATCGTGATATAATTTTTTTGCAGTTTCGTTTGATAAGATGAAGTCTTTATCTATAAATGTTTTCATATACTCTAAAATTTGATTTTTCGATTATAAGAATTACAACTAAATTCAAAAATAGTGAATATAACTGGATTCTATATTTATATTATAATGTAACACCACTTTTAAATATGGCTATTTCGCGGTAACCATTAATTTCATTTCTGGTTTTTTTTCCACTTGCAACTTCCAAAATAAAATCAATAAACTCCTTGCTTAGATTATCCATACTCATTCCATCCACAAGTCTTCCTGCATTAAAATCAATCCAGTTTTGCTTTTGATTGGCCAGTTGTGAATTGGTAGCGACTTTTACAGTAGGTATAAATCCACCAAAAGGAGTTCCTCGACCGGTTGTAAATAATACCATTTGACAACCACACATACCTAAAGTCGTAGTGGCTACAAGGTCATTACCTGGAGCACTGATCAAGTTTAATCCAGTAGTTTTAATACGCTCTGTATGTTTAAGAACGTCTTTTACCTTACTGTTACCTGCTTTCATGGTGCAGCCCAATGATTTATCTTCAAGGGTAGTAATTCCACCCTTTTTGTTACCTGGTGAAGGATTTTCGTAGATAACCTGATTATGGCGTTTATAATAGTTCTTAAAGTCATTAACCATATCAACAGTCTTTTGAAATACTTCCTCTGTTTCACAGCGGTTCATGAGAATAGTCTCTGCTCCAAACATTTCAGGAACTTCTGTTAGTACACTGGTGCCGCCATAGTGAATCACATAATCAGATACTCTTCCTAACATTGGATTTGCAGTAATTCCACTGAATCCATCAGAACCACCACATTCAAGTCCTAATCTTAATTTAGATAAAGGTTGTTTTGTTCTTCGGTCTTCTTTTAATGCCTCAAAAAGTTCCGAAACAACATCTACTCCAGATACAATTTCATCCTTTAGTTCCTGAGTCGTGATAAATTTAATTCTGTTTGGATCATATTCACCAAGAGTTTCTTTAAAAGTACTCACCTGGTTGTTTTCGCAACCCAAACCAACTACTAGCACTGCACCAGCATTTGGATGTCGTACTATGTTTTGGAGTGTTTCACGAGTATTTACATGGTCATCGCCCATTTGTGAACAACCATAGTTGTGAGGGAAGGTGTAAATTCCGTCGAAATAATCAAGTTCGTCAAAGAATATACCTGCCTTCATGCATTTCTCAGTAAATTTTTTAGCGATTGACTCAGATACGCCATTAACGCAACCTACTGTAGGAATAATCCAAAGTTCATTTCTAATGCCAACTTCACCATTTGCACGTTCGTAACCTTCGAAAAACTTTTCTTCAAGGGTAACTTGAACATCAGTTTCAACCGGTTCATAACAGTATTCAAGTATGTCACCAAGACCGGTTTTGATGTTATGAACATGAACGTGCATACCCACTTCGATATCCTCTTGCGCTACACCAATAGAACTGCCATATTTTAATATTTGCTCACCTTTTTTTATTGGGTGAATGGCAATTTTATGAGCTTGAGGAATGTCTGATGCAACAGTAATGGTATTGCCTTCAAATTCAAAGCTTGTTCCGGCACTCACGGGCTCCAGTGCTACAATAACATTGTCCCCAGGCTGAATATGTAAATGCTTCATAATAATTGTTTTTTTATTACTGTGAATTCAACAAACATTAGAGATGTTGATGACAATATCAAATTACTCTAAAGTTTAATCAGGAGAGCGTATACCAAAATGTTTTAGTAAAGCTCTCCTGTCCTATAAAATGTTATTTAAGAATTTCAGCTAAAGCTGATTGAATAGAGTTGTCAAGTATATTGTTAACATAGCTTGCCACAGCAGCAGAGAATCCTGCTACTTCATCAAGATTAATTCCCCAGATTTTTTCATTACCTAAGATGGCCTTTACTTTTTCTTCAATAGAAGAATCGGATGCCCAAACTGAATTAATAATTTCTAATAATTCTGGAGTGTCTTTGGCTTCAAATCCAATTGGATTACCTGGTTTATATAAAACAAGTAGTGCAGCTAAAGAGAAAGTTACTTTTTTAGGTAATTTACCTGTGCTGGCAACCGTATCTTTAACAGTTGGGAAGTCTCTTGTTACCCATTTAGATAATGAGTTTAAAGAAATGTCTTTTAAGAAGTGACGTATAAATGGATTCAAGAAACGCTCCAGAATTTCGTCAGCAAATGCATTCAGTGCTTCTTTATCTCCTTTAATGTTCGGAAGAACTTCCTCGGCAACCATACTTTTAATGTATGTAGAAACAGCTTCGTCATCAAAAGCTTCTTTTACTGTTTCATGACCACACAACAATCCAACAGGAACTAATGCTGTGTGAGAACCATTTAATACTCTTACTTTCTTGTCACGGAAAGCAGTCATATCATCTAACCAAACAACATTTAATCCAGCTTCGTCCATAGGGAAGCTTTTACGAACATCCTCACCACCTTCAATGGCCCATAAGTGGAAGTATTCACCCATTACAACTAAGTTGTCTTCATAACCAATTTCGGCTTGAATTTCTTTAATGTTGTCTTTAGGGAATCCAGGAACAATACGGTCAACTAAAGTACTGCTGAAGGTACATGCACTGTTTAACCAGTTTACAAATTCAGTTTCAAGTTTGTTTTGCTCTGCTAATTCTAATACGATTTCTTTTAAATTGTCGGCATTTTTTTCAATGAGCTCACAACAAATAACGTTTAATCCTTTGTCTGCAGCGCCATTATATTTTTTAAATCTCTTGTATAAAAGAGCTGTCATTTTACCTGGGTATGATTTAGGAGGTAAAGCATTGATATCTTCATCATCCATACGACTAATACCTGCTTCTGTGGTATTGGAAATAACAATTTCTAAATCTTCTGATAAGAAATACTCTTCGTATTTTGCATATTCAGCATAAGGATTGACTGCATCCATAATGCATTCGATCATTTCAGTTGATTCAACAGGTTTTCCTTCTTTTATACCTTGTAATCTTACATGATATAAGCAATCTTGCTTTTTCAACATATCAACCATTCCATTAGCCAAAGGTTGAACAACAACAACACCTGCATTGTAATCGATTTTGTTGTTTGCTTGTTGAATCATCCAATCAACAAATGCACGTAAAAAGTTTCCTTCACCAAATTGAAGAATTTTTACAGGATAGGTCTTACGGCCTTGAACAGTTTCGTTATTTAATGCTTCCATAATACATTTATAAATTTTCGAAATAAAAGATTTATTTTTTCTGTGACCAAAGTTATGATATTAATGTGTGTGCGCACACATATTTATGTTAAAATTTGTAAAAATCTTATTTTTTGTATATAACTGTCATGGTTTATTGCATGATCTTAATTCTGATGGGGGGATACCTAATTTCTTTTTAAATAATCTGCTGAAATAGTGAATAGACTGAAATTTTAGTTCATAACTAATTTCTTTTAAGCTTTTATCTGTAGTTAATATGAGTTCTTTTGCGCGCATTAATTTCAAATCAATATGATATTGATGCGGAGGTATACCTGTGTATTTTTTAAACATTTTTCTGAAATAGGAGTAACCCACACAATTTTGTTCAGCAAGTTTTTCCAGGTTAATATCATCCTCAATATTTTCTCTCATATAGAAACGGGCTTGTTGTATCAGTTTTTCAATTGGTTTTCCGGAGAAATCTTTTTGCTTTTGCCAGGCAACAATATATCCAAGTAATTTAATAATTAAACCTGCTGCAATGTGTTGATTACCCGGATCTTCATTTTTAATCAGCTCGAAAATCTTATAATATGTATCAATGATGTCTCCTCGTACCCCACAGTGAATAACAGATTGACCAAGTAATACTTTGTTTTGCTGTAAATAGTGATTTGCAAATATGCCATCAAATCCAATGTAGTTTTCTACCCATCCATCACTTTTAGTAGGCTTGTATCTGTGCCACTCATCTTTTCTGATAATCATTAATGTGCCTGCCTTTACCTGAAATTTTCCTTTCGCATTTTCTAAAAGTCCCGTACCTTCAGTGATATAGTTAATTTGATACTCATTTAGAGTTCTGCCATTATCCCAGTTAAAGAAATATCCGCTAGGATGATTTTTTATTGGATAATATACATTGGAAGGGATTGTTGATTTTCCTGCAACATTTATATATAAGCCCCATTTTTTATCTTCTTCGCTGACTGAAGTATATTTAAAAAAGTCCTTCATTTTTGGTCCAAAAAGTGCAAATAAAACGCCAGTTTGTGTATTGATGACATTTTTCTTTAAATCTAATTTTGTGTCTAAAATTAAAATTACCGGTTTAATAATCAAAGAAAATCTATCAAATATGAATTTTATAATTGGTTTAGTAATTATTGCTATAGGAAGCTTTGGACAATCAAGTTCGTATGTTCCTATTAATAAAATAAAAAATTGGGCCTGGGAAAGCTTCTGGTTATCGCAGGGCGTTTTTGCCTGGCTGTTATTTCCTTTGTTGGGTGCTTTTTTAGCAGTGCCAGAGGGTCATACATTAAGTGAAATTTTTATGAGTGGAGGTGGTGCAATATGGAAAACTTTCGGTTATGGAGTTCTTTGGGGGGTAGGAGGATTGACATTTGGCTTGAGTATGCGTTATTTGGGTGTTGCACTGGGGCAGTCTATATCTCTAGGTACTTGTTCAGCTTTCGGAACTATTATTCCGGCTTTAATGGATGGGCAGGATCTTTTTTCAGGTAGAGGATTAGTGTTATTAGTAGCAGTTAGTATAGCACTTGCCGGTATTGCTATTATTGGTTATGCAGGTAGCTTACGTGCAAAAAATATGTCAGAGGAAGAAAGAAAAGCAGCAGTTAAAGATTTTGCTCTGGGTAAAGGATTATTAGTGGCTTTACTCGCCGGGTTAATGAGTGCTTGTTTTAGCTTAGGTTTAGCCGCTGGTAAACCTATTGCAGATGCGGCCATTGCTATGGGTGCAGCGAGTTTGTATGTTACATTACCTGCAACATTTATTGTTACTGCAGGTGGGTTTCTAACTAATGTAGTTTATTGTTTGTTTCAAAATGTTAAAAATAAAACACTTAGTGATTACACTGCTGTTTCTTCTAAAGTTTTTGTAAACAACATCTTGTTTTGTGCTTTAGCAGGAGGTTTATGGTATTCGCAATTTTTTGGATTAGGAGTTGGAAAAAGCTTTTTCCAGGAAGGAAGTGTGATCATGGTATTTTCATGGAGTATCCTGATGTCTTTAAATGTTACGTTTAGTAATGTTTGGGGTATCATTCTTCAAGAATGGAAAGGTGTTGGAACAAAAACCTGGTCTGTTTTGATAATTGGACTTGTCGTATTAATCTTCTCAACTTTCGTTATTAACTTTTAATTTGAGTTTTGTAATAATCAATATAAAGAATTGAGATTTCTCTATCCTGATGTATTCATAAATTTTCGTTATGAGAGCATCAAAAGAAAAGAGAAAAAGTGAAGTAGAGATTTTTAGTTTGCAGGAATAGTGAACTATTTTGAAAACTTAAAATCGAGCATTTGCTTTTTATCAAAGGTTTTGAGGCTTGCAGTAGAATAATTGATGAATAGTTCAGGCTATATCATTAACAGTCTAAATTATGGCGAAATCTCTACTTAAAATCAGTTTAATAAATAAATTATGGCCAATAAAGAATTAATTACAAAGGCTTATGAAATAGCCAAAGAACAATACGCTGCATTAGGCGTTGATACAGATGCAGTTTTAAATAAAATGAGCGAAGTTGCTATTAGTTTGCATTGTTGGCAAACTGATGATGTATCAGGTACTGAAAATCCTGATGGACAGCTTTCTGGTGGTATACAAGCTACTGGGAATTATCCCGGAAAAGCTCGTAATGCAGCAGAGATTATGGCAGATCTGGAAAAGGTAATGTCTTTGCTTCCGGGTAAACAACGTGTGAATGTGCATGCTTTATATGGTGATTTTTCAGATGGTATGGTGGATCGTGATGCTATTTCAGTGAAACAGTTTCAGGGATGGATTGACTGGTGTAAGGAACAAGGAATTGGAATGGATTTTAATGGATCATTCTTTTCGCACCCTAAAGCTGATAGCGGATTTACATTATCATCTAAAGATGAAGAAATACGTAAATTTTGGGTTGAGCACCTTAAACGTTCCCGTGAAATTGCAGCAGAAATTGGTAAACAATTAGGGTCTCCTTGCGTGTTGAATACCTGGATTCCTGATGGATCAAAAGATACTCCTATTGACCGTAACGGAATGCGTGCTCAGTTAACTAAATCTCTTGATGAAGGTTTTGCTCAGGATTTTCCTAAAGAATATATGAAAGATGCAGTTGAGAGTAAAGTTTTCGGTATTGGCGCTGAATCTATGACCGTAGGTTCTCATGATTATTATTTGGGATATGCTATTAAAAACAACAAATTAATCTGTTTAGATAATGGGCACTTCCATCCAACAGAAGTTGTTGGTGATAAAATTTCTTCGTGTCTGCAATTTGTAGATGAAGTATTGTTACACGTTACTCGACCTATCCGTTGGGATTCAGATCATGTTGTAACATTGAATGAGGAAGTTCAATTAATCGCTTCGGAGATTGTTCGTAACAATTTTATCAGTCGTGTAAATGTTGGCCTTGATTTCTTTGATGCCTCTATTAATCGAATTGGTGCATATGTAGTGGGTACGCGTGCTGCTCAAAAAGCCTTTTTGATTGCTATGTTAGAGCCAACTTCTACTTTAGTTAATTACGAAGAAAATGGACAAAATTTTGAGCGTTTAGCTCTTCTTGAAGAATTAAAAACTAAACCATTTGCTGCTGTTTGGGATTACTACTGTTTACAAGAAGGAGTTCCTGTAGGTGAAGAATATATCGCTGAAGTTCAGGCTTACGAAAAAGAAGTCTTATCAAAACGTTAAAGAGTTTCGAATCAAAGGATATGTCGTCAAAAATAATAGGTAACAAAATGGTTAAGGTTATAGCAGTATTTGATGTAGGAAAAACAAATAAAAAAATATTGCTTTTTGATCAGCAATTTAGTGTTGTTTATCAGTTTGAAGAGAAATTTCCAACATCAACAGATGAGGATGGTTTTGAATGTGATGATATCAGTTTAATTCAGAAATGGATGGTTGATACATTAAAAACTATAGTTGAACAAGGTAAATATGATATTCAAGGCATTAACTTTTCAACTTATGGTGCATCTTTAGCCTTTTTAGATGACAAAGGTGAAATTTTAACTCCAATTTATAATTACTTAAAAGTAGTAGATCCTGAAATTCAGGAGGAATTATTTAATAGTAATGGTGGTATAGAAGAGTTTTGTCGTAAAACTGCTAGTCCGGCGCTAGGGCTTTTGCTAAATTCAGGTATTCAGATTCTTTGGTTGAAGAAGGAGAAACAAGATATCTTTAATAAAACAAAGGATATTATGCATTTTCCTCAGTATCTGTCATATGTATTAACAGGTAAAGTAACCTCTGAACCGACATCAATTGGATGTCACACTTTTATGTGGGATTTTGATCAGAAGGGTTATCACTCTTGGTTAACAGACAATGGTATTCATTTACCAGAACTAGTAACTAATGATACTGTATTTGATGCAGATATTGCTGGTACAACCATTAAAACAGGAGTTGGTATTCATGATAGTTCAGCATCTTTAGTGCCTTATTTACAAAAATCTAAAGAAGAATTTATACTTATCTCAACAGGAACCTGGTGCATTAGCATGAATCCTTTTAATAATGAGCCATTAACAAGCGATCAGTTAAGAAATGATTGTTTGTGCTTCTTAACTCCTCAAAAACGTCAGGTGAAATCATCCAGACTTTTTATGGGGCATTTCCATGAGGTATGGAAAGATAAATTAAATGATTTCTTTAAAGTTGATCCAAAATACTTCAGAACGATTCCTTATAAAGCGGAATTGGTTAAGAATGCAAAAGAAAAACATGGACAAGAATTAAAATTCTTCCCATTAGGAATTGAGAAATTTGAAGAAGGTGTTGCACAGGTTGATTTATCAATCTTTAGTTCTTTTGACGAGGCATATGCACGCATGGTTATTGAACTGACAGAATTGTGTATTCAGTCTCTTCAATTCATTATTCCTCAAAATGATAATACTAAGATCTTCTATGTAACAGGAGGTTTTGCTCGTAATCAAATCTTTGTAACACTACTTCATGAATACTTTAGTGATAAAAAGGTGGTAACCTCCGAAATTGATAATGCGAGTGCATTAGGTGCGGCATTGGTTATCTCTGAAAATTTAGAAGGATTTGATGTTAATAAAATAGAATTACAATCATAATAAACATAATTATAAACTTTCTTAAAATGAATACTTGTAGACGAATTTATTTACCACCTCTTAGCCTTGTCGGACCAAATGCTTTAGCAGAGTTAAAAGATGAGTTAGCTTCACGCGGCTTTAACAAAGCTTTATTTGTTACTGATGGAATGTTAGTTAAGATTGGTGTAGCAGAAAAAGTAGAAGATGTATTAAAAGGGGCAGGTTTAGATTATGTCACTTATAGTGGAGTAAAGCAAAATCCTAATGTTGAGAACGTAAATGAAGGTCTTGCTTTATTAAAAGAGAATGACTGTGATTGTATTATTACTTTAGGAGGAGGTTCTCCTCAGGATTGTGGTAAAGCAATTGGTATTTTAGCAACAAATGGTGGTTCTATTGAAAAATATGAAGGAATTCATGTTTCTAAAAAGAAATCATTGCCAATTATAGCTATTAATACTACTGCAGGTACTGCTAGTGAAATTACCATTAACTACGTTATTACTGATACAAAACGTAAAGTTAAAATGGTAATGGTTGATAAAAACTGTTTGGTTGATATCGCAGTAAATGATAGTATGTTAATGCTTAATAAACCTGCAGCTTTAACTGCTGCTACAGGTATGGATGCATTAACTCATGCTGTTGAAGCATACGTTACAGTTGGTGCTTTCGAATGGTCTGATACATTAGCATTAAAAGCTATTGAATTAATTGGTAGTAGTTTAAGAGATGCTGTAAAAGATGGAAAGAATGTTGAGGCTCGAACTAAAATGGCTTGGGGACAATTTATTGCAGGACAAGCATTTTCAAACTGTGGTTTAGGATATGTACACTCAATGGCTCACCAATTAGGCGGTACTTACGATTTACCTCATGGCGTATGTAATGCTATTTTACTTCCTTATGTTGAAGAGTTTAATGCACCTGTTTGCGGTGATAAATTTAGAGATGTTGCTGAAGCTTTAGGCGTTGATACTACAGGTATGAGTGTTCAAGAAGCTAACAAGGCCGCTATTGCAGCAATTAAAAAGTTATCTGCCGATGTAGGCATCCCTTCTGGATTAAAGGAATTGGGCGTAAAAGAAGACGATTTTGAATTAATGGCTAAAAATGCTTTAGCAGATATTTGTGCAGGAGGTAATCCAAAAGAAGTTACTTTAGAAGATACCATCGAGATTTTTAAATCTGCATTATAACTTTATACTTTGTGATTGTTTAAATAAATATTTTATGAAATCGATATTAGAAAATCGTCCGGAATTAAAAGCGGAAATAGATAAGGTAGCTGAAGTGGCAGGATACCTTTGGCAAAAAGGTTGGGCCGAAAGAAATGGTGGAAACATTACTATTAATATTACTGAGTATGTAGATGACAAAATCAAACAAATGCCTGCGATTAGTGATATCATACCAATTGGTGTTCATTTGCCTCATTTGAAAGGTTGTTATTTATATTGTAAAGGAACTAATATGCGTATGCGTGATTTGGCTCGTTGGCCAATGGATAATGGTTCAGTGATTCGTATTATGGACGATTGTTCCAGTTATGTAATCATTGCTGATAACCCGGTAAAACCAACTTCAGAACTTCCTTCACACCTGTCAATACAAAATATGTTTATTGAAAAAGGTAATGGGTATAAAGCTTCTTTACATACTCATCCTATCGAATTAATTGCAATGTCTCACTCTAAAAAATTCCTGGAAAAAGACGTGATGACTAATTTGCTATGGAGTATGATTCCGGAAACAAAGGCATTTTGTCCGCGAGGTGTGGGTATTATACCATACCAATTGCCTAGTTCTATAGATTTAGCAAATGCAACATTAAAAGAGTTGGATGAATATGATGTGGTAATGTGGGAGAAACATGGTGTTGTTGCTGTTGGCGAATCGGTTATGGAGGCATTTGACCAAGTTGACGTTTTAAGTAAATCAGCTCAAATCTATATCAATAGTAAAAATATGGGTTTTGAACCTGAGGGTATGAGTGATGCTCAAATGAAAGAAATGACACAGGCGTTTAATCTTCCTAAATAGTCTGTTCATAAACTCTGTATTTTTTAAGAGTCTTGTTCAAAAAGTTCGAGAACAAGGCTTGCGAAAATTTGAAAATCAGGGAGTTTACTTTCGTAAATGACCGTTTTCAAAATGAGCGTAACGCAGTTATCCGACTTTATGGACAGGCTCTAAATAGTATTGTTAATTGATTTAATAGTATAATTGTATTTATAATTAGTATGTTAAATTGCTAAAAAACTATCGACCCTCTATATTCATAATAACAATCTTAATAGCAGGAAGTGTGATGTCGTGTATTAAAGTAGAACAAATTGGTGAAAGAGAGCGTCTGATTCATGAAAATTGGGATTATACTCAAGCAAACGGTGGTTTAAAAGGAAAAGCAAATGTTCCAGGTACAATTCACACTGATCTTTTGTTAAATTCGCAAATAGAAGATCCTTTTTACAGAACTAATGAGAAAGATTTGCAATGGATTGATAAAGAAGATTGGGTTTATAGCGCAAAGTTTGAAATAAGCAAAGATGAACTATTGTATACGAATGTTGAATTATGTTTTGAAGGTATAGATACTTATGCTGATGTTTATTTGAATGATCAAAAAATCCTGATATCTGATAATATGTTCCGAACATGGAATATTGATGTGAACAGTATTATTGTAGAAGGTGCTAATCAACTTAAAATTCACCTTTATTCTCCTGTAAAAAAAGGATTAGAGTTGTATGAGGCATCAGATTATGCTTATCCTGCACCTAATGATCAATCAGAAAATGGAGGTTTGGGTGAAAAAAAAGTATCTGTCTTTACCCGAAAAGCAGGTTATCATTATGGATGGGATTGGGGGCCGCGTTTTGTTACTTCAGGAATATGGCGACCTGTGAAATTGAAAATGTGGGATAGGGTTAGAATAAAGGATGTTTTTATAAAACAGCCGCGAATAACAAAAGAGTTAGCCAACCTGGAAGCAGAAATTACACTTAATGTTGGTGATGATGCTTCTTATTTATTGCAAGTCATCAATGTTGCGGATGATAAAGTTATAGCTGAGAAAGAAATTAATGCTTCTGTTCTAAATAATAAATTTAATATTCCCTTTACTGTTGAAAATCCCAAATTATGGTGGTGTAATGGATTAGGGACTCCTGCTTTATATGATTTTGAAATAACTGTTTCTAAAGACAATCAAATTCTTGCTAAAAAAGATATTTCTACAGGATTAAGAAGCTTAAAATTAATTCGTGAGAAAGATAAGGATGGCGAATCTTTTCTTTTTGAATTAAATGGAGTTAGAGTTTTTGTAAAAGGAGCTAATTATATTCCTAATGATAATTTCTTACCTGATGTAACGATGCAAGATTACGATAAAGTTATTGCGGATGCTGTTGATGCTAACATGAATATGTTGAGAGTATGGGGTGGAGGTATTTATGAGGATGATTATTTCTATAAACTATGCGATGAAAAAGGGATAATGATTTGGCAGGATTTTATGTTTGCCTGTAGTATGTATCCGGGAGATTCCTTGATGTTAAATTCAATCAAACATGAAGCTGTAGATAATGTTATAAGGCTAAGAAATCATCCATGTATTGCTTTATGGTGCGGTAATAATGAGATGAATACTGCATGGAGTTATTTTGATGATCAAAAGGGGTGGGGTTGGAAAAATGAGTATTCAAAACAGCAGCAAGATGAAATTCAGGAGGCATATATGAATATCTTTCATAATATACTTCCCGGCGTGATAGACAGTTATACTGATGGAGATGATTACTGGCCATCGTCACCTCAGGCTGGTTACCAGGTCAATCAGCATTCTGCTTATAATAGTACAAGTGGTGATATGCATTACTGGGGAGTATGGCATGCATCTCATCCTTTTGAGGATTTTGATAAATATAAGGCTCGTTTTATGAGTGAATATGGATTTCAATCTTTTCCAGATTTTGAAACTGTAAAAAAATATACACTCCCGGAAGATTATGATATTGAATCAGATGTAATGGCTGCCCATCAAAGAAGTGGAATAGGTAATTTAAGAATTAAAGAGTACATGAGTTGGTATTATCCTGTGCCAAATGATTTTGAACAATTTTTATATATGAGTCAGTTGTTACAGGCTCAAGGTGTTACGATGGCAATTGAGGCACATCGAAGAGCAATGCCTTATTGTATGGGATCCTTATACTGGCAAATTAATGATTGTTGGCCTGTAGCAAGTTGGAGTAGTACCGACTATTATCATAAATGGAAAGCGTTACATTATGCCGTTAAAAAGGTTTATGAACCTTTACTGATAAGTGCATCTGTTAAAGACGATAATGTAGAAATATATATTGTTTCTGATTTATTAAATGAAGTAGAGGGTGTACTAAATGTTTCTGTTTCTGATTTTTATGGTAATATGGTCTCTGAATTAAATATTCCTGTTAAGATTAATGCAAATTCATGTAATTATATAGACCAAATCCCTGTTGCTCAATTAACAAAAGGAAGGAGTAAAGCTGAACTAGTAATCAAATATAAATTAATTGAAAATCAAAGTGTGATTACTTCTGGTATTTTTTACTTTTTATATCCAAAGAATTTAAATTTGCCAGAAGTAAAGTTAAGTATAGAGATAGTTGACAATATAGAGAAAGTTGTAAAAATATCTTCAGATAACCTGGCTAAAGGTATTTTTCTCAATATTCCTGATCAGGAGATATTGTTTTCTGATAATTATTTTGATTTGTTGCCAGGAGAAGAAAAGCTAATTACTATTTCAGGAGATGGACTATTTAATATGGACTCCCTGCAAATATTGTATTTAAATAAAATAGATTGAGCCTTTCTTTGGGTCATAAAAGTAAATGGATTTAGAGTTTTAATAAAATTTTATGTATCAATAAATCTTTAGATTTAAGCCAGATGACGAAAGCCAGATGTTTTTCATGTAATTGATCTCATTCTAACTACTCCCGACTAAATTCCTAATTTTTCCGTGGAAGCTTCCCAGTGCTCCGTTTTTATATTTTCCCATGACTATTTATTTTTACGGTTTTAAATTTTAATAAAGAGGATTAGGTTAAACACGGTATCGGCCGAAAATTTAGTGTCTATAAAGTTCTTAGTTGCTGATTATTAGGCCTTAGTCTTTAGTTTGTGAATTTTATCTCTATATGAAAAAAGTCACTTTATGAACTTTCAACTTTACGAACTTTATAAACTTTCAACTTTCGACATTGGACTTTCGACTTCCAATTAATTGTTTAATGCTAAATTAAGATGAAAAGCAATATAAAAAAATTACAATAATATTACTGCAACTTTTTTAAGTTGCAAAACGTTGATTTAGTGGATATTAAAATTTTAAACCATTTAAAAAATATACACCCAGTGCGTTATCTGATGCCCTATATTCCGGAAAATCGGAAAAAACACCAAAAATATTCCAGGATTTGCTGTTTTTGAGCAAAATGATTCCACAAAAAGCCGGTTTTAACACATTTTGATTCCGTTCTTCGCAGGTTCTTCGCAAATCCTCCACTACTTCTTCGCATTTCTCCACTAGCTCTCCACTAATCCTTCACACCTGCTCCTATACAGCTTCGGGATTGCTTCGGCCCTGCTACACCAGTCTCCACTAATTCTTCATATGCAGGTCACTATCTGTTCACTATAGATTTTGCGAATAATCAGCTAAGCAAACTAAATGAAACTACAAACCAGTATCGACTTTGGTATGGAGCAGAGTCGGAGCTAAGTCATAGCAGACCCAGAGCTGAGTCAGAGGTGCTTGCACCGGCACCAACAAGAATTTGCAATTTTACCGGCCATGAATCTAGCCTGAACTATTCATAAATTATTCTATTGCAAGCCTCAAAACCTTTGATAAAAAGCAAATGCTCGATTTTAAGTTTTCAAAATAGTTCACTATTCCAGCTAACTGAAAATCTCCACTTCACTTTTTCTCTTTGCTTTTGATGCTCTCATAACGAAAATTTATGAATACATCAGGCTTGGTTTTTACCTCCTCAAACCACTGGCCATTATGTTAATGTGAAAATAGTAACAGCAGAGTCGGTTGTAGGTGTTAGATCCTAGTTCCTGGTACTTAGTTCATAGCTGATTATAGATTAGGGATGAATTGGCTGTCGAGCTGTTGAGTTGATGAATTGTTAATTTGTCGAATTGTTGAGTTGAGGAAAGACCTGACAGCGTTTTGTAAGCAAGCTGTAAATTAAACCTGTCAGCGTCTATAAAGTAGTTTCAGGTTCTTAGCTCTTAGTTCTTAGGAGTTAGGCCATAGTATTTCAGGTTGCAACATTTGCGCAGCAAATACCAATTCGTGAAATTAGTGGATAAAAGAATTCGTGGTAATTCGTGTTAATTAGATGACAAAAAAAACATTGCGCAGCAATAAATAATCTGATGACTATTGGTGAGTGTTGTTAAATTGTCGAGTTGTTGAGTTGATGAAAGACCTGACAACGTTTCGTAAGCAAGCTGTAAATTAAACCTGTCAGCGTCTATATAGTAGTTCCTGGTTCTTAGTTCTTAGCTCTTAGGCTTTAGGCCATATTGTTTCAGATTGCAACATTTGCGTAGCAAATATTAATTCGGGAAATTGGTTGTAATTCAAAATATCAGGTAAAGGTTGAAAGTTTCTGTTTGCTGCTATAGGTTGGCGCAGGTTTGCAAAGATGCCAAATGAAGATTGTGGACTGAAGAGAGCTGCCTGCTGACAATAAAGTATTTTCATGGTAAATACACGTCCTGAAAGGACAACTCATTTCAGCCCAATGCAAAACGAAGTGACGCATTGGGTTTTTGATTGACAGAAATGATAAGCGTCCTGAAAGGACAACTCAAAAATGCTTGTTTGAATACATTGAGCTGTCCTTTCAGGACGCAGATTAACACGACGTATTATTATTCCCAAGGCGTTGCCATGGGTTGAATTGAGTTGGGCTTACAGCCCGGGATTTTACAGTCCCCTATAACTCCCGCAAATGGGGAAGGACGGATTTACAGCTCCGGTATATTGTCTTAGTGTAAACGAAGAAAGTTCTTAGTTGTTAGTTCCTAGTCAAAAGTTGAAAGTTGAAAGTCTTAGTTTCCTGCTACACGGATTCTTACAAGTGGTACTATTACTAGATCTTAGTTCTTAGCTCTTAGCTCCTAGGCATTAGGCCATAGTATTTCAGGTTGCAACATTTGCGCAGCAAATATTAATTCGTGATAATTAGCTGTAATTAACAATGTAACTTGACATTATATGGTATTGTTGAACTCCTTCGTCGTTTCATTGCAATTCGCATTTATAAAGAATTCGTGGTAATTCGTGTTAATTAGATGACAAAAAAAACATTGCGCAGCAATAAACAATCTGATGACTATTAATTTGTTGTTAAATCGTTAAGTTGTTAATTTGATAAGTTGATTAGGGATTAAAGATTAGTTCGCAGAGTAAACAAAATTTCATAACGAAAACATAAATCCGTAAGGATTTGTCTTTGCGTTCTTATCATTAAGGAGTTTGAAATCTTTGTTTAAATCGTTAACTCCGGTTTTGCGGGCTTTGAGAGAAAAACTGAAGTTAAAAGTTCAAAGTTTCGGTTTAGATGGCATTTAGGAGTTACAATCAGCGGGATATGTAAGCAATAGGCGGTATTTAGGAGATGTTTGATTAAATAAATTAGCCGTATTTTTGTAAATAATGTTCATTGTTTCTATATTTAGATGCCTTAAATTTTTGCAACGCTAACATTATGAGTACAATCTTCATTTATCCTGCCACCTATAAAAAGCAAAAAAGTATTGTGTTAAAATTTGATTATCAGTCAAATAATCCAGTCCATCAAGTTGTAAAATTATTACCGGGAAGACAATATAGCTCATCTAATAAATTTTGGTATATCCCTTATCGGGAGGATTATAAATCCTATTTACAGCAGTGTTTTGCAAGTTTAAATTTTGCGAAACTAATTTTTGGAGAAGTAAATAATCTGGAGGCATGTGCTGAAAAACAATTAAATACAAACACAGGGGCAACTTCATCTGTTAAAATAAAAATAGATAAGATAAATAAAAAGATCTACCTGGATCATGGCTATCGTCCAGATTTGTATAGCAGGATAAATAATCTGGGAAAAGGTTTATGGCTGAAGAAGCAAAAGAATTGGGTGTTTGAGGGTACAAATGAGGTGTATCTGAAAATTAAAGATATTCTTTTACAAGAAGGCTATGATTTTACAAGGGAGGAAGTTGAGGTAAAGAATTATAGAAGGAGTGAAACATCTATATATATATCAAAAAAAATCAAGATATTAAAATCACTACAGGCTTCGGAAAAGGAGTTTTATGATTTTTATAATAAGCTACTTGACTTAAAGCGATTAAGTCCTTCGACAAAGGATGTTTATTCATATTTTTTTGCTGTTTTTTTAAAGGCATTTGAGGGGATGGATGTTAAGGAATTAGCTTATAAAGATTTATTTCACTACGTTAAAAAACAGTCAGAAATTTTAGGGGAAACCCAATTAAAACAATGTATTGCAGCTATAAAGTTTTTTTATGAAAAAGGTTTAAGCTGGGAAACCCTCTATTTTAATATTAAAAGAGCTGAGAGAATAGAAGCGGGGATAGTTCATGTGCCTTATAATGACATTTCCAGAATTCTGGAAGGAGTGGTGCCTGTTGCCGACAGGATGATTTTGTTTTTATATTTCCATGGCAATTATAATTTTTGAAGAGATTAGTAAGTTGCCTGCAGATGAGGAAACACTTTTTAGCAGGGCTTACAGACTGCCAGGGCAAACAGAAAAAAGTGTCAGCTATTTTAGATCATTATTTCAAGAGTTTACATTAAAGCATCCTTCTCGTAATGTTTTATGGGAATTCAACCAGAAACCGTATGGAAAGGAAAAGATAGAAACCAAACTTTACCGGGTGATGCAATATCATAAAATACATGATTTGTTTAAGTTACAATACGAACATGCATTAAATGGTAGTGAATATAGTAAACAAACCAAGTCTATGTATCTGAGTGCGTTTATGCGTTTTATTGAGTATAACAATTATTTGCATCCGGCATTTATTACAAACGAAAATATTAGAGATTATTTGTTGTTGCACCGTGAAAAATCAACAGCGATGCAGGATAACATGATTAACACCTTTAAGTTTTTCTTTGAGAGAGTGCATTCTTATCAAATATCGGAAAATAGTGTTATACGCCCGCGCAGGAAGCATTATTTACCTGATTATTTTACGACTGATGAAATAGGGGCTATGTTGTCGGTAACAGAAAATGTAAAGCATAAATTACTACTAGCTGTTATATATGGAGCTGGATTACGAAGAAGTGAAGCCAAAAACCTAATGTTAAGAGATGTAGATGTTAAGAAGAATCGCATCTTTATAAAAGACGGAAAAGGAGGGAAGGATCGATATTCGGTTATATCGGGACATGTAAAATCAATATTAGAAAAATATTTAAAAGAATACAGGCCTGAGAAATATTTGTTTGAAGGATCAAAGCCGGGCAAAACATATAGCACGACTAGTATGTCGAATGTTATAAAAGATGCGGCAGTTAGGGCAGGTATCAGGCGAAGAGTGTATTTGCATATGTTACGTCATAGTTTTGCTACTCATTTGTTGGAGCAGGGGCAAGACATCAGATATGTACAGGAATTGCTTGGTCATAATAGTATACAAACAACTCAACGGTATACACACATTATTAATGATGCATTAAAAACAGTTGTTAGTCCTTTGGATATTGTAGTAAGAGATTTGCAACGAAGAAAAAGAGCTGGTCCAGGCTGAGATCATATAAATAATTAAAAAAATATGGGGGATGGATTGTAGGGATTTTATTAAAAAATAATAGATAATGAGTATATATTATGTGACTCAGTTGGCGGAGCTGTATGCAGTTGTTAAATTAATGACATGCGTTATTGAATAGACGAACAAATTAGTATATTTGGTTGGTGAACAACATAAGAAATCAAAAAATCATGGCTATATATCCAGAAAATAAAAAAGTAAAAAAAATCATAATCAAATATATACAAAATATATATATGTTCGTTAAATCAGTTAGTTACAAGGGTGGTTGC
>CAXXLC010000037.1:0-33867 GCA_963677345.2 uncultured Saccharicrinis sp.
ATCCTTATTATACTTTTCCATTTCGTTTTTATACCAGTTCTCTGCAAAATGATAATAATACTCTCCTCTATATTCTTTTGCTTTATAATATTCAGGATTATTCTTAACCAATTCGTTGCAAAAACTAATGGCATCTTTCTTTTTTCCTGATATTTCTAATGCTCTAACATACTCCATTGATTGAGATTCATTTGGAGTTTTTAAATTTATATACGATGTAATGATTTTATCCTGACTACCACTACGAACTGCATTTCCAAACAACTTTGTGTTATAATAATCTTCAGCTCCACTATCTTTCAAAAAGCTACCATATTGATCTAAAATAGAGGTTAAATTACTATTGGCAGTTTTCTCTGATGCTTCAATTAAGCCTTTCACCTCATTTACAGAAACTGAATCATTCAAAGCTTCCTGATAATTTTTAAGGGCTGCATCATAATTACCAATGCTCATGGCACTTGATGCTGAGTTTACATATACACCATATGGGACATCAATATTTCCCTGTTTGTATTTCTCTATGAGAGTACTATACTTTTCATAAGCCAGCTCATAATTTTTATTATTAAAATCTTTATCAGCAGAAATTTGAGCTGTTTGTAATTGCTTTAAAGGATTACAAGCAAACAAACTTAAACTTAATGTACTTATATAAAATATACTCTTTGATACCTTCATAATGCTTATAAATTGTGTTTCTTTAATTTAGGAAATATTTACTATTCATTTCACTATTGTAATGCAATATTTCTTTCTTTTTTCTTTCACGCAAAGATAAAAAAAAGCATATTGAAAGCCAGTACTTTTAATAATTCAGACATTTTTTTTCAAACAGAAATGATGATAATGTAAAATTAAATTCTATTTTTGCATCCGCATTTGAAAAGATAATTATTCAATACGGGTTTAGCTCAGTTGGTAGAGCACTGGTCTCCAAAACCAGGTGTCAGGAGTTCGAGTCTCTTAACCCGTGCAAAGCCTGACTATTATGTTGGGCTTTTTATATTTAAATACTCTGGAGAGGTGACAGAGTGGCCGATTGTGCAAGCCTGGAAAGTTTGTGTACTCGTAAGGGTACCGCGGGTTCGAATCCCGCCCTCTCCGCCTTCGCCCGCCGAAGCAGTTTACTGCGAAGGCGGGCTTTTTTATTTTATCTATTTCCTATTTTCATATAATTAAAATTTTATGTGAGCTACGGCAGAAGAACTCCGCTTAGACATTGCTCCATCAAATTCAAACGATAGCCTTAATGCTAAAAGAAAAATATTACCCAATGGTATAATATTACAACAATCCGTTAAGTTTTTGTAATATTTTAATTGTTAAACATTTGAGTATTTTGCCACACAACATTAAAACACTAATAATAAATATCTTACAAATTACACTTTGGTCTTTTGTCTTAAATCTAACGATTTATTAAGATTATAGATTGTACTGAAAATATATAACCAAAATAAAACTGAATCTTTATATTTACAGGCTGAACAATACAGATAAAACATCTCATTAATTAATGGCACAACAATTTGGAAAAACATGGTGGGGAGAACAATTTCTTAAAGCCCTAACTGACATTGACCATTCAAACAGATTACCCAGAGGTAGAAGTTATGCCCGAAATGGTTATGTGGCATCCATCAATATCATTCATAACAAGATCGACGCAAAAGTTAAAGGAAGTCGACGCACACCATATAGTATTCAGGTTACTGTGCCAAAATTTACCGAAAAAGAGAAAGAAAAATTAATACAAGCCATTAGTGAAGACCCTTTATTGCTCTCGCATTTGCTTAACAGAGAATTACCTCATGAGTTAAACGAAATAGCAAAAGAGCATCATATTGCTGTATTCCCCAATAAGTGGTCTGATTTTAATATGCAATGTTCGTGCCCGGACTGGGCAGTCCCATGTAAACATTTAGCATCGGTTATTTATGTGATTTCGGCTGAAATTGACAGAAACCCCTTTTTGATTTTTCAATTACATGGTCTGGATATTCTTAAAGAACTGACAAAAACAGGCATGACCATTGAAAAAGAGATGGATATACCTGACTTTCAGCAACAACTATTAGAAGATGCTCCTGAGTTTATTAGTGAAATAAAAGAAGATAATGTACACTTTGATTTATCAAAATTAACACCTCAAACAGAAAATCTTTTGTCGTTGCTTGAAGCAAAAAGTATTTTTTACGATAAACCTTTTGTACCCTTACTCAGGAAAAATTACAAAGCCCTTGCACGACATGCAAAAACCTTATTAGATAAAGATGTAGTAGAGTTTGAACCAAAAGTTTTTGAAAGCATTGAAAAGGTGGAGCTATTTGTGAATCACGATTCCTCTTTTCAAAAAATATGCTTCCATTCCGATAAAGGAGATTTGGTTTTTGATGCAGCTGACGATGGAATAGATTCCCTGATGAACTTCCTGGGCAGATTGCCAAAAAAATATAAACAACGATTATCTCCCGAATTAAAAACCTTGCACAGAGCCTGGCATTTAAGTGTTAAACTTGCCGAATATGGAGCTTTTTTGCCTCAAATTTTGGCAACAAAAAAAGACGTATATGTAATAAGGTGGATTCCTGCTATGATAAACGAAGAAGTTAATGCTCTTGTAGAAGCACTTGAACAAGGTATTTCTCCTGTATTAGTTAAAGTATCTGTTAGTGCAGTAAAGCAAAAACACTTATCATTTCGAGAACAAGCCATTACGCTTGTATCACTTTTCTTAACCCATTATATAAAGGAGAATAGTTCCGTTCAAGCAAGAGCAACGCAGTATTTAGAAACAAAAATTGAACATTTATTCTTCAAGAATGAATGCTATACTTTTAATCATCTTGGCGAAAAACAAATTCCGGAAGCCATTCATCAATATTTACAACGTTTTTACATTAGCGAAAAACCTTACGTACCACTTATCAAAATTGATGATAATCCGGATGAAAACAACTTTGAATTTCAACTTTGGGTTGAAAACCGTAAGGATTCAATTCAAAGACCAATATCACTAGCTGATTTCATTAAAGATAAAACACACAATAAATATAAGACATCATTATTTCAATCATTAGCAAGTTTATCGCACGATTTTACAGCAATAAATCCATTAATATCATCCTCAGGTAAAGAAAAGCTATTCTTTGATTCAGAAACTTTTGCAGATGTTTTATTAAACATCTTACCAGTAGTAAAATTACTAGGCATCCGTATTTTATTGCCTAATTCATTGAAGAACCTTGCTCGACCCAAAGCATCATTAAAATTAGAAAGCAACAATTCAAACTCGTCCGGCAAAAGTTACCTCAACCTTAACGAAATGCTGCAATTTGAATGGCAAATAGCCATTGGCGACAAAACCATTCCGGTAAATGAATTTAAAAAGTTGGTTGACGGCACATCAGGCATCGTAAATATTAAAGGGGAATATGTGCTAATTGACCAAAAGGAAATAGCAGCTATGCTCGCTAATCTTGATAAAGATAAGCAGCTATCTCATAAAGAACTGCTCCAGTCTGCTTTGACAGAGGAATATCAAGAAGCTAAAATATCAATTTCGGATACTGCTAAACAACTCATTAACGAATTACTACAAAGTGATAGAATTACACCCCCTGCCGAATTAAATGCAACATTGCGTCCATACCAGCAACGTGGATACCAATGGCTATACAACAATAGTAAAGTAGGCTTTGGAAGCATTATTGCTGATGATATGGGACTTGGGAAAACACTTCAGGTGATTAGCTTATTGTTGCAATTTAAGCAAGAAGGTCGTTTTAAAAAGAAAAAAGCCCTTGTAGTTGTTCCTACAACCCTAATTACTAACTGGCAGAAGGAGATTGAAAAATTTGCACCACAATTGTCTCCTCATATATATCATGGTACAAAACGGGAATTCAAAACCGATGAATGCGATCTGGTCATTACATCTTATGGAATGTTGCGTCGTGATGTATCAAAATTTCAAAAGATTAAGTGGGAAGTATTGGCCATTGACGAAGCTCAAAATATAAAGAATCCGGGAACAGAACAAACAAAAGCCGTTAAAAAAATAAAAGCTGATATTAGAATTGCTATGAGTGGAACTCCGGTTGAAAACAGGCTAAGTGAATATTGGAGTTTATTTGATTTTATTAATATGGGCTATCTGGGTTCAGCAAAGTATTTTAAGAAAGCTTTTGCCACCCCTATTGAGAGTGACAATAATGAGGAACAACTTGAAAGGTTCAGGAAAATAACAGAACCCTTTATTCTCAGAAGATTGAAAACCGATAAATCTATCATATCTGATTTGCCCGAAAAAATTGAGCATGATTGTTTTATTGAACTAGCCAAAGAGCAAACAGCACTTTATCAAAACGTAGTCGATTCAATGATGAAAACTCTTGAAAATGCAGAGGAAGGCTCTATTGAAAGAAAAGGGCTGGTACTTAAAATGATGACAGCTTTAAAACAGGTATGTAATCATCCATCTCAATTCCTTAAAAAAGAAGATGACCGTGTAGAATTATCAGGAAAAACCGAGATGTTGATTCAGTTGCTTCGTTCCATTTACGAAAACGATGAAAAAGTACTGATTTTCACACAATATAAAGAGATGGGACAAATTCTTGTGCGTATACTAGAAAAGGTTTTTAACAATAAACCTTTGTTTCTTCATGGTGGTGTCTCCCGTCAGAAAAGGGATATTTTGGTCGAGGAATTTCAGACTAAAAAGCACAAGAAAATATTTATTCTATCCATAAAAGCCGGAGGTACAGGATTAAACTTAACGGCAGCCAACCATATTATTCATTACGATTTATGGTGGAATCCGGCTGTTGAAGCACAGGCTACAGACAGGGCTTTTCGTATCGGCCAGCAAAAAAACGTATTGGTGCACCGCATGATTTCCAAGGGAACTTTTGAAGAAAAAATTAATGAAATGCTACTGGATAAAAAACATTTGGCTGATTTAACCGTTTCTGCTGGCGAAAAATGGATTGGAGATTTGTCTAATACAGAACTTAAAGACCTTGTTAGTATGGCTAATTAAGGCAATATACCTGATTATTTGTAGCAAAAGTTTTTTCGCATTTTTTTTTGGTAGCTATAGCTGAAGGCTACTACCCGGAATATTCCATTTGCAAAAATGTACATTCATTTAAATGGCTCAATATTTATTTTCCCTCTTTCAGTTTTAAAAAACACCAGTTCACCTATTTTTATTAAAATAAGCCCATTTAATCCACTATTTTTGATTATCGAATAAAAACGCTTAATCTAATGAATGAAACAATAATTCTTTGGTCGAGAATTGCTTTAACTATAATTGTATTAGGATTTCTACTCTTTTATGGGCTCAAAGAGCAAAGCAAAGAAAAGTCAAATAATTAACAGAAAATGAAAGACGAACTGAGAGCAATTGGAATTTTACAGAAGAAAGAAACAAACTCAGAAACAGTATTTGAAGTATTAACTGTGGTGCACAAGAACGACTATCATAAAATTAAACACATTAACCACATTTATATCGACATTGCTAATGCTCAAATATTTAAATACCAGGCCGAAATTCGCAATATTTCAAAAATAAATATGCATTACAAAATTTCGTTTGTAATTCTAAATCAAAATCATCAACATCTTAAACCAGGAATGGAATGTATGGTAAGTTTTAATTATGACGACGAGTATATTCCTGAACATAAAAAAGAAACTACATTCAATAACAGATTAGAAAAGTAGCTGTCAAGTAAGTTATCTGTTCGATGATTATCAAACATTAAATCTTTAAAATCTATATAAATACAATAGTCTTTAGACTTTAGTCTTCAGTCTTCATTCTCCTGTTCCCTTTAACCTTAATCCTTTATTCATAACTCTGCAATTTCAACAATTGCATCTACCCATTGATCTTTGTCATTCAGGCTATCTACCATTTGTAATTGTTCTCCCCCTTTTTTAATAAAATCTTGTTTGTATTCATATCCAATTTCAATAATCGTTTCCAAACAATCCGTTACAAAAGCAGGAGCCACAACCAATATTTTCTTTTTACCCTGTTCTAACAACTCATCTATTTTTACATCAGTAAAGGGAGTCAACCAGTTTTTCGACAAGCGACTCTGAAAAGATACAGCGTAAGAAGAAGAGTCAATACCTAATTCTTTTGCCAACAACCTTGTTGTTTCATAGCAAGTGGCTTTATAGCATTTTTTACCATGTTCAGGCATTTTAATATGACAGGAACAAGTAGCGCTGGTTATTCCCGGATGCATCTTGTTTACCTGACGTTCAGGCAAGCCATGATATGAAAATATAATATGATCAAACAAATCTATTTGATGCTCCTTAATATTTTCACTAAAAGAACGTATAAATGCAGGGTGATTATAATACTGATCTACAAAACGAATATTCAAATCGAGTCTTAATTTGTTAACGACTTCTTTAACTTTTAATTCTGTTGACAATGAAGTAGAAGTAGCATATTGAGGATACATGGGCAATACAACTATCTCTTCATAATTTCCCTTTGAAATTTTATTAAAAACAGATTCAATAGAAGGATTACCATATCTCATTGCCGAGAATACATCAACCTTTCCGGCAAGCTTTTTATTTAATTTATCCGAAAGACTATTTTGATATTTTAAAAGAGGAGAACCTTCTTCTGTCCACAATCTTTTATACAGTCGTGTAGAATTATCAACTCTAAAAGGAATAATAATAAGATTAACCAGTATTTTTCTTAATAACCAAGGAATATCAATGACCAAACCATCGTTCAAAAATTCTGAAAGATATCTTTTTACAGACTTTTTTTCTGGTTTATCTGGAGTTCCAATATTAATTAAAACAAAAGCTTTTTTCATCTGATTCCTTTCTTGCAAAACAAATTATTTTATAACTATAATATTAAAGTTCCTGGGCTAAAAGAACAGCCTGTTTTACACGATCTGCCATTCCTATCCCATCCCTAACATTTCCTATAACAAACAATCCGCTATGTTGTTTTTGAATAGAATCAATAGCCTTTAATTTTGCTTCTGATAAATTGTCGTATTGCGGAATGGCATATTGATATCTATAGATGTGAAACAGATCAGGTTCTTTGACTTCTCCCAATGTACGTTTAATAATATCCAACACCATTTCTTTTATTTCCTGATCGGTTTTCTGAAACATCTCAGGCTTTTTAACACCTCCCACAAAAACAGATAATAGTGCACCATCCTGAGGACACCTGTTTTTAAATAAAGAGCCCGGGAAAAGAATTCCCAATACATTTTCTTTTTCTAACGATGGAATCAATCCACCAAATGCGTTTAACAGCTTGCCATTCCATTTATTATAACCCACAGCAACCTGCAGAACCTTTGCATAATTCACTTTTGCAAGAGCATCCAAGTCCTCTTTTTCAGCTAATGGCAACACCTTAGTTAAAGCATAACCTCCAATGGTTGTAACTACCTTATTTGAAGTTATTTCATAATCTACACCATCTTTAACAAAGTCTATTATATATTCATCACCAGATGGTGTTACGTTAATTTTCTGAGCATTACAAAATTTACTTTCAGAAGGAATATGCTTATCAAGAGCATTAATTAGCTCACCCAAACCTCCTTCTACAGAGAAAACTTCACGCGTTACTTTTTTCTGCAATTCTGTTTTAGGCTCTCTACGTTTTTTTATTGAACCTTTTATAAAGCTACCATAGGTTTGTTCTAAATTATACAATTTAGGCAAGGCAAAACGAGTAATTAATCGATTTGGATCTCCGGCATAAACTCCTGATATAAATGGATCTATAGCATAATCTAAAAAGCTTTGCCCCATTCTTCGTTGCACCAATTCAGCTAAAGTTTCATCCGGATTATTTCCTTTTGCTCTAAAAGGTTCTCCCAGTATTTTAAACTTATCCTTTAACTTAAATAATGGAGTATTTACTGCAGATAATAAACCTGAAGGAATTGGTTCCCACTTTCCGTTTTTTAAAATCCAGCGCTGATTTGCAATAGAACTTGTTTTTTCAAGACTACAATCATCCTTTAAATCTTCAAATAATTGTACAATTTCCTCTGAACCAAGCACTCCTGTAGTAGGGCCATTTTCAAATATAAAACCATTTTCCTTTTTTGTTTTGATAACTCCTCCCACTTCTTCGTCCTTCTCTAACAAAACAATATTTTTCCCTTTTTTTGCCAAATAATATGCTAGGGTAAGACCTGTTAAACCAGCTCCTATAATTACAATTTCTGCTTGTATCTTTGTCATGAATTAAAGCGATTTAGAATATCTTTTCTCATTATTTTTTAAGGCTGGATCAAAAGCAGCAACAATATTTCTGATAAAGAGACTTCCTAATTCATTAATCTCTATTTTTTCATTATCAAACTCAATCAGCTCATCTGTTTTGAAGTTAATCATTTCCTGATCAGAATAATTAACAATAGCTTTTACCTCCTCTACATCTAATTCAAATACATTAGCTATTTCACTCCAAACCAACACTTTATTACACATCAACTCATTTATAACCATTCGAATTACTTTTTGTTCTTTGGTTACTAAAATTCCTTTTTCTACAGGTAAAACACCTTCTGTAATTGATTTTGTATATGTAATCAAATCTTTGGTATTTTGAACATAACCTCCAGCCAATTGACTAATTCCAGATATTCCTACAGCGTATACCTGACCAGTTGTTTTCTTGGTACAATACCCCTGAAAATTTCTATGTAATTGATGATCCTTCAAAGCCATGCAAAGTTCATCCTGAGGAAGCGCATAATGATCCAGACCAATACTTATATAACCAGCTTCTGTTAAAAGATCATAAGCCACCATAAACATAGCCATCTTTTCATCAGCCGTTGGCAGTCCTTTTTCTTCAAGTATCTTCTGATTTTCTTTTAACCAGGGCACGTGAGCATATGAAAAAGTAACCAACCTATCTGGTCTTATTTCAATAGCCTTTTGAATCGTATCTTTAAAACTACTAAGTGATTGCCCAGGTAAGCCATAAATAAAATCGAGATTTACTGCAATGTTACGATTCTTCCCTTTTACATATTCAACCAATTCTTTAACAGGTATAGCAGAAGGCTTTCTATTTACATTAGTTAGTACTTCATCATTAAAATCCTGAATACCAAAACTAAACCTATTAAATTTAGCTTCCAACAGTGCATCCAAATATGAATAACTCAGCAACGCCGGATTGCATTCAATGGCAATTTCTGGTTCGTCAATTAAATCAAATTCATCAAAAATAGTTTGATTAATTTCTTTCAGGTATTCTGATTTGATTGCATTGGGTGTTCCTCCTCCATAATGAATCTGAGAAACTTTACGTGACTTATCAATATGTTTAGAAAGCATTAAAATTTCTTTTTTTAAAGCTTCTACATAATTATAAACCACATCACTTTTTTCCATTTTAAGCGCATTGCAACCACAATAATAACATATCTGAGCACAAAAAGGAATATGGATATAAAACGCAATTAATTGAGGATCATCCGTATTTGACAGTTTAATTAACTCACGATAATCATCTAATTTAAAATCACTTGTAAAATAATTTGCCGGAGGATAACTTGTATACCTCGGAACGGGTATATTATATTTTTCAAGTAGTTTTTTGCTTACGTTCATATACTTTAAAATTAGTTTCAAGACAAAATTATCAAGACAAAAGACAATAATAATTTCTATAATAAAGTTCTATGATTTGTATTCTGTTGAGACCTTTATCTTGTTTGTACCTTGAATATTTGAATAATCTTTAAATTGGGAAATAATCTTCAATGAAAATGCGAAAATACTAAATTATAACAGGCTGTGAAATACAATAGTTCGTTAAGTTTTTATAATTTATTAATTTTTAGACACATAGACACCTTACTGCAAACAACGTAAGATATTCATAATAAGTGTCTTGTAAATCAGTCTTTTGTCTTTTGTCTTAAATCTAACAATCTATTAAAATAAAAACAGTCATGCTTATTAAAATAACTCCTGCTTAAGAATCAAAAAATGTCTGCCATTTTTTAACTCTTCAATCATCCATATAAAAACAAAAAGCCTCTCAAAAAAAATGAGAGGCTATATAAAATTAATATGATAATCTGTTAAACTTCTATGGGCTGCCATTGTCTGGCTGCTTCGTACATTGCAATTACATTTTCAACCGGAGTTTCAACTTTAATTTTATGACTAGGTCCCAGAATAAATCTACCTCCCGGAGCCATAACATCCAGCAATTGGTTAACTCCATCTTTAACTTGCTGAGGAGTACCTTGCCGAAGAAGCAATTCTTCATCCATTGCTCCACAGAAAGTTATCAGTTGACCAAAGTCCTTTTTTAAACCATCTGGCGACATACCGCAGGCACGTGTTTGAATCGGATCTAAAACTTCAGCCCCGGCACTAATAAAGTTTGGAAGCAATTTTCTAACTCCACCGCAACTATGCATATAAAAATGCGCTCCCATTTCTTTTGGAATCTTTGTAAAAGCATCAATCGCAGGTCGAATATAATTCTCCCAATGATCATTACCGATGGTTAAACCTGTTTGACTTCCAAAATCATCAGCAACCCTGATAAAATCAACTCTACCATCAGATACTTTAAAGAATTCTTCAACAAAGCACTCGTAAAATTGAGTTACTTTATGGCATAAAGCAGTAAAAAACTTAGGATGTGACATCATCACTTCCATAAAAGAATCTCTACCGATTAAACGTTGAACAATACGAAACAAACCTGGTGATGAGTATCCAGGTGCAGTCATGATTGCGTAATCTTTGTAGCGCTTTAATTGCTCATCGAGCGATGAAAAGTCAAATAGATTATTTGTTGGCCAGGCGAAATCGTCTAGTGCAGTAGGGTCTGTAATACCCTGTAATGGAAAATGATCAGCTTCCCAGTATTCATATTTTCCTGTTTGAATTCGCGAATATCCAACTCCCCAAATGTCCTTTTTTGTTTTGTTCGCTTCATCAATTAGCTGAGGTCCTACATATTTTGGTTCTACCCATCGAAAATCTACATCTAAATGTTCCAGAAGTTCATCACGATTAGTAAAACCATAATAGGACATCATTTTCTCACCAAATTCCGGCGTATCCCAATAAAAAAAAGGGACTCTATCCGGAATGTCCTTGTTCAGAGCTTTTAACACTCTTTCTTTGTGGTTCATAAACGATGTTTTTTAGGCTATTGTTATCACAAGTTTTCCAAGTAAAACCTTTCGAAATTATAAAGTTTTGAATTAAAAACAAAAATATTCTGTTAAATAATTTCATTTTTAACATAGTAGCCTATTGAAAACAAGGAAATTACAGAGACCTTTGACGAACAACTTCAAATATTAACACCCCGGCAGCAACCGACACATTTAAAGAACCAATAGCCCCAGCAATAGGAATACGTGCTCCTGCATCACTTATTTTAAGAATTTGATTAGAAACGCCAGTATCTTCAGCTCCCATAACAATTGCAGTAGGTCCCGAGAAATCAACTTTTGTATAATCTTGACTTCCTTTCTCAGTAGCAGCGACAATTTGCAGACCTGATTTTTTTAAGTAATCAACAGCTTTAAACAGATTTTTTTCTCTACACACAGGAATGTGCTCCAAAGCTCCAGCAGAGGTTTTAATAGCATCAGCATTTATTGAGGCACCTCCTTTTTCCGGAACAATAATCATATCTACTCCTGCACATTCAGCAGAACGGGCAATTGCACCCATATTACGTACATCAGTAATACCATCCAATACCAGTACTAATGGAGTTTTACCTTGCTCGAAAATATCCATCAGTTTATTTTCCATATTATCATAAGTAATAGCAGATACAAAAGCTATTACACCCTGATGATTTTTACGGGTTGCTCTATTGATTCTTTCGACAGGTACAGTTTGCCATGAAATATTGGCCTGTTTCATGGTTTCAATCAGCTCTTCATACAACTCTCCCTGTAACCCTTTCTTTACTAATACTTTTTCAATCTCCTTACCTGAATGAATTGCTTCTATTACAGATCGTATTCCAAATAAAAAATCACTTTTGCCTGCCATAATATTAAATTTTATCTGATGGTATCTATTTTAATCTAATTGTTTTTTTAACTCTTCCATTTCTTCAAGCTCCTCCTGAAAAACTTCCCACTCCTTCATCTTAGCCTCCAAAGATAAGTTAACTTCCTGATATTTTTTCACAAACTCAGGATCACTGGCTTTGGCAATATCTTGCATTTGCTGATCCAATTCCTCTATTTTACTTTCAAGTAAAGCCACTTCATGCTCACATTTCTCTACTAACTGCTGAGCTTTTTTAAGTTTCTTACTTATTTCTTTACGTTCTTCATAAGAAATCTTAGATGCTGATTTTTCTGCTTCTCCATTATCCTCCTTCTTATTTCTGGTAGTATTACCAACAGTTTCAAGTTCACGTAACGATTCTAATTTTTTCCGTTCTAAAAATTCATAAATCCCGCCCAAATGCTCTTTCATTTGTTTATTTCGAAACTCATAAACTTTATCAACCAGGCCATCTAAAAATTCTCGATCGTGAGATACAACCACTACTGTACCTTCAAAATCTTTAACAGCTTGCTTTAACAACTCTTTGGATCTAATATCCAAATGGTTGGTTGGTTCATCCAGCACAAGAAGATTTACAGGTTCGAGCAAGAGTTTTACCATTGCCAAACGAGTTCTTTCCCCTCCGGACAATACAGATACTTTTTTTTCAACAGCCTCACCACTAAACATGAAAGCCCCGAGTAAATCTCTTATTTTAAGTCTTATATCCCCAACAGCAACATGATCTATAGTTTCTAATACCGAAAGTTTTTCATCTAAAAGATCGGCCTGATTTTGTGCAAAATACCCAATTTTAACCTGATGCCCCAGCTTTAAACTACCCGTATAATCAATTTCTTCCATTATCATGCGAGCCATGGTGGTTTTCCCTTCACCATTTCTTCCTATAAAAGCAACTTTCTCGCCCCTTGTGATAGAAAAATCCAAATCCTTAAGAACCTCTAATGACCCGTAACTTTTAGAAAGACCTTTACCTTCAATAGCTATAGAACCGGAGTGCGGTGCAGGTGGAAATTTTATGCGTAGTGCTGAATTATCAAATTCATCTACTTCTATCCTATCTACTTTTTCTAACTGCTTTATGCGCGATTGAACCTGAACAGCCTTTGTAGCCTGATACCGAAATCGTTCAATAAACTTTTCAGTTTCCTCAATCATCTTTTGTTGATTACGATAGGCTGCCAACTGCTGTTCCCTTCTTTCTTCTCTTAGTTGAAGATATTCAGTATACGATGCTTTATAATCATAAATCTTTCCCATCTGTATTTCGATGGTACGTTTAGTAATATTATCTAAAAAAGCCCTATCGTGAGATACCAAAACAACAGCACCGCTGTATGATTTCAAAAAATCCTCAAACCATTGAATAGATTCAATATCCAGGTGGTTTGTAGGCTCATCCAGCAAAAATACATCAGGTTTTTGGAGTAATATTTTAGCAAGTTGAATGCGCATACGCCATCCTCCTGAGAATTCCGATGTCAATCGTTCAAAATCTGTTCGTTCAAAACCTAACCCCTTAAGAGTAACCTCTATTTCAGAGGCGTAGTTACCACCTCCCAATAAACTCAAAAGATCATTTTTCTCTGTAAGTTTATGAATAACATCTAAATACTCTTCCGATTCATAATCAGTACGTTCCGATAATTGAAGATTTAATTTTTCAATATCTTCCTCCAATTGCTTTAGTTCACCATAAGCTTTCTCAACTTCATCCCATACAGTTCCGGTATCATCATGCTTCATATGCTGAGGCAAATAACCTATTTTGCAATCTTTAGGGATAGTAACAATTCCTCTTGTTGGCGACTGTATTCCAGCCAAAATTTTTAATAAAGTTGATTTTCCTGCCCCATTCTTCCCTGCCAACCCAATTTTATCCTTAGGATTTACCAAAAATGAAACATCATCAAACAGTGAAAAACCTCCAAACTCAACGGCTAATTGATTTACCGAAACCATTAATAATTCAACTTTAAATAATTATGAAAATAAATTATAAAGAATTGCACATTTTGAACACTTTAACCCCTTAAGAATTAACAGATAAAAGCAATTACTTTATATATTACAATTTAAAACTTTGTTCTTTCAATTTCCAAATTTGGTTTGAATGATAATACAAACAACCCTTTGTTATATATTCCACCCCAATTTTCAAGTCTCCCAAAATCAAAATTAAACTGTATTTGTGAAGTCTTGTAATTTGACAGGCAATATTCAAACTGTTTACCAAACTGAACTCTTGCACTTAAAAAGTAATAAGCAACGTCAAATCCCCAAATACCATACTTTGAGAATTTAGAGTTCATACCCGGACGAATAAAATAAGGAGCAACAGCAAAAGGCTCCGTATTAAACCACGACCTGTATTTTCCTATAAAATCATTTGTGGCAACATCATTATAATCTAAAGCATAAGAGGTTATAATATCAGTGTTTAAATCATGAATTTCTTCGGCATTAATAGTCTGATATTTTAACCAATCACCAAATCCAACCAAACACACTTGTTTGTTGGTTAACTCAACCACACCATGCAACGTAGTTACTATTTTTGATATATCAGCTTCTTTAGGAGACGGAATAACTACCACATTAGGATTTTCAGAATCAAGCAATGCCTCAATTGCCTGAATATCCTGCTGTGAAAAGGCCACCTCAATATAATTAGGTGAAACACCCATAGGAATATATTTGGAATACAATTGATCTTTAAGAGTATTACAAAATGTAGTTTCTAAAGATCCGGGTTCTTTTGATTTTAAAATCAAGATTCGACTTTCCTTACTTTTATTAATGATGTATGAGGCATATTTATCATACATTAATGAATCAGGGGTATTAACCTGAATTAAATATGGATTTTTATTGATTTCAGGATTTTTATTTGACAGGGGATAGATTAGTTTTATACCATTTTCATAAGAAAACTTAGAAACCAGAGGCAAATTATTGGTATATGCGGGTCCAATAATAAAGTCCACATTTCTTAATTCTGGTTGTGATAGAATCTGCTTCACCTTATTGGTATCTGGAGCCGTATCATAAGTATACATATGAATATTAACACCTTGTTTCTTTAAAGAATCAAGAGCCAATAAAACACCTTCATAAAACTCAACAAAAGAGCGTGATCTGTTCGATAAAATCGGCTCCTCTCTTTCCAATTCAATCTCTTCATCATTTTCTATTTTAGTAATTATATTGGCCTTTTTAGTAGCTTCTACATCAAAAGGTAACATCACTGCAACATAAATAGTTTCTTTATTCAGGTAATAATCATACGATCCACACTCAACAAATATAGAATCTACTTTATTCATCTCTCCCCCATCTGTAAAACCCTGATCTAAAGCTTTTTTTTGCTGCTGCAATCTAGCTAAATAGGCTACTGTTGGAATTTTAAGTTTTGATCCCTTTTTAATATTTGATAAAATTAAGGTAGGATTTGCAAGTTCAATATCCTCAACATTCAAATGATAACTTTTGGCAATAGAATATACAGTCTCTTTTCTCTTTACTGTATGAATTATAAAATCTTCTTTTTGACTTATACGCTGTTTTTCTCTAAAAATTTCAGCTTTAGGAATTCGCACTAAAAACCCCAAAGCAAGATCATCAGCATTTAAATCAGGATTGGATTCATAAATTGCTTCTTTAGATATCTGATATTTTTGACTCAAAGAATAGAATGTATCACCGACTTGAATTCTATGGTAAATATATTGCTCATCTTCCAGTCGTTTATTTTTTAATGATTGTTCGCCGGCCAACTTAACTTTACTCTTTGGGATTCTGATGGTAGATCCTATTTCTAATATTCCACTTTGCAAAGCTGGATTGCTTTCAACAATATCATTAATTGGCACACCGTATTTTGTTGAAATTGCGTAGAGCGTTTCTTTAGGTTCCACATTATGATATATGAAAGTATCATCGGATTTTTTGGCAGAAATTGTATTTACAGGAATTTTAATAATACTGCCTATAATTAAATTTTTATCTGCACCAACATTATATTTTTTTATTTCCTCAACAGTTACATTATATTTTCTGGATAAAAAATATAGCGTTTGTCCCTTTTCTATAGTATGATAAACAAATTCGTTATTGTCAATTTGTTCTTCGGTAGTATTTCTTCCTTTAATAACAGGTATATGTAAAATATCACCTGGCTTTAATCCAAAAATAGAAGTAGGATTGGCATCATGAATTTCTTTTTGTGAAACACCGTACTTTTTGGCTATTCCATAAAATCCTTCACCTTTTTGTACTATATGTAAGTAATATGTTTTCCCTTCAATAATTACTTTATTGTTTTCCTGAGAGTATACAGAAAAAGAGCAAAGTACGACAAAAAACAATAAAACAATATACTTTAAAACTAATTTATTCATTCTCATAATATTTTATAGCCCTCAAAAGTATAAAAAGAGAACCATCAAAACAACGTCATATCCATAGAAAAAAAAAGTTGTTGAAAGCAAGTTCCAACAACTTTTCCTTTTAGAAAAAATTAATATCTAATAATTACATTTTAATCTGAGCTTCAATTTCTTTCATTTGACTTTTGAAATCCTTATCTGTCTCCAGCAAATTATTTACCTGCTTACAAGCATGCAATACGGTTGCGTGATCCTTTTTTCCGATCTTAGAACCAATTGTTGATAAAGAAGAATTCGTAAGACTTTTTGAAAAATACATAGCTACTTGTCGGGCTTGCACCAATTCTCTCTTTCTGGATCTGGATTGCAGTGAGTCTACAGCTAAACCAAAATAATCACAAACAACTTGCTGAATATAATCAACACTGAGTTCTCTTTGTGTTTTCTTAACCAATTTATCAACTATTGACATGGCAACATCAACTGTAATTTCTTTTTTATTTAACGTTGCCTGAGCCAATAATGAAATTAAAGCACCTTCCAGTTCACGAATATTATTTGCTACATTAGAGGCAATATACTCCAGAACATCTTTGGTAATATTTATTCCATCCTTATAAACCTTATGTTCGAGAATTTTAATTCTTGTATCATAATCTGGAGACTGAACATCAGCTGACAACCCCCACTTAAAACGCGAAAGCAAGCGATCTTCCATTCCTTTCATTTCAACCGGAGCTTTATCTGCAGTTAAAATCAACTGCTTACTCATTTGATGTAAATGGTTAAAAATATGGAAGAATGTATTTTGTGTCTTTTCTTTTCCGGCGAACTCCTGAACATCATCAATAATTAACACATCAATCATTTGATAAAAATTCAAGAAATCGTTTTGTGTATTATTTCTTACCGACTCTGTAAATTGAGTTTGAAACTTATTTGCATTGACATACAACACCGTCTTTTCAGGGAAATATTTTTTAATATCAATCCCTATAGCCTGAGCCAAGTGAGTTTTCCCCAACCCTGAATGACCATACAAAAACAAAGGATTGAAAGCTGTTTTACCCGGATTTTTAGCAACTGCCATTCCTGCTGAACGAGCCAGCCTGTTACAATCACCTTCAATATGATTATCAAATGAATAATCTGAATTTAATTGAGGATCTACATTTAACTTTTTAATTCCGGGGATTACAAATGGATTTCGAACAACTGGTTTTTCAGAATTCATTTGCATCGAAACCGGACGATTACGCAAATCAGTTTTATTATTAGATGGTAACCTTTGCGTTAGAGGTTGTTGATTTTTTTGATGTGGAGTATCCACAACCACACTATACTCTAATTTTGCAGAAGGCCCAAGTTCTCTGCGTATTGTTTTTCTTAAGAGATCAATAAAATGCTCTTCCAAGTATTCATAAAAAAATGCACTTGGTACCTGAATCGTTAAAATATCATTTTCAACTTTTAATGGAACAATAGGCTCAAACCAGGTTTTAAAACTTATTTGAGAAATATTGTCCTTAATTACATTTAAACAGTTATTCCAAACTTTTTCGTAATTGGGCTTCATTTTTTGTTTTCTCCGCTAGGTGTTTATGTTATATACTATAAATTTTCGAAAACAAAAATTGTGAAAAAATAATTGAAAAAAAAACGTTCATTTTCTTGTTTTTTTGAAACCTCAATTATTTCGCTAGTTTAGAATATTTTAACCTAAAAAACACACAAATCACTGATTAATAGCAGTTTACACTAATTATTATCAATATACACTAAATTATATAAGTCTTATAAATTAAGGAATTATGAAGAAATTATTTTTTTTTGAATTTTTTTCAATAAAATTTTATGCTTCTAATATTAAACACTATAATCAAAAATGTAAATAGCAAATCATTTAATTCCATCCACAATTTTAACCGGCTTACCATTCTTTAATGCAACAATCTGAGCTTCAGGAAAAAATTCGACGATTGAATTTTTCAACATCTTAATCTGATCATAATCACCACTCTCTCCAATGGTATATACAAAGCTTTTCCCATCCCTATCCTCATAAACACTATAACCAGATATCAACTCTTTCCCTTTTATATCAAGCGGCTCTGTTGTTTTATCCAACAACACCTTATATACCACCCCATGCAACTCATTAGTCTTATCCTTATCACTACCCCCTCCAAAACTAAACGCACTAAAACTCACATACCTTTTAGGTTGATGCCTTACATCATTCAACAAGCGATCTAAACTCACCGCAGCCTCATTTACATTATTATAAAGCTCCTTATTCTTCAACAACATACCCAAAGACCCCTCTTCGTTATTTATGGATGCCAACACTCCATTAAACGACGACATAACAGAGTTCATTTCCAAAACCAAACTATCAATTTGAGCTTGAGCCAGATGTCCCGAAAGAGTATCCAGATTAGATAATAATGATGAGATAGAATGACTATTATCATTTAAAGACACAGCAAAAGAATCAAGATTTGCAAGCATAGAACCGAGAGCTCCTTGCGGTTGAAGATTTTTATTCAACTCAAAACTCAAAGCATTTAAATTTTTCATCATACCTGCAAAATCCTTAACACCACTCGATAAGTTTGCTTTATTTTCTTTATCAAAAACCTTATTTAAATTCGTCATTACAGAATCCAGCTTAACAACCAGATTTTCTGCTTTATCTTTTAAAGGCAATACTTCCTGGCTCACCTGGTCAGCAAGACCACCCATAATTGAGGTTTGAATTGTATCATTTGGCATCAACAACTGCCGGGAATCTCCATACAAAAAACGGATTCCCTTAGAACCCATTAAATCCAGACTATAAATCTGAGCAATCGTGTTTACAGGGAATTTCACATTTTCATCTACAGACATCACAACAATTATCTTATCCAGCCTACTATCTTCAAACTCAACACTTCGTACAGTTCCAATTTTAAAACCTTTAAAATAAATCGGACCTCCCTCTGTTAAACCATCAATTCGAGAATAAACCCCATACACTTTGTATCCGGGAAGAAAAATATCCCTTCCTTTTAAAAAATTAACACCCCATACCAATATAAATATTGCCAGAACAGCAACAACACCAACTTTTACTTCGCGTGCGATTTTAACCATATACAATTGTTTAATTTCAAGTCAAAATTAGAAGAAATTTATTTAAACCAAAGCCACCTCGATTTTTACATCACGATTTAACCTGAAGAATACATTATAAATATACAATGATATTTAAACAATTACGTATTACAAACCTTAAACATACGATACAATAATAATAAACTAAACCTTTATTCATTAACTTTGCCAAAAAAAATTAATATTGGAAACAAAACACCAGATATCAGATTGGCTTCCAACAACTCTAAAAGAAGTAAAACAGAGAGGGTGGGACGAATTAGATGTTATCATCTTTACAGGTGATGCATATATTGACCATCCATCATTTGGCGCTGCCGTAATTGGACGGATTATTGAAAACGAAGGACTAAAAGTTGCAATAGTTCCGCAACCAAACTGGCAAGATGACTTAAGGGACTTTAAGAAACTTGGTAAACCCCGGTTATTTTTTGGAGTTTCTTCGGGCAGTATGGACTCCATGGTTAATCATTATACCGCAAACAAAAGATTAAGATCTGATGATGCCTATACTCCCGGTGGGAAAGCAGGATTCAGACCCGACTATGCCACAGATACATACTCTAACATCCTAAAGAAATTATTCCCTGACACTCCCGTAATAATTGGAGGAATTGAGGCATCCTTGCGTCGTGTTACTCATTATGACTATTGGAAGGACACATTAAAACCTGGAATTTTAGCTTCATCTAAAGCCGATTTATTAGTTTATGGTATGGGAGAAAAGCCCTTAAAAGAAATACTAAGGCTATTAAATAAAGGAGTACCTTTTAATTCGCTAACTACAATTCCACAAACTGCATATATCTGCAAAAAAGAGGAAACAAAGGCGAATAAAAACTGGAGCGACATCACGTTATTTTCTCATGACGAATGCCTTAAAGATAAAATAAAATATGCCCGAAACTTCAGACATGTGGAAGAAGAGTCAAACAGATGGCAGGCAGCCAGGTTAATTCAAGGTATTGATAGTAAACACAATATCGTAATCAACCCACCTTATCCACCTTTATCTACTAAAGAACTGGATGCTTCTTTTGACTTACCCTACACCAGATTACCACATCCTAAATACAATAAAAAAGGCCCGATACCGGCTTTTGAAATGATTAAGTTTTCGGTAAACATGCATAGAGGATGCTTTGGTGGATGTAGCTTCTGTACGATATCTGCGCACCAGGGAAAATTCATTGCCAGCAGGTCTGAAAAATCGATTCTTAAGGAAGTCCGACAAATAACAGAAATGCCTGATTTTAAAGGATATATTTCTGATTTAGGAGGCCCTAGTGCCAATATGTACCAAATGAAAGGGAAAGATCTTAAGATATGCGAACGATGTACTCGTCCTTCATGTATATTTCCAAATATTTGCGGTAATTTAAATACCGATCATACAGCCATGACTGATATTTACAAAAAAGTAAATAAAATGCATGACATAAAAAGGGCTTTTATTGGAAGTGGTGTAAGATACGATATGCTATACAACAAGATGGCTTCTACAAAAGAACAAGAAAGTCATCAAAAATACATGGAAGAGCTGATTACAAACCACGTTTCCGGAAGATTAAAAGTTGCACCAGAGCATACTTCTGATGAAGTTTTAAAACAAATGAGAAAGCCCTCATTTAAACTATTTCATAAGTTTAAAAAAGATTTTGAGGAGATTAACAAGAAAAACAACACAAACCAACAAATAATACCTTACTTTATTTCCAGCCACCCTGGAAGTAAAATCGAAGATATGGCTCAATTAGCTGTTGAAACTAAAAATCTTGATTTTAAACTTGAACAAGTTCAGGATTTCACACCTACACCAATGACCGTAGCTACCGTGATATTTTATTCTGGTGTTCACCCATATACTCTTGAAAAAACCTATACTGCAAAATCAAAACAGGAAAAGTTAGATCAAAGAGTATTTTTATTTTGGTATAAACCTGAATATAAAAAACAAATAGAACGATTACTTGAACAAAAAAATCAGGTTGAATTAATCAGTCAACTTTTTAATAAAAAAAATAAAGAAATTACATTCAAGCAAAAACCTCAAGCACAAAAAACCAAAAACAAGAAACATAATTACAATACAAGCAGAAGAAAAAAATGAAACGAGCCACAAGAGATCTTTCTCTAACAAGAAAATGATCAATATTGGCGAGTTCCATGTGATCTTAAAAAACAAATTATAAACACATGAAACTAACAATTAAATTATTTACAATCCTCACTATTTTCAGTCTTTATTCATGCGCTGAACTAGCACAAATTGCCAACAGCATAGAGCTAGAGACACCTTTAACAGAAGCTGATATTGCTAAAGGATTAAAAGAAGCATTGAGAGTAGGAACCGATTCTGCTGCTCACAAACTATCTTTAACTGATGGTTACTTTAAAGATGAAACTGTAAAAATTTTACTTCCAGAAGAAGCTAATATTATTATCGATAATGCAAAAAAGATTCCTGGAGGAGAAAAACTAATTAAAGATGTTATATTAAGCATTAACAGAGCCGCTGAAGACGCAGCTAAGGAAGCAGGACCTGTGTTTTTTAAAGCAATAACAGAAATGTCAATCACAGACGCCGTTAACATTTTAGGAGGAGCAGAAAATGCGGCCACCGAATATTTTAAATCAAAAACCTATCAGGATCTATTTGATTTATACAGTCCAAAAATTAAACAATCTACAGATAAAGAAGTTATTGCAGGATATTCAGCAGGTGAAACATGGGATCTGTTAACTTCAAAATACAATCAGCTTGCAGGTTCTTTTGTTGGTCAATTAGCTGACTTACATAAAGTAGAAGTTGAACTCAATTCTTATCTTACACAAAAAGCTTTAGATGGTTTATTTCTGAAACTGGCCATTGAAGAAGGTAAAATCAGAAAAGATCCGGCAGCACGAGTAACCGACATCTTAAAAAGAGTATTTAAATAATTATATAAGCTGTTAGATAACCCTTTTCTAACAGCTATATTTTTTCCCTTGCCAGGTATCTCTTTCTTTTAATCGTTTTTCAACTTTAGCCACAAACTCAAAGTTCTTCAACCCCCATTTGGGTGCAATTAATAAATCCTTAGGCGACTGACTTATAAAACGCTCCATTACAATCTTAGGATTAAGCAATTCCAAGAAATTAACGACCAGTTCAATGTATTCATCAACATCATAAAGCTTCATATTTGATGGATTTTTCAAATACTCCTCTCCCATCACAGAACCTCTTACCAGTTGCAATTGATGTAGTTTTAAATAATCCAAAGGTAACTGTGACATTCTTTGAGCATGAGCATAAATATCTTCTTCAGTTTCTCCTGGTAATCCCAAAATTAAATGAGCCCCAACTTTAACGCCTGCTTCTGCAGTCTTTATAATAGCTTCAACTCCATCTTTGAAACTATGCCCCCTGTTAATACTCTTCAAAGTAGAATCTAATGTTGACTCAATTCCATACTCAACAGTTACATGATAATTCTTATTTAATTCCTTTAAATACTCCAGCAATTCATCACTTATACAATCAGGTCTGGTACCTATTACTATCCCAATTATTTTTGGATGATTCAAGGCCTCTAAATATCGCTCTTTCAGAACATCAACGCTTTCATAAGTATTACTATAAGCCTGGAAATAAGCCAAATAATTTTGGGTTTTATATTTTGGAGAGAAAAAGTTTATTCCTGTATCAATTTGATGAGTAATAGAATTTCCATCACCACAATAAGCTGGATTAAATGTTGAGTTATTGCAAAAAGTACAACCCCCAGTCCCCTTAGAACCATCCCTATTTGGACAAGAAAAACCCGCATCTACAGAAACCTTTTGCACGCGTTCATCAAAAGTCCTTTTAATATATGTACTATAATCATTAAATCTTCTTGAATGTCCCCAAAAATACTCCATATCTCTTTTTAAAATCATCAAAACAAATCTACTTCAAATTGTCACTGAAGATATATGTCTGTTTATTTCATTTTTAAACAATTAGCTTGCAAATGTAGTAAAATAGACCAATCTAAATACATAAAATTCAAATATGAAAAATCAAAATCCTTATCCATTAACGTAAATTCTTTATTATATTTATAAAACTAAAAAACTAAAAAACGTACTTAATGATTAGCAAAAAAGACCTCGACTACCTTAAAAAAAAAGGAATATCTACAGATCAAGTTGAATATCAACTAAATCAATTTAAAACAGGTTTTCCATTTATGGACATTCAAAAACCTGCATCAATTGGAGACGGCATAATTCATCTGGACGAAGAACAAAAGTTAATGTTTACTGATCAATACAGAAACGGTATTGATGAAGGATTAACGATTTTAAAATTTGTTCCGGCATCGGGTGCTGCCACCAGAATGTTTAAGGACTTATTTGGCTTTATAAACGCAGATAAAACAAAACAGGAAGAACTTAAAACCAAAGAGCCAATAAAAGATTTTCTTTCTCACATACAACACTTTGCATTCTCAAAAGAACTAAAATCTTTGTGTGGGATAGATTTTTCTGATGAAAGTACAGTCTTTAAAAACGGAACCTTAATAGTTGAAAAACTTTTACTTCCCGAGGGATTAAATTATGGCAAATATCCTAAAGGCGTATTATTGTTTCACAAGGAGGACGAAAAATCTACTACTCCAATTGAAGAGCACATGATTGAAGGAGCCTTATACGGACAGGATAATGAAGGAATTGTAAACCTTCATTTTACCGTTTCAGAAGACCATATTGATCTTTTTAAAAACATTGTAAATAAAAATATTTCAATGTTTGAAGCTAAATACGATGTTACATATAAAATTTCATACTCTACTCAAAAACCAAGTACCGACACAATCGCCGTTAACCCAGACAACACACCTTTCAGAACTGAAGATGGAGAATTATTATTTCGTCCGGGAGGACATGGAGCTTTAATTGAAAACTTAAACGACCTGGATGCTGATATTATTTTTATAAAAAACATAGATAATGTAGTTCCTACGCATAGATTAAAGGATACCATTCAATACAAGGAGGCACTTGCTGGAGTATTATATTTTTACCAGCAAAAAATTTTTGAGCATTTAAATAGTCTTGAAGAAAATAAAATTAATAGTGAAATAATAGATGAAATTATTGATTTCATGCAAGTTGAATTATTCCTTGATATTCCTAAGAATCTATCTTCTAAAGAAAGTAAAATTGACTTCATCAAATCAAAATTGAACCGGCCTATCAGGGTTTGCGGGATGGTAAAAAACGAAGGAGAACCTGGCGGAGGACCTTTCTGGGGAATTGGTAAAAACAATGAAATTTCACTACAAGTAGTCGAAAGCTCTCAAATTGATCTTAACGATAACGCTAAAAAGAAAATCCTGCAACAAAGCACCCATTTTAATCCTGTAGATTTAATCTGCGGAATAAAAAACTACAAAGGGGATAAATTTAATTTACTGGAATACACAGATCCCAAAACAGGTTTTATTTCAAATAAATCTCTGAATGGAAAAGAATTAAAAGCACTGGAATTACCCGGTTTATGGAATGGAGCCATGTCTGACTGGACTACCATATTTGTTGAAGTTCCTGTCAGTACTTTTAATCCTGTTAAAACTGTAAATGACCTGCTTCGTGTTCAACATCAACCCAAAGAAGCAGAACAACATTAACAAATATTCACAAAAGGCCATTGTTTAGTTAATTAGTTATTAACAATGACCTTTTGTTATAAACAATTCATTGTATTAATCCAAATTTATGGTAAATTTGTCTGCTAAATTCAAAGTGTGAATATATGCATGAATACTCTCACGCAGATCAAGAAGGGACAAGGGAGACTGTAGAACGATTTGAGGAATTAGTACAACTAAACCAAGAATCTTATTTTGATGTGTTCCAGATTGAATCTATTTTTGATTATTACCATCAAAACAATATTTTAGATAAAGCTGAAATAGCTATATCTATGGGTTTAAGACAACATCCGGACTCAACAAATCTTAAACTCAAATTAAGTACACTTTATCTTGACTTAGACAAAGATGAAGAAGCCTTGGATGTTTTAAATTACCTGAAAGAAGTTGAATCAAATAATGCTGAAGTATTTTTAAATTTAGGTATCATACATACTCGTTTTGCTGAGAAAATGGATGCTATTAAGAATTTTGAACTTGCACTTAAACATTGTGTAACAGAAGACTTGGCTGATTATATTTTCGAAATCAGCTTCAATCTAAATCAAGAAGGATATTATACAGAAGCAAAAAACCTAATCAATTATTTTTTAAAGCAATTCACAAATAATGAAAATATATTATTTGAACTGGCATATGCTTATGACAAATTAAATGAAATTGATCAAGGTATTAAAACATACAACGACCTATTGGACATCAATCCTTACCTGGAAAACGCATGGTATAATTTAGGCATACTTTACAACAAGCAAGAAAATTATACCGAAGCAATTAATGCATACGATATTACAATAGCCCTTGCCCCTAACCTCTCAGAAGCCTATTTTAATAAAGCAAACAGCTTAGCTCAAACAGGAGAATTTATTGAAGCTCTTAACTGCTATGCGGAATACATATCCTATTCGTATCCTAGTGCTATCACCTATTACTATATGGGTGATTGCTGGGAAAATTTAGGAAATTACAATTTAGCTTCAAGACTTTATAAAGCCGCCGTAGAATTAGACCCTTACCACATGGAAGCTCTGCGTTCTTTAGGACGGGCATCTTACAAAGTACAGGATTACGAAACTAGTATTTTTGCATTTGACAAAGCTGTTGCCATTGATCCTAAATCATCTGATCTATGGAGAGCTCTTGGTAAAAGCTACAAAAAATTCAAGAAGCCTGCAGAAGCTAAACGCTGTCTCAAAAGAGCCTTGATAAACCAACACCAGGACACTAAAAATTGGATTGAGATGTATGAGTTTTTAGAGGAAAACGAAAAAGAATTTAATGCCATTCCGTTCTTAGAACTGCTTTTAGGCAAGGATCAATCCAATGGTGCGCTACACTATTTAGCTGCTATTATTTACAACAAGTTCAACAAACAGAAGCAATCCTTAGATCATTTAATTATTGCTCGTCAGTTATTGCCTGAAGATTTAGAATTTGTACTAAATAAATATCCAGCACTGGTTTCTATGCCCGAAATTGCTGAATACATAAACTCTCAACCATAACTTAATAACATACATATTATTCGTCGACAAACAAATAAATCAAAAACTGTTTGTCATTCAATCAAAATATAATGAAAGAAAATAATAGCAAAATATTTGTTTCAAATATTTTTAAAGGTATGGCCATGGGTGCTGCCAACGTAATTCCAGGAGTATCAGGAGGAACTATTGCATTAATTACAGGAATTTTTGAAAGACTCATTGATGCCATAAAATCATTTGATTTAAAAGCTTTTAAATTACTCTTTAAAGGAAAAATAAAAGATTTTTTAGAATATATAGATTTTTGGTTCTTAGTTTCAGTATTTCTAGGCGTAGGTGTTGCCATTATTTCATTAGCAAGAATTTTTAAATTTCTTTTTGAAAACTACCCTGTTTATATCTGGGCGTACTTTTTCGGACTTGTTTTAGCAAGCGTCTTTTTTGTAGGTAAAACTGTTCAAAAATGGAATATTAGCAGTTTTATTACCTTCATAATAGGGAGTGCTATAGCCATTTCTATAAGTGTATTAACTCCTGCATCTGAAAATAGTTCGACTATATACTTATTCATTTGTGGCATTATAGCAATCTGCAGCATGATCATCCCTGGCTTATCCGGATCCTTTGTTCTTATTTTAATGGGTAACTACCAACTTGTTATGATCAATTCTGTTAGTGAGTTAAACTTCAAAGTACTTTTACCTGTAGGAATTGGAGCTGGAATAGGTTTAGTTGGATTTTCACATTTCCTTTCATGGTTATTAAAGAAATACCATAATCAAACTGTTGCCATGTTAACAGGCTTTGTATTGGGATCCTTAGGAATACTTTGGCCATGGAAAGAGACTATCACTCAAATATTTGGCGAAAAAGTAAAGACCATTGGTTACGATTGGTTTTTACCAAAGGCAAATTCGGAGTTTTTTATTGCTTTAGTTTTTATTATATTAGGAATAGCCAGTATTTGGATCACAGAATATCTTGGTTCTAAGAAAACAAAGACGGCTTAGTATATTAAATTGATAAAAAACTGAGTTATGAAAACATACGGACTAATTGGATATCCGCTAACAAAATCATTTTCACAAAAATATTTTACTGAAAAATTTGAAAAAGAACATATCAAAGCCAGATATCTTAATTTTTCAATCGCTTCAATAGATGAATTCCCTGAACTGATTTCACACCATCCTTATATTGGAGGTTTAAATGTTACTATTCCATACAAGGAAAAAGTAATTCAATATCTGGATGATTTAGATCCGGTCTCAAAAGAAGCCGGAGCAGTTAACGTGATTAAGATAGACTGGAGTAACCCTGAAAAACCTAAATTTACAGGATACAATTCTGACATTATTGGTTTTTTAGAATCAATAAAACCTCTCTTAAAAACTAATCACAAAAAGGCCTTAGTATTAGGAACAGGGGGAGCTGCCAAGGCAGTTGGTTATGCATTAAAATCTTTAGGTATTGAGCACAAATTAGTATCCAGAACACCTGAAGGAGAAAATCAAATCAGCTACCATTCATTAGATAAAGATATCATAAAAGAAAATACAGTTATAGTGAATACAACACCTCTTGGAATGTATGGAAACCTGGAAGCTAAACCAGAAATTCCTTACCACTATTGCACCAACGAGCACCTTTTTTATGATTTAGTTTACAATCCGGAAATAACTGCATTTTTACATGCAGGGCAAAAACAAGGAGCTGCAATTAAGAATGGTTTAGAAATGCTTTATTTACAAGCAGAAGCAGCCTGGGAAATTTGGAATAAATAATACCGAAATATATTATAGCAAAAGCGACCTTCAACAGGCCGCTTTTTTTATTTTGATTTTATTATTGAGACAAATATATCTTCAGGATATCCTACATCGATTAAATATAATGCATGAGCTGGAACAGAAGTCCCTGCATCTCCTCTATCCTTAGCTTCAATAATTGATTTAAATTGATCTATCGTCATTTTACCACGACCAACTTCCAATAAAGTTCCGACAATAGCCCTTACCATATTACGCAAAAAACGATCTGCTTTGATTGTAAAAATCCACTTGCTATTTTTAAATTCCCACTTCGCAAAAGCAATCTTACAGTTATTGGTTTTTACATCAGTATGCAACTTACTAAAACTTGTAAAATCTATATAATTAAACAATTCCTCAGCTGCTTGATTCATCAATTCAAAATCAAGCGATACATGTGATTGGTATGCTAATTCCTGTAAAAAAGGATTCTTTTGCTCAACCAAATGATATTCATATGTTCTGGAAATTGCAGAAAACCGACTATGCGCTTCTTCATCCACTTTTTTTAAAGAATAGATTACGATATCCTTTGGTAAAAATTTATTGATTTTATAACAAAACTGCTGAACATCTATATCTTCCTTTTCACTATCAAAGTGAGCAACAAAGTAGGTAGCATGAACTCCAGTATCCGTTCTTCCACATCCTACAATATTAATCTCTTCCCGCAATATTTTCCCAATACAATCATTCAATTTTTCCTGAACAGAAATAGCATTGGGCTGAATTTGCCAACCATGATAATTCTTACCATTATATGCCAGTTCCAAAAAATATCTCATCATAATCAAGTCTTCAGTATTCAGTCAACAGTCTAATGGAAAATGCCTACTGTTGACTATTAACAACTTCACCAAAAAGATCATAAGCTTCAGCATCTGTAATTTTTGCCTGATAAAATTCGCCTATTTTTAATTCACCTTTTTCGATTGGAATTAAAACTTCAGGATCCACTTCAGGAGAATCAAACTCAGTTCTTCCAATAAAATACTCTTCCTCTTCCCTATCAATAATTACTTTAAATTCCTTGCCTATTTTCTCCTGATTTATCTCCCAACTAATCTGCTCCTGAACCTGCATAATCGCATCAGCACGCTCTTGCTTCACCTCCTCTGGTACATCATCTTTATATGCACGATACGAATGCGTATCTTCTTCATGCGAATAAGGGAAAACTCCCAATCGCTCAAAACGCATTTCTTTAACAAAATCCAATAATTCTTTAAAATCCTGCTCCGTTTCTCCAGGGTGACCCGCAATCAATGTAGTTCTCAAATGAATTCCAGGAACATCCTTTCGCATTCTTTCTAATAGCTTATATGTATCCGCTTTTGTTACATTACGTCTCATAATCTTCAACATTGGATCACTTATATGTTGTAGTGCAATATCCAAATAATTACAAACATTTGGATGTTCGTTCATTACCTTTAAAACATCATATGGAAAACCAGCTGGATAGGCATAGTGTAATCTAACCCAATCAATTCCATCCACATCAGCGATTTTTTTAGTAAGCTCACCCAAGCGCATTTGCTTATAATTATCTAAACCATAGAACGATAAATCCTGAGCTATCATTTGTAATTCACGAACTCCTGTTGATGCCAAACGATGCGCTTCGTCAATCAACTCCTCCATTGGTTTAGACTTATGTTTTCCGGTAATTAAAGGAATAGCACAATAAGAACAAGTTCTATTACAACCTTCTGATATTTTAAAATATGCATAATGTCCTGGTGTTGTTAACGATCGTTCATTACGTAAATCAGCACGGTAGGCATATCCCAGATCCTCTACAATTTTTTTCCAGTCGAACTTACCATAAATGGCATCCACCTCAGGAAGCTCCATTTTAAGTTGTTGAAAGTAACGTTCTGACAAGCATCCCATCACATACAACTTCTCAATATCACCTCGTTTCTTTGCTTCAGCAAAATTTAAAATCGTTTCAATAGATTCTTCTTTGGCATCGCCTATAAAACCACAAGTATTTATAATAGCAATTTCACCATTCGGACTAGGAGAATCATGAGCCACGGAAAAACCATTAGCTTCAAATTGTTTAATTAACGACTCTGAATCAACCAGATTTTTTGAACACCCCAACGTTACAACATCAATCTTTTTCTTCATTCTTTAAAGTTTTGAGACAATGAACTAAAAATAGTAGCCCCGTAAATTAATTTGCTATTTAAAATAACAAAGGCCACCTTCAAAACAGGTAGCCTATTATATTGTTTTATATTTACTCTAATTAAAAAGAGAATCTACAAACTCTGTACGATTAAACACTTGCAGATCATCAATACCTTCGCCTATGCCAATGTATTTAACTGGAATTTGAAATTGATCAGAAACACCGATAACAACACCTCCTTTAGCTGTTCCGTCTAATTTTGTAATTACTAAAGCATTTACTTCAGTAGCTTTTGTAAATTCTTTTGCTTGTTCAAAAGCATTTTGACCAGTAGATCCATCTAATACCAGGATAATTTCATTTGGCGTATTAGGAACGACCTTTTGCATTACTTTTTTAACCTTAGTCAACTCATTCATCAAGTTAACTTTATTATGCAAACGGACCAGCTGTATCAATGATAACAACATCGGCACCTTGCGATTTAGCTGATGACAAAGTATCATATGCCCACAGAAGCCGGATCCGACCCCATACTTTGTTTAATTAAAGGTACATCCACCCTGTCAGCCCATACCTGTAGCTGTTCAATTGCTGCAGCTCTAAAATGTATCTGCTGCACCCAACACCACTTTTTTTCCTGCCGACCTTAAATTTATGGGCTAATTTACCTATAGTTGTGGTTTTTTCCCAACTCCATTCACACCAACAACCATAATCACATATGGCTCATCACTATTAGGCCAACTCAAAGTCACCTTCTCCCTCAACCCGATTTTCTGATAAAAGAGCAACAATTTCCTCTTTTAATATACTATTTAACTCCGAAGTGCTTAAAAACTTATCTTTAGCTACACGTTCCTCTATTCTTTCAATAATTTTCAAAGTTGTATCCACACCAACATCTGAAGTAATCAATACTTCCTCAAGTTCATCAAGAACTACATCATCAACTTTTGAACGCCCTGCAACAGCGCGAGTCAGCTTTTTAAAAACACTTTCTTTTGTTTTAGCCAACCCTTTATCCAGGCTTTCTTTCTTTTCTTTTGTAAAACTTCCGAATAATCCCATATCTTAATAAAAATAGAATAGCAGACTTTGAGACAATAGAGAATAGAAAAACATTAATATTGAAGCAAGACCTTCAAACATAAACTTTCATTAACTAATCAAACTACTGCTGAATGAATGAGTTAAATATATAAAAAATAACGAATTAAGCTATAATTCTTTAACACAAAAAAGCTTCCCTTATAATTAAAGGAAGCTTTTTTGATAAAGTCTTTTGCTACGCAAAATTATTTTTTGAAAAAATCTTTCACTTCTTCATTGGTCACAATCTCTTCTTTAAAAGAGTATGCACCAGTTTTAGGCGACTTAAACCATTTTAATCACTTTAGCGTGACCTTTACCGCCTCCTCCTTTTGTAGTGTTGCTACTGCTTTCTTAGCCATGATTCAAAGATTTATTTAATTTCTCTATGAATAGTATAACGCTTCAAAATTGGGTTATACTTTTTTAATTCCATTCTATCAGGAGTGTTTTTTCTGTTTTTCACAGTAATATAACGGCTTGTTCCAGCCATTCCACTCTCTTTATGCTCTGTACATTCAAGAATTACCTTGAATTCTATTACCTTTTGCTTTTTTAGCCATCTCTTAATCCCCCTTAAAATTTAGTTATATAACCTTTTTCCTGAGCGGATTTCAAAGCAGCATTTAAACCAAACTTTGTTGATCATTCCTTTAGGCCAGAAGCTGAAACCCTTAGGTCAATCCATCGCTCCTCCTCAACAAGGAAGAAAACGCTTTTTAAACAGATTCAACATCGAATCTTCTTTTGGTTCTTCTTTTCGAGTGAGAAACATTGTTCCCAACCCATGAACCCTCTTTCCAGTTATTTGACAAACTCTTGACATTTTTCAATCGTTTTTTTTTCGGATACATTTTTCAAACAGAGCGCAAAAATACGTTATTTTTATTGTAAATAACAAATAAACAAGCACAAAATATTTTATTTTTTGTTATATTTTTCAGAATTAAAAATTCTTAATGAATTTTCCGTTGATTTTTTGCTGATCCATATCTACAATATAAACATAAATTCCCCTTGACAAGGAAGAAATATCAATTCCAGAACCTTCATAGCTAATATTTTTCACTAAGCTTCCTTCTACACTATACAGTTTCAATATGGAGCCTACTTCTACATGTACCGGAACTAATTCCTGCGTGCTCTGATCCAAAATATACGAAGGCTTGTTTTTCTGATAAAATATTACTATCAATGTCTGTAGATAAATCAAAAACCTGATCTTGCTTGGCTCCATAAACATAATCTGCTAAATTTGGTAAATCAATAAATGGATTACGGTTATGTTGCCAAGTATAAATAACATTATTTCTATGCATTTCATAATCGTCGGGTACATCATCTTTATTCCAAGTTAATAAATAGCTCAAATCACCCAAAGAACCCACTGTTGTATTATCAGGATTCCCTTCTACCAGACTTAAATCGTTATATCTCAATGCCATATAAAATAAACTACGGGCTACAATCGCCTTTCCAACTACCGGCATTACCATCTGGTCCATCATACTCTTCTCCATAATCGCTATTACTTCTAATTGTATTTTCATAAGAATCAGCAGGTCTTAATGAATGTGCATCCGAATGCGCATGCTCAGTATGCGATGCATCTGTAGCCATATATACATCAATACCATCTGCTGAAGTTGAAGTTCCATCAGAAAAAACCACCTCTCGATTGCGGGTAGATATGCTCCCTGTTCCATTTGCCAACACTAGTTCCTGATCCTTGTTGTTCTGTTTTATTACGACCTTGCTCGGTATACAACAACCAAACCTGGTTATTATTTTCAGGATTCACATCTGCCTCTTTAAGCATATCCCATACATCTCCATAAGTTTGGGCTCTAACCTCACTGGCATTTGATATAATTGCTGTAATCGCATTCTTTAAGGCTTGTCCGGACAAACCATTTAAACTACTATAATAACCTTCAGGAGCAGTAGAATTTATCACACCATAAGTGGGACTTAAAGGTGTTCCATAGTTAC
>CAXXLC010000038.1:0-296579 GCA_963677345.2 uncultured Saccharicrinis sp.
CAACTGAAATAACTGTTTTGTTTGGTACTCATACAGGTAATTCAAGATTAATTGCCGAAAATGCTGCTGAGCAACTAAAAGAGTCAGGAGCTAAGGTTAATCTGGTTAGTATGCCGGATTACAACTCCCGTAAGTTAAAGGAGGAAAGTAATTTGTTGGTTGTTGTTTCTACTCATGGTGAGGGAGAACCTCCAATTTCAGCAGAAGATTTTTATTCATATATCTTTGGGAAAAAGGCTCCTAAATTAGATCATCTTAATTTTGGAATTATAGGCCTAGGCGATAGTAGTTATATTAATTTCTGTAAAACAGGTAATGATATCCATAAACAGTTAGTTCAGCTTGGAGCAAAAAGTGTTCATGATATTGTAGAATTGGATATTGATTTTAAGGATCATATTGGTGCAATTATACCTAAGATTGTTACTCAGTTTTCTAATGGTTCAAGTGCAAAAGATGCTGTTAATAAAAGTGTAAACACTGAGGTTAAAACAAATGCAGATCAATGGGTTGAAGCTGAGGTTCTTGAAAAAGTATTACTGAACGGCAGAGGATCCAATAAAGCAACTTATCATATCGAATTAGATATTGAGGATTCAGGAATATCTTATGAACCAGGTGATGCACTTGAGGTAATTTCAAAGAACAATCCTGTTTTAGTTGATGGTATTTTAAATAAACTGGGTTTTGATCCGGAAACAAAACTTCAATTACAGGATGTAGAATGGTCGCTAAAAGATGCATTAATAGCTTATTATGAAATAACTGTAGTTACACCTCCTGTAATTAAAAAGTATGCTGAAATTGCTCAAAATTCAAAATTGAGTAAGCTAATAGATAATCCGGAAAAATTAAAAAAGTATCTGTATGGATCAGATTTCTTAGACTTGATTAATGATTATCCTGTAGAATTAACAACAGAGGATTTACAAAATATATTGAGAAAGTTACCTGCTCGTTTATATTCTATTTCTTCTGGTTTTCAGTATGATCCTGATGAAGTGCACATAACAGTAGGTGCTGTAAAATATAATCTGAATGAAAGAGAGCATCAGGGAGTTTGTTCAGGATTTTTAGCTGAAGAAGTGCAGGTAGGTGATGAATTGTTGGTTCGTATAAAAAAGAATGAAGGTTTCAGACTTCCTGAAGATCATGATGCAAAAGTTATTATGGTTGGTCCGGGAACGGGTATAGCGCCATTCAGAGCCTTTCTTCAAGAAAGAGAAGCCCTAAACGCTAAAGGTGAAAACTGGTTATTCTTTGGAGACCAGTATTTTGAAAGTGACTTTTTGTATCAGGCTGAGTTGTTGAAATACCGCAAGAATGGATTGCTGAAAGAGATTTCTGTAGCATTCTCAAGAGATCAGGAAGAAAAAATATATGTGCAACATCGTTTGAGAGAAAATGGAGCACAAATTTATCAGTGGATTAAAGAAGGTGCTTACTTTTATTTATGTGGCGATATGAATAGAATGGCTAAAGATGTAAAGAAAGAGCTTGTTAATATCATTGCAGAACATGGTAATGTTTCAGTAAGAGAAGCTGCTGATTATTTTAAAGGAGTTAAAAGCAGCCGACGTTTTCAGGAAGATGTGTACTGATACAGTACATAGTTGAAAGTACCAAGTACCAAGTACAAAGTTTTCTGGAAAACGAAATAAGGAGAAGGGTGCAAGAAGAGTAATTGAGAGAAAAGGTGAATATGAGTAATCAAGCACAAACTCAATTAATATCTAATCTTTAATCCATAATCCATTTTTAATCTAACAATAGATATCCACCAACTAATACGAAATCAAAATGGCAGAAGTAGCAAAACAAAAAGAAATATTTCCATCATGGAATCCATCTGATGTAGAAAGAATAAAAACTCAGAGTGATTATTTAAGAGGTACACTCGAAAAAAGTTTAAACGATTTGGCAACCGGATCTATCGCTGAGGATGATGCTCAGTTGATTAAATTTCATGGTAGTTATCAACAAACAGATCGTGATTTGGATGCAGAGCGAAAAGGACAAAAATTAGAGCCTTTATATAGCTTTATGATCAGAGTGCGTATTCCTGGTGGATTGGCCACAGCTGATCAATGGATTGCTTTCGATGAGCTTTCAAAAACTCACGCCAATAATACCTTGAAATTGACTACGCGTCAGGCATTTCAGTTTCATGGGGTTATTAAAAGAAAATTGAAAGAAACCATGGCGAAAATTAATGATTCACTATTGGATACCATTGCTGCCTGTGGTGACGTGAATCGTAATGTGATGTGTACTACTAATGAAGCGATTTCGCCTTTAGTTCCTGATGCCTATAAAATTGCTCAGGAAATCAGTGATCATCTTTTGCCAAAAACTTCTGCTTATCATGAAATTTGGTTGGATCAAAAATTATTGTTAGATGGAAAACAGGATGAGGAGCCTATTTACGGAAAAACCTATTTGCCTCGTAAATTTAAAATAGCCATTGCTACACCGCCTTACAATGATACAGATGTGTTCTCGAATGATATTGGTTTAATTGCTATTGAAAAAGATGGCAAGTTGGAAGGATTTAATTTTGCTGTTGGTGGTGGTTTAGGAATGACTTTTACCGAGCCGGGAACGTATCCTCGCTTAGGAAATATTTTAGGATTTATCCCTTATCATCAAACCATTGATGTTGTTGAAGAGATTGTTAGATTAGAGCGTGATTATGGAAACAGAGAAAATCGTCGTCAGGCACGTTTGAAATATACTATTGACCGTCTTGGAGTTGATAAGTTTAAATATCTGTTGGAAAATAGACTAGGTTACGGTTTTTATCCTGCTAAACCTTTTACTTTTGAGCGTAATGGTGATTTATTCGGATGGCATCAGGCGCAAAATGGAAAGTGGTATGTAGGTTTATATATTGAGCATGGAAGGGTTAAAGATGAGGGTGATTATTTATTGAAAACCGGATTACGCAAAATTGCTGAACTAAAAAAGTGTGATTTCCGCTTGACAGGCAATCAGGGCTTAGTTTTAGGTGCTATTGATGAAAAGGATAAATTGGTTATAGATCAGCTTTTAAAGCAATATGATATATGGCCTCGTACTAAAATGAGTGAAGCACGAAAAAATGCTATTGCTTGTGTGGCACTAAATACTTGTACAATGGCTTTTTCTGAGGCAGAAAGATATTTGCCAAAATTGATGGATAAGATTGATGTTATTCTGGAAGAAAATAATCTGACTGAGGATGAAATCTTAATTCGTATGACAGGTTGTCCTAATGGTTGTGGTCGTCCATTTTTAGGTGAAATAGGTTTTGTTGGGAGATCGATGGGGAGATATAATATGTATCTGGGAGCCAGTTTTAATGGCGATCGATTGAATACATTATATAAAGAGACTTTATCAGAGGAAGAGATTCTTGATGAATTAAAAGTCCTTTTAAAGCAATATGCCGCAGAACGAGAAAACGGAGAGCGATTTGGTGATTTTGTAGGAAGAAAAGGGATTGTTGAGCTAAAACCAAAGGTGGAAAGTTATTAGATTTTTTGTTTAGTCGTGGAGTTGACAAATTGTTTATCTGTTGGGTAAGAAATTCACATAAACAGTTCGACAAATCAACAATTCGACAAGCAAGCATGTCCAACCAAAAACTAAAATTTAATAGCAAATAGCATATATTATAATGAAAGATAAAAGATACCGGACATTAATAAAAACCATATCCTGGCGAGTAACAGGAACAATAGATACTTTTCTGGTATCTTACCTTATTACCGGGAAGGTTGGTATGGCTGCCTCAATTAGTGGTGTTGAAGTATTTACAAAGCTGTTTTTGTATTACTGGCATGAGCGACTTTGGAATAGAATTAAACTAGGAAAAGAAAAACCTAAAGAACCAGAATATATTAACTTGAATTCGATTAAAATTTAGTAATTCAGATTGCAATAAAAAGTTGATATACAAGGCAAATTTTGGAGGGCTAGCGAGCTAGCTCGAAAAATTTAACGTAGTAGATCTGTTTTTTATTGCAAAGTTTACTCAAATCCACTTATAACCAGCAATCTTTTGCCTGTAAATTATTCAAAATAGCCCGCTATTCTTTCATAATTTACAGTTGAATCTCACTACTTATAACCGTTCTGAATCCAAAATTTTATGTCGAACTCAAGTTTTTATCTAATGAAGTTTTTACCCATATCTATCAATGTAAGTAATCAACGGATTCTGGTCATCGGAGGCGGTAAGGTGGCCTTACATAAAATTCAGTTGCTGAAAAGATTTACCGATAGCTTTAAAGTTATCGCTCCTGAAATATTAGATGATATTAAGGTGATTGAAGGTGTGGAGTATATTGAGCGAAAATATCAGGATGGGGATCTGCAAGGTTATTTATTAGTGTATGTAACCACCAACGATCATGAATTGAATCACAGGGTCAGCGATGAGGCAAAGGCGTATAATTGTCTGGTAAATATTGCCGATGATAGTAGCTATTCCGACTTTGTTTCTCCTGCTATACTGGTTCATGATAACATGACAGTATCTGTAGGTTCTGATGGGAAAAATGTAAAAGCTTCTATTCAGTTACGTAACCAAATCAAATCATTTTTGGAGGAATAATCATGAATACAATCAATATAATCACCAATAGTTCATCCATAATTAGTTTAAAACACTGGTTGGATAAAATAAATCTGGATCAGTCCTATCAAATTTCTTTGCCATCAGGTGATGTCTTAGATTCACTATCTGAAATAAAAGATTCAGTGGCAATTGTTGAAGGACAGGATGTTCCTTATCCATTAAGTCATGATCTGGAGATATATGCCGTAGTTTGTAATACCTCGTTTTATGAGGAAGAAGATCAAATCTCTTTGCAAAACTATCTGGTTGTAATTGGATTAAAGAATGATGAAAAGGCAAAAACTCTTTTTTCAGATTTTGATTTAAGACCGCGATGGGGAAGTGTTTTCTTAGCTGGTTTTGGTCCCGGGGATTATGGTTTGATTACACGTAAGGCTGAATACAATTTGCTTAGAGCAGATATTATCTTTTACGATGATTTAATAGATCAGGAGTATCTAAGAAAATTCTGTGCTGAGAAGGTTTATGTAGGCAAAAGGAAAGGCGCACATAAATTTGATCAGACTAAGATCAATGAGCTGATGTATCAGGCGGCCTTAAAAGGTAAAGATGTGGTTCGTATCAAAGGGGGTGATCCCTTGATTTTCGGTCGTGGGGCAGAGGAGTACCATTACCTAGCTAAGAGATGGATTGATGCAGAGATTATTGCTGGTATAACCAGTGCTTTTGCAGCAGCTGCATCTGCAGTAATTCCTTTAACAGAGCGGTCTTTGTCTTCATCTGTGGCTTTATTATCAGGGCACGATTTAAATAAACTTCGGATTCCTAAAGCAGATACTTTGGTGTTTTATATGGGAGCTTCTCAGCAACAAGAATTAGCCGCACGAATTATAGAAGAAGGTTGGCATGAAAATACTCCTGTAGGAATTGTGCATAATGCTTCAAAAGCAAATCAGCAGATTTACAGAGGAACCCTGGCTAAGTTGAAGAAAGAATCTTCAGGCTTGCCATCGCCATCTATCATCATTGTCGGAAAAACGGCTCGTGAATATCAGGATAATCCTGACAAATGGTTGTATACCGGAGTTTCTGTTAACGACTGGCAAAAAGATGAGAATATTGTTCATACACCATTAATTAATGTTGAGGAAGTAAGTATAACAGATTCTTTAAAATCAACCATTAATAATATCAATCAATACCATCGTATTGTTTTTACCAACAGATATAGTGTACAGTACTTTTTTGATTTGTTATTTGATTTAAGCTTGGATGTAAGACATTTAGGATTTATAAAAATAGACTGTTTAGGTAAATCTACCTCAGAAGCATTAAGAAACAGGGGTTTATTGGTAAAACCTTTTACAGAGGAAGAAACCTCTTCTGTAATGCTTCAAAAATATAAAGAAACAGGAGTGGTGAATGAAAGTATTTTGATTCCAGGATCAGACCAAACCAATAGTGTTTTGTGTGAAGGTTTAATAAAGTTAGGAAACCAAGTTGATAAACTGCAAGTATATCAAAAGATTAGAAATCATAGTATAATAAAACAAAATATAGATCAGTTTAAGGGCGTGATATTTACCTCTCCTCAGGAAGTTGAGATCTTTAAAGAAGTATATGGCGAAATTCCTCAAAGGCTTCAAATAAAGGCTACAGGAACAAGAACCCGTTCTTCTTTAGAACAAGAAAAAGGGATTTCTAAAATTATTGAAAATCAAGGCGAAAGCAAATTCAAATATCATTGTTTACAGTAGTAACTGGGGAATTTGAATTTTGTGAGGTAACACAGAAGTTTGTATTTTTTGAAATTACGCAAAATCTTTGCATGTGGTCAATGTGGAGTATGTTGGAAGAGCCGTTCTTTTATAGTTTTAGAAGAATGGTTCTTTTTAAATGAGTACTAAAGGATAAATTGGGTATACAAAAAAAGAGTCGTTCTTTAAATTTTTCGAGTAGCTTAAGAACGGCTCTTTTTATATTTTATATATCACAATAGCTCGTTTAAAATTTATTTATAGTCTATTGACCTAATAATCTAACAACCTAATGATCTATTAACCTCTAATCTTTATTTCGTCTGTAATTTCACATTTACAGCAATCAATCCTTTTAAACCTTTTTCCAGTTCAAAAGTCACTTTATCACCTTCTTTAATCTGATCTATTAAACCATTCACGTGAACAAAGTATTTTTCCTGATTTTCTAAATCTTTAATAAAACCATATCTTTTTTGTTGATCAAAATATTCTACTCTTCCTTTGCGCACTGGATCTTCAGCTTCTTTTTTAGCCACTGATATTTCAATTTGATCAAGTTCAATTTCAGTTTTTTTAGTTAAATCTGGCGGAGTGTCTACAATTTGCCCATTCTCATCGACATATGCAATCATTTCGTCCAAACTTCCTCCTGTTGAGTTAGCTTGTCTTTCTTCTTTACGTTTTTGCTTTTCTAAGCGTTTTTTTTGTCTTTTCTTTTCTTTTTCTTTTTTACCAAAGGTTTCTTGAGATCTCCCCATCAATATTTTTTTAAGATTAAAACTAAGCAGCAAAAGGAAATTTATTTACAGTAGAAGTATGAGTAGAACCAAACAATAGAAATTGAGGAATATTGAATGACAATAAATATACCAGAGCGGAAATTTTACCTTTTACTAACTTCACAAAGATAATTAATAATTTTGAATTGTTATGATAGTTGCTTATTAATATAACTATTGCTCGGTTTTCAGTTAGCTTTTTAGTACTTAGCTCTTAGGTCATAGCTCTTAGTACTTAGCTCTTAGGTATTAGGCCACAGTGTTTCAAATTGCAACATTTGCGTAGCAATAAATAACATTTGCTGGTGCGAGTTTGTAACTCGTACCTTTTTATATATGCTGGGTTCACAGAAGAGGTGATAAGTGAGTAATGAGAGGTGAAAGTCATACCAATCCGTTTTCGAAAATACTTTTCAGGCCGGGAGGCCTTGGTTTATAAGTCATAGCGAGACGCTATGCCTAACAAAGGTGAAAGTCATGCAAATTCGTTTGCTAAAATACCGGAGCTGTAAATCAGTTCTCCCCTAATTGGGGGAGTTAGAGGGGGCTCTTAGCTCTTAGTGCTTAGCTCATAGGATAAAAACCTGTTAGCGTTCGGCAAAACAGATGTAAATTATAATGAGGGGGTGTTAAAATCTAACATTTATGTTTAAAAATGATAAATTTATAACAATAGGGGTGTTTAAATGTGATTTTTTAGTAAAAAAATGGTGTTTGAGGTGTAGATTTAGTAGAACTAATATACCTTTGTGGCCTAATTTTTAGGTGATGGGTAACAGCTATACAAAAGAACAAATAGAACGATTAGGAACCATTCTTTTGGAAATAGGATCTCTATTGATGAGTTTTGGAGCAAATAGTATGCGAATCAGGATTACTTTGGAACGAATTGCTAATGCTTTTGGTTTTCATTCGGAGTTGCTTATAACTCATAGGGCTCTGATGATTAATCTTGAAAATACAGAGCAAAACCATGCTTTTAATATGCTCAAAAGAACCAGTCCACATGGTGTTAATTTTAAATTGGTAAGCGGAATTAGTAAAATGAGCTGGAGTATTGCCAATGAAGAAACCTGGACTATGGATGATATAGAAAAGGAAATTGCCAGACTAAAAGCACTTCCTCATTATCCTCGTTGGATTATTTTGACATTTGTTGCTTTAGCCGATTTATCTTTTTGTCGTTTGTTTGGTGGAGGTTATATTGAAATGATGGTGGCTTTTGTGGCAACATTTATTGGTTTGTTTGTACGCCAGGAAATGATGAAACGCCAGTACAATGCCTATCTATGTATTTATGCTGCAGCATTAACAGCTTCATTAATATCCGGATTGTCTGTTAAACTGAGTATTGGAGATCACCCGGAGTTTGCTTTTGCAACATCCGTGTTATATCTGATTCCCGGAGTACCATTGGTGAATTCCTTTTCTGATTTAATATACGGAAATATCATGAATGGTATTGTTCGTGGCGTAAACGGAATGATTATCGCTTTTTCAATTGCCTTAGGTTTAGCTACTGCTTTATTAATTTATCAAATTTAACAGGATGGATATTCTACAGATTATAGAAAGAATGATATGGCCTGGATTGGCTGCTGTTGGTTTTGCCATTCTTTTCAATGTGCCACAGCGTACCCTAATAGTGATTTTTGGAATGGGTGCAGTTTGTGGAGTGACTAAATATATATCAATGGAGTTTGGTTTAGAGGTTGTTCTGGCTACTTTTTTATCTGCCACAATTGTTGGGTTTCTTAGTATTCCAGCTGCAAATAACAAACGCTCACCAATGTATGTGTTTGCAATTCCTTCTATCATATCAATGATTCCAGGGGCTTTTTCATACAGGGCTATGTTGGGGTTAATAAAACTAACAGGAAAAGTGTCGCCGGATGAATTTATGCAGGTAATGCAGGAAACAACTTCAAATGGATTAAAAGCTGTATTTGTATTATTATCAATTGCCGTTGGAGTTTCAATGCCTATGATACTGTTACGCTATGACTCAGCGCAGGAAATTGTGGCCCATATCGTTAAAAGACATCATCATGAGTAAGTACTCAGCTTACTTAGTTCCTGGCTCTTAGTTCCTGGCTCTTAGTTCCTGGCTCTTAGTTCCTAGCTCTTAGCTCTTAGGCGTTAGGCTTTAGACCATAGTATTTCAGGTTGCAACATTTGCGCAGCAATAAATAATTTGATGACGATCAATCAGTTGTTAAATCGTTAATTTGTTGAGTTGATGAATTGATTAGGGATTAGGTCATTAGATTATTAGATCATTAGTAACTTACCCCAAATATTCGTGTTTTTTCTGGCAAAATATTCAGGGTAAGCTGGAGATAGGCTATAGGAAATAGGTGATAGGGATTTGCGTCTTGTAAAATAGCCAAGCTGTAAATCAGTTCTCCCCCCAATTGGGGGAGTTAGAGGGGGCTTGTAATTTTTTGTTTTCAATGGTGGATAACCCTGTTTTATCAGGGTATGTTTTTCGTCATATTGTATTTGTGATAAAATTATAGAGGTAAACAACTCGTATCAATTCTATAATTCTCCTGTATTGGCTTTTTTAAAATAGGTCAAAAGCGAATCGTAACTAAGATTTCCAGAATTATTCTGCTTTTTTACTTTTATAAACTGATTAAATATTTCGATTATAGGCTTTAAGTCATTATTTCCTTTCAATGTTATATAACCTTTTGCAATCATTTGGTGAAGTTTTTTTACAAAATCCTTTGGATTGTGATTCCACTCTAAATATTGAATATTAGCTTTATGACAATTAGATTCCTTTAGTTGTATTAATATATTAGACAATTGAATATGATTATTGTTTGATTTTATGTTCATGTCCCGATTAAATTGTTTTACTCTTTTAAGTTGTTTTTTGATGAAAATGATTTCGGACTGAATGGCACTTATTGATGTATTTTTATATTGTTGAAACAGTTGAAAATATAAATCGTAAATGGATTTGGAGCCATAACCTAATAACATAACCTCTGTTATTAATTGACGATACTCATTCCATAAATCAGGTTCTTTGGAATTATCATATATTCTTTTTATCAGCTGGTAAATATCGCATATATTTGAAAGTAATACATTTTCATGCTCAGTAGTTGCAGGAAGACTATTAAATGCTACTATCAAATTTTTTAAAGGCAAGTATAATATATGTTCAGATGGAATATATTCATTTATCTTTACAATGTCATTTAATACTTTTAAATAGTTGTTTCGTAAATAATAATTGTCAACTTTTCTTCTCCATGGAGTATCTTCTAACAAGCTGATTGTTTGTTTCACTTTTCGCGGATTGCTATTAAACTGAGGTAATAACCTAATACAAGAGGGTGTTTTGTGTCCGGGTATATATCCTTTTAATAGATTTCGTGCATTTATTAACGATCCTGATAATAACAGATAGAAATCTAAATCATGAAGAAAAATATTGTATTCTTCAGATGTAAGATTACAAGGTATTGTCCATGCGTAGTTGTCTAATGATTCCTTTATACCTATTAAATTAAATAAGTAATTACAAACGTCTTTAATATTATTTTTCTTTTGTAGGATATGAGATAAGCATTCTTTTATTAATTGATCCATATGATCATATATGGCTATGCAATCAAAGTTTATATTTTCTGTAGATCCTATATTTTTCCATTTCAAAGATTTTCTGAGTAGAATGGAATCTGCTATTGTATGAATTGAAGCTAACATGACTTTGAGTGTTTGGTTGATATTATTTATAAATAAATTAAACAAAATACTCAAAAATTCAAAATTATTTAACATTATATAATATTTTAGGGCCTTTAGGTAGGGTGTCCAATTTAACGTTTTTATTTTATGCTACTTTTTGTAAAAAATTTGTTCTTTTTGTCACCAAGTTAGGAGATAAGTTTTTAACGCTCCAATCTTTTATTTTGTCCATTTTCATTTCTTCGAGTACTGTTTTAAAATTAAAATCAGTAGCTATTTTTGGGTTAAGAAGCCTTGTGTATAAAGGAATAAATAAAACTTGAGATGTAACTCCGTATAACTTATTGGGAGATTTCCGCTCTTTATATTTTCCAAAAAGAGATTCTATAATATCAGAAGAATTATTGTGTACAGGTAATTCCTCAGAAAGGAGTTCAGCTTCTTCTTTTAGAAAAGTATTAATTTTTTCTGCTAATCTAAACATACGATCATTACCATTAAAAAGTGACCTCTTTATAATTCTTTGACACTCACATATTGATTTTTGAGATAATCCTTTTTGTTTGCAGGTATACTCAATCTCTTCTATGCATTTTACAACTTCGTTTAATTCATCAATTAATGAGGCATTTACAGGAATAAAAGAGAAAACTTCTTTCTCTTTATCTTTCATTGAGTGATAATTTCTTAACATATTTGACGACCACTTAACCCAACTGGAAAGATTAATAAATCTTGCTATAGTCCGTTGCGTGGGTGGTAGTAAGTAGGCAAACTTTGTCATATTATACCTAAAATACGCAAGAATTTTTTTTAACTACGAATTACTCGAATTACACGAAAATAAAATACTTGCGCATTTAAAATTGTAGACAATTTAAATTTTTAAGCAGAAAACCCCTTACCCACTTTTAAAAGCTATTGCGGGAAAGCTTAAAACCAAGAAATCATATTTTCAACCAGAATTTGCCATTTGAATTAATTTTTCATTGTTAGTAGCAAGATGAATCACTGTTCTTCGGCCACTATCAGTAAATTTAGCAACAGTAGCCACAAAACGAAAAATGAACTTTTTAAGCCGAGAGGTTTTCGTTAATCCAACGACTACTTTAGCAAATATATTTAACAGCCACTTATATATTATATGCGCAACAGCCATGATTATCAGGTATACCGTGTTTTCTTCAAGGAAACTATGTGGCATGGAATTCCAATTGAAGTCATTGTTTTGAATATCAAAAACACGTTCACAATTTCCTCTTCTATTGTAAAATTCAATTGCTTCCTTTTCTGAAACATCCCAGTCGTTGGTGATGATAAATAAGTAGTTTTTAGCATCTCTTGTAAAAAGAGATTTTTGACCTGTTTTATTAGGCCATCGGTAGGCTACAATACGATGCTCATATTTTCCGAATTGATATTTAAAACTATTTACTTCATAATCCTGAAAATTAATAAGGCAAGTCTCCCAATCCAGTGTATCTGCAGCCTTTGTTAATAAAGTTTCTGAGTTATTTGCCCTAATCGAAAAAAGGATATCTTTTTCATGAAAATAGTCTGTAACTTCTTTGATGTATGAACCACAATCCATTCTTGCATAACGAGGTTTTACACCTTTGTTGTTAAGTACTTTTAGAACTCTTTTATGAGTTGCCAACTGTGCTGTTTTAACATTACAATTTCCATTTCGTCCTTCGATATAAACAGGAATATTTGAAATAGTTGCTATACCTGGAAAATATCCTCTTTTTCCTTTGTAACTATATTCTGCATCATATTTTTCTGCTGGAATAAATTGATGGTCAAAATCATAAACTAAGTCTTTGTCGTTAGGATTTAATTGTTTGAATTTTAACGCACTATCAAGTAAAAATTCATTCATTTTAGGGTTTACGTTGATTTTATTAGGTTTCCCTGATTGTGTTTCAATATTATCACACGGAACTGATAATTCAACATCACCACGTAAAATTGTATCTGCAGAAGGAATTTTAATACCTTTAAGATGTTTTAATGTATTATCTCTCAAATAATTTACATCTTCGGTTGAATTACCACCGCAAAATGTTGTATATATTCTACTTAATAATATATCAGAGTAATTATAACCTATCTTTTTTACTCTTTCACCTAATTGATTATCAATGAAATCAATTGCTCCATCAGCATAAAGTTGCTTATGAATTAGGTGAATGCCACCAAATGGTGTTACTTTGGAATCGAAAATTTTGTACACACACCTAATCAGGTGAAAATTTTCGAGACCTGCAAATCTTGCAGGTCTTTTTTTATCAAATATTTACATCTATTATCTTATAATACTCTTGCGGAAACAAGGTTATATTTTGCTTTTGCCTGCGACATTAATTTAGTATAGTGTTTAAAATCAGTTTCATCTTTATATGCCCTTTCTAAATACATTCCTAATGAATGGCTAATGTCTCTTTGATGTTTTATTTTAGCTTCGCTTATTCCTTTCTTCATTATTGATGCATTATCACTTATGACATAATTAGGTCGATGTCCTACTTTTTTAGCGACGATATCAAGATGCCTCTTAATACCTTCTCCATTCCAGCTCTTAGCCACAGCAATATCAAGTACTTGAGCATCATCACTCCGTAATGGACGTTCTTGATGCAAAGCTGGAACTCCAACTGTAAAAAGAAGTTTCTCTTCTCCTATCATCATACTCTCATCTACAATTGCTGCATAATTAGTATCACGCATCATATCACAAGAATTCTCGTATACATTTAAGCCGCATTTTTTGACCCAGTTACTAATTGTGTTATGACAGGGTATTTTACCTAAAACTCCCTCAAAAACCTCGTTTATAACCTCTAAGGCCTTAACTATATGACGAAATCCGCAGTTTGTTCGTGTATAGAGCAAACAACTTAATCGAACAGTAAGCTCTGAATATCCATATCGTTTAATTTGCTTGACAGTAAATGTTTTTGTTCCTGATTTACTATTATCTCCTGTGTATCGTTTTTTTTTATCTCCTTTTTCAATTCTTTATTTATTGACTTAGTTTTATCCAATTTCTCTGATAACTTTTTATTTTCTTTTTTCAACTTTAAAAGCTCTTCTTTCAATCGTTGTTTTTCTGATTTTTTGTATTCTTTTCTCATTGATATCTAATCATTTATCTCCGATAAAAATAATGAAAATCCGAAAGAAAAACAAGTTTTAATTAATTTGTAATCAAATATTTACACTCGTATAAATACAATATAGTAAATTGGAATTTAATCTTTTTTTATATCAAATTGGACACCCTAGCCTTTAGGCCTGATTTCTTAGTAGAAAATAGCTGATGTATTGTAATCAAGGGGCGTAGCTCTGTTGTCTTAAACAGTGTCATTCCATTCAAAAAGATATTTGGATTCATAGTTAATATCAGACTTTTTAAGGAACGATAGATATTCATCATTTAAACATTTTTTTATGATGTTCTTAATTAGAATCTGTCCATAAAGTCCGATAATTGCGTTACGCTTATTTTGAAAACGGTCATTTACAAAAGTAAACTCACTGATTTTCTCCCGATAGCAATCGGGATACGCAAGCCTTGTTCTCGAACTTTCTGAACAAGACTCTCAAAAAAATTGACATTATAGACAGATTCTAATTAGTTCTATACACCACAAATTCTGAAACATACGTTAGCATATACTTAGCAGTATTTCTATTTTTCATAAAAATCACTTATGGCATTATTACTGTTCCTACATATAAACTATTACTTGATAATTCAGAATTATTTGCATCATTAAATATAGTATAGCAATGCACTTTAGTACCGGATTGAATGCATGATATAGATAATTTACCGCCTTTATCTTCTCTGCAATAGTCGTTTATTGAGAAAAAGGTTTGGTTATCCTCCGATATTGCAACTAGAATTGCATGATCGTTTTTATAATTAGAATGATATTCTCCATAATTGCTCCAATTAAATACGATATCATTCTTAATTATTTTTACAGAATCCGAATAACATGTTTCAACAGGTCCCTTTGCTAGTTGTAATTTTTTATAATTTACAGTGAACTCAGGATACTCACCTTCAAGTGCATTTTGAAGTAAAAGCGACATTGCCATATTTTGTGGTGATCTGGAATGGTATTTTGAATTAAAACCTATTTTTATAACAGGACTTAAAGATTTTATAAAACCCATTGCAAAACGAAATCTGGCACGTTGAATGATTTGCTTTTCCGAAGGTTTTTTACTATTCTTTTTGGGTAATTGTCTGAAATATTGTTTTCCATTTTTAACAACACCTACGATATTTCCTATTCTGCCTGAAAACAATCCGGATATTAGATTTCCATATACTCTAGCCATGACTTAATGATTTATGATTGTTGAATGATTATTTTATAGTAGTTGATTTTTTAAATCTTCCCCTTTGACAGAGGTCAAAAGGGAAGACCAGGTCTGTTATGTTGTTATTACGTCATAAACAACATACAACTAAGGAATACTTACAGTGCCTAAGTAAACGCTGTTACTGGCTCTTTTTAAATTGTCGGTTTCGGCAAAAGCAAGATAGCAGTGTACCAAAGTGCCCGAAGGTGCATTGGGGAAGGGGATATTACCAGTGCGATCTTCCCTGATATATTCATCAATGGAATAGGATGGATAATATCCGTTTGCCACACCAACAAGTAATACTTGTTCTTTACCATGTATTTCCAGGGCCTTGTCAGTGTCATTCCAGTTAAACGCAATATGATCTGTTTCAACAATTACTGATGCTGAATCTGCCACTTTGATGGCACCTTTAGCCAGGTATAGATTTTCATAATCTACATCAAACAAAGGATATTCGCCTGTTATGGCATACGTTAACATATGACCCTGGGCTGCATTTTGAGCAGATTGCTTTACTCCCTGTGTTTTGAAACCAATTTGTATAACCGGATATAGCGGTTGTAAAAATTTAGCTGCAAATCCAAATTTAGTGCGTTGGATAATCTGCTTTTCTGTTGCTTTTTTATTACCTGTGTTTTGAATGGCTTTCATATAAGTGATGCCTTTCCATGTTGCACCTACTACATTACCTACTTTACCGTTGAATCCACCTAGGATTCCATTGCTAATTTTTCCCATGACTATTTATTTTTACGATTTTTAATTTTAATGATGTTTCTCTTATGGCTTTTTTTAGCCGCTGTTTTTTCAGCTGCTTTACGGGTTTTATACCTTTTTATCCAGTTTGAAATAACAGTTGTGAGAGTTCCTGCCAGCAGGGTGATCACTGACCTGATCAACAATGTTTGTGGATCAGTATCCTGGGTCGAAAATAATTGTGCATCTGCCATTTCCATTGCACCTAAAGTACCCAGCGAACCGATGGCGAAATTTTTAAATCCATTCATTTATCTGTTTTTGTAATCCTCAATATTATTGATCAGATAATAAAGAGGATCGGATTAAACATGGTATCGGCCGATGTTTTTCGCATAGGGCGTAGGGATTAGAGCGAAGAGCTAACTTGTTTCTTTAACCTTTCTCTTTTCTCTTTGAATCCTTTCCCTTAGCTTTCGATATCTAAATTATATTAATGAGGAGATCGAAAAAATAACAGTAATTTTACTGTAACTTTTTATCGTTGTAATGAATTGAAAATCAGTAATAAGTAAAAAGTGGTTGATCTTAAAATGGAGAGAAAAAGGGCTAAAAACACCCAATTATTCAGAAAAACGCCAAAATCAGGGAAAATTATTCAGAAAATGGCCAAAAACAGCAAAAATTATTCAGAAAAACGTCTTTTTGGGGGTATTTAGGATATGGCTTCGGGTCGTGTTCGGGTAACGTTCGGGTGGGGTAGGGTTCTGTTCGGGTTTTGTTCGGGTTGGCATAGGGCTATAGGAGCCGAATAAAATCCAATAAGAAGGCGCAGTGATGATGGAGGTGGTACGGATCAGTCTGCAGTTGTCAGTTCTTAGTCCGCGTATTACGCAAATTAACACGAATTTTTATTGCTCCGCAATAATGTATAGTCCGCAGATTACTCAGATTAAACAGATTATGGATTGCGTTGCAATATTTTTACATCCCGGTAATCAGCTCTTCTCCTTACCTCAACGATTTCATCAATTCGACAATCTTAAAGATCCTAATCTTAAATCCAAAATCATCTTTCATAAATCATGTTTCATCACAAGCATTATTATTTATATTTGTATTATGACCCACGACAAGATAAATAGAGAAGACGTTGAGGCTTTACTGCAGTTGTGTAAGGTGGAGGGAGATATTAATTTGAATGGTATTCAATGGTCGGAATCTTTAATTCAATTAGGAATAAAACATGGAGTGGGAGCATGGTGTTATTATAGAATTAAGAATAGTTCTTTAAATCAACCTGTTCCTGAAGAAGTAATGAAGCCATGGAAACATCTTTATTTTCATACGTCGATTGTTAACCAGCATAAACTAAATATTTTTTTCGAGATTCAGGATCTTCTGAAAGAAGTTGGTATTCCGGTTATCGGTTTAAAAGGGATTGCATTAGTAGGAAATGTTTATACAGATGAAGGTTTACGTCCAATGGGAGATATTGATTTGTTGGTTCCGGAAGGAGAGGGACTCAGGGCTTTGGATGTTTTATTAAAAGGTGGTGCTACGCAAAATTTTGTACCTCGCTCAGCTTTACATGAACAAGTGCATGCTCATGTCAGGGCAATAACTTATAAAGGAGTGTTAATTGAAATTCACCAGCGGTTATTCTCCTTAGGAAACCCTTATCATATAGCCACTGATTATTTTAAATATACAGAAAATCATGCTATTGGGTGTCATCAAATGACTGTTTTAAATGATGTATGGTTTGGTTATCATTTAGTTTCCCATGTTGCATCTAATATATATAAGGGAGGACTTAGATTAGGATGGTTGGTTGATATTGCACTACTCTTTTTAAAACAAGCCAATGTTAATGATTTTATTTCTGAAATAACACAGCTTTACCCTAATAAACTCAAAGATATTAAGAAGGTTTGTTATATGGCTCTCCTGTTAATAAGCAAGCCGGAAATGATTCATCAAAGTAAAAATATATCCGGGATTGAAGGCCTGGTTTATCAAGGTGTTGCTAAAAAACATAGCATTAAAAAGCATAAACAAATTAATATACTAGAGAGTATTCGTGTACCTGGAATCATTAAAAAGCTTAGGTTATTGTTAAGAGAGTTATTCCCAGCTAAAGAGTATATGATTAAAAGATATAAATCGGATGAAACTGTTTATTGGAAATGGTATTATAAACGATTATGGCCTTTTTAACCGTTCTTTCGCTGCTTCGCAGCTACCGCTCTTTCGCCGCTCCGCGGCTACCGCTCTTTCACTGCTCCGCAGTTTTACATGGATGTTTGCCACAGAGTGGTAATAAATTGGTATATTGAGTTTTGTTTATTTTTATAGCCCCGGAGGGTGCGAAATTTTTAACCTGTTATATTATGAAACCTAATGCTTATACGCAAATTAATCTTCACCTTGTTTTTGTAGTGGCAAAACGTGAATTCTGTTTATTACCATCCTTTGATAATGAATTGTATGAATATTTTGGTGGGATACTAAAAAATAATGGGCACTATCCTTTGTCAATTAACGGTTATTTTGATCATGTTCATTTATTTTTTGAACTTAATCCGAAGCAGGCTATATCTGATTTAGTAAGGGATTTGAAAGCGAATACATCTAAATGGATTAATGATAATCGTTTTTTACCTGGTCGTTTTTCATGGCAGTCAGGTTATGGTGGTTTCTCATATTCTAAATCACAACGCAGTAATGTGATTACTTATATTGAGAATCAGAAACAACATCATGGAAAGAAAACTTTTAGGCAGGAATACCTTGAAATTCTGGAACGTTTTGGGATTGAATTCAAGGAGGAATATTTGTTTGTGTTTTTTGATTGACAGTTCTACCGCAGCTCCGCAGCTACCGTTCTTTGACCGCTCTGCGGTTTTATTTTTGGTATTCAACAACTATCTTTAGCCATAAATTTATAATTTGATGCAACAAAAAAAGAATATCTTAATATTTATTGATTGGTTTTTGCCTGGATATAAAGCTGGTGGGCCGGTTCGGAGTATGGCTAATATGGTAGATTACCTGGCTGATCAATATGATTTTTATATTGTAACCCGTAATACAGATTATACCGAAACAACTCCATATCAAAATCTTGAATATAACAAGTGGACGATTTTTAAGGATGGTGTTAATGTTTTTTATGCTTCTTCGCAATATCAAAGTTTATCTTCTTATAAGGCAATCATAAAGTCGATTGATTTTGATGTTGCCTATGTGAATGGTATTTATTCATGGAAGTATTCAATACTGCCATTAATTGCATTACGAAAATTTTCTGGGAGAAAAATAGTTGCTTCACGGGGTATGTTGGCAAAGAGTGCTATAAATGTAAAGTCACGAAAAAAACAACTGTTTTTAAAGGTTTCTAAACTTTTACATCTGTATAAAGGTGTAATTTTTCATGCAACAAACGAAAAGGAGAAGGAAGACATTAAACGTAAGATAGGGACTAATATTGGTGTCATTATTGCTGATAATTTACCTAAAAAAAGCACTTCTGTCAGTTAAGAATATAAAAAAGGAAAAAGGTAAGCTGAAATTAGTTAGTCTGGCTCGCATTTCTCCAGAGAAGAATACCTTGTTTGCAATTGAAAAGTTGCTTGACTTGCACGGAATTAAAGGTGATATTGTATTTGATTTGTATGGTCAGATCTATGATGATAGTTATTGGAAAGAATGTAAGGAGAAAATAAATCAATTACCCAGTAATGTTACAGTCAATTATAAAGGATTGGTTGATTCTGATTTGGTAGGAGAAACAATACATAATTATCATGCATTATTTATGCCATCAAGAGGTGAGAATTTTGGCCATGTGATATTAGAGAGCTTTATGTCGGGAAGACCGGTTGTTATTAGTGATCAGACTCCTTGGAGAGGGTTAGAATCGGAGAGATGTGGATGGGATTTGGCTTTAAGAACGGATTATAAATCCGCGCCAACAGAGGATTTATCATTAGTTGAAAGTCAAAAGTTGAAAGTTGAAAATAAGGTTAAAGAAAGTTTTAGATCTGTGTTATCCAGGATTTTACATATGGAACAAGAAGAGTTTGATCAATGGTGTGATGGAGCAAGAAAAAAAGCCATGAATTTCATTAATAATCCTGATTTAATAAAAGGGTATATCGAAATGTTTAAGTAACGTTTAAAACCAGACAGGTTTATTTAATTGTTGTAAATAAACCTGTCTGGTTTTATGTAAAGTTCTCTTGAAATATTAAAAATAATCAATGAACAAATATCTTTTTCTACATAGTCACTTAACAGAATACTATTTAGCCAGTTTGACTCACCTGGTAAAATCAGGTATTGACGTTCATTTGTTTTATTTACCAAAGTCTGATTACAAAATAAATACTAATGATTTACCAAAGAATCTTTTTCTTTACAACAAGACATTATTCAAAAGCAAAGAACTTCTTTCTGAAGTAAATAATATTCAGCCAACAAAGATTTTCTGTAGTGGATGGAGAGATTTGTCATATCTTAATATTTGTAAATCATATAGGCATAAAATACCTACCGTTTTAATGATGGATAATAAGTGGTATCCAACTTTGAAACAAAGGATAGCATCGTTATTTGGACCTGTCGTCCTAACTGTTTATTTTTCGCATATCTGGATTGCAGGAGAATCTCAATTGAAATATGCCCAAAAGCTTGGATTTAAGAAGCAGTATGTTAAGCAAGGGTGTTTAAGTGCAGATACAGATTTGTTCCATCAATATTATAAAGAAAGATCAAAAATAGGCGTTGCAGTTCCTAAAAGACTATTGTTTGTTGGACGCTATGTAGATGAGAAGAATCTGGTTTTCTTATTTGATACTTTTATTAGTATGATTAACCATGGATATTCAGATTGGGAATTACATTGTGTTGGATCAGGAAAATTAGAAAATGAATTGCCCATTCATTCAAATATAATTCATCATGGATATATTTCCTCTCATCAGTTAAAGGAAATAGTTTGTTCAAGTAGAGCTTTTATTCTTGCTTCAAAAAAAGAGGCATGGGGTGTTGTGATTCATGAAATGATTTCTGCCGGATTGCCCATTATTTGCTCATTTGAAGTTGGTGCTGCATCTCAATTTGTGGAGCATGGGAAGAATGGATTTATATTCGAAAGTAACAATGTTGCATTAGAAATATAGATTAAACAAATGAAGAAATTAAAAGTCACATATTTTTTTCGTAAGCCTCGTCCACAATACTTTAGTATAGAAAAGGTATTTGAACAGGTTATCAGTAATTTGCCTGATGATATTAAACCTGTTATATACAAACTGAAAAACGGTACTACAGGGTGGTGGGGAAGACTAAACGCATTATTAGAGGTACGAAAAAGCAAAGGATTAATAAATCATATTACAGGTGATATTACTTTTATTGCCTTGGCTTTACCTCGGAAGGGATTAGTCGTGACTTACCATGATTTAGAATCCCTGGCTCAGTATCATGGGTGGCGTTTTAAAATATTAAAGTTTTTATGGGTAACTATAGCTGTAAAGCGCGCTGAAGTAGTAACCGCAATTTCAACTCATACTAAAGAACAGTTGATTAAATGGACAAATTGTAATCCTGATAAAGTTGTTGTTGTCCCAAATCCTTTGTCAAAGGAGATAATCTATAGCCCCAAAGATTTTAATTCTCAGAAGCCTACTTTTCTAGTTATGGGTACTAAGGAAAACAAGAATGTGGAAGGGATTTTTAAGGCTGTAGGCATGGTTATGGGGCAGGGAGCAGGGAGCAGGGAGCAAAACACGGATTGCAAATCTGCGCAAACGATAAAGCTTATTGTTGTAGGTAAAATGACAGAAAAGCAGAAATCTATTGCAGACCAATATCATTTAGAAATTGAAAATTTGGTTCATGTTCCGTACGATCAAATTCTGGACGCATATAAAAGGTGTGATATTTTGTGTTTCCCGAGTTTTTATGAGGGTTTTGGATTACCTATTATTGAGGCTCAAGCCATGGGAAGGCCTGTGATCACTTCAAATTTTGGTGCTATGAAAGAAGTTGCAGGAGAGGGTGCTCTGTTGGTATGTCCTAATAATACAGATGAGATTAGCAATGCACTTCTACATATTATTAATGATGGAGATTTAAGAGAAGATCTGGTATCTAAAGGGTTAAAAAATACAGAGAGATTTAAAGTAGAACTTATTAGTCTTAGATATGCTCAGTTGTATGAGGAGGTCAATAGGTCGTTAGGTTAGTAGGTCATAAGTCATAGGTCATAAGTCATACATCATAGGTCATAGGTCAATAGGTCATAAGCCATAGGTCAATAGGTCATAGGTCATAGGACGTAGGTCATAGGTCATTACTTTATTGTGAGATTAGGTTAATTGGTGAATAGGACAATAAACCGTTAAGTACGCATAGTTTTCGCAATGGATTATGAATGCAGATGTTTATTTTTCAAAGCTGTAAATCAGCTTCTTCCCTTTGGGGAGATTGAGAGGGGCTCTTTTTATATACGCACTCCCCATTGCTTTTTAACAAACCAGAGTAATCCAAATATTAAAATGCTGGCTTTGAACAGGTGGTTAAGTACTACCACGAATTCTGTTTCGGCTTTTACTACTTGTAAAAATAGAATAGGACTCCAGATGAGGAGTGTAGGGAAATTATCTGATAAATTAATGAGTTTACTCCAGAACCAGGAAATAAATACACCCCAGCAAAACATAAAAAGTAATCCACCCCAGTAACCATAATTGGCCCAACCTTCACCTGCCAGACTAATGCCCATACTGGTTCCCTGATTTAGTTTTAATCCTGTAAACTTTTCAAAGTTTTCCTGTCCTCCGGCTTTCTTTTTGTTGGGAGCTAAAAACCTGGGAAGTAAACTTGCAGATATGGCATCTGTTATGGTTTCTCCATCAGCAAAAGGTTCATGTTCCGGAACATGATTCATAATTGCAGAGATAATCCATCCCTGGTTTAATCGAACATTTATATCATCTTCATTGGATGGATTAAATATGGTACCTGAGGCCCATTGATCCAAAGCCATACCTGTAAAAAGAGCCAGTTTATTACCCTGGTAACCATTCCATACTTTAGCTCTGTATTGCGCTTTTACGGTTTGTATTGTGATGGCTAAAAATATACCAATGATGGCAAATATTATTTTTGATTGTAATTTTATTTGTAATTCACGGGCTATGAAAGTAAAAGTTAACATAGCCCACAATAATAAATCATGAAACATACCTCCAGCTAATGAAGCAGCAGCGGTAAAGGCCATGGTAATTCCAAAGATGATCCATTTGTCATTACGGGGAGAAAACATTAAGTAAATAGCACCAATATATTTGACATTACTTAAGATAAAAAATACAAATCGTAATGATGCCGGTACAAATGAGGAAATATATGGAATGATTAAACCTCCAATAACCAGAATGTAGGGAATTTTGGGATAGTCTTCTAATAAAAGATGACTTCTTTTTTCCAATTCATCCAGGTTGATTCGATCTTTATAAAGATTAGTTCCTACGCGAAACAGAATCACAGCAGGAACTATAAAACTCATATAAACATCTTCAGTTACATACATATGATATTTATAATGAGTAGTGCCATTATGGTAATCAATATAGGGGCCAACAATCCATTGTAAAGCTGCCATTGCAGTCATTAAATCTATAATAGGGATTTTTTCTCCCATATTGTTGATTACAGAAAGGAAAAAAAAGAGTGTTACACCAAGACCTATGGATGTCCAAAATAAATTTCCTGTTATAAAAAAAAGCAGGAAGCAAATGATAGATGGTAAAATGAATTTTTGATTATCCATTAGTTTTATTATTCCTTTTTGTGGGAGTGAAGATAGGAAAAAAAGAGAAAAGGAGAGATAGGATTTAGGTGTTTAGGTTAATAGGTTGTTAGGTCGATAGAGCGTTAGGTTGATAGGTCGATAGGTCAATAGGTGGTTAGATTAGTAGGTGATTAGGTCATTTGAAATACTGTGGCCTAAGAGCTAAGAGCTATTTTTTAATAATTGTTAAGCATTAAAAAGTCTGCCAGGTGAAGATGCTTTATGCCTCCAATATTGTCTTTCCATAATTTATCCATAGTTACCACATATTTTGGATAATTATCCTTTATCTGCATTAAGGGGGAAAATTCTCTGTCAACAGTTGATTGCTCAGATAAAAGATATGCTACCTGAATATAGACAACTTCATTTCCTTTTGTGGCAACAAAATCTATTTCAGTATTGTCAAGTTTACCAACATAAACCTGATATTCCCTTCTTTTAAGTTCCAGCATCACAATATTTTCAAGAACACCTGCTATAATCCTGTCTTTATAACCCATTATCGAATAAAGGAGAGCTGTATCTGCAGCATAATATTTTTCCTGAGTCTTTAATATTTCTTTACCTTTTACATCAAACCTGTTTAAACGATGGATGATAAATGCGCTTTCAAGTGCTTTTAAATAATTATATATGGTGTTGATATCTACTTTTCTGTGCTGGCTTTTAAAATAATCTGCTACATTTTTACCTGAAAACGTATTGCCTATATTATCAAATACATATTTAACCACTCGTTCAAGTAATTCAATGTCTCTTATCTTATTTCGTTGAATGGTATCACGAAGTATGACGGACGAATATATATCCAGAACAATTTTATATGCTGTTTCGTATTCATAATTTGAAGTATGTAAAACAGGAAATCCTCCCATGCGTAAATAATTTTCGAATGCTATATAAATATCATCCGTACTTTTATTTTGTTCTTTATTAAAAAACAGATATTCGTTAAATGACAAAGTGAATATATGAAATTCAATATACCTGCCTGCAAGAAAAGTGGCAAGTTCGGAAGACAATAAGTGCGAGTTGGATCCTGTAATATAAATATCTGTATTATAATCAACTACAAACGAATTAATGGCTTTTTCCCAATTGTTTACTACCTGAATTTCATCAAAAATAAGATAGTATTGTTTCTTATTGTCAATCATTGTGTTGATATGATGATACAATGAAGTGGCATTTTCCAGGTGAGAAAAACGTAAACTCTCAAAATTGATGTATATTATTTGGTCATCGCTAATGCCCTGCTTATGCAGTTTTTCAATTAAGAGCAATAGTACTGATGATTTGCCACTTCTTCGTATGCCAGTAATGACCTTAATAAATGGCTTATCTATATAGGGTGTAATCTTGTTTATATATAAATCACGCTTAATCATTACTTTTTCTTTATGGCTATAAGTGTAAAAATAGTAATAATATTGAAGTTTTTATGGTTATAACCATAAAATAAATAAAAGCCCCTCTAACTCCCCCAAATAGGGGAGGACTGATTTACAGCTCCGGTATTTTAGCAAACGAATTTGCATGACTTTAACCACTTCTTACCTCTTCTGTGAACCCAGCATATATAAAAAGGTACGAGTTACAAACTCGCACCAGCATCAGCAACCTAAAATACTATGGCCTAACGCCCTAAACGATTCATCAACTCAACGACTTAACAACTCGACGAATCGACGAATTAACAACTCACCAATAGTCATCAAATTATTATTGCTGCGCAATGTTTTTTTGTCATCTAATTTCCACAAATTAACACGAATTATTTTAACAACGAATAAATGCTAATTACAGCTAATTAACACGAATTGGTATTTGCTGCGCAAATGTTGCAACCTGAAATACTGTGGCCTAAGAGCTAAGAGCCCCCTCTAACTCCCCCAATTAGGGGAGAACTGATTAAAAGCCCCCTCTAACTCCCCCGATTGGGGGAGAACTGATTTACAGCTTGGTATTTTCTTTTGCTAACAGAGTTAAAAAGATGCCAACTGAAGACTGCAGTAAACAAGTGAATACAGGGTAAATGAAAAGGTACGAGTTACAAACTCGCACCAGCATCAGCAACCTGAAATACTATGGCCTAAGAGCTAAGATCTAAGAACTAATTATATTACCCCTCGTAAGGATATATGCAGCAGAAAACCGGGACTTTTGACTTTCAACTTTCAACTAAAAACTAAACCCAATACCCTTTAATACATTTGTCATGATACTTTTATAATCTCTGCCATCATTATGAACTCTTAGCGTTCCTTTTTGCGTTAGGATTTCAAGTTCATCTAAATTTTCCTGATAGTATTTTATTTTATCAATCATATCATTGATATCATTATAAAATATAGCTTCTTCATTGGTAAAGAAAGAACTGGTTTCTTCATTTTTTTCTGTAATTAAAGCAGTACCGCAGGCCGGAATTTCAAATGTTCTGGTGGTGTGAAGTTCCGGGAATTGTTTATACAATAAACCAAGGCTGAAATACGACGAGGATAATAACTTAGTATAATCCATAGAAAACAAACCTTCTCCAAGATAAGTTAAATATGGATTTTTTTTGTTGTTTTCAATAAATGACATCCATCCTTTACCGGCTAATTTTACTTTTATTTGATTGTTAATGAGAGATTGAATCATTTTTTCTCTGGCAGCTTCGCATAGTCCTATAAATGTAACACAGTTATCTTTGTCTGAAAATGGTGTTAGGGGTTTATGGATTTCATTGTCAAATCCTTGGGTAGTAATTACAAGATTGTTTTCAATGCCATATTTTTTGTATTCTCCGATTTCCATGATTTTGGTTGTAATCAGATAGTCATAGTAATTCAGACTTTTGTTAAATAGTGCAGATGGATTACCAAAGAATGCCATATCAGGCGTGAAATGCACAAGTTTATTGGTTAAGGGTTTTAGATATTGAGTGGTTCGGGGAGTGAGGAATATTGCTTTGTCGATCCAGATGAGATCATAGGGATTAGGATTAAGCTCGTAGTTCTTAGTTGATAGGTTGTTAGATGAATTTTTATTGACCTTTTGACCGACTAAACTATTGACTTCATTAATTACATATTTGTTTATTTTTTTTATTAAGGAACCTTTTTTATATCTAAAACCCAAAGATCGCCATATACGATTGGTTTGGTAAAAAGGGATGTTGGTATCAATAATGTTGAAGGTTAAAGGATTTATCTTTTTGTTATCAGTTTGATTATTAATTAAGTATTTGTTTAGTATTTCTTTTAACTGGTCGGCACGCATTTTACTTGTTGTGCCGGGCGTGTATTGACCAATGTATAGTATGTTCATAGTATTAGTTAATATACAATTTTTACATCAAAGATTTTATAGATTATTTATTGCTGCGCAATGTTTTTTTGTCATCTAATTTCCGCAAATTAACACGAATTATTATGATTACGAATTAATATGAATTACAGCTGATTAACACGAATTGGTATTTGCTGCGCAAATGTTGCAACCTGAAATATTGCGGCCTAAGAGCTAAGAGCCCCCTCTAACTCCCCCAATTAGGGGAGAACTGATTTACAGCTCCGGTATTTTAGCAAACGAATTTGCATGACTTTAACCACTTATCACTTCTTCTGTGAACCCAGCATATATAAAAAGGTACGAGTTACAAACTCGCACCAGCATCAGCAACCTGAAATACTATGGCCTAACGCCCTAAACGATTCATCAACTCAACGACTTAACAACTCGACGAATCGACGACTTAACAACTCACCAATAGTCATCAAATTATTATTGCTGCGCAATGTTTTTTGGTCATCTAATTTCCACAAATTAACACGAATTATTTTAACAACGAATTAATGCTAATTACAGCTAATTAATGCGAATTATTATTTGCTGCGCAAATGTTGCAACCTGCAATACTATGGCCTAAGAGCTAAGAGCCCCCTCTAACTCCCCCAAATAGGGGAGAACTGATTTACAGCTCCGGTATTTTAGCAAACGAATTTGCATGACTTTAACCACTTATCACCTCTTCTGTGAACCCAGCATATATAAAAAGGTACGAGTTACAAACTCGCACCAGCATCAGCAACCTGAAATACTATGGCCTAACGCCCTAAACGATTCATCAACTCAACGACTTAACAACTCGACGAATCGACGACTTAACAACTCACCAATAGTCATCAAATTATTATTGCTGCGCAATGTTTTTTGGTCATCTAATTTCCGCAAATTAACACGAATTATTTTAACAACGAATAAATGCTAATTACAGCTAATTACCACGAATTGGTATTTGCTGCGCAAATTGTTGCAACCTGAAATACTGTGGCCTAATGCCTAAGAACTAAGAGCTAATAATAGGACAACTCTTTAGTACAGAAGCCCCGGCATCAGCTGGTGAGCCATAAAACAAGGAAATTTAGATTAAAAAAATCGGTGCTGTTTGAAGCCCGTAGGAACGAAGGGCGAGTTCAGCGATTTTAATCTAAATGACGTAGTTTTTATGAGCTCGCAAGGTGCAGCCGGCGGACTTTTTGCCTACTTTTTTGACTGTAGCAAAAAGTAGGAGCCTTTGCGGCTTGAGCAAAAGAGTCTGAGTCTTTAGATAGAATTATTAAAATGTAATATTGTAACGATTCTGCCTTATTTATTACAACTTTCAACTACTTTTTTTCTCGCAAAGCCGGAGTTAGCTATTTAAGAACCGCAAATTATTATTGTTGCGCAATGTTTTTTTTGTCATCTAATTTCCGCAAATTAACACGAATTTATTTAACAACGAATAAATGCTAATTACAGCTAATTAATGCGAATTATTATTTGCTGCGCAAATGTTGCAACCTGAAATATTGCGGCCTAAGAGCTAATAGCCCCCTCTAACTCCCCCAATTAGGGGAGAACTGATTAAAAGCCCCCTCTAACTCCTCCAAATAGGGGAGAACTGATTTACAGCTCCGGTATTTTAGCAAACGAATTTGCATGACTTTAACCACTTATCACCTCTTCTGTGAACCCTGCATATATAAAAAGGTACGAGTTACAGACTCGCACCAGCATCAGCAACCTGAAATACTATGGCCTAACGCCTAACATCTAAGAGCTAAGAACTAAGAGCTAAGAACTAAGAGCTAATAAAAGTACCCCTCCTAAGGATATATGCAGCAGGAAACCAGGACTTTCACCTTTGAACTTTGAACTTTGAACTTTCAATAAGTAACTCTTGATAAACTTCTTCACAAAAATACTCTGATGGTTTATATTCACAATCATCTTTGTCTATTGCTTTTTGCCAATCAAAGTTATTTAAGTTTTCAAAATCTACAGGAATGACTTTAGGATAGGTGTTTTCTGTTATATATGGCTTTGGTCCTTGTAAAACATTGGGATACCACACATCCAGATCACATGCTAAATATTCAAATAGTTTATTTGGAGCATTATAAGTATAGTTTTGATTGTGTGCTTTGTACAAGATAAGTCCAACATCGTATTGACTTAATAACTTTGGTTGAGCATTATATTCAATGCCTTCTTCAAAGAAATTGATGTACGGTGAGTTCAAGTCATTCAAATATTGTTTTACATCCTGGTACAAGTTATAGGCGTAAATATCAAATAGTACTTTCCCATTTTGAGATAATATCCATTTGCATATTTCTTTAAGGTAAGTAGCCTGAAAGGAAAGAGAACCAACGTAGATAATTTTAATGGGGTTTTCAGTTCTTGGCTCGTAGTTCTTAGCTCGTAGTTTTTTGTTTTTAGGAAATTTGTCATTTCCAAATCCTAAAACTTCCTTTCTCCATTTTCCTTGTTCCTTTCTCCAGCTCTCAGGAGGATAATTTGGCATTACATGAAGTTGTTCTTTTTTTAATTCAGGATGATCCTGATGAAAGAATTGCAGGCGATCTTTATTGGTTTGACTGATCCATGTTGCTTTTTTGTATAGCCACTTTTTTTCCAGCGTATGATAATACCTAACGGTTTTCATCATATTGGCATATTGAGCCTTTGATTCATATTCATGATAATGAATAAATATTTTACACTTTCTATTGATGTATTTTGTATATAGATAGACTGGAAAAGCTGAATATGATTCGAAATAAACAATGGATTGAGGGTTAATTACACATAGTTTTAAGAAGGTTATAATATTAAAATATAAGTATTTTAATAAGCGTACCAGAGTATAATCTTGGGTATTGGGGAAAGGATATCTGTATATTTTACAATTGGGATTATAGGGTTGATAATTGATTCTGTTTTTATTATTCCAACTTGAAAAGACCTTTAAAAAGGTAGGTTTAATTGCACTGGTATTACAAACTGAGCTTATTAAATTTGTAACCGGGGGGTAAAACTCCAGAGGCATAAAATGTATGATGGCTAATCTTTTCATCTGTTTTAAATATTTATACCTTGCAAAATTTTCTTAAGGCATACTGTTCTTTTTATCTGTGGTTAATTATTATTAATAGATCGTTAGATTTAAGACAAAAGACAAAAGACAAAAGACTGATTTACAAGGCGCTTATTATGAATATCTTACGTTGTTTACAGTAAGATTTCTATGTGTCTAAAAATTAATAAATTATAAAAACTTAACGAACTATTGTATTATATAATTTTACATCAAAGATTTTATAGATTATTATTGCTGCGCAATGTATTTTTGGTCATCTAAACGATGGTTCAATAATGCCTTAAAAATCAAATATATGATTATTAATAACCGCTAATTATCACGAATTTATTTAACAACGAATAAATGCTAATTTCCGCTAATTAATACGAATTGGTATTTGCTGCGCAAATGGTGCAACCTGAAATATTGTGGACTAAAGCTTAACACCTAATAACTAAGAGCTAAGAGCTAAGAGCTAATAATAGGACACCTCTTTAGCACAGGAGCTCCGGCATCAGCTGGTGAGCCATAAAACAAGGAAATTTAGATTAAAAAAATCGGTGCTGTTTGAAGCCCGTAGGTACGAAGGGCGAGTTCAGCGATTTTAATCTAAATGACGTAGTTTTTATGAGCTCGCAAGGTGCAGCCGGCGGACTTTTTGCCTACTTTTTTGACTGTAGCAAAAAGTAGGAGCCTTTGCGGCTTGAGCAAAAAGTATAAATCTTTAGATAGAATTATTAAAATGTAATATTGCAACGATTCTGCCTTATTTATTTTAATTTTCAACTACTTTTTTTTACGCAAAGCCGGAGTTAGCTATTTAAGAACTGCAAATTATTATGGCTGCGCAATATTTTTTTAGTAATCTAATTTCCGCAAATTAACACGAATAATTACGAATGCGAATTAATATGAATTACAGCTAATTAACACGAATTGGTATTTGCTGCGCAAATGTTGCAATTTGAAATACTGTGGCCTAAGAACTAAGAGCTAAGAGCTAAGAGCCCCCTCTAACTCCCCCAATTAGGGGAGAACTGATTTACAGCTCCGGTATTTTAGCAAACGAATTTGCATGACTTTAACCACTTATTACCTCTTCTGTGAACCCAGCATATATAAAAAGGTACGAGTTACAAACTCGCACCAGCATCAGCAACCTGAAATACTATGGCCTAACGCCCTAAACGATTCATCAACTCAACGACTTAACAACTCGACGAATCGACGAATTAACAACTCACCAATAGTCATCAAATTATTATTGCTGCGCAATATTTTTTTGGTCATCTAATTTCCGCAAATTAACACGAATTATTTTAACAACGAATAAATGCTAATTACAGCTAATTACCACGAATTGGCATTAGCTGCGCAAATGGTGCAACCTGAAATACTATGACCTAACATCTAAGAGCTAAGAACTAAGACTAGTACCCCTCCGTAAGGATATATGCAGCAGAAAACCGGGACTTTTAACTTTCAACTTTCAACTTTTGACTTCTATTTTTCTTGCAAAGCCCGCAAAGCCGTAGTTCACTATTAAAATAAAGATTCAAACTCCTTAAAACTAAGGTCGCAAAGACAAATCCTTACGGATTTTGGTTTTCATTATGAAATTATGTTTACTCTGCGAGCTAATCCTTTATCCTTAATCAATTCATCAACTCAACAAATGGACGATTTAACTATAATAATTAGCTGACAGGTCTCTAACCTAAAATCTAAATCCAAATTTTATTTTCCCAACCATTTTATTGATACATCTTTATTGTTAATTGCTTCATCAAGTATAAACTCAATGTTTTTGATATATTCTTTCATTTCAAGCTTTTCCAAAAACGAATGAGCTTTTATATTGAAATCATTTTTAATGGATTCATAATTGTTGTAGCAGTATTCAATTTTATGTGCCAAATCATTGGCATCACTTCCCTTAAATTGAATTCCTAATTCAAATCTTTTTGATAGTTCGCCTAATCCTCCGGAATCGGCAATTAAGCATGGTAATTTAGCTTCAGCTGTTTCACAAAATATTCTGCCAAAAGGTTCTTGTATGGATGGTATAACCATCAGGTTCATATCTTTAAATACAACATTTAAATCAGTATTAAAGCCATTAAATTTAAAGATTGAATTCAGGTTGTAATTCTTTATTCTTGATTTGATATCCTCTTCAATTTCCTTAGATGGTGCATTACCCCAAAAGTGAACTTCAATATTCATGATTTTTTGCTTTACCTTTAAGATATTAATAGCTTCTACCAATAAAAAATGACCTTTAGATTTGGATATTCTACCAAGCAAAATGATTTTAAAAGGATTATTTTTATGGGGAATAACAGGTGAAAGATTTTTCCAATTGTAACCTAAATATAATGTGCTTTTAATTTCAGAGCTAATAATTACGTTTTTAGCAATAAACTCAGAATTACAGATAAAAGACTTTACAGGCTTTAATAACCTGCTTGAAAAGTTATTGATGAGTAAACCGTCTTCTAAAGTAGAAATTTCTGTTACTACAGGAATATTTAAAATAATAGCAATTAGTGAAATAATTTTTTGTATTCCGGCTTGATTAACAAAGATTAGATCGGGTTTGCTTTTTAAAATAAAGAAAAAGAGATTTATGTAGGACTGGACTTTTTTCAGTGGATTGTTAAGATTTAAGTTATCAGAGTATTGAATATTATTTTCTTGTAAAGCTGAACAAAAAGGAGATTTAGCAGGAAGAACTACTGTAAAAGAATATTTCGAAGGATTACAATTTTTCAATAAATCTAAAAGGGTTAATTCTGAGCCATAAAGGTTTCCTGAAGGTTCTATGACAAGGATGTTTTTCATATACTCTAATTTGATTTTTATGGTCACATGAAATTCGCCAGGAAAATAATCATCATTGTATGTGAGTACTTATTCTCATGGCCGTTTCATAATTTATTACAGATTAAATATTTTACGCAGTTTTAATGCGTTATAAAAACCTAAAATTGCAGCCAGTTTTTAACTATTAATTATCGCAAAGGAACGCAAAAATAGAATTAATATTTATCTTATAATGGTAGTTTAATCTCTTGCATAAGAGTATTATATTTTGCTCTTGATTCAATCATTCTTTGTTTATATGCCTCGTTACTTTCTTGATAAAGCTTTTTTAATAGTATAGCCAAAACGTTAGCATTATGATTAGGAAAAATAACTGCGCCCATACAACCTTCAAATACTTCAGGAATAGAACCTACATCAGAAGCAATAACAGGTTTATAATACCCCATGGCTTCAATAAGTGTTAGAGGGTAGCCTTCATGTTTGGATGGCAAAATGATAAAATCAGCTTGTTCTCTTAGTTTATTCAGTTTTTCATCCGGAGTAAACCCATGAATAGTTACCTCATGAAGATCTGTTGCCATTTTTTTAATAGTAGCTTCATCGCCACGGCCACAAATATCAATACTTAAAGGAAAATCTATTTTTCTTAGGGCGTCAAAAAGTATATCAAATCCTTTATCCAAGTCGATACGTCCAATATAAAGGATTTTATTATTACGGCTTATTCTTTGAGGCATTCCTTCGTCGGGAATCCATTCCACCCAAAAAGGAAGTTTTATTATAACCCCGCTATATCCGTAGTTGTTAATTACATTTGCTTTAATGGTAGCAGAAGGAACTATTACAGCATTGGCTTTATGTAACAATTTAATTGCTTGTTGATCCACAAATTTATTACCCTCATTAGCCTGGGTAGTTTCCCAAACACGTATCTTATATTTATTTAAGTATTGTAATGCCAGTCGAACTTCAAAAGTTAATCCAACAGTATAGATATAGCAGGGTTTATAACGACGGCAATAATATGCCATTTTTGTAACCAGGCTTCGCTGAGGAAGTTTCCATTTGTGTCCTTTATTAAGTATGGGCGGATGTATTGAAATATTCGGGTGTGTACTTTTTATCTGGCACGAAGTCGCAAAAACGTGGACAATGAATCCTGAATCAGCATATTTTTCAGCCAGGAGTTTTGAAGCCTTATCGGCTCCTCCCATCACTCCAATAGCCGGAGTAAGAATAAAAATGGTTTGTGGATTCATTAAATATAGTTTTGCCAGATACTTTGAACCGATTCAGGTAATGTGTATTTAGGTTCCCATTTAAGAACATATTTAGCTTTACTATTGTCTCCTACCTGCTGATGTACGATGGACTTAAATTCTGGATTTGAAATATATTTTAAATTGCTTTTTTGAGGATCGGGGCATTGATCAATTATTGTCTTGATTAAATAGCTACCCGACACTGACTGACCATTTGAAATATGATATAGTTCGCCGCTTTTGCCATTTATAACCGCAGCATCAATGGCTGTACATATGTCACGTATGTCAGTATAGTCGCGTAATGAAGAAAGGTCACCAAACTCAACTTTTGTTGCAGGGTTAGCTAACTGTTTAGCAAAGAGGTTAACCGCTCTTCCTGCAAGCAAGGTATGCGGCATTTCTTTGCCGAGGATATTAAAAAAACGGATACGTATAATGTTCATATTGGTAGTATATGCATACTTGGCTGCCAGGGTTGACTGCAGCAGTTTGCTTAATCCATAGTTATCAACCGGAGTGCCCACTTCGGTTTCATTTGCCAATGAAGAGGCTGGGTTTCCTATTTCTGAAGATGATCCTATAACAAGTATTCTTAAGTTAGGCTTGTTTAGTTTTATTGCTGCTTCAAATAAATTTTCTGTAGCCAGAACATTATTGTTAATAAGGTCGTGCAATGAACCAAAACGTTGAGAAGCCAGGTGAATAATCACTTTAGGGTTTATTTCTGTCAGCAAATTAAGAAGAGATTTATCGCTAAGCTCCATATGATAGTTTTTAACTCCTTTTATACTTTCGCCAGAATTTGAAATGCCTGCAATAGTTACATGTGGATGTGTTTCTTGTAAATGATGGATATAGTTTTGTCCTATATAGCCATTGTGGCCGGTAATAAGGTATTTCATCTTTTCAAATTTTGTTTTTATTGCTATATTAATAGATCGTTAGATTTAAGACAAAAGACAAAAGACTGATTTACAAGGTACTTATTATGAATATCTTACGTTGTTTACGGTGAGGTGTCTATGTGTCTAAAAATTAATAAATTATAAAAACTTAACGAACTATTGTATATGGAACTTTCAAATAAATTAGATCATCCTCTTGCGTGTAAATTTAAATAATCAAATTTACAGGTGTATTTCGATGAGTTTAAATAATATAAAAAGTATGCAGAAGCATTAATGGTGATATGGTAAAAATTCTGATTTGTGAGTTTCAAATTCTTTTGTTGCATTATGAAAATCTTCTAACCGGCCAATATCTAGCCATTTAGCGTTGTTTTCGTATCCCATGACTCTTTCTCCTTGATTTACAAGATTCATGGCAAGAGTAGGGAAGTCGAGGTACTGGTCTTTTTTTATGTGTTTTAATACTTTAGGTTCATAAATATAAATTCCCATACTCACTTTATAATCGTATTGCGGTTTTTCAGAGTAACCGGTTATTACTCCATCTTTGTTATGCTCTAATACACCCAAGTCGATTTTAACTCTTTTGTTATGCATCGCAATGGTAAGAATATTTTTATTTTTTTTGTGGAAGGCAATGATGTCGGAATAATTGATAGAAGTAAGCACATCTCCATTCATCACCAGAAAAGTATCATTCATATTAGTTAGGTATGCCAGGGAACCCGCTGTGCCTGTGGGTTTTTCTTCATCTATATAATTTATTTTAATTTTATTAGTAATTGAAGGGCGATGTATAAAATAGGCTTTTATTAATTCAGCCAGGTAACCTACCATCAAAGTAACTTCTGTAAAATTATAGTAAATTAATTGGTTAATGATAATTTCAAGAATAGGAAAATCGCCAACAGGAACCAATGGTTTGGGTAACACTGTTGTATATGGAGCAAGACGAGATCCTTTTCCCCCTGCGAGAATAACAGCTTTCATAAATTACTTTATTTGTTATAAATATCTGCTTTATATAGGCTTAAATTCTTTTCAATATTAAACCATTCAATTGTTTCTTTTAAACCTTCTTCTAAGTTTTTTTGAGGTTTCCATCCTGTAAGTTTATATAACTTTTCGTTACTACCAAGCAAGCGATAGACTTCACTTTTTTCAGGACGTAAACGTTCTGCGTCTGAAATAATTTCAATATCTTTTCCTGTTAATTTGGTAATTAATTGCGCCAAATCACCGATAGATATTTCTTTTTGCGTGGCAATATTTACTTCTTGTCCAATAGTTGTTTCAGTGTTTAGAATATTAATGAATCCCTGAGCTGTATCTTTTACATAAACCAAATCTCGTGTAGGATAAAGGGAGCCTAATTTTATTTGTTTATATCCGGATAATATTTGTGTTATAATGGCTGGTATTACAGCTCGTGCTGATTGACGGGGACCATAAGTGTTAAATGGGCGTACAATGGTAACCGGTAATCCAAAACTACGAAAGTAGGAATCGGCCAGTGCATCAGCAGCTATTTTTGTAGCAGAATAGGGCGATTGCCCCTGACGTGCGTGTGTTTCAGTAATAGGCACTTGCATGGCAGTGCCGTATACTTCGGAAGTTGAAGTTACTAACAAGCGTTGGATGTTCAGTTCCCTGGCAGCTTGTAATACATTTAATGTACCATTTATATTTGTTTGTACATAACTTTGAGGAGAATAATAACTATATGGTATTGCAATTAGTGCAGCAAGATGTAATATGGCATTGCAACCTTTGGCAGCCTCTTTTACACCAAAAGGATCACGTATATCACCTGAAAAAATTTCAATTTCTTTTAAAATTTCTTTAGGGAGAGTATCCAGCCAGCCCCAGTTATTAAATGAGTTGTAATAAACAAAAGCTTTAACTTTGTAGCCTTTTTTAACGAGTTCTTCAGCAAGGTGGCTGCCAATAAATCCATCGGCTCCTGTTAGTAATATTTTATCCATAATACTTATAGTTCAAATGTATCTAAGGCGTTTTTAATTTTCAATAATCCAGTTTTTGGATCGCCATATTTTATTATGGAAGAAATGCCTTGTTTTATGTTTTGAAGTTTATAATTTGTAATGATTTTTTTTCGCTGATTAAGGTTTAATGGAATTCGCTTATCTGATATGATAGATTTAAACAGGTTATGTTTATTATCCAGTAATTCATTTATATTCTTTTTTTCATGATTGGTTTCCTGATCTTCATGTGTTCTCCACCAGATAAGTGCAGGCTGAAAGAATACAACAGGACCTTCTAATGCCATCTTTATCCATAATTCAGTATCTCCGATAAACCTTTTGCCCGAATAACCTCCAACCTTGTCGAATATTTCTTTTTTTATAATAGTACCGGTTGGGCCGCTGGAAAAGAAATTGTGATTACTAAAGTAACTTTCGAATAGCGTTTTTGAGTTGATAATACAAGGATAAGGGGTTTTATATTCCCGGATTACACATTGTGAACCCAATACTGTTTCAGGATATTGTTCCATTGCATTTACCATGATTTGTAACCCGTGTGGATAAATCATATCATCTGCATCCAGGTATTTAATATATTTTCCCTTTGCGTAGGATGCAGCTTTATTTCTATTGGGATAATCTCCTAAATTTGTTTTATTTACATATACTTTTATACGAGGATCTTTTGTTTCATACGCTTTGGCAATCTCAACTGAATGATCTGTACTTTGATCATCAACAAGTATCATCTCCCAATCCTGAAATGATGAGGCCAAAACGCTTTCAATGCAATCGGATATGTATTTTTCGCGGTTGTATATAGTGGTGAGGATAGAGACTTGAGGTGTTTTCATTTAGTCTAAAATTTGCACTTAATTACAAAATGTAATTTTTAAATAAATTAAATCATCCTTTTGTATAATAATTTAGATAATCAAATTTACCTGTTCATTTCATTTAAGAATTAGGACTATGGTTATTAGTAAAAGATTAATACGTTAAAAATGGATTATTTTCCATTCGGGTAAATATTTTTCAGTTATTGGAATTTGATTGTCATTATCCCATTTGTAAGGAACAGTAACAATATTATTTTCTGCAAGAAAGGCTGGCCACCATGAAAAGGTACTGTTCGAAATTATATGATGTTTGCAGGATTTCATTAGAATAAAGTCTTCTAAAATTATTTGGTTTGAGTTTCCATCTACAATAATATATTCTTTTCCTTTAAAATTACCTTTGCAAAACTTAATGTCATTTGAAAAAATGAAAAAAGTAGGAACGTTTATTTTTTCTTTAATATACTTTATCGCATTAATAAAGTACTTCATATTACAGACTTCCAGTTTTTTATTTCCAATGTAATCTCCTCTTCGAATATGAATTGCAACAGAATTTGATTCACAGATTTGTTTATAGAAATATTTATAACGAATACTCTTTAACTTATATTTAGGTGTAATTTCTTTTCTAAGTATGTCTCTAATATCATAAAAAAATAAATAGCTTTGAAACAATCCATACAAATAAACATTTGTGAAATTATTTATTTCAGGATTATATTGATGGCTGTAACCAAATTTTATATTCTTAGAATAATCAACTGCTCTTTTTTTTCTAATACCTACTTTCTTTAAAAGTAAATGCCATAATGTGAAGCTGGTTTTAAATTGAAGATTAAAATGGTTAAGGAAGTATCTTTTTTGTCTAAATCCAAAAAAACTATGATCGATGTATATTTTTTGTTTTTTATCTGTAGCTAGTTTTTTTGCTGTTGCGTACTGAAAAAGTTGGTTTCCCAGCTGCTCATGAATATATATTTTTATCATTATTGTTTAATGTATTTTAATACTTCAGGGCTATTAATAAGTTTAGTGCCAGCTCCTTCATAATTATAACAATAATGGTACATTAACATTTTATCATTCGGGCAAATTTTATTTTTAAATAGAGTTTTAGTACAATGAACATTGGCTGATATTACTGCGGAAAGTTTAAACATTGTTTTAAAACCTTCGTCTTCACGATCATGCGGAAGACATTTACTTATTTTACGAATACTCCTGCCAATATAATTAAATCTTGAAGAAAAGATTCGTGATTTAAAGTATATGCTTGTAATACTTTGTTGTTTCATTTCAGTCATCAAATCTTTCAGGTTAAATCCTGTTCTGCTAACCATAAATTCATCCATATCGGTTAATAAGGCATAGTCGTAAATGCGTTTATAGCGTTTGATAAAGTCGTTTATAGCTTCAATCTGGAAATAGCCTATTTTTCCGTTTTTATCTTTTTTCGTCCAGGGGATGATGGTAATTATAGAGCCGTATTTGTTTAATATATCGTTTAATTTGAATTCTGCGTTTTCTTGAGTTATAAGCTTAGAGTAATTTTGGTTGTGCTTATTAATTGAACCAGGGTTTACATTTTTATACCTTTCATTTTTTTCTGTTCTTTGGACTTTGCTATTATCATAAAGCACAAAATGATCAATTCCCATTTTTAAATGATGTTCAATCCATTCTTCTAAAAAGAGTATATTTTCTCTTAATATAAAAACAGTCATTAAAGCAATAGAATCTTTTTGAAATTCAGGTGATTTTTCCAATTTGGAAATATGTATCCAAAAGAGAACCTGTTTACAATGTAAAATTAAAAAATTAACAAGTTGTTTGACTTTTTTAAGTATTAGCATTTTTAAAGTTTAATAAATTTTTTATACTGAACCATAAATTTCCCCCAACGCAACCACAAACGAAATCTCTTGTTGTTTTTTCCAAACTCAAGAGTGGTACGATATATGCCAATCCAATCCTTATTTGCTCTCATTTTTGGAATGAATAATAAAAGGTTATTGGCTAACTCCTGTCTTTGTTCTGGTTTAATTTTTTGTTTTAACTCATTAGGTAGGTATTCATTGATGATCAGTAAAACTTTTTTCATTGCAGCAATGCGTTTTCCCCGATGAATAGATTTACTTGATGAGTTATTGGCAAATACTCTATAATTAGCTAATATTTTTGGTGTATACCCAAATTTAAAATTTAGTGCAGCTCTTACATAAAATTCCCAGTCTTCGATATAATGTAGTCTTAAATCATATCCTCCAATTTGTTCATAAACCTCTCGTTTAAAAACAATGCCTGGCGGTTGTAATAATTGCCAAGTAGCAATTCGTTGTAAAAAGTTAATTGCAATACCTTCGTTTTCTTGATAAATTCCTGTATTTCTATAAACTTTTCCTGATTCATTCATATAGTTGCATTGGCAAAAAGCAGCACTAATTTCAGGGTGTTTTAAGAAAATATTTTCCATGTTTTTATAAAAACCATTCTCCACTGTATCATCGCCATGTAAAATATGGATATACTTTCCCTTAGATTTTTGAAGTCCTGTTGCATAGTTTTTACTTTTCCCTACGTTTTCTTTTTGGCGAATAAACTGAACTCTTCCTTTTCCAATGTCATTGACAACTTGTTCCGGATTATCCTTGGTGGAGAAATCATCAATAACAATGATTTCCATTTTTTCAGGGCCAGGATCTTGTTGTAGCACTGATTGTAAGGTTTCTTTTAAGTAGTTAGCGCAATTGTAGGTAGGAATTAATACCGACCAAAGAGGGCGTTGTTCGTCATCTTTAATCTGCGGTATAAATGGATGATTTTTGGTTCTGAAGGTTTCGATCATTTCTCGTGTCTTAATAATCGGATCAGGAAGAAAAATGGTTTACTGATAAAGTTTCCCACTCTCCAGTTTAATGAATCATGTAATATGGCCGCTTTTTTACTATCAGCATACCTATCCATTGATTTTTTGATGGTATGCTCAAGAAAATTATTTTTATATTTTTCTGGAATAATATTATTTAGATAAAAAGCTGCATATATAGCTGATGATGAACTATTATAGGTTTCACTTGTGTAACTTTCTCCAGTAATATGATAGTTGCATAAAATTTCATTTAAAAAGTAATATTTCTTATTTTTTAAAGCAACAAGAACATTAAAGATCCAATCTTCACTTCTTCCATCATAATCTACAGGGAAAGGAACTTCATCAGTATGCCATAAATCTCTTCGATATATGGGTGCATGATTAGTAAAAGCAACTCCTGCTTGCCAATTGTATAATAGTTGTTTTAACGGTTGAGCTTTTAATGGTGTAAATATGTAATGTTTATATCTATTTTGTTTTACATAATAATGTTGATGGTCACAAATACAGATATAAATTTCGGGATTTTTATTAAAACACTCTATTTGTTTTTCTAGTTTTTCAGGTAGTAAGCTATCATCACCATCCAAAAACTGGATAAAATTACCTTTGGCCATTTTAAATCCATAGTTACGTGCTGATGTCACTCCTCCATTGGTTTTATAGACATAAATAAACCTTGAATCCATCTTTTGAAAGGATTCGATAACCTCTTTGCTATTATCTGTTGATCCATCGTCAACCACAATACATTCCCAATTAGAGTATGTTTGGTTTAAAACACTATTTAAGGTATTTCTTATATGATGTGTTTGATTATAGCAGGTTGTTATGATCGATACAAAAGGTTTATTCATGCGTATTTGTATATATTTTTCTTATTTCTTTAGCGACAAGATGTAACTCTCCAATAAATTAGATTATCAAATATTATTGGCTTGTTTCAGTCTGTTCTGTTGAAGATGCTTACCATATTTAATCCATAACCAAACTGAGAAATGCAGACCAAATATTTTTTTTATTAGGAAAAATTTTGAAGAATTAAATTCTTTAAGGTTAGGGTTTAATCTAATTGCCCACTTGATATACTTAAGTTTCTCTGATTTATAATTTTCAGGTAAAGCATTTGCTTTATAAAACAAATGTTGAGAGGCAATAATTTTAATGTTTTGGTTAAGTTTATTTATTTCAGCAAGTTTTATTATCCATTTTTCGTGATATTTAAGGGCATATATTAATCCATTTGAATTTATGATTCTATCACCATCATGTTCTCTCCATAGACCTGTTGTTTGAGGTAGGTATTCAAAATGTCCTCCGGCCAATACACCTCGTAAATGAAAATCTACTTCCTGATTACGTTTTAGCTGAGTATCCCATGATCCAATTTTATCAACAATGCTTCGACGAAATAAGAAACTTAAGGTATGAATTACTCGCCCACCATAAAATTGTGCGACCATATCATCACATTTGAGTCCTTTAATTAATACCTTATTATCTAATGTGCCGTGATCCCAATCGCCATATACACCATCAATGTTAGTATATGTTTGTAAATATTCAATCTGATGATTTAATTTATCAGGATAAATTAAATCATCAGAATCAAGATATTGAATAAATTCACCACTTGAATTTTCTGTACCTAGATTTCTTGCAGATGGGGCACCATTGTTTTTTTGAAACAGGTAACGTATAGAAAATAAATTACTACTTAATTTTTTTTGTAATTCGGATACAACCTCCTTAGTATTGTCACTAGATCCATCATCGACAATAATACATTCAATAGGGCGATAGCTTTGATTATATACTGAATTTATTGTGACAGGAAGCATATTAGCCCGATTGAAACATGGAATTATTACCGAGACTAAATCAGATAAATTCATCTTATACATTTTATCTTCTAAACTTGCCATATTTTTTATCTATTATCAATAATAATAGTTAAGTTTTGAAATTATATATTATTATACTTTGTTATTATACTGCGGAAAAGGTTTTTAAGAACATAACTAAAAGAATGGTTGTGTAATTGAATAGATAAGTTTCTAATTTTAATTCCGAGTGTGGAATATGTATGAATGGGAGAAAGAAGTCCAAAATCATGATAATTCAGATCTTTCGTAAGATATAAGTATTTTTTTGAGTCATTTAGTAGATTACTTTGATGAACTAATTCAATCCAGAGAGGAGTTTGTTCTTCTGAAATTAAATTCTTTTCATTTGACCATTCTCTATGTGCAATTTTAAATACGGATTGAATATTATCTTTTTCAACAAGACTAATAAAAGGATTAAACTTATTTGTATAAACTCTGATTTTCTTTTTAGTTCCTGAAATATCTAATTGATAGCCTTTCCTTAAATCAATTACTAGGTTCTCAGAAGGAAAGGAAAGTTTTTGAATAGTTTCGATGAAGTTTGTGTGAACAAGATCATCATTATCAATACGTGTTGTAATTACATATTCAGAACTTTTTTTGTCATTATTAATGAATTTTACAATAGATTGACAAAGTACATCATTCCCATCAATAAAGAAAGGTATGAAATTTAGAAAACGATTTTGAAGCTCCTTGATCTTTTTATGATATTGAACAGGGGTTGTGTTATCAAAAAACACTAACCATTTAAAATTTTTGTTTGATTGCTTTTCAATAGATGGGAAACAATAATTTTCAAAAATATTGAATCTAGTTTTGTGCCATTCATTATCTAATATAGTTTCATTTTTTTTTGAATGGAGCCATTCTTTGTTCCTCAGATTAAAGCGTGTTATTAGATAATGTTTCATCCGATTTTTTGTTGAAGTAAAACTTCTTTCATTATTTTTATGTATTGAGCTGATATTTTTGCAACAGTCCATTTTTCAAAAGCTATTTTTTTATTTTTTTCACCTTGATTTTTGTCTATTAAATCATAAGTTTTTAGAATGGCTTCTTGTAAACTTTTGTCATTTCCGACTTCAAATGTTGGATTGCCTGTTTCATCAAGTATTTCACCAATATCAGATCCTTTTTTACCTACTACAACTTTACCAAAGGTACAACCTAATGTAATATTACCGGAGTTTAATTCGGTTGTTCTTGGAATAAATAAAAAATCCGCAGCGTTAAGGTATAAGTGGGCATCTTCATCGTTAATGAAGCCTAAATTAACTCTTTTGCTTTTATTCAAACTGGCTCTCCACTTATCAAATTTCCATACCCACTCTCTTAGTCTGATATAGCTGATTTTTCGTCGGTTAATTTTCCATCCGGGAGCAAGTAATACTTTTTTGTTACCTGGGATATAAGAAAAAGCCTTTTCAATAAGTTTCTTTTCGGATTCTTTTATTGAACCAAATACCAACATAACTTTAGCATCTAAATCTATTCCTAATTCTTTTTTTGCTTCTTTTGGTGTTGACTTATTTGGAATTGATGCGTAATTGTGATGAGGTATAACTATATGCTTTATATTTTTATGTTCCGGATAAAACTCTTTGAACTGTTTAATACTATAATTGGCAAAATGAACTACTACATCGCAAAAAGAAGTCACCATTCGATATAGTTTTAAATATTCTTCATCATGCCTATGATGAGGGTATTGTACATGTCGAGTATAAACTATCTTAGAATTATTTTTCCAATATTCCATACAAGTCTGAATCCGCTTATATAATTCTTTGGGTATAGGATCTGTATGATATAGGTGACTCTGTATTTCATAAGATAAGAATTCAGGCCAATGGATATGTACTATGTCATAGTGATTTTTACATGCCCAAAATTCTTCATAATCATATATCACCTCGGCATATTCTTCTAAACCAGCCTTAAGGTCATCCATGAATAGGTTATATTTTAATGGGAAACAAGCAAATAGTATTTTCATGATTTTTGTTTTATGGCGTATGATGTATGATGTATGATGTATGATGTATGATGTATGTCTTATGACCTATGACGTATGACTTATGACGTATGACTAATGGCTTATGGCGTATGATGTATGACTTATGACGTATGACGTATGACGTATGACTTATGACTTATGACCTATGGCGTATGACGTATGACTAATGGCTTATGACCTATGGCTTATGACCTATGGCGTATGACTTATGGCGTATGACTTATGGCGTATGGCTTATGACTTATGGCTTATGACGTATGGCTTATGACGTATGACTTATGACTTATGACTTATGACTTATGACCTATGGCGTATGACTAATGGCTTATGACGTATGGCGTATGACTTATGGCGTATGACCTATGACCTATGACTTACGTCCTATGACCTATGACTTACGTCCTACGTCCTATGACCTACGTCCTGTGACCTATGACTTACGTCCTATGTCCTATGTCCTATGTCCTATGACCTACGTCCTACGTCCTATGTCTTATTTTTTATCGAGATACTTCATTAATCCGTTTAATTGTTTACTGATAATACTAGCCTTATTTTCCAGAATGACATAATCGTCCAGACTAATATATTCAAGATCCCGAACCAAAATTAATTGATAACGTAATTCTTCCACCGAACCCCGTGCAATAATTATGAAACGCAAATAATCCTTGTCGGTCTTTCTTCCTGAACCTTCAGCTATATTTGTAGGTATGGAATAAGCACTTCTACGCATTTGAGAAACCAGACCAAATTTTTCTTCTTCGGGAAAACTTTTGGTAATTCGATATACCCCCAATGTCAGTTCATGAGCACCTTTCCAAACCTCCAGATCCTGAAATGGCATTTTTTTATGATTTAAGATTTTTGTTTTATGATGTATGACGTATGGCTTATGACTTATGACTTATGACGTATGGCTTATGACGTATGACTTATGGCGTATGACGTATGGCTTATGGCGTATGACTTATGACGTATGGCGTATGGCGTAAGACTTACGTCCTATGTCTTACGTCCTATGTCCTACGTCCTATGTCCTACGTCCTACGTCCTATGTCCTACGTCCTACGTCCTACGTCCTATGACTTACGTCCTATGACAAATTACCTAAGGCTTTTTCTTTTTCCATGACGGCATCGTAAACACGTTTCATACCTTCTCGTATGGATATTTTGGGTTCCCAGCCAAGATACTCTTTAACCCAAGTCATATCACAATAGCGGGAATGAACGCCAACCGGTTTATCTAATAGAGGTTTAATTTCGGGATTATATCCTGCAAATTCACAGAAAAGGCTGATTAAGTCACGGAACGAAGTCAGTATTCCTTGTCCGATATTAATCGCAGTACCATCGTGAATTTTTTCCATGGCCACTTCAATGCAATCCAACACATCATCAATATGCACAAAATCACGTCCCTGATTACCCGAACCCCACACTTCAAAAGGAGCTTCCTTATAAACTGCACGACGAGCAATAGCCGGAGTAGGGTAGGAGTAATCCTGATCTTCGCCATAGCCACTGAATGGTCGTATGCAAGTAATGTTAACTCCGTAATGTTTAGCCGTAATTTTTGCTAAAAACTCACCCGTTAATTTTGTCCAGCCATAAGTCATATCCGGCTGACCCATATTGTTAAAATCAATATCTGTTTCTTTTAGCTGTATGGTATTGCTTTCTGTTTGTTTGTTTATGGGATATGCTGCACTAGAACTGGGGTAAAGAACGCGTTCCGGCTTGTGGCGACTAATCCAATAGAAAAACTCAGCATCAATAGATAAATCCAGTGCTACCTGGATGGGGTCCCCGTCAATTTTTGCACGTCCACCCACAATAGCAGCAAAATGATATACATCAGCAAATTTTTCAATACCTAAATTGTATTCAGTATTAAACCAATTGGGATTGTTATCCAGCGTGTTTAACACTTTACGAAAATCGGCCTTTAAAAATAACAAACGATCATCCTCACCATAAACTTCTATATCGTTGATGTTTTTTGTTTTGGGCACAGACAACCATGTTTCAGGATGTGTACCTACAGATAAATCATCAATAAAAAGTATTCTGTCTGTTGTTGTTTTATATAATCGTTTCACCATATTACGGCCAACAAAACCGCAACCGCCTGATATGAGATGTGTTTTCATGTTTCTCGTCTTATATATTGTAATAGCCTCGATATATTATTTTTATTACTAATAATTATGAGTTTGTTAGTTTGATTTACGGGCTTCTTCAATCAGTTGATCTAATATGCCAATATGTCTATCGATATTATAGTTTGTTTTGATATGTTCTCTTCCTGCTTCTCCCATGGTTTTACAGAGTTCTTTATTTTTAAATAGTTGAATCATGTATTTAGCCATTCCTGTTGTGTCATATTCATCCACCAAAAAGCCTGTTTCTTCATGAATAACAGCCTGGGGAATACCGGCATGCCTGGTTGAAATTACAGGTAAAGCTGCAGCACCAGCCTCTAAAATAGTATTGGGCGTACCTTCGGCATCGCCATAAGAAGGTTGTACAGAATGTTGAACAAACATACACGCATTTTCAAAGTAGGGCATTAATTGATCATGAGGAATGCCACCTGTGAATGTAATTTTATCATCCATTTTCCAAGCTTTGGAAAGGGCTTTGCAATTTTCGAGTAACTCACCCATACCAACCATTACCAACTTTGCCTCAGGACATTCAATAGCCATCTGTCGAAAAGCATCTAATATTAAAACAGGAGATTTAATATCAGTAAAGCGACCAACATAAAATATTGTATTTCCATAATTTGGTTTATTATTATAAAAGAATGGTCTTGGACCATACGGATTATATACAATTTTTTCTTTGGGAGCTCCCATTTTGAGTAAGGCGTTTGTCATAAAGTTTGAAACGCTTACTATTTTAGTAGCATATTCAAACATGGCTATATATGATTCAAGTTTGGGATTAATAAAATGAGTTCGGTGTGCATCATGTCCATGAAAATGAACAATTAAAGGTAAGCCAAGTTCTTTGGCATAAAGAGTGATTTCAGCGCCATTATGACCAAATTCAGCAAGAATTACATCTACTTTATGTTGTTTCATAAATCCGGCAATGGCATCCAATCGTCCATTAAAAGTTTCTTCCCATTGAGCAACCCATTTATGATATAATACCTGAGGTAGTAATTTTTTAAATTTTTTAAATAATGGAGAGGTACTATAAAAATAGCGTATCATCCTCCCTTTATAAACAAGAGAATGAATACTACCTTGAAGAAGCACTTTTTCTCCTTTTATAAGGTCGGCGTGTGCTTTTATAAAAGAACCACTAAAATTGCTGGTCCCGGCTTGTATAATGCAGATTGACATGTTTATTTGACTATTAATCTTAACTTTGCTTTGATTTGGGATAGATAATAAGAAAGGTTTTTTTGGGGTAAATAATGTCGTTTTCTAGTACCTTCTATTAATTGTTCATAGTTTGATACTTCAATATCCTCATAATAAACATGGCTTCCTCTGCTTGGATCTCGGTAGCATGGAATATTGTATTTTTTACTTAGTAAACTAAAAATAGTTTGATCATGTCTGTTTTCAATGAAGTCTTCATAATTATTTACACCAAGTACATTTTCTTCATCTGATACAATTCTATTATCTAAATTGAATTTCAGAAACTGATGAAAGAATTGTTTTGAATATTTAGTGTTCTTAACACATATATAACCAGAAAGTCTTTGAAAAGTATTTTCAAATCCATTTGTATCACAATCCATTAAGATGAACGCATCTCTTTTACTATAATGAGCTTCTCTTAATCCAACACTAAAACAAACAATATCTTGTTTGTTTTGGCATATATCAAATATTGGTTTTAAGTCTTTAATAAATAAAGCACCTGAATCACAATAAAATATAATATCTCCTTCTTTTGTATTTTTAAGGGTATTTAAAATTATATAAGGTTTCCATACCCAATAACCTCCGCCTCTTGGAGCATTGAATATTTTAGTATGTTTTTTCTTAAATTTTTTTGGTATGTTTTTGGGTGAATAATTGATCACCCGATCAAACCCGGCAATATATTTACCTGTTAATGAATTTAGTTTTTGTGATATTCTAAATTCATAGGTGGCATAATTAATTAATATTTTAGACATTAGAATTTAGTCTTAATATAATGTTTTAATTTTTTTATGAATGAAGGATTATTTCTTTTCTTTTGCTGTTTTAAATAAATATGTTTTTGTTTTTCTTTTCTTTTACTAGTGATAAAAGTTTTTTTATTTATAAAGATTTCTTCAAAGAATGATTTTAATGCCTCATCGCTTAACCTATCGGGGAGTTTGTTATTTAAAAATATCGGTGCAGTCACCATCTTTCTCCACAGATCATCATCTTTGTCAATTCGTTTAACTTCTTCAATTACCTCCTCGAAAGAATTATAATTATGTACATTAATAAAGCAATCAGGATTTATATCTTCAAAAATACTTGTATCACCCCAATAAATTGGAATACTCCCGTGTATTAAAGGTTGTATAATTTTTTCTGTTGAATATCCCGGGTGACTCTCGTTTTCAAAAGCTATAGTAAATTTACTTTCAGCAACCATGGCAAGTTTATCTTCTACTCTACCTCCAATATTATTTAATACTTTACCTCCCGAATCAACGTGTTTGTATTCTGATAGTTTATGAAAGAATTCAATACGTTCTTTAGCCCGATCGTTGCTGTAAATAAAATTACAAAATCGGGTCACTCGTTTTTTAATTGTATCAAAATTACGTATGGGAACTGTACAGGTAGTGTCGAACCATTGTCTGTGGAGTGGAAGACGCCAATGACGTTCATTGTAAATACGCTCATGAGTTAGTGCATAATCTGTTTCTTCCCAATTAGGTGGAACATTTTCGCCTGTAACGAAGATGCGGATGGCTTTTGTGTTTAATAAATGTTCTTTATTACCACCATCACTATAAATTAAAAAGTCAGGATCATCATCCAATTGCACATCAAAATACCTGCTTAAACAGCGTTCAATATACCAGGAATCTTTAGGTGAAGTGCTTCCTATGCCACGAATAGTTGGTTTACATAAGTTAATGGAGACTTTGGGCTTTACTGTATTGTTCATTAATAATATTGGGTTAATAGTTTTTTTTTCAGACCAGTTATTTTCGTCTTTATTATCGTACTTATTTTTTTTCTTTGTTTTCTTCTATCCGCTCTGGCTAAATCCGGGTGAACAAAAAGCAAGTTATAGCGTTTGGGTAATTTAATTTCTTTTTTTTGTTTACTTATGGCTAGCGAATTAAAATACTTAATGTATTTATGATGACATAGTTCCATTGAAAAGTTATCGGTAATTACTTTTTTAGCATTAAGCGATATTGTTTGCCATAAACCTTTATTTGAAGCAATTTTATTTATAGTGTGGATAAAGTCTTTATCTCTGTCAGATACAATATAACCGGTAACTCCATTTTTAATTTGTTCAGTTATACCACTACGCATATTTAAACATACAGGCACTACTCCACAAGCCATAGCTTCAAGGATTGCAATGGGAAGTCCTTCGTAATCAGAAAGCAAAACAATCACATGAGCATCCAACAATTTTTGTTGCATTTCTAAGGCAGGGATATTTCCTCCTAAATATACAGGTAAACCTTTTCCTTCAGAACAAAGAATATTTTCCACATTATTACGATCAGGACCTTCTCCGTATATTATAGCTTCCGTATTTGGAACTTCCTGAACCATTTTGCAAAATGCTTTAGTAACTTCAGATATTCGTTTTTGTTCTTCAGATAATCTGCCAACATAAACCACCTTTAATGTATTGTCATTCCATTCTGCTTTTTCTTTCGGAATTTGAACTCCATAAGGAATCCGTTCCAGTTTGATGTTTGCAATTTGAGGAGACTGATTGAGTTGGTATTCCAGTTCCTTAGATACAACGATCATACCATGTGCACGAAATTTTTCTTTTCCATCAATAAAGAGTTCCTGAATGGCATGATAAAATGGATCGTCAGAGTGAGAAACGCCTATAATTTTTATTCCTGCTTTTTTTATCCAGGGAGTTGCAAGGTAAGCTGGAACGACCAGGTTGGGAACAAATATATCTGGTTGATTACTTTTGAGTTGTTGAAGAAGCCATTGGATATTGTCTTCGGTATAGTAATTAAAACTTGTACCTTTTAGTGCAATATTGTTTTTTTTAAGGTGTTCTGTTAGTGGTCCATTATTCCCCACGTGGTAAAAGATAAGACAATTTACATCAAATCCATACCTTTGTAATGCAGGTAATAGGTGCATTAACCATGTAACAGGACCACCAACACTGTCGGGTTTATCATATGCACAGAAGGTTATTTTTTTTATCATATATTTTGATAAATCTGATCTAGTTTCTTAGCTACAACTTTCCAGTCGTATTCTTCTAATACTCTTTGACGCGCTAATTGGCCTTTGTTTGTATCATTTAAAGCCAATATGGTTTTTTGTTGCAAGTCATTAATATTACCAAGTTCATAGAAGTAGCCATATTTTCCATGACTAATGGCTTCCATACTACCAGGTTCATTCGACACAATTACAGGCTTTTCATGTGCCATCCCTTCCAAAACCAATGTAGGTAAACCTTCTTTTTTTGCACAACTTACTAAAACTTCACAAGCAGCTATAGCATCCTGTACTTTGGTATGTGAAGCTGGTCCGTAAATTAAAAGATTGGCTGGGACTTTTATATTATATTCTGATATAAAAATGTCGTTTGATAAACCTGGTCCTATGATTACAAATTGTTTATTGGGCATTGATATTGCCAATTGAACAAATTCTCCCGAATTTTTAACTGGATCATGTCGACTTACGTTCAATATGAAATTATCAAAACCAATTTCTTTTTTAAAACGATCTCCATTTCCTTTATCGCAAAGGTTAACATCAACACCGTTTGGTAAGTATATTGTCTCTATATTATGATTCGTTTTTAGGTACTCTTGTTGCCATTTAGATACGGAAATTTTGATATCTGCTTTGGAGGCCGTATTTATCCATACATTATTAAACTCTTTTTGCCAATCTAATAGATCATCCTTTGCATATTCTTTTTGGTATGGAGCATGATAAGTATGAATCCATTTAAAGCCTAATTTCTGAAGTCTCTCACAGTGATAAATAAAATCAGGATATACATGAGAGTGAAGAACAATATCTTTTTTTAAAAGAAAATTATTTTTTGTTTGTTTTAAGATAGAGGAAAATTGATGAGCAGATATTTTATTAATAATATTATCAGAAGGATAAAGCATTATACTAGTGCAACAAAACTGTTTTATAGAATGTATATGATTTCCAATTCCATTATTAGGTGCAAAGTTAGCACCTAATAAAACCTTTGTTGATTTATTATTTATTTTATTAAACCAAAATAAGATTAAATATTTATGGTACAAGAAAAATAAGTTACTTTTTAAAGAAATTATAAAATTATTCATCCTATACTTGATAGAACTGAATTTAGGTAAAAATCTTTCTCTTTTTAGTATGAAACTAATTATTGATCTCAAAGTTTTAATAATAATGTAATTGAATTATAATACTAAATAAACTAAAATTTTCACTACTTTTACTGTAATAAAAATCTATTTCTATTTAAACGATTCTATTTCTCTTAAATCAGGAATCAGTCATTGAATCCAGGCATTAGGATCTGTTGCAATATGCCCGGGACGATCGTAAGCGCAAAAGAGGATTTTCAATTCTTTAATTTAATTAAGGATAAATAAGAATCTGCCATTTTTTTTACATTAAAATGATCTGATATTCTATTTTTATTATACAAACCAATTTCTTCCACATGGGCATTTGCTTGTAAGAGAGTTATTACTTTTTGTGCTAAATCTTTCTCAGAATTGGGTTTTGTTAAAGTATGGCTACTGTATTTTTCTCCAAGAGCTTGTCTTACTCCACTTATATTCGTTCCGATTACAGCTTTCCCTTGCTCCATACACTCTAACACACCATTGGGACATCCTTCTAAATTTGAGCTAAAAACACAAAAATAACTTTCTTTAATTAAAGGCTGCACTGGATTAAGCGTACCAATAAATTCAATATGATCACATAGTTTTAAGTCAAAAGCTAATAACCGAAGTTGATCGTACATAGAATCTTTTCTTCCTGCAAGCACAAGGAAAGGAAGCTCGACGTTTTCTAATTTACAATGCTTGATTACCAGATGCCATGCCTTTAGCAAAGTAACGTGATCTTTACGATCAGTAATATTAGCGATCATTGAAATTAAAGGTCTATTTTCAGCGATATTTAATTTCTTGTGCCAATCTGTAAATTGAATGTTGTTATTGAAAGGGATTATTCCATTATTAATAACAGTAATTTCTTCAGGGTTTAGACCATAAACATTAACCAAAGCATCTCTTCCTTCAAAAGAATTAGAAACGATGGACGGAATATTTCTTATAAGTTTTTTCTCTCTTTGGGTATTGTATAATTTTCTTCCTTCATCACGTTGATTCCAGAATGCAAAATGTGCACCGGTGTGTTTCCATATTTGTGCAACAATTTTGTTTGATTCAGATACATAAGGAATTAAAATGTCAGGTTTTATTTTTCGAAATTCTTTTATTAACCTTAAATAGGCATAAGTTTTTTTTAATCTGTTTTTTTCGTGATGCTTAAAAGGAGTAACAATAATATTAAATTGTTCTGTTTCAAGCTTATTTCTAAAATAAACTCCATCTTCAAAAGCAATAAACGTTACCTTGTCTGATACTTTATTTTTAATATACTGAGCTAATAAATAGGCTTGTCTTTCGGCACCTCCAAAGGGACCTATGGTGTTGACAATAAAAACAAAATGTAACTGAGAATATTTAGCATAATCTATGGTCATTATTATACCTACAATATATTTGATTGTTCAAACCATTCACTTAGAACTAGTAGTTGCCAAGTAGAATAGGCTTCTTTGTTTGATATTATTTTAATAAGTTGTTCTTTGTTAAAGATACTTTGCAATGCTTTTGAATCTACTATTTTTTCTTGACTTATTTTAAAGTTATTACCTTCAAAAAGCCATTTGTCTAGGGGTATTTCAAAACCCTGTTTTTTTCGATATATGAAATTTTCGTCGAAATCTTTCTCTAGTAATTTTTTGAGTATCGCTTTCCCATTCCAATTCCCATTTTTTTTATTTAGTTTGAAGTGTATAGGTAATTTGCAAGCTAACTCAAAGATTGTTTTATCAACCAAGGGAGTTCTTACTTCCAAACTATTCATCATACTAGCAATATCTACTTTTGTTAAGATATCAGATGGTAGAAATACTTTACTGTCGAAATATTGCGATCTGTTAAAAGGGGTGTTCTTTATGTAGTCCTCTTGATAGTTTTGTATAATCTCATTTGGAAGATCCACTAAAAAACGATATTGAGAATTCCATAGTTGTTCACGATCTGTTTTTCTCATCCTCATCCTATATGGTAGATAATTTTCAACAAAATCAACTTTTTTTAAAATATTTGGATATCGTTTAGGATGTATTTTATTTAATGTAGGATATGATTTTTCTATAAATGAATTCGGAAAAAATAATTTATCGGAATTAATATAATTTAACCAATGAGGATAATGACTATAACCAGCGAACCCTTCATCAGCTCCATCACCAGATAGTACCATCTTAACTTCTTGAGAAGCTATTTTGCTAACATAATAGGTTGGGACAGCAGAAAAATCACCAAATGGTTCACCATAGTGTTTTACAATTTGAGGAAGTAGTTCTAAGGCATTTCCTTCTAATGTTAATAACTTATGGTTAGTATTGTATTTTTTTGCAACATGATCTGCCCAGTATGACTCATCTACTTTAGAATCTTTAAATCCAATAGTATAAGTATTGATTCCATCACCCAGGATTTGAGTCATATATTTTACAATTAAAGTAGAATCAATTCCCCCAGATAAAAAGGCTCCAAATTTTACATCTGCAACCGTATGTTTCTTTACAGATTCTTTTATTTCACTTTCTAATATAGAAAGCCATTTTTTTTCAGAATATTTTTTTTGATTAAAGTTTAATTTCCAATAATTATTATTTGCTAATATGTTACCATTAAAATCTACTACCATATAATGAGCAGGTAATAGTTTTTTTATTTTTCGGTATATAGTTCTTGGTGCAGGTATATATTGAAATGATAAATACTGATCCAAGGCATAATAATCAATATCTTTATTAAACTCTTTAATCGATGTCAGTGAAGATATTTCTGAAGAAAAGGCAAAGTGACAATCATCATTATAAAATACAAGTGGTTTTATTCCTAAATGATCGCGAGCTATAAATATTTCTTTTTTTTCGATATTTACAATTGCCAATGCAAACATTCCTCGAAAATGATTTACGCACGAATTACCATAATATTCGTAGCACTTTAATACAACTTCTGTATCAGAATTAGTTTTAAATGAATATCCTTTTTTTATTAATTCTTGTTTTAATTCTTTGTAATTATATAGTTCTCCATTGTATGTGATAATAATATTTTTGCTTTCATTAGACATGGGTTGTTGGCCTGTTTTTAAATCGATAATAGAAAGCCGTCTGTGTCCAATAGAAATATTTTTATGATTATAATAACCCTCTTCATCTGGTCCTCGATGTTTTAAACCATTGTTTAATAGTTTAATCTTATTATTATCTAATTCATTTGTTTTGGAAATATATCCACAAATACCACACATAAAATACTTAGTTGTTTTTCCAATTTACAGGGATTAAAAAATGTGCTCCGCTGGCAAAGTTCGAATCAAGATTAATATAGCCCGCATTGTCATATCGGCAATAACTTTTTGTAAAGTCAACAGAGTTAAACATTAAACTAATTGAATGTTTTCCTGCATTGAATTGTATCTGGGGAATTGAAAGTTCTACAGAATGCAGTCCTGTTTGGTTTTGTTTTACAATATAGCCTTTTAATTCATTGTTTAATATGTCTGCCACAGGAAGCATCTCTTGATTCCAGATTACAACTTGCAATGAAACTTCAGGTATATTTTTTTCTAATTCAAAGTCAAACTTTATTTTTAAATCGTCACCATGTTTTATTGAGAGTGTTTCTCCAAGTTCTGTTACTTGGCTTTTAACCTGAAGTTGACAATTTATAAGATTAACGCCTCCACTTCCTGCAATATTTTGATCTCCACTGGAAAACATATTATAATAATTTTCAATACCAACTCCAATCTGATTTGTTTTTAATAACTGGTTTCCGCGATTCATCAGCATTACCTCATTACAAATCCTATAAATCTGAGGCATTGAGTGAGATACAAAAATAACAGCAGAGTTTTTCATTAGTTCACCGATAGCATTAAGACATTTGAAACGAAAACCTATATCGCCTACAGCCAGCACCTCATCAATTAATAGAATATCCGGTTCCATTTGAGCCGCAACTGCAAACCCCAATCTCACCTTCATCCCTGAGCTGTAGTTTTGTACCGGAGAATCAATAAATTCACCAATCTCGGAGAATTCAATGATCGCATCTATTTTGTGATCTATTTCTTCTTTGGTAAAACCTAAAACAGCACCATTGTTATATATATTTTCGCGTCCTGTTAAAATGGGGTTAAAACCGGCACCCAATTCAATTAAAGCTCCAATGCGACCACGCATGGTTATTTTACCCTGGTCGGGAGTAATTAATCCATTTAACATTTTTAATAAGGTGGATTTACCGGCTCCGTTGTGGCCAATAAGACCAAGGCATTCACCTCTGCGGAGTTCAAAATTGATGTCTTTAACTGCCCAAAATTCGTTTTTGCGTAAACGACCATGGTGGTTGTTTTTACCAATCCCGGCACCTAATACATCTTTTAAACCGTATATTAAACTCTGCTTAAAATTACGGCAGAATTTTTTAGATACGTTTTCACATTTTATAAGTACTTCAGACATGCAGTCAGCTAATTTATTTATCAGTCATCAAATTATTGCAAGTAGTTTTGCTTGCGCAAAATGTTTGGTCATCGAATTATCACAGATTAACGCAAATTCTATATATTAATTAATAAAAATTTGAGCTAATTAGAAGATTTGGTTATTTATTATTCTTTTGTATTGAAGACTTTTTTTTCCAAAATTAATTAAGATGCCTAATTTTGTATGTGTTGCTTTTAAGTAATTAATCAATTGAGCTTCATGTTCGTATGTTAAATCACTCAAAGCTTTCAGTTCAATAATAATATCATCGTAACAGATGAAATCTGCTTTATAATATTTTTCCAGCTTTTCTCCTTTATAATGGATATTTATTAAAGCTTCTTTTTGGTGAGGAATATTTTGTATAACAAATTCTTTTTGAAGTGCTTCCTGATAAACAGGTTCAAGAAATCCGTTTTTTAATTCTTTGTGAACTTCCATTGCAGCACCAATTATTTGATATGTTTCATTTTTATATAAAATACCTTCAATCATAAACTGTCATCTAATTTTCGCTAATCAACGTAAATTATTTTTTAATTCGTGGAAATTCGTGTTAATTCGATGACTAGGCGCCGACTCTTTCAATAATAATAGGCATAGTAATACGATATAAAATCCAGCCAATAAATAAAACGATTAGCGTAATTCCTATATAAATAGAATAAGATAATAACTGTTCTGCCGGTAATCCATTAAACCAGTTACGAGGAATATCAATAAAGGGGGTTAAAGGATTGTATAGGTTAATGCTTCTTAATATTCCGGTTTCAGGTATAGGGTATACAACGGGTGCTAAGTACATTAAAACCTGGCTGCCAATCTGTATGATTCTGGAGAAGTCTTGCAACAACATTTGAAATGGTATCAGTAAAATACCAATGCTCATACCTGCCAGAATAACAAACAATACACCAATAGGAAACAGCAATGTATAAGCTGAAAATGATGTTTTTAATATTAATGCAATGGTAACCAGAGCTATTAATTTGAGTCCGAAATTAAATAGCAGCTTGTAAAATGATGTAATCAGAAAGGCTTCTCTTGGAAAATTAAGTTTGGCCATCATGCTTTTACCCGCTTGTACTGTCTGGTTGGGTAGAGTCATGGACTCAGTAAAAGTTTGAAATAAAATAGTACCACACATTACAAAAATAGGGTAGGGGATGCCCGGAGATGCAATTTGTACCGCTCCACTTTTATTTAAAAATATCCATACAGCAGCACTAAAAAAGGGAGGGATAAAAGCCCATATAATTCCTAAGAATGATTGCCGGAACATACTCTTGGTGTCCCTGATAAAAAGTTGTTTACCTAAAAAGCCCGCCTCTTTTAAATCTTTAAACATTGTTTTTATAGAAACAACATCTTTAAAATTTTGAGAAGGGGAATATATGGTTTCTTTGAGCATTTTAATAGTTGTTAGTTGTTAGTTGTTAGTTCCTAGCTCTTAGTAGTTAGTTCTTAGGCTTTAGGTTACAGTGCTTCAGACAGCAGCTGCTGGTGCGAGTTTGTAACTCGTACCTTTTCATCTATGCTGAGTTCACGGGTGAGGCGATAAGCCTGACGTTTGCGGAAGCGCAGCGCAATCCGTGTTAAATTATTCTGTAAATCATTTACAATGGATTGGTGTTAATGATTTTTATCTCTTGAGCACAAAAATAAGGATTTGTAATCCGGTGCAGCAGCAAATGACTTTCAACTTTCTTTTCTCGCAAAGCCCGCAAAAGCTGAGTTAACTATTTAAATATTAAATAAAGATTCAAACTTCTCAATACTAAGAACGCAAAGACAAATCCTTACGGATTTTGGTTTTCGTTATGAAATTTTGTTTACTCTGCGAGCTACTCTTTAATCCTTAATCAATTTATCAACTCAACATATCAACAAATCATCAATTCAACGATTTAACAACTAATTAATAGTCATCAGATTAATTGCTGCGCAATGTTTTTTTTGTCATCTAATTAACGCAAATTAACACGAATTATATTGAATGCGAATTGCAACGAATGACTACGAATGACTACGAATGATTACGAATTAATATGAAATATAGCTAATTCCCACGAATTGTTATTTGCTGCGCAAATTGTTGCAACCTGAAATACTGTGGCCTTACGCCCTAATCAACTCATCAACTCGACGATTTAACAACTCGACAGCTAATTCATCCTTAATCCCTAATCCTTAATTAATTCATCACCTCAACAACTCGACAAATTAACGATTCAACAACTGATTGATCGTCATCAGATTATTTATTGCTGCGCAATGTTTTTTTGGTCATCTAATTAACGCAAATTAACACGAATTCTTTATAAATGCGAATTGCAACGAATGATTACGAATTACTACGAATTATTATGAATACGAATAAATATGAATTACAGCTAATTAATGCGAATTGTTCTTTGCTACGCAAATGTTTGCGGTTTGAAACACTATGGCCTAACACCTAAGAACTAAGAGCTAGCATCTAAGAGCTTTCTTTGCCTACATCTGTCAGCTACTGGCCTAATCCCTAATCATTAATCCCTAATCTTTAATCAATTCATCAATTCATCACCTCAACAAATTAACGCTTTAATAAGTTTTTTATCAAACGTATGAACTAAAACACCTTTATTTTTTCGGTATGCTAATAATAAGTTATCTGCATAATCTAGTTTATTAATAGTTAATAATTTTAATGCCGTAATTATTATTTCTTGTTCTGGAATATTGATGTTTGGATATTCTATTAATGTCAATAATGATGTTGTAATATCTTTATTAGGAATATTATAAACCTTTTGTAAAACATATACTACTTCGGCGATAATTTCACCCGGAATATGTATAGTTTTGTTTTCAATAATTATAGCGGACTGTTGGTGTTGTTCTTCTATATCCTTTAGTAGATATCGTAAAATATAATTAGCATCAATGATTTCCATATTTGCTTTTTATGTGTTTTTCATATGCAGAATTCTCTTCTGCTACTTTTTGTGTATCTGCATATTTACTTAAAGCACCGGCAGCGCCATAATCTTTACTTATTGGATTTTCATCATTATCGTCAATAAGTATAATTATTTCTGCTTTTTTGCCTTTAAATCCTTTTACTTCATCAAAGCGTAAAATTGAAGGATCTATAGTAGTATTTATTCTTATTGCTTTCATGATGTTAAGTTATAAAATATAATTTTATGAAATCCTGGAAAAACTATAAATAATAGAATTGTTTCGCAGATTAACTTTTTCATAGATTATAATTGCGCTCTATTTTTTTATCATCGAATTTCTGCCAATTATCCCGAATTCTTTAACAACAAATATATGCTAATTACAGCTAATTAATGCGAATTATTATTTGCTACGCAAATGTGTTGCAATTTGAAATACTGTGGCCTAACTCCTAAGAGCTAAGAACTAAGAGCTAAGAGCTAAGAACTAGCATCTAAGAGCTTTCTTTGCCTACATCTGTCAGTTAATTCTTTCAACTTTCAACTACTTCTTTTTCTCGCAAAGCCCGCAAAACCGAAGTTAGCTATTTAAATAAAGATTCAAACTTCTCAATACTAAGAACGCAAAGACAAATCCTTATGGATTTTGGTTTTCGTTATGAAATTTTGTTTACTCTGCGAGCTACTCTTTAATCCTTAATCAATTCATCAACTCAACATATCAACAAATCATCAATTCAACGATTTAACAACTAATTAATAGTCATCAGATTAATTGCTGCGCAATGTTTATTTTGTCATCTAATTAACGCAAAATAACACGAATTGTATTGAATGCGAATTGCAACGAATGACTACGAATGACTACGAATGATTACGAATTAATATGAAATATAGCTAATTCCCACGAATTGTTATTTGCTACGCAAATGTTGCAATTTGAAATACTGTGGCCTAACTCCTAAGAGCTAAGAACTAAGAACTAAGAACTAAGAGCTAACATCTAAGAGCTTTTTTAGCCTACATCTGTCAGCTAATAGCCTAATCCCTAATCCCTAATCAATTCAACAACTCGACAACTCGACAAATTAACGATTCAACAACTGATTGATCGTCATCAAATTATTTATTGCTTTGCAAATGTTGCTGTTTGTTATAAAATAGTTTTCCAAATACATCGATATGTTGTATAAAATCACTATTCTTTATTGATTTATAGTCTACAATATCAATATAATAGGGTATTATACTTTCACTTAATTGATATTTGAGTTTGTGAATAGTATCCATATTAATACTATCACCATGAATTGAGATATCAATATCAGATCCATCTTTATAGTTACCTATAGCCCTTGATCCAAATATTTTAGCATATTCAATTTCGGTATGTTGTTTTAACAAACCTAAAATGGTATTAAAAGACTGATCACTGATTCCGAAATTATTGTTCATTTTTTAAATAGAAATGTAATTTTTCTATCTCTGAAAAATATGAGTTAACAATTTTTTCAATTGAATATCTAAAAATTTCTTCATCATAAGTATGAGACAACAGATTGCGTTCTTGTAACATTTCCAGCCATAGTTCACCATTACTGATTAATTCAGCCTGAAACGCCTGTCTTATAACATCATTAGGGAATTTAGCGATTACTCCTTTTGATTCCAGAAAGTCCTTTAATGTTTTCCATGCAAGTTCTAATGTATACTCAAAACGTTGTATAAGGCCTTCTTTAGCTAAGTCATCTATTTGAGAAACAATATCAATGGCATTATTTAATTGTATGAATGCTTTATTGAAATTAATGAACCGCTGCTTCCATCGTATTTCTTTATTGTCAGTCATTTATTTTTTTATAGGCTATTTTCTACTAGTTGTTGATTTGATTATGATTTTTGTCATCGAGTTCTTATGAATGCGAATTATTATGAATTACAGCTAATTAATGCGAATTATTATTTGCTGCGCAAATGTTGCAACCTGAAACCCTATCACCTAAGAACTAAGAACTAAGAACTAAGAGCTAATAATAGTACACCTCTTTAGCACAGAAGCCCCGGCATCAGCTGGTGAGCCATAAAACAAGGAAATTTAGATTAAAAAAATCGGTGCTGTTTGAAGCCCGTAGGCACGAAGGGCGAGTTCAGCGATTTTAATCTAAATGACGTAGTTTTTATGAGCTCGCAAGGTGCAGCCGGCGGACTTTTTGCCTACTTTTTTGACTGTAGCAAAAAGTAGGAGCCCTTGCGGCTTGAGCAAAAAGTATAAATCTTTAGATAGAATTATTAAAATGTAATATTGTAATGATTCTGCCTTATTTATTTTTACTTTCAACTACTTTATTTTCTCGCAGAGCCCGCTAAGCCGGAGTTCACTATTTAAATAAAGATTCAAACTTCTTAAAACTAAGGTCGCAAAGACAAATCCTTACGTATTTTGGTTTTCATTCTGAAATTTTATTTACTCTGAGAGCTAAACTTTAATCACTAATCTATAATCCCTAATCAACTCAACAACTCAACAAATCGACGACTTATCAACTTACATTTGATTCATCCCTAATAACCAGGAACAAAGAGCTGAGAGCTAACAACAAAGAGCCAGGAACTGACTACTACAATCTTTTTGCTATATCGATATGTCATTACTCTATGTTCTTTGTGGTTATAAGTTTATTGTAAACTATGATTTATTATTTTCCATTTACCGATTTTATTTGTGCCCACTCGTTCAATAAGCTTTTTATTTTTAGTTTTGATAAGTCTCGTTTAATAGTTTCCAGACTGACATTTAAATTTCGAGCTAATTCTTGTCTTTTTAAATCAGGTTTTTCTTTTATTAATAGCAAAATTTTATTTTGTCTTTCATTTATAGGGTCATTTATAGGGTCATTTACAGGGTCATTTAAAGGGTCATTTGCAGGTTCATTTACAGTTATAGATTTATTGCTTTCGGAAAACAGAGGTACTGTTGTGATAAAAATGTCCTCTTCTTTAAAAATAATACTGTCATTACCCGAATATGCTTTTGAATATTTAAATACATTGTTAACGCCTGTTCCTAACTCTTCTGAACGTCCCATTTGTGTGAAAATCTGTGCAATATGGGGATTCTTGGGGTGAGGTTCAAAGTTTCCTGGTTTCAGTAATCTATGAATATGTGGTTTATTTGCATTTTTAGCCTCAACCATATTTTTATAAATTATAAAACTTGTTGGAAAAGCATTTGTGTATTCGCGATGAATTAAAATATTGGCTATGATTTCGCGGAATATTTTATCTCGTAATGAAATACGTTGGTCGCCCTGTAAATAAAACTTATCAGGAAGATGTTTCGAAACAAAAGCCATTAATCTATCATATGCTTCTATAAGATTGCATCGTATATTATCTCTGTCATCATATCTGTCAATATTTTCCTTTTTTACAAGGGCATCTATTTTATAATGAGGGATCGCACTTTGTATTATTTCTTCTTTACCAAAAAGTAATAAGGCAGACATGGTAAAACCTATTTTTCCGTTAGCCAAGTCTTTACGATACAGACCAGCAGTCTTAAAAAATTCTATATCGTTAAGTTCATTCCATGGATGATCCGGTCTATAAATACGAATAATTTTTCTAACTCTGTCAACAATACCATCAGCAAAGTCACTTTGCTCTAAAAAAGGATAAATAGTATTTTCAGAATATTGAGCACTTTTTCTAATATATAATTGTTTAATCTGATCGTCGCTATTTAAAACAAAATCACCATCAGCCCCACGATCGTAAATTTTTCCTTTGTATTTATGTACCTGAGAAGAAGCAGGTATGAAAATATAAATTATATAGTTGTTTTTATACTCAATAATTTGTGCATCAATTAAGAACGTTGGAAAAAGTAATTGTGGGTTGTTACTAATGTTGGATATCTGTTTAATCTGTTGTTCTGCTATATTTTTATTTATACCTGAAATATTTTTTTCATCATCAATACCTAAAACAATTTCACCTCCATCACGATTAAGAAATGCAGTAATTGTCTCAAATAAGTTTAAAGGTAATTCATTTGTAGCCTTTTAAAATTCTACATTAATTCCCTCACCTTGTTTAAGCAATATTTGAATTTTGTTTTTAAGCATTAATATTTTTTGGTCATCTAATTAATACGAATTATTTTAACAACGAATAAATATGAATTACAGCTAATTAATGCGAATTATTATTTGCTGCGCAAATGTTGCAACCTGAAACCCTATCACCTAAGAGCTTAGAGCTAATAATAGTATACCTCTTTAGCACAGAAGCTCCGGCATCAGCTGGTGAGCCATAAAACAAGGAAATTTAGATTAAAAAAATCGGTGCTGTTTGAAGCCCGTAGGCACGAAGGGCGAGTTCAGCGATTTTAATCTAAATGACGTAGTTTTTATGAGCTCGCAAGGTGCAGCCGGCGGACTTTTTGCCTACTTTTTTGACTGTAGCAAAAAGTAGGAGCCCTTGCGGCTTGAGCAAAAGAGTATGAGTCTTTAGATAGAATTATTAAAATGTAATATTGTAATGATTCTGCCTTATTTATTACAACTTTCAACTACTTTTTTTTCTCGCAAAGACAAATCCTTACGGATTTTGGTTTTTGTTATGAAATTTTGTTTACTCTGCGAGCTAATCTCTAATCCTTAATCCCTAATCTTTAATCAATTCATCAATTCATCAATTCAACAACAGATTGATCGTCATCAGATTAAATGCTGCGCAATGTTTTTTTTGTCATCTAATTAACACAAATTAATACGAATTATTTTAACAACGAATAAATATGAATTACAGCTAATTAATGCGAATTATTATTTGCTGCGCAAATGTTGCAATTTGAAACACTATGGCCTAACACCTAGGAACTAAGAGCTAAGAACTAGCATCTAAGAGCTTTCTTTGCCTACATCTGTCAGTTAATAACCTAATGACCTATTGAATCTAATGACCTAAATCCCTAATCCCTAATCTTTTCTTCCTTTATCCTTTATATATATATGCTGTAAATCAGCTTCTCCCCTTAGGGGAGATTGAGAGGGGCTTTTTAACCTTTTCCCTAACTTCCATAATGCTGCTTGCAGAACTCTACTTTAAGTAATTCGGTGAATACTTCTTTTTCATTAAAAGCCCCTTCCATTTCGGGGAATAGCATTTTGGTTGCGTACATAAATGAATCCAAAGCTAAAATATCTTTTTTAGAGACCAGAAACGCAAATAGGGTCGAATGGAAAGCCATAAATTCCACTGAATGGATACTCTTTCTATTGTTTAACAGTTTAGAAATGGATGACTCATTGATTTGCTTCTCATTGATAAAAAGGGTTTCCTTATCATTTAAGCAAAAATGTTTATCGTATTCTAGTTTTAGTAACAGGTAATTAGGGTAGATGGACAAGTATTTGGCAAGCTGTTTTTCAATCTTTTTATTGCTTTCCTCTTTTAAGATCATATCAATAATATGCATATAACTGTAAAAAGGAACATCGGGATTTTCGTTGGCTAATTTTTTAATCTTGAATTTTTTCAGATCATCGCCAAAATCTAAAGCATCTAATATTTCTTCAATCTTTTCATCATGCTTATTACTTTGAGTTCCGCTAAGAGATTTTGGTATTGTATCATCATTAATTTCAATATCAAAAAAACTTCAGGAATTTTTCTCTTGAGGCTTCAATTTTATCTAATCCGTAGTAATTATATGTCAACCGTTTTGCAATGAAAAGCAATTCAACTGCATCGTCAGGATCAGTATGATTTTTTACATCTTCAAGCTCTTTAAATCTTTTGATGTCTTCAATTCTTTCTGATAAAGGCTTTTCGTATATGTATTCTTCAACCGGAATATCTTCCTCTTCATAATCGTCATAATCTTCATCCTCATCATCAAATTCTGAATCTGATGAATTATTTTCCATTGATATCATTTCTGTAAAATGATATTCATCGGGTTTAAGCGTGTTTTTCAGGTGCTTTAATGCTCTTTCTGCTTCTTGATGGTTTTTATCACCAACTATTATATAAGGTTTGTTATCCTTTCCGCATTCAATTTCTATTAACTCAATATCTTCAGTATCCTCCTCAAGAATATATTGAGCACGTTGAATAAACTCTTTACAAGGATTAAAACCATAATCAGAGGCAAACTCTAAGCCTGCATGAATAATATTATGAACCAGTGTATAATCTGTCTTTTCAAAGAAATCTTCATGGAAATACTGTTCTTTAATTTCAGCATACTCTATGGGTGATTTATTAAATGTACACTCTGCATTTTTAACTCCCAGGCAATATAAATCCACTAAATATATTCCACTGGTAAAGTTTCCACTATTATGCTTTCTGGTAATCAGAATGTCACACATCCCGGTTTCTTCCCACTCGTTATTTATTAAACATTCATGTATGGGTAAATTACGTGCCTGAGTTTGTATGTATTTTTCAGGAGATAATTGCTTTTGTTGAGGTTGTTTTCTTTTTTTTGACACGAGGTTTATTTTGTTGTTAAATTGTTAAATTGTTGATTTGTCGAGGTGTTGATTTGATTAAGATTTTTGGTCATCTAATTTCCGCAAATTAACACGAATTAATATGAATTACGACTAATTACCACGAATTGTTATTTGCTGCGCAAATTGTTGCAATTTGAAACACTGTGGCCTAAGACCTAAGAACCAGGCACTAAAAACTTTTTTTCTCGCAAAGCCCGCAAAGCCGTAGTTCACTATTTAAATAAAGATTCAAACTCCTTAAAACTAAGGACGCAAAGACAAATCCTTACGGATTTTAGTTTTTGTTATGAAATTTTGTTTACTCTGCGAGCTAATCCCTAATCTTTAATCAACTCATCAACTCAACAACTCAACGATTCGACAGCAATTACTATGACACGCCATAATATTCCTTATACCACTCCACAAATTTACCTAATCCTTCATCAATGGATGTTTTAGGGGTAAAGCCTATTCTTTTGTTGAGGTCAGAAATATCTGCATAGGTTTTGAAAACATCACCCTGCTGCATAGGTAAAAACTTTTTGTTAGCTTCTATACCCAGATGTTTTTCGAGGGTTGAGATGAAATCCATCAGTTTAACAGGTTTGTTATTTCCAATATTGAATAAGCGATAAGGTTTTTCTTTCTCCTGCTCAGTATCAAAAGGAAGATCGATTAATTTTTCAATAGCAGAAACAATGTCATCTACATAAGTAAAATCACGCTCCAGGTTACCATTGTTAAAAACATTAATGGTTTCGTTGTTGGTAATTTTATTTGTAAATGAAAAATAGGCCATATCCGGACGTCCCATAGGGCCATAAACCGTAAAGAAACGTAAGCCGGAAGTTGGTATATTGTATAAATGCGAATATGTATGCGCCATTAACTCATTCGATTTCTTAGTAGCAGCATATAAAGAAACCGGTTCATCTGTTTTTTGTGATGTAGAGAAAGGTGTGTCGTCTCTATTTCCGTATACAGAACTTGAAGAAGCATATATTAAGTGCTTAACCGGGTTATGTCGGCAAGCTTCAAGAATATTTATAAATCCCTGAATATTGCTCTCAATATATTTATATGGATGTTCAATACTATAACGTACACCTGCTTGTGCTGCAAGGTTGATTGCAATATCAAATTTTTTATCTTTAAATAACTTGTCAATACCTTGTTTGTCGCAAAGATCCATCTTTATAAACTCAAAATTAGAGTACTGTTCCAATTGTTTTAAGCGGTCTTCTTTTAACTGTACCGAATAATAATCGTTAACAGAATCTATTCCAATGATATGATGTTCGCTATTAGCTAATAGTTTACATAAATGATATCCGATAAATCCGGCTGCTCCGGTGATTAGTATTTGCATTTTCTGTTGAATTGTATATTCGTTAAATTGACGAATTGTGTGAATAGATATTAAGAAAGCTTTGTACTGATTATTTGTTTATCAGTTTTCTATGAAAAGCATTTATTTTATTTGATAATTCACTTATTCTTTTTCTGTATTCCATGAGTGTATCATCATCAATAAACCCAAGATCATTAGATAAAATTAACTGATTTATTACTTCTAAAAGACTTGAATATGACATCTCAATAAATCGGGCTTTATCTTTGTTTGATATTCTGCCGTTTCCTTCTGCAATATTTGAAGATATAGAAACAGAGGCTCTCCTTAATTGGTTTGTTAATCCAAATCTTTCTGTTTCAGGATAAGAATTGGATGTTGAATATATCTTTTTTACTAATTGCCTGGATAATTGCCAAATTTCTAATTTCTCAAAGTTATATTGGTATATGGTTAAATATATAATTGATAATTAGTTTAATTATATTACTAAGATAAAAAACTTATTAAATATTAATGGACTTTGAAGTTTTCAAATTCATCAAATTAACAAATTAACAAATTAACAATTGTACAAATTAACTCTTCTACAGAAAAAAACATCGTTTTTTTTCACAGCTTCGCCTCCCTCAGTCCCATATCATGAGGTGAGCAGACATATTTATTGCCTTGTAAGTCTTTGAAAGTGTTCATCTAAGACTTGCTTATGTTTTGAGGCTATTGTTTTTGAATAGTAGCCTCTTCAAGGTTAACAACTAAAGTATAACCTATGTTTGAAATATTTAAATACAATTTTTTTGTTCCCTGGATTGTTTTCACCACACCCTTTATACCCATTAAAGGCCCTGAGGTTACAGTAATTTCTTCACCTTTTTTAATATTTGTAGCTTCTATATCGAAAGCGATCTTATTTTCGATAGTGCGTTTCATTGCATCTATCTCATGCTCAGGGATAGTAACAGCTTTGCCTTTGTAGGAAACGTATGCAACAATTCCATTTACCTGAAAAACATCCCGGTACCTGTCTTTGGGAATACATATAAATATATAGGAACTAATAGCAGGAACTTCTACCCATTTTTTACGGTCACTCCATTGACGAAGTTCTCTTTTTAAGGGTAGATAATTGATAATCCCTAATTTATTTAATTCTTCAGCTACTTTTTTCTCAGCTCTGGACTTGGTATACAACGCATACCAACTGTTTGTTGTGTTTTCCTTCAAGACTTTTCATTTTTTAGCCAAACAAAAATAGTTTTTTTTTTGAATGAAGCAGTTGGGTTTAGGTAAAATTTAACAGTATTCGTATGTAGTGCTTGCCCGAAAAGTCCAATTTCTTCGTTACGCCCTTTTTGAAAACAGTCATTTACGAAAGTAAACTCCTTGATTTTCAAAAAGGCCAAGCCTTGAAATTGAATTTTTCCATTCAAGCACTTGAGAAAAACCTTAGTTTTCTTGCTGACACTATGTAGTCAAAAGTTAAAAGTTAAAAGTTGAAAGTTGGGAGTCGTTTGTTGCTGCATATATCCTAACGAGTGGTACTATTACTAGTCTTAGCTCTTAGCTCTTAGCTCTTAGCTCTTAGCTATTAGGATTAGGGATTAGGGATTAAAGATGAATTAGTTGTCGAGTTGTTAAATCGTTGAGTTGATGTTTTGATTAGCAAATGATTTTCGACTTTCAACTACTTTAAGAACTTTATAAACTTTATTGGGGTAACAAAAAATAACAGTTATTTTACTGTTACTTTTTAAGGTTGTAATTTATTATAGGTCAGTATTTTGTAAAAAGTAATGTTTTGTGTTCTGTTTTATTTTGACCCCCTAAATGGCTCAAAATTCCATTTTAGGTCAAAAATGGCTGTTTTCGATTCCGTTTTTGGGCGAAAAGAGTCATTTTCGATTCCGATTTTGATATTTTTCGTACTTTTTGTGCAAATTCTTCGCATATGCTTCGCATTTCTTCGCACGTTCTTCGCATTTCTTCGCATCGTCTTCGCATCGTCTTCGCATAAGCTATGCATACTGTATGCACTTTCTATGGACTTGCTTCGGATTTACTATGGACCATCTATGGACCACGTTCGCCTTTTTACACAGGGGCAACACGGGTTTGTCACAGGTTTATTGCCTTAGGAGTGCGAAGAACCTGCATTAAATCTGCATTGAAAATGCGTGGAATAGCGAACGTTTACCAGGTTTGAACCGGAGAAGGATAGGAGAAGGGTGCTTGTATGTGCAACCGCTTTCAGTCGGTCGGCAGCCAACATTTGGTAGTTTTCCGGGATAAAGGTTAGTAGGTCAATAGGTTGATAGGTCAATAGGTTAATAGGCCAATAGGTTAATAGGCCAATAGATCAATAGATCAATAGGTCATAGGCTGATAGCCGTAGGCATAGAAAGCTCTTAGTTGTTAGTTCCTAGTTTCTAGCTTACTTAGAGTCCGTCTATAAACTCTGCATTTTTTAAATCATAGCCTGACGGCTATGAGCGAGCCGCTATGTTTAACACTGAGAAAAAACTCTGCTCAAGAACATCTGTTTTAAACTGGGCTTTAATTCTTGTTAGGTTGTAATCTTTACTATCTTTGGTGTCTCAAAAAAATATCAATAAATAAATAAGTCATGTCTGATTATAAGTATCAAAAACCATTTCCTATTTTAAAGGATACCACAGATTATCGTTTGTTGACCAAAGATTATGTTTCCACTATTGAAATTGATGGTAGAAAAATTCTTAAAGTAGATCCTCAGGGATTAAAGTTGTTAGCTAAAGAAGCGATGGCTGATGTATCTTTTTATCTTCGTCCTGCACATCTTGAAAAAGTAGCTAAAATTTTGCAAGATGATGAAGCTTCTGATAATGATAGGTTTGTTGCACATACAATGTTGATGAATCAGGTAGTTGCTGCAGAGGGTGATTTGCCAACTTGTCAGGATACAGGTACTGCTATTGTGGTTGCAAAAAAAGGTGAGGATGTTTATACCGGAGCTTGTGATGCTGATTATTTGTCGCAAGGAGTTTATGAAACGTATAAAGATCGTAATCTGCGTTACTCTCAGGTTGTTGCTCAATCTATGTTCGAAGAAAAGAATACAGGAAATAACCTTCCTGCTCAAATAGATATTTATGCAGAACAAGGAAATAAATATGAGTTCTTGTTTTTAACAAAAGGTGGTGGTTCCGGTAATAAGACTTTCTTGTACCAGGAAACCAAGAGTTTACTAACTGAAGAAAACTTAACCAACTTTGTTAAAAAGAAAATTAAAGACCTGGGAACGTCAGCGTGTCCTCCATATCACTTAGCGTTAGTAATTGGTGGAACTTCGGCAGAAGCAACTTTAGCAACCGTAAAGAAAGCTTCAGCAGGATACTTGGATCATTTACCAACTGAAGGTAATGAGGGAGGTCAGGCTTTTCGTGATTTAGAGTGGGAAGAAAAAGTACTTAAAATTTGCCAGGAAAGCGAAATAGGGGCTCAGTTTGGTGGTAAATATTTTGTTCATGATGTAAGAGTGATCCGTTTACCTCGTCACGCAGCTTCTTGTCCGGTAGGATTAGGTGTTAGCTGTAGTGCGGATAGAAATGTTAAAGCTAAGATTACAGAAGATGGTATCTTCCTTGAGCAATTAGAAAAAAATCCGGCAAGATTTGTTCCTGAAAGAGCTCCGGAATTAGCTCCAGCTATTGATATTGATCTGGATCAACCAATGGCAGATGTATTGAAAGAGTTGACTAAATATCCAATTAAAACCCGTTTAAACCTTTCGGGTACTTTAATTGTGGCTCGTGATATTGCACATGCCAATATTAAAAAGATGTTGGATGAAGGCAAAGAGATGCCAGAGTATATGAAGAATCATCCGGTTTATTATGCTGGACCGGCTAAAACTCCGGATGGTATGCCATCAGGAAGTTTTGGACCAACAACTGCTGGTCGTATGGATCCATATGTTGATCTTTTCCAAAGTAAAGGTGGTTCAATGATCATGGTTGCCAAAGGAAACAGATATCAGTCGGTTACTGATGCTTGTCAAAAACATGGTGGTTTCTATTTAGGGTCTATTGGTGGTCCTGCAGCTATTTTAGCTAAATCAAATATTAAATCTGTAGAAGTTGTTGATTTCCCGGAACTAGGAATGGAAGCTGTTCGTAAAATTCGTGTAGAGAATTTTCCTGCATTTATTATTGTAGATGATAAAGGAAATGATTTTTTTGCTGATATGAAGTAAGTGTTAGTTATTAGTATTTGGTTATTAGCTATTTATTAGAATATTTTAAAGCTGCATCTATTTGTTAGATGTGGCTTTTTTGTTTAGAGTATATTAATAGTTATTACACCTGAGGATATATGCAGCAGCAAACCGAAACTTTCGACTTTCAACTACTGTTTTTCTCGCAAAGCCCGCAAAACCGGAGTTCACTATTTAAATAAAGATTCAAGCTTCAAACTCCTTAAAGTTAAGAGCGCAAAGACAAATCCTTACGGATTTTGGTTTTTGTTTCTCTGCGAGCTAATTAAGACGCAGACAGGTTTAATTTACAGCTTACTTACGAAACGCTGTCAGGTCCTTTCATCAACTCATCAACTCGACAAATTAACGATTTAACAAATGATTGATTGTCATCAAATTATTTATTGCTGCGCAATGTTTTTTTGGTCATCTAATTAACGCAAATTAACACGAATTATTTTAACAACGAATAAATTTGAATTACAGCTAATTAACACGAATTGGCATTTGCTTCGCAAATTGTTGCAACCTGAAACACTATGGCCTAATCACTAATCTTTAATCACTAATCAATTCATCAAATCAACAACTCGACGAATTAACAACTCAACAGCTAATTCATCCTTAATCTATCTATCCCAACAACTAAGAGGTTTCTTCGTTTACACTAAGATAATATACCGGAGCTGTATATCTGTCCTTGCACATTCGCGGGGAGTTATAGGGGGGGCTGTAAAATCCCGGGCTGTAAGCCCAGCTCAATTTAGCCCATGGCAACGCCTTGGGAATAATAATACGTCGTGTTAATCTGCGTCCTGAAAGGACAGCTCATTGTATTCAAACAAATATTTTTGAGTTGTCCTTTCAGGACGCATATCATTTCTGTCAATCAAAAACCCAATGCATCGCTTCGTTTTGCATTGGGCTGAAATGAGTTGTCCTTTCAGGACGTGTAATTACCATGAAAATACTTTATTGTTAGCAGGCAGCACTCTTCAGTCCACAGTCTTCATTTGGCATCTTTGCAAACCTGCGCCAACCTATAGCAGCAAACCGAAACTTTCAACTTTTAACTTATGACTTATGACTTTCTCTTCTCGCAAAGCCCGCAAAACCGGAGTTCACTATTTAAATAAAGATTCAAGCTTCAAACTCCTTAAAGTTAAGAGCGCAAAGACAAATCCTTACGGATTTTGGTTTTCATTCTGATATTTTGTTTCTCTGCGAGCTAATCTTTAATCTCTAATCTTTAATCATTAATCATTCTTCAAATCATCAACTCAACAACTCGACGACTTAACAACTCGACAGCTTATTCATCCCTAATCCCTAATCAACTCAACAAATTAACGATTTAACAACTGATTGATTGTTATCAAATTATTTATTGCTGCGCAATGTTTTTTTGGTCATCTAATTAACGCAAATTAACACGAATTATTTTAACAACGAATAAACGCTAATTACAGCGAATTTCACGAATTGGCATTTGCTGCGCAAATGTTGCAACCTGAAACACTATGGCCTAAGAGCTAAGAACTAAAAGCTAAGAACTAATTATAGTACCACTCGTAAGGATATATGTAGCAGAAAACCTGGACTTTCAACTTTCAACTTTTAACTAGGAACTAATAGCTAACAACTTTTAGTTGCAAGAAGATGAAGAACAAGATGAACATCCGTCAGGAGAACAACCGCTTTTGTTTTCTATCATGGCTTCTGTAAAATCTTTAAGTAAACTTCTTTTTAATAAAGAGATATTTTCTTCAACCAAAGAAGCACTGGCTTTATATACCTCAATCTCATTGTCGAAAAGAATTTTTGCAGCCATAGGGCGAAGATTGGGCGTGATAATAATTCCAATTTCTAGTTTTTTAATCTCGTTCATAGATAAGTATATAGAATCGGTTTCAGCCAAAGAAAAGATCGTAGTACTTTTGTCGAGCATATCATAAATAGCATAATATTGAGCTTTATAAAAATCGTTAGCCAATAATTCCTTTTTTAATGCACTGTCTCCTAATACCGGTAAGCAAACTTTCATAATAATTTGTTTTTAGAGGTTAAATAAATGTACCAAAATGTTTTGTTTTCATTGTTATTCTACATTTATGTAGGATTGATTTTTATCTTAATGTTTCCTTAATGCTTTGTTTAACAATGAATACACCTTGTTTTGGTGTGTTTGTTGTGTAATAAAGTGCAATGTTCAGGCCAGAATCATAAGTACGCTGTTCTTAGTCTGCTTGCTGCCCACTGCTTACTGTTGGCAGTCTACTGAAAACTATCCTCTGACGATCTATAACAAAGGCCAATGTTTGTTATTAAAAATAATTTTAATAAATAATAATACTTCAATAGGGGTAAATAATTTTAACGTTGTCTTTTAATTAGAAAGATTTATTAATCGATAGAAATATTTACCCAAAATAATTAATATCATGAGAACTTTAAAAAATAATACCAATCTAAGGATGTATCAAATCCTTATTGCCATAATTTTTATGGTAGGAATTGCTCCTGTTACAATATTTGCATCTTCAGTTATTGATGAAGAAGTTTTGCCTGATACATTAAATACTATTCAATACCGGGGGAAAGTTGTTGATAGTGAATCTGGTGATCCTCTAGTTTTTGCAACACTTACATTGGAAGGAACTAATATTGCAACTGTTTCTAATTCAGAGGGTAGTTTCCTTGTTAAAAGTACCTAAAGATATTTATCCAGGTAGTAAAGTTCATGTTTCTTATCTGGGATATAAAAATAAGGATTTTGTTTTGTCAGAACTTAAGCCGGACAGGAATAAACTAAGGCTTGATGTGTTAACAGTTTCGTTAGCCGAAGTTAATGTATTACCTAAGGATGCCAATCAGATCATTCGTGAGGTTATAGCCCGCAAAAAAGAAAATTACGTGCAAGAGCCTTTGCGTATGACTACTTTTTACAGGGAGACAATTAAGCGCAGACGTAATTACGTATCATTAGCTGAAGCTGTAATAGATGTTCATAAACAAGCCTATTCTAATTATCGTCTGGATGGAATGAGGCTGTACAAGGCTCGTAAAGATGCTGATTATTCAAAAATGGATACACTTACTTTTAAACTACAAGGAGGTCCTTACTCAAGTTTAATGTTAGATATTATGAAAGAACCATTCTCGATCATAAATACTGAAGATATGGACTACTATGATTTTAATCTTGAAACAATCACTAAAGTAAATGATAAAATTATTTATGTAGTTGGTTTTGTACAAAAGCCTTATGTAGAAGATCCTCTTTTTTATGGTAAGTTGTATATAGATGCTGAATCGATGGCTGTAACCAGTGCTAATTACAGTATTAATATTGAGGATAAGCAAAAAGCCTCGGCTATGTTTATTAAGCGCAAACCGGTTGGAGCTGTTGTTTATCCTACTGAAGCCAGCTACTTGGTCAATTATCGTAAACAAGATGGTAAATGGATGTATAGTTATTCAAGAGGACAGATTACTTTTAAAGTAAACTGGAAGAAAAAATGGTTTAATACCACCTATACTTCAACACTGGAAATGGCTGTTACCGATTGGCGTAAGGCTACAGAAAAGCCATTTAAAGTAAGTGAAAGAATGAAAAATAATATTGTTCTTCAAGATCAGGTTGATGGTTTTACAGATCCTCTGTTTTGGGGTGATTATAATGTTATTGAACCGGAAGCTAGTATTGAGTCTGTTATTAAGAAAATTAAAAAACGTATTGAAAAGCTAAGTGACCAAGAGTAAAAATATATTGATCTAATCAGGATTATAAGCTACGATTGTTTTATCTAAATCGCTAAAAAAAAATCACACCTTCCTGCATCAGGTGCTTAAACAATATGCGATTTTACGATAAAACAATCTTGTTTTTTGCTTACCTGACGAGGTTTAGGAGAAACAAGACGGCTACTGCAATATTATCAAATTTCAACTCTTCGCATGATTTAGTTTTTTTTATGATGAATCTTTAATAATGATATTGTAAAAACAAGCAATTTGACCTAAATTCGCAGCTGTAAAGGCGATGACGATACGCCTTATAAGTTATTCATTAAAGACATATTACATTGAAGCTGATTGCAAAAAACTTTTCATGGGCTGGAGGGTGTTCTAGCTGAGGAATTAAAGGGAATAGGGGCTCAGGATATTAAAGAGGTTAACAGAGCCGTAGAGTTTGAAGGAGATAAGGAAATTTTGTATAAGTCAAACTTGTTGTTGCGAACTGCAATCAGGGTACTTCACCCCATTCATAAATTTACTGCAAAAAGCGATCAGGAATTATATGATGGCATTAAAAAGTTTGACTGGTCAACAATAATGGCTGTTGATAATACTTTAGCTATTGATCCGGTAGTTTATTCAGAAATTTTTACGCATTCTAAGTTTGTTGCTTTAAAAGCTAAAGATGCTATAGTAGATCAGTTTAGAGATAAGTTTGGTAAGCGTCCTTCTGTTGATGTAGAAAATCCTTCTGTGCGGTTGGTGATTCATATTGCCAAAGATAGTGTTACGATATCAATGGATAGTTCAGGCGATTCACTGCATAAAAGAGGCTATAGAGTTGGAAACCATAAAGCTCCACTTAATGAGGTGTTAGCTGCCGGGATGGTATTGCTTTCGGGATGGGATAAAAAAATGGCTTTGATTGATCCAATGTGTGGTTCTGGAACTATTTTAATGGAAGCAGTAATGTATGCACGTAATTATCCTCCCGGACTTCATAAAAAGAGTTTTGGTTTTATGGGGTGGAATGATTATGATGAAGCGTTATGGAATAAAATTGTGGAGGAGGCAAAAGATAAAATTGAACATCCGCGATTAAAGATTTTTGGTAGTGATGCATCTGTGAGAGCCATTGATATTGCACGTGAGTCGGCTTTAGGATTTAGATTTAACAGAGATATTAATTTTTCAGTGTCATCATTTGAAAAATTAGAGCCACATTACCCTAAAGGAATGATTATTATGAATCCACCTTATGGAGAGCGTTTGATGAAAGATAAGGATATTGTTGATTTTTACAGGATGATAGGAAATCAATTAAAACATACCTTTACCGGATATGATGCATGGATCATCACTTCTAACAAAGAGGCTTTAAAGAATGTAGGCTTAAAGCCATTAGAAAAGCTTAGGTTATATAATGGCGCTTTAGAATGTGGATACCATAAGTTTAATATTTATGATGGTACCATGAAAAAGATTATTAAGTTCAGATAGATACGAGTTAAAAGTGAAATGTCGAAAGTTGAAAGTCAATAAGACTGACAGGCTGTTGAATGTTTGATTTAACAGTTTATATAAACTAATGACAATGCACTAAAGGCAAGTTGCTAACGACTGAAAAAAAAGTTACACCTGAAATTCAAGTGTAGCTTTTTTTATAGTTTTTTATTCTCTATGCTCTATGCTCCGTGCTCCCAACTTCATATTCCTTTAATTCTTTTATCTGTTAATTTCTCTGTCTCTGAAACCAAGCATATAAAGAATTGCATCTAGTCCTAATGTAGAAATTGAGTTGTCGGCACCTGCTTTTACTTTTGGTTTTGCATGGAAAGCAATACCTAGTCCGGCCAACTGTAGCATAGGAAGATCGTTAGAGCCATCGCCAACAGCAATTACCTGATCTAAATGAATATCCTCTTTAAATGCCAGAAGTTTAAGTAATTCAGCTTTTCTTTTTCCATCAACAATATCACCAATGTGTTTCCCTGTTAGTTTTCCTTTTTTGATTTCAAGTTCATTCGAGAAAACATAGTCAACACCCAATCTTGCTTTAAGATAATTTCCGAAATAGTTAAATCCACCAGATAAAATAGCTGTTCTGTAGCCATATTTATTTAAAGTTTGCATCAGGCGTTCTGCTCCTTCGGTAATAGGAAGGTTTTCAGCCACTTCTTTCATTACATTTTCATTCAAACCCTTAAGTAAACTAACCCTTTGAATAAAGCTTTCATTAAAGTCAATATCACCTCGCATGGCAGCTTCGGTAATCTTTTTTACTTTAGCTCCAACACCGGCTCTTTCTGCAAGTTCATCGATAACTTCAGTTTGAATAAGAGTAGAGTCCATATCAAAGCAAACCAAGCGACGGTTTCTTCTGAAAATATTGTCTTCCTGAAATGCGATATCAACGCCGATTTTACTAGAAAGTTCCATGAAATCGCTTTTCATAATCTCAGCATCAATGGGGGTGCCTCTAACCGAAAACTCAACTACAGCTTTGTTTTGAGTAGGTTCGTTGTTAAGATCAATTCTTCCGGAAAGACGGGTGATCGTGTCAATATTTAATTGTTGTGAAGAAATAACACGGGTTACTTTTGCCATATGCTCTGCTGTTATTTTTCGTGCCAGCAAAGTAATAATGAATCTTTCTTTTCCCTGGTGTGTTACCCACTCGCCATATCTTTGTTCAGAAATAGGGGTAAATTTAATTTTAACACCAATTTCGTATGATTTAAAAAGTAAGTCTTTTAAAATAGGGGCTGATTCATAAGCTTGAGGAACTTCAAATAAAATTCCTAATCCAAGATCGTCGTGAATAACAGCTTGACCAATGTCAAGTATTTGTACGTTATAATGTGATAATATTTCTGTTAATGATGAAGTTAACCCGGGTTTGTCTTCTCCGGAGATATTAACAAGAATGATCTCTCTATTATTAGCCATGAGTTTTGTAATGTTTTCAATAAACAAAAATAATAAATCAAAGTAAACTCAGTCAGAAGGAGATGGAAAATAATGACAGATTTCATCTTTTTTAACATCGTAATAGTATTAATCTCATCCTTAATCCTAACAACTAAGAGCTAAGAGCTAAGAGCTAAGAGCTAAGAGCTAAGGGCTAAGGGCTAGGAGCTAAGGGCTAAGAACTAACAACTAAAAGCTTTCTTCGCCTACATCTGTCAGCTAATGACCTAATGACCTAATGGCCTAATCCTTAATCCTTAATCAAATCATCAATTCAACAACTCGACGATTTAACAACATACTAATAGTCATCAGATTATTTATTGCTGCGCAATGTTTTTTTTGGTCATCTAATTTCCGCAAATTATCACGAATTCTTTATAAATGCGAATTGCAACGAATGATTACGAATTATCACGAATTATTTTAACAACGAATAAATTTGAATTACAGTTAATTAATACGAATTGTTATTTGCTGCACAAATGTTGCAATTTGAAATACTGTGGCCTTACGCCCTAATCAATTCAACAACTCGACGAATTATCAACTCGACAGCTAATTCATCCTTAATCCCTAATCAAAAACAGAACACCTCTTTAGCACAGGAGCCCCGGCATCAGCTGGTGAGCCATAAAACAAGGAAATTTAGATTAAAAAAATCGGTGCTGTTTGAAGCCCGTAGGCACGAAGGGCGAGTTCAGCGATTTTAATCTAAATGACGTAGTTTTTATGAGCTCGCAAGGTGTAGCCGGCGGACTTTTTTGTTTACTTTTTTTGACTGTAGAAAAAAAGTAAAAGCCATGGCGGCTTGAGCAAAAAGTATAAATCTTTAGAAGGATATATGCAGCAGTAAATGACTTTCAATTTTTAACTTTCAACTTCTGTTTTCCTCGCAAAGCCCGCAAAGCCGGAGTTCACTTTAAAGTTTTGAATAATAACAACTAACTCATCAATACTAAGGGCGCAAAGACAAATCCTTACGGATTTTGGTTTTCGTTATGCAACTTTGTTTACTCTGCTAGCTAATCATTAATCCTTAATCACTAATCTTTAATCAAATCATCAATTCAACAACTCGACGATTTAACAACATACTAATAGTCATCAGATTATTTATTGCTGCGCAATGTTTTTTTTGGTCATCTAATTTCCGCAAATTATCACGAATTATTTTAACAACGAATAAATTTGAATTACAGTTAATTAATACGAATTGTTATTTGCTGCACAAATGTTGCAATTTGAAATACTGTGGCCTTACGCCCTAATCAATTCAACAACTCGACGAATTATCAACTCGACAGCTAATTCATCCTTAATCCTAACAACTAAGAGCTAAGAGCTAACAACTAAGAGCTAGTAACAGTACCACTCTTAAGGATATATGCAGCAGCAAATAACTTTCAACTTTCAACTTTCAACTTTCAATCTCTATCTAAGTGGTTTTAACAAGTATTCTAATCCATTTAATTTAATTTCGTAAAGGGTAGCTAAAAGCATTCCTAATTTTCCTTCCGGGAAGCCTTTTTGATGATACCAGACAAGATATGGTTCAGGTAAATCGCATAATATTGTTCCCTTGTATTTGCCAAATGGCATACGCATTCTAACCAGTTCGAGAAGTAGCTTTTCGTTCATGAAAAATGTTTTTTAGCTTTTTTTGATAGCAACAAATATAGATATTTTATGAGCTCTCAAGCTGCAAGTATTGTAATTTTTGCCTTTTTTCTAAATGTAATAGCTCTTTAATTTTTTGTAATTTTTTACTTAAAAAAGTAAACCTTATGGTAATTTCATGTGTTTGGCATAATAACGAACGGATGAAAACTAAAGAATTATTTATGATACAAGCTAAAAATGCTTTAGCTAATGAAATGAGCCCTTATTTACTAATGCATGCCAAAAATCCTGTTTATTGGTATCCTTGGGTAAAGGATGCTTTGGAAAAAGCCAAAATTGAGAATAAATTAATTATTGTCTCTATAGGATATGCAGCCTGTCATTGGTGTCATGTAATGGAAAAAGAGAGCTTCAGTTGCCATGAAGTTGCTGAATATATGAATGCACATTATGTGTCTATAAAAATTGACAGGGAAGAGCGACCGGATTTGGATCATGTTTTTATGGATGTGGCTCATTTGACTACAGGAAGAGGTGGATGGCCTCTGAATATTATTGCATTACCTGACGGACAACCATTTTTTGCCGGGACTTATTTTCAAAAACGTCAATGGATGAACCTTTTAAAAGAGGTGAAGCATTTGTATGATGATGACAGAGCAAGACTTGAAGATTTAGCTTTGCAAATTAAGGCTGGTATTGAGCGAATGGATTTTGTTGGATTGGTTAAAGATTCGGTTCTTTTTACCAATGAAGTAATGAAAGAAACTATTGAGAAATGGAAGGCTAATTTAGATTTTGTATGGGGAGGGAATAGTGGTATCCCTAAGTTTCCAATGCCCGTAGAATATCATTTTTTGCTTGCCTATCTACAGAAAAATCAGGATTCGGATATTTTGGAATATGTTAATCTGAGTCTTTCCAGAATGGCCTGGGGAGGTATCTATGATCATCTGGGGGGCGGTTTTTCAAGGTATTCTGTGGATGCCATCTGGAAAGTGCCTCATTTTGAAAAAATGTTGTACGATCAGGGACAATTGATTGAGGTATATGCTATTGCCTATCAAATTACAAAAAATCCTTTGTTTAAAAAGGTAGTTGATGAAACGATTGCTTTTGTGAAAAATGAATTGTCTTCTCCTGAGGGCGGTTTTTATTCTTCATTAGATGCTGATAGCCAAGGAGAAGAAGGACGTTATTATGTTTGGACTAAAAATGAAATAGAGTCGGTTTTAAAAGAAAATAGTGCGCTTTTTTGTGAGTTATTCAATATTACCGAGGAAGGGAATTGGGAAAATGGAAAGAATGTTCTTTTTCAAATGATGTCAGTGGATGAGTTTGCTATTGAAAAGGGACTTGAAGCTAAAAGTTTAAGGAAATGGATCCATAACAGTGTAACATTGTTGCATCATAAGAGGTCAGAAAGAATAAGACCTGCATTGGACGATAAAATCCTGACCTCATGGAATGCAATTATGATCAAAGGTTTGGTGGTGGCATATAAAGCTACTGGTAATGATGTGTATTTAAAAGATGCAGTAAAGGCCTCTATATTTATCAAGAGTAAAGCCTTTCAAAAAGATGGAGGTTTGTGGCGGATTCTTAAAGGTAAAAAAGCCAGCATCAATGCTTTTCTGGATGATTATGCATTGTTGATAGATGCCTGGATTGAGTTATATATGGCAAGCTTTGATGAGCAATGGATTCTTTTGGCCAATGAATTGTGTGAATATGCAACAGCACATTTTTTTAATGATGATAATCAATTGTTTTATTATACCTCAATCAATGATGACCCTTTGTTGGTTCGTAAAAGTGAAACTGCCGATAATGTGATCCCTGCTTCAAATTCAGTAATGGCATTAAATCTTTATCGTTTAAGTAAATACTTTTTAAATAAAGAAGCTTATTCAACCTCTTTGCAAATGCTTAAAAACCTGAGTGGTCGTATAGATCAGCATGGTAAATATTATGCCAACTGGCAACGTTTAAAGTTGTTCTTTATCTATGAAAATTATGAGCTTGTTCTTTCAGGAAAAGGTAAAGATAGTGCCCGTAAAGATTTATTGAAAGAGTATGATCCATATGTATTTTTGGCTTCAGGCGATCACGATATACCTTTAACAGAGAATAAAAAAAGTGAACAGTTGGTTTTTCATTTGTGTAAAAATAATTGTTGTCACTTGCCGGTATATTCCATAGAAGATGTTAAGGAAAAAATGAAAGAGATTTAACGCTTAAGTTTACAATTGTGTTTTAAGAGGTATTTTTTTTAGTTCACGTTTTTTAAATTCAGATCAAACCTAAAATAATTAACTTTGCCGACTTAAAATTTTGTAATGAGTAGACAGAGTAAGAATGTAAAGGAATTAGAGTTTGAATCTATTCCTAAATTAATGTGGAAGTATTTTTTGCCGGCATTTGCAGGTGTTATTATTAACTCACTGTATAATATCGTCGATAGAATATATATTGGTAGGGGTGTTGGTTCGTTGGCTTTAGCCGGATTAAGTGCGATATTTCCAATCATGATTATCATGATGGCATTTGGAATGATGGTAGGTATGGGTGCCGGGGTCAGAATTTCGTTGAACCTGGGAAAAAAGGATTTTGACAGGGCAGAGAAGGTTTTGGGTAACTCATTTGTTTTAATGATTATTGTTTCGGCATTAATTACCGCTATCGGATTTGCCATTGGTGATCCTTTGTTGGAATTTTTTGGTATTAATGCTGAAACATATAGCTATGCAAAAGAATATTTAAATATTATTCTGGCTGGTGCTATTTTTAATGTTGTTGGTTATGCTTTAAATAATTTAATCAGATCAGAGGGCAGTGCTAAAATAGCCATGGTGTCAATGCTTTTAAGTGCTGGGGTTAATATTGTTCTTGATTGGCTGTTTATTATGAAATGGAATATGGGAGTGCAAGGTGCTGCTTACGCTACTGTTATTTCGCAGATCGTTCTTTGTGTTTGGGTTATTGCTCATTTTAAAAGCAGTCGCTCAGTAATTAAATTGCACTTCCGAAATATGGCTCTGAAACGTGATATTATATGGTATATTATTACAATAGGATTTGCTCCTTTTAGTATGCAATTGGCTTCCAGCGCAGTATTTGGTATTTATAATTTTCAGCTTGTTAAATATGGAAACGACCTTGCTGTAGGTGCTCTTGGTGTTATCATGAGTGTTGCTATGTTGATTGTAATGACTGTTATAGCTATTAATATGGCAATACAGCCTATCATTGGATTTAACTATGGAGCTAAGATTTATAAAAGGGTTAAGTATACTTTAGTAATAGCAATAATAGCGGCCACCGTTTTTTCCATCTTTGGATTTTTAGTAAGTCAGTTGTTTCCTGGACAAATTATTTTGCTTTTTAATGATGATGATGCCGAATTGCTGAAAATAGGAGTTCAGGGATTAAAAATATTTTTAATGGCTCTGCCGTTAATTGGTTTCCAGATTATTATCGGTAATTATTATCAATCCATTGGAAAAGCAGGGTTAGCAAGTCTTATATCCTTGTTGCGACAAGTGATCGTGTTAATTCCGTGCTTGTTTATCTTGCCACCGTATTTTGGATTGGAAGGTGTTTGGTATTCTACTCCAATTGCCGATACTATAGCTGCATTGATAGCTCTGTACTTCGTAGTTTACGAGATAAAAAAAATCAATAAAGCAATTGCAAACCAAAGTAATTAATAGAATAGTAACTGTAATATTTCCTATCTTACTGCAAAATTAGCCTTTAAACACCATCTTAAAGGCTTCATTTTTTCGTTTTGTTATCTGGCGTATTAGAGTCGGGTAGTGAAATTTTTTATTAAAATATATTAAATAACTTTTAATTGAGAATATTCTCTTTATATTTGCAAGGAGAATATTCTCAATTGAATTGAATTTAGTTCTCATGCCAAGAAGAAAAACATTAAGAAAAATTGTTGCTCCACCTAAATTTAAAGGATACAGACCTTTTGGAATAAATGGAGATTCAAATGGAGTTGTGGAGTTGTTATACGAAGAATATGAAGCTATTAAGTTAGCTGATTATGATCTTTTGAATCATGATGAAGCAGCAAAGCTAATGGGGGTTTCTCGTCCTACTTTTGCACGAATTTATGAAAGTGCAAGAAGAAAGGTGGCTAAAGCTCTGACTGAAGCTAAAGAAATTGTGACGGTGTATGGAAATGTTGAGTTGGATGGAATGTGGTTCGTGTGTCATGATTGTCATGCTAAATTTACAAAGCCAGCATCAGTTGAAAATACAAGCTGTCCTATTTGTAAGTCAACTTCAACAGAGTTAATAAATCAATAAGGAATTTAAGGCATAGGGCGTAGGGCATAGGGCATAAGACAAAAGACCTAAGTCATAAGTCATAAGATCTATGACATAAGACCTATGACATAAGACCTATGACATAAGACATAAGACAAAAGACCTAAGACAAAAGACATAAGACCTATGACATAAGACATAAGACAAAAGACCTAAGTCATAAGACAAAAGACATAAGACATAAGACCTAAGACATAAGACATAAGACCTAAGTCATAAGACAAAAGACAAAAGACCTAAGTCATAAGACATAAGACAAAAGACCTAAGACAAAAGACATAAGACCTATGACATAAGACATAAGACAAAAGACAAAAGACAAAAGACCTAAGTCATAAGACATAAGACATAAGTCATAAGACATAAGACAGATTTGCAAGGCGCTTATTCCCACTGTTTTATACATTTAACAATGATGTCCATATAGCTATCAATTAAAAGACTATAAAAAGTTAACTAACTATTGTAATTTATTATCTATAAAAAATATACCTATGAAGACTGTAATTACATCAACAGGAGATTCTTTAGATTCTGATTTTGACTTACGTTTTGGAAGAGCTGCATGGTTTTGCTTACATGATGAAGAGAGTGGAGAATGTACATTTGTTAAAAACGAAAATGCAGAAGCAAGTAACGGAGCAGGATTAAAGGTTTCGGAAAAAATGGTAGAGTTAGGTGTTGGGAAAGTGATTAGTGGAGATTTTGGGCCTAAAGCAAAAGATCTTTTGGATAAGTTTAAAATCCAGATGGTTATTCTTCAAAATGAAGGATCAAAAGTGCAAGATATTATAAATAAGATTAAATAGAGTGTTTTATATTCATGTAGCAGGGTATTTGCAGGTATTTAAGCAACTCAATTTTAATTCTAAAGATGTTTTGAATTCTTCATTACAAGTTTATTAGAATGTTGTCTGATATAAGTTATTGTTGCTTAATGATATTATGATAGTTTACGGTTTTGCTGCGAAAATACCCTGTTACTTTTTCCCAGGTTTTAATGATAAATATTATGAACAAGAAGATTGCTATACCTGTAAATGAAGCAGGTGTTTTAGATGGTCATTTTGGACACTGTAAGTTTTTTGCTCTGGTGTCTGTGGCTGATGGTGAAATTGTAGCTGAAGAACAAATAGTTCCTCCTCCACATGAACCTGGTTTATTACCAAAGTTTTTATCTGAAAGAGGCGTTACTGATATTATTGCTGGAGGAATGGGGCAAAAAGCCATTCAGTTGTTTCAATCAAATGGTGTTAATGCATTTGTTGGAGCTCCTCAGCTTTCTGTTAAAGAGTTAGTTAGTGGTTTTTTAACAGAATCCTTGTCATTCACGGCTAATTATTGCGACCATTAAAAATGGTGGATTTATGCTATGATTGTCATCTTAAATCGATTGACAGGCTTATCAAAAAGTTTGATTTATCGCATGATGATGCTGAAGTGTTAACAAAGGAATCAAAAACGATTTTGCAAGAGTTTAAAGATCAACCGAATCCTTATATTGCGACTTTCATTCATAGATTGGCTGGTGAAAAGATTCAGTGTAATTCACTTTATAGAGAAGAAAAATTATTTGCCAATAAAATCTTATTAGCAGATTATGAATACTGGAAATCTTTTATTTTAAATAGTAAAGATCCTTTATATACTGCAGTTAAGTTAACTGTTGCCGGTAATATAATAGATTACGGGGCGCATACCCAACCGGCAGATATTACTCTTAAAATTAAAGAACTTATTGAATTACCTTTTACAATTGATCACACCAAAGAACTTCTTTCAAAAATTAAAAAAGCTGAAAGTGTTTTGTATTTGGGTGATAATGCTGGAGAGATAGTGTTTGATAAGTTGTTGATAGAATTTTTGCAACACCCTGATTTGACTTATGCTGTTAGGGGTAAACCTGTTATAAATGATGTTACTTACGAAGATGCCGGATTTGTGGCTTTGGATCAGGTTTGTAATATTGTTTCTAATGGTTTTGATGCTCCTTCTACCTTGTTGGATTACTGTTCTGATGAGTTTTTAGAAATGTTTAATAATGCAGATCTGATTATCTCAAAAGGTCAGGGAAATTTTGAAGGTTTAATGCACGTTGATTATAAATCAATATACTTTTTGTTAATGGCTAAATGTGATCCTATAGCAAAAATGCTTGGAGTTAGAAAGGGAAGTTTGGTTGTAAAATAAAAAAAGAAATTTTTATAAATGAGCTTTAAGATAGCAATAGCAAGTGGGAAAGGAGGTACAGGAAAGACCTCAGTTGCTGTTAATTTATATCATTTTTTGGCAAAAGAGCTTACTGGGAATATTCAAATTGTGGATTGTGATGTTGAGGAGCCTAATGATTTATTATTTTTTTCTAATCCTGAAAAGGAATTGCAAGAAGTAATATATCAAATGATTCCCAGGATTGATGAAAGTCTGTGTACCTACTGTCGAAAATGTGCAGAGTATTGCGAATTTAACGCACTTACAATCATTCCCCCGGTAAAGTTTATTCAGGTCAATGATGTATTGTGTCATTCGTGTGGAGCGTGTTCTGTGGCTTGTACTGCAGGTGCTTTAAAAGAAACAGAGCATCCCATCGGAACGGTTACAAATTATAATTTAGGTCTCGGTAAGGGTTTGCTGGAAGGTAAATTGCGGATTGGTTCGGCTATGCAAACCATGTTGATTAAGGAACTGAAGAACAGGAAGAATTCAGATTGCGATATAATCATTTATGATGCACCCCCGGGAACCAGCTGTTCTGTTGTGCAATCCGTATCAGATGCGGATTATGTAATATTAGTAACAGAGCCAACGCCTTTTGGATTGCATGATTTGAAGTTAACCGTTGAATTGATGAATGACTTGCATAAAAATTATGGAGTCATCATTAATAAGTCAGGTTTGGGTTCTCAGGAAACGCAAAACTATCTGATAGAGAATAATATTGAAATTATAGGAGAGATCCCGTTTAGGAGAGAATTTGCAAAACTTTACGCAGAAGGTTTATTGGGGGATTATATGCCTGATTTTTTAAGGAGTGATTTTATGAATATAGTGAATGTATTGAGTAAAAAAATATTTGTAAATGAAGGAAATTACCATTCTTAGCGGTAAAGGTGGAACCGGTAAAACATCATTTACAGCAGCCTTGGCAAGTGTTGCAACTAATGCGGTTTTGTGTGATAATGATGTTGATGCCTCTGATTTACATTTGTTGCTTCAACCAAAAGTGCAAGAGTTTTTCTCGTTTGAAAGTGGTAGCTATGCCATTATTAATAATGAAACTTGTACCGAATGTGGTGTATGCATTGAGTACTGTCGTTTTAATGCTATTGATAAATCAGAGGATGGTTCTTATAACGTGAATCCTTTTCTTTGCGAAGGATGTAGGCTATGTGAAAGAATATGTCCTTCTGATTCCATATCAACAAAAGTAAACAAAGACAATTCATGGTATGTTTCAACAACCCGATTTGGAGTTATGGTTCATGCCAGGATGGGGCCGGGAGAAGAAAATTCAGGTCGCCTGGTGTCTAAAATCAGAAGCAGAGCCAAAGAAATAGCTAAAGAGCATCATGCCGATTTTATTATTAATGATGGTCCTCCAGGAATAGGTTGTGCTGCTATATCTTCTATATCAGGAACAAACCTGGTGGTTTTGGTGACCGAACCTACAAAGTCGGGCTTAAATGATGCTGCGAGATTAGTGGAGCTTGTTAAATCATTTCGCATTCCTGTGATGGGAATTATTAATAAAGCTGATATTAATAGTTCAGTAAGTGAGGATTTGGAAAGATATTTTAGTGATAATAATATTCCTTTGTTAGCTAAGATTCCATTTGATAAGCAATGGGTGGCATCAATGGTTAAAGGGAAGACCTTAATTGAATATTTACCTGATTCAGATCTGGCAAAGCAAATAAGAAGTATTTGGCAGAAAATATCTGAAAATTAAACAGAAATAATGATTGTAGATAAGTTTGAAATACGACCGCGTTATAATGAAGTAGATCAGATGGGATACGTGTATCATGCCAATCATGTAACTTATTGTCACCAGGCACGAACAGAGTTGTTGAGAAAGTATGGTATTCATGATTATGAATTGGAAGCTAAAGGTTATATGTTACCTGTAATCTCATTTAATATTCAGTATAAAACCCCGGCAAGGTATGATGAGTTGTTAACTGTTACAACGATAATCAGGAATTTACCTAAAGTTAGATTTGAATTTATCTTTGAGATAAAAAATCAGGAAGGTAAGTTGGTCAGTAAAGGAAATTCTGAAGTGGTTTTTGTGAATAAAGAGACCAGAGTTCCTATGCCAGTTCCCGACTTTGTGGTGGAAATTCTTAAAAAGGAGTTTGAGGACTCTTTGTTAGTAATGAAAAATTAGATATAAGATATTATCTTAGGAAGATTGGGTTTCCTATTATTACTTGTTGCAGTATTACGATAGCTTTTGAGTTTTGTTTGTGCTATCGAATACTGCAATATTTTTAGATTACGTTCACTTCTTTTTCTATTCTAATACCAAATTTTTGGAAAACAGATTCTTCTATCTCAGATGCAAGCTTTAAAATATCTTTGCCGCTTGCCTTACCTGTTTTATTAATCAATACCAAAGCCTGTTTGTCATGAACAGCAGCATTGCCTATAGATTTGCCTTTCCAATTACACTGGTCTATCATCCATCCGGCAGCAACTTTAGATTGAGTTTCAGAAACAGGATATACAGGTGCTTCCGGAAATTCGTTTTTAATATTATCAGCAACCATTTTATCTACGATAGGATTTTTAAAGAAACTGCCTACATTGCCAAATATATTATGATCGGGAAGTTTGGATTCTCTGATCTCAATAATTGCCTTTCTGATGTTACTTAAATTCAGGCCACCTAACTCTTTAACTTTATCATTTACATCTCCATACTTTAAATGATAATGCTCCTCCTTACTTAGTTCAAAGCATACAGAGGTAATGATGATATTATCTTTGTGTTCGCTTTTAAATATGCTGTTTCTGTATGAAAAATTACAGTCATTATTTTTTAAACTAAAAGTGCTGCCACTGTCAATAAATATTCCGTTTACATGAGTAATCACGTCTTTAACTTCAATTCCATATGCTCCTATGTTTTGTACAGGACAGGCTCCAATAGTACCGGGAATAAGTGATAAATTTTCAATACCATAAAAGTTGTTTGATACAGCCCAGTTTACAAAATCATCCCATACAACTCCGGCTCCAACCTCTACCCATACTTTTTGTTTGTTAGCATCAATAATATTTATGCTGTCAATAACAGGTTTGATAATTAACCCGTTGTAATCATTGGTAAAAAGAATATTACTTCCTTCACCAAGAATTAAGATATTTTTTTTATCAACGATCTGATCATTAATGATTTCAATGAGTTGCTCTTGTGATGTAGGAGCAACAAAATATTTAGCGCTAACATTAAAGTGAAAAGTGTGATGGTTTTTTAATGAGAAATTTTCCTGAATAATCATATAATTATAAATACTCCTATTTTTTATTTTCCATATAATACCGTTCGGTATAATAATTATAACCTCCGGTGTTTTGCGTCAAGTCATTTAATATAAAACCAACATGATTAACGCCTTCTGAAAGAAGATTTTGAATAGTGTGTTTGAAATGTTCTTTATGTGTTTTTGAAGATCTGATAACAAATAGCTGACAGTGACTGAATTCCATTAATACTCTGGCGTCAGCAACTACACCAATAGGGGGAGAATCTACAATAACAACATCAAAATCATCTTTTAATTTTTTAAATAATTCGGAAGTACGTGATTTGGCAATCAGTTCTGAAGGATTTGGAGGTATCGCACCGGAAGGTATAATATTTAAATTTTCAATCCCTCCCTGATAAATAATATCTTTTACTTTTGATTGTCCGATAAGGTAATTGGATAACCCTTCATGATTATGATGTTTATAGATTTCGGTTAATCTTGGCTTTCTTAAATCGAAACCTACAAGCACTGTTTTTTTACCGGATATGGCAAAGGCCGTGGCAAGGTTAAGTGCACAAAATGTTTTTCCTTCTCCGGTATTTGTTGATGTAATCGTAATGACCGGTGATTTTTCGGAAGGGCACATGAACTTTAATTTTGTTCTGATGCCCCTGAAGGCTTCCGATATGTTTGATAAAGGTTCTTCTTCAATAACATTGTGGAAGTGGCCTTTGTATTGAGGAATATATCCAATAACAGGTATAGAAGGACAAATTGAGTTGAGATCTTGCTTGTCTCTTATTTTGTTATTTAAATATTCTTTTAAAGCAATAATGCCAATAGGAATAGCAAAAGCCAACATTAAGGCTTGTTGTGTGTTTTTCTTACGATTAGGAGAAACAACACCCGTGATTGAAGCTTCGTCTATAATTTCATTATCCGGAGTGTTAGAAGCTTTTGTGATTTGTGTTTCACTTTGTTTTTGCAACAAAAAAGTATATATAGCGTCATTAAGTTTGTAATTACGCTCAATATCTAAATATTTTCTTTCCAATTCAGGAAGTTGATTCATTTTTAAAGCCAATTCCTGCATTTGTGCTCTTAATCTGTTTTTTTCAATGTCAATGTTCTCAAGAAGTTTGTCCAGAGCGGTCAATAAATTTTGCTTGCTGACTACAATCTTTCGATCCAATTCATCTAAATACGGATTTATTTCAGTTCCTTGAGCTTCTACTAATTTACGTTCATTGATTAGTTCAAGCATCTCAACAACTAAATTTGAAATAAGACCATTTGCATCGTCAGAAAATGCTGGTAATAAAAAGTCTTCGCCTGAAGGATTATTAGAAATTTGATTGCTTAGATTCTTGTAATATTCTTTACGTAAGCTAATTATCTTAAATTCTTTTTCCAGTTCAAAATATTGTTCTGCAAAACGATTTGTGATTTCAGTGGGCGCACTAAAGGTGTTTGATTTACGAAAGCTGATTAGTTTTTCCTGGGTTTTTCGTAAACTGTCTGCAACATTATTGAGTTGATTGTCGATGAAGTGTATGGTTCTTGACGCTATTTCGTTCTTGCGTTCTAAACTTTGCTCTAAATAAATTTGACTTAAGGCATTTAAAAAATTTATAATCTTACTGGTGTTTAACCCTGTTGTGGAAATGTATATGATTGAACTGCCGTCTTTGTATGGAGAAACAGAAACTCGCCACCTGTAATTGTCAGCAAGCCAATCGTGCGATCTGAAATAGAAGTAATATTCAACTTCCGTATTTAATCCGGATTGCTTGTTGATTAACCTGAATTTGGTATACGGAGTCTCAATTTCTTCTCCCCAGTTTATTGTTTTTCTGAAAGAAATAGCTCCGCTTCCACCATGATACTTTTCGTCTTTAAATGAATGTAATGTGGCATTGGGCGTTTCTATGTAAACAGTTACTTTATTGTTTTCTTCGGGTTTTATATGAATTTGTGTATTTAAAATTTGTACATGAGATGAATCCATTTCAATGCTGAACGGACTCTTTCTGTACATATCGTAATCCATCATAAAACCATTGCTATAAATATCAATAGCAAAATCCAACAGGTCAATGGCTCTTTTTACAACTTTCTTTGATCGTAGGATGATGGTTTGATTTTCAAGACTTTTCATTTCGGGAGATAATCCAAACCCTTCAATTAAGTCTGCTCTTGATATGCTTTTGGGTTCATCACTTTTGAGCATCACAGTAACCGATCCTCTGTACACATTTTGCGTATAGCGATTGTGAAAAAATAATACAGCAAAGCAAATGGGAATTGATATTGCAAATAAATACCAATTGGTAATTACTAATCGAAATATTTTTCTGACATCAGGAAATCCATCTCCTTTGGCTTGATTTTCTATAATATGTGTATTTGTTTTGTCTTTCACCAGATAAGCTTTTTGTTGTAAGTGGTTTTGTTGAGTATGTTTTAGATGTAAAAAGACTGTACGTCATTTTTTAAAGCATCTAAAGCTTTTTTAAAATGGTAGGCTGTTTCATTTTGATATTGTTCTATCATCGTTTTGCCAAGCGCAATTGAAGGATCGCTAACCTTTACGTAGCTTGCAGAAACATTTACTAACCTGACCATTTCTTCCTTTGCTTTTTTTACTAAATGCCAGGTGGCAGATGGTACATAAACCTGCATGGCAATATTATGTTCAAATTCAGTTCTGATAGTAGTAATTAATAGCGTTTGAAATTGTTTGCAATTCAGTGCGTGCGATTGTTCGCGGATAACTATAGATTCGGCCTTTATTCTTTCTAAAAATAAAGTTAGTCGTTCGTATGCTGCTAAACGGGTAGGTAAAGATTCTTTAAATTTTCCTAGTAGAAATTCCTGGCGTTTGCGTTCTAAATCGCTTTTTAAAAACCATCTTACAGTGATTATAGTTGTTAGAAATACAATAACAGAAGGTAAAGTGTATTTTATTATTTCAAGAAAAACTTCCATAATATTTAAATTGTTACTTTTGCACCCGATTAATGGATGAAGGCACTCATGTCAAATTATTGGGTGAAAATAGCAGTATTTGTTATGATTTGCAACATACCATTTGTTTTAATTCAGGTAATTCATTAGAAGAAACAATAGATAAGCAACAGAATGAATATTTCAGAAAGATTAGCAAATGTCAATGAGTCGGCAACTTTAGCCATGTCTCAAAAGAGCAGGGAAATTCAAAGTTTAGGACATGATGTAATTAATTTAAGTATTGGTCAGCCAGATTTTAACACTCCGGATCATATTAAAGATGCTGCTAAAAAAGCAATTGATGATAATATTTCAAAATATACACCGGTTGCAGGTTTGCCATTGCTAAGGGAGGCTGTTTGTTCTAAGTTTAAAAGAGATAATAATTTAGAGTTTACTCCTTCGCAGATTGTCGTATCAAATGGTGCGAAACAATCAATAGCTAATGTTTTACTAAGTTTAACAGGACCTGGTGATGAGGTTATTATTCCAGCACCATATTGGGTGAGTTATGTTGAGATAGTAAATCTGGCTCAGGCAGAGAGTGTTATTGTTGAAGCCGGTATTGACCAGGATTTTAAAATTACACCGGAGCAACTGGAAAATGCCATTACAGAAAAAACTAAGATATTCTTATTTAGTTCCCCATCAAATCCTACAGGTAGTTTGTATAGTAAAGAGGAGTTGGAGGCTATTGCAAAAGTATTTGTTAAATATCCTCAGATTATTATTGTTTCAGATGAGATTTACGAACTCATTAATTTTATTGGGAAACATGAAAGTATTGCTCAGTTTAAAGAGTTAAAGGATCGGGTTGTTGTTGTTAATGGTGTGTCAAAAGGATATGCTATGACAGGGTGGAGGATAGGTTATATGGCAGCACCTCAGTGGATAGCCGATGCTTGTAATAAGTTGCAGGGTCAATATACATCTGGAGCTTGTTCTGTCTCTCAAATGGCCTCTGTTGCTGCATTAAATGATACTCAGGAGCCATCATTGGCAATGAAGCAAGTGTTTTTACGCAGAAGAAACCTGGTTGTGAAACTCGCCAGGGAAATTAAAGGTTTAAAAGTTAATGAGCCTCAGGGGGCTTTTTATTTATTTCCTGAAGTTGATTATTTCTTTGGAAAATCTTTTGATGGTTATACCATTAATAATGCTTCTGATTTAGCTCTGTATTTACTGGAAACTGTTTATGTTGCTACAGTTACAGGAGAAGCTTTTGGTAGTCCTAAGTGTCTGCGTTTTTCGTATGCAACTTCCGACGAACTTTTAGAGGAAGCTATGAAACGTATTAAAAAAGCGTTGGATAGACTTCAATAGTTTAGTTCTTAGGCCACAGTTCTTAGTTCTTGGTTCTTAGTTCCTAGCTCTTAGCTCTTAGCTCTTAGGCCCTATTGTTTCAAATTGCAACATTTGCGTAGCAAATATCAATTCGTAATAATTAGCTGTAATTTATATTAATTCGCATTCAAAATAATTCGTGATAATTTGCGTTAATTAACAATGTAACTTGACATTATAAGGTATTGTTGAACTCCTTCGTCGTTTCGATGACAAAAAAAATGCGCAGCAATAATTAATTTGCTGACTATTAGAGATTTGTTGAATTGCTGAGTTGTCGATTTGATGAAAGACCTGACAGCGTTCCTTAACCTGTAAATTAAACCTGTCAGCGTCTGTTTTGTCCTCTGTCTGCAGTCTCCTGCCAATAGGAAAGCTGAATACTGAATACAGCCGCCTGCTTACTCGCTTTCTTTTAATCTGGCATCTTCGCATCTTAAAATACGACCTTTGTATTTATCAATCATGCCATAATTGTGAGTTGCCATTATTACTGTTTTTCCGGTTTCAGAAATTTTCTGCAATAAAATCATTAATTCGTTTGTCGTATCCGGGTCCAGGTTACCTGTTGGCTCATCTGCTAAAATAAGATCAGGTTCATTTAATAAAGCTCGTGCAATACCAATACGTTGCTGTTCTCCTCCCGAAAGCTGGTGTGGCATTTTGTAGCCTTTGTGAAGCATATCAACGTGAGTTAAAACTTCGCGTATCCGGGTGTCCATCTCTTTGTCGTTTTTCCAGCCTGTGGCTTTTAAAACAAAGCTAAGGTTATCATATACCGAACGATCACTTAAAAGTTGAAAATCCTGAAAAATAATTCCCATTTTTCTTCTTAGAAAAGGGATTTGCTTTGATTTAATTTTTTTTAAATCATATCCAACAGCAAACGCATATCCTTCATTAACAGAAATCTCAGCATAAAAAGTTTTTAGTAAACTAGATTTTCCGCTACCTACTTTTCCGATTAGATAGATGAATTCGCCTTTTTTTACTTCCAGGTTAACATCTTTGAGAACGATATTTTCCCTGTGTCTGACAACTGTATTTTTTAATTCAACTATATTACCGTTTTTGTTTTCTATTGGAATGTTATTTTTACGACTCATTTTTAGATAAATCTTCTGTATACAATAAATATTGACAAAAAAGAGTAATTAATTCAGGATTGTAATTTTTAGGATAAGAACATTGCATGAATTAATTTTTTGTGAAAATAGAAAAATAAATTGTGAAATAATTACGTTTCATTATAAACTAATAAAGTATACAAGCCAAACTCTAATTTTTATATCTTTAAGGCCGTAAAATATTATGGGGTATATTCAGGTGCAATAATTGTTTACTCCTGGCATTGTAATTTGAAGAAAAGTTTATATTAATGATAAATACAAAATTTCTATCTGCAACCATTCTGGCTTTATTCATAAGCCTTTCTTTATTTTCACAGCAATCATTGGGATTGAAACAACCGGAACGTGCCTTCGAAAAGGCAATGGAGCTCTATCGTCTCGATAAATTTGGTTCAGCAAGGGATCAATTTGAAAAGATTATCCGACAATCTGTTCCTGGTGAGTCTAATCAATATGCTATGGCTTGTTACTATCAGGCTGTTTGTGCTAAAAAGCTTGAAAATGGTGATGCCGAATATTTGTTTGAAAAGTTTATTGTTGATTTTCCAGAAAGTAATCAACGATCTTATGCCTATTTCCATTTGGGAGATATGAAAATTGAGAATCGAAAATATAAACAAGCCATCCGTAAGTTTGAGGAAGTTGAAGAATCTAAATTAGATGAGGAAACCAGGTATGCTTTCAGGTTTAAAAAGGGGTATGCCCATTTCATGGAAGAAGAGTATGATGTGGCTAATCGTTATTTTTATGATTTAAAGGATGTTGATAATAAATATTACGATGCTGCAAACTATTATTATTCTCATATTCAATATCAAAAAGGAAATTATGAAACAGCGTTAGAAGGTTTTGAAAGGTTAAAAGACGTTCGTGCATTTAAAAAGTTAGTTCCTTTTTATATTGCTCAAATTTATTATTTAAGAGGCGAGTATGATGAGGCTATTAATTATGCATTGCCCTTGATGGATGAGGGCTCTAATGCCAGAAAGGCTGATATGGCTCGTATTGTAGGAGAATCGTATTTTGCCAAGAAAAACTATTCTGAATCTACAGAATATCTTGAAACAACGATTCGTTTATCTTCAAAAAAGCATCGTGAAGACTATTATCATTTAGGTTTTGCATACTATTTTCAAAAGAAATATGATAAAGCTGCCGAGTATTTAAGTATGGTTACTTCATTAAATGATGAGATGGCGCAAAATGCTTATTATCATTTAGCAGATTGTTATTTAAGGTTACAGGATAAAAAAAGAGCCAGAGTGGCTTTTGAAGCAGCTTCTAAATTAGATTTTGATAAAGATATTCAGGAAGACGCCTTGTTTAATACCATTAAATTAAGCTACGAATTAAATTATTCTCCATTTAATGAAATAATAAATTCATTTTTAAGCTTTATTGAAAAATTCCCCGAAAGTGATAAGATTGATTTGGCATATGATTATCTGGGTAAGGTTTTTTTAACGACAAAAAACTACCAGCAGGCATTAAGTGCTCTTGAGAATATTAAAATTAAGAATGCCAGAGTTTATCAGGCTTTACAAAAAGTAGCATATTACAGAGCTATTGATTTATTTACGAATTTGAGTTTTAGTGATGCTGTTAAATATTTTGATTACAGTTTAAAATATAGCGAGTATAATCAGGATTTAAAAGTAAAATCGTATTACTGGAGAGGTGAAGCCAAATATCGATTAAGTCAATATGCCAATGCGGTTGAAGATTACAATAAGTTTATTCTTACTTCAGGAAGTTTTGGGACAGAATATTTTAGTCTTGCCCATTACAATATTGCATATGCAGAGTTTAAAGAAAAGAATTATGAATCGGCTAAAAGCTGGTGGCGTAAGTATATTAATATTGAAAAAGACAAATCATCATCGACCATAGGAGATGCTTATAACAGGATTGGTGACTGTTATTTTGTGCAAAGAGATTTTCAACAGGCCATAAATTATTACCAACAAGGTAGTCGTATTGTATCTGCTTCGCCGGATTACTCTATTTATCAAAAAGCCATCTCATTAGGTATTTTAAAAGATCATCAGGCTAAGATTTCGGAATTAAATGGCTTAATTAATAAGTATTCTAAATCAAATTATGTTGATGATGCACTTTATGAAATGGGTAAGTCTTATGTTGCATTAGGAGATTTAAGCAGTGCCATTAGAAAATACAAAACGATTAAAGAAAAATTTCCAACCAGTAGCTACTCTAAAAAAGCAATGCTTCAGTTAGGGCTGGTTTATTATAATTCAAACGACTATGATAATTCCTTGTCGTTTTATAAGCGTGTGGTTAACGAATTCCCCGGAACACAGGAGGCTATGGAGTCTTTGTTGGGGATTCGGAATATATATATGGATAACAATGATTTAGAGGGTTATGTTGCTTATACAAAAACGCTGGGGAGCTTTGCGCAGGTGGATGTCAGGGAACAGGATTCATTAAGTTACGTTTCGGCAGAAAGATATTATATGGAAGGTAAATGTGAGCCGGCTATTAAGAGTTTTCAGAATTATTTAAACAGGTATCCTCAGGGGATGTTTGTTTTAAATGCCAACTATTATATGGCCGATTGTTTATATAAGCAAGGTGAAAAATATGATGCTTTAAGAGCCTATACGGTAGTTACAAATTCGGGTAAAAATCTGTTTACAGAAGATGCTTTAATCCGTTCCGGTGAGATTAATTATAGTATGGATAAATTTCAGGAAGCTCTTACTTCTTTTGAGCAATTGGAGCAGCTTGCTGAGATAAAGGAAAACAGGATGGAGGCCAAAATAGGTGTAATGCGTTGTTGTTCTAAATTAAACGATTTAGATAAAACAATTCATGCAGCTGATGATGTGATGAATGATCCTAAGGTAGCCGGTGAGATAGTTCGTGAAGCCAGGTATTATAAAGCAGGTGCATTAATGGCTCAAGGAGAAAGAGAACTGGCACTAAAACAATATGAAATATTGGCTCAAAATCCGCAAAGTGCTCAGGGTGCCGAGGCTAAATATATCATAGCCCAAAATTATTATGATTCAGGAGATAAATCAAAAGCTGAAAATGAGGTGTTTGACCTGGCCAATAAAGGAACTTCTCATCAGTATTGGTTAGCTCGAAGTTTTGTATTACTAGCTGATATTTATATTTCTAATAAAGAGTATTTTCAGGCCAAACAATATTTACAAAGTATCACTGAAAATTATAAAGGGGATGATGATATTAAAGGATTGGTTCAAAGCCGTCTGAAAATTGTAGAAGAAGAAATGGCTGTGTCCACAGCAAAGGAATCTGTAGATACATTAAATATTCAATAATTAATCTGTAAAAGAGAAATTGTATTACGATGAAGAAAAATTATATATATATACTAATTCTGCTTGTTAGCTGCGCTTTTAATTCAGTTTATGCCCAGGAATTAAATCAGGATGTAAAGGTAGTAAGGGAGTATAATCCTATTATATCAGATGCTTTTAAAATTAATAAACTTCCTGTTGATGAAGTTGATTCAACCACCTTTAATCCAAGTTTTTCTTATAATATTCTTTCTAAAGCCATGGCTTCAGGTATAGCTATTGAACCTATTACTGCTGCACGATTAAAACCCGAACGGAAAACCGTATTGGATAAATCATATATTAAAGGTGGATTAGGCAATTATGTTACATTGTTTGGTGATTTAAGTTACAATGTGTTGCGTTCAGAGGAGTATGCATTAGGACTTAATATCGGTCATTTAACTTCTAATGGAGATATTGAACTGGAAGATAAATCTAAATCAAAAGCACCCATTCATGATACATGGGCATCTTTGTACTTTAGAAGATTTTGGGATGACTATACACTTTCTTTAGATGCAGAATTTGATCATAATATCTATAATTATTATGGATATCAAACTATTGATGAAACTTTGGATTATTTTTATGATCCATTAAATTCAACTTCAGGTGATCATCTTATGGCAGACAGAAAGCAAAGATTGAGTTCTTTTGGCTTGAATGTAGGATTTGGTAATAAAGTAGTGGAGCCTGATGAGGTGTCTTTTAAAGCCAATTTAAAATGGAATACGTTTAGTAATATTACAGGTGTGGGCGAAAACGGAATAGGCTTAAACGGTAAAGCACGTATATATTTTGATGATATGTTTTTAGATGTTGCCGGGGGGTTTGATTATTATGGTACGTCTGTTCCTGATTCTGATAGCCCTTTGTATTATTTTCAGGATAGAAATACAACCGTGTTAAATATATCACCAGCTTTGGGCTTTGTGTTTGAAGGTGTTGATTTTAAAGTAGGTTTAGATACCTATAGCTTATTAGGTGGAGAAGGAGATGGTTTTAATATTGCACCACATGTAGATGCTAATTTAGTTATAGCCGATGGTATTGTTAGTGCTTTTGCTGGTGTTCAGGGTGATTACGATATTAATAACTACCAAAAAATTCAAAAGGAAAACCAATTTATAGCTCCTGATGTTAATGTTTTAAATAGTTTCAGTGGCTTGCATTTTTTTGGTGGACTAAAAGGTAATTTTAGTTCGCAAACCAGTTTTGTGGCCAGGGTTGATTACTCAATTTTTGAGGATGAACACTTTTATATCAATAGATCCTTTAATACAGAATCAGCATTGTCATCCGCTATAGGAACTATAAATCAAACAAATTTATTTGATGTGGTATATGATGATGGAAGCCTGTTAACTTTATCCGGGGAATTAAAATATGAGCCTTCACAAAGTATGAATGTTCTTTTAAAAGGAAAATATAACGGTTATAATCTTGATAATCTAAAAGAGGCATGGCATAAACCAGATGTTGAAATAGGCTTAATAGCGAACTATGAACCTATTGAGGACTTGTGGGTGAATTTAGGCGTTTATTCTATGGGAAAACGCTTTGCTTTGGATGTTGAATCAAATGAAGTAAAAGAGTTAAAATCTGTAATTGATGTTAATATGGGAGCTGAATACCTGGTAAGTTCCAAGTGGACTATGTTTGCTCAATTAAATAATGCAATTGTATCTAAATATTATCAGTGGAATGGTTATCCTATGCAGGGCTTGAATTTAAGAGTTGGAGTAGGGTATTCTTTCTGATATTGAGATAAATCATTGAAAAAAAAGCACTACAATTTTAATATGTAGTGCTTTTTTAATTGTTCATAACTACAAATTGTGATAAAAAACAAAATTAAATCAGAATATACTTGGCAGGCATGAATTGAGATAGTATTTTTGAGATTCCTAAATAATTCTTCAGAGGCTTTTAGTGTTTAATCAATTTTTTTTGATCATATGCAAAAAGTAGTGGTGTTCGGTGAAGTGATGTTACGATTAGCAACTGAAGAACATGAGAGGTTTTCTCAGGCCGAAAAATTTAATATTACCTACGGCGGTGGAGAAACTAATGTAGCTATATCCTTAAAAAACTTCGATGTTAAGGCTAGTCTCGTGACAAGATTACCTGATAATGATATAGGTCATGCCTGTATTAATTATTTAAAGCAATTTGATATTGAAACCAAAAATATTATTTATGGAGGTAAACGATTGGGTATTTATTTCCTTGAAACCGGAGCAGTCCACAGGGGCTCTAAAGTTGTATATGATAGAGAGGATTCTTCTTTTGCCACTTTAAAAACAGGAATGATAGATTGGGAAAAGGCCTTTGAGGATGCAGAGTTGTTTCACTGGTCCGGATTAAGTGCTGCTTTATCAGAAGAATCAACCAAGGTGCTTGCAGAGGGAATAAAGGTGGCCCATGATAAAGGTATTGCTATTTCCTGCGATATTAACCTGAGAGAGAACTTATGGAAATATGGAAAAACACCTAATGATGTAATGCCGGAGTTAGTTGAAAAATGCGATATTATTTTTGGTAACGAATATGATGCAGAACATGCTATGGGGATAGAAGTGGATGATAATATAAGAGGTAAGTTTTCTAACGAATCTTTTATTTTATCTTCTAAGCTGGTCATGAAAGCTTACCCTAAAGTAAAGAAAATCATTACTACTCGCAGAGGAAATATTAATGCAAGTAATAATACATTACGGGGATTAATTTATGACGGGAAGGAGTTAATAGAATCTCCTACTTATTCAATAACGCATATTGTTGACCGAGTTGGTGGCGGTGATGCGTTTACAGGAGGCGTGCTGTATGGCTTGTTATCCTGGCCTCACGATACCTATAAAATATTAAATTTTGGTGTTGCTGCATCCAGTCTTAAGCACACTGTTATTGGTGATTCAAACCAAGTAACAGTTGAAGAAGTGCAGGAATCAATGAAGAATTAATTATTAACCAATTTCAAGAGTATTGTGGTTGATTGTCAATGATGCTACTTCTTGAAAATATAAAAGCAAGATTTATGGCTAGTCCGGTTTCAGAATGTTTATATTGTAGTAAACTACCAGTTTTAGATGAATTAATGATAAAGATTTGTGACCTTGAAGTGTCGCAATTGTTTTTATTTAAAGAACAATCTTACAAAGGAAGATGTAACGTTGTTTACAAAGATCATGGCATTGAGTTTCATGAGTTATCTGATAAGGAAAGAAATGATTTTATGAAGGATGTTGCCACCGTGGGGAAAGCAATCCAAAAAGTATTTAATCCTACTAAGATTAACTACGGGGCTTATTCAGATACTTTAACACATATTCATATGCATATTGCTCCAAAGTATAAAGACGGGTATAAATTTGGTGGGGTTTTTGAAATGAATCCTCAACAAACTTATTTGTCAGATAACGAATACAACCAAATGATAAAAGATATTAAAGCGAACTTGTAAATAGTCCTGTGTTAATTTTAGAAGATGGTTGGTTGTGATGCTTTTTTCGAAAAAAAAAATCAAAATATTTTTCGTAAGATATATCTACTTGTAACTAATTGGTGTATAGGTGTATGTATCTTTGTGTTTTGATTATTTTTGATATATATTGGCATTTTCAGGCTTAATTTCAAATAAAATGTTGCCTGAAAATTTGGTGATTAATAAAAAAAAATGCATCTTTGTATTAACTCATAGTTTAGGGTTAGGTTTGGTTAAAGATTGAAAGTCGCTGTATAAACGTTTTACAGCGACTTTTTCATTTCCCCTCTGTGAACTAGCCTATTCTTTAGTCATTATTCTGCAAATTGTTATTTACACATTTATATTTTATTATTTTTGCGCCTTATTTAAACTAATTTAAAATAAGAGTATGCGATTAAATTCAATTAAATTTTGTTGTAATCCGTTAATGTTTAAGAAATGGCAAGGTTCCAGGTATGCGGTATTTAATTCGTTAAATAAGTATATTAAAATAGGGATGCTGTCGTTAGTCTATTTTACATTTATTGGTTATACAAAAACATTTGCGCAAACGGATACATCTTCTGTGAATAAAAAAATAAATATACAGGAGATAGAAGTATCCGCACGAAGAACACCTGCACTTTATTCTGAAATAGGCAGGGTAGTAACAGTAATTACAAAGAAAGAGATTGAAGCTTTACCTGTTCAGAGTGTCGATCAGTTACTTGAATATGTAGCTCAGGTAGATGTGAGACAGCGAGGACCGTTAGGTGTTCAGTCCGACGTTAGTGTGCGTGGTGGTTCTTTTGATCAGGTAATGATTCTTTTAAATGGAATTAATATTACAGATCCACAAACGGGACATCTTAGTTTAAATCTTCCGGTTGATTTTCAGAGTATAGAAAGAGTTGAGATATTGGAGGGGCCCGGAGCCCGTATATATGGAGCAAGTGCTTTTAGTGGTGCTATAAATTTTATTACAGGGGCAGAAAAAACTTCAGGTGTTAAAGCTAACTTATTGGGTGGAGATCACGGTTTGTATAATGTGGGTGCCAATGGTACTATTGCTACAAAACAATTTAAGAATTTTATCGCAGCCAATAAAATGTCTTGTGATGGATATATTGATAATACTGATTTTGATATCTATAATTTATTTTATCACGGGCAATTAAATATAGATAATGAACTTGTTGAATTACAAGTAGGTTATACCGATAAAGGTTTTGGTTCAAATTCTTTCTATTCTGCTCGTTATCCCAATCAGTATGAGCATACCAAAACTAAATTTGCCAGTTTAAGTTTTACTTCAAAATCAAAAAATCCTATTAAATCCTCAGTTTACTGGAGACGTAATCACGATAGATTTGAGCTGTTTAGAAATTCAGAAAATGCAGCCTCATGGTATTCGGGTCATAATTACCATCTAACAGATGTGTTTGGAGCTAATGTAAATAAAGTGATCGTTTCTAAACTTGGCAAAACAGCTTTGGGAGGTGATTTTAGATCTGAATCAATATGGAGTAGTAGTTTGGGAAATGATATGGGAGAAGTAATTTCTGCTCCCGGAGAAAAAGATGGATATTTTTCTAAGAAATATTCCAGGTCAACCACTTCCTTGTTTTTAGAACATAGCTATATGTATCATAATCTTTCAATTTCTGCCGGGTTAATGGCGTATTTTAACTCAGATCTTGATTGGAAATTTGATGTGTTTCCGGGTGTTGATATAGGATACTGGTTTAATAATAACATTAAGGTATATGGTAGTGTTAATAAATCTTTGCGAATGCCTACTTACACCGATTTGTTTTATAACAGTACAACTATTCAAGGAAATCCGGATTTGAAGCCTGAGGAATCATTGACCTATGAAGGAGGTGTAAAATACAGAACAGAAAATGGTATTTCTGCTAATGTTTCTGCATTTGTCAGGGATGGTAAAAATATGATTGACTGGGGTAAGTCAATTGATGCTTCAGATGATGTACCATGGACAACTTCAAATATTAATAATATAAAAACATATGGAGTTGAAGCTAATATGAATCTTAACTTTATTAAGATATTCCCTTTACAAACCCTGTTAAGAAGTTTACAATTAGATTATTCGTGGTTAAATCAGGACAAATCACTACCAGCTGGATATAACTCCCGCTATGTTTTTGATTATTTAAAACATAAATTTTCAGGTACTTTGTCTCATGGTATTATTTCAGATTTGAGTGCTTCCTGGACTTTGCAATATCAAAACAGGGTAGGTAGTTATTCAGAGTATGATATAGATACAGAATTGCAGGAAACAAAAGATTATGATCCATTTGAAGTTGTAGATTTAAAAATATTATGGACTAAACCTAACTATAAAATCTATGCTGAGGCTACAAATTTATTTGATGTAAGATATACCGATATTGGTCAGCTTTATCAGCCTGGAAGATGGGTAAAAGTGGGCATGCAAATCAAAATAGGATATAAATAATTATTTATAAGATAAATTAGTTAAAGCTTCCGAAAGGAAGCTTTTTTTGTATAATGGTCTTAGATGTTGTTTTATATTTCACATTAAACAAATTGGATTTAGGAAATTAGGCAGAGTTATGATGGGGTATTATCAACACACCAGTGAAGAGTATCTGATTTTTATGTTTCTGGATTTATAATCATCTACTGAATTTGCTGAAAAGTTGGGGGCATGAAAAGTATAGCTATTTTTATTCAGGATTGTTTGCAAAAAAACTGACCAGTCCTCTTTTGATGACTAATGGAAGAGTATATCAATTTGTTGGTGATGAAGTTGTAGTAACCTGGAATGCATCAAAATTAAAAAATTACAAAAAAGCTGTAGATTTCTTCTTTCTTTTTAAGGAAGAATTAACTGGATATTATTCATACTTTAATGATAAGTATGGTGTGATTCCCGTGTTTTCGGCCTCTTTAAATGTGGGAAAAGTTATGGCAGCTGAAGTAGGTGAAGTTAAAACTGAAATGGCGTTTCATGGAGATGTTTTAAATACTGCTGCACGTATACAAAAGCAGTGTAAACCATATAAAAAAGAACTGTTAGTTACAAAACCTTTCGCAAATGTGATCAAAAATCAACCTAATGGTTATCATATAAATTATGTGGATAAGGTGTAGTTGAAAGGAAAAGCAAAAGAACTTGACGTTTTTGAAATCAAATAGGCATTGGTTATTTTTCTATCATATTTGTTTTCCTTCATTATAAGTGAGTATTGAAATCCGATTGATTCTATCTTACCTTTAATATGCTGTTTGGTGAGATTTTGATGGCAATAATAATGAATTGGCCTGTTCTGTATTTTAAAGGTTGTAGTCATATTTGTCATGTAGCATTAATTAGAGGGGTATGAGGTGGATGTTTTTGATATTGTTATTGTTCGTGGCTTTAAATATAAATTCTCAAACCAGTTATATTGTTGATGTAGATGATAGAAATATGGCATTGGAGTTAATGGATGAGGCACAGCAATTTCTGGATGAAAATAAATGTAAGGAAGCACTTAAGGCCTTAATGGAATCTTTGTCTGTAGACTCAGTTTTAAAAGAAACATATTTGTTGATTTATAAAGTTTGGCTGACTGATAAAAGTTGCAGGGAGATTGTTTTGGATGCTTTGAAAAAAGGAAAACAGATTTTTTCTGATGATGATGAGTTGTGTTTTTATATGGCAGAGATACTAAGATATGGTTCTGATTATCCAGAGGCAATATTGGAGTATACAAATGCCGCTAACTACGCTAAAAGAAATGGAGAAGATTTTTATTTGGTTCATTATTATTATTTTAACAGGGCAAATTGCTTTATGCAATTAAAAATGTATGATGGTGCTCTTGTTGATTATGATTATACTTTGAAATTAAATCCTGAATTTTCAGCAGCCTATTTTAATCGAGGCGTTTGTTTATATAAAAAAGGGAAAAAGGAAGATGCCTGTTTGGATTGGAAAAAAGCTTTAGATATGGGTTATAATGTATCTAAAGAATATATAGATAAATACTGTGAAAAATAGAATAAAAAAAGAGGTTACTTTAAGTAACCTCTTTTAGTTTATTCATTAATAAAATTATTTTTTGAAAAGAGGATCAGCACCAATAGTACCAACATGGTCTATAATGTATTGGTCTGATTTAATGTATTCAATCTTTTCTTTTGCAATTTTAATTCTGTTTGTGATGTTCATTTGCTCAACTAATTCAGCATTTTCCTTAGCTGTAGCAAATGTTTCAAGATTATTTAACTGATTAGTAATAAATGCAAGATTTTGTTTTTGTTTAAGAGCTAATCTTTCTTTATACCAATCACTATTGATAACATAATCACGATCAAAACACTTACGTAATTCAGGATCATCAATAGTTTTTCCTTCGTATTCTCCATAAGCCATGATGCTTAAAAGAATTTTTAATGGAGGAATAGCTGCTTCAACACTTCCATCTTCAAAGTAGGCTAATGCAACTTTTTGTTGTGCTTCAACAATGTTATTGATTCCGTCTACAAAATCTTCCATTCCCTGAAGTTCTGGTTTAAGCATTTCTTCGTTAAATACAGCCTTAGGTTCGTCGAACAGACGGTTCATACATCTAAAGGCAAAGTTTTCGGTAATTCTATAACCTAATCGGCTAGCAAGCACTTTTTTGCCTTCAAACTCAAAGTCTTCCAGTTTTTCTAAACAGCCGGTTTCGATTAATAACTTAGGATCTCTGTCTTCAGGTACTAAACGAGCCCAGATTTCTGGAATTAAAAGACTGATATCGTGATCAAATCTTGATTTCCCAACATATCCTGCTGCGGAGCTAAAGCCTTGGTATTCTGTAAGTATGTATGATAATAATGCATTGTTTAAGTCTGATGTTGGTGCTAACATATTGAAAGGACCTTTAGTTAAAGCACCTTCCGAACCAGCACCTGTAGTAGATGGAGATTTACCTGTTAAACTACAGATAAAGTCCATGAATAATTCAGGTAATTCCTGGTAATGAATAGGATTATAAACACTTAGTGGTCTGATACCATTTTCTTTATCCACAGGATTGTTTCTTCGACCAGGTAATACTGCGTTTACAATATGCACCACTGGTTGATCAGGAGTGATTCGTCTTCTAAGTCTGATACCAATTTCAGCAAGATAGCTATCCTCAGTTTCTACAGCATAAATATTTTTCTGTAAGTATCTTGGGTTTTTTGTTGGACCATCAGCAACGATACGAGTGTGCGAAGGTGTTACAAAATAGCTATCTTTTTCACTTGTGGCAACCTTAGTAATGTGGTCTTTAACAGGTTGAGTGTATTTGTCAAAGTTGATGGCATCTTCCATTAATTCTATTGCATCGGCTTTACGCAATGGTTCGTAGTTTGTTAAGAAAGTTCCATCCTGTACAATATCAAATTCTGCATCAACATCATAACCTCTGATCACAGCTTCGTCAGGTCTTTGGAATAAGTGACTTTCGCAGTTTGCTGTTACTTTTACAGAAGGATTCTTGTATTCGTTATTTAAATACTTGATTCTGGATGCTGGGATTGTAATAGATGCAGTGATATCATCCTCCATTTGGATTTTATGACTAGGAACAAAGTCAGAACGTAGTTTGTGAACTAACCAGTTTTCGTCTTTGCTAAATCCAATACGAACATAACTACCAATTACTGGATTATTTTTATACATGAGAGTTGTTCCGGCACGACCATTAACAATCTCTACCGACATATAATCTTTCCAGTTTCCTTTTTCTGTATCGTTTCTGTATAAACGTTTTACAAATAAAACCAAAGTACGAATGTGTTCCGGTATGTTTTTTAAGAACTCATTATACTCTTTGTTATATTGATCAGAAGGAGTAAGTAATTTTACAGCCGAACCAAGAGTACGTTCCGGGCTTAAGAAACTACGAGTATCGTGAGTGGCTTCACCTGGTTTGTAATCTTTCCAACGAGTAGAGAAATCTTTGTTGATGATTTCGTCTGCTAATTTAAAATCCTCTTCAAGGTTTTGAATGTTGAAAGTTCCGTATTTGATAGCGTTTTGTAAAGACTTAGAAATTTCTGATTTACCTCCGCCAGATACAGTACATGGTTTGTGACAGAACATCCCTTCTGCACTTGTATGGATAATTCTCCAAAGTGGCTGTGCAGGGTGTTTTACCAATTGAAACTTATCACCAGAAGGGTGTACGTAAATCTTTTCAGGTGATAGTTTTAATGAAAATTCAGTTCCGTTACTGTTCCATGAAACAGAACTTTTTTGAATGTCAATGTCAGCTCCTTCAGGAATGTAGATGATACTTGGATATTTTTTATCTATGGCATATCCTTCAGGTTTAATTTCAGCTTTATCACCAATTAAATTAATGGCCTCTTTAAAGTTATATGAATAACTGAATTTTTCAGAGAAATTTTTTCCAAATACGTTTTCACTCATGATACCGCGAGGGAATGCAATTGCACCACCGGCATGTTCTTCTTCTACTAAACCAAATAAGTTAGCCGAGTATCCGATTTGAGTTTTAACTTCTTTTTTAGAGTAACCGTAATAGTTGTCGGCAATTAAAGTAATTACTGTGCCTCTGTCATCACGACAAGTTACTTTAAAAGCTCCGCCTTCGTTATATAGTTCATCTTCGCTTTCGTAGCACATACCTTCTTTTTTCTGACGCTCTGTGGCTTCAGAGATATGAGGCAGGCCAACATCTTTTTTCTTTAATTTAGTTAATTGTGGTGCAAGAATGATACATCCTGTGTGGCCGGTCCAGTGTTCAACATCAAGAGCAGCATCGTTTTCTGCTAAGTTGTGATCCCCTGCATTACCGAAGATATTTTCAACGAAATCAAGGTTGCTGGATAAACTACCCGGTGCAAAGAAGCGGATCTCCATACTTTTTTCTTCGATTACACCCTCTACCTTAGGACAAACAATGGGACGGAGTAGTAATGATAACATTACTTTTGCCTTGTTTTCCTGATTAGATGTAAATGGCAAAATTTTAAATTCGTCAGATGGATTTAAAGCAGCGTGCAATAAGTGTGCAAAGGTTACTTTAGGTACTTCTTTTTTGTCTAAAGGAACAGGTAATCCTCCTGCAACAATGTGGAAGGTTCCTTTGGTTGTTCTTTTATCATTAGCCGGGTTGTTTAATATACCCTGTTTTACACGATAAGAATTAACTAAATCATTTTTAAATGTATCACCATTAGGTGGTAAACTAACTTCTCTGGCCATGCCTTTTTGGTTAAGAACCAATGTGTTGTTAGGCATACGTAGTGATTTGTCAATTTTTACATCCTTTAAATAATCATCTATAAAGTTTTGTATCCTTGAATCAACCGGTGAAAGGTGATCAGACAACAATCTCGATTTTTCTCTGAAACTGCTGATAAGGCCTTCGGTTAACTCTAAAAACTTTGTGTTTGAAAGCTTTTTGTGAGCATCTGTTTCGTCATGAAACAAAGGTTGACCAAGAGCAGCCAATTGAAGGTTGATGTACTGGATCATTTCCTTACGATCCTTCTTGGTTGGTTTTGAGTTGAACACTTCCTCTTTCATTATCATTCGGTTTTATGAATCTTCTATTATAAGAGCAGCAAAAATAATTAATTAAAGATATTTTTCTTCATTTAAAATTAAAATAATCATTAAATTTTTTCCTTTTTATTACAAAAAGGGAATGAAAAATTTCAATCTGTTACAAAAACTTGTTTTAGAACATATTTTATTAAAATATGTAAATGGGTTTTGTGTTAAATTATAATTAGGCTCAAGTATAACAAACAGCAGGATGAATTGTTTATATTTTGTTAAAGTAACTTCTTTTATCAATGGTTGAAAGTGATTGGTTTTATTCAATGCCGAATTTAGGTTATGAGGCAAAAATATTTTAGTATTAAACACATTCAACTCAAGATTTATGTTTTTTAACTATATTTCTTCTTCATCAGAAACTTCCGGTTCATCCTCTGATGTACTTTTCAATATTTCTTCCTGTTTTTTCTCATATTCATTTAAAGGAGTTAAATGATCGGGAATAGGTTCATTTACTTCATCTTTAAAATAAGGAAAAACGTCAGCAATGTTACTTTCTATAATCGAGGTAATATCATAATCAACGGTCATTCCATTCATGGATTCGTTAATTCTATCGTAGGCTTCTTTTAAATCTGATGCCAGAACCAGCATTTGGTTAGAAACTTTTTTCTCTTTTCCAGCTTTTTCATCAATAGATACAAATACAACTTTGCATTTATACCATTTGTCTCCATCATCGTAAAAAAATAAATCGGTGTAGTTAGCCTTTTTTATTGAAGGTACAGAAAATTCTCCTCTGACATACTGTTCCATTTCAGCATGTATTCTGCTTTCTGCCTCAGTATAGGATACTGCATCGATTAAATATGGCAGGTTAACTTTTTTTTCTTTCCCAGTTTGTTCGTCTATTGTTTCGTATTTTACTTTACATTCAAACCATGTATTCATAATTGCTTTTTTTGTGTTTTTGAAGCACAAATATAGCAGGGTTATTTTTTAAATATGATCATATTTTAATTTTCTTGGAAGAAAAATAAATGCGATAAGGAGATGTAATTTTTTTAGGTGAAATTTTTTAAAAAAAAATTCAAAAAATTATATACGTGTGCTTTTGTTTTTATTTGTCTAACTAATAAATAAGCACAAAATAGTAGCATAAATTTTACGATTATGAAACAGGAAACAATTAGAAGAAACTTATATAAGGTTTTAAGAAAGACTGGTGTGCCGAGAGAAAAAATTGTTGAAGATGCGACTTTACAGGAGGAACTTTTGGTTGATGAATTGGATCTTACTTGTTTTTTGTTTCTTTTAGAAACGAAATTTGATTTAGAGATAGAAAACTCTGAGATTCCTGCGTTACAATCAGTTGGTTCTACCATAGAGTTTTTACAAAAACATTGCGCCTAATACATCTTAATGTCAGATTATAAATAACCGAAGAAACCAGGCTTAATTAAGGTCTGGTTTTTTCGCGCAAAGGAACAACGTTAATTTCTACAGGTAGAGATTTAAAGATGTCTATTAAGCGCTTCTCGGGGTTTATTATATTGTAATCCTTCCAGAAATTTTGATCAGTTGTGGTTATCCAATCTGATAATACATAATTTGATTTAAAAGTGTCGGTGTATTTAATTTTCTGCCCTTTGCCGTTAATTGCATTTGTAACCAGGAGTTCTGACGTTGTATTGTAAGTAGATTTTGTCTTTTTGTTCCTTTTGTCAGTGATCTTTATTTTAAGTTCCCCTCTGATATTGTTTAAAATCCATTTATCACCTACCGGCCTGTATTCTATATGGTATTGCGTGTATACCGGTGTGGATTTTATTTTTTTTGCCCTTTTTTGAATTAAAAATTTTTCGCTTTCTTTTAAGGTTTGTTTGGTCATTTTAAAGTCGGCACTTACCACGGCGTAGCTTTTTGTGTCAATATGGAGTTCTCCTTGATAATAAATATTGTCAGACTCGAATAAAGGCTTAAATCCAATAATATAAACCGATTTATCTCTTTCAATAGTTTTGCCTATGTAGTAGTATACGTATTTAAGATCTTGATTTTTCCCTAAAAAGTCGGGATGTTTTACAATATCTAATGTGGCAAACAGGTTTGGTCCACCGGCTAATTTCAACCTGGCTAAAGAAATATTTTTATCATCCACCGTTTTCCTACCTTTTACAAAACGGGTTCTTTCCAATTCGTTGATTAAAAGGTAAGAACTTTTGTAAATATCTAATACAGCTTCTGATATTTCAATGTATTTATTATCCTGCTTGATTGTTTCACGAAAAAAAGCGGTTAATAACATGGCATTCTCAGGATAATTATCAGGGATGTTATCGATTACTTTTTTTATAATTTCAGCTGCATTTAGATATTGAACTTTAATTTCTTTTAGTTTTATACTTCTTTGGAAAAGACAAATGTTTAATAAACTATCATCATCGGGTACTGTCATTTTCCTGGATTCGTACCCTATAGACGAGAAATATAATGTGTCCCCAATGTTTTTTCTGGGGATCAGAAACTTGTAGAAACCATCGTAATTGCTCGTGGTTCCTATTGGTGTACCTATGATAGATATGTTAACTAAAGGAAGTGGTTTTGAACCAGTATTTGAAATAATGTTACCGGTTAAAGTGATATAGTTCTTTAATTTAATTGTTCTGAAGTTTGGTGTGATGATAATTTGCCTGTTGTTGGTTTCAAATTTTATGTCCTGGTTTTTTAAAATATCTTTTAAAATATACGAAATGCTTTTGTTTTTGTAATCAATATTGATGATTGAGTCGTGAGATATGGTTACAGGATCATATGCAAAATGGATATGATGCTTTTGATGTAATGAATCTAAGAAATGTTCAATGCTTATTGATTCGTAATGAGCTGAAATAGATAGAGAATCTATAGAGTCGGAAATGTTTTGAGAAAACATTTCCGACGTTATGGATATAAAACACAGAAATGTAATTATTATAGATTGTCCTTTCATTAATATCAGTTTACACTAAAATAAAGGAATAATTCTATAAATTAAAAAGTATTATTCCCTGGTGGTATATTTTAGGTTTAAATTGTGAGTTTTATTAATAGTATTCACAATAAAATCAATAGAGTTTTGCTCAAATGTAGCTGTTATTTGAGTGTTATGATTAATTTTTTCATCGTTGTATATATTTACATTGTATATATTTTCCAGTAATTCAATAGCACTCATTAAATTATCATTTTTAAAGGTTATTTCTTTTGTTTTCCAGGATAAATAGTTTTTATTGCTATTCTTTTCTTTAATAAGTTGATTGTTTTTGGGGTTATATAATGCTTTCTCTCCAATGTTTAATAAAACTTTATTTTTGGGATTACTTAAGCTTGAAACTTCTACAACCCCTGATTTTACAGTAACTTCGGATAATAAAGAACTTGAATTCTCTTTGATATTAAATGATGTACCCAATACCTTTATTTGAATTACATTAGTTGTGATAATGAAAGGATGTGATTTATCTTTAGTAACCTCAAAAAATGCCTCACCTTGTAATCTGATATTTCTATTAGAAGTATTGAAAGTTTTTGGGTAACTAATAATTGAATTTTTATTTATATCTACAGTTGAACCATCTTTTAATATAACTTGCTGAATAGAATCTGTTGTTTGATAACTGATTAGATTGCTGGAATTGTTTAATAGAGGAAACAAGAAAAATATACCAATGATAATTAATACAGATGCAGCAATCGCAACGTAAGTGTAATTTAATTTTATTCTAGGTTTTTTGGAGATGGTTTGTGATTTAACATTTAACCAGGCATTATCTATATTAACTTTTTCTTTAGTAAGTATATAATCTGTTTGATCAAGTCCTGTTTGAATTTGATTCCAGATTTTGTTATTGTTCTCTTGATTTAGCCAGGAATTGAACTTTTCGTGTTCATGATCTGATGCTTCTCCTGAAACAATTTTTCCGGCAAGATTCCAATCGATATTTTCTTTGTTATTCTTCATTACTTATAATATTTTACCACAACATATGATAAACCTGCTTTTTAAGTTCAATAAGATTGTCTCTTAAAAACTTTAATGCTTTACCCATTTGTATTTCAACAGTTTTAGGAGATATGTTTAGCTTAGTAGCAATCTCTCTGTATTTTAGTCCTTCTAATCTGCTTAATTTAAATATCTTTCTTCTTTGTTCCGGCAGTTGGTTAATTATAGATGATATTTTATCCATAATCCTACTGTCAGAGAATTTTATATTGTCAATGAGTTCTTCGTTTTCAATCGACTTTTGATAGAGTCTTTCATGTTGTATTCTTTTTATTTCGTTATGACAACTATTTCTGACAGCAATCATTAAGTAGCCATTTATGCTTCTGATATTGTATTGTTTTCTGTTATCCCAAAGTTTAACAAATACATTTTGAACTATATTTTCAGCATTATCAATGTCATGTAAAAAGCTATTAGCAAAGGCAACTAAATGTATGTAATTATCCTTAAATAGCTGTTCGTAAGCTCTTTCGTCTCCATTTTTTATTCTTTCAAATAAAGGAGTCTGATTATCTGTGTTATTTTTATTGTTTGGCATGCAATACAATTTAAAAAGCAAACTGTCTGCTTTGTATTAAAGACACTTTTACCTGTGTTTTACCCCTATTGTAAGTTACAATTATTTTTGCTTTCTCTTAAAAGTAACTAATAAAGCTGCATGGTCAGAAGGAAAGAAAGATGATGTAGAATCTATAACAGTAGCATTAATGGCTTCAATATTGTTTCCTTTGTAGTAGATGTAATCAATTCTGTCGTTATAGCCTTCTTTAAAAATAGGGGAGTAGGTTGTTCCTGGATTATCTTTTATATCTGGATAAATTTTTCTGAACGCATCAATAAATTCATTTTGTTCCATTAGTTTTGAAGTAGGAAACGGAATTGATTTATTGTACTTGTTTGATATGTTGTTGTTTGTCCAGTCTTTATGGGAGCCGCTATTGTAATCTCCGGCCAGTATAATAGAGTTGTCATTATTTAATGAATAGAATTTTTTAAGCTCGCTAAGAATAAACTTTAATTCGTTGCCTCTTGAATTTTCTTCGAGATTGATGATAGTGTCAATGTTAGCTTCTGTGTTTACAAGTAAACCCCTTATATTGGGAGTATATGATAGCCATATTGGACAAACCAGGACAGACTCTTTTGGAGATAGTAGTATTTCTGCATTACCTGAATTGATGGGTTTATATATATTATGTGCTGTTTTGATGGGAAAGCGACTTATTAGACTTAAATTTTCACTACATCTGTAAAAATTGTAATTGAGTTCATCTGATATAAATTCGCCGGATCCAAAATCTTCCTGCAGGGAAATAATATCGGCTCCGGAATTGCGTATTGTTTTTACAATTTGTTGTAGTCCGACTGTTTTTCCAAATTGTTTACCGCCATTCCAGATGTTCCATGTTAAAACCTTAAAGTTTTCGTCGGCACTTTTGATAGGAGGAAGTTTTTCCTTTTTAAAGTATAGGTAGGTGTTTTTAAAGTCTTTATCGTCAAGATGTTTTGACCATAAGCCTATTTCATCAAGCATACCATTAAATGTATCCATAGAATAATCCTTGGATCCCGGGTTACAACCAATGTGTAAGTGGTAATCAGCTTCAATGGTCATTAAATGGTGTAGATTTATTATTCCAACCATTTGACCGTCAAAATATGTTTTGGCTAAATTGTTGATTTTGTCAATAGAGAAGCCTATTTGGTGCCATTGGTTATCATTTATTTTTTGTCGTGAAGGGGTTGCTTTGTAGGTCAGGTTTTGTATGCCATCACTTATTTCTAATTTCCATGATCCTTGCTCGGTAGTGGATATGATCCACCCTTTTTCATTTTTGTCATCTATACTTTTATTCCCTAAAATACCATAACATTCATAGTCATCCTTAGCCATTTTAACCCATGTAATTACCGATATATAGGGTTGTTGTTCGAGCATTATGTCTCCTTTAGTCTTTATGATAACGGGTTTTCTGTATGGGGAAGATAATGATAAGTTTAAACAGGAATCTTTTATTCCGGGAGTATATGATAGGTTTTGATTTCCAAATGTTTTAAAGTTCTCTATTCCACTCGATTTACAATTGCCTTTAAAGTTGAAGTATATCATGGGTACAGAGGCAACTTTGGGCGATGGGCGAAATAATTCACACGAACAAAGAATCAAGATACAAATTGTGTATAAAACAGATTTCATGAATATAAATTATTTCTGATTTATTAATGGAATTCTTAAAGAACTTATATTTTAAAAGTATAATTTAATAACAAACCCTTTACATTATATTTGTTCGTAAAATAAAGCGATAATGTTACGTAAAAATAATATTATTATTGTTAATGTAAGTATTTAGTTGTTGATAATGAAATATATAACGGTTATTTTTTGTTTTTTGTTTTTTTTAAAGAATACAACATCACAAGTTCCTTCTGTAGAAATGAGGGGAGTATGGATCGCTTCTATTTCAAATCTAGATTGGCCTTCGTCAAATAAACTATCAGTTAAAGAGCAGAAAGAAGAGGTCGTATCGATATTAGATTTTTACGAAAAGCATAATTTTAATTGCGTTTTCCTGCAGGTCAGACCATCTGCTGATGTATTATATCGTTCCAAACTTGAGCCATGGAGTAAAACTTTAAGTGGCAAGCAAGGTGATAAACCAAAATATGATCCTTTAAAATTTTGGGTAAAAGAGGCTCATAAAAGAAACCTGGAATTACACGCCTGGATAAATCCATACCGTATTGCAAATAGTAGTAAGGAATTGTTGGCAAAAAATCACCCGGCAGTCAAAAATCCAGAATGGACTGTTAAGTATGGAGGCAAGATTTATTACAATCCTGCCCTAAAGTCATGCAGGAATCATATAAAAAATATCGTAACAGAAATCGTTAATCGTTATGATATTGATGGGATTCATTTCGATGACTATTTCTATCCATATCCAGTTAATGGTGAAGAATTCCCTGATTCTGTAAATTTCATTCCTTATAAAAGTAAATTTAATTCAATAGAAGATTGGAGAAGAGAGAATGTAACCAAGACGATTCGGGAATTAAAAAAAACTATTAAATTGCTAAAACCCTATGTTCAGTTTGGGGTTAGTCCCTTTGGTGTATGGCGTAATCAAAAAGATGATCCGTTGGGGTCGATAACTAATGCAGGGGTTACTAATTATGATCATTTGTTTGCTGATGTATACCAATGGATGAAGGAAGGATGGGTTGATTACGTGGTACCTCAAATCTATTGGTCAAGAAATAATGGAGCTGTTCCTTTTGAACATCTTACAGATTGGTGGGGTAATAACTCCAATGGAGCTAATGTGTATATTGGACATGCTGTATATAAAATGGGTAGCGGAAAGAAAGATTGGGAGGGTGCAGATGAAATTATTCAGCAAATAAAATATAATAGAAGTGATAGTTTAACTCAAGGAAGTGTGTTTTTTAGACATGAACATTTAAAGCAGAATAAATATGGATTTGCTGATTCTTTAAAATCGGAGATTTATCAATATCCTGCTTTGGTTCCATCTGTTAACCATAGTAAAAATAAAACTCCTGATCCTGTTTTTGGTTTTAGCAATAAAAATAATGTACTCAAGTGGAAATATAAAAATCAAAAAAGTCAAAAAGTAAAAAGTTTTGCTATTTATGCCATCTATACAGGAGGAGAAAAGAGGCTTATGAAAATTATTTCTGATAGAAAAATAGAATTGTCAGAATTATTTAATCCCCAAGAGCAAGTTTTAGGAGTTCAGATTACTGCAGTTAATAGATTTGATAAAGAAAGTGAAAGTTCAAACATTATATGGTTATCAGGTGTTTAATATATGTTTTGATTTAGTGTAAATTAAATCTTACATTAATAATGTTGTATTTGGTTAGATAATAATCAATTAAACATTAACCTGATAAATTTTTATAATGAAAAAAATTCTTATTGCAATAGCCGTAATTCTTGTGGTTGCAGTAGCGGCTGCATTAGTGTGGTTGTCAACAATTGATGGTAACTATAACGTAAAAAGAACAATAACTGTTGATAAACCAACTTCCGTTGTGTTTGATTTAGTTCAGGATTTTAATAAATGGACCATTTGGTCTCCGTGGCTCTGTTTGGAACCTGATGCAAAAGTTGAAGTTTCGGGAACAGGAATGGAGGTTAATGATACTTATTTCTGGGAAGGAAAGATTGTGGGTAGTGGAATAATTAGTCATACCACGATAGTGCCAATGGACAGTTTGGTGCAAGATATAAAGTTTTTAAAACCATTTGAATCAAAATCGATCGTTTACTGGAACTTTACCAGTGTTGATGATTCAACAACAAGTGTAACATGGGGTATGAAGGGAGAGATGCCATTTTTATTGCGTTTTATGACAAAGATGATGGAACCTATGGTGGGAATGGATTATGAAAGAGGACTTAAAATGATTAAGGACTATGCTGAGAAAGGTTATGTTGCTTCTGAAGTTTCAATTGATGGCATTGTTGAAACACCTTCGTTTAAATTTATAGGTAAAAAGACGGCTTGTGAAATGAAAGAAGTTGGAACTTCAATGTCTGCAGATTTTGGTGATATAAGAGAGTGGGCAGATAATAATAATATTGCATATAAAACTGCATTATCAATTTATCACAAATTTGATTTTATGACAGGAGAGTGTGAATATACAGCAGCACTGCCTGTACGAGCTGATGTTTCCATTGGTGAAGATTACTATGAAGGTGAAATTCCAATAGTAAAAGCTCTGAAAATTACATTTAAAGGAGATTACGAACATTTAGGTAATGCATGGGCTGCCGGAATGAGTTATATGCAGGCAAATAAATTGGAAGAGAATAAAGAAGTTGCTCCCTTTGAAGTTTATATCACTGATCCACAAAAAGAAGCAGATGAGAGAAATTGGATTACAGAAGTATACATACCTATAAAATAATGATGATTTATGCCAAGAAAGAAAGTAGAATTATATCCACATAAAGTAAAGGAAGTTACTAATATTGTTTCAAATGTTTATACTGTAACATTTGAACGAAAGTTTGATTTTATACCAGGGCAGGTAATTGCATTGGCAATGAATCACGAACACGATCCCAGATTATATAGCATTGCCAGCGGGGATAAAGAAGATAGTTTTACTATCCTTTTTGATATCATAGATGGTGGGTTTTTAACGCCTAAACTGGTAGAGCTAAAACCGGATGATATTATATATGTATCAGAGCCCTTTGGTAAATTTATTCCTGAGGATGCTAATATGTGGTGGTTGGCAACAGGAACAGGAATTGCTCCATTTATTTCAATGGTGAAATCAGGAATAAAACTGCCGGAGAAGTTGATTCATGGTAGTAGAACACTTGATCATTTTTTATTTCAGGATTTATTTAAAGAGCACCTTGGTGAGAATTACCTCAGGTTTTGTACTGCAGAAGAATCCCCAGAGGTGTATTCAGGACGTATGACAGAATGGTTAAAAGAACAATCTGATTTGCCTAAAGATATTAAATATTACCTTTGCGGAAATCCTAATATGGTTGTTGAGGTTAGGGATTTGATATTAAGTAAAGGTGTAGAATTCAATAATATTATGGCTGAAATATATTTTTAAAAATGTATTTGTACCATATAAGTATCTAATTTAATGAGTAAAGAAGTTTTATTTGGAAAAACTCTTGATGAGTTAAAGCAAATTGTAAAGGATTTAGGTTTTCCTGGATTCGTTGCCAAGCAATTGGCAGATTGGCTTTACAAAAAGAAAATTAAAAGCATTGATGAAATGCTGAATATCTCTAAAAAGAACAGGGATCTTTTAAAAGATAAGTTTGAGATAGGTTTAACTACTTATAATAATGTCCAGGAATCGATTGACGGAACGAAGAAATATCTGTTTAAAACAATTTCCGATCAATATATTGAGGCTGCTTATATTCCGTCAGAAAACAGAAATACACTATGTGTGAGTTCTCAGGTTGGATGTAAAATGGGATGTCTATTCTGCATGACCGGGAAACAAGGCTTTCAGAAAAATTTAACAGCTGGAGAGATTTTAAATCAGATGGTAAGTATTGATGAAAATGATGCCTTAACCAACTTGGTGTATATGGGTATGGGCGAACCTATGGATAATTTAGATGAGGTTCTTAAGAGCTTAGTAATCATTACTTCAGAATGGGGTTTTGCATGGAGCCCTCGTAGAATTAATGTTTCTACCATTGGAGTAATTCCTGCAATGAGAAGATTTATTGAAGAAAGTGAGTGTCATTTAGCAATAAGTATGCATAGTCCTTTGAATGATCAACGTAAAGAGATAATGCCCATTGAAAATGTTTACCCGATTGAGGATGTTGTTAATGTGTTAAAGGAGTATGATTTTGGTCGTCAAAGAAGAATTTCTTTTGAATACATCATGTTTGAAGGAGTTAATGATTCAAAGGAACACGCATTGGCAGTTGCGGATTTAATTAGTGGTTTAAATTCAAGAGTTAACTTAATTAAATTTCATCCTATTCCAAATTCGCCATTAAAAGGCTGTTCTAATGAAGTTATGGAGAAATTTAAAAATGTTTTAGAAAATAAACGGATTATAACTACTATACGTAAGTCTAGAGGAGAAGATATTTATGCGGCTTGTGGATTGTTAAGTACAAAGAAATTAGTTGAGAATAATAACAGTAAAGATTATTGATTTGTAATTGATGTAACGTATTGTAATTTAATTATTAATGTAAAGTTTTAGATGAGTATTTTGTTTTAGTGATAAATTATCTTATATTTGATATAATGATGTTTAATCAAGCGAATTTACTTTATTATGTTAAAAATGATGTTAAGTGGTAATTTAGGTTCTGACGCCACTATAAAAGAAGTAGGAAGCAATAAGGTTATCCATTTTGATATTGCTGTTTCTAAAACCTATAAAAATTCAAATGGAGAAAAGGTAGAGAAAACTGATTGGGTTCGTGCTGATATTTGGAGGTCGAAAGATACAGATACTAAGTTTGTAGAGTATTTGAAAAAAGGAAAAAAGGTTTTTATAGAAGGTGAACCATATAGTTCTGGATACAAAACTAAAAATGGCGAAATTCAATCTTCTTTAGGAATTAAAGTGAAGGAATTTGAGTTTTTGAATTAGAATAACTGGTTAGAATAGAAAAGGTGTTTCAGGTTTGGAACACCTTTTTTATTGACATTGCTAAAAATAAATGATAATTTAAATAGGTGCAATTACATAGTTAATGATATCATTAACTATTAGTTAACTGTTCTTGAACCTACTTTAAGATGAAAAAGCACCTTGTACTGTTATATAGTTCCAGCAAGAAAACCCCTGTTTTTTGAAGCGAAATAACTTTGCGTAAATTTTGACACTCCAAAAAAAAATGAAAAGAGAACAATTTTTTTTGGAATAGCTATGTTTGTTTACGTATAATATATTATGATATTCTATATTTTAAATTAGGGCATAACAATTCCATTACAATGGCGTAAACAAATGTGTATAAACCTATTATTAAGCCGCTTGTTTTACAGAGGCATTCATTTCCTGACGTAGATCTACAAGCAGTCGTTCTCCTATTTTTTTCAGATTAAAGGCTGTAATCGCAAGACCAACGTATCTTTTAAAATGTTCATATCCTTTATCAGGACATCTATTCAATCCTCTATGTTCTAGTTCGTTAATATTAGATTCTATTGCACTATGTTTATGTCTAAACTTCTTGAATATTGATTTATGCTCTTCTTCATACTCTTCTTTGTTACACTTGCCCTTTTTTGGAAGTACAAGGTTTTCAACTTTTTGAGACAATGACACTTTATTGTTTTTATGATAATATCCTTTATCGAATGACCAACTTTTTACTTTAAATTTTGTAAATATTCTTGCGGCTACTTCCAGCACAATTTCAGAATCTGCTTGATGATCCATAACCTGATAATCAAGAATTAAATTATATTGGTCAGTGGTAATATTTGTTTTCTTACCAAGTTCAACGTTTGGTCGCAATTTCCCTTTTGTAATCCATTCTGTATATTGCTCAAAAATAGAAAACAATTTTTCTTCATGAGGAATCTTTTCCCCTTTAATAACTCTTCTTTCAAGAAGATCAATATGCTTACGAAGTAATTGCATAAAACGTTCTAATTCAGTAATTATAGCAACACTAATAAGGTCATCTTTTGGGTATTTGTCCTTAGAATTTTCTAATTTCTGATAAAGTGCTTTAGCTTTTTTAATATATTCTTGAGCTTTCATTTTTACACGTTCTTGTTTTCCTTTGCCTCCTGAAGAATTAGCCCTACCTAAAGCTCTCATTTTATTTTTTAAATCACGTTGCCAATCCTTTACTTTTCTCCAGCCAGGAAGATTGTGCCTATATTGTAATTTGATTATCATATCAATACATTTACGTACACTATCCCAAAGTAAATTATAATCTGTTGGAAAATGAACATTGCTTTCTACAACAAAGCTATCTGTTTTTAAGTGTAATGCTTCCTCCTCTTTTTTTTTAAACACCTCGTGTCCAAATTCAACAATAATATTATTGAGTTTTTTTATTGTTTCATTATCAATCAAACCAACATTATCAATTATACGTTGATATCCATACTCTTGCTTTTGATATGTTTGAATAGTTTCTATACCCATAATTTGACGCACCATTGAGTCATAATTGGAAATATGATGTAACTCATCATAACTAATGTTTTGACATAAACGAACTTGTGATAAAACAAATATTTCCCAAAGTCCCATACCTATTCTTCCTGTATGATTATTTTTAGGTAATATTTCTTTTTCTAATATTTCATAAATCTTATTGTTCCATTCCGGAGTAACATAAATTTTTTTTAATGCAGCACATAAAGCAGGCAACGCACCACTTCTTTTTGCAGTTGGAATTGGTGTATCTTTTATTAATAGGCTTCCTATTGTCAATTGTTGTTCGAATCTCTTTCTCATATTTATATTTTCTTAATATCCTTTGTTGAAATAATCGAATCTCAATTATTTAACACACTGAATATCTGTATTATAAATAAATATAGCAACTAAATACACATAAAGATTCAAACATTTTATCAACCGTAATTAGTTGTATTTCAAATAAATAATAGTTTTCCTGCAGGCACTATATAGCAACTTATTATGGGCAGAGTCTTTAGCTTGTTTATTAAACGGAAATACAGAATTTAATGTATTAAAAACCTTAGAACTAAAGGAAATTCCCGATTTAGAATATCTAAATACTTCTATTTTTATTTTAGAAGCTAATTGCCCAGATGTTGAGTTAATTGATCAGGTAAAATACTTAAAGCTTAATAATCAAAAGATTATTGTAGTAGGCTTTGTTATGGATAATCAATTTGTAGATATTATAATACAAGAGGGTATTGATGCTTATGTTTTAAAGTCTGATTCTAAAGAAAACCTTTTTTTATCGATCAATCAGGTTTCTCGTGGTGAAAAATTTTTTAGCGCTAATGTTACTGAAATCCTTTCCAATCATTTGTTACGTTCAGATGATCACTCGAAACTAACAAAACGTGAACTGGACGTTTTAATTGGTATTGTAAATATGCAGCATACTAAACAGATAGCGGATTTTCTTAATTTAAGTGAAGCTACTGTTAGAACCCATCGAAAAAATATAATGCGAAAGTTTGGAGCTAAAAATTACCTTGGTTTAATCAGATATGCATGCCGAAATGGATTACTCGAATCTCCCGGGGAGCAATTTTGTTTGGGATGTAAAAAAGTAACTTGTTATTCTAAACTTTTTGGGTAGTATAAATCCATATTTTGTGTAAAAATCTTCCTCTTACTAGGTATTGAGATTATTCAACAGTACCTGTAAATTTATATTAATCTTTTTTGAATTCGGAATCGAGGATATTATGTTCCTATTTCTATAATTATTTTATAGATGGTATGCCATTTACCATAAGCTATTGGTATGTGAAAATAGATACTTAAAATTAGAAACCTTAAAAAATTGTGATGAAAATTTATACAAAATTATTATGGGGTATTGTGTTATCTCTCTTCGTGTTTTCATGTGAAAAATATGGAGGTAGAGATATGGTTGATATAGATTCAGATGCACCTGAATGGATTGGGGGTAATAAGGATAATAACGATCATAGAAATCAAAATGATGATAATCAGGTTGTAAAAGGAGATGATTATGGCGATTTATATGTTTTAATTAGAAATGAAGGTGGAGTTCCGGTAATGGAGTCTCTTACAGTTGTGGGTGAACTTGGCGAAGAGCAAATTTGGTATCCATTAGTAATGGCATTTGATGAAACTGGTGAACCTGTAACCGAAAATGGAGATTATATTCCCTTAAGTGTTAATGAAGAGGGGGAGATAGATGATGATACGTATTTTCCCAAAGAAGTAGAATTTGGACGAATTAATTTGATTCGCTCGCCTAATAGTGTTTTAGATAGAGGACTAGATGAAGCTATCGCAAGTTTGTTGCAGGGTAAATATATTACTACTGATGCTTCAGGAAGGTTAGTAGCGATTTATGATCAAGAGGATTGGTTGCCTGGAGTTGATGAAGATAATGATAAAACAATTGATTCTCCCAGAGAAAATATGGCTATATACAGGGAATTAATGCAATCGGGCTTAAGTGAAAATAGTCAGCTTAATTTTTTGTCTTTGCATGGATTTACAGATGATGATGTTTTACAACTGGCAGCGTCTGCATATGCAGCAGGTTCTGATAAAACCGGAACTGTAATAAAAGATGAAATTGTATATGTTAATGGTTTTATGAATGCTTATAATTATGATGATGCCATTAAACTTATAGATGTTTACGAAGATTGTGACGACTATTATTATAAAAATCTTTTATTTTATAATTACAGTAATTTCGAGTATAACCGTATGAACCTTTATTCTCACGAATGGGTTAAGGTTACTTCACTTAATGACGATGGTACCTATAGTGAAGATGTATTTTCAATATTTGATATTGTCCCTTTTACTACTGAATTAGAAAATGATAAGCCTATATATAATCTGGATGCTTTTACAATTGCTTGTGATGATGCAGTTCAGGTATTAGAATTTATACATGAAAGTAATTTGGTAGAATACCTGGGAAGGCATGAATTTAAACCTGATATATAAATGTTTTTAACAAGAGAGCCTTACATAAATAGTAAGGCTTTTTAATATGTTTTTAAGATGAATGTTTTTATAAGGGTGATAATATTTAAGTTTTTTTGGTTTGGTTTTACATTACTATTATCAGCACAAACCTTTCAAAGGAATAAGTCATTGCAAAATTATTTACAGCGCAAAAATACTGAATTTAATTTATCACATAATTCAGCAATCGAGTATTTTAAACAATTCGATATTTTAGGAGATACTTTGTTGGATTCATACTTTCCAAAGAGATTAATCTATTTTGCAAATGGAACACCTTTGTATTTTCATTCACACAATTTAGCTGAAGGTACTATTACAGGGATTAATTCGTTTTATCCTATTTCTGATTGGCATTGTAATATATTGGGACAACATCAACTTGTTGGAATATGGGATGCTGGACATATTTTTGATCAGCATATTGAGTTTGTTGATGATAATATATCTCGTATAATAATTGATGAAAATATTAATTATAAGAATCATGCCACGCATGTAGGAGGAACGATAGCTGCAAAAGGTGAAAATTCTGAAGCAAAAGGGATGGCTCCGGAATCCAGACTTTATTCGGCTGATTATATAAATGATATTGTTGAGGTTGGTTTGGCTTTTGATGAGCAGAATATTATTCTGTCTAATCATTCTTATGGTCCTGTTTCGGGGTGGAATTACAATACTGATGAGGAAGTGTGGTATTGGTATGGAAGTATTGGAATTGATGTTTTTGAAGATTATAAGTTTGGATTTTATGGAGATATTTCTGCTAATATTGATGAGTTATGTGCTCTGTTACCAACTTATAAAATGATAGTTTCAGCAGGCAATGATTTGTGTGAAGGACCAGAATATCAACCGGTAACTCATAAGGTTTGGGAGGGTAAATGGAAAAATTCTAATGTAATAAGGGATATTGATGGAGGAGAAGATGGTTATGATTGCCTTGGTATGAACGGTGTTGCAAAAAATGTTATAACCGTAGGAAGTGTGGTAACTGAAGAAGATGATTTTTATGTATCTTCTTTTTCATCATATGGCCCTACCGATGATGGTAGAATAAAACCTGATGTTGTTGCACCTGGAGTTAATGTGTTTTCTTGTATTGCTACAGATGAGAGTTCATATGGTTATTATTCAGGAACTTCCATGTCAGCGGCTGTGGTTTCCGGAGGAATAGCCTTACTGGATGAATTACAATATCAATTTCAACCAGGTGTGGAGTTGTTATCATCAACCATAAAGGGGTTGTTAATTCATTCAGCAACTAATATTTCAGAAACTAAAGGTCCTAATTATAAAACCGGGTGGGGAATGGTTGATTTTGATAAAGCACACCAATTATTAGAAGATAATATTTTGTCTGGAGGAGAGGTCATTACAGAAGCATCTGTTTTAAAGGGTAATATTTTTTCAAAATCCATTTCAGTGAATGAAGGGGAAGAGATTAAAGTTACATTGGTTTGGACAGATTTGCCTGGGGAAGTTGGTGATGCTGAGTTAGATAATTCATCTTCTAAGCTTGTTAATGATCTTGATTTGTATATTAAAAAAGATGGAGAAGTTTTTTATCCTTTCATTTTAGATCCGGATTCACCATCTTCTCCTGCAATAACCGGGATTAATCTATTGGATAACGTAGAGCAGGTTATAATAGCCAATTGTGAGTTGGGAGAATATCAAATTTGTGTTGATGCTTCAAAAATTGTGTCGGATAACCAGTTGTTTAGTTTGATAGTTTCCGGACATAATTATGAAATTGGTTTTTTGCCACCAACAAACCTAAATGGGTTCTATGATCCATATGGAATTAAAGTATATTGGAGTCCTCCGCAAAAGACTATTGCTGATAAGTATGAAATTTATTGCAATTCTATTTATAGAGCTACTACAGAAGATACTTTCTATACTGATGATTCATATACTTTATATGATGACCTGGTTTATGAGGTAAAAGCTGTTTATGAAGACAACAGTACAAAAAAATCAACATATTCAAATGGTATTTCAATTAAAGGATTACCAATATATCGAATCCCTTATCTAGAGGATTTTGAATTAGAAAATAGTGATTGGCAGTATTTGAATACTGAACTTGGTTGGAGGTATGGAGATTATTTGCTATTGAGTTCAACATATTTAGATTTTACAGGAAATGACACTTGGTTTATGGGGATTAATTCTGATAATATGGGGGATGATATTCATATAACAGATCTGCTGATAAGTCCTCCTATTGATATTAGTAACGATGATGTAATAACTATAGAATGTCGGTATTATTTAAATAATAGTGTTTATAATACTAATGATCTTTTGAGTCTTTATTATCGAACATCTATTAATCAGGAATGGATATTTTTGAGTGAACTGAGTTCTGCAGAGAGTTGGACTCTTGTTTCTGAAAGTTTACAAAAAGATGAGAATATGGATGTAATTCAATTGGCTTTTTTATTTGACGATAATGATGAATGGGGAAATGGTGCCGGGGTGGATGATTTTTACTTTCAGGAATCAAACACTAATTATATAGAATATATATCTACTGAGTTTAAATGCTTCTGGTTTAACGGAGTGATATACTTTGAGAATTTGAAAGTAGAATCTGAGTATGCTTGTTGGTATGTTGTAAACGTAGCAGGAAAACAAATTAGTGAAGGTAAAACATACATTGGTTCAGGTAGTACTTCATTTGATTTAAATGTCTTAAATCAAGGTATATACTTTATTGTTTTACAAACATCAAAAGGTAATATTATTAAAAAAGTACCTGTTGATCAATGACAATTGATATACAAATAATTAATTCAAGGAAAGGTAAAGGTGCATCAACGTTTTGATACGTCTTTTTTTGTGCTAAAAAAATAACTAACTTATATAATTAATCAAAGCAAGAGACCATGGAGTAATATATTCCTGGGTTGTTAAGATGATATGTTGAATGTTATATTTCATCAGTAATGATAGTTGTTGATCTTGCATATTCTAAAGGAATATGATTTATGTGTTTATAAGTTAAACGGTTATGTAAAAAACAGAAAAATGAAGAAGCTTTTATTTATTATTTCTACTTGTTTAATTTTCTCATTTATTGCAAATAGTCAAATTAAAATAGGTTCAAAACTTAAAAAGAAATTAGAGCAAAAAACAGAGGAAGAAATAGATAAGGTAATTAATCAGGATGAAGAGAAGACAGAGACTGAGGAGGCAGAAAAAGAGAATGTAAACATTGAGGAGGAGGATAATAAAGATGTTTCAGATTCAAAGCCTTCTCTGGTGTGGGCAAAATATGATTTTGTTCCTGGTGATAAAGTGATTTTTGAAGATAATCAAATGAATGAAGAGAATGGCGAATTTCCTTCAAAATGGGATCTGGTAAATGGTGTAATCGAAAATGCAGAGTTTGGAGAAGATAAGGTAATAATGTTTAGAGGAGGTAGTCCTACAATAATTCCTTATTTAAAAAATTCAGATCAGGATTATTTGCCGGATGTATTTACTGTTGAATTTGATTTATATATCCCTCGTAATTCATTCACGGTTTTCTTTTATGACAGGAAAAACCAAAAAGCCCCGGCAAGTTCTTCTAAGAGTCTTCAGCTTTGGCCAACCTCCATGGAAGTTTATCCTGCTAAAAGTAAAATCCCGGGTAATAAATCCATTGCAAATAAATGGGCACATATTGCAATTGCTTATACTAATGGAAAATTGAAAGCGTATATTGATGATACTCGTTTGATTAATATTCCTCATTTTGATTTTAATCCAACGGGTATTTCGTTACATGCATATCATGCCAACGATAATAATTTGGATTATGTGAAAAATATTAGGATAGCAGAAGGAGGTGTTAAATATTACGATCGTTTTTTACAGGATGGAAAAATTGTGACTAATGGAATTAGGTTTGATGTCAATAAAGCTACAATCAGACCGGAATCTATGGGAGTGATTAATGAGATTTATGAAATTCTGGAAAAGAATTCTGGTTTAATGTTTAGTGTAGAAGGGCATACGGATAGTGATGGAGATCAGGATGCTAATCAAACTCTTTCTGAAGATAGGGCAAAAGCTGTTATGGATCGACTCGTCTTAATGGGAATAGATAGTCAACGTTTAAAATATAAGGGCTTTGGCGAAACCAAACCTATTGATACTAATGATACAAATGAAGGAAAAGCAAATAATAGAAGAGTTGAATTTGTTAAAATGTAAATATCATAAAATCGAAACCAGTTATTTAATTATAGAGTTGATTTGTCTGAAAAAGTAAGCCTTTTAGTAAGTGAAAAATATTGATTTTAATATTTTTGCTTAAAATTTATTGATTATGACTTATATATTTCAAAATACACGATTATTTATTGCGTTAAGTTTAATACTTGTTTCCATTATTGCTTGTGGTCCTACATCTGAAGAAATTGCTAAAGAAAAATATACCAGGGCATTTTCATTGTATGAATCAGGCCACTATAATGATGCTATGTTGATTTTAGATTCTATAGCTAATGAATTTTCTGGTGAAATTGAATATGTAACAAGAGCTGAGGATTTAATTAGAAAGATAAAAATAAGTGAGCAGGAAAGGAGTCTGGCTTTTTTAGATAGTGCTTTGACGCAAAAGAATAGTGAACTTGAAGTTTTAATGAAAAACTTTTCAGTAAGTAAAGAGTACGGAGAAAAGGAAATCTTGATTCATAAACGTCAAAAACCTCAGAATTCATTTAATAGAACATACCTGAGAGCTCATTTGGATATGGATGGTAATTTCTATATTTCAAGCAGGTATTCTGGCGATAAATATATCTATCATAATCAGATTAAAGTATATCATAAAGATCAGGCTGTTGTTAGTGAGGTGATTCCTTATGACGAATTCAATAACAGACGATTTGAAGATGGAGGAAGCTATTGGGAGGTTGTGAACTATAAAGATAATGCTGATAATGGTATTATAGATTTTATTGCTCAAAATGTAGATCTGCCATTAAAAGTAGAATTTATTGGGAAAAAGCGTTACTATATTGTAATGGAAAAGTTTGATAAACAAGCCATCAGTGATGGCTATGAAATATCATTTGTACTTAAGGAAATAGCCAGAATTAAAAAAGAAATTGATATTGCTAAAAATCAATTGGATAGATTGAACTAGTATTTGAATATTTTAGATAGCTATAAGCAGTTTGTTATTTTGAAGAATATATAACAAACTGCTTATAGCTATTTTTTTATTTTAATAGAGATGCAGCTTCATCGTCAAGAAACCAAACTGGCGATTTTACCAAATAGGCAGGATAAGAGGTGTAATTACCTGTTTTATTAACAATTTCATTCACCTTTTCTTTTTTATCAGTTCCTGTAACCAAAAAGAAAATTTCTTTAGCATGGTTAATTAGTTTTCCTGTAAAAGAAACTCTTTCTTGACCGGATTCCGGATGTTTAGCCGGAACACAAATCTCTTTTGAATCCCATAATTCTATTTGATGAGGGAAAATAGAAGCCGTATGACCATCAGAACCCATTCCTAATATAATAATGTCAAATTGAGGTATTTCATCAATAACAGGAAGTGAATTGTTTAATTCATCAATGTATTCATTGCAGGCATCCTTAACATCTAGTTCTCCTTTAATACGATGAATGTTCGTTGCAGGAAAATTTACCTTGCTAATTAAATGATCAAGCGTCATTTTATAATTACTTTCATCATCAGTAGGAGGAACGCATCGTTCATCACCCCAGTACAAGTGAATTTTATTCCAGTCAATTTTATCACTGTAATTTGATGCTAATTCATCAAAAATAGCTTTAGGGGTACTTCCTCCCGATAAAGCAATATTTAACCTAGAATGCCTTTCTGATTTATCAAGCAAAAGCTGGCCAAAATTTAAAGCCAGCTCCTGTTTGTTTTTGAATATTTTTATATCACTCATTGTTTTAGTGTAAAGTATAAAGTGTAAATAGACTTAAACAACCTTTCGGTTATTGTAAATCGTTATAAACCTTATTTTTATTTAGCAGGAATCACGAATTAAACAAGGTATAAATTACCTTTTAACCTTTAACCTTGTGTAAATCATAAATTCGACTTGTGACTTTCTGCTTTCTACTTTCAACTTATATATTATAACTCGCAATAGTTACCGTCATTTGCAAGGTTTTTACATGGGTAGCGCCAGGCAAGATGTTCATCTTCAAATAAACTATCTGCAATATCCGGTCCCCATGTCCCTGCTGGATATCCATGAACAGTTATCTCCGGATTATTTTCCCATGCTTTTTGAATTGGCTCAACAAATTTCCACGCTGCTTCAACAGCATCACCTCTCGAATATAAAGTAGAGTCACCCAGCATGCAGTCGTGCAATAAGCGTTCGTAAGCTCCAGGAAGGTAGCTGTCTGATAATTCAGAGTAATGAAAATCCATATTTACATTTTGCACATTGAAGCCTGAACCAGGAACCTTCATACCAAATTTTAATAGTAAACCTTCATCCGGTTGAATTCTTATTACCAGTTGATTATGTTGTTGCATAATTGCTGAGTGTTCAGCAAATAAATGGTGAGGTGTATGTTTAAAGTGAATTACAACCTCTGTCACTCTGGTAGGTAACATCTTACCTGTACGAATTAAAAAAGGAACATCAGCCCATCTCATATTGTCAATGAAAAATTTCATGGCAACATAAGTCTCTGTTCTGGATTCAGGATCAACTCCTTTTTCTTCACGATACCCTTTTACTTTAGCACCTTTTATGGTTGATGAAACATATTGTCCACGCACCACTTGCTTTTCAACATCTTCCTCTTTGATTGGTCGTATCGATTGTTGAACCTTAACAATTTCGTTACGAATACTGTTTGAATTAATTAATGCAGGAGGCTCCATTGCAATAAGACTTGCCAATAACAACAAGTGATTTTGAAGCATGTCTCGTAAAGCTCCAGATCCTTCATAATATCCACCTCTATTTCCAACACCGATGCTTTCTGCCGATGTAATTTCAACGTGACTTATATAATTACGGTTCCATAAGGGTTCAAATATCCCATTTGAAAATCGCGTAACCAATAGGTTTTGCACGGTTTCTTTCCCTAAATAGTGGTCAATTCTATATATCTGGTCTTCTTCAAAATTCTGAAGTAACTCTTTATTTAGAGCTTGAGCAGATTGAAGATCATAACCAAATGGCTTTTCTACAATTAATCTTTTAAAACCATCTTCCTCATTATTCAAGCCTTGTTTTGCCAAATATTCAGGAATTATGGTATATAAGCTTGGTGGAGTAGCCAAATAAAAGATAAAATTCTTATCAGTATGAATTTTGCTGTCAAGTTCAAAAAGATACTCTTTAAACGCTGCATATTCAGACTCCTCTTTGGTGTTTAAAGAATAGTAATAAAGTTTATTAGTAAAGGCTTCTATATTTTCTTCACAACCTTTTTCTTTGCTGGTGTTTGCAAATTCAAGAATACCTTCCTTCATTTTTCCTCTGAATTCTGTATTCTCAAATTCAGTTCGGCCAACTCCTAATATGGCAAAATTTTCTGGTAATAAATCCTTGTTGTATAAATCAAATACAGCAGGAACTAGCTTTCTGTATGTTAAATCTCCTGATGCTCCAAAGATTACTAATATATGGTTTTTTGGTTTTCTCATTATTAATATAGTTTGTTTTAAATGGTCAGATGTTCCATTGTTGGTCTAAAGATAGAAGACAATATTACAAATCTAACCGCGCATTAAATCCTTTAAAGATTTATGACATAAAAAATTATTTGTGTGACTAATGTTTTAGGAACAATCATCAACAACTTTGGTTTAAAAATAATGTATTATTTCTAATCCAATTCATATAAAAATGATAGAATTATTTATTCTTTCTATTGAAATAATGTTTTGAATCACCCCATTCTCCCAAACCTATTTCTCTGTCTGCTAACTCAATTCGCATACTTAAACAATTACCACAATCTTCAGCACCTTCATCAGTACACGGTTTATTTTCGTAAAGCTGGTAATTTTTGCGGTTAGCAGTAGGTGTAATATTGGGCATAATTACATTAGCACCAATTTTTAATGCTTTTTCTCTACCCATAGGATCAATAGCCTGAAGAGCTGTTGCTGCAGCAATATTAATATCCTTCATTAATATTCTGAGAAGCGCAATCATATTTAAGGTAGTACCAAATCTTTTTTTGATTGGCCATAATTCACCTCTTCTTTCATATAGAGGAGTATCCTGATGTTCAATATATGGCCCCATTCCACACATATCAATATCAAAACCTTTCATAAACATAAGGTCATTGGCAAGGTCTTCAAATGTTTGTCCTGGTAATCCTACCATAACACCAGTTCCTGTTTGATATCCTACTTTTTTAAGTGCTTTAAGTGCCTGCATACGTTGATTGTAGTCATGTAGCTCATCGTTTGGGTGAATTTGTTCGTAAAGCTCCTGCTTAGAACTCTCTATGCGTAGCAAATATCTGTGAGCGCCACTGTTATACCACTTTTGATAGGTTTCTTCTGTTTGCTCACCTAAGGACAAGGTAATGCCCAAATCGCCATTGGTTTCTTGTTTTATTTGTTGAATTAAATTATCAATGCGGTTGATAAAATGAGGGTCGTTTCTTTCTCCACCTTGAATTACAAGAGAGGCGTATCTGTTTTTCCATGCAAAAAGAGCAGCATCAATAATATCCTTATCATCAATATTATATCTTTCAACAACATTATTATCTTTTCGTATTCCACAATAATAGCAATTCTTTGCACATACATTGGAGAATTCAATCAATCCTCTGTAAAACACTTTTTTACCTACGAATTTTAGTTGAACTTCTTCTGCTTTCTTAAACAGAAGTTTTTGCTCATCACCTTCAAGTTGTAATAAAGTAGTTAAATCTGATACGTTGTATTCTTCTTTGTTGATGATGCTTTCTATTCCTGCCATGGTCTTGCTTATATAAGCGCAAAAATACTAAAATAGTTTTTAGGAATAGATTATAAAATATAAAGTAATGTCAACTCGCTAATAATCTGTAAATTATTTATTGCTTTGCAATGTTGTTTTTGTCCGCTAATTTCACGAATTAACACGGATTAATGTGACTGTTAGTTAATATGAATTACAGCGAAACAACGAAGGAGTTCAACAATACCATATAATATTAAATTACATTGTTAATTAACACGAATTGGTATTTGCTGTGCAAATGTTGCAACATACAATACTATGGACTAATCCTTAATCTATAATCAACTCAACAACTCAACAACTCAACAATTTGACGATTTAACAACTCGACAATTAATTTCATCCTTAATCCCTAATCCCTAATCATTATATCTTAAGAACCAGAGGCTACCAACTTACCACTAAGAGCTTTCTTTAGGCGTATCTGTTTGCTTACCCTTTACACTTTTTATGTGATAATATTCATTGTAAATGTGTATTATTTTCAAGAGATTTAATATACTTTAAAGTAAATTTAAATCTTATGATAAATTATCAGCTGATAAATCCAAGGAGTATTGTTGTAATAGGTGGATCTAATGATTTGACTAAACCAGGAGGAAAAATTCTTTATCATATTTTACAAAGCTTTATGGGAAAAATCTACGTTACAAATCCCAAAACAAAATATGTTCAGGGAATAGAAGCTTATTCTGATGTTAAGAAACTGCCTGATGGAATTGATTTGGCTGTGATTGCGGTTGCGGCTAAATATTGTACTCATGCCGTTGAAGTGTTGGCAGAAAAGAAAGGTACCAGAGCTTTTATTATCATTTCTGCTGGATTTAGTGAAGAAAGTGAACAGGGAGCAGTCTATGAAAACGAAATTGTTGATATAATAAATAGGACTGAAGGTTGTTTAATTGGACCTAATTGTATTGGTATGATGAATGTGAATCATCATAGTGTATTTACAACTCCAATTCCAATATTCAGTAACGAAGGTGCTGATTTTATTACAGGTTCAGGTGCAGCGGCTGTGTTTATTATGGAGGCAGGCAGACCGCTGGGATTGCGGTTTAATAGTGTTTATTCGGTAGGGAACAGTGCGCAAATAGGAGTGGAGGACGTACTTGAATATCTGGATAAATCATATAATCCTAAAACGAGTTCAAAGATTAAGTTGCTTTATATAGAAAGTGTAAATGATGGCGACAGGTTGTTAAAGCACGCAAAATCTTTAATTAGTAAGGGCTGTAAAATTGCCGGAATTAAAGCAGGTACGTCAGATGCAGGAAGCAGAGCGGCTTCAAGTCATACAGGAGCAATTGCCAATTCAGATATGGCAGTGGATGCTTTGTTTAAAAAAGCAGGTATTATCAGGTGTTATGGAAGGATGGAGTTGGCTACCGTTGGTGCTATTTTTATGAATAAGGAACTAAAAGGGAAAAACATTGCCATCATAACCCATGCCGGAGGTCCAGCTGTAATGCTAACTGATACTCTTTCGAAATCAGGCTTAGTGATTCCTGAAATTAAGGGTGAAACAGCTGAGCAATTAAAGTCTGAACTATATCCGGGATCAAGTGTATCGAACCCTATTGATTTTTTGGCAACAGGAACAGCCAGTCAGTTGGAAAGTATTATTGATACTTGCGAGAATGATTTTGATGAAATTGATGCAATGGTGGTTATATACGGCAGTTCCGGCCTTTTTCCTGTAAATGATGTTTATGAAGTATTACATCAAAAAATGCTTTCATGTCAGAAGCCAATTTTTGCAGTTTTGCCATCTATTGTTAATGTAAAAGATGATATTGAGGAATTTATCTCAAAAGGACATGTAAACTTTCCTGATGAAGTTATTTTTGGCGAGGCTTTATCTAAAATTTATGCAAGAAATATATGTGAGCCTGATGAATTTGAAGATGAATATTATGTTGATATTAATGATATCATTGAAAAGTTAGAGGATGGTTTTTTACCTCCGGAACAAGTTTCGTCATTAATATCAAAGGCGAATATTCCATATATTGATGAGGTAGTTCTACGAAGTCAGCAGGAGTTAGACTTAAGGATTAACCAAATTGAATTTCCTGTTGCCATGAAGGTTGTTGGACCGGTTCATAAAACAGATGTTGGTGGAGTTGTTCTGAATATTAAAAATACAGAGGAACTTTATGAAAATTATGAAACTCTGATTCAATTGGAAGGGGCAGAGGGCGTGATTATTCAACCTATGATATCCGGTATTGAACTCTTTATAGGTGCTAAATATGAAATAGGTTTCGGACATACTGTTGTTTGTGGTTTGGGAGGTGTTTTTGTTGAGGTGTTAAAGGATGTGAGTTATTGCTTAGCTCCAGTCTCCAAACTTGAGGCATTACATATGATTAAAAATTTAAAAGGAATTAAAATGCTTCAGGGATTAAGAGGACAGGAGGGTGTAAATATTGATTTGTTTGCAGAGATTATAGTGCGATTTTCAAATCTGGTATATCAGCATCCTGAAATTAAAGAAATAGACCTTAATCCCTTAATGGGAGACTTAAAGAGAATTATTGCTGTGGATGCCAGAGTCTTGATAGAGAGGGTTTAAAGTTCTCAGTCCTCAGTCTTCAGTCTTGTAAATTTTATCTCTGTAAGAAAAAAGTCACTTTATAAACTTTCAACTTTGAACTTTGAACTGCCATTATAATTTAACTTCTTACTTTTGCGGGATGCAATTAAAAGAAATAATTACTGTTCCTGAATTAGAGATTAAGCGACGTTTGTCAGATATTGCTCCAGAATTATTTAAGTCTGCACCATCGAAAAAGAGTGTGAAAAAGGCGATTAAGAGTGGGCGGGTGTTTGTAAATGGAAAGCCTGGAAAGACCAGTGACTTTATCTCTGGAGGAGAAATTTTTGAGTTGTTTGAAGACTCAACACCTAAAATAAAACCAGTTATTGAATACCCTATTGAAGTTGTTTATGAGGATGATTATTTGGCTGTGGTTAATAAACCTGCAGGTATACTGGTAAGTGGAAATAAAAAAATTACACTGGAAAATGCCTTACCTACTAATTTAAAACCTTGTACTTTAGAAGATGCCTTGACTTATCCGGAACCAATACACCGTTTGGATTATCCAACAAGTGGAGCTTTACTTATTGGTAAAACACAAGAGTCGGTAATTGTTTTGAACAAGTTGTTTGAGAACAGGAATATTACCAAGAAATATCTGGCAATAACGATTGGTAAAATGCCTGAATCAGGAGTTATAGAGATGGCGGTTGATGATAAATATGCAAAATCATCGTATAAAGTTTTAGATACTGAAATATCCCAACGTTTTACTTTTCTAAATTTTGTTGAACTTACCCTTTTTACAGGACGACGTCATCAGTTACGTAAGCATCTGGCTTCAATAGGAAACCCTGTTTTAGGTGATCTTCAATATGGTAAAGAAGGGTTGATTTTAAAAGGGAAGGGGCTTTATTTACATTCTTATAGTTTAGAATTTACACACCCTTTTACTTGTAAAAAAATAAAAGTTGTAGCTCCCGTACCTAAAAAGTTTAAGAAGATATTTGAAATAGTTTAAATTAATTTGGTCTGACAGATTAAAAAGAAAATCCAACAATAAGACTAATTGCGCCTTTGTTTTTGATGGATGCGTATTTAGAATACCATTTATTATACACCACTTTTAGTTTCTGTTTTTCATATCCTAGGCCGATGTTTAAAGCTGACTTTTTTGCGGTTTTAATGCATATGCCTATTGATGGGGTTATAAGAGGACTCACATAATCAAATTCAAACCTTTGATTTAAATCTATGGAACAGCCTGTTTCTATTGCAAAATAGGGTGTGATTTTACGGTCGTAAAAATTGATTCTGATATCAGCAAACAAAGGAATAAAACCATCGGAAAAAAAATGGTAATATCTTAATCCGCTTCCAATTCCTATTGAAAAAAGTGAATTAAACTGATAAGAATAAATGCAATTGAACTTAATTTGATTAAGTTGATAATGAGATGTTTCAAATAAATAGCCCCCTTCTATTATTACCTTGTTTTTTTGTTTATTGAGCTTATTCAGGTTGTCTTTTTTATCCCCTAAAGGATTACTTACCTTATTTTCAATGCTTTTTTTATAATAGAAGTAATCCGTTGTTGTGCATACCATATCATTATCTTTATTATTTGCAATAATTAATGATGATAGTAATACCATAATAAGTGTTGCAACCAGTATCTTCATTAATGTATTTTCTGAATTTAAAACAAAGTAATAGCTTGTGTAATAAACTGATTTTAATAAGTTAAAATGATTTGGCTAAAAACACAAGCTATTTTTAAAGTCATTTACCATACATTTTTTTAATGCATTATTAAGTTTTTACTTATATTTTTGAATGTTAATAAAAAAACAGAATGAAAAGAATAGAAGAAAACGATATTGATTATATCTGTGAATTAAATGCACCATGTTTTCAGGCATTAAATCCTGAAGAAATAGAATTGGTGAGATCAAGCAGAACTCAGGTTCAATTTCGTAAAGGTGATAATTTAGCTAAACAAGGAACTTTTGCTTCATATGTAATGTTTATGGTCAATGGCTTAGCTATACAGTATGTTGAGAGTGATTTAACTAAAAATTATAATCTAAGAATTATTCAGCCTGGTGAATTTATTGGGTTGTCATCTGTTTTTTCGGCAAATACATTTAGTTACTCATCGATTGCAATTACAGATTGTCATGTTTTTTTAGTGGAAAAAACGGCTATTGCACAAATTATAAGTTCAAATGGAATCTTTGGACTTAGCCTGATTAAAAGGTATTCTCAACAAAATATGAACTTATATGATATTGTAAGAAAAGTATTATATAAACAAATGAATGGCCGTTTGGCAGAAGCTCTGCTTTATATCAATAATATTAAATCTCAATATCCAGATATTTTTCAAAATCTGACCCGTAAAAATCTGGCTGATTTTGCCGGGATTTCAACAGAGAGTGCTGTAAAATTGTTAAAATCATTGGAAAAAGAAAATGTTCTTAAATTAGAAGGGAAGGATATTTCTATTTTAGATGAATTAAAATTACAGGAGATTTCAAAAAGAGGATAAATATATGTTTATTATCTGCCGGTTAATATTGATTGCAAATTTAAGATTTTATACATTAGTCAATAAAATATAGTGTATAAAACCTATTCTCTGTATGTTAAAGAAGATCAGATTTGAATATATACTCTCGCTTGTTTACCTTTTGTTTGGAGGTTTGTGGATTTTATACTCTGATATATTCGTATCAAATCTTACAAATGATCCCCATTTAATTACTCAATTTCAGCATTATAAAGGTTGGTTTTATGTTTTTATCACCGATATTTTACTTTTCTTTTTTATTAAGCGATATATAAAGAAAGTAAGAAAAGCTGAAGCAAAGGCTAAAGAAAACGATCATCTTAAAACTATATTTATACAAAATATATCTCATGAACTCAGAACTCCAATGAATGCCATTATTGGTTTTTCTGAATTGGCTCAAGAAGAACAAACTGATAATGAGATTCTGGGTTTATACCTTAAAACTATTTTAAATAGTTCAAAACAGCTGCTGCTTGTCGTCAATGATGTTATGGATGCCTCTCTGCTTGAATCAGGAAATATGTATTTAAATATTGCCGACGTAAAGCTCAGGGATTTTCTGGATAGTTTTAATATTCTCTATTCGCCTTTGATGGATCATAATGTTAAGCTATACCAATTGAAAACAAATGTACCTGACGACTTTGTTTTTTCTTCTGATCAGGAAAAACTTCGCAGGGTAATGAATAACCTTTTAAACAATGCCATCAAGTTTACAAAAAAAGGATACGTTGAATATGGCTGTTTTATAAAAAATAATAGCCTGGATTTTTTTGTAAAAGATACGGGTATTGGTATTGAAAACTCTATGTTAAAAAATATTTTTGATCGATTTGTACAAACAGATAATACAGTAAAGCAATGTAAGGGTGGTACTGGTTTGGGTTTATCAATATGTAAAGATATTGTAGAACTTCACCAGGGAAAAATATGGGTTGAATCAGAAGTAAATACAGGTTCTACATTTTGGTTTTCAATACCTCTCAAATATACAAATATAAAATACAACAGGTATGCATATAATTAATTGTTAGTTGGTATCTGTTTTTTAAAGTCTGTTTCCTGAAATATTTAGTCTGGATTTTTACCAAAATCCAGACGCAACAAGCCTTCGTCAATAAAAAAGTTGATCTAAATCAATTTAAACACCGAACAGTCTCAATTGTTATTATAACAAATTATTTGCTCCAATGAGATAGTTTTGTCAAGATAAATAAAAGAAATCCTTTTTATAGATTGTTAAAGTTGAAAAAATAAAAATATATATAATGGAAAAGATTGTAATTATTGGAGGGGTGGCCGCAGGAGCTACAGCAGCTGCAAAAGCAAGAAGATTATCACCGGATGCTAAAATTATTATGTTGGAAGCAGGTCCGGATATTTCTTTTGCTAATTGTGGATTACCTTATTATATAGCCGGGGATATTAAGAGTCGGTCAAAGTTAATTCTTCAAAGTCCCGAAAGTTTCAAAGAACAATATGATGTTGATGTCTTTACACACACTATAGTATCTTCAATTGACAGGGATAACAAGATATTGAAAGCGATTGACAGCAGATCCGGAGAAACAAAAAAGTTTGAGTATACAAAGCTAATCTTAGCTCAGGGAGGCAGACCATTAAAACCTGAACTTCCCGGGTCAGACCGAGACCATGTATTTACTCTGTGGACATTGGAAGATATGGACAAGATTTCAGCTCATTTAGAAGATGAAAAACCAAAAACTGCAGTTGTAGTAGGAGGTGGTTTTATTGGTTTAGAGATGGTTGAAGCATTGGTAAAAAGAGGCTTAGAGGTTCATGTGGTTGAAAAAATGGATCATGTAATGTCTATCATGGATGGCGAAATTGCCGGATTTGTAGAGCAGGAACTTCATGCTTATGGTGTTGGTGTACATACAAATACTGCAGTAACTCAAATTGACGCACATTCAGTTATTCTAGATAATGGTGAGGAATTGGTTGCTGATATGGTTTTGATGTCCATTGGTGTTCGTCCAACATTACAGTTAGCTATTGATGCAGGTTTAGCAATAGGTGAAGCCGGTGGATTATTAGTAAGTGATCAGTTGCAAACATCAGATCCTAATATTTATGGTGCAGGCGATATGGTTGAGATCGAGCATCGTGTAAATGGTAAAAAAGTTCGTATTCCACTAGCAGGACCAGCAAACCGTCAGGGACGTATTGCTGCCGAAAATGCTTTGGGAGGTAATCATAGTTATATGGGTGCTATCGGTACTTCTGTGGTTCGTGTATTTGAGGCTGTTGCCGGAATTACTGGTTTGTCTTTAAAACAAGCTCGTAATATGGGTATCGATGCTGATGCTGTTGTAGTTCATAAAGAACACCATACTTCATATTATCCTGGTGCTGAAACAGTAACTGTTCAGTTGGTTTATGATAAAAATACCGGTGTTATTTTAGGTGGTCAAACAGCCGGATATAAAGGTGCAGATAAACGTTTGGATGTTATTGCAACAGCTACAGCATCTAAATTAAAGGTGAGTGAAATAGCAGATGTTGATTTTGCTTACTCTCCTCCAATTGGTACAGCTAACGATGCTATGAATATGGCAGCTTATGTTGCTGAAAACAGAATGTCGGGGTATAGCCCTTCAATAACAGTTTCTGAATTGGATGACTATGTGAAGGGAAAAGACCCTGTTTATATTGATGTTAGGGATGTGTTTGCATTTGATAAGAGCCATATCTATGGTGCAGTTCATATTCCATTAGAAGTTTTACCTCAGCATCTTAATGTAATTCCAAAAAATCGATTTATTGTTGTTTATGATGAGTTTGGTAAAAAAAGTCATCAGGCATTAAGAACATTAGTAGGCGCAGGTTTTGATCATGTTGTAAATATTAGCGGGGGCCATAGCTCATTACAAAGATTTGCTTTAACAATGGGTTTTGATGAAATAGAGATCGATCTTTTAGAGCCTGAAGCTAAATCAATAGATGAGGAAGCGGAAGAAGTTAAAGAACAAACTCCAAAGAACGAAGCTAAGAAAAATGAGAATGGGCTATTAATTGTTGATGTTAGAACCGAAGGTGAATACCGAAGTGGAGCTTTTCCTGATGCGGTAAATATTCCTTTGGATGAAATTATGAAAAATAATGTGGATTTAGGAACGAATCCCAACCGTGAAATTATTGTTTACTGTGCATCAGGAGCACGCTCTGCCTATGCAAAACAGGTATTAATGCAAAGAGGGTATACTAACGTCATGAATGGAGGTGGCATTGCAGCAATGATGTCTCGTATGGAGAAAATGAAAAATTAAGGTCAGATAGAGTTTGTGAAGTGTTTTATCCCGCAGTTGTAATTCAATTGCGGGTTTAAGTATTCGATTGCGATAAATAGAACTGATTTTTTAATTGGTAGAAAAATTTCGGGGGGCTTTGATAAGTGTTAATAAATGTATAATTTCAATATGAATTCATAATAAACAGATCGGATCTTATTCAATAAATTTAGTAAACAAACAATCTATGACAATATTTTTAACTCCTCAAACAAATAATAGTAGTAACCTGGTTTTGGATGCAGCAGGTTCACATATTAAAAGAAATAAAAAATCATATTCACACAAATGCATTGATACAGAATTACCTTTGTCTGATAAAGTGCATTCTGCTTCGCTGAATTATACTCAGTTAATAACCAAAGAAAGGCCTGCATATAATAAATATATCAGAGAAAGGTATTTGGTAGAAGAATTATATGTTAAGATTCAAAATGAACTGAAGAAGTTATGTAAGGGGAATACTCCTCTTAAATCAAAATTTCTTTTAGGTCAGTCCATACCAAATAACTATTTTCAATGGTCGGTACATATTAAAGAAACAATAATGGCATTATTGTTACATGAGGAAATTTATCAGAATCTTGATTCAATAGGAGTAACAGAAGAGATTCTTGATGACTTATTGATTCGATTAAAAGATTTGGACGATTTGAAATTTATGGCTGTGGAGGAAGGTTGTCGCATTTAAAATTAGAGCGGTAATCTTTGGGTGAAACTTGCATAATCTTCTTGAAAGTCCGGTTAAAATAAGGAATGTCATTAAACCCAGCAGCTGTGCAGATTTCTGAAATTGTCATGGATGTATCCTGAAGCATTATGCAAGAACATTTAATTCTATATTCATTTAAAGCTGTGAAAAATGACGTTCCTTTTTCTCTTTTAAAAAATGAGCAGAAAGAGGAGTTATTCATCCCTACATATTTAGCTACATTATCAAGAGTTATTTTTTCTTGATAATGCGTCAATATGTAACGATGGACTTCCTGAAGTTTATCTGCCTTACGAGATTGTTTTTCACGAAAACCTACTATTTGCATTTCTGTATCTGAAGAAATATGAGAGATGATTTGAAGTAAGCTAGTTAACTGTTCCATATTGTTTTGGGAGATCATTGAATGCATTAGTCTTTGGATTATGGGCAACAATTTTCCCTTTAAACTCATGCCTTTTGATATCCCTTTCAAACGTTTTATACTGGATTGTAATTCAGGAAATGCATTTGAGCATTTATCAAGAAATGAGTCAGGAAAAATAATTGTGATATTCTCAATTTTGCCTTGTTTGTCATGAACATTTTCATCAAAATACCAACCATGAGCTAAATTGGGAGGAAGTAAAATAATTTCTCCTTTAGAAAAGGTTTCCATATTGTCGCCAATAACACGTGTACCACTCCCTGTAATTACATAAGATAATTCCCAATCATTACTTTGGTGAATTGAAATCTGTTCATCCCACACAATATGCACATGATCAAAGAAGAAGGATTTATCTTTTTCAATTTCAATGTGACAATATTTTGCTTTTTCAATATTTTTCATGGTGTTTGTTGTAGATATATACAAAAATACGACAATATATTTTTAATAAAAGACAAGTATTTCAATTGCAACCATCTTTACTTTGCAATTGAGTAAATAATAATCTGAGTATGACATAAGATTTAATCTAACTCAAGTTAAAAAGGTTTATTGAATAGCAATTTATCTTATTTACAATAGTAATTTCGTTCAACACAAAAAGAATAATAATGAAAATAGACCACATTGCAATTTGGACTCATGATTTAGAGGGGGCAAAAGAGTTTTATATTAAGTATTTTGGCGCCAGGTGTAGTGAAAAATATATAAATGTTAAAAAGGAATTCTCCTCATACTTTCTCACCTTTGAAGATGGTGATGCCCGGATAGAACTAATGCACAATCCCAATATTATAGAACTTTTAGGGAATCATGCATCTTCGTTGGGATTAACGCACCTAGCCATTTCGGTTGGGGATAGAGAAAAGGTTAATAAGTTAACAGAACGGTTGAGAAGTGATGGATATAAAATTGTAAGCGAAGCAAGAATTACCGGAGATGGCTATTATGAAAGTGTTGTTGAAGATGATGAATGGAACAGAATTGAAATCACGGAATAAAGCACAATAGATCTTTAGATAAAAGACAATAGACTAATTTACAAGACGTTTTGAATCTATAAATTATATGATTTACAATAAAGACTATTGTATGTTGTTAAAATTTAGTGTGTTATAAAGTTTTAACGAACTATTGAAATTACTAACGCTCAAATAAGGAACGTAAATAGATATACAATATGAGTAATAGCAATAATAACCAATTAAACTTTTCTGATACAAAAAAACATTACAAGATATTAGATGGTTTACGAGGTGTTGCAGCAATAATTGTTGTTGCTTTTCATATCCTGGAAACATTTACAGGAGGCGATCATTCTAAACAGATTATTAACCATGGCTATCTGGCGGTTGATTTCTTCTTTGTTCTATCTGGTTTTGTGATAGGTTATGCCTATGACGACCGCTGGCAAAAGATGACGCTGGGAGGCTTTTTTAAGCGACGATTAATTCGTCTGCACCCAATGATTATTGTAGGGATGATTATTGGTGCAATAACTTTCTATTTTCAGGATAGCAGTTTCTTTCCTGTCATATCTGAAACACCGGTTTGGAAAATGTTATTGGTAATGGTAATAGGTTTTACCTTAATTCCTGTTGGCCACTCGATGGATATTAGGGGGTGGACAGAAATGCATCCTTTGAATGGGCCGGCATGGTCGCTGTTTTTTGAATACCTAGGTAATATACTTTACGCATTATTTATCAAAAAACTTTCAAATAAAATTTTAGCACTATTGGTATTTATTGCCGGAGCTGCATTAATTCATCTGGCTGTGACAAGTTCGCAAGGTGATGTAATTGGAGGATGGTCAATTGATGTCACTCAGCTTAGAATAGGATTTACAAGACTACTATATCCGTTTTTAGCAGGTTTATTATTATCCAGAATTGTAAAACCAGGCCAATACAAGAATGCATTCTTCTGGAGCAGTTTAATACTTGTTGTTGTTTTCTCCATACCAAGAGTAGGAAATCCTGATCAAGTTTGGCAAAATGGCCTTTACGACTCATTATCCATAATATTGGTATTCCCTTTGGTTGTTTATATTGGCGCTAGTGGTGAAACAAAAGGAAAAATGTCATCTAAAATAAGTCGCTTTCTTGGTGATATATCTTATCCCCTATACATAATTCACTATCCCTTTATTTATATGTATATGGCCTGGATTGATAAAAATCAGAGTTTCATAAATTCATCACCGTTTGGAAAACCAACCATGGTATTAATATCAATAGGAGTACTTTTGGTGTGCGTGATATTGGCTTTTGCTTTATTTAAATTTTATGATGTGCCTGTAAGAAAATGGCTTACAGAAAAATTTATGAAGAAATAGAATGGTTTTATGATAATGAAAACAGAGAAACAAAAAATGCTGGCATATGAATGGTTTAATGCGTTCGATGAAGAGCTTGCAAATGAACGATTGTATGCAAAAAAGATATTACAAGAATTAAATGATTCATCTGTAAATGATGATAATATTAGGCGGCAAAAAATTCAATCATTAATGCCAAATTGTGGCTCAAATATATGGATACAATCTCCATTTTACTGTGATTACGGCTATAATATAGAATTGGGAGACAACGTGTTTTTTAATTTCAACTGCACTGTTTTAGATATTGCAAAAGTTAAAATAGGAGACAGAGTCTTAATTGGTCCAAACACACAAATTTATACGGTTATGCACCCAATCAACCATATTGAAAGGTCATTTGGTTTAGAATGTGGTAAACCCATTGTTATTGGAGATGATGTATGGATAGGAGGGGGTGTTATTATTTGCCCGGGAGTTAAAATTGGAGACCGAACAGTCATTGGCGCAGGTAGTGTGGTTACCAAGGATATGCCTTCTGATGTTGTTGCAGCTGGTAATCCTTGTCGGGTAATTCGGGAAAATAAACATTGAAATTTTTAAGAACAGTGATGCTGCATTCCTATACTTTAACCCGGATTATGTATTAGAACTTCGTAATGAACATTGAAAGTGCAATAAAACAAGGCTTTACTGAAACGAGGCATAGCATCGTTCTGGTGAATTGAAGTGAAGCAACGAAGTGTCTTGTTTTGAAGTAATTTCAATGTGTAATAGATTTTCTAATGCATATTGCGGGTTTAACACAAAATCTCCGGTGAATAGTAGAGTCACTTGGAGATTTTGTATTTAAATCTTCCCTGCAAAAAGCACATAATTATATTTTAGAGAAGGGATACAAGATCACTCAACTTCTTCTTTATCCTGCCAAATAAAGTTAGAAGTGCGTTTTGTAATCAACCAGCAACCGTTCTCCTTAATAAATTCATCGTTATAAAAAACACCCATTGTAGTCTTTATTTTTTTACCATCTTCCATACCTATTAATACAACCATGCAATAGGATGTTGCAGAAGCAGTATTCCCTTTCAGGTCTATGGTTTGTTGACCATTAATGTGGTAAACAGTTTCAAAAAGACTCAGGTACGAACTAAAGGCATCGCCAATTTGTTTCCGGCCTGCTAAAGTCATTCCTGATTGTCCATTCACACGTGATTCTACGGAAGCATTTTCTGTAAATAGCAAGGTTTGTTTTTGGGTTTCTTTTTGGTCAGCTAATACAGAAAAAGTATCAACTAAATTTTTTATGGACATTTTGTCTTCAATCACCTGAATTCTATCCGATAATTCTTTGGTATTTTGCATTGTTTGTGCCTTTAATGTTGTAAATAATGTCATAATCGATAATGCGATAACTATTTTCTTCATGGTATTGTATTTTAGATTATATTTCTGTTTTATTAAGTCTTTTGATTACTCTAGCTGGATTACCTCCAACAATTACATTTGGTTCCACATCTTTTGTGACCACCGACCCTCCGGCAACCACAGAATTCTCTCCAATTGTAATCCCAGGTAAAATAGTAGCACGAGCACCAATCCATACATTTTTTTTAATACGAATTGGTTTGCAGATAAGCGTATTGTGGTCATCGAAATCGTGATTTGCAGTTAAAAGTGTTACTTGTGGCCCAATCATCACGCAGTCATCAATTGTTATGCTCCCTGCGGTCATACAAGTGCAATTGTGATTAATAAAAACTTGTTTACCAATCTTAATGTTTTTACCCATGTCAATATAAAATGGAGGCATTATAGCTGTACCTTCTTCAAACGGTTTGCCTATTAGTTCAGCAAACAACGGAGGTAAATCTTCTAACTTATGAAACTCATTATTAATTCTATGGATAACCTTTCTTGATGATTCCATATCCAAAATTGCAGGTGCAAAATCAGGATTATACATACTTAATGGTTCACCATTCTTTAGTCGTTCATATAAATCTCTTCTTTCCATTTCTTAAATTATTGTTTTAATTACTTCGATGCAAAATTGGTAATCATTTGGTATCTATGGTTTATACAAAACACAGTATTACATACCATATTCACTGTTACGCTATTAACTAATAATAAATTAGTCTCCAAACACTTATATTTGTAGTAAATAATAAAAGCGAATAGATAAGCATAGTAAAAAACTGATAATAAACAGTATTCAAATGTTACTGGATTACAGTATGCGATTTTATGACCGACAGTTTATTACCAGAGAAAACACAAACAAAGGGATAATTGAGCAGTTTGAACGATATTTAAACGATTATTTTCAGTCGGAAAAGCCACAAAACATAGGCTTGCCATCGGTTACTTTAATAGCCCGGGAACTACACCTTTCAACAAATTATTTTGGAGATTTGGTTAAAAAAGAAACTGGTCAGACAGCTTTGGATTATATTCATCTGAAATTAATTTCTTTAGCCAAGGAGAAGGTGTTGGATATAACAAAAACTGTTGGTGAGATTGCTTATGAGCTGGGGTTTAAGTATCCTCAGCACTTTACCAGATTATTTAAAAAGAATGTGGGTGTTTCGCCGAGTGAGTATAGAGGAATGAATTGAATTAAAAAGAAGCTATCAATTCTAATTCTTGACAGCTTTCTTCTTAATCTCAATATCTATATTACTTTTCTATTTTACAATTGGAAAATAAATATTATATCGCTCATCTGCTATCTCATACAATGGTACAAATCTGATATTGTGTTCCTGGTTTATTGTGTTATAATGGCTTTGTTTCCATCGTACAATCCGATATTGCTGTTCGTATTCGCGTGAAAGAATAGAGGATGGGTTTTTAACATCACCTTTTAAAGGCGTATCGTTATCGCTAATTCCAGCTAGTACAACTGGCCCCTCCATAAATGCATATTGGTTTTCTGAACCTGCAAGCTTTTCTGTGTATAATTGTTGGGGAAATTCGATGCTTATTTCATCATTATTCCATGTACGATTGATAACAAAAGTACCATTCAAAACAGACACATTTTGCGGTTTTCCATTTACTTTAATGATGGCTTTTTGTTTTAACCACCATGGCAAGCGAAGCTCCAACGCAAAATTAACTGGTTTCTCTGCGTCCACATTCATTATTATTTCCCAACGATTTCCATTGTATGATGAATTCCATTGATGTGCCTTTAAATCTTGTTTAATAGTAACATTTGTCTCATTTCTTTCCCATTTAAGTTCTGATGGAATGTACTGACTAACTGTTAAGCCCTTTTCACTTTCAAAATAAATTAAGGAATTATAGCGGGTATGCGCCTGAACTAACGTACCATGACAACAGAAAAAATCCATAGTCGGGTCGCCCCAGCCTTTTTCACCACCTTTGGTATAACCTGCTCCCATAGGTAGGAAATATGCAATCATCCCTGTATTGGGATTTTGCTGAGCCAAAATACCATTATAAATATTGCGCTCAATATAATCTGCGTACTTTGTATCTCCGGTCCAGCGGTACAAATAATCTGCCGTACGAATCATGTTGTAAACAGTACAATGCTCCTGATTATTCTCGCCAGTAAAGTGTGCTAATTCTCCTTTTGGTATCCAATGTTCGCCACAGTTTTGACCACCTGTACAAAATTCATCCCGGTCATCTACTGCATTTTTCCAAAACTCTTCTGTTAAACTTCTCCAATAGGTATTTCCGGTCACTTCATAGATACGAGCAGAACCATGCGACCATGGGATACTGGCATTGGCATGATTATTCGATAGTGCATCGTTACCTTTTTGAAGTTCCTGAAAAATGTTAGGATTTCCATAGCGTTCCATTAAATCAAGGTACTTTTGTTTATGAGTTACGCCATACAAATCTGCCCATATTTCAAGCATACCACTGGTTTCTCCACTGTAAGCTGCTGCGGCATTGTTTTCTTCAATCAATTTATCAGTCCAGGCGTGAAACCAATCGGTAAAGTTATCGAGAACAGTTAAGGCTTGTTCTGAATCTGTCATAATATAATAATCATAGAGGCCCATTAATGTTTTATGCAAGGTATATTGAGGCGACCAAATTTGACGACCTTGGGCAATAAAATCCATGTATTTTTCAGGAATTGAGCCAACCCACTCACCACCATTTGCCTCCTGACAAATAGCCAGTTCTGCTACAATTTTATCAGCCTTTGCTTTTATTTCTTCATCCTTTGTTTCAGCATACATATAAGCTGCTGCTGAAAGCCAATGGCCTAAAAAGTGCCCCCGTAGCTGATTCATTGGAGATTCCCAACCCCAGTAAAAATCATTTATGCTTTGCTCACTCTTTTGAATCATGATATTGCCAGTTTTGGAAATTCCGGCTTCGTAATAAAAGTTCTGCAATAGTTTATCGTTTTCTAAACTCATTACATACTTTTTATTTAGGTCGAAACGTTGCTGAAATAAACTGGGTAATAACTTTACATTTTCTACTGGTACTGGTTTTAGTTTTATGTCAGCGGATTGAGCTGATTGGAATAAACTACTATCAAAGGGTTGTTCTTTGCCAGCATTATTGATATAAACAATCTGGGCTTTCAGATTAAAAACCAATAGGATCATCAGACCCCAAAGTGAAGCTTTTTTCATATTATATTTTTGATAATTAGGTTATAAAAACAAATCTAATTAAATGTTATTGTTTTGCATAACTTATCATTCTTTTTGCAAAAAAAATGTAAAACTTAGTTGTTTCTAAAGTTTTTCCATCTAAATGGAAATATGCGATTACTTGATAATGAATGTATGAGAATACATACTTACTAAAGGCTGTACAAGAAGCTTAAGATAACTTTTTCTCTGATAATTTTTTAATATCCTTTGGCTCAAGAATCTGATTTGGATAATCAACAAAAACACTATTTATCATTGCTTTTGCAAAATCCGATAATCTTAAAATAGCAGTAGGGAAGATGGGACGAAGCAACACCATTAACCATTTCAAATATTTGACAGACTGATAGGTTTGATTTGGTTTCACTTTTAAATAAGGAATTAAGCCAGACGGACGAAAATTATAAACTTGCTTAAAAGGTAGTTTCATCAAATCGTTTTCGGTTTTTCCTTTTACACGAGCCCACATAGTCTTGCCTTTTTCGGAACTGTCGGTACCTGCTCCTGAAATGTAACAAAAGGTCATCGATGGATTTTCTTCGCAAAGAAATTTTGCAAAATCCATAGTTAGTGAATAAGTTAGACGAGTATAGGTAGCTTCATCCATACCTAATGAAGAAACACCGATGCAAAAGAAACAAGCATCATAATCATGAAGTGAATCCTCAAATGCTGAAACATCTAATAAATCGGGAATAATTATCTCTTTGAGCTTAGGATGCTGCCCCCCTGATGCACGACGATTAATGACTAATACTGTTCCAATTAAATCATGCTTTAAGCATTGGTCTAAAACACTCTCTCCAATCATTCCGGTAGCTCCGGTTATTATTACATTAATTGCTTTCATTCAAACTGTTTGAATAAGTTAACAGACAACTAACTATAAACATGTTAGTTGCCTGTTTGTTAAATTGTATGTAAATTAATTCCAGATTACAATTTAGCACTGAAAAATTGTGAGATTTTAGCGATTGCAGGATCGATATACTGAAGTTGGTCGTACATATCCACATGAGTAGCACCTTCAATTACATAGAACTCTTTATCATTTGAAGCAGCTCTGTTGTATGCTCGTTGACTCAAATAATAAGCATCTGATTTGCTTCCTACAACAACTAATAAAGGTTGAGTCAATAATGTTTCAATATTCTGAAAAGCATTAAACGCCATCACTTTATCAAGACTCATTAGAAGAACTTTGTTCTTTGAATTTGGATGACCACCACGAGATGTACGGTAATAATCATAAGCTTCATTCATTGTAACCAATGCATTTGGGTCAGTTTTTTCCGGTACATAAGTGCCATATACAGGATCCGAACCATTGGCAACAGCAGTACGCTCCTGAGCTACCATTTCAAGAAGCTTTATTTGCTCTGCTACTGGAGTATTACCTATCCATCCTTCACGAATAGCAGCACCAGCATCAGTTAAACTTACTCCAACTACTGCTTTAATACGACGTTCCGTCATAGCTGCATTTAAAGTGTATCCACCACCAGCACATATACCTAAAGCACCAATTTTATTGATGTCCACATAAGGAAGAGTTGTTAAATAATCATCAGAAGCACGCACGTCTTCTACTCTTTCAGCTGGATTTTCCAAATAACGAGGTTCACCACCACTTTCACCTTGATGGGAAGCATCATAAACCAAAGCAATAAATCCGTTTTCTGCTAATTTTTGCCCATACAAGCCTGTAGCCTGCTCCTTTACAGCCCCTGCTGCGTGATTTAGTACAATTGCCGGATGTTTTTTTGTTTTATCCATATTTTCAGGATAATACATATTTGCGGCCATCTTAATACCGTTGTTGTTGTAAAATACCTTTTCCATTTTAAATGTGTTTTTGTTTGTTTGAGAAAATGTCATTACTGCTATTGCAGAAAAGAATAATGACAATACTGTCTTTTTCAAATTCATTGTCTTCATGATTTTAATTGTTTTATAAATCTTATTTGTATGTGTTTTATTTAGATGTCATACTTGAAATTACCCATCATCTTAACTAACTGAGGGTCACGAAGGTCAAATGATGCTATTTGGGTATCCAATTGCATAATTGTATTCATCTCTGCATCAGTTAACTCAAAATCGAAAATCTGATAATTTTCAACGATTCTTTCTTTGGTTACCGACTTTGGAATAGCCACAACTCCACGTTGAGTTAACCATCGGAGAATTACCTGTGAAATGGTTTTGTTATACCTATGAGCAATGGCATCTAGTATTTCGTTTTTAAAAATGTTGTTTTTGCCCTGGGCCAAAGGCCCCCATGCTTCTATTTGAATGTTGTTCTCTTGAAGAAATTTCTGTGTTTCGATTTGTTGGCAAAATGGATGGGTTTCGATTTGATTAATGGCTGGCGCAACTTCGTTGAAAATCATCAAATCCATTAAACGGTCGGGCTGAAAGTTTGCTACTCCAATCGCTCTTATCTCACCTTCTTTATATAAGTCTTCCATTGCATGCCATGAGCCGTGTACATCTCCCAATGGCTCATGAATCAAGTATAAATCGAGATAATCGAGTTGAAGCTTTTCAAGAGATCTGGCAAATGCTGTAATGGTATTTTCATAACCAGCTTCTTGAATCCATAGCTTAGAGGTAATAAAAAGTTCTTCTCTAGGTACTCCACTTTTCTTTATGGCATTTCCTACTGCAGCTTCAGTTAAATACCCGGAAGCAGTATCTATTAACCGATAACCTGCATGAATGGCATCTAAAACACTTTGTTCACATTGTTGAGCATCATCAATCATTGCTCCAAACCCAAGAATGGGCATTTCTACATTGTTATTTATTTTTATCGTTTTCATTTAATAATGATTTTAATTTTCAACAAATATCCAATGGTGAAATTTCATTAATTAATTCAACACAAAATTGAGATAAAAAGACGGGTCTCTTTTCATATAGATTACTGATAGTTGTAACACTTTTACTGATTTCAAAACCAGTTAACTATTAGTTATTCAACTACTTTAATAACTAACCTTTAATTCGCTGAAAGCAAGAATTTTACCTTCCATACTTTTAAACAGAGTTTCTTTATCGGGCTTTGTAAGATCGATGTGAGAAACAGATAATGCATAAATTCTAAAGAAATACTGGTGAACACCCATTGGCGGATTTGGTCCAACATAATCAACGCCACCAGAGATGTTGGTTCCCAAGTTGATACTCTTTTTCAATAAATCCGATTCTTTTGTTCCTCTTTCTAAAAAGTTAATTTCAGGATCTATATTGAATAGAATCCAATGATCTATAGTAAACAACTTTAACCAAGGCGAGGGAGCATCGTAATCGGTTACTATTATTGCTAAAGATAGAGTGCCAGCAGGCAAATTTTCCCAACATAGGGATGGTGATGAATTATTTCCTTTACCAGTGAAATCAATGGGAAGTGTTCCATTCTGTTCAAAATCGTTCGACCAAAACTTAATTGTCTTGGGCAACTTCTCGATGTTGTCGATTTCATTGCTTTGGTTGCAACTAATAATAACAAGTCTACCAATTATTATTGCAATAAAAGCAAGAGGAATAATGATCAAAATTTTCATTTTCATGGTTATTTTTTTATGTGTGAATAGAATATTTATAAGCATCAAAAATTCAATAAATCAAGATTAGTAGTTCATCGTTTTTCATATTGCAAAGTTCATTCAGAAAACTCAGCCAGTTGTTATCCAGATTACGGATAGTTGTAACACTTTTACTGATTTTAAAAAAACTCACATACACCTAATAGTCAATTATGTATACGTCTTGTTATATATCTGAATAGTTGTGACCATTAACTTCTGTAATATGGTTACAAGAATCAGTAATTGAGTCACAAAGAATCATTGCAGTTTGTCGGAATTTTGTATTGGCAATTTTTATTCACTTAAAATTCAAAGAATATGTCAAAAATTCTAATTACCGGTGCCAGCAGTGGGTTTGGCACATTGACAGTCAAAGCACTATTAGAAAAAGGCCACTCAGTAGCCGCCTCCATGCGGAACGTTGAAGGTAGAAACCAAAAAGTAGCCCAAGAATTACGTGAGTCAGGAGCCTCAGTTATTGAAATTGATGTAACGAATGAAGTCAGTGTTGCTAACGGTGCAAAAGAAGCGGTTCAGGCACTTGGAGGTATCGATGTGCTCATAAACAATGCAGGTATTGGTGTCATGGGAATGCACGAGTTTTTTACGATGGAAGACTATTATAAAGTATTCGAGGTAAATGTATTCGGAGTACATCGCATGAACAGAGCTGTATTACCGTATTTGCGCGATTCAAAAGGATTAATAATCTATACATCGAGTCTTAATGGCCGTTTTATCGTGCCTTTTTATGGACCTTACACAGTATCGAAATGGGCACTGGAAGCATTGGCTGAAAGTTACAGGATAGAAATAACACCATTCGGCATTGAGAGTTGTGTAATTGAACCTGGTGCATTCCCAACCGATTTTGGCGATAAGGTTTTAAGTCCAAGCGATAACACTCGCAAAGAACCTTATACACAAATGCTTGCGATACAGGCTCAGGTAAAACTATCAGAAGAGTCGTTAAAAGGACATCCTGAGCAAAAGCCCGAGTTAGTATCAAAATCCATCACCAATTTGATAGACTTGCCTTATGGTGAAAAGCCATTCAGAACCCCCGTTGATGTATTGGGATTGGGAAGTATGGCTAATCATTTTAATCAGCAATTTGAAGAGATGCAACGTAACCTTTTCTGTCAATTCCAAATGGAAGACTTATTGTCAGTAAAGAAGTCTTAACATTACTTTTCATAAATGGTTTACTAGAAAAAAGCGGGTGGCTCTTATGAAGAGCCACCCGCTTTTTTGACATAATTAAAGTAATATCGTCATTTTATTTCGCAAACATCACCCATACAATTTGGCGTTACTTCAGGTTTTTTAATTAATTTGAGATGAATAGAAAAGAAATAAAGCTTACACCCTACACAAATGGCAAATGCTGTTTCTAAGAACATAAGTAGCAGACAGATAATACACAACATGCAAGCAGGCTCAAAGTATGAAATATCTCCGGTTGTGTTTAAAAGTATTGAGAAAATAAATATTGTGAATGAAAGTCCCATTCCTAAAGACCATGCAAAACGTTTTTGCACAGCACCGATATAAATGGGCGTTTGTTTCCGTATAAATATCTTTGTTATAAAAGAAAAAGGAGAAAATTTGGGATTTACAAATACTGATATTAAGAAATGAAAAAACATTGCTCCTGATATTATTGGTAAAACGGAATATCGATTTAATATAAATGCCTGTATAAAAGCAAAAACACCCATTAGGAACATTAGTCCCGAAATACCTCGAACTTCACGTTCGTTCATTACTTTGTAGTTAAAACCAGGTATGGTTTCGCCGAATGAAAATATTGTCATAATATAAAATTTAATAAAAACACAAATAATTATTTATGCAAAAATAAAATTAAAAACCTCCTTGCGATTTACCTATATTACTGTTTCTTGTAACACTTTTACTGATTTGATTAATAGGTTAGTAGGAGTTGAATAATTAGGATGTATCTTTGTATTAAAATCAAAAGAAAATGGAAAATCAGTTTTATATAGAGAATATCTCACAATACAATACGGCGTTTGGAGTAGAAACATTTCATCCTTTGGTAAGCGTGATTGATTTATCAAAAGCAACGCCTCAAAATGTTGAATCTTATACACGTGTCAGAATGGAATTTTATTCGATTAGCTTAAAGGAATCGTATTGCGGTACTCTTAAATATGGCCGAAACTATTACGATTATCAGGAAGGTACTCTTGTACTTACCGCTCCGGGACAGGTGATTAGTATTGAACCCAATACGGAACAACAACCAGCCTACAAAGGAATGACATTGCTGTTTCATCCAGATATACTTCGGGGTACAACCTTAGGACATAAAATAAAAAACTATACATTTTTCTCATACGAGGTTTTTGAGGCTTTACATCTTTCTAAAGAAGAAAAGCAGACAATTATAGATTGCTTTTTGAAGATAGGAAACGAGTTAAAACATGCTATAGATAAGCATACCCAAATGTTGATAGTAGCCAATATAGAACTTTTACTAGGGTATTGCATACGTTTTTACGACCGACAGTTTATTACCCGAAGGAATTCAAATAAGGATATTTTAGTAAGGTTTGAGAATTTGCTAAATGAATATTTTGAAAATGAAGATTTGCCCGATGTAGGATTACCTACAGTCAAATTTTGTGCGGATAAACTGAATCTATCTGCGAATTATTTTGGAGATTTAATTAAAAAGGAAACAGGCAAATCACCTCTAGAACATATTCAATTAAAATTAATTGATATTGCCAAAGAGAAAATCTTTGATCGTAGTAAAACGCTTAGCGAAATAGCCTATGAGCTTGGGTTTAAACATACTCAACATTTTAGCAGGTTATTTAAAAGCGAGACCGGTTATACTCCAAATGAATATAGGATGATGAATTAACTATACATCCCAAAAGTGAAATAAAAAAGCTGTCTCAATAGGTTGAAACAGTCTTTTACTCTCTCCTGAATTAATTTTGTTTTAATTATAGGCTCTATTATAAATTTCAAGAGCATCTTCCTTATTAATTGCACATAAAGCACCAATGCTTCCCCATTCAGTAGCTCTTTCGGCTAAAAATTCTAGCTTATCTTCAGCCACACCAGCTTCTTTCAGGTTTTTAGGCATCTTCAATGTTAAAGTGAATTCTTTCACTTTTTCAATACCTAATTTCGCAGCTACAGTATCGTCAACCTCGGTTACACCAAATACGTTGCGTGCAAAAGCAGCAAATAACCATGTATATTCAGGTGCTTTCTCTAAAGTATATGCCAGATATGATGGAGCAATTAATGCCAATGTAATTCCGTGTGTCATATCATAAAGGCTTGATAATTCATGTCCCATGCCATGCATTGGCCAGTTTGAACCTTTTTTGCCTGCAACGAATTGAAAACCTGCCAATGCCATTGAACTTGCCCACATAATGTTTGCACGGGCATCGTAATCTTCAGGATTAGCCAATACTTTAGGAGCATTTTTAACAATAGAACGCATCAAACCTTCGTTCATCATATTCTGTACATCGGTACTTTCGCTTCCAGCAACAAAGTAACATTCCAGTAAATGGTCGAAAGCATCGAAACAACCTGCCATTGAATGCTTTTCGGGTACACTGAAAGTAAAAGTCGGGTCGAGAATTGAGAACTTTGGATATAGGAAAGGATGCATGATGGTATGTTTTTTATGGTTTACTTCACCAGTAATAACCCCACCCATATCTAATTCACTACCTGTTCCGGCCATAGTAAGAACTGAAGCTAATGGTGCAGCCTCTTTTATTTCACCCTTTCCATCTGCCATTAAATCCATTACATCGCCATCGTAGCAAACTCCGGCAGCAATTGCTTTGGCAGCATCAATGGTTGAACCACCTCCAACAGCTAGGATAAAGTCACATGCATTCGCCCGGTATATCGAAATACCTTTACGAACATCTTCTACCGGAGGATTTGGCCTGATACCATCACAATCAAAATAAGGAATATCTGCTTTCTTTAATTCGTTTACTATTGTATCATATATTCCGTTTTTTTTGATACTTCCTCCACCATAAGCCAGAAGCACTTTGCTGCCTCCAAATTGCTTAATTGAACTTGCTAAATTTTCTATTTGAGCTTTACCGAAATGAACGGTTGTTGGTACATAAAAACTAAAATTCTCCATTTATTTTATTTTAAGATTTTCAAATCATTGTTTCTATTTTTTCGTCTTTAATAATTCTATTTTCCATATCCGGCAAGCATTTCTACTATTTTCGGGTCGTAATGAGAGAAGAACGCTGATTCGCTTTCATCCAGAGAACCGATAGTGTTCATATCTTCGCTGGTTAGTTTAAAGTTGAATACGTCAAAGTTTTCAATCATACGTTCCTTGTGCGTAGTCTTAGGAATGACAACCACATTGTTTTGAATAAGGAAACGAAGAATTACCTGAGCAACTGTTTTGCCATATTTATCTCCAATTGTTTTAATGACCGGATTCGTAAACATATCCTTACGCCCTTCGGCAAATGGTCCCCACGATTCATGCTGCACGCCGTATTTCTCCATTACTTTATGAGCTTCTTTCTGTTGTTGAAACGGATGTGTTTCAACTTGATTTACAGCTGGAATAATTTCGTTAAACTCGCAGAAATCAACTAGTCTGTCGGGATAAAAATTACTTACGCCTATTGATTTCACTTTACCCGCTTTATAAGCTTCTGTCATGGCACGATAGGTTCCGTAATAATCGCTAAACGGCTGGTGAATCAACAACAGGTCGATATAGTCTGTCTTTAGTTTTTTTAGTGATTCTTCGATAGAGGCTTTTGCTTTTTCATATCCGGCATTGGAAATCCAAACCTTGGTAGTTATAAAAAGCTCAGAACGTGGAACGCCAGATTTCTCAATGGCATTACCTACACCTTCTTCGTTGTTATAAGCCTGAGCTGTATCTATAGAACGATATCCTACCGAAATTGCATCTAAAACACAACGTTCACATTCTTCCGGAGTAACTTGGTAAACACCATATCCAAGGATAGGCATTTCTATTCCGTTATTTAATTTTATTGTTTTCATATCCAAACATATATTATGCTTAAAATAAATTTTCTCATGACTTTTATGTTTTAATTATTATCTACCATTTTCTCGCTGCTTTCAGGATAGCGATGTCCTATTATTTCTATTTTAGAAATAGCTTCTTGTATTTGAGTTAAATCACTGGCTGTCAAAATCACATTCGCAGCACCAATATTTTCTTCCAAACGATGAATTTTTGATGTTCCGGGAATGGGTACAATCCAGGGCTTTTGTTCCAGTATCCATGCCAATGCAATTTGGGCAGGTGTTGCTTCCTTTTGCTGTGCAATTTGCTTAACCAGATTAACAAGAGTCATATTTGCAACCCTGTTTTCTTCTTGAAATCGAGGTATTCCATTGCGGAAATCATTATCATCGAATTTTGTGTCCACTTCAATCTTTCCGGTCAAAAAACCTTTACCTAACGGACTGAAAGGCACAAAACCAATTCCCAATTCTTCTAAAGTTTCAAAGGTTTTGGTTTCAGGTTCACGCCACCACATAGAGTATTCACTTTGCAATGCAGATACAGGTTGTACTGCATGAGCTTTACGGATATTAGTTGCCCCGGCCTCAGACATTCCGAAATACTTTACTTTACCTTCCTGAATTAAGTCTTTAACCGTTCCGGCAACATCTTCAATAGGTACTTGTGGGTCAATTCTATGTTGATAAAGCAAATCAATTGCTTCAACTTTTAGACGTTTAAGCGAACCTTCAACCCTTTGACGGATATATTCTGGTTTACTATTTAATCCTGCTGTTTTGCCATCTACATAATTAAATCCAAATTTTGAGGCTATTACAACCTCATTACGAAATGGAGCTAACGCTTCCCCTACAATTTCTTCGTTCACAAATGGCCCATAAATTTCGGCAGTATCAAAGAATGTCACTCCCAATTCATAAGCTCTTCTTATTAATTTAATGGCCTCTTGTTTATCTGTCGCAGCACCATAGCCAAAGCTTAATCCCATACATCCTAATCCAATGGAAGATACTTCTAAGCCCTGGTTTCCTAATTTTCGTGATTTCATATTTATAATGTTTAATGTTTTTGAAAATTTTACATTACAAATATCCGATGAAAAACAGGAGGAGTTGTTATACAGATTACAGGTGTTTATACCATTTTTACAGGTGTATTAAATATCATTATTTCAATACAATAGCATAAATAAGTTTAGACTAAAAAGGTTCACTAAATTAATAGTGAACCTGATTGTTTATTTGCTGATTTTTACTTATGAATTTCTCATAAAACCAATGCTTAAGTTCAATTTGCTTTTATTCTTATTGGTTGAAGTAAACCTGAAATTCCTTCACGAGGAAGTAGATAGAGCACTAATGCAGAAGCTGTTGTAAATACAGCAATAATCCAACTCATTGTCCATGGTGTTCCATCTGAAAAAATGGCCAGTAATAAGGAAGATAAAATACCACTACCGTATTGAAGTGAACCCAAAAGAGCAGAAGCTGCACCAGCCATTTCAGGAACCCCATCCAAGGCAGATGCCGTGGCTGTAGCTGCAATGATACCATTCATAGAGAAGAACAGAAAAACGGGTATTATAACTCCTAAAATCCCAATAAAGCTCAACTTACTCAATATTGCCAAAACAATTGCAGCAAGCATCGCAATTCCTGTTGAAAAATGAAGTAGTTTATCTAATGAAAACCGATGTACCAGTTTGCGGTTAAAAAAGCTCAAAGTCATAATACCAACAATGTTAATGGCAAATAACCATCCGTAGTACTCCGGCTTAACACCAAAATAGGTAATATACACCTTTGGTGAGCCGGTAATAAAAGCATATGCAGCAACATAGTAAAAGGTAACACTAAGCGTATAGGTCATGAATTTTCGATTCATTAATAAAACCTTGTATCTTCCAAAAGCTTCTGCCAGTGACGAATTAGGTCTTTTTTCAGGAGGCATAGTTTCTTGTAACATACGAATAGCAACAAACAATAACACACCAATTAATACTAACATCCCAAATATGCTGTGCCATGAACTAAATTTTAAAATCTGGCCACCAAATATTGGCCCTGCAATTGGAGCAATTGCCATAATTATTGTCAGTGTCGATAACATTTCAGCAGCTTTATTACTGTTATATAAATCACGAACCATGGCTCTTGATAGCATTGGCCCGGTACAAGCCCCCAAAGCCTGAATTACTCTCCATGTTAAGATTTGTGCGATGTTTTGAGAAAATGCACAACCTATTGAACCTATAATAAATACAATCATTCCAACAGTCATTGGTAGTACCCTTCCAAATCTGTCGCTAATTGGCCCCCAAAATAGTTGCCCAATAGAGAATCCTATCAAAAACCCTGTAATTGTTAATTCAACATCCCCGGCTAAATCGATTTGCATTTGTGGTAATGCCGGTAAATATGCATCAGTTGATAATGATGTAAGAGCCATTAGTGCAGCCAGAACACCTAATAGCATTTTACTGTCTTTATCTATTTTATATTTGTGTGGTATTCTTATCATATTTTTTGATTTGCCATCCAATTTTTAATTACTGAATCAGCTCCATGTACAGAACTGCCTTTAATAGCAATACTTTTTCCGACTTTGACACCTGGACACAACAATTGAATATCTGTTAATCCACCCATTCCACTTCCCTCATGTGTACAAAATGGAATTATTGTTTTGCCGGAGAAATCGTATGATTCTAAAAATGTAAAAACAGCCATAGGGAAAGTTCCATACCAATTTGGATATCCTAAATAAATGATATCGTAATCGTCCATGTTATCAATTACATCCGTTAATTCAGGTCGAACATCATTATCCAGTTCTTTTCTCGCTACCTGAGTTGTTTCCATATAATCAATAGGATATGGTTTTATTGTGTCTATCTTAAATAAATCACCTTGGTTTATAGCCTGGATCTTTTTTGCTACCACTTCAGTATTGCCAACTTGTAATTCAACAATATTACCACTAACGTAGTTTTGTCCTTTGCGTGAGTAATATGCTATTAATGTCTTTTGCATTTTATCCATCTTAAAAATTCAGCGATACAAAGGTGAGGTGAATGAGACAATGTTTTTTTATACAGATTACTGATGTATATACCATTTTTACATATTGACAGATTTGAGTCAATCTTTGTTGTAGATTAAGCTGATAGCTGTAAGTATAGAAAGTTCTTAGTTGCTAGTTTTTAGTTCTCAGCTCTTGGCTCTTAGTTTTCAGTTTAGTAAATTTTATCTCTTCATGAAAAAAGTCACTTTATAAACTTTCGACTTTTGACTTTGGACTTTGGACTTTGGACTTCCAACTAATTGTTTAATGCTAAATTATGCTGAAAAGCAATATGAAAAAATTACAAAAATATTACTGTAACTTTTTAAGTTATAAAATACTGATTTAATGAGCATTAAAATTTTAGACCCATTGAAAATTATACACCCAGCGCATTATCTTATGCCTTATATTCCTGAAAATCTCAAATAACGACAAAAATATTCCAGGATTCGCTGTTATTTTACAATTGCTTTTAGAACAGGCCTATAAACAAAGTGTTTATTTTAAAAGTGTACCTATTGGGTATTTAAAATTTATGGTTTTAAAGGGGTATAGCATTAATACCATAAAAACCTATTACTATTTTGTTTTACGGCTAATCAATTGTTACCGACAAAACAGTATATCTCAAATCAATATGTTTTCGGCATCTGTAATTAACGAATATCATCAATATGTGTAGTGCGGAAAAATACCGTACGTTTAGTTTGTGAATACGGGAATATTACGTACATTTGTAGAAAAATAATGATTATGGGTGCAACAATTTCAGAACATGCTAGATTTGACGCAAGACTTCCTAAAGAACAAAAACAGTTTTTTGAGCGAGCTGCTTATTTAGGAGGTTATAGAAATCTTACAGATTTCATTGTTAGAACCGTTCAGGAAAAGGCAAACGAAATCATAAAGGAAAGAGAGCGAATAATTGCTTCAGAAAGAGATAGCCAGATTTTTTTCGATGCAATTACTAATCCTAAAAGTCCTTCGGAGACATTGAAAAATGCACTTGACGATTATGAATCTTTTATTGCGAATTCAAAATAGAAAATGATTGAATTATTAGAAAAGAAGCATAATCGAAAAGAATTTGATTGTGGAAAAGAATTGTTGAATAATTATGTGAGGAATCAGGCTGGTCAAGATGTGAAACGTAAGTTGTCTGCTTGTTTTGTACTTAGTGATAAAGATTCTGATATTGTTAAGGGTTATTACACACTTTCGACTAATAGCATCCCATTGTCTAGTTTTTCAGTGCAGATTCAGAAAAGATTGCCAAAATCCTATACCAGTATTCCTACAATATTGCTTGGGCGATTAGCTATCGATAAAGGATTTCAAGGACAAGGAATCGGAAAGATTTTGCTAATTGACGCATTAAAGAGAAGTTATCAAATATCTAAAGAGATTGGTTCGTTTGGAGTAATTGTAGACCCAATAGATAATGAAGCTGAAAGGTTTTATGAGAAATATGATTTTATAAAACTATTTGATAGTGGAAAAATGTTTATAGCAACTCAGACTTTAAAAGAATTATTCGGGTAAATCATATACTGCGTACAACACTTAGCCTCTAATGTAGGGTTGCTTGCATACCCTGCAGATTGGAGGGTTTGTTGAACTAAACAATATTCCAGCAACTAATCTGTAAGGTGTTAATACTGTGATTTTTACTTATGGTGTTTTAAAAGGCATTTTTATAGTAAGAAAGTATTAAAGCCAGCTCACTACCACAATCTTTACAACTAAGACCGAAACGTTTCCCAAACTTCATTTCAAGTACCTGAGCTCTTGAAAGTTTTAGTTTATGAAAAGTTACCTTCAAGTCTTTGCGTAATAGCTCCAAACATTTGGATTTATTACGAGCACTCAAAAATCCAAGATGCTTTATTCTTCTGAAATGAGTGGCATAATTATGTCTGAGTGTATGGATACACACATTTCCTGTTGCGAAAAAACTACAGGTAAGGCTTTACTTCCTTTAATAGAAGGAAGAGCCAGGTACAGCTCCTGATTTTTAAACATAGTAAACAAAGTTCTTAAACCATAAACCAGATGTTTAAACGAACTTCTACTGGGTTTTTCATTAAGTTGAATTTCTAATTAACACGAATTGTTATTTGCTGCCCAAATGTTGCAGCCTGAAACACTCTGGCCTAACGCCTTAATCAATTCAACAACTCAACGATTTAACAATTCGACAGCTAATTCATCCCTAATCCCTAATCTTTAATCAATTCAACAAATCAACAACTCAACAAATCAACGATTTAACAACACAACTCTCAAATAGTCAAATAGTCATCAAATTATTATTGCTGCGCAATGTTTTTTGGTCATCTAATTTCCGCAAATTAACACGAATTCTTTATAAATGCGAATTGCAACGAATGATTACGAATTACCACGAATTATTATGAATTACAGTTAATTAACACGAATTGGTATTTGCTGCGCAAATGGTTGTAACCTGCAACAATATGGCCTAAAGCCTAAGAGCTAACAACTAAGAACTATCTTCGCCTACAGCTGTCAGTTAATAACCTAATCTAATGAGCTATTGATCTAACGACCTAATGACCTAATCAAATCATCAACTCATCAAATTAACAACTCAACCAATCAACGATTTAACAACACAATTCTCAAATAGTCATCAAATTATTATTGCTGCGCAATGTTTTTTGGTCATCTAATTTCCGCAAATTAACACGAATTCTTTATAAATGGATATTCTTGACCATGTTGACCCCCCTTTCCAGAAGCTGGTTAATGTAATGTTTTGGGCATGACATTCCGGCAGATGCTGACCCCTTTAATAAGGATTGAGGGCAAGAATGTGCTACCGGAACGGAAATAAAACGGAGCATATTGACCCCCTCTCTAACAATCGTTCCTCAAAAAAAACGGAGCATGTTGACCCCTTGGATTTAGGTTTAATTAATTAGTAGTTTAAACTACTAATTGATACTGATTATGGCAGGAAAACCTAAAAGAATGAGCCAAGTAAAACAAATACTACAATTACACAGTCAAGGGTTTGGTAATAAAACCATTGCCCGCAATTTAGGCATAAGTAAGAACACGGTTAAGAGTTATCTGATTAAATACCGTAGTTCAAAGCTAAGCCTTAACACACTGTTAAAGATGGAGGATCATGCACTTGAAAAAGTCTTTCATCCTGGTAATCCTGCATATAAGGATCAGCGTTTTGAGGTGCTTAAAAGCAAGTTGGATTATTTTGAAAACGAACTTCAAAAGCCTGGAGTAACCAAGCAGTTGCTTTGGGAAGAATATCGCTTATCAAATCCATCAGGATACAGCCTGAGCCAATTTAGTTATCACTTAGCACAACATCTTCTTACAAAGAATCCATCAATGGTATTACACCATGAACCTGGAGAAAAACTATTTGTAGACTATGCTGGTAAAAAGCTATCTTACATTGATGCTACCACAGGAGAGATCATCGAATGTCAGGTTTTTGTGGCCTGTTTACCATACTCCGATTATAGTTTCTGTATAGCAGTGCCCAGTCAGCGCATTGATGATTTTATTTATGCACTTACATGCTGTTTGCAGAGTTTAGGAGGGACTCCAAAGGTTTTGGTTCCCGACAATCTTAAATCTGCTGTAATAAGAGCCAATAGGTATGAGCCAACCATTAATCAGGCACTCGAAGATTTTGCTAACCATTACAATATGGCTGTAGTCCCGACCAGAGCAAGAAAACCCAAAGACAAAGCTCTGGTTGAAAATCAAGTAAAACTCATCTACAATCGGGTATATGCTCGCATTCGGCATCAACAGTTCTTTTCATTAGATCAGCTCAATAAGGCCATAAAAGAACATACACTTAAACACAATCAAACACGCATGCAAAAGCGTGATTATTGTAGAGAAGAACACTTTTTATCAAATGAAAAAGCATTGCTTCAGGAACTGCCAAAGGATTCTTTTGAAATAAAGTATTACAAGAAATATAAACTGGCACAAAACAATCATATATACCTCGGAGAAGATAAACACTACTACAGTGCACCATATCAATACATAGGCAAAAGGCTAAAGGTTATATATACTCGCTCGATGGTGCGTATCTACTATAAATACAACCAAATAGCAGTACATCAACGTAGTTACTCAACAGGAACATACACCACTGATAAAGAACATTTGTGTTCTACTCATCAGCATTATTTAAACCGAAGTCCTGAGTATTATAAAGACAAAGCAATAAAACTATCTGAAACATTAGGACAACTGGTAGAGATGATTTTTACTCAAAAGAAATATCCCGAACAACTCTATCGTACTTGTGACGGTCTGTTTAGTTTGTGTAAAAATACCCCGATCGATACGTTTAATAAAGCCTGTCAGATAGCTATCGACAATCAAAATTACAGTTATGGTTTTGTGATGAATATTATCAAAAATAAAATGACAGAATCAACTCAGCAGGATCCTCAAAAAGATCTTCCGCAACACAATAACATCAGGGGAAGAGAATATTATAATAATCAATTATCATTTAAATTTTAAAACAATGAAAGTTATTGAAAATCAATTATCACAATTGCGCCTTTATGGTTTAAAAAAAAGCTGGACAGCCCTTTTAGAAACTCGTAAAAACAATGAGCTGTCATTGAACGAAGGACTTGAAATCCTTTTGCAGGCAGAACTGCAAGACAGGGTGAACCGTCGCTTTGACCGGCTCAGAAAAACGGCTCGATTCAGGTATCAGGCCTCATTGGAAGAATTAATGTATGATGCATCCAGAGGTTTGAATAAATCATTAATAACAACATTGTCTTCTGGTGATTATATCTCAAATGGAGAGTCTGTGCTAATTACCGGAGCTACAGGATGTGGTAAAAGTTTTATATCATCTGCATTAGGGCATCACGCCTGTGCTCAAGGATTTAAAGTTGCATATTTTAATGTGCAAAAATTATTGCAGCAAACCAAGATGGCTCGCATTGAAGGTACAATCTATCAATTAATGAATAAAATATCAAAAGCAAACTTGCTCATATTGGATGATTTTGGCTTAACACATCTTGAAAAACAACATCAAATAGATTTAATGGAAATTGTAGAAGACAGACATGCTCGTGCTGCAACTATTATTGTTAGTCAATTACCTGTAGCCAGCTGGTTTGATATTATCGGAGAAGCCACTATTGCTGATGCTATTTTAGATCGTTTGGTACATACCTCACATCGTATCGAACTCAAAGGAGAAAGTTTAAGAAAAAAAATGTAATTTTGTCATACTAACCATTTTTAGTTACCCAAATTCAAGGGGGGTCAATATGCCCGGAATGAGGGGTCAGCATCACCGGAATATCTAATAAATGCGAATTGCAACGAATGATTACGAATTACTACGAATTATTATGAATACGAATTGTTATGAATTACAGTTAATTAACACGAATTATTATTTGCTGCGCAAATGGTTGTAACCTGCAACAATATGGCCTAAAGCCTAAGAGCTAACAACTAAGAACTATCTTCGGCTACATCTGTCAGTTAATAACCTAATCTAATGACCTATTGATCTAACGACCTAATGACCTAATCAAATCATCAACTTATCAAATTAACAACTCAACAAATCAACGATTTAACAACACAACTCTCAAATAGTCATCAAATTATTATTGCTGCGCAAATGTTGCAGCCTGAAATACTGTGGCCTTATGCCTGGGAGCTAAGAGCTAAGAGCTAAGAGCTAATAACTAAAAGTTTTCTTCGTCTACAGCTGTCATGTTATACTTTCAACTTTCAACTTTCAACTTTGAACTATTGACTACAAATCGCCGGTACTGGCTTTTTTGAAGTAAGAAAGAAGTGAATCAAACGTAAGGTTACCTGTTTTGTTTTGCTTTTTTACTTTTACAAAAGTTGATATAAGTTCAATGATTGGCTTTGTATCTGTATTTCCTTTTAATTTGATATATCCATTGTTTATAGCTGATTGTATACTTTTTACAAAAACTTTTGGGTTATGACACCATTCAATGTAAGCTTCCTGGTTTTCTTGTTTATGAGTCCCTGTTATAGCGTCAAGTTCCTCAAAAATATCGGTCATAGTATACAAAGCTTGTGCATTAACTTCTATCTTTTTGGTTAATAAGCGTTGTGTTTCTTCAATCTGTTTTTTGAAAAAATGTTTTTCTTCTTTGTTATTGAATTCATTATTAGCGATTAAACATTGTTTTGTGGAATAGTATATATGGGTTACCGTTTCAGTATCTTCTGCATATAAAAGCAATGTAGTAATAGCATAGCGTATCGCTTTCCATTCTTTATGTGAGATTTGTTTTGGAATTGCATTAAAGTATTTAAAGTGCTTGTTAAGTTCTTTGATCGCTTTGGTTTTATATGATTCATCAAGTCGGGTTTCTGGCCAAACCGAAAAAGTTTCAAAAACCAGTTGTGTAAGCTTAATGGCATCTTTGTTGTAATTTGGCTTTCGTAATTGAATTTCAAGTTGTTCTAAAGCACTTATATATTCGTTGTTCTGTTGATAAAAATGAATGGTCTGTATCCATTTGCTGTTAGGAAGCTGACTGATCGTTTGCTGTACTTTTTTGCTATTACTGGCAAATAATGGTAATATTTTACTTATCGGAGGACAATGACGTTTGGGTATAAATCCTTTAAATAAGGAACATGATTTAAGTAATAAACCTGAAATCATTAAGTAGAAATCCAGATCTTTTAAAAAAACACTATAGTCAGCTTCTTTTAATTGCCAGGGGATAGACCATGGTGTGCGATCCAAATTATTTTTAACCGATAAAACATTTTGCAAACACTTTTCTATAAGAGTTAGTTTTGTTTTGTTACACGTAAGTTTATTAAGACTTTTGTTCATGAAACTTTCCATTTGTTGGTAAATGTCTGTGCATTCAAATGTTTCATGATCATCTGATGAAATATTTTTCCATTTTAATGATTTCCTGTAGATGATATTGTTGGATATTGAATGAATTAATGCGAACATATCGTAATGGTTTTGGTTGGTAATGATTTTTATTCAACAAATTGAATGCCAGAGTTGTTTGTTGAAAAGTTAAAAATAAAAAAGCAGGAGCGCTAAACCCCTGCTTTAATATTGCCTTGGTATAGAAGAAATATACCAAACTATAGTCTATTCTCTTTAATCCGTGCTACTCCGGAATAATTACAGAGCCCGCATACACTGAATTGCTCACATTCATATGTTTTGCTACAGAAGCGGCAGCGATATAACAGTGAACTTCTGTTCCCGGGGGTGCGTCAGGTAATCCAACATCACCAGCCTGATTTTCGCGTCTGTATTTATGCAGGGTGTATACCGGTGGGTATCCAAACGCCAGCGTTACCAGCATAATTTTATCCTCCATTCGCTCTTGCATCAATGTATTATTTTCAATAGAATCTTCATTTCCAATATCCAAAGTCCAGGTGAACTGCACTCTGTTGTCAACAAGTTGCACGGCTGGGGATTTGGGTACATAGATACACCCTTTTGAGAGTTTCAGATTTTTGAAGTTGATGCTGAATTCCGGGTATTCGCCCGTGATGGCATAATTCATAATCTCTGACATAGCTGCATTTTTAGCTGTTTTTTTATCATTTTGGTTTCTAAATCCAATTTGAATAACAGGAAACAAGGGTTGGATAAAATTTGTAGCAAATAAAAATTTAGCCCTGTGTTGAATTTGTTTCTCTGAGGATTTTCTTTTACCTGTGTTGGGTTTTGCTCTCATGTAGCTGATTCCTCTCCATGAGCTACCTACTAAATTACCAACTTTACCGTGGAAGCTTCCATATGCTCCGTTTTCATATTTTCCCATGACTATTTATTTTTACGATTTTTAATTTTAATGATGTTTCTCTTATGGCTTTTTTTAGCCGCTGCTCTTTCTGCTGCTTTCCGGGCTTTATGCCTTTTTATCCAGTTTGAAATTACAGTAGTGAGAGTTCCTGCAAGCAGGGTGATCACTGACCTGATCAACAATGTTTGTGGATCAGTATCCTGGGCCGAGAGTAATTGTGCATCTGCCATTTCCATTGCACCTAAAGTACCCAGTGAACCGATGGCGAAATTTTTAAGTCCATTCATTTTACTTTTTTTGTAATCCCCAATATTATTGATCAGATAATAAAGAGGATCGGATTAAACATGGTATCGGCCGATGTTTTGCTGGTTTTTTCAGTTCTCAGTCTACAGTGTGTGGTCTACAGTGTGTAGTCAATAGTCTACAGTCTTCAGTTTGGTAAATTTTATCTCTATAAGAAATAATACGACTTTCAACTTTCAACTTTCAACTTTCAACTTTACGAACTTTCAACTTTATAGACTCAGAACCTATGTCCCAGCTTTCGAAAACTAAATTAGATCAATGAGGTGGACTAAAAAATAACAGTTATTTTACTGTTACTTTTTTGAGTTGTAATTTATTGTAAATCAGTATTTTGTAAAAAGAAGGGTTTTTTATTCTGTTTTGTTTTGACCCCCAAAATGGCTCAAAATTCCATTTTTGGTCAAAAATGCCTGTTTTCGATTCCATTTTTGGGCAAAATGGGCCATTTTCGATTCCGATTTTGATGTTTTTCGTACTTTTTGTGCAGATTCTTCGCATATGCTTCGCATTTTATTGCACTTTCTTCGCATTTCTTCGCATCGTCTTCGCATAAGCTATGCATACTGTATGCACTTTTAATGCACCTGCTTCGGATTTGCTATGGATCATCTATGGATCACGTTCGCCTTTTTACACAGGGGCAACACAGGTTTATCGCAGGTTTATTGCCATAGGAGTGCGAAGAACCTGCATTAAACCTGCATTGAAAATGCGTGGAATAGCGAACGTGTACCAGGTTTGAACCGGAGCAGGGTAGGAGCAGGGTGCTTGTATGTGCAACAGTCATCAGGCAGCAGCCATCATCAGTTCGCAGTTTTCAGGGATAAAGGTTAATGGGTTATTAGGTCAATAGGTTGTTAGGTCAATAGGTCAATAGGTTAATAGGTTAATAGGTCGTTAGGTCAATAGGTTGTTAGGACATAAGCTGACAACTGTAGGCATAGAAAGTTCTTAGTTGTTAGTTCTTAGTTGTTAGTTCCTAGCTTGTTAGTTGTTAGCTCTTAGGCTTTAGGTTACAGTGCTTCAGGCACCAGTATCTGCATGCTGAAACACTCTGGCCTAACGCCCTAATCAATTCAACAACTCGACGATTTAACAATTCGACAGCTAATTCATCCTTAATCCCTAATCTTTAATCAATTCATCAATTCATCAAATTAACAACTCGACGATTTAACAACTGATTGATCGTCATTAAATTATTATTGCTGCGCAAATGTTGCAGCCTGAAATACTGTGGCCTTATGTCTGGGAGCTATGAGCTATGAACTAAGAGCTTTCTTCGCCTACATCTGTCATATTATGCTTTAGACTTTCAACTTTAGACTCTCAACTTTCAACTACTGTTTTTCTCGCAAAGCCCGCAAAACCGGAAATAACTTTTAAAATAAAGATTCAAACTCCTTAAAACTAAAGTCGCAAAGACAAATCCTTACGGATTTTGGTTTTCGCTATGAAATTTTGTTTACTCTGCGAGCTAATCTTTAATCTTTAATCAATTCAACAAATCAACAAATCAACAACTCGACAGCTAATTCATCCTTAATCTATCCCAATAACTAAGAACTTTCTTCGTTTACACTAAGACAATATACCGGAGCTGTATATCCGTACTTCCCCATTCGCAGGAGTTATAGGGGGCTGTAAAATCCCGGGCTGTAAGCCCAGCTCAATTCAGCCCATGGCAACGCCTTGGGAATAATAATACGTCGTGTTAATCTGCGTCCTGAAAGGACAGCTCAAAGTATTCAAACAATTCAAATAAACATTTTTGAGTTGTCCTTTCAGGACGCTTATCATTTCTGTAAATCAAAAACCCAACGCGTCACTACGTTTTGCATTGGGCTGAAATGAGTTGTCCTTTCAGGACGTGTATTTACCATGAAAATACTTTAGTGTCAGCAGGCAGCTCTCTTCAGTCCACAGTCTTCATTTGGCATCCTCCTTTGTTAGGCATAGCGTCTCGCTATGTCTTATAAATCAAGGCCTCCCGGCCTGAAAAGTATTTTTATTTACAAGCCCCCTCTAACTCCCCCGATTTGGGGAGAATTAAAAGCCTCTCTCATTCTCCCCAAAGGGGAGAAGCTGATTTACAGCTCCGGTATTTTCTTTTGCTAACAGAGTTAAAAAGATGCCAACTGAAGACTGCAGTAAACAAGTGAATACAGGGTAAATGAAAAGGTACGAGTTACAAACTCGCACCAGTATCTGCAAGCTGAAACACTCTGGCCTAACGCCCTAATCAATTCAACAATTCGACGATTTAACAATTCGACAGCTAATTCATCTATAATCCTTAATCACTAATCTTTAATTAATTCATCAACTCAACAACTTAACAAATCGACAAATCGACGATTTAACAACTCTCAAATAGTCATCAAATTATTATTGCTGCGCAATGTTTTTTGGTCATCTAATTTCCGCAAATTAACACGACCCCTACGATAAGCAAATATCGCACATCTAATTCAATAATTTATGCCCTACTTGGCAGTGGCCATACTTTAAGATTAGATTTGTTAGAGATTAAAAAAGCCACTATCAGAACCTTTGACAGTGGCTTTTTACTGTATAATTTTTATTAGCTTTATAAAGAAATACTTGTTCCTATAAAGAAACCTTGCCTACTGACATTGTCATCGTAAATATTAAGACCTTCAGTAGATTTTTGAAAATTATAACCTCCCATAAAATTCAACCTTAGTAGTCGACTAAGTTTTATTTTATATCCAATTGCGACAAGGAACATATACCCTTTATCAAAACTATCTGACAATTTAATTTGGGGACCACCTTCTAACATTAGAAATATACCTTTAGGTTGCCCCCCTATTGAGTATTTAATATTAGCAACAATAGGTAATGTGTTTGTGCCATAAAAAACATCATTGTAGTTATCTAACCCCAAACCTGCATTAACATTTAGATAATTATTTATATGATATCCTGCTAGTACTCTTAAAGAGTTTCCTGAATCATTATTACTAGGATAAGAGCTATTTTGCACATTTATGTTAGATACAAATATTTGATCGTATCTAAGTTCTATATTAATTTTATTTTGTGCAGTAGTTAATTGATGATAAAAAAACATCAGTGAAATTAGATATATAATCTTCATGTTTTTATTCTTTAAAAGTTATCATTACACCTACCCATTCATCATCATAGCATCCTGCACAATATAATATACTATTGGGTAAAATATTTCCTTCACCAGCAAAAGCTTCTGCTCCAAACGAACTAAATTTACCATCTGTATTTGTAGAAAAGCCTATTTTAAAACCTGTTGATTTTGTAATGATGATTGTATGATTTCTGTTATATGAGACCCTTTTTTCATAAGGTCCTAATGATACACATGTAGTTTTTGTATCTTTATTATTGGGAGCAATACGTATGGCTTCTAATTGATTATTTGAGCTTTCAGTAAAATGGTCGTTTAAGTAATCAACGGTCGTTTTGCCCGCATTTTTTGCAGCATGCCATAATCCAGTAACTTTATCCTTTTGGGAAAAATCTAAATCTGCGCCCATAATATTGAAAGTTATCCAATCTTTTTTCAGGTAGTTAGATGTTGTGTAGTCCAAATCTTTCCATGTTTCAGGATAACAGCGGAAATCTGGTAAATTATTCTTATTTGGATTAAAATCTGGTCCAAAATAATTATACTTCCATGTTTCTTTGAAATTTAATACTTCCCATCCATTTATAAGTCTCTGGCTTTCTATCTTATGCCATATACCGGTCCATCCTTTTTTTTGTACTTTACTTTTAATTCCCATTTCTCTATATACTCCATAATTTAAAGCATAAAATTTTGCATTAAATCTATGTTTACTGTCAAATTTTGGATGTTTTTCAAATTTAAATCCCCATATTTTACTCCCTGTTTTACCAGTAATATCATAATAATTCCAGTCTTCTTCTTCTGGATTACCACTTCTTCCTCTAACAGATTTTAAAGAAGTTCTACTTAACTCATTAGAGGCTTGGACTTCAGAAGTAAGATTACGAAATGTATCAAAAAAGTAAATGTTTAGATACTTATCTATGCTATAGAGATCGTTTAGATCTGAATCATATCCTAAAGCTGATGATATAGAAGTATATTGATCTAAAATATTTTCATCATTTAGTGATGCAAATAAATAATCAGCATTCTCAATATCAGTAAAAAATGTTCCTTAAGTACATCCCCAACAATAATTTCATGGTCTTTGTTTAAAAAATTACATAATAAATCACTATCAACTATTGTATCTTCTTCAATTTCTTCTTCAGATACAGATTTAAGAGAGTTATAACTATTCAAACTAATAATTCCTTTCATTTCTGATGAAACCACATTGTTATTGTAAAAGTTGTTTACTGAGCTATTAAAATCAGCGAGAGAACTAAATTGAGGGATATTATTTAATTCAGAGTTCGTAGTAGTTGTTTCTGAATCTTCAAAATCTATTTCTTTATTACAAGCTGTAAAAAGAAAAGTAATTACCATTAATGCCAAAATAGGCCTAAAAATAAATTTTAACATGTTAAATAGTTTAGGATTAATAAATGAAATACAAATATAAAATAATTTATTTTTATATTCCAAATGTGATTTTTGAAGATAATATATGATGCGTTTAAATTATTGAATATTAGTCTAAATGGCTTATGGTTTAGCGTTGTATTCTAAGTGGATGGTATAATATATATAGACAAATAATTATAAATACATATATTCTATTGTGCATAATTATAATGTATTTGTAGATACACCCAAAGAGATCATCCATTTGAGCTACTCCCCCGACTGGTGGAGAACTGATTTACAGCTCCGGTATTTTCTTTTGCTAACAGAGTTAAAAAGATGCTAACTGAAGACTGCAGTAAACAAGTGAATACAGGGTAAATGAAAAGGTACGAGTTACAAACTCGCACCAGTATCTGTAAGCTGAAACACTCTGGCCTAACGCCCTAATCAATTCAACAACTCGACGATTTAACAATTCGACAGCTAATTCATCCCTAATCCCTAATCCCTAATCAATTCATCAACTCAACAACTTAACAAATCGACAAATCGACGATTTAACAACTCTCAAATAGTCATCAAATTATTATTGCTGCGCAATGTTTTTTGGTCATCTAATTAACGCCAATTAACACGAATTCTTTATAAATGCGAATTGCAACGAATGATTACGAATTACTACGAATTATTATGAATACGAATTATTAAGAATTACAGTTAATTAACACGAATTGGTATTTGCTGCGCAAATGGTTGTAACCTGCAACAATATGGCCTAAAGCCTAAGAGCTAACAACTAAGAACTATCTTCGCCTACAGCTGTCAGTTAATAACCTAATCTAATGAGCTATTGATCTAACGACCTAATGACCTAATCAAATCATCAACTCATCAAATTAACAACTCAACAAATCAACGATTTAACAACACAATTCTCAAATAGTCATCAAATTATTATTGCTGCGCAAATGTTGCAATTTGAAATACTGTGGCCTTATGTCTGGGAGCTATGAGCTATGAACTAAGAGCTTTCTTCGCCTACATCTGTCATATTATGCTTTAGACTTTCAACTTTAGACTCTCAACTTTCAACTACTGTTTTTCTCGCAAAGCCCGCAAAACCGGAAATAACTTTTAAAATAAAGATTCAAACTCCTTAAAACTAAAGTCGCAAAGACAAATCCTTACGGATTTTGGTTTTCGCTATGAAATTTTGTTTACTCTGCGAGCTAATCTTTAATCTTTAATCAATTCAACAAATCAACAAATCAACAACTCGACAGCTAATTCATCCTTAATCTATCCCAACAACTAAGAACTTTCTTCGTTTACACTAAGACAATATACCGGAGCTGTATATCCGTACTTCCCCATTCGCAGGAGTTATAGGGGGCTGTAAAATCCCGGGCTGTAAGCCCAGCTCAATTCAGCCCATGGCAACGCCTTGGGAATAATAATACGTCGTGTTAATCTGCGTCCTGAAAGGACAGCTCAAAGTATTCAAACAATTCAAATAAACATTTTTGAGTTGTCCTTTCAGGACGCTTATCATTTCTGTAAATCAAAAACCCAATGCGTCACTACGTTTTGCATTGGGCTGAAATGAGTTGTCCTTTCAGGACGTGTATTTACCATGAAAATATTTTAGTGTCAGCAGGCAGCTCTCTTCAGTCCACAGTCTTCATTTGGCATCCTCCTTTGTTAGGTATAGCGTCTCGCTATGTCTTATAAATCAAGGCCTCCCGGCCAGAAAAGTATTTTTATTTACAAGCCCCCTCTAACTCCCCCGACTGGGGGAGGATTAAAAGCCCCTCTCATTCTCCCCAAAGGGGAGAAGCTGATTTACAGCTTGGTATTTTCTTTTGCTAACAGAGTTAAAAAGATGCCAACTGAAGACTGCAGTAAACAAGTGAATACAGGGTAAATGAAAAGGTACGAGTTACAAACTCGCACCAGTATCTGTAAGCTGAAACACTCTGGCCTAACGCCCTAATCAATTCAACAACTCGACGATTTAACAATTCGACAGCTAATTCATCCTTAATCCCTAATCCCTAATCTTTAATAAATTCATCAACTCAACAACTTAACAAATCGACAAATTGACGATTTAACAACTCTCAAATAGTCATCAAATTATTATTGCTGCGCAATGTTTTTTGGTCATCTAATTTCCGCAAATTAACACGAATTCTTTATAAATGCGAATTTCAACGAATGATTACGAATTACCACGAATTATTATGAATACGAATTGTTATGAATTACAGTTAATTAACACGAATTGGTATTTGCTGCGCAAATGTTGCGGTCTGAAATACTGTGGCCTTATGTCTGGGAGCTATGAGCTATGAACTAAGAGCTTTCTTCGCCTACATCTGTCAGTTAATAACCTAGAATCTAATGACCTAATGATCTAACAACCTAATGACCTAATCAATTCATCAATTCATCAAATTAACAACTCGACGATTTAACAACTGATTGATCGTCATTAAATTATTATTGCTGCGCAAATGTTGCAGCCTGAAATACTGTGGCCTTATGTCTGGGAGCTATGAGCTATGAACTAAGAGCTTTCTTCGCCTACATCTGTCATATTATGCTTTAGACTTTCAACTTTAGACTCTCAACTTTCAACTACTGTTTTTCTCGCAAAGCCCGCAAAACCGGATAATAACTTCAGCCAATACATCAACAACATGGCACCCTCAATGGGAGAGAATAATATTAATCCAGATTCAATAATTGCATTCAAAGATAAGCTTTGTTTAAAATACAATAATATGGCTGAGTCTGGTGAATTCTTTATTATTGATCATTCCGGAATATGTCAGGTAATATCTAAAAATGGCCACAAACTGGACTATATTAGTATTTTTCAAAAAGGCCAGATTTCAACACCTAAATTCAAGATATTAAGGGTGAAATAGCAGTTCAGATATAAATGGTACTAAAAAAATCATTAAGTTTATTAATTAATTCAGTTTAAGTATTTAGTATCTCAGACCAAAATGAATAGACCTCACTTATATTTTAAAAATCCAGTTGAAGGAACAAGAACGCTAAAAGGACGGCCAGGAGGTGGTGGCAATGATGATGACGATAAAGATAAAAGGCCAAAGGATTATCGTTTGATGGCATCAACTTTTTCTGATTGTCTGGTGAAGTATGAATCCGATTACATGGAAAGAGTTGAGGCTAGAACTATTGAGATTGAGGATCATTTTGACTCTATAGAGCTAAATTTCTTTGCTGGATTTGATGAAGTAAAATTCAAAGCTTACTACATAGATAATTTTGGGATTGAATTATTACGATTATCTCATTTGATCTGCAATTTGCTTCCTATGTACCACAATTAATGCTGGTTGTTTCTTTTTTGAAATCAGTTTTAAACCAATAATGGTTTTACCACTACCAGGAGGAGAAACAATGATTCCAAAGTCTTTTTTGGATGTAGCTTCAATGGCTTGTTTTTGGTGTTCTCTTAATTGAATATCACAAGTGTAGGATATTTCTTTGAGCTTATTTCGTTCGTCAATAAATTCAAAATCAATATCCTCCTTGTTACAAAAAGCAATTAGCTTTCCTGCCATGCCACGAGGGATTAATACTTTATCATCACTTTCTTCGATAAAATTGAAATATCGGTCAATGTTATACGTACTCTTACCGATCTTTTTCTTTATAAAATACTCTGTATTTGTAATATTTAATTCCTCTTTTAAAAAGTTAATCAGATTCCTGTTTATGCCCGATCTGTTCAGAATGATTTTATTTCTTACAGTAATGATTAATTTGCCCTTAGTAACTTGTATTGTTGATGGAACAGAAGCTTCTCTAAAGTTGTATTTTGATAATATTTGATAGAATTTTTCAGAAGATAGACGTTTAACTATCTCTAAGAACTGCCACTGATTTTCAAATGCATTAAAGCTTGATGCATTTATAAAACAATTATTCCCCTTTTCTAAAGTGAGTTTGTTAAATGGAAGAGCAATTAAATTGCCAAAACCTTTACCGGAAAGGTAATCCTGGTTAGGGAATAGTCTGTCAAAGCTTGAGAATTTATCAAATTCGGAAATAATACCACATTCTTTTAGTAATGCTAAAAATACTTTTCTTGTTTCTATTGCAGGTAGTGGTTTCTCGAAAAAGATCCAGACATGAGCACCTTTACCGGAACGTGAACGTTCTATGTATGAAGGAATGCTATATTCATTACATTTTTTTTGAAAGAGTATGCATTCTTCCTTCCAGTTTTCTTTATCAAAATCTGCAACAATAAACCAAGAACTATTATCTTCCAAAAGAGGATAGATGCCAATAAAATGTTTTCCTTCAAGATGTAGTTTAATTTCGTTGGATGTGAGGGTTTTTCTAACCTTGTCTTTAAAGTTTGACAGAGTACCACCGCTTATTTTATGTTGTTTGTAAATATAAGGATCGTAGCTGTATGCAGGCATATAACCTTTCTTACTTCCTTTCTCCCAACGGATAGCAAAGACATCTTTGCGACATCTAAAGAGTTGTTGAATAAGTTCTATATGATGATCTATATTGCTCATTAAGTTTTAGATAGCTAATCAATACAAAGAAAATAATAATCTGATGAAAATGTATTCTATTTGATTGTATTACTAACACAAACTTTCAGTTGAAATGCTCAGTACTCCAACTGATATAATCGAGTTAATATATGTTATTCTGTAATGTAGTGGTTAATATATTGGCTATATCATAAAATATAGCTATATTTGACTAATATATTAGCTATATGTACTCAATTAATCCAACACCTCATGAAATAGGTAAGGAACTGGCTAAACGCCACAAAGCCTTGCGTAAACAATTAAAGTTATCTCAATCAGATATGGCAGAAAGATCTGGTGTCTCTTTAGGTAGCTTAAAACGTTTTGAAACTACCGGACAAATATCTTTGGAATCATTGCTTAAGTTAGCTCACCTTCTTGATCGATTAGATGATTTTAAGTCAGTTTTTCAACCCAAAGAAGACTTAGGCAATATTGAGGATCTTTTTTCGACTAAATAGTAGGTAAAGGAATTGTTATGGAAAATATCAAAAATATTTTAGTGTCTTTGGAGCTTGAAGGCCAAAGTTATGAGGTAGGGGAAATGGTGAGGGATAATCGAACAATCTACTTTCGCTATAATGCTGATTTTTTGAAATGTGGTCTTAATATCTCACCAATTAAGCTGCCTTATAATAATGAAATCAATTCCGCCGGTTTAGAACCCTTTGATGGGCTGTATGGTGTGTTTAATGATTCGTTACCTGATGGTTGGGGAAGGTTGTTGTTAGATCGTTCCCTTGCATCGAAGGGAGTAAATATGCAAAATATAACTCCATTAGATCGTATGGCTTATGTTGGTGATAAGGGGATGGGAGCTTTGTGTTATAAACCAAAGTATGATGAAGATGTTGCAATTTCGTCTGAAATTGAACTGGATATGATAGCACAGGAAATGGATCATATTTTAAAAGGAAGCGATTCTGATATAATTGAAGAGCTATTTACTTTAGGTGGTTCTTCCGGTGGAGCACGTCCTAAAATATTTGTTGGGTATAATAATGTCACCAAAGAATTAATGCATGGTCAACAAATGCTGGCAGAAGGTTTTGAAGATTGGCTGATTAAATTTCCATCATCTTCAGACCCTAAAGAGATTGCCAATATTGAATATGCTTACCATAAGATGGCTTTAAAGGCCGGATTGGAGATGAGCGATTGTAAACTATTCACTGGTAGGTCGGGACAAACATACTTTGGTACAAAACGCTTTGATAGAATAAAAGAGAAAAGAATTCACATGCATACTGCTAGTGGATTGATGCATGATAATTTTAGAATGAGCACCATGGATTACGGTCATTTAATGGATTGTGCCTTTCAACTTGAAAAACATGTGAAAGCATACGAAAAAGTATTACGCCTGGCAGCTTTTAATGTGTTTGCTCATAACAGAGATGATCACAGTAAGAACTTCTCCTTTTTAATGGATGTCAAAGGTAATTGGAGTTTTGCTCCCGTATATGATTTAACTTTTTCAAATTCAGCATATGGTTTTCACAGCACAATGGTTGCAGGAGAGAGTAAAAATCCGGGAAGGAAACATTTATTGGAGTTAGGCTTACATTTTGGAATAAAGAAACCGGAGTTGATATTGGAAGAGGTCCAAGATGCAGTTTCTCATTGGGACTCAATAGCTAAAGAAAGTGGTGTTTCACAAAATGCTATTATAACGATTCAAAAGGCAATTAATGGAGTGAATAAAATTAATTAACGACCTTTATTAGGATGAAATTTAAATATAAGTCTTGAGCAAATATCGCATATCGCGATATTTGCTCTAAGCCTATTGGTTTTAATACAAATTTGCAATCTTCTCCATATTCTTACTAATCAAAGCCTCTGTCGTTCTGGCATAACGTTGAGTCATTTTTGTGCTGGAATGACCTAAAGTCTTTGATACAACTTCCAGAGGCATATTATTCTCCAAAGCCACCGTTGTAGCAAAAGTATGCCTGGCTGTATGTGTTGATATTGGTTTGTCAATTTTACAAATAGTCCCAATTTCTTTCAAGTATGCATTCATTTTTTGATTGCTCAAAACAGGTAGGACTGCATCCTTTTCAATGAGTTCCGGTTCGTTTTTATATTTCGCCATTAGTTTTTTAGCAGCCTCAATTACGAAGATGGTACTCATTTGATCTGTTTTAGTACGTTTTTTATGTATCCAGGTAATACCGTTACTATCTGTTGTGATGTGTTGTCTTTTTTAAGATTTTACATCAGAGAATGCCAATCCGGTAAAGCAGCAGAAAACAAAGACATCACGTACTTGTCTTAATCGCTCCATACTAATATCCTTATTTATTAAGGTATCCAGTTCCTCTTTTGTCAAGTAAACAGCATCAACAGGTTTTAATTTAAATTTGATGGTTGCAAAAGGATCTTTTTTCATCCAGCCGTTAGCCAAGGCAATTCTAACGATCTTCTTAAAGTTCTTCAAATACTTAATGGCGGTATTATGAGCGCATTTACGTTCGGTTTTTAGATATAGCTCATAATTACGTACGAATTGATGGTTCAGATCTTCCAAGGCCATATCTTCACGTTTATATTGCCAACGTATAAAGTCTTTGGTGTGCATATAGCAGGTTTCGTATCGTTGAATAGTATCAGGGGCGAAGTCAATACCAATAAGTTTCCTTGCATTATCATTGTGTTCCTGAAATACTTTTAGGATAGTACGTCTGGTTTCTTTTTTACCAACCATCTTTTCTTTGAGAATTCTTGGATTTATAGGTTGGTTATCCATAGTCATAAAATTAAAATATGATTGGATTTTTGTTCTGTGAAGTTCAATGTGCTGATTGATTTTCTCAGCCTGATCTGAATTGCCTTTTACGAATTGTTTGGATTCATTCCACTGTTTAGGCAGAATACTTTGCTTTAAGCCATACTCGTCTCTTTCCTTGTTGATAATGATTCGAACGAAGATTGGAGCTTCTCCGTTTTTAAGCAATTTTGTCTTCTTGATAAAGAAGTTGATTTTGATGGTCTCAAGTCCACTCATAATAATAAATTTTTGATGTTAAAATTATTTTTATGAGTTCATTTTGTTGTAATCTAAAACCGAGCAATACAGCGTAATACAGAGCTTTTTTAACCGTTTCTGGTGGACTAAAATGAGGACTTTTTTAGTCCACCAGAAATCCACCGAAAAACTGCGTTTTTTTGCTTCTTTTTGCAAAATATTGCGCATTAAAAACCCCTGTAAGGGTTGACTTACAGGGGTTTGCTTTAAATTGCTTTCGCTTTCAGCGGAGAGAGAGGGATTCGAACCCCCGGTACCTCGCAGTACAACGGTTTTCAAGACCGCCGCATTCGACCACTCTGCCATCTCTCCAAAATCTTATGATATTTCAAACTTATTTGTTTGAAATATTTACTTTTTTTATAAGCGGATGCAAATATAAACTTTTTTATGATTTATCTTAAAAAAGTATGAAATAAAATAATAAAGTATTTATTTAATATCGAAAAAATCGTCAAATAATCATTTGAGCAATTTAGCGGAGAGAGAGGGATTCGAACCCCCGGTACCTCGCAGTACAACGGTTTTCAAGACCGCCGCATTCGACCACTCTGCCATCTCTCCAATACTTTTATATTTTATTCAAAATTATCCGTTTAAAGACTGTTTTGATGTGTATCTCTTTTGATAACGGCTGCAAAAATAGAGTATTTTTTCGAACTGCAAAAATAAAAATTAAAAAAATAAGAATTTAATAGAGTGTCACGATTTTGCATATAGTTTGCAAGTCTTGAAAACCAGTTGTATATAGTGTGGATTGTAATTTTTTTTTGTGTAAAAAATATTTTAAATATATACAGTAAAAAGCTTTTTGATGTTTAAAAGTTTACCTTGAATAGTTTTTTTTCTGAAGTATGAGCACTGAAATATCCCAGTTTAGCACCAGATATATTTGTTTGAGGATTTGTTGGAGTCGCTACCATTCCAGAGGATGACAAGTCGTTAAAGTAATCATACACATCTTCAGAAATACATCGCATTTCAATTGTTACAAAGTCTCCTTTTTCAAGAATTTCATCTTCGTCATCGTCATCGTCTGCACTATTGACAGATTTAAAAGTAAAGTATTGTTCTACATTTAAGCCATCGTTTGTTAAATCTGAATAGACAGAACTAAATACCTGTTCTCCATTTTTATAAGCTAACAGTTGATAATAATTATCTTCATGAGCAGGGTCGGAGTAATAAACATAAAAATTGTAAACAGTATCCTTGTCATTTCCGAAGAAGCTGTCATCAATTTCCTTTTTTGCCCTTGTAGAGTCCATTTTTACGATAAGCGGAATTTTGCATTCAGAGGTGTATGTTGTATCATTTACAATGACTTTCATGCTATAAGTAATACCTTGAATACCTGTAATTAAACTAGAGTTATACTTTCCTTCTGAGTTTTCTTTCAGAATGTCGGAGTGTCCTGCGTTGTCAGATAACTCAACATATGCACCTTTTATATTTTCAAATGTATTTGATTCAGAAAAGTCTTTGGTTCGGGTTATTGAAACAGTTGAATAATCAGAATCGGTTGAAATAAGACCTTCTATTACAACTACAGAATCTACCTTGTTTAAATCAATATCAATTTCTTCAGTACAGCGTGAAAATCCAAAAGTCAGGGTTAAAACTACTATTAAATTGTATATGCTAAATTTCATAATAATGGTTTGTGTAATATTAAAATTTGAAATTATATGATATGGAAGGAATAAAAGTAAATAAGTAAACCTTTTCAGCTATAGTACGAGTTTCGTCATCAGAATCTACTTCAAACATAATGCTGTATGCATTTTTTCGTCCGTAAGCGTTGTATAAAGAAAAACTTAAGCTGCTTTCTGATTTACTTGTCTTTTTTAGCTGGCAGGTAGCACCTAAATCAAGTCGATGATAATCAGGCATCCGATAGCCGTTTCTTTCGGTATAGTAAAACTGTACTTCTTCATTCACTTTATATTTGCCGCTAGGAAAAGTTATGGCATTTCCGGTGTAATAAACCCAGGTGGCTGATAAGTCCCATTTTTCATTTAACTTGTATATCCCTACAACAGAAATATCGTGAGTAGCATCCTGGCGTGCCGGATACCAGTTGTTGTTGTTTACCTTATCAATTTGTTTTTCGGTTCGGGATAAGCAGTATGACATCCATCCGTTGAATCTCCCGCTTTTTTTTCTTTAACATAAACTCTAATCCATAAGCCCTGCCTTTGCCAAAAAGCAATTCGCCTTCAAGTTGATCATTGGCCATGGTGTTTGCCCCATCTTTCAAATCAAGTTGGTTATACATCCATTTATAATATATTTCGGCCGATAATTGGTATTGATCCTGTTTGAAATTTCTGAAATAGCCAGTGGAGATTTGGTCGCTTAGTTCTGGCTTGATATTCTTGCTTGAAGCAATCCATATATCGGTAGGAGATGATGTTGATGAGTTCTGTATTAAGTGCAGGTTTTGTACGTTTCGGGTATACGACAGCTTAACTGAGTTTTTTTCATTGAGCACGTAGGCCATATTTAAACGAGGCTCCAGGTTTAGATATGTTTGAACAATCTTTCCTGAATTGTAATAAGTAGTATCAGTAACCTCATTGTTATCATATGAATAAAAATCTCCGGGGCCAATTAAATTAAAGCAGTTTATCCTTAAACCTGCAGTCACAGTGAATTGGTCAGAAGGTTTCCATTCGTTACTGATAAATGCCCCATATTCATAATTATGACGCTTTTGAATATCAATTGTATTCATTGCGCCGCTGTAAACCTTTAGCTGACCAGGAGTAATGTTATTTCTTCTTCCAAATATTCCAAAATTCAAATTGTAGTTATTGTTTAAAAACCATTGAAAATCATGCTTTATTTCCATGTTTTCAATAATCGACAGGTAGCTAATATCAAAATCATCTACGTTTATTCTTACATCATAATCGTATTTAGAATAAATTAAAGAAGTGTTACTGAAAAGTTTGCTGTTCCATATGTGATTCCAACGTAAAGTACCTGTTTTATTTCCCCAGTCTAAGCCAAATAAGTCCTGGGCTTTCATTACATCCCGTCCAAAATATCCCGAAAGAAATATTCTGTTGTTATCATTGAGTTTATAATTGGCCTTAATATTCAAATCATAGAAATATAAATTGTTATTATTGATGTCATTATCGGAAGAAAGCTTTAAAAAAAGATCAGCATATGTTCTTCGCCCGCTTATTAAAAAGGATCCTTTATTTTTTGTTATCGGGCCTTGTAAATTAAGCTTAGATGAAATAAGGCCAATGCCCCCGCCTATATGGTAATCCTGGTTATTACCATCATTCATCTGAACTTCTAAAACTGAGGATAATCTTCCTCCGTATTGGGAAGGAGCTGTTCCTTTGTAAAGTGTAATGTCTTTTATAGCATCACTATTAAAAGTAGAAAAAAAGCCCATCATGTGATTTGAGTTGTAAACGATTGCTTCATCCAGTAAAATTAAATTCTGCGAATTATTACCTCCCCGTACAAACATCCCGCCGCTACCTTCACCAGAGGTTTTTATACCGGGAGTTAATGTTAATGTTTTAATAATATCTTGTTCGCCAAATAAAACAGGAACAGCTTTGATATCGCGAGGAGATATCTTTTCAACGCCCATCTTATCAGATGTGATATTGTCGTTCTTTTTTTTGGCTGAAACAACAACCTCATTTAGCTTTTTTGTATCAGAAAGTAATTTTACATCTATTCTTTTATCTTCATTTAAAGAGATTTTAATTATTTTAGATTCATATCCAATATAGCTTATCATTATATTGTATTGGCCTGCCGGTATCGAAAGTGAATAAAAGCCATAAGCATTAGTTACAGTTCCTATACCTGGTAATTCTTTAATAGTAGCAGTTGCTCCGATCAGAGTTTCCCCGTTGGATATATCTGAAATAGTTCCGTTTATGGTGTATTTTTTTTGTGCAGATAAAATATTTATGCTCAGTAGGAAAAATAGAAATAAAATAATGTTTTTTACCATCTTATGTGATTCGATTATATGTTGTTTTTAGACTCCGGGAATTTTAAAATTTATCTAATGACAATGGATCATTTTAATAGTTGCATCATAATTAAAAAATTTACAATTTAGTGTTATTATAATAGCTATTTTGGTATAACAAAAATAAAAGATACTATGATTTTATATTTAGATGATGAGCCTGTAAATTTAACGCTTTTTGAATTAATGTTTAAAAGTAAGTATGGTGTTTTGTTATCAGATTCACCAGAAAAAGCATTGAATTTATTGAAAGAAGCAGATGGAATACAAATTGTAATTACAGATATGAAAATGCCGGGAATGAACGGTATTGAGTTCGTTAAAAAAGCTAAGGAGTTTAAATCAGAATTGCCTTATTACCTTTTATCGGGCTATGGTATGAATAACGAAATAGCAGAAGCATTAGATTGTAAACTCATTAATGGTTACCTGCAAAAGCCATTGCAAAGAGAAGCTTTAGAAAATATATTCAACCAGTATATAGATTAAATATATCATTAAATTAATGAAGAAAACCTGATTTACGGTGAGCTTATGGTTAGTATTTATACATCTGGCAATAAAGAGCCGGGTGTAGGGGTTGTTGTAGAGGGTAGGTGTTATTAAAATATGGTTATAATTTACGATAGGGTGTTTTGTATAGGGTGTTTGCTTACAGAAGTTTAAAAATTTGGAGGTAATGGTTAAAATTTATAAGTTTGTCCTCAGAGAAATGATTATTACCACCTATTAAGAAAACTTTTATGAAGAGAGCAATTATTTTAGCAACTTTGTTGCTGGGGTTTTTTGTGAATGGATGGGCTAATGCTGGTCCGCAAGTAAATGCCGGATCCACGGCATGGATGTTGACATCAACTGCACTGGTATTGTTAATGATACCGGGTTTAGCCATGTTCTATGGCGGTTTAGTACGATCAAAAAATGTTTTGGGAACAATGATGCATAGCTTTGCAGCTATGGGAGTCATGAGTGTGCTTTGGGTTATTGTAGGATACTCCATGTGTTTTGGAGATAGTGTTCTTGGAGGATGGTTTGGTTGGAATAGTGATTATTTTTTACTTCGGGGTATTGATACAACAATAATGGAAGGCGGAGTGCCTGAACTTGTATTTTCGATGTTTCAGGGCAAGTTTGCCATTATTACTCCGGCTTTAATAGCAGGAGCTTTTGCCGAAAGAGTGAAGTTTAAAGGTTATCTTGTATTTATTGCCATTTGGGGTATTGTAGTATATAACCCCCTGTGCCACTGGGTGTGGTCGGATGATGGTTTTTTGCATCATTGGGGTGCTGCAGGTGCTATTGACTTTGCCGGAGGTACTGTAGTGCATATTTCAGCAGGGGTTAGTGGTTTGGTTGCTGCTTTGTATTTAGGAGCACGAAGAGGTTATCCGCATCATCAGCAAAGGCCAAATAATTTGGTGATGACTATGATGGGAGTAGGTTTACTGTGGGTTGGCTGGTTTGGTTTTAATGCCGGAAGTAGTATAAATAGTGGGTTAGATACGGCTCAGGCATTAACCGCTACACAAGTGGCAGGTGCCATGGGTGCTTTAACCTGGGTTATTATAGAGTTAGTTCATCATGGAAAAGGTACAGCGTTAGGATTTGCATCGGGTATATTAGCCGGCTTAGTTGCTGTTACCCCGGCAGCCGGTGTTGTTCAGCCCTCGGGTGCTTTGTTGTTAGGAGCTCTTTCTTCTATTGTTTGTTATGGTGCATTAATGCTCAAAGATAAATTAGGCTATGATGATTCGCTGGATGCTTTTGGCGTTCATGGTGTGGGTGGTATTGTTGGTGCTATCATGTTGTCATTCTTTATAAGGGATAGCTGGATGGCTGGTGCTGCAGCAAATACCCCCGACGGAATATGGACTTCGTGGGATCAGTTTTGGGTTCAGGGTATTACTGTTGTTATTGCTATAGGCTATTCTATTGTTACAACTATGGCAATAATTTGGTTTGTTGAAAAAGTATTCGGGTTAAAAGCTACTGATGAGGAGGAGATGACAGGTTTAGACCATTCGTTCCACGGCGAAAGAGGTTATGGTATGCTTAATCCTAACTAGTTTATATATTCAAACTATTTTATCGTGTTTTTAATTGAAATTTTTAATTCATTTTTAGGGAGTTAATGTTTTTTGAAATTAGTGTTTTAATGATGTTTAATACCTAAAGCAAACAAAAAAAACAATGAAGTTAGTAACAGCAATTATAAGAGCATATCAATTGGATCAGGTTCGTGAAGGTTTGATTCAGGCTGGTATTACACGCATTACTGTATCCAGAGTGTCTGGACATGGTAATCAAGTAAGCAAAGAAGTTTATCGTGGTAAAGAAGTTATTCCTAATCTTACACCTAAAATGAAGGTGGAAATTGCCGTAAACGATGAATTTGTAGAAGCAACCGTAGAAGCAATTATAAGAGCAGCTAAATCGCATAATGGTAATCATGGTGAAGTTGGAGACGGTAAGATATTTGTAACACCCCTCGAACAATGTATCCGTATCCGAACAGAAGAGCGAGGCAGTTCTGCTATATAATAACCTGAGATTTATTCTCTAATCTAAACCAGAAACCCCACGAAATTTCTATTTCTGTGGGGTTCTTTTGTATCAGTAATTTATCATTTACACTTACGGGGTTTGCGATTTTTATTGAAACTAATTTTTAATTAATCAGAACTTGAAACTTACTTATGCTAAATTTTAACCACATAGGTGTATTACACCATCGACTAAAAAAAATCACTACCGATTTAAACAATCCAGCATTAAAACTAAAAAAAATATAAGCTGTTGTAACTAGGTGAAAGGATCCCAATCCCTTGCTAGTGAGCGATTTTATCGCATTCTATAATTAAAAATTTAAGCTATTGTTATCGAGAGAAGAAATAGCAATAATTATAGAATTACTTATGAAAGCCGGGCAGTATATTGTAATCAATAATCTAAATTCTAAATTCTAACGATCTATTGCTATATGTCAGTCCTTCGGTATTATTGTCAGGTGGTATGTCATGAATACTGTCTATATGACACTTAAAAAGTCTTGGCATATCATTTGAAATGATGCCACCGAAAAAATTGTTTAATCAATATAAAAACAAATAATACTATGTCAAAAGGTCATATTGGGGTAACATCCGAGAATATTTTCCCCATCATTAAAAAGTTCCTTTATTCTGATCATGAGATTTTTTTAAGAGAGTTGGTGTCAAATGCTGTTGATGCTTCCCAAAAATTAAAGACTTTGTCCAGTGTGGGTGAGTTTAAAGGTGAAATGGGTGAGCTTAAAGTAAAGGTCACTATTGATGAAAAAAAGAAAACTCTGACAATTTCTGATAGAGGTGTTGGTATGACTGCTGAAGAAATAGATAAGTATATCAACCAAATTGCTTTTTCTGGAGCTGAAGAGTTTCTTGATAAATATAAAAATGATGCCAATGCAATTATTGGTCACTTTGGTTTAGGGTTTTACTCTTCGTTTATGGTGGCCAAAAAAGTAGAAATCATTACTTTATCTCATAAAGAAGGGGCTCAGGCAGTAAAATGGAGTTGTGATGGTAGTCCTGAATATTCTCTTGAAGAAATAAAAAAAGACGACAGGGGTACAGATATCGTTCTTTACATTGATGATGAAAATAAGCAGTTCCTTGAAAAAAGTGAGATCACAAAACTTTTAAACAAGTATTGTCGATTCTTACCTGTTGAAGTAGCCTTTGGAAAGAAAACAGAATGGAAAGATGGTAAAGAAGTTGAGTTGGATGAGGATAATGTTGTTAATGATACAAATCCACTTTGGACTAAAAAGCCAGCTGATTTAAAGGATGAAGATTATAATAAATTCTACAGGGACTTGTATCCAATGAGTGAAGATCCAATTTTTAATATTCACTTAAACGTAGATTACCCTTTTAATTTAACAGGTATATTATACTTTCCTAAAATTAAAAATAATGTAGAGGTTCAAAAGAATAAGATTCAGTTGTATAGCAATCAGGTGTTTATTACCGATTCTGTTGAGAATATTGTTCCTGAGTTTTTAACATTGTTACATGGTGTAATTGATTCACCAGATATTCCATTAAACGTTTCACGTTCTTATTTACAGGCAGATGGTAATGTTAAAAAGATTTCGAACCATATTACAAAAAAGGTTGCCGATCGTTTGGCAGAAATCTTTAAATCAGACAGAAAAGGATTTGAAGAGAAATGGGATTCATTGAAATTATTCATTGAGTACGGAATGCTTACAGAAGAGAAATTTTATGATAAAGCTCAAAAATTTTCTTTATTTAAAAATACAGATGGTAAGTATTTTACATTCGATGAGTATAAAGATATTATCAAAGAAAATCAAACAGATAAAGATGGTCAGTTAGTGTATTTATACACAACAAATGCCGAAGAACAGCATAGTTTTATTGAAGCAGCAACAGCAAAAGGTTATGATGTGTTGTTGATGGATGGCCAGTTAGATACTCACTTTATCAATCAGTTGGAGCAAAAATTTGAGAAGAGCAGGTTTGTTCGTGTAGATGGTGATGTTGTTGAAAAATTAATACCAAAAGAACATACGCTGGAGTCTCAACTTTCAGCTGCTGATAAAGATGATTTAACTGCCGTATTTACAGCTCAAGTGCCCAATAGTCAAAAAATGAACTTTATCGTTGCATTTGAAGCAATGGGACCGGATGCAAATCCTGCCATTATAACGCAACAAGAGTTTATGCGTCGTATGAAAGAAATGAGTGCAATGCAAGGTGGTGGTATGAACTTCTATGGTGAAATGCCTGATAGTTACCAGTTGGTGTTAAATGAAAACCATCCTATTGTTGAGCGTATTTTAGAGGATAAGAATACTTCGGTAGGAGAGCAGGTGGATTCTGTACGTAGCAAGATTGAGAGCTTAAATAAAAAACGTCAGGAGTTAGAGAAAGCTAAAGAAGGTAAAAAAGATGAGGAGGTACCTCAGGCTCAAAAAGATGAGTTGGCTGATGTTGATAAGAAGATTATTGAGTTGAATACTAAGAAAACTGATATCTTAAAAGGATTTAGCACTGATAATAAATTAGTATCTCAATTAATTGATTTGGCATTACTTTCGAATAATATGCTTAAGGGAGAAGCCTTAACTAAGTTTGTAAAAAGAAGTATTGAATTGATATAAAATTAAATGTCAGGGTCATTTAAAAATAAGATGACCATCAAAATTTTAAGCCGCTTGATTTTTTTTTTCAAGCGGCTTTTTTATGGTATGTTGATAAATATTGGGATATAAATGAAACAAAAATGTGGGAGAAAAGTAATTATAGACTGACGTTGTGAGTATAATTACAGGTTATGTTTTATAGAGAAAAGATCAAAATTTGGTTTAGTAATTTGTACAGATCATTTAGATTTCATTTGGTATTCTGGAATTTTGCGTTGTTTTTTTATGTATTTATAACCGGAAATCAATCTCTTTTTGTCAATTACTTTAATCTTCTTTCTGTAGATTCAATCTATTCAAATACTGTATTTTTAGCGGTATCGATAACCGTGTTATTTACTTTTTTGGATATGTTATTTTCTGATAGAATACTGCGTTTCTCGCCTATCAGATCAATGATATTTTTACGTTCCTTGTTGTATTTCGTGTTGGCCTTTGCAATTCTTTATCTTGCTGCAAATAAATCTGTAACACTTGAAAATATTAAAGACTATAAAACTTTATGGGCAAAGATGCCCCGGTTAGAATTAGTACATATACGTTTTCTGGCATATTTTTACCTGGCGTGCATTGCAAGTAATACATTTAGAGAAATGTATAAAAAAATTGGTCTTACTAATTTTTTTAACTGGTTCTTTGGTAGATTAAATAAGCCTTACGAGGAAAAAAAGATTTTTATGTTTGTAGATATGAAGTCGTCTACAACTATTGCAGAAAGATTAGGGCATGAAAAATTCAGCCGTTTGGTTCAGGATGTTTTTAATGATTTGTCTATAGTATACAATTATCATGGTGAAGTATATCAGTATCTGGGGGATGGAGCTATTATTTCGTGGAATGTAAGGGATGGTGTGCGAAATAACAATTGTTTAAAAGCATTTTATTCATTTCAAAGAACAGTAGAGCGCCGTTATTGGTATTATAGGAGAATGTACGGGGAGGAACCTAAGTTTAAAGCTGGAATACACGTGGGTAAGGTTATGGTATTACAAGTAGGAAGCATCAGGCGCGATATTTCATATAATGGAGATACTGTAAATACTGCAGCCAGAATAGAATCAATGTGTAATGAGTATAAGCAAAACCTGCTGATTTCGGGTGTGCTTTATGAATATTTTGAAAACAAAGCGGAGTATGCCTTTAAAGAAGTTGGTACAATTAAATTGAAGGGCAAAAAGCAGGGTGTACTAATTTATCAGGTTAAGCAAAAGCCCAAACAAAAAAAGAAATGATATATATAACAATAGTTAGTTAACTTTTGGTAGTCATTTGATTGGTAGATATATGGGTATTTTAATGTCAATTGTATAAAATGGTGACAATAAGTGCTTTGTAAATCAGTCTTTCATCTTTTGTCTTTCGTCTAACGATCTATTGATATTACATATTCTTGAAATTTTTACAATGTTAACGAGTGTTAATTTGTAAAATCTTTTTATATTGTGCCTGTACAACAAATATATGTTATTAGGTAAAAAAAATATTGTTTTAGGAATTGTCATCCTGCTGATGTCTCTCGTGGTTAATCCTGCATCCGCTATTAAGCCTTTTTATGGTTTTGGTTCTTTTAATATGTCAGTTCGTAATATGACAACAGAAGTTACTAAGGCTTTGATTAATCATGGTTTTGATGTTGTTGGCATATATAATCCTTCTCAGAATGATTCTCTGTCTGTTATTGTTTTTACCTGTGATGAGTTGACTAGTATGGCAACCGGGGTAAGTAATAAAGCTGCCTTTGGTTCTACTTTGCGTGTTGGTATTATGGGTAATGATAGATTTAGCATCCTGAGTATGTTGAATCCCTATTATTTTGTCAATGCTTATTATAACAGTAAGGCTAATAGTGAAGAAGTTGATTTTATGACTTCCCGGATTGATTCTTTAGCCTTGCATGCTATGGCCGGTTTTTCTGAAAACCCAGTAAAATATGGTTGTGATTTGTCTGTTGACGAACTCAATAATTATAGGTTTTTGCCAACCATGGCCAGGTTTGAGGATGTGGTTGAGTTGGGTATGTATGAAGAATACCTTGAGGCGGCAGCTGTAATTCGCCAAAATATTATGGCAGAAAATAGTGAATTAGAGTTGGCTTACGAAATGTGTTTTGAAGATAAGGAAATAGCTGTTTTTGGAGTTACTTTTAAAAATAACCTGGAATCTGAACTATTAAATTTTATCGGTATGAATAGTTTATCGTCATTACCATTTGAAATACTGGTACAGGATAATATGGCTTATATGTTAAGTCCAAAATATCGAATACCCCTGTATAATCCTAATATCAGTTCCTTTAAACTTTTAAAAATAATGTCCTTTTCATCTGAGATAAAGGATGCTTTTTGTAAGATTTCCGAGTTAAAGGAGTAAAGCCAGATTATTGAATTATTTTTCTTCCTGTAGTTTTAATAGATAACCACTTCCGTGAATGTTAATAATTTCAATTTTAGGTTCATCTTTTAGGTATTTTCTAAGTTTAGTGATATATACATCCATACTTCTTGTAGTAAAGTAACTGTTTTCTCCCCAAATGGAGTTTAGTGCTTTTTCTCTAAGCATCACTTTGTTAATGTCAACACATAAAAGTTTTAATAATTCAGCTTCTTTAGGAGATAATTGATGAACTCCTTTGGGTGAAGTAAGGGTTCTTAAATCAAAATTAAATTCAATACAGCCAAGTTGAAACATACTAAAACTATCCTGCTCTTCTTTTTGAGTGCTTCTGTTTAAAATGGCATTGATTTTTGCAATAAGAATTTCAGAGTCAAAAGGTTTGGTTACGTAGTCGTCAGCACCGATGCCAAAGCCTTGTAGTACATCTTCTTTTAGTGTTTTGGCTGTTAAAAATATCAACGGAATAGTTTCTTCTTTGGCTTTAATTTCTTTACCAATGGTGAACCCGTCAATATTAGGAAGCATAACGTCTAATATGCAAATGTCAAAATAACCAACAACAAATGTTTTTAAAGCATTAATTCCGTCTTTAATCCATGTAACATCAAAACCATTAATTTCAAGGTATGATTTCATTACAGTACCAAAATTTTGGTCGTCTTCTACCATGAAAACTTTTTTCTTGTCGCTCATCTTATTTGATTTTCTGAAATTCTATTATGATTTAAAAGGTAAAAATAGTGTAAATTCTGAGCCTTCTCCTAATTTACTTTTTACAAATATGTTTCCTCCATGTTGTAGCATGATTGCTTTAACGTAGCTTAGTCCTAATCCAAAGCCTTTTACGTTATGTATATTTCCTTTTGTAGCTCTAAAAAACTTTTCAAATACTTTAGCTTGCTGCTCTTTTGACATTCCTATACCATTGTCACGAATGGAAATTTCAATGCCATTTTTATTGTTTAAGGTAAGTATATCAATCACCGGATTTTCTTTTGAGTATTTTAAAGCATTTTCCAGTAGGTTAACAATAACATTGGTAAAATGAACTTCGTCAATATTAAAAATAGTTTTGTCTGCATTTAAGTGGCTCGATATAACTGCCGATTTTTGTTGTGCTAATAATTGCATTTTTTGTACGGCATCATTTATAATAAGATGTATATCTTTTTCAACAGGCATTAGCTGAAAATCCCGCTTTTCTATTAAAGACATTTGTAAAACTCTTTCTACCTGATTGTTCATTCTTTTATTTTCTTCTTTAATAATTTTTAAAAATGAAGATATATGCTCAGGATTTTTGATAATCATCGGATTAGCAATGTTATCTGTAGCCAGGTTTATTGTGGCAATAGGCGTTTTAAACTCATGGGTCATGTTGTTAATAAAGTCAGACTTTATTTCGGAAAGTTTCTTTTGATTTAAAATGGTTCGTAATGTATATAAGAATGTGAGTAAAATAAAAAGCGTGAAAATCAGCGACGAACCAAATAATATTCCCAAAGATCTAATGATAAATTGTCCCTGGTGAGGGAAATAGATATCTAAAGCTAATGGTGACCAACTTCTGAAAATGTCATTAGGAAACAGATTGGCAACAAATTTAAAATCACTATCATCTTTATAATATTTTCCGGTGTAAATATTAGTCAGTTTTCCTGTGTTCTTATTAATGATAGCATATTCATAATCCAGATCAATTCCCCTGGCATTTAATTCGTAATCTAAAACTTTATTTAAGTTTTGGGTATTAATCCTTTGAAGCGGGTTTACAGAACGCATTTGCAGTTCGTAACTAAACTGGTTGAATATATTTAAGGCATCCATATTAGCACTTTTGTTTAGCGCTTTGCGTATGGAATCTTCCATATTTGATATAACATCTTCCATTACTTTAACATCATTTTTATCGTTAAAGTCAATGTTCTCTTTTTTTATGATTACCTGTTTTGGTTCTCCGTTGCTTTGAAATTCTAAATGAGCTTCAAATGTCCCATTTCCTAAAGGTGTATTTGCATATTTTTCATCATCAGTAATATGATCTAAATTATCGGTATTCTGATTTTTAGGTTGGGGGAAATAAGGTAATGTGTTTGTGTTGTTATTATTTATAGGTGTACTAGGTTCAAATTGGCCAGGTAAAAATTGCTGAATAAAAAAGTTTGCGGCTTGTTCCTTTTCAATTCTCTGGATGGAAGCATTTAAAGCATCGTAAATAGTAGCTGTAAATTTTTCGTTTTGAACCTGAATGGCATTGTTCATCCATAAAAATTGAACCAGAATTATTCCTAATAATGAAAATCCCATTAATACCACAAGTCCTATTATCGATTTCTTTTTCATTGTTTAATAATAATAATTCACAACGTAAATATATAGTATTTTAAAGCTTCTGATTTTACTTTAACCTTTCCTTAACTGACTTTAACCCTATGTTAACCGCAGCGTAATAAATACTTATGTACTTTTGCTAATGTTAATAGTTAAAGATAATAAGTTGATGAGTAGAATAATTCGTTAAGTTTTTTCATACAAAGGTTTAGGTTAATAAAAAAAGCATGGTAGACTACACTGCCATGCTTTTGTATTTTATCGGACTGCGGTTGTGATTTATTTTACAAACGAAGGTGAAGTGGCCGGGTGACCAATGGTTACATCGCTAAGGATTATGTTTTCAGTATTTTCCATACTTAACGGATTTGTTACGCTATCAATTCTGATATTTTTAAAATAGATATCAGATAGCTTTTTTTCAGGAAATCCTTGCAAAACAATGCCAGATCCATTAGCTTTTTGGCAGGAGATATTTTCGAAATAAATATCCTTAATATCTGTAATATGACCTTCTCCTTCATTATGATAAAATGATGTGATATAAATACAATCCTCAACTTCTCCAAATTGAACATCTTTAATAAATACATTTTTGATATAACCACCCCTGTCTGGATTGGATTTTAAATAGATTCCTCTTTTTAAATATCCTGCAAAGTCGCAATTTTCAACAAAAATGTTTTTTACGCCAGCAGACATTTCACTTCCGATTACAATGGCATGAAGTCCTTTAAAGTGACAATTACGAATTATAATATTTTCAGAAACTTCTTTTGATACTCTTCCTTCATCATCCCTTCCTGCTTTTATGGCTACGTTGTCATCTGAATTATTAAAAGTAATATTTTCTATTAATATGTTTTTAGAGTATTCAGGATCAATGCCATCGTTGTTTTTGTTGTAGGCCTCGTATTTAATGTTTCTAACAGTTGCGTTTTCGCATTTTAACAGATGAATACACCAAAATGGAGAGTCCTCAATTTTTACTCCTTCAATCAAAATGTTTTTACATTCATATAACTGAATCAAATGGGGTCTTAAAAAATGACCTTCTCCAAATATTCGTTGATTTACAGGAGTGTGGTTGTGGTTCATCTCCCGGCTAAGTTCTTGGTCTTCTTTCTGTTTCTCTTTCCATAGAGCCCATGTTTCAGAAGCTTCACCGTCAATAATACCTTCTCCTGTAATTCTTATGTTTTGGCAGTTACGGGCGTAAATAAAAGGACTGTAATTGTAGATGAAAGTGCCTTCCCAGCTGGTTTTTACTTCAGGTAAAAAATCTTTAGGTTCAGAACTAAAAAATAATCTGGCTTCTTTTTCCAGGTGTAATTCCATATTGTTTGTAAAATGGATTGGGCCATCCATAAAATATTGACCTTTCGGGATATTTAATGTTCCGCCACCGTTGTTTTTAATAGCCTCAATTGCTTTCTGAAAGAAAATTTTATTTTTAGTAATGGAGTCACCAATGGCTCCAAAGTCTGTAACATTTATATTGTATTCCGGAACAGAAGGTTCATGAATTAATTTTAGAATAGAATCAGCAGAGATATCTTCGTTATGGTCAATTGATATTTCTGTTTTACAACTTAAGAAAACAAGAATGATTAATAAATAGTATAATTTCTTCATAAGTGTGTTTTGCTTTAATTGATTTGTGAATCGGTTTTTAATGTTGAATTTTAGTGGGTTAGGTATTTAATATTTTATATAAAAGTCGAAGATATTGAATTTTCTCATGATTTATATGTCCGGGTTTTCTAAAAAAAATAAAATATAGGTGATTTATAATCAATTTAAAGAGAAAAATAACTTTTTCAAAGGGTAATTGGGTTTGTTGAATTATTTAATTGTTTAAATTGATGCAAGTAATTGTATTTTAATCTATTATAATGTTGATAAAAACATTGCAAATGTGCTTTTTAGAGACACTATTTTTGTTATATTTGTAAGTCTTTTTCAAGTGGTGGAAGCCTTTGTGAAAGTGTAAATTAGAAGATAAATTTCAACGAAATCTATAATTGATGAGCGAAGAAAATATTAAAGAAAATAACCCGAATCAAGGTAAAGATTATTCGGCTAATAGCATTACAGTATTAGAGGGACTGGAGGCTGTTCGTAAGCGTCCGGCGATGTATATTGGAGATGTTGGAGTTAAAGGATTGCATCACCTTGTGTATGAGGTTGTGGATAATTCTATTGATGAGGCTTTAGCAGGTTATTGTGATACTATTGATGTATCTATTCTGGAAGATAATTCTATAACAGTTAAGGATAATGGACGTGGTATTCCTGTGGATCATCATGAAAAGGAAGGTAAATCTGCACTTGAGGTAGTAATGACTGTATTGCATGCCGGGGGTAAATTTGATAAGGATACTTATAAAGTTTCGGGAGGTTTGCATGGTGTAGGTGTTTCTTGTGTGAATGCACTTTCTACTTATTTAAAAGCAGAGGTGCATAGAAATGGGAAGGTATATCAGCAGGAGTATTCAATAGGAGTACCTAAAGGAGGCCTTCAGGAGTTAGGAACAACAGATCTAACTGGTACTATCGTTACTTTTACTCCGGATAGTTCAATTTTTACAACAACAGAATATAAATATTCTATTCTTTCTAATCGTTTAAGAGAGCTTTCTTTCTTGAATAAGGGTATTAAAATTTCTTTGACAGACCAAAGAGAATTAGATGAAGAGGGTAATTTTAAAACTGAATTATTTTACTCAGAAAATGGATTGGAAGAATTCGTTAAGTTTATTGACGAAACAAGAGAAAAACTTACTGAAAATATTATACATATTACTACTGAGAAAAATGATGTTCCTGTTGAATTAGCAATTCAGTATAATACTTCGTTTGGAGAGAATGTTTACTCCTATGTAAATAATATTAATACTATTGAGGGAGGAACACATTTAACTGGTTTTAGGAGAGGTTTAACACGTACGTTAAAAACATGGGCCGAAAAATCAGGGATGTTATCTAAGCTTAAGTTTGATATTAATGGAGATGACTTTAGAGAAGGATTAACGGCTGTTATTTCAGTTAAAGTGGCAGAACCGCAGTTTGAGGGGCAAACTAAAACTAAGTTAGGTAACTCAGAAGTTAGTTTAGCAGTTGATCAGGCTGTTAGTGCGGCATTAGGGCATTATCTGGAAGAAAATCCCAAAGATGCTAAGGTAATTGTAAATAAAGTAATTCTTGCGGCAACAGCCCGTCATGCAGCTCGAAAAGCTCGTGAAATGGTTCAGCGTAAAACAGTGATGTCTGGTGGTGGATTACCAGGTAAATTAGCTGACTGCTCTGAAAAAGATGCTGCCTTATGCGAAGTTTTCCTTGTGGAGGGTGATTCTGCAGGTGGAACAGCAAAGCAAGGGAGAGATCGTAAATTTCAGGCTATTCTTCCATTAAGAGGTAAAATCTTAAATGTTGAAAAAGCACTTCAGCATAAGGTGTTTGATAGTGATGAAATTAAGAATATTTTTACAGCTCTTGGTGTAACAATTGGAACAGAAGATGACAGTAAAGCATTAAACCTTGATAAATTAAGATACCATAAGATTGTAATTATGACCGATGCCGATGTTGATGGTAGTCACATTACAACTTTGATTATGACATTCTTTTTTAGATATATGAGGGGCTTGATAGAAAATGGTTATTTGTACATTGCAACTCCTCCTTTATATTTGTGTAAAAAAGGTAAAACTGAGGAATACTGTTGGAATGAACAACAGCGCCGTGAGTTTGTGGAAAAATATAGTGGGGGAAAAGAAGATTCTGTTCATATTCAGCGATACAAAGGTTTAGGTGAGATGAATGCTGAGCAGTTGTGGGAAACTACAATGAATCCGGAACAAAGAACTTTACGTCAGGTATCTATTGAAAGTGCAGCAGAAGCTGACAGGGTATTTTCAATGTTAATGGGTGATGATGTACCTCCTCGTAGAGAGTTTATTGAAGAGAATGCAACTTATGCTAATATTGATGCCTAGTTTTTAGGTGTTTAATAATATAAAAAAGGTCGTCTTAATGTTTGAGACGACCTTTTTGTTTTCACAATTCACTCCAAATAAAAGAAATGGATTGTAAAATATTCTTGTTAGATGATTATCTGTCAGCTTTAAGTCTGTCAGCCATTGCTTTACCAAGAGAAAGGCATGCCTCGTATTTGTCAGATTTTAAAGCGTGTTTTTCTTCAACGCTATCTCCGATAATTTCCCATTTTAATTCTTCGCCAATAGCAGTAAGTTTTTTAACTGCAGCACCAGCCCATGAAAAAGAACCTAAAACTCCTAAATAATGATTTTGAACTCCCATATGTACTAATTTGGTTGTCAGGGATTCCATATTTGGGTGAAGTTCATTGCAGTATGTAGGGCTTGCAAGAATTAATCCTTTGTACTTAAAAATATCCGAAATGATAAAGGATGCGTGTGTTTTTGAAACATCATAAACTCTAATGTGCTTAATTCCGTTTTCTGCCAGTTCTCTGGCTACGGCTTCGGCCATTTCTTCGGTGTTTCCATACATAGAGGCGTAAGCAACAACAACACCTTCTTCTGTATCGTATTTACTCCATCTATCATACATACCAATTACTTCACTGATATAATTTTTCCAGATAGGCCCGTGAGTAGAAGCAATCATATTGATATCAAGTCCGGCAAGTTTAGATAAAGCTTTTTGAACAGGAGATCCGTATTTACCAACAATGTTAGAGTAATATCGTCTCATTTCGTCACGGTAATAATCAAATTCAAATTCGTCATCAAAGATGCCACCATCTAAGGTTCCAAATGTACCAAAAGCATCGGCTGAGAACAGAATTTTTTCAGTTGATTCAAAAGTTACCATTGTTTCTGGCCAGTGTACCATGGGAACCAGATAGAAATTAAGAGTATGTTTACCAAGGTTTAAAGAATCACCTTCTTTAACTTCAATTGTGTTTTCTGTAATACCAAAATATCCTTCCAGCATAGGTAACGTTTTTTTGTTACCTACAATCTGAATATTAGGATACATTTTTTTTATAATGTCAATGGAACCGCCATGATCTGGCTCCATATGATTAACCACTAAATAATCAATTGGTTTTTCGCCAATGATGGCTTTGATTTTTTTTAGGTATTTTTCAACCTGTCCTATTTCAACGGAATCAATTAATGCGATTTTTTCGTCGTCAATTACATAAGAATTATATGCAACTCCTCTGTCAATTGGCCACATATTTTCAAACAAGTGTGTTCTACGATCATTTACACCAACATAGTAAACGTCCTCTGTTAGCTTTACTGGTTTGTACATATTTATTGCGTTTTATTATTTCGGTATACAAGTGCTGCAAATATAAAAACATTTATAATTTATAAGTTCATAATTTATATGCTAAGTTTTTACATTTTTCTAATTAGCAGCCAGGTGTCCTCATACTTTTCGAATTGGTTTCTAATTATTCCAACTTTCTTACGGGCATCAATTTCGTCATTGTATGCAGCTACGGAAATTCTGTATAAACCATTTTCGTTTTCAAGAATTACAGGAGTAAATCCTTCATTAATAAGTGAACTTTTGTAGTTTTTGGCATTAGTTAAAACTTTAAAAGACCCTATGATTACATAATATTTAAAAGACTTGTCTTCCTCTTCAATTACTTTAATCTTTTCTTCTTTAACAACTATTTCATTATTTTTTTTAACAACTACTTTTTCTTCTTCCTTAACGGATGGTTTTACTTTTGGTTCTTCTTTAACGTATGGCGAATTGCTATCGCTAAAGCTTGATGTTCCAGAATCTCTTAGGGATTTACATCCAATTAAGGCGATAAATATCACTGTAGATAAAAATACTTTTTGCATTATCTTTATGTTTAAAGTGTTTTTAAAATCAAATAAATCTCAAAAATAAAATATTCTGTTTAAAAATATTTTATTTCTTGTTTGAAAATGTAATCTTGTATAAGATAATTTAAGTGAATTAGATATATTTGGAGTTTTGAATAAGTTCAACATAACTAAAAATAACGTGCGGAAAACGAAAAAAAAAATGACTAAGGCTCTTAAGCGGATGTGGCTTTTTATAGTTATTGTAATCTTATCAGCAGTTTTGCTTGGAGGAAGATTTTATCGCTATATCTATAGTAGTAATGTAGATCTGTCAAAGGTTAAATCACCTTATTTGTTTATTCCTGATGAAACTACATTTTCTGGCTTGAAAAATATTCTAGAAGAAAGTGGAGTTGTGAAAGATATTGAAAGTTTTGTTTGGGTGGCTCAGAAAAAAGGATTTGGCGATCGAATAAAAGGGGGTCGGTTTAGGTTGAAACAGGGGATGAATAACAATCAACTGATCAATTTGTTACGTAGTGGAAAACAGGAAGCTTTAAATATTACATTTAATAATATCAGAAAGCCAGAGCAGTTAGCTTCTGTGGTTGCTTCAAAATTGATGGTTGATTCTACTGAATTGATGTCTGTTTTTAATAATGATAGTATTATTAATTCTTTAGGATTTGACAGGGAGACTTTTATGGCTATGTTTATCCCTAATACATATCAGGTGTATTGGAATACGGATGCTAAAGGGTTTGTGTTTAGAATGAAAAAAGAATATGACCGGTTTTGGACTGTCGATAGACGAAATAAAGCTAAGTCCTTAGGTCTGAATCCGGTTGAAGTGAGTATTCTTGCCTCTATTGTGGATGAAGAAACGATAATGTCTGATGAAAAACCAATTGTAGCCGGATTGTATTTGAACAGGTTGAAAAAAAACATACGACTGCAAGCGGATCCTACGGTTAAGTATGCCATAGGTGATTTTACAATTCAAAGAATACTTAGTAAAGATTTAGAAATCGATTCTCCATATAATACTTATAAATATGCTGGTTTACCACCCGGACCTATCAGAATACCTTCAATTGTTGGTATTAATGCGGTGTTGAACAGAAAAGAACACAGTTATTATTATATGTGTGCCAAAGAGGATTTTTCAGGATATCATAATTTTGCAAAAACATTGGCTCAGCATAATGTTAATGCAGCTAAATATAGAAATGAATTAAGAAAGAGAGGGATTAGACGATAATATACAGTTCTCAGTACTCAGTCTGCAGTATTCAGCTGACTGAAGGCTGTGTACTGCAGACTGAGAAAAAATTGCTTAATGAATATCAATATTACCTTTAAATACGAAAGTAGCAGGGCCTGTTAACCAAATATCACTAAAGCCATTTGTGGCATCTCCGTTAAAGCTTACTTTGAGTTTGCCACCCTTAACGTCAATGTTAAATGTTTTAGATTTATTATTTTTAACAAAAGTACTGATGGCTGAAGCTACAACGCCAGTTCCGCAAGAGTAGGTTTCATCTTCAACACCTCTTTCGTAGGTTCTGACTTTTATATGACTGTCAGATAAAACTTCTACAATATTAACATTGGTTCCACCTGGTTTAAATTGTTCTGAATATCGAATTTCAGATCCGTATTTAACAATGTTAACACTATCGATTTCATCCATATGTGCAACATAGTGAGGAGATCCGGTATCCAGGAAGTAATATTCATTTCCATTGGTAATTGAATCTACATTAGTCATTTTCAGACTTACAATTCCATTGTCATAACTTGCTTCATGTAATCCGTCAACAGCGTCAAAAAGAAATTTATCATTATTGCTTACTGCCTTTTGGTGTACTGCAAATGCAGCAATGCACCTTCCTCCGTTTCCGCACATAGAAGCTTCTTTACCATCACTGTTAAAATATCTCATGGTAAAATCAATGTTTGGTTTATCGTTGTTTTCCAGTAACATAAGACCGTCAGCTCCAATTCCCATTCTTCTGTCGCATAAAAAACTGACAAGTTGCGTGTTTTGGCTGTCAAAATTACCGTTACGGTTATCAATGATAACAAAATCATTGCCGGTTCCTTGATATTTATAAAAATTTATCTGCATTGTAATTGTATAGAACTTATTGATATTTAGATTGTTTACCTTGTGTAAATAAAAGTTGCTTCGTGTGCAAAGTTAAAGAAATTTGAGTTAAAATTAGGTTAATGCTTCACTAACAGTCTTTAAAAGGTATATTATTTGCGAATTTTGAGAATGAAATTATAAATGATTTATCAATAACTAAAAAATATACAGTTATGAATGTAAAGAAAATATTTTACGTGTTTTTAGCAGCCGTTCTAGGCGCTGTTGTTGGTGTTTATGCATTTGTATTAGTGGTTAATCCTCAGTCGAAGATTGTTACAGTAGATAAGTCGGTAGTACCGGCTGCTCAATATGCATCGTTGTCAGGAAGTAGTGCTCCGGATGGTTTTCCTGATTTTACATCTGCTGCAGAAAAATCTGTTGAAGCCGTAGTTCATGTTATGACCAAGGCTCAATCTCAATCAAATGGATATTCATATGGCAATCCTCTTTACGATTTCTTTTTTGGACCAAGAGGTGGTATGCCAGATCAAGGTCAGGGGCAAGGTATAGTGATGGGATCCGGTTCTGGAGTTATTATATCTCAGGATGGATATATTGTTACCAATAATCATGTAATAGATGGAGCAGATGATATTGAAGTTATTTTAAACGACAGGCGATCATATTCTGCAAAGTTAATTGGTACAGATCCTACCACAGATATAGCTCTGCTAAAAATAGAAGAGGATGGTTTAAGTTTCCTTAATTATGGTAATTCTGATAATTTAAAAATTGGAGAATGGGTTTTGGCAGTTGGTAATCCATTTAATTTAACTTCAACGGTAACTGCCGGTATTGTAAGTGCAAAATCACGAAGTATTAATATTATCAGAAATAATAATCAACCCATGGGTATTGAGTCCTTTATTCAAACAGATGCTGCTGTAAATCCAGGTAATAGTGGAGGAGCATTGGTTAATACGTATGGTGATCTGGTTGGAATAAATACTGCGATTGCCTCCAAAACAGGTTCGTATGCTGGCTATTCGTTTGCAGTGCCGGTTAGTATTATAAAAAAAGTAGTTGCTGATTTAAAAGAATTTGGTGAAGTACAACGAGCTTTTATAGGGGTGCAAATCAGAGGTGTTGATTCAGAGTTGGCTAAAGAACTTGATATTGATAAAGTAGAAGGTGTATATGTTGATGCTGTAACTGTTAATGGAGGGGCTGATAAAGCTGGAATAGAGAAAGGTGACATTATTTTAAGCATTGATGGAATTAACGTGAACACTAATTCTGAGCTCATAGAGCAGGTTAGTAAACATCGTCCTGGAGATAAAGTAAATTTATTTGTAAAAAGAGATGGAAAAAGTAAACAATTTACCGTAATTTTACGTAATAGTTATGGTTCAACTGATTTAGTTAAAGATAAAAAGGGAATTTCAGATTTGTTAGGAGCTGAACTTAGAGAACTAACAGATAGTGAAAAAGAAAAATTAGGTGTTGGTTATGGTATGAAAATTGTTGAACTAAACGGAGGTAAACTTAAGCAAAGTGGTATAACAGAAGGATTTATAATTTTAAAGGCCAACCGGGTTCCTGTTAAAACTATATCAGACTTAAAAAATGTAATTGCTACCACTGATGGTGGATTGTTTATCACCGGAGTATATCCAAATGGACAAGTTGCTTATTATGCTATTAATCTTGAAGATTGATAAATAAAATTAATTTGTCTCAATGAATAATAAATTGTTGGATATTTTGTTTTAAAAGTATAATTTTGCGCCACATTTTGCATATTGAAATATGAGACAACTTAAAATAACAAAATCAATTACAAATCGCGAGAGTGCTTCCTTAGATAAGTATTTACAGGAAATAGGTCGTGAAGAATTGATATCTGTAGAAGAAGAAGTAGAATTAGCTCAAAGGATCAAAAAAGGTGATCAAGTTGCTTTGGAAAAGCTAACAAGAGCAAACTTAAGATTCGTAGTTTCTGTAGCAAAGCAATATCAAAATCAAGGACTTAGTCTTCCTGACTTGATTAACGAAGGAAACCTTGGGTTGATTAAAGCTGCTGAGAAGTTTGATGAGACGAGGGGGTTTAAGTTTATCTCTTATGCAGTATGGTGGATTCGTCAGTCTATTTTACAAGCATTAGCAGAGCAATCAAGAATTGTAAGATTACCTTTAAATCAGGTTGGATCGTTAAATAAAATTAACAAAGCTTATTCTAAATTCGAACAGGAAAATGAACGTAAACCATCTCCTGAAGAATTAGCTGATCAATTAGAATTACCTGTTGATAAGGTTGCTGATACTTTAAGAGTTTCCGGACGTCACATTTCTGTGGATGCACCTTTTGTTGAAGGTGAAGATAATAGTTTATTAGATGTTCTTGTGAATGGAGATTCTCCAAATGCAGATAAAACTTTAATTAATGAGTCTTTAGCTCGTGAAATTGAAAGAGCATTGGCAACATTAACTGAAAGAGAATCTGATATCATTAAACTATTCTTTGGTATTCAAACTCAGGAAATGACACTTGAAGAGATTGGAGAAAGATTTGGATTAACCAGAGAAAGAGTTAGACAAATTAAAGAAAAAGCAATTAGAAGATTAAGACATACTTCAAGAAGTAAGTTGTTAAAGTCTTATTTAGGTTAATTGTTTAAGATATTTTAAAAAAAAAGGGGCTGTCAATTTTGACAGCCCCTTTTTTTATTTCTATGCTTCTTCTGTAGATTTATTTCAAATTAGCATTTTGAAGTATATCGTATTAATGAATTGATTATTTTTAACTCGTTAATATAATAATTTGTAACAATGTGTTGTTTTATTTCTTCAAATCTTAACAAGTCAGGTAAAGGACTCTATGAGTGCTGGATTTGTTGATTTATATTATTTCCTTTTCCCCGATTGCATAGTCTTACTTCAATTTTTGCAATTGGTTTATTCCTAAGATTTAATAATATTATTGATGTGGTTAATTGCCATATTAGTGTAATTATGGATAATATTTCAAATGGTTGGAAAAATATTTGACATAAAACGTTTTGCTTTAAATGATGGACCTGGCATTAGAACTACAGTCTTTTTTAAAGGATGTCCGCTAAAGTGTATGTGGTGTCATAATCCGGAAAGTATCGCTTTTGATATTGAAGAATATGATCAGGAACGGATTCTGGATGGTAAAAGATTTACTTATAAACAAAAAATTGGAAAACAGTTTACCGTTTCAGAATTACAAACTGAGATACTAAAAGATCAACAGTTTTATATTCAGAGTGGAGGTGGAGTTACCTTCTCCGGAGGAGAACCTTTATCACAAAGTGATTTTTTGGTTGAAATATTAAAAGTTTGTAAGAAACAAGGATTACATATAACCATTGATACTACAGGGTTTTGTAGAATAGAAAAACTGGAAGAGATTAACAGGTACACTGATTTGTTCTTATATGATATTAAGTTTGTAAATTCTGATTTACACTTTGAATATACAGGAGTTCATAATCATTTGATTATTAAAAATCTTGATTGTTTATTAAAAATCAAAGCTAATATAATCATTCGGGTTCCGATAATTCCTGGTATCAATGATACTCCACAGTGCGTCTCAGAATTAAAGCAATTTATTAAATCCAGAGTAAATCAAATAAAAGAATTGCATTTTCTGCCATTTCATAATATCGGAGCATCAAAGTATGACAGGTTTAAAAAGGGTTATAGATTAAGAGAATTAAAAAGTCAAAGTGCAAATGATTTAATTTATCTAAAAGAAGAATTTAAATTATTAGGCATTAAAACAAAAATTGGAGGTATATAACATACATCCTTAAATATTGTACGTATGAATCAAAGAATACAAAAACTACGTCAGCAAAGTTTGCAGGCAATAAATAAAATGTCTGTAGAAAGAGCTCGTTTGGTTACAGACTTCTATAAGAGTATTGAAGGGTTAGATTATTCAGTACCTGAAACCAGAGCCCTTGCTTTTAAATATATATTAGAGCATAAGGAATTATGTATAAATGAGGGAGAATTGATTGTTGGAGAAAGAGGTCCGGAACCTAAAGCAACCCCTACCTATCCTGAGGTTTCGTTACACTCTTTGGAGGATTTAAATATTTTGGATAAAAGACAAAAAGTAAGCTTTAAAGTGGATGATGAAACCCGACAGTTATATGACTCAACAATAATTCCTTTTTGGGAAGGAAAGAGTAATCGAGATAAGATTATGGCCAGAATGACTCCCGAATGGCATGAATGCTATAAAGCCGGTATTTTTACTGAGTTTCAAGAGCAAAGAGCACCCGGACATACAGTTTTAGGAGATAAGATATATCATAAAGGGATAAATGATATTATCAACGACATTCAATTGGCTAAAGAGAAATTAAATTCTGATTCCGATTCATTGCAACAAGCAAAGCCTGACGAACTAAATGCAATGGAAATTGCAGCAAAAGCAATTGTATCATATGCTTATCGGAATGCTGAATATTTGGAGGAATTTGCAAGTGCAGAGTTAGATGAAATAAGAAAGACAGAATTATTGAAAATGGCTCAGGTTTGTAGGAATGTACCTGCAAATGCTCCACAAACATTTCATGAGGCTCTGCAGTATTACTGGTTTGTTCATATTGGTGTTATTACAGAAGTGAATCCTTGGGATTCGTTTAATCCGGGTAGGTTAGATCAACATCTTTATCCATTTTATGTTAATGACTTAAAAAAGGGAACGTTGACAAAAGAGCGAGCTAAAGAATTATTAATGTCCTTCTGGGTTAAATTTAATAACCAGCCAGCTCCTCCTAAAAATGGGGTTACAGCCAAAGAAAGTAATACTTATACCGATTTTGCATTAATAAATTTAGGCGGTGTAAAAGCTGATGGTTCTGATGCAGTAAATGAACTATCTTATTTAATACTTGATGTCATTGAGGAGATGAGACTGCTTCAGCCAAGTTCAATGGTGCAGATTAGCAAGGAAAATCCAGATGAGTTTATTCACAGAACTTTACATATTACAAAAACAGGGTTTGGGCAGCCATCTTATTTTAACACAGATGCTATTATACAAGAGCTGGTTAATCAGGGTAAAGATATTGTTGATGCCAGAAATGGTGGAGCCAGTGGTTGTGTAGAGTCTGGTGCATTTGGAACTGAAGCGTATTGGTTAACCGGGTATTTTAATATCCCAAAGGTTTTAGAAATTACTTTACATAATGGAGTTGATCCTAAATCAGGAAAATGTTTAGGCATAGAAACAGGTACTTTAGATACTCTGGATACTTATGAAAAGTTATTAGGTGCTTTTGAAAAACAATTGAATTACTTCTTAAATATCAAGATAGAAGGAAATAGAAGAATTGAAACTTTGATAATGAATGAATTGCCGGTACCTTTTTTAAGTTTATTTATTGAGGACTGTATTGGTAATGCCAAGGATTATAATGCCGGAGGAGCAAGATATAATACCAGTTATATTCAGGGTGTAGGTTTAGGAAGTATTACGGATGCTTTAACATCAATACAGTTTCATGTTTATGATCAAAAAAGTATTACATTGGATGATTTGGTTAAGGCAACAGATAATAATTTTAAGGGATATGAAGAGTTACGATATAAGCTGGTTTTTGAAACTCCTAAGTTTGGAAATGATGACGCCTATGCTGATTTGAATGCTAAAAAAGTATTTGAAATGTACTATAATGCTATAAATGGTAAAGAAAATTCAAGAGGTGGTACTTTTAGAGTTAATTTGTTACCTACCACTTGTCATGTATATTTTGGTCAGGTAATGCAGGCTTCTGTTGATGGCCGTAAAGATGGAGAACCTCTATCTGAAGGTATTTCTCCAGTTCAGGGAACTGATAAAAACGGGCCTACAGCAGTTATAAATTCAATGCTTAAGATAGATCATACAAGGACTGGAGGTACACTTTTAAACCAGAAGTTCTTACCTCAGTTTTTTGAAACTGAAGGAGGGATTATAAAACTTACACATTTAATAAGAACCTATTTTAATCAATTAGGTCATCATATTCAATTTAATGTAGTTGATGCAGATACTTTAAGGGATGCACAAAAACATCCGGAGAAATACCAGGATTTAATTGTTAGAGTTGCCGGTTATAGTGACTATTTTAATGATTTAACCATAGAATTGCAAGAAGAGATTATTAAACGAACTGCCCAATGTAATTTGTAGTACAGTAATTTAAGATGATATAAAAATGAAGATTAAAAATGTAATTGTAATACTATTAATTTGTTTTTCTGGTATTGTTGCAGCTCAAGAGTCGATACAAATAGAACTTCAGAATTTAAATGAGCTACAAGTAGAAAAGATTAGTACATTTCCAGGTTATAAAGAGTCTTTTTTAATTATGATAACTCAACCTTTAGATCATGAAAGGCCTGAACTTGGCTCCTTTACACAAAGAATATGGTTGAATCATCTGGATGAGAAAGCTCCGATGGTTATGGTAACTGAAGGTTATTCTGCACCTTCAAATTATCAAACAGAAATTGCTAAGGAGTTGAATGCAAATCAAATGATTGTTGAGCATAGATATTTTCAGGAATCAACACCGGAACAAAAAGACTGGAAATACCTGACTGTTAAAAATGCTGCAGCGGATCATCATGATATTATTAAAACCTTTAAAAAAATTTATAAAGGAACATGGTTAACAACAGGTATAAGTAAAGGAGGCCAAACCACTCTTTTTCATCGGGCGTTTTATCCAAAAGATGTTGATGTGTCAGTTCCTTATGTGGCACCGATTAATTATGCGAAGGAAGATAAACGATTGCTTGAGTTTTTTAAATATGTGGGCTCTCCGGAAGATAGAGAAAAAGTACATCAGTTTCAGCAGTTGGTTTTAAAAAAGAAGAAGCAGTTACTTCCTTTGTTTAGTGATTATAGCAGAAAAAATGGTTTGTCTTTTTCTATGGGAATCGAAAAAGCCTATGAGTTGGCTGTGTTAGAGTATCCATTTGCTTTTTGGCAATGGGGAAATCCGGTAAGTGAAATACCCAATGAAACTGATTCAGATGAAGCCATCATGGCTCATTTTATAAAAGGTGCAAGTCCTGATTATTTTGCCGATGAGGTGATGAAACAGTATGAGTCATTTTTTTATCAGGCTTATAAAGAATTGGGTTATTATAACTATGTTCCCGGGGATTTAAAATCATTAATGAATTGTGTGAAGCAAGATACTGTTTCAAACTGTATTTTTGCTCCGGGAGGTGATACCTTATCGTATCATAAGAATACCATGTTAGAGGTTAAAAAACGTCTTCACAAAAAGAATCCCCGAATGGTATTACTTTGTGGCGAATACGATCCGTGGGGTGCAACTTCATTTGATGTTACAGGAATGAGTCGTTCACTTAAAGTTGTTAAGCCTGCAGGTTCACATAAAACACGAATTAATAATTTACCGGAAAATAAGAAAGAAGAAGTGTGGGCTGTATTAAGAAAATGGATGAAGGTGGATTGAATGTAAATAAAAAAAACGCTACTCGTATTATATTAGTTAGCGTTTTTTTTGTGAGTGAAGGAACTTAATGAAAAGTTCCTTCCTCAATAATATTGTTAAAACTTAAAATTTACCCCTGCAAAAATCATGATTGGCATTTTATCCATATAAGCAAACTCGTTAGAATCCTGATTTAATAGGTTTTTGCCTGTAATACGGAATGTCAACTTGTCGGTAGCTTTATAACCTACTGTTGTATTGAAAATAAATTTATTATCAATTTTATCAGTTCCGTATTGGTTATCAAAAGTTTGTTCTCCATAAAAATAAGAACTTGGTGTAATTTCTAGTTTCTCAATTGGGCGGTAAGTTAGTGAAAACCCTCCAAAATAGGAAGGCGTAGCTTTGTGTTTGTAGTTATTTTTAAGATCGGAAGGAAGGGCATTTGATCCTATTATGCTTCCGGGTATTGGATTTGCCATTCCTGTTATATAGGCATCAATTGCTGTTTCTGTTGCATCTGTAACTTGTAATTCAATTAGTTCATCTCTACTTATTGAAGCGTAATTGTCAAGTTTAGTTTGTTGATAAGTGAAATGAGCACTGGCTACTAATTTTTTGTTAATTACCCAATCGATATTTGCACTTAATCCTATCTGTTTTGACTTTAGTGCTAAGTTATTGTACATCATATGTACTGAATCAGGTACAATGATTGGTGTTACTGAATTCAATTGGCCATCATCCATTAAATCTCCCATTACTTGATCTGGGTTATAAAAAATGGAAGAGGTATAACTAGGCATTAATGCTCCAAAATTCTCAGATTTGTTATAGAATGCTTCAAAATCAATTAATATGTTTTTTGCAGGACGAACTCTGTATCCAAACTCAAACATATCGGTCGTCATTAAATCATAATCTTTATTTCCATCAAATTGCATAACCCTAGGATAGGGTCTGTTAATAATATTCCACGTATAATTAGAATGCACATTAACAAGAAATGGAGATTGATTAGCTCTTGAATATACAAAACGGAATAAATGATTGTCGTTTACTTTATAAGAACTAATAAATTGCCATGATGTATATAAATCATCTGGATGATTGTATTTTTCAGTTCTTAGTGCAGCAATTAAGCGAAGTTTATCTGTGGGTTTATAATCCAAACGTAAACTTCCAGCCATGATTTCAATGTCTTTTCTGCCGTTTAAATATCCTCTTCCTTTAGATAGGATATATGGTGAGTCGTCATATGAGATATGTTGGTAATTTAATCCTGGGCGTATGTTTAGTTTGTCCAGTTTTAAGTTGTATTCTGCTAGAGTATTATATTGGCGTAATTTTAGCTCAAAACCCTCATTACCAGTCATGTAATCGATATCTCCTCCGTTGTAGTTTGCTTGGAAAGTAAAATCCTTTATTTGAGCTCTTAAGTCAATATATCCTGTTTCTGAAATTTTACCAGAATATGGAGTTGGCATATCACCCATTGTAGTTGTCATTATATCAGAGTGTTGATAGCCACCATTGATATTAATTGAGCTTGAAGAATTTGGTGTTAATTCAATATATCCATTTATTGCATATCTTTCTTTTGAATTTTCCGGATGAAGAAAAATATCATCTGGCCCATAGGTGGTTATGAATTCTCCTTTATCGTTTTTTCCCGTCTCTCCAATTTCAGGAAAGACTTTATATGTGTTTCCATTAGCTAGAGCATACAGATGTTTGATTTGATACATCGAATAATATCCATTGCCAACAGAATATCCATCATCAGTTTCATTCTCTTTGATTAGATATTTTTGACTTCCATCGCTGTTTAATCCGTTGTAAATGTATATTTTGTCAGTTTCTCTATCTCTAGTTTCGTAATTAGCGGTTACTCCAAATGCAAAAATGTTATTGATTTGTTTTCTAAAAGCAATATCGCCAATATAAGAGTTCATATTACCAGCCTTTATATTACCAGAAACTAATGGTGTTTCATCAGTAATATCAACAGTAATAATATTGATAACTCCCGACACAGCATTGGGACCGTATAGAGCACTGGAAGGTCCTCTTACAACTTCAATACGGTCAACATCTTCGAAACTTACTGGTAATGATTCCCATAAAGTGCCACCGTGCGAGTAATTAAATACGGGACGCCCATTGATCATCACTAGCGTTTGTGAGTTTTCGGAGTATAGCATCATGTTTTTTGATGGTAAATTGTCATTACCTCTGATATGAACATCAAAATTACCGTTTGTTTTTTCTCGTACAATTACTCCCGGAACCATTCTTAAAGCCTCTTCAAAACATGTTGCTCCAGATGTAATTATTTCGTCATGACTCAATACTGTTGTAGATAGAGGTGAATCAAATAAGCTTTCTTCTGACTTTGATGCTGAAGTAACATCTTTATTTAAAAGTAATTCGTAAAGCTCTTCCATTGTTGAGGCGCCAACAATATCCATCAGTTTCATGATTTCATCTAAATCGTAGTTGGATAACTCTTCTATATCCATTTGTAATACTTCTTCGCGCGAAATAGTATTTACATCTTTTTTTGTTTCCTGTGCAAATATTGATATTGAAAATACCAATATAATAAACAGTGAAATATATTTTTTTAACATGGTTTACTTTTTTATTATTTAACTTCGATTCCTAGCGAAATCAATTTTTGATCCACTTTTAATTGATGAGATTCAATGTTTTTTCTGCAAATCTCATACTTCAATTTACCATTTTGCATGGTGTAGTTAATAGCAGTTCCTTCAGAGCAGGCTCCTTTTTTATCGCTAACCAGTAGTGTTTGTTTATTGCTAAAAAAGGATGTAATACTATTTATATCTCCGGATTTTGATTCAGGAATATAAAACAGTTGAGCGTTTGAGGCTTCCTCGGGAGATTTAACAATTTTAACAACAATAGGTTTGTTGTTAATTTTTTTCGTACTCGCTAGTTTTTGTAGTTCAGGAGTAATTTCGTCATTACCATAGATCGCAATGATAAACTCATTTTGATTCGAAAGGTTTGGCCATTCAATGTATTTAGCAAAATTGAACATAAACAATGCTTTAAACATCGATTGTTGGCCAGTTAGTGATAATGTTAGGCATAACAGTATCAATACAGTCAACTTTTTCTTCATTTTAATAATTTGAGGTTTTTATTATTTTCATCCATATTCGATAGTAAAATTAAAAGGTTACCTTTTTTCTGTAAAATAAATATAAATTTTCCTGAAGTTTAATGAATAATTAATATTCTAAAATAGAGTTATCTCCTGAAATTTACTGGTGGTTTGATTATTGCTGTTTTAGTAATATTTTGAAAATAAGATTGGTGCGTGGGATGGTATGCGTAAGTTCTTGTTATGTGTGGGTGTGTATATTTTTTAAAAAAATAGAATAATTTTAAAAGATGAAAGTATGAAAATGTTTGATGAATGTTCAATTTTCTTACATTAAAAAGAATATGTTGGAATTTTTAGTCGTTTAATGTTTTACTTATATTCGAAAAATATAGATTTAAACGATCTCTTTTTTCTACAATTATTTAACTTTGCACACAAATCAATTTAATTCAGAAAATTTTGGAAACACTTTTGAAAATATTATCTATTACACCACTTCATCGCTTCCAGAATATTAAAAACAGGGATTCTTTTTGCAAATAAATTCCAATGTAAGAATACTCAGAATAAATCTTACAATACCTCGTTTCTATTAATTTTTAGACACATAGATACTTTACTGCTAATAATAAGAGGCTCATAATAAGTGCTTTGTAAATTAGTCTTTCGTCTTTTGTCTTAAATCAATCGATCTATTAATTGTGGCATTGTATATAAATTAAGTGCCAGTAAAATTTTAATATTATGGAATTACCATTTGCAGAATCATATAAAATAAAGATGGTTGAACCCATCAGGAAAAGTACTCGTGAAGAACGTGAGAGGTGGATTAAAAAAGCAAATTACAATTTGTTTAATTTAAAAAGTAATCAGGTGTTTATTGACTTGCTGACCGATAGTGGTACTGGTGCTATGAGCGATCGTCAGTGGGCAAGCATGATGTTGGGGGATGAAAGTTACGCTGGTGCTTCATCGTATTACAACCTAAAACAAGCTATTAAAAATATATTAGGTTTCGATTACTTTTTACCAACACATCAAGGACGTGCGGCTGAAAATGTGCTGTTTTCAGCATTGATTTCAGAAGGTGATGTTGTGCCTGGAAATACACATTTTGATACAACAAAGGGACATATTGAGTTTAGAAAGGCTTCTGCAATAGACTGTACTATTGATGAGGCTTTTGATACAACTATACATCATCCCTTTAAAGGAAATATTGATTTAAATAAATTGGAAAATGTCTTTATTCAATATACCAATGAAAAAATTCCTTGTATAATAGTAACGGTTACCTGTAATTCTTCTGGTGGACAACCTGTATCAATGCAGAACTTAAAAGAGGTTTATGAGTTGTCTAAGCAATATGGAATAAGGGTGATTTTTGATTCAGCTCGTTTCGCCGAGAATGCATATTTTATTAAAATGCGTGAAGAAGGATATGCACATAAAACTATTAAGGAAATAGTGACAGAGATGTACTCTTATGCTGATGGTATGACCATGAGTAGTAAAAAAGATGCTATTGTAAATATGGGTGGTTTTATTGCTTTAAGAGAAGAAGATTTATTTAAAAAAGCAGCTCAGTTTAATATTATTTACGAGGGATATATTACTTATGGTGGAATGTCGGGACGTGATATGAATGCTTTAGCACAAGGTTTAGATGAGGGAACAGAGTTTGATTATTTGGAAACAAGAATTAAGCAGGTTGAATATTTAGGTAAGAGGTTAAAGGAATTTGGTGTTCCGGTACAGGAACCTTTTGGTGGTCATGCTATTTTTGTGGATGCCAAAAGATTTTTACCACATTTGCCCGTTGAGCAGTTTGTGGCTCAAACCTTAGCTGTTGAGTTATATATAGAAGCTGGTGTAAGAGGTGTTGAAATTGGAACTTTACTGGCCGATAGAGATCCTGCAACAAGAGAAAATCGATATCCAAAATTGGAATTATTGCGTTTGGCAATCCCAAGAAGAGTTTATACAAACAATCATATGGATGTGATTGCTGTTGCATTAAAAAATGTGTACGACAGGAGGAATGAAATAAAAACCGGATATAAGATTGTAAATGAAGCACCTATTTTACGTCATTTCACTGTTGAATTAGCTCCTTTTCAAAAAGAGATGAGTTGTTGATAGATAATATAAAACAGGAAAGCAGACCGGGAATTACATAAACTTAAAGTTGGGGATTGGTTGGGTGGTTGTTATATTTTTTTCAAATTATTGGTTTTTGCTGAACAAAGCTGTTAATTTTGTGTCATACAAATACACAACACAAAATTTATATTATGAAACAAACATTAAAATTGTTTACAGGACAGTCTATGCATAAACGAAAGAGTAATCCTTTGGGGATGAACAAAGTATTATTGACATTATTGGCTCTGGCAGTAATAGGCTTTGTATATTCTTGTTCTGATGATGATAGCGGAACTGCTAAATTCAGTTTAAGATTAACAGATTCTCCGGCTGAATTTGAAGAGGTACTGATAGATGTTCAGGAGGTTAGAGTTAGTTTTCAGTCAGAAGATGAAAATGATGTTACTTGGATTACGTTAGATGAATTAGAGCCTGTGGTAATAGATTTGCTGACGTTAACTAATGGAACCGATATTTTATTAGCAGAAGAGGAATTGCCAGTTGGAACAATATCTCAGATCAGGTTAGTATTGGGAGATAATAACCAGATTAAAGTTGATGGAGAATATTATGATATTAAAACGCCATCAGCACAACAGTCTGGTTTAAAGTTGAATGTCCATGCTGAATTACAAGCCGGGTTAACGTATAGGATGTGGCTTGATTTTGATGCGGGCAGATCAATTGTAGAAAAAGGGAATGGTAGTTATTCTTTAAAACCTGTGATTAGAACATTTACAGAAGCAACAAGTGGAGCTATTACAGGAATGGTTTCTCCTATTGAATCAAAAGTATACATACATGCTATATCAGCAGATTTAGATACTGTTTCGACTTATGCTGATTCTGAAACAGGTTATTTTTTAATAAGGGCTTTGGATGAGGGTGAGTATAAGTTGAAATTTTTACCAGTTGATGGTTTTCAGGAAAAGGAAATAGAAGATGTGCTTGTAGAAACAGGTATCGTAACAGATGTTGGTGATGTTGAAATTGAAGCAGTAATATCAGAATGATAATAAACTATTCATGATAAAATAAAATAAAGAGAAGTCAAAATGGCTTCTCTTTTTTATTTATCTGGGGTCAGGAATAATGGGCATCTTAGCCATTTTTTCAACTTCGATGCTTGCAAAACCAAATTCTTCAGTTATACGACCCAGTATAAGATACATGCCATAGCCTTTAAATGGGTAAGCTTGCAAGGAGGGAGGAAAGTGGGTTGTGTCGTAAAAATTACCATCAACATCAATAAAGGTGGCAAAATGCATTAGTTGTTTTCTGACCGTTCTTACATACTTGATGCAAACCAGTTGGCCAATCATACGCACTCTTTTGCCAACGTGAAGTATAAGATCCTTTGCCTTTAACCCGCCTCTGAAAGTTGTTTGTAACAGATCAAAGTAGGATAAGGAAACAGGAAAGCCTATTAACTCTATTTCGTCATAGGCATCTTCAACTTTGTTGCGTGCAAGTTGAGGTAATTGATATTTTTTTTGTGGTAAAGAAAAAAGTGCTTGTGTGCCTGGTTTATTTTTGCCGGGAGTGAGCAGGAGGTGCATTTCCCATAGCAGTTCGCTTTTACCCTTGTTGGTGAAGCGTAGTGCTCCGGTTCTGATTAATATCACCATACTTTCTCTTCCTGCTCCTGTTCGTTTTATAAAGTCTTCCATATTTTTGTAGAGTCCGTTTAGCTCGCGTTCATGATCAATTAGTTTTGCAATTTTTGACTCCAGGTTTTGAATGTGTATAAAACCCAAGTAAATATCTGTTCCTTTGATTGAAGTGGTATAAAAACTGTTGTTTACACAAGGTTGATGAATACAGGCTCCTTGTCGTTGAGCTTCATTTACATAAACCCAGGTCTGGTAAAAGCCTCCGAAATTATTAATAACAGCAACCATAAATTCTAATGGGTAATGGGCTTTTAAATATAAGCTCTGAAAGCTTTCTACTGCGTATGAAGCAGAGTGTGCTTTTGAGAATGAATATCCGGCAAAAGATTCAATTTGTCGCCATACTTCGTGAGTGATTTTATCAGGATAACCTTTTTGTCTGCAATTACTGAAGAACTTATCTACAATGCGCTGAAATTCTTTTTTTGAACGGTATTTTCCACTCATGGCACGGCGAAGTACATCAGCATCAGCTAAATCGAGTCCGGCAAAATGGTGACAGACTTTTAGTACATCTTCCTGGTAAACCATAACACCGTAGGTTTCTTCGAGCTGATCCTTCATGACCGGATGCAGATAAGCGATGTTGTTCGGATTGTGATAACGCTGTATGTATTCGCGCATCATACCCGAACGGGCTACTCCCGGACGAATAATAGAACTGGCTGCAACCAGGGTAAGGTAATTGTTGCACTGTAGTTTTTTTAATAACCCACGCATGGCAGGGCTTTCGATATAAAAGCAACCATTGGTTTCTGCATCTTGTAGTTGATCTTTGACTTGTTTGTCTGCCATAAACTTTTCAACCTGATGGATATCTATATCTATACCTTTGTTTTGCAAAACAATCTGAGTGCAATCTTTAATATGTCCAATTCCTCGTTGAGATAGAATATCCAGCTTTTCAAAACCTATATCCTCAGCAATATACATATCCCATTGTGTGGTAGAGAAGCCTTTGGGAGGTAAGTCTAAGGCGGTATAGCAGGTAATAGGTTCTTCAGAAATTAATATTCCCCCGGCATGAATGGTTCTCAGGTTGGGAAAATCGGTCATTAATGAACCTATGGTATTGATTTTTTGTTTAATTTGGTCATCCTTGGCCATTTCAGGATGGTCAATCATCTGATCAATTTCTTCTTTGGGTAAACCATATACTTTACCTAATTCACGGATGATGGATTTTCCTTTGAAGGTGCTCATTGCACCAAGTAAAGCAGTGTGTTTTGTTCCGTATCTTTTAAAAATATAGTCCTGAACATCCTCTCGTTCTTTCCACGAGTAATCTATGTCAAAATCCGGGGGAGAGGAGCGTTTGGGGTTTAAAAAACGTTCAAAATACAGGTTTAGTTTGATGGGGTCAACATCTGTAATCTTGAGGCAGAAGGCTACAATGCTGTTGGCGCCACTGCCTCGTCCCACGTGATAAAAACCTCTCGACATGGAATACCTGATAATATCCCATGTAATTAAAAAATAAGCAGCAAATCCCAGTTTGTTGATGATGTGTAGTTCTTTATCAATTCTTTCGCGGACAAAAATATTGTGGGCACCATAGCGATACAGCATACCATCCAGAGTTAGTTTTTCGAGTAGTTTTTTATCGTCGTAAAAGCTCCCTGTAAATGTTTTTTTGTTACGAATAGCTGAAAAATCAAAATCAAAACTACATTGTTTTAAGAGGTTTTCTGTGGTTTTTATAATCTCGGGGAACTGACTGTAGTTTTGTTTTATTTTATCAGGCGATAATAGTGTGTCGTTGATGTGCCCTGTGTCTTCTGGTGTAAGTTGACTTAATAATATGTTTTTATCAATGGCTCGTAGATGGCGGTGTAACGAGTAAACCCCTTCGTTGCTGAAAGTGGCAGGTTGCCATACTACCAGTTTATGTTGATGGTAGCGAAACGATGAGGAAATCAATTTACGAAGTTGTAGTGGTTGAATACCAACGAATTCATTTTCTTGTAAATCTTTGGGTTGTATACTACCATAAGGATAAATAACATAAGCATGGTTAAATGTTTTTGGTTTATTGGGTAAGGCTGTGTTTGTAAGGTTATGTTGGGTTAAAAAATTATTAAGCTCAAGGTATCCCTGGTTGTTTTTAGCAATGCCAATGTATAGTAGTTTGTGGTCTTTTCTGAATTCAATACCAGCTAAAGCTGTGATGCCGGTTTCGCGACAGGCTTTGATAAAGTCAAATAATCCTGTGCTGTTATTAATGTCAGTAAGAACCAATACTTTTATGCCTAAAGAAGAGGCTTGTTGTGCCAATTCTTCCGGAGACAGAACCCCGTATCGTAAACTGTAATATGTATGTGTATTTAAGTGCATTGTTTTTGTTTTTGTTTTTGTTTTCAGTTTCCAGTCATCAGTAAGCAGAGTGTGTAGACTGCATACTGAAGGTTGAGTACTGTTTTACCTTCTCATTGCATGGCTGCAGCTCTGCCAATGGCATCTTTTCCATATCGTTTTCGTATCCTGTCCATGGTTTGATATAAGTTTACAGTTTCTGGAGTATCGTCAAATAAATTAAGTTGTTGAGTTCCGGTTATCAGGCTGCTGAGTCTGACTCCCAGTAAGCGGATAAGCATTCGTCGGGTGTAAACCCGTTTAAAAAGATCCTGAGCCACCGAAATTATATCATGATCAAAGGAGGTGTAGGCCACTTTTTTTTGAAGTGAATGCGTATCAAAGTTTGAGTATTTTATTTTTACAGAAATGCAGCCTGTTAGTTTTTGCTTACTGCGAAGCTCAAAGGCCAGTTTCTCCGACATACGGATAATAAGTTCGTTTAAATATCTGATGTCGGTAGTGTCCTGTTCAAAAGTACGTTCTGTACTGATTGATTTTTGCTCTGTATATCTGATAACAGGAGTGGAATCTATGCCATTGGCCTTCTTCCAGATCATGATTCCGTTTTGTCCCAATACCCTTTGCATCATGTCTATAGGTATCTGACTTAAGGTTTCAATATTTACAACTCCCATGGAGCGCAATAATTGATAAGTTTTAGGACCCAGCATTGGTATCTTTTTTATCGAAAGCGGGTTTAAAAAAGGTTGAACAGATGTTGGTACTATTTCTAGTTCTCCATTGGGTTTAGCTTCGCCGGTTGCAATTTTAGATACGGTTTTGTTCACCGATAAGCCAAACGAAATAGGCAATCCTGTTTCTTTAATAATGGTTTGGCGTAGTTCTTTACTCCATTTTAAACAACCAAAAAAACGATCCATCCCTGTTAAATCCAGATAATGCTCATCAATAGATGCCTTTTCGTAAACAGGAGCTCTTTCTGCTATGATTTCAGTTACAATACGCGATTGTTTGGAGTACTCATCCATATCGCCCTTGATGAAACAGGCATCGCTACAAAGTTGGCGGGCCATTTTCATGGGCATCGCTGAGTGTACGCCAAATTTACGGGCTTCGTAACTGCATCCGGCAACAACACCCCGATCAGACATGCCCCCAATAATAACAGGTTTACCATTTAAAACACTGTTATGTAATCTCTCTACCGACACAAAAAATGTATCTAAATCCATATGTACTATTTGTCGTTGACTACCAGGCATCTTCTTATAAAATGATTAGAAAATAATCAAAGTTGTGGTTATAATATAATCAAAAATCGTTATATTTGAAAATATTAATCTGGGTAATTATGCTTTCTGATTAGTATATAATTGGTAAGAAATAGAACATCTTCAGATGTTTGAGTTGTTAATATCTTTTTTATTGAATAGCTATGTTTTTTAGTTCAAATATTAAATTTTTAAGAAAGCGTTGTAGGCGTACGCAGGATGATGTAGCTGTAGCTTTAAATATGAAACGATCTACATTGAGTGGTTACGAAAATGGTGTTGCACAACCCAGTGTTTCTGTGTTGGTTGCTTTTTCGGGTTATTTCAATGTAGCCATTGATACTTTAATAAAAATTGACTTAACATCGCTAAGGGAGAGTCAGTTGATTCAGTTGGAAAATGGCTTTGATGTATTTTTGAAGGGAAGTAAATTGAGGGTTTTGGTTTCGACAGTTGATTCTGAGGATAGAGAAAATATAGAGTTGGTGCCCGAAAAGGCAAAGGCAGGGTACGCATCTGGTTTTTCTGATCCTGAATATGTTAAGGAGTTGCCTGTGTTTCAATTGCCTTTTTTATCCAGTGAAAAAAAATACCGGACATTTCAGATTTCAGGTGATTCCATGCATCCTATTCCAAGTTCATCCTGGGTTACTGGCGAATTTTTACTTGACTGGCGAAATATCAAAAGTGGTACTCCATGTATTATTGTAACACGGGATGATGGCATAGTATTTAAAATTGTAGAAAATAAACTGAAAGAAGAAAAGATATTAAGATTACATTCTTTAAATTCTTTTTATAAACCATATAAGATAGCAGCAGAAAATATTTGTGAAGTTTGGCAGTTTGTGCACTACATAAGTGATGTTGTTCCCGAAAATCAAGAGGAATCTGTTGATTTAGAGCAAACCGTTGCTGGTTTGCAGCTTGAAATTTTACGTATTAAAGAGCGTATGGGCTGGAAAGAATAATAGAGGCTTTTTATTTAGATGGGTTTAATAAACGATTGGGATGGATAGATTGCTTCTTTTAATGAAAACAAATTATAAAATATTAGTTTTGTAATATGGATTATAGGTTAGAAAACATCAATAATGCAGATTTTGAAAGGTTAGTGAATGCTATCTGTCAAAATATTTTAGGTATTGGAGTTATTGAGTTTTCACCAGGAAAAGATGGAGGCCGAGATGGTAAATTTACTGGTACAGCTCAGAATTATCCTTCGACCAAAGATAGTTGGACTGGTAAATTTATAATTCAAGCAAAACATACAGAGAATTATTTAGCTTCTTGTTCTGATAATGATTTTGGGAAAATTATAGATGATGAAATTATCAAAATCAAAAAATTAAAAGAAAACGGTGAAATCGATAATTATCTTTTATTTACAAATCGTAAATATTCTGGAGTAAAAGGAGAGCGATTGTTAAATAAAATCATAAAGGAGACCGGAGTTGAAAATTGTGCTATAATCGGGAAAGAAACAATTAATAATCAATATTTGAGTTCCAACAAGGATATCGTTAAGCAATTTAAATTAGACATAAACCATATTCAGTTTGATTTTTCTGATGAAGAAATTAAAGACATTATTTTAGCTTTTAAAAGCCAACTTCCTGAAATTAAAACAGAAATTAAAGAAGAAGTCGATAAGCTTAAACAAGATTTCACCATAATTGATAAAAAAGATAAAAACAAAAAGAATAGGCTTAGCGAAGAATATTTTAATGAATTTATTGTAGGTGAATCGTTAATGGATTTTGATAAAATTGAAAAATTTCTGAACAACCCATTAAATGAAAATTTGAAAGATTATTACTTTGATACAGCTTATGAACTAAACCAGTTAATCTTCCTAAAAAGAGATAATTTTGGTTTATTTGAAGAAATATTTTTCTTTATCTATAAACTTATTTGTGATGGTTCAGCTTCACTTAAAAAGAGTAAAAGGCATGTAATGGTTTTCCTTCATTATATGTATTATGAATGTTTGATTGGGAAAAAGATTGATAATGATAAAACCAGATAGACATATAAATCCTGATATATCAGTAATAAATATTGGAGCATTTATTTTAAAACAATTAAATGCATTCTACGATATTAATTATGATGACTTATTAAGAAAAGTCGTAGATAATATGGGTGCGGAGGCAAAAGAAAATTTCCCTTATGCTTTGAATTTTCTTTACCTTTTGGGTAAACTTGAATATTTAGAAATAACCGATTCTTTTAAATACAATGCAACTAAGTAAATTATATTGTAATCAGAAATACTTTAAGAATATTACATTCAATATTAATGAGTTAAATGTGATTTACGCTGATGTGAAATCTGATTTAAAAGAAAAGAAGAATTCCCATGATTTAGGAAAAACAAAACTTGCTGAGTTAATTGATTTTATGCTTTTGAAGGAGATAAATAAACATCATTTTTTTCTTAAAATTAAAGAAAAAGATGCATCCGTTTTTATAAATCATGTTTTCTACTTAGAGTTATACTTAAATTCAAACGAATTTTTAACAATCAGAAGGAATATTGAATCTAATACGAAGATTTCTTTTGCAATACAGAATCAAACCACAACAGATTATCTTCCTCCATTAACATGGAATCACGAAAATATTACTTTAAAAAAAGCTCGTAATATACTTTCGGAATATTTATCATTTGATTTCTTTCATAATAAAGAATATAACTACAGAAAATCAATAAGTTATTCACTTCGTACTCAGGATGATTTTAAAGATGTTTACAAGCTTAATAAATTTGTTGGAGGTAAAGATGCTGATTGGAAACCATTTATGTTTGATTTACTCGGGTTTAAAGGAGAATTACTCAGATTAAAATATGATAATGATTCGAAAATAGATGACATAAAAAATCTAATTAACTCTTATAAAAGTGATTATTCAGTTAAAGTCGAAGATAGGGATGAAATAATCGCTGAAAGAGCTATTTTAGAAAGTGACTATAAGGAAGTTGAATCGCAAATTGATAGATTCAATTTCTATCAACAAGATAAAGCACTCATTAAAGATGGGATTAATGAGATAGAAAATAAGATATCAAATCTAAACTCAGGTTCTTACAAATTAAATTATGAGCTTGATAAGCTAAAGTCTTCCATAAAAAACAACTTTTCGTTTGATATTGAAAAAGTTAAAAAGGTATTTGAGGAAACGTCTATTTATTTTTCGGAACAATTAACTTCGGACTATGAAGATTTGTTGGCTTTTAATAAAAAGTTGACAACAGAAAGAAATAAACTATTGAAGTCTGCTATTAAAGAAAAAGAAAAAGAACTTAATGATGTAAATTCAAAATTAGAGAATCTTCATCTTCAAAGAGAGTCACTTCTTACGCATTTAACGGATAGTGATACTTTTACAAAATTTAAGAAGTGTCAAAAAGATTTAGTTAAAGTTGAAGGACAATTATTGAAATTTCAAGAAAAAATCAATATAATAGATTTAATTATCCAAAAGGAAAATGAGATTGAAACATTGCAAACAGATATTAAATCAACAATTAGTGAGCTTAAGAAGATTCATCAATCAACGGATAAGAATGTGAGATATAATGAAATAAGGACGTTGTTTTCAAGATTTTATAAAAATATTATGGATGAAAATGCTGTTCTTTCCTGGAATCTTAATTCAAATAACAATGTTGATTTTATTCCACCAAAAGTAAAATCCAAAATTGATGAAAATAAGGATACAGCAAAAGATGAAGGTAATACTTATATGAAGCTACTTTGTGTGGCATTTGACTTGTCTATTTTGTGTGCATATAATAGAGAATCTTATTATAGGTTTGTATATCATGATGATGTTTTGTCGCAACAAGATAATGGGATAAAAATTAGATTGTTGAACTTAATAAATGATATAACAAAAAAATACAAGATTCAATATATTCTTTCTGCAATAAAATCAGATTTACCTGTGGATATCTCAAATGAAATTCAAGAATTTAAGGATGATGAGATTATCTTAAAACTTCATGATAAAGATATTTCAGGAACATTATTTGGTTTTGAGTTTTAAGTGCTTATGATTTACTATATTTGGCCAAAATGTTAAAAAGTAGTTTTTAGAACTTTAACTTTAATCAAAAAATACATTGATTACCGGCACTATAATAAATATTTCAACAGTACTTCTGGGAAGTTTAATAGGTATTCTTTTTCGATCAAAATTACCTGAGCGTTTTATTAAGATTGTTTTTCAGGGAATAGGTCTTTTCACTATTGTGCTTGGAGTGTCTATGTCGCTAAAAAGTAATCATTTGTTGGTTATGATTTTTAGTCTGATTGTAGGTGGAATTGTGGGAGAGTTGTTTCGTCTGGAAACAAAAGTGGAGGGTGTGGCCAATTATCTGAAAGATAAATTTAAGCTAGGAAATGAGCGTTTTTCAGAAGGAATGGTTACTGCGTTTTTATTGTACTGCATGGGGTCAATGACTATTCTGGGAGCTATTGAAGAGGGGATAGGTAATGGTTATGATCTTTTACTTACCAAATCAATTATGGATGGATTTGCCAGTATTGCATTAGCATCTGCTTTTGGTATGGGGGTAGCTTTTTCTGTAGTGCCACTACTTATGTATCAAGGTGGATTAACCGTTTTAAGTGCCTTTTTTGGTGATTATTTTTCAGATATTATAACTAATGATATAACAGCAGTTGGAGGAGTATTATTGGTTGGATTAGGGGTTAATATATTAGAAATAAAGAAAATTAAAGTATTGAATTTGCTACCTGCAATATTAGTCGCTATAGCTTTATCGTGGTTATATATGCAGTTTTATCAATCAAATATATGAAGTTAGAAAATCAGCAATTGTTAATGGAAATGTTTACCCAATGGGCGGGAGAAAAAGTAGAGTCTTTATCCTTACTTCCTCCATCGGGATCTTATAGAGAATATATACGCATTTGTGGGGGTGGTAAATGTGCCTTAGGTGTTTCTAATGCAGATGTTAAAGAGAATAAAGCTTTCCTTGGCTTTTCGGAGCATTTTCATGCTCAGGGGTTAAAAGTCCCTCAGGTTTACGCTCAAAATATGGATGAGGGGGTTTATCTGGTTGAGGACTTAGGTAGCGTAACCTTATTTGACTATTTGCAAGAAAACAGAGTTGGTGATGATATGTCACCATCTTTAATCGAATTATATAAAAAAACAATAAAGGAATTGATTCAATTTCAGCTCAAAGGAGCAGAAGATCTTGATTTTGATTTATGTTATCCACGCAAGGCGTTTGACCGCCAATCTATGCTGTGGGATTTGCATTACTTTAAATATTATTTCTTAAAACTAGCCCAGGTTCCGTTTGATGAGCAGGTGTTGGAGGATGATTTTAATAAGTTAATAGATTTTTTGCTTGAAGCTGAGCATCATTATTTTTTATATCGTGATTTTCAATCCAGAAATATCATGGTAAAGCAAGGTGAACCTTGGTTTATTGATTATCAGGGTGGTCGAAAGGGTGCTTTGCAATATGATCTTGCTTCGTTGCTTTATGATGGAAAAGCAGATATTTCTCCAAAAGTAAGGGAGGATTTGTATTCATATTATGTAACAGAGCTTAAAAAGGTTAAGAAAGTTGATGAGATCGCATTTAGAAATCACTTTACAGGCTACGTATATATTCGTATCATGCAAGCTATGGGAGCGTATGGCTTTAGAGGCTTTTATGAGAAGAAAGAACATTTTTTAAAGAGTATTCCTTATGCCTTGCAAAATATTTCTTATTTGCTTGAAAATAGTCCATTGCCCATTGATACACCTGAATTGAAAAAGGTATTAAGTTCTTTAATTGAAAATGAGAAATTAAAAAAGATCAATGCCTTAACTGTTACTATCAATAGTTTTTCTTATAAAAGAGGTATTCCTTTTGATATGAGTGGAAATGGAGGTGGATTTGTCTTTGATTGCAGAGCCATTCATAATCCGGGAAGATATGCTGAATATAAGCATATAACAGGTAAGGATCAGCCTGTTATTGAATTTCTTTCAAAAGAACCTGAAATGAAACAGTTTTTAGATTCTGTTTTTGCATTGGTTTCTCAATCTGTAGAAAAATATATAGAGCGAAATTTTAAACATTTAATGGTGAATTTTGGTTGTACTGGTGGTCAGCATCGTTCTGTATTTAGTGCAGAAAGCTTGGCTGATTATTTGGGTTCAAAATATCCTGTATCTATTAAAATTCGTCATGTAGAGCAGGAGATAAAGAAAGGTTAGTGTTATGGGAAAGACTATGTGTAAGAAGGATAAAAAAGATGAGAAGAAAAATCTTGATTCTCTGCAGCAAGAAGAGAAGAAGTTTAGATGTAAAAAATGTAATGCCACATCTAATAAGGAAAAGAAACTTTGTAAACCTACTAAAAATCAATAGTTAGATTAATGAATGCATTGATATTTGCAGCTGGTTTAGGAACAAGATTAGCTCATTTGACAAAAGAAATTCCTAAAGCATTGGTTGAGGTTAATGGAAAACCAATGTTGCAATATGCCATTGAAAAGATGATTTCTGTTGGTGTTACCCGTATTGTAATTAATATTCACCATCATGCAGATAAGGTGGAATCTTTTGTCAAGGGGTTGGATTATAAGGATGTAGAGATTTTTCTGTCGGATGAGAGAGCGCAATTATTAGAAACCGGAGGTGGGCTAATAAAGGCTGCACCTCTTTTTGATATGTCAAAGCCAATCATATTGTATAATTCAGATGTGATCACAGGGGCTGATTTAAATAATATGGTTTTATTTCATAATCAAAATAAGGGCCTGGCTACGTTGATGGTAAAAAAACGAGATACATCACGTTTTTTTCTTTTTGATAGACAATCTCGTTTATCTGGTTGGGAGAATATTTCTACCGGAGAAAAAATCATAACACGAAAAGATACCTTCTTAGATTCTTATGCTTTTTCAGGAATACATATTGTTAATCCTGAAATTATAGAATTATTGGGTATGGAACGTAAGTTTTCTATAACTCAGGGTTATTTAAATCTTTCTGAACAGTATCCAATATATGGATGGAAAGAGTGGAGTGAGTATTGGTTTGATATTGGTACTCCTGAAAAACTGAATTCTGTGAATCAATTTTTTAAAGAGAGTAGTTAATTATATAATTTAAAAATTTTAAGGGAAAAAGGGATTATGACAAGTAATGAGAGTTTAAGTCAACAAAGCTTTTATCAACGGTTTTTTAAAGGAATAACGAGTGGAAGTTCCTTGTTGATGTTTGCGACTTTAGTTGCCGTAATTTGGGCTAATGTACATCATCATTCTTACGAAGGTGTGTGGCACGATTTATTTTCATTAGAGGTGCATGCTTTAAGTTTAAAAATGAGTTGGCATCATTGGATTAATGATGGTTTAATGGCCATTTTCTTTTTTGTAGTAGGGCTTGAAATTAAAAGGGAGTTTCTTGCCGGAGAGCTAAGTTCTATTAAGCAGGCATCGCTTCCTATTTTTGCTGCTGTTGGGGGAATGGTTGTTCCTATTATTTTATTTTTTCTATTTGGCCTGGAGGATGAAGCTGGTAATGGTTGGGGGATTCCCATGGCTACAGATATTGCCTTTTCTTTAGGTATTTTAGCTATGTTGGGCAAAAGGGTTCCATTGAGCCTTAAAGTTTTTCTTACAGCACTTGCTATTGTAGATGATCTTGGGGCAGTAATGGTTATTGCTTTGTTTTACGGAGGACAGCTTCAGTGGACTTATCTGGCAATTGCATTTGGCCTTTTGGCTATTCTGGTTATAGCTAACTTTTTGAATATTCAGGATTTGAGGTTGTATACTTTTGTCGGATTTGTGATCTGGTTCTTGTTTATAGAGTCAGGGGTTGATGGACCAGGGTCAGGTTTGCATGCTACTATTGCAGGTGTTTTAATTGCTTTTACAATTCCGGCTCGTCCTAAAGTAAAAGTTGATCAGTTTTTATCAAGAATTAGTAAAGAAGCAAAACATTTTCAGGGAGGTGGTAAGCATGATAATGCAATTGTGTTAACTTCTGAACAGATGCACGCTGCTGATGAAATAGAAAATGCGGTATCTAAGGTTCGTAGTCCTTTGCAGTTTATGGAACATCAGTTTCATGGTTTTATAAGTCTTTTTGTTCTTCCTTTGTTTGCGCTGGCAAATGCAGGCGTTGTACTGGGAGGTGGACATGGGAGTGAAGCTGTAGGTATGGTGTCTCTTGCTATTGCATTTAGTCTTGTTTTTGGTAAGGTTATAGGTATCACATTGTTTTCGTGGTTGGCTGTGAAATTAAGGATCTCAATTAAGCCTCATGGTACATCCTGGTTGTCATTTATTGGTCTTGGAATGTTAGGAGGTATTGGTTTTACAATGTCTATTTTTATTGCGAGTTTAGCATATCCTGATTTGCCTGATATTTTAAATCAAGCTAAAATAGGTATCTTATTAGGTTCAATAGTTGCTGGAGTTATGGGGTATTTTACTTTGAAATATTCTCTTAAAAGAGATGAAGAGATGGTAAATAAAGGAGAGAAGATTAAATAGTAGGTTAAAGTATTTATATGTAAAAAGGAGCCAAACGGCTCCTTTTTTTACATATATTCATGAACTTCTTTTTTACCTTCTAAAAGGTCTTTTGCGTACTCTAGTATTGTTGTATCATCCAATTCAACTATTCCACCATCAGGACCAGGTTCTGTGTGTATCCCAACACTTTTGCCTCTATCGTAATTTTTACCTCCAAAATAATTACGAACTGTCTCAACAGATAAATTTAAATCTTCAGCAATGGTTCTGATACTACCGTCAGGAAGACTGTCCTTTAGTTTTCTTAGTTGGTTGAATGTGATCGTCGTAGTGCTCATAAGCCTTTAGTATTTAAAAATTTGAAGTGTCTTAAAGTTAAAAAATAAAATTATAATTTAAAAATATTTAACAGTTATAAAACACTCTGATTGGGGTAAAATACTATAAGAATGGTTTTGCTGGCACTAATCTTATTAATCTGAATTTTAAAATTATTATCGAACTTTGGTTATTAGGGTAGCATCACTTTAGCAGCAAGAAAAATGAAACAGAAACTTAATATCCCGGTAAATACAATTGTTAATACAGAGTTGAAGCCAAATTGCTCGGCAATACCCCTGCTAAGTCCTTTTTTATTGAAATAAGTTAGTCTTACAAAACGAGGTATTAAAACAGAATATAGTTTATAAACTCCAAATCCTAATACCGCTCCTAAAATCATCCCACCAACAACATCTCCCGGATAGTGAACACCAAGATAAACTCTGGAGTAGGCTATGATAATTGACCATATATAAATAAAGAAAGAGTAACCTTTGTTTCTGAATATTAATGAAGTAAATACTGCAATCCCCATGGTGTTTGTGGCATGAGAAGATACGAATCCGTATTTACCTCCTCTGTAACCATGTACTGTTTTTACAAAATCTTTTAATAAAGGATCGTGAGTAGGACGAAAACGTTCAAATCCATGTTTAAATATCTCGGTCGAAATTTGATCGCACAACACAACTAATACGATTAATGATAAAACAGTAATCCAACTTTGGCTTTTTTGACTTTTAATTATAGCGTATAATAAAATTGCGTAAAGGGGTATCCATATTAAAGTACTTGAAATCATCCAGAAAGAATTGTCCCAAAAGTCTGTATGGAAGTAGTTTATAACTTGTAAAAGCTGGCTGTCAAATTCGATTAGTTTATTCATGAGTTTATAATTTGTTTTTTATTTGCCATAAGGAACTTACCTGATATATGCTTTTATTTGCACTATTTAACCAGGGTAAAAACTATATCATGTTTGTTACATATGGTTTGTTATTTTCTAAATTTCAAGGATACTGAACACATGAAAATAAGAATAATTAATGGATATGAATGTTTCAAGAATATTAATTACTAGAGTTCATTATTTTCTAATGATTCATTATCGTCGAGATACGATAAAAAAACAAATATGTTATAGTTATTGACCATAAAATCAGATATTTTTTTCAACTTTTTTAAAACAAGAAATTAAATCTCATTACTTTTGTGTTGTGTTATATATTTTAATGCAAAAACTAAATAATCCCTATATATTAATTAATTCAATTTATGAAGAAGAAAATACTGTTTCTTATAAATCCTGTTTCCGGAATTGGAAAACAACGGACTGTAGAAAAATTTATCGAATCGGAGATTGATAAGAGCAGGTTAGATGTTGATGTTAGTTATACTCAGTATAAAGCCCATGCAAGAGTATTAGCTGGTGAGGCTGCTGGAATATATAATGTTGTTGTTGCAGTAGGAGGGGATGGAACTGTAAATGAAGTTTCTTCTAAATTGATAGATACTCCTACGGCTTTAGCTATAATACCAACAGGTTCAGGAAATGGTTTGGCCAGGTATTTAAATATTCCATTGAATATTAAAAAGGCTGTACGTGCTATTAATGACCTGAATATACGTAAAATTGATTCGCTAAGGGTAAATCAGTATTGCTGTGTGAATGTTGCAGGTATCGGCTTTGATGCTCATATAAGTCATCAGTTTGAAGGGAAAAAAATGAGAGGACCTATTGGTTATCTTCAATTGATAACTACTGAGTATGCTACTTATAAGTCAGATAATTATCTTGTTAAGATTGATGGTAAGGAGTTTCTTAGAAATGCGTTTTTAATTAGTCTTGCAAACTCATCACAATATGGAAATAATATACATATTGCGCCAAATGCTAAGATTGATGATGGATATATTGATGTAAGCATTATCCATGATTTTCCTAAAATTATAGCTCCAGCTATGCTTTTAAGTTTGTTAGATAAGTCGTTGGATCGAAATAATAATAATGAAGTAATACGGGCTAAAAAGATAGAGATTGAACATAGATCAAACATTTTGGCCCATATAGATGGAGAACCTGTGGAACTGGGGAAAAGAGCTGAAATTGAAATTAAACCATTGTCTTTAAATGTAGTGGTTCCTCCGGAAGATTTTTTAGTGGATAATTCTATTTGGGAACCCATTAAAGAATTGATTCCGAAGTTAAAAGAAGGAATGTCATTAGAACAAATATGGAATACAAAAAAGGAGAACTAATTTAGTTCTCCTTTTTTGTGTTATATAATAAGACTATTTTTTCTTATTTTTTTGGATCTGAGCTTTTTGCTGTTGCTTAGCCATTTCTTCTAATCTAGCCTGAAAACCTGATTTTTTCTTTGGTTTCTTTTGGTTAGCTTTTAATTTAGCTAAGATAGCTTCTTCATCAACAAATCTTCTGATTAATACAGTTTGTAAAATTGTGATTAAAGTAGAGATGAAATAGTAATAACTTAAACCTGCAGCATAGTTATTAAAGAATACCAAGAACATTACCGGCATCATATACATCATACCTTTCATACCAGGCATTTGACTTGTTGATTGAGTCATTTCCTGATTCATCTTAGTATAAACGATATTGGTAATAGACATCAACAAACAGAATAAACTTACATGATCACCATAAAATGGAATATTCCAAGGCAATTGTAAGATTGAATCATAACTAGAAAGGTCTGTTGCCCATAAAAAACTTTGTTGTCTTAATTCGATAGAATTAGGGAAGAAACGGAACATCGCAAATAATATTGGCATCTGCAATACCATTGGTAAACAACCACCTAACGGACTAACACCTGCTTTTTGATATAAAGCCATAGTAGCCTTTTGACGCTCCATTGACTTTTCTGCAGGTATCTTTTCGTTTATCTCGTCAATTTGAGGTTTTAATACCTTCATTTTTGCTGTTGACATATATGATTTATATGTCAATGGGAATAATCCTAACTTAATAATTAAAGTAAGGATGAAAATGATTAAGCCATAACTTGCTATAGAACCTTCGAGCCAGTTAAAAATTGGAATAACAATGTATCTGTTAACCCATCCAAAAATTCCCCATCCTAATGGGATCATATCCTTAAGACCTAAATCTTTATATTTATTAAGGATTTTGAATTTATTAGGACCAAAGAAAAACTGGAAAGATTTTACATTGTGGGCTCCTTCTTCGTAAGGAATTACCAATTCAGTTTTGTTAGTACTTACATAAGGTAAGTTTTCTTCTTCCGGATGTACTTGTATTGAAGTGGACCCAGAAGCAAAGACATCTTTTGCAATTAATACTGAAGAAAAAAATTGATCTTTATAAGCAACCCACTTAACCGGAGTCCTAAAGGTTTCTTCGCCTGATTTTGCAGCTATATCATCAGTTTCATCCTGATCATATTTAAAATAAATACCAGAATATTGAATTTCATTCTTTCTTCCTTTTTCCTGAGCCAATAGAGCTACATTCCAGTTTAAATCAAAACCTCCACGATTTGATTGGATAATATCATCCATTCCATTTTGCTCAATATCAAAATCAAGCATATATGAATCCGGAGAAAGTGTATAGTTAAAAGCCACATACTGATTATCTCCTAAATTTAATTTAAATGAGATGGTAGAATCAGTTGTAGCTGTGTTTTCTAAACTATAATACAGATCGTTAGTATTTAGAATTCTGTTGTTATGGAAAAAGTTGAAGCCAAACTTATTTTTATCCCCATCGAATAAAATTAATGGTTTGCCTTCATGTGTTTTAAAATCTTTTAGCTCAACAGAATATACTTTAGCACCTTTACTGGCGAAAATAACTTTGATTTTGTTGTTTTCCAGAGTGTAAAATTGATTATCACCAATAACAACTTCTGCAAAAAGACCATATTTATTGCTTAATTCTTTTTGTATAGTACTGTCTGCAATATTTTCATCAAAGGCAATTGTGTTTTCAGCTTCTTTCCTTTTTTCTAATTCTAAAGTAGCTTGTTGGTTGGCTATTTCAACCTGACGTAAAGAATCCTGATATCTTTCCTGAGCCTCTTGTTGCTCTTTAGTAGGTTTGGTCCACCACATAAAAACGCCAATAATGACGCTAATGAGAACCAATCCGGTAACGGAATTTTTATCCATTTTCGATTTAAATTTTCAGTTTATATATTATAGTTATTTTTGGATTGCAGCATTAATAAATGCCATAAAAATCGGATGTGGTTTAAGTACAGTACTACTGTATTCAGGGTGAAACTGCACGCCCATGAACCACTTAAGTTCAGGTATTTCAACTATCTCAACAAGTCCTGTGTCAGGATTGCATCCGGAAGCAATCATTCCCTTTTCTTCAAATTGAGTTAAAAAGTCATTGTTAAACTCATATCTGTGACGGTGTCTTTCGTGTGTGCTTTTTTTATTGTAGGCATCGTATGCTTTAGTGCCTTCTTTTAAAGAGCAATCATATGCTCCTAAACGCATTGTACCACCCATATCAGAAACATTTTTCTGATCTTCCATCAAATCAATGACTTTAAAAGGTGACGAATGGTCCATTTCTGCAGAGTTGGCTTTTTCAAGCTCTACAACGTTACGGGCAAATTCAATTACAGCACATTGCATTCCTAAACAGATTCCTAAGAATACTTTATTGTTTTCTCTGGCGTACTGAACAGCTATTAATTTTCCGTCAATACCTCTGTTTCCAAAACCGGGAGCAACTAATATAGCATCAAGAGCTCCTAGTTTTTCAGCTACATTTTCAGTATTTAATTCTTCAGAGTGTATTAATTTAATTTTTACTTTTCTATCGTGGTAAGTTGCTGCATGAATTAATGCTTCAATGATTGATTTATAGGCATCTGCAAGCTCTACATATTTACCAACCAAACCAACAGTAACTTCCTGTTCGGCATTTTTTAATTTAGAAAGGAAGCTCTTCCATTTTTTAAGATCAGGAGTTTTGCTCACTGGTAATTCCAGTTTTTCCAGACAAATTTCATCTAATCCTTCTTCCTGCATTTTTACAGGCACTTCATAGATTGTTGAAACATCAATGGATTGAATTACTGCACGGGGATTAACATTACAGAATAATGCTACTTTTTTTCTGATATCAGCTCCTAAATCTTTCTCTGTACGTAGAACCAATACATCAGGCTGAACTCCTGCTTCAAGTAATGTTTTTACAGAGTGTTGAGTTGGCTTGGTTTTTAATTCGCCGGAAGCATTAAGGAACGGAACCAATGTTAAATGAATTACCATTGCACGGTTTCCAAGTTCCCATTTTAACTGACGAACAGCCTCAACATAGGGAAGAGATTCAATATCTCCAACTGTTCCTCCAATTTCAGTTATAACCACATCAAACTTATGTTTTGTACCTAAAAGCTTAATGTTTCTTTTAATCTCATCAGTAATGTGAGGGATAATTTGAACTGTTTTTCCAAGAAAATCACCTTTACGCTCTTTGTTAATTACATTTTGGTATATTCTTCCTGTAGTTACGTTGTTAGCCTGAGAAGTTGGAACATTTAAAAAGCGTTCATAATGTCCTAAATCCAAATCTGTTTCTGCTCCATCCTCAGTAACATAACATTCTCCATGCTCATATGGATTCAATGTTCCCGGATCCACGTTTAAATATGGATCTAGTTTTTGAATGGTAACTTTATAACCTCTCGATTGTAATAATTTTGCTAAAGAGGCTGAAATAATTCCCTTGCCCAATGATGAGGCAACCCCTCCAGTCACAAAGATATATCTTGTATCCGGCACTGTATCAACAATTTTAATTAAACCTAAAAAAACTCTTCAATTTTAAAGGTACAAAGGTAAAAATTAAAAGATAAATAAAAAGAAGATAAGTGCTTCGGATTAATGATTTAAGTATTGTTTTGATTTATTTTTACTTAAGTGAATGAAGGTTGTTGTATTTCTATATGTTAATCCAGTCAATTCCTTTTTTTAGCAAATTTATTGTTTTCTCTTCAGGGGTATTCGGTTTAATAGCAAAATTATGTTCCCATTCTGCCATTGGTGGCAGACTTATAAGAATAGATTCAGTATTTCCACCTGATTCTAAACCAAATTTGGTACCTCTGTCGTATACTAAATTGAATTCAGCATATCTACCTCTTCTGAGGTGCTGCCATTTTTTTTCTTCAGGCGTATATGTTTGATTTCTTTTGTGATTCATAATCTTACAGTAAATGGCCGGGTATAATCTGGCTAGTTCAATGGTGAAATTTTTAAAATTGTTTAATTCTATTTCTGACTGAGGTTCAAGTGTATCGAAAAAAATTCCTCCAATTCCCCGGGTTTCATTTCTGTGTTCAATAAAGAAATAATCATCTGCCCAATCCTTAAATTTTGGGTAGAATTTTAAATTGTATTTGTCACAAACCTCAGCTAATTTGTTATGAAACCATTTGGCTTCTTCAGTGTCAATATAATGTGGTGTTAAGTCTATTCCTCCTCCAAACCAACATATACCATTGTCAAGTTCAAAAAAGCGAACATTCATGTGAATAATTGGGATATGAGGATTGTTAGGGTGGATAATTGATGATATACCAGTGGCTTCATATCTTTTAGCTTTTGTTTTAAGGATGGTTTCCATACGGTCAGAAAACTTTCCTTTAACGTGAGAGAAGTTGAGTCCTGCCTTTTCTATGATATTTCCATCTTTTAGAACTCCAGTCACACCATAACCAATTTCTTTTGACCAGGGTACTTTAGTAAATTTCCCTTTCCCATCACCTGTTTCCAATTGGTGGCACATTTCCTGTTGAAGTTCTAAATATATATTTGCTATTTCTTCAGTCTTGTTCATTATGTTTCTTTCTACTGCTATGAGAAACTCACCAGATATGCTTTTGTGGTTCGTTTAATCTAATTATGTCTGTGTGTATAGATTATATAATACTTACAGCTTATTTAACATCTAAGTTATTTATTTGTTTAAGCTGTGGATTTTTATTTTTACAAATGGGTAGAAGTAACAGACATATTTACTTTTATTACTTTAAAAGTAATTTGATATTGGAGAAGTTATAAGTCCAATGATTTATACTGAAAAAGAATGGAAAATAAAGTATATTATTATTCCATTTTATTATGATGTAATAGTATGAGGTTTGGTTGTTATATGATTTTGAGTGGTTGTAATGCAAAAGTAGCTTAGGGGAAAGAGTAATAAGTTAAGTCTAATCCTATCTTGATTTCCTGAAAAAACGGCCAATGCTCTTTTTTTGAAAATTATAAAAGAAACGAAACTGGCCTAACAATGTTCCGATAACTAATAATAATATCTGATAGGATGGGAGTATGGTTAATATGTACATTGGAATTTTAATCCAAAGTGAGGTGTTAGAATCTATATCCAGGATATCAAAAATGATTTTTTTTACATAAACAGCGGCACTTCCTGTTACTGAAAAAACAACCAGTATAACAAGTATTTGAAAGTTAGAATCAATACCCCACCTATCTTTTAGTTTAGCTAACATAAATACAATTTTTAATTAATTTCTAAATGATTAAACTTCTGTATTACAGCCCGAATTCAAAATTCTCATTTACAAAAGTAAACTGCGGTATTTGAATCTGTTTGTGCCTTATATTTTATTTTTTTAGAAATAGCTTTTAGTTGTTGTTATAAAAAATACTGATGAAAGCTTTTTATCCTCCCACCAGAAAATATTATTATTTAACGTTGCCAGTTGGTTCGCTTAATCCAGTCAGCAACAAATTTTGCATTATCATATGGTATGTCCGGTAAAAATCCATGTCCCAGGTTTATAATCCAGTTGTGATTTTTACTGCCAAAATCAATGTATTTGTTTAATGATGTTTCAATGGTTTTCTGATCTGCATATAATAATCTTGGATCTATATTTCCTTGTAATCCAATATTACTATTAACCATTTTTCTTGCAGTGTTCATTGGTGTTTGCCAGTCAATGCTTAAATAATCACACATATCTGGAGTTACTTCTTTGATGCCACAACCCAAATCTTTTGGGAAGTAAATAAAAGGAATACCTTCTTCACGAACAGCTTGTGCAATCTTCTTAACAGCAGGGAAAAACAACTCTTTATATAAATCAAATGGAATTAATCCTCCGTGAGTTTCAAATAGCTGGAAGACCTTAACTCCATGTTGGATTTGTCCTTTTGCGTATATTATTGATAAGTCTGTAATAACCTCAATAAGTTTTTTTACTGTTTCTTTATTTTGATACAGATACTTTAGTGTAATTGGAAAATCTTTACTTCTTCCAATACCTTCAAGCATATAGCATAAAACAGTTAAAGGCGCCCCGCAAAAACCAATTAAAGGAATTTGTTCTGGTTTTGTAGCTATAATTTGCTTAATAACCTCATATATGTACTCTAATTTTTCTGGATCAGGGTTTAATTCTGATAAAGGATTTTTTCTTTGTGAAAGAGGAATATCAAATTCAGGACCCTTGTCAGTAAATTCTAATCCCATACCCATTGCATAAGGGATAACTAAAATATCAGAGAATAAAATAGCAGCATCCACTCCAAGATCATCAACAGGTAATAAGGTAACTTGTGCACCCAGTTTCGGATCTTGCATCATCTCCCAAAAAGAATACTTCTCTTTTAATTTCATGTAAGAAGGAAGTACTCTGCCTGCCTGTCGCATAAACCAGAATGGCGGTCGTTCTGTTTTTTCTCCTGCCAGGGTTTTTAATAATATTGAATCGTTCATAAACGTTTAATTCTTAAGCTGCTTTAATGCATTAAAATTTGCATTAATGGTTTTTTGCAAATCTTCTTTACTGTGTGCAATGGAAACAAATCCTGCCTCGAACTGAGATGGGGCTGTATAAATTCCACTTTCGAGCGACATTAAGAAATATTTAGCAAACTGGTCTGTGTTACATTTTATTACATCATTAAAGTTATTGACTTCTTTTGCGGATGTAAAGAATAAGGTAAACATAGAACCTACACGATTAATAACACCAGGGAAGTTTAGTTGTTCAAGATTGTTTTGTAATCCATCTGTTAAAAACTTAGATTTTTCTTCAAGTTGAGCATAAAAATCAGGCGTACTGTTTAATAGTTTTAGTGTTGTAAGACCTGCTGCCATAGCCATTGGATTACCTGATAATGTTCCTGCCTGGTAAACCGGACCGTTTGGTGCTAAATGATCCATAATTTCTTTTTTACCTCCATAGGCTCCAACAGGTAAACCTCCTCCGATGATTTTACCCAGTGTTGTTAAATCAGGAGTAATACCTAATACTTCCTGAGCACCACCTTTTGCTACTCTGAATCCGGTCATTACTTCATCAAATATCAGTAAAGTGCCATTTTCAGTACAGGCTTTTCTTACGCCCTGGATAAATTCATCTGTTGGACGAACAACACCCATATTACCAGTTACAGGCTCTAAAATAACAGCTGCAATCTGGTCTTTGTACTCACTAAATAAGCTTAAAACAGAATCCAGATCATTATATTGAGCGGTTAATGTATCGCTGGCAGTCCCTTTTGTAACACCAGGTGAGTTAGGTGTACCAAAAGTCAGGGCTCCGGATCCGGCTTTAATTAAAAAAGAATCACCATGTCCGTGGTAGCAACCTTCAAACTTAATAACTAAATCTCTTTTTGTATATCCTCGAGCCAGGCGAAGTGCGCTCATGGTTGCTTCTGTACCGGAGTTAACCATTCGTACGCTCTCTATCGATGGAATCATCTCACAAATAAGATTTGCCATTTCGGTTTCCATTAAGGTTGGCGCACCAAAACTTGTTCCTGTTATAGCTGTTTTATGTAATGCTTCAACAACATCTGGGTGAGAATGGCCTAAAATCATAGGTCCCCAAGATGCTACGTAGTCGATATATTCGTTATTATCAATATCTGTAATTTTTGATCCTTTAGCATTTTGAATAAATAAAGGATTTCCGCCTACTGATTTGAATGCTCTTACCGGAGAATTTACACCTCCGGGTATATGTTTTACTGCTTCCTGAAAAGCTTTTATACTATTTTCTGTATTCATTGCTATTTAGTTAAAAGTCGAAAGTTAAAAGTTAAAAGTATTTTAGTCTTGATGAAATAACCCTTTAACTTTTAACCTTTTTACCTTTATTTGAATTTTTACAACTGATCAATTATATCCTGAGTATGGTATGAGATAATGATATCAGAACCAGCTCTTTTAATTGAGGTTAATATTTCAAGTGTAATTCTGTTTTCGTCAATCCATCCTTTTTCAGCAGCAGCTTTTACCATTGAAAACTCTCCGCTTACATTGTAGGCTGCAATAGGCATATTAAAAGTATCTTTAACTCTTCTGATTACATCAAGGTAGCTTAATGTTGGTTTGACCATTACAATATCAGCTCCTTCAAATATATCTTGTTCTACTTCACGAATAGCTTCATTGCTATTAGCAGGATCCATTTGGTAAGTTGCCCTGTTTCCGAATTGAGGTGCGCTTTCTGCAGCATCTCTGAATGGTCCGTAAAATGCAGATGCATATTTAGCTGAATAAGCCATGATTGGCATATTTGTAAAATCGTTATCATCTAACACTTTTCTGATATGACCAACACGTCCGTCCATCATATCACTTGGAGCAATCATATCAACTCCGGCTTCAGCCAACGATAATGATTGTTTTCCTAAGGTAATTAAGGTTGAATCATTATCCACGTCGCCATTGATGATAGTACCACAATGTCCGTGTGTTGTATATTCGCAATTACATACATCAGCAATAATAAATAAATCAGGTAGTTCATTTTTTATTGCTCTAGTTGCCTGTTGTACAATTCCGTTGTGTTCACAAGCAACCAATCCGTGCTCATCTTTATGTTCAGGTATTCCAAAAAGTAAAATTGATTGAACACCTTTGTTGTATAATTCTTTACATTTTTCAACTAATAAATCAACAGATAATTGATAGTTGCCGGGCATAGAATTAATGGGGTTTTGTATCCCTTTTCCCGGGCGAACGAATAAAGGCATAATTAAGTCATCACGTGTAAGACGGGTTTCCCTGATCATATTTCTGGTGACTTCAGATTGTCTCATTCTTCTTAATCGTGTAATTGGAAATGCCATATCTTTAATTTTTAATTGAATTATAAGTTTTTATAATAGTTATACACCGCATTAAATATACCTGACACATTTGGTTCTTTAGCTATAGTTAATGGTGTAATTCCTTGTTTTAATGTTGCTTCAGCTGTAGTTTCTCCAATGCAAACAGCTTTTAAATTTTTATTTGAAACTAATGTAATAAGATTGTTTATGGCTGAAGGACTAGCTAATATAATCATGTCATATTCATTGAGGTTTATTTTATCAATAACAGAAGTGTCAATATGATTTGGTATAGTATTGGTATAAACATTTAATCTGAATACCTCTGCAATTGGTTTTAGTTTTTGAATAAGATGATTTGGAGATAAATCACCGGTAGGCCATAAAACCCTAGCCTTTTTATTTTTTAAGTAGATGTATAGTTTATCTGCAAATTCTTTTCCTGTTTTTGCATTAGCATCATATTTAATATTAAATCCTTTTGCTTTTATCTCTTCAGAAGTTTTATAACCAATACTAACAATGTTAAGTTTATTTAGCAGATTTGTTGCATTCTGATAATGACTTACGCTTTCAATAAAAAAGTAAAAAGCATTAGCGCTGGTAAAAGCTATATGAGTATAGTTGTTTATCCGGCTTATTGTTTTTTCTATATCAGGATTATTTTTATTCTCAGACAAGTCAATCATTGGTAGTTCAATTACAGAAGCACCTTCTTTTTCAAAAAGGAGTTGTAGTTCTTTTGATTTTCCCTTAGGTCTTGTTAAAATAAAAATTTTACCTGAAAGAATGCTGTCCATATTGATTTACTAAGCGTTTCTAATGCTGTTTAAAATTTCCTTAGCACCTAAAGAAATTAGCTTTTGAGCTAAATCTTTACCAATTTGTTCAGCTCTGTCAACAGAATCAGTAATGGTTTCTTTTAAATATTGTTTCCCATCCAATGACGAAACAAAACCAGTAATCGTTAAATTATTGTTTTCAAGTTTACTGTAACTTCCAACCGGAACCTGACAGCCTCCCATTAAGGTTTTCATAAAAGATCTTTCAGCAGTTACCAGGTTTAAGGTCTCCTCATGATTGATCAATTTTAAAAAGTGATTGATTTTATTATCATCAGAAAGAGATTCAATGGCTATGGTGCCCTGAGCAACAGCTGGAATAAATTCTGATGGTTCAAGAATTTCTGTTATATAATGATCCAGTTCCAATCTTTTTAATCCGGCAGCTGCCATGATCATTGCATCACAATAACCATCTTCCATCTTTTGCAGGCGGGTATTTACATTACCCCTGATATCTACAATTTTAAAATCAGGATTTATTTTTTTTAGTCCGGCAACTCTCCTTAAGCTTGAGGTTGCAATGGTATGCTCTGTTGTAAGATCTTTAAGTTTGATGTTGTTTTTACTCACTAATGCATCCCTGAAATCAGCTCTTTCCAGCACAGCGCCAAGGCAAAACTCCTCAGGTAATTCTGTTGGAAGATCTTTTAAGCTGTGAACGGCAAAATCAATTTCTTTATTTAATAAGGCTACTTCAAGTTCTTTGGTAAACAAACCTTTATCTCCAATTTTAGATAAGGCAACATCCAGAATTTTATCTCCTTTTGTTTTTATAACCTTTACTTCAATATTTATCGACGAATCTAATTTTTCAATTTCAGATTTTACTTTATAAGCCTGGTATAACGCAAGTTTACTGCCTCGCGTTCCTATCTTGATTTTGTTAGGATACATATATTGTAAATGTATTATTTGTTAATGCTGTCGTTAAAATTAAAAAGCTGATTAATTGCATCTAATGAATCTGTAGAGTTTCCATTGTTTGTAACATCTTTTAAATTTTTGATAAGCATTCTGATGTATTTCTGCGTCAGTAATCCCGTGTATTTCTCAATTTGCTCTATGGTTGCATCATCCATATTTTTTCTATACTCACCTAATTCATTTTCGCTTAATTGCTGCATATTTGAGGTGATAGATTTAATAACAGGACGAAGGGATCGGCTGTTTAACCAGTTTAGTGATTCGTCAACAAGTTCATCAATAATGATATTGGCACTATCAACACTATTTTCTCTCATTTCTTTATGGTCATCGAGGATTTTCTGTAAATCATCAACACAAATAAGTTGAGTGTTTTTTAGTTCTTCAATTTCTATATCAATATTTCTGGGAACTGATAAATCAATAAAAAGTTGTTTCTTATTTTTCCTTAGTTTTTGAGCCTGTTCAATATCATCTTTGGTAACCAGGTATTCACCAGCACTGGTTGCTGTTAAAATAATATCAAATTGAGCTAAGTGGTCTTTATAATTGTTGAAAAGAATAGGATTCACTTTCCATTTTTTACCAATTTCAAGTGTTTTTTCGTCGGTACGGTTAGTGGCAGAAATATGGGTAACACCTCTTTTTTTGAAATCCCGTAAAGCCAGTTGACCTGTTTCGCCTGTTCCGATGATCAGAATATGTTGAGGCACTAAGTTTTTGAATACTTTTTCGCACATATCAATAGCTACATAGCCAACTGATGTTGCTCCTTGCTGAATAGATGTTTCCGTTCTGACTCTTTTGCTGCATTCAAAGGATTTTTGAAATAAACGCATCAAGATAGCATCTGTTAAATTTGCTTCAGTGCAATAAATATATGCTTTTTTCATTTGGTTAACGATCTGGTTTTCTCCAATAACCATGGAGTCTATTCCTGAAGTAACCCTGAATAAATGCCTGATGGCATCTTCGTTCTTGTAGTGGTAAAAACCGGAGCTGTAATCCTCTTCAACATTCATAAAGGAGTGTAATTCTTTTATGATGTTATCTTTGCAGTTATTATCCAGGTTTTTATCTTTAGAATAGTATACTTCTGTTCTGTTACATGTAGCTAATACAACTACACCTGCAATTTCTTTTATTTGTAATAAACGTTCTGAAAGAGGTATAATGTCATCACAAGGAATGGCAAATTTATCTCTGATATTTAAAGAAGCAGTTCTGTGGTTTAAGCCCAATACGCCCAACATAAAATTTTATTTTGACCAGTAAAAATAGTTATTACACTTTATGAATTATGTATCCAATGTTACACAATTGTGAAATCTAGATACACCAAGGTGAGGGGCGTGTAGTGTTGGGGATATGAAAGTTATAACTCGTCCATATTTTACTATCAAATACTTTTAATTTTTTATATAAAAAATCAGTGTTGTATTTTTTTATTTTATGCTTGTTACATTGTGTTTCCGGGCAACAATCGCTACTATATTTACAAAAGAAAAATGTGTTGCAATGCTCTGATTTAACAGGTTCCTGATAAGAAAGTGTTTTTATATTAAGATTTTCTTCGGCAGAATATTTTTTTGAGTTAAGGGCATAAGTACCATAGCCAAAAATATATACTAAGGCTAAAATAATGTATGTTATATGTGTTGAAAATACCCCTATAAAAAACACTGTATCCTGATTTTATTGTGATGCCAAAATTAATTAATATTAAACAAATATTACTAAGATATTTATCAACTTTAACAAAAAAAGATGATTTGTAACAATACAAACCATCTTTTTTTATGTTTTTAGATGTTATAAGAATCATTCATCCATACTGTCAAGCATATCTATTTTTTCTTGTAACAGCTTAATGTTTCTTTTACCGTTTTCAATTTTATGTTGAAAATCTTTAATTAAGGAAGCTGAACTCTTGCTTTTAGCAAAGAAACCAATATTGTTTTCCCACACAGTAATGTCAGTTTCTAACTGCTTCAGTTTAGTTAACAGTCTGTGGCGTTCAGAGTTGATTTTATCATCCTGATGGTCAGTGTGTTTTATGTTCTCTAATTTATTTCTGAATTTCTGTACGTTTTTATGGTACTCATCCATATTTAAATTATCAAAATGTGTATTGATTTCATTTCTGAATTCCTGATTGATTCTGTCTTTATCTTTAAAAGGAACGTGACCTATTTCTGAGAATTTTTGTTGGAAACCTTGTAGTAGCCTAAAAGTTTCTTCGTTGTCATTACTATTCTTAAAGATTTTTAATTCTTCAATTAAGGCTTCTTTAAGTTTTAAATTTTCCTCTTGGGATTCATCAACATGACTAAAGAATTTCGATTTGTTATCAAAGAAAGCATCACAGGCTTTTCTGAATCGGTGCCAGATGGCATCTGATTGACGACGAGGTACCGGTCCTATTTGTTTCCACTGTTTTTGTATTTTTATATATTCATCAGTAGTATGTTTCCAGTCAGTGCTATCTTTCATGGCTTCAGCTTTCTCGCAAAGCCTGGTTTTTTCAACTAAATTATCCTGTTGTTCACTTTTGTATTCTTTAAAGAATTTTCTTTTTTCTTCAAAGAACTGGTCGCAGGAAGATCTGAAGCGTTCGTAAATTGTATTGTTATCTTTTTTAGGAGCAAAGCCAATTGTTTTCCATGTTTGTTGTAATTCTATCAGCTTTTTGCTTTTTGCTTCCCATTCTTTAGGCGAATGAGCTTCTTCTTTTAAAATGGCTTCAGCTTTTTCGCATAGTTCTGTTTTTTGCTTCAGATTTTCTTTCAATTGTTCTTTTAAGCCTTCGAAATAAGCCTGGTGTTTTTGGTTTATAACAGTTGTTGCAGCTTTAAATCTTTCCCAAAGTGCATCTTTCATTTCTTTTGGAACAGGACCGATTTCGCGCCAGTGATCGTGATATTTCTGAAGTGTCTTAAAGCTATTTACTACCAATGGATCATCAATCAGCTTTTCTGCTTTTTCGCATAGGCCGGTCTTTAGTTCCAAATTTTTCTTTAAATCAAGATCTCTTAATTCTTTATTGATTTTTACGTAGTTGTAAAAATTTTCAATATGCAGATTATAGGTATCCCAGGTATCTCTCACTTTATCTTGAGGAATGGGGCCTATTTCATGAAAACGTTGCTGCAGGGATCTGAACTCATTAAAAGTTTCATTTAACGACTCCTGACGGTTTATCAAATTTTTAATAGCTTCTATAACTTCATTTTTAGCTATTAAGTTATTTTCTTTTTCTTCCTCTATCTTTTTTGCAATATCAGTCTTTCGCTGCTTGAATTCATGCAAAATAATTTTTATCTCACCTTCAAGAGTATCTATTGGAGCTGCAAAATTTTCTTCTAATTCTCCTGATTCAACAAAGTGTTTTTTTAGTTCTTCAACTTCTTCATTGTATATTTTGTAGAATAAAGATTTGATTTCATCTACTTCATCTTTAATGTCGTGTACATCAAAGTGTTTGGTTATGTGTTTCAGACGTTTTACCAAATCTTCCCTTGATAATACCGTTAAATCAACTTTATCTAAAACAGGTTTTTCTTCTTCTGCTTTATCACTATCTGATTCTTCAGGTACCACTTCGCCGGTATTTTCTTCTAAATCCGGTTCTACATTTTTTTCTTCCTTCGGTGTTGAAGTATTTGTTGTTTCTTCGTGGTTATCAGTAATTTCGCTTTTTTTATCTTGCGTAATTTCAGGAGTGTTTGAAGAATCTAATTCTTTGTTTTCCCCAGATTTGTTTAGATCATTTGCTTCCATCAGCATAAAAGTTCGTGTTACAAAAAACTTCATAGGCAAAGATTCGGATAATGATATCCTCGTCTTTCTATAATACGAATATATTATATATAGTTAAAACCTCAAATTTTTTTTCCATTAACATGGTATATTAATTTAAAAGATTGTAAAATATTATATTTGCAGCAAATTTTATAGTAATGCGAATTGATATATTAACCTTATTTCCTGAAATGTTTCAGGGGCCATTTAGCGAATCTATTATTAAAAGAGCTCAGGAAAAGGGATTAGTGGAATTGGTGTGCCACAATATTCGGGATTATTCTACCAATAAACATAAAAAAGTAGATGATTATGCTTTTAGTGGAGGTGCGGGTATGGTGATGCAGATTGAACCAATAGCTCTTTTAATAGAAAAACTTCAGTCTGAGCGAACGTATGATGAAATTATTTATGTGACACCGGATGGTAAAACACTAAATCAAGGTATTGCAAATAGACTTTCGCTTAAAGGAAATATAATTATTTTGTGTGGTCATTATAAGGGCGTGGATCAGCGAGTAAGAGATCATTTTATTACAATGGAGATTTCGATTGGTGATTATGTTTTAACAGGTGGTGAGTTGGCTGCTGCTGTTATTGCTGATTCTGTGATTCGTTTGATTCCAGGTGTTATTTCTGATGAAACTTCTGCTTTGACTGATTCTTTTCAGGATAATTTGCTGGCACCCCCGGTTTATACTCGTCCTGCTGATTTTAATGGATGGAAAGTGCCGGATGTTCTTCTTTCTGGAGATGCAAAAAAAATTGATGCTTGGAAAGAAGAACAGGCATATAAACGAACCAAAGAAAGAAGACCGGATTTGCTGGAATAGTCTATTTTAGCATACAATGCGTTTCTATCCCCTCTTAGTATGGTAGCAGGTAGCTTGAAAAGAGCTTAATTGACCGATTGAATCAAGCCTAAAATATCTGGTTTATATGGTTGTTGTTAACTGTATATCAATTTTATGGTGCTAATTTGATTTCTACTGAGGGTGTTATTGTATTTCTGCGTATAAACTTTGGTGAAGTAGGTGCAAAGCTGATCTTAAAATTTTGATTCATAAACTACATGATATAGTGAGAATATTCTTACTTTTGCTTCCTGAATTTATAATGGAAAAATAGCAAGATAAATTAAATAATGTTTAGTATGCGAAAAGTAGCAATTCCAACAAAGGGTACAACGATTGACAGTCATTTTGGTCATTGTGAGAAGTTTACAATTTATACTTTATCAGATGACAATAATATTGTAAAAGAAGAAGAATTTAAAGGTCCGGAATCTTGTGGCTGTAAAAGTAATTTAGCCAACGATTTAAGAGAAGAAGGAGTTAATGTTTTATTGGCAGGGGGAATGGGACAAGGAGCTATCAATAACTTAAAACTTTCGGGTATTGAAGCCTATATTGGTTTTACAGGTGAAATAAAAGATGTTTTGAACCAATGGTTGTCAGGTAGCAAGGGAAATTATTCAGTCTGTACCGCTCATGGTGATGGCAACCATGAATGTTCTCACTAAAAAAAGAAATCTATTTCCTGGTTTTATAAAGTCCGTGAGTTAAAATATAATCATGGGCTTTTTGGGGAATCAGAAAAGAATAATTTTTTTCTTGAATAAGCCCGTCTCTTATCAGTGTTGAGGAAATATCAAAAACAGGAGCTTCTATAATAGTCATGTTGTTTTTAATAAGCTCAGCAGGGATAGGAAAACCGGGACGAGGATAGATATAAATATTACATAATTGCATGATATCCTCAATGTTTCTCCATTTGCCAAGAGAAATCAGGTTATCAGAACCCATTATAATGGTAAATGTTGTATCGGGATTTTGATGTATCAGTTCATTTAAAGTTTTGTATGTATAGGAAGGTGTTGGCAGGTATAACTCAATATCGCAGACCTTGAACCCGGGATAATTTTTTATGCTTTCGTTTAACATATTTACGCGATGTTCTGCCTGAACTAAATCCGTTGAATCTTTGAATGGGTTTTGAGGACTAACAACAAACCATATTTCATCAATTTCAGTATTCTCGGCTATAAAATTGGCAAGAGCCAAATGCCCCACGTGTACCGGGTTAAAGGAACCAAAAAATAAACCAATATGTTTTACCGAATCAGCCATTCAAAAAGTTTGATAAAACAGTTTCAACTTCGTCAATAGCTTTTTCAAGTATATCATTGACAATAATATGATCAAAACCACCGGCATAACCAATCTCTTCTTCTGCCTTATCTAATCTTTGTTGAATCACTTCCATAGAATCAGTACCCCTTTTTAATAATCTGTTTTTTAGTTCATCCACAGAAGGCGGTTGTATAAAAATAGCAATGGCTTCATCGCCATACATTTTTTTTATGTTTAATCCACCAATAACATCAACATCAAAAACAATGTTGTTTCCTTTTGAAGTAATGCGTTCCACTTCGCTTTTTAAGGTTCCATAATATTTGTCGGTATAAACTTCTTCCCATTCGAGTAATTCACCGGCTTCAATTTTAGCGCGAAAAGCATCGGGAGTTAAAAAGTAATAGTCTACACCATCTTTTTCTTCTCCTCTGGGATTTCTGGTGGTTGCAGAGATCGAAAACTCCATATTAAAATCCTTTGTTAACAGGTGTTTAACAATTGTGGTTTTCCCTGATCCGGAAGGGGCAGAAAATATGATTAACTTTCCTTTTTTTGTCATTGACGAAATATGATTTAGGGGTAATGAATTATAAAATATTTAAATTTTGTTCTTTTATTTTTTCAAGTTCATCTTTCATTTGTATGACTAGTTTTTGAACTTCAGAATGATTTGCTTTTGAGCCCAGTGTGTTTATTTCTCTACCTATTTCCTGGGTAATAAAACCAAGCTTTTTACCTACCATTTCTTCGTTAGAAACCGTTTCATTAAAATAATCAAGATGATTTGCCAGGCGAACTTTTTCTTCTGTAATATCCAGTTTTTCAAGATAAAAGATCATTTCTTGTTCAAACCTGTTTTCATCAACCTTAATTTTCTCTTTTAAATCGTTAAGTTGATCCAGGATTCTTTCTCTTATTTTTTCTATTCTTTCTTTTTCGTAAGGTTCAATCTGAAGGGATAAACTTCTTATGCTTTCAATACGTGAAGTAACTTCGTTTTTAAGCGATAAACCTTCTTGAGTTCTGAATTCATCCAAACGTTGAATTGCCTGGCTAAAAGTTGCAGCAATTAACTTCCATTCTTCTTCATCCAATTCAGCCTGTTCAGTTTTAATGGTATCAGGAAGAGGCATGATGGCTCTGAGAATATCTGTTTTATCCATTAAGCCAAGTTTATCTGCCACGGGAGATAGCTGGTTAAAATAATTTTCAATTACCTGAGCATTAATAGAGGTAACTTTTTCGTTGCCTAAAAAATCAATGTAAAAACCCACGTCAACTTTTCCCCTGCCTAGTTTATTGGCAATTTCGTTTCTTAAAATTAAATCTTTTTCCCTGTAAATATTCGGTAAGCGCATACTTACATCTAATTGTTTACTGTTTAATGATTTTATTTCAATACTAATTTTTTTCCCGGGAAGCTCACAGGTGGCTTTTCCAAAGCCGGTCATTGATTTTATCATAATACTTATTTTCTTTTTTAACGCACAAAGTTAAACTTTTAATTGAAATTGAACTCAGGTTAATAAGAACTTATACAAATAAAGAGTGTTTACTTTGCTTTCGTTTAACCGTGTTTTTTGAATAGTTTTCATCAAATATATATGAACAAATTATTTGGAGAGTGGTTAATAATACTGAAGAAATAATGATATAAAAATCTGTAATTAAAGTATTTCTTAAAGAAATTATAACAAGATGGGAGTTTATTCAATAAAGGATTTAGAAAAGATTTCTGGTGTAAAAGCTCACACGATACGTATTTGGGAAAGACGTTATCATATTGTGGTTCCGCAAAGAACAGAGACAAATATCAGATTATACTCCGATTCTGACTTAAAACGACTTTTAAATATTGCTATACTTAATAAAAACGGTTATAAAATTTCGCAAATAGCCAGGTTGGGCGATGATAGCTTGAAGGAGAGAGTTCTGGATTTATGTCTGGATACAAAAAATGCAGGTATTCAGATTGAAAGTTTAATGCTTTCCATGCTTGAGTTAAATGAGGGTAAGTTTAATAATGCTCTCACCCAGTCTATCATGAAAAGAGGTTTTGAAAATACTGTAGAAAAAATATTGTTCCCGTTTTTGGATAAGGTAGGGGTTTTGTGGCAAGCTGGTTCGGTGATGCCGGCACAAGAGCATTTTATGAGTAATCTGATTCGTCAGAAATTGATCGTGGCAATTGATCAGGAGATGGAGAATACTAAAAATGATAAGTTGATCGTATTTTTTCTGGAGGAAGGAGAGGTGCATGAAATAGGTTTACTGTTTTATAGTTTAATTGCAAGAAAAGAAGGTTTCAATGTATTGTATCTTGGAGGATCTGTTCCTTTTGAGGATATATTAACGGTAAATCAATTAAAAAAAGTGGATGCATTTTTTAGCTCATTTATTTCTCCGCCTGAAAACAATGATTTAGAATTTGTTTTTAATAAGTATAAAAAACATTTACCTCAAAGTTATTTTTATGTGAGTGGTTTGCAGATTAAAAATTACAATAAACAATTGCCGGGCAAGTTTATAGAAGTTTCATCAGTAGACAGTTTTAAGAAGGTATTAAAAAAGTTATGAAATATAAAATAAAATTAGCCCCGGATTAATGTATATCAAGAATTATTAGTTTATATTGCATTCGATATTAGTTTAACTTTTATTACCAACTAATATAAATATGAAACAAGCCATGAGAATCGGGAGATTAACAAAGTCAAAGTGTTTATATGCATAGATATGACTATGTTGGCGAGTTTTATGTGGCAATTAAAAAACAAATTTTATACGCATGAAAGACATTTTAATTGGTAAAGGCTATGGTGATATTCAATTTGGAATGACCCGCTCCGAAGTTAAAAAGATTTTAGGTGAGCCAACTGAAGTTGATGAATATGCTTCCAGTGATGAATCTGATGATAATACAGAAGCTTTCCACTATGATGAAATAGAGGTTTCTATTTCATTTGATGAAGTAGATGATTGGAAATTAAGTTCTATTGCAGTTAGTGATCCGGAAGCTACATTAGAAGGTGTGAAGCTAATTGGTGCTTCAGATAAAGAATTACTGAGTAAGGTTGAGGATTTAGATCTTGGTGAATACGAAAGAGAGGATATTTCATCTCCTGAGAGTCCGGATAATGAAGTTATTTCATTTCCTGAATCAAGTATTAACTTTTGGTTTGAAAACGGGGCGGTAACAGAAATACAGTTTGGCCCGATGTGGGATGAGGAAGAAGAAGATTATATTTGGCCAAATTAATTTAATTTATTTGTTAGTTTTTGAGTAAAGATATATTTGGCTTTCAAGTTGCTTGATTTGAGTTGCTTGAATTTTTTCCGTATTTAATAAAGTACAAGAGTTAAGGAATTAAGGGTGTCATAAAAAAAATGACACCCTTTGTTTTATAACAATACTTTTACTACTACTTTTTTTACAGGTTTTGATTCTTCAATTTTAATACCTGGAGCATGAATGTCGTTTGGAAAGAAAATACCAAACATTCCTTCCTCGAGCTTAACCTGGCTTACGTCAGCATGATAAAAAGCAATGTCTTTTTCGGGATTATAAGCTTCTGAAATTTCCTGATCTTCAAGTGGGGCATATCCTATGTACTCTGATCCACTATCAATATATTGAATGTCGATATACCTTTCATGAGTTTCAGGACGAGCATTTTCAGGTTCTTTAGTATTGTACTCCTGAACCATAGCAAATACGTTATCGCCATCAATATTATATCTCCCCGGTTCAATAGTTGAAAAATCAACTTCCTCAATAAATTCCAGGCCTTTATTTAACCTTTCGCTCAGGTTGCGATAATGCTTTGCATTATCTAAACTATCTATAATCATATTTTTTTCTTAAAAAGTTAGTGCATCAAAGATACATCTTTTAGTTTTTTATTTTGAATAAATATTATCTTCGGGGTAGATTTAAATTTAATAAAGATGATTCGAAAAGATTATATTTTAAGAATGATTGAAGAGATAGCTAAGGTTATAGCTGCAATTCTTGGATTGTTGAAAGATGGCAAAACGCAACAAGCTCAAAAGTTATATTCTGAAGCTTTAAAAAGAGCTTTTGACCTGGAAGAGGACAGAGTTCTGGATATGGAGGTAGATCAATTAAGGGCTGTCTTTGAGAATCAGTTTGGAGAAAGTTTTGAAGGTTTAGAGATTATTGCCGGTTTGCTCGTAAGGGGAGGAGATATTCATCTTGCCAATGGAAATGAAGGTAAGTCGGAGATTTGTTATTTAAAGGCATTGTCGCTGTATAATTTAGTAGAAATGGAGTCCGGTATTTATTCAATAAACCGACAGTTTGAGATGAAAAAATTAACTCAATTGATTGATGAAATTAAAGGCCGGGTATAGATTATCAGGATTTTAGACAAAGGATATACAACGAAATATTTATGTTTTGCCATTGTTATTTAACAAGCTCTCCCGATTCTCTTAGTAGCTTATTGCTAACTCCTGTAATATTGTAAATTAATCTTAATTGCTGTTTGTGTTTTGAGTCTTTTAACTCGTCTATTTGATCTCTTAATTTAATAAGTAGCGGCTTTAATAAAGGCAAGTTAACTTTTGTATCCTTTTGTTTTAGTTGACTTATTCTGTTTGCAGCCTCGTTTAGAGTTAAATTAATTGTATTAATAATTTCCTCTGTTTCGTCAATGGGTAATTCGTTTAATTCATCTCTTTGAGCACCTAAAGCTGATATGTAAGAAAGAAGTACGTGGTTTAAGTATGTAATAGTAAAGGCTGTGTCTAAAGCCCGTTTTCTTTTTTTAGGTTCAACACGCATACTTTGCCACGATAATGTTAATGAATTGTCGGCTTTATGAGCAAGTCTTCTGGCCAGGCGATAATTGTAGTCGTCTTCTTTTGGGTATTTATATTCATCCCATATTTCTTTTAAATAAAAAGCATTGTTTTTTAATGCCGACGATAATAAACCAGGTAATTGCTTGTGTTGCCAGTTTGGCCATAATAAACGGATAGCAAAAAATGCAATGCCGGCTCCAATAATCGTATCAATAACCCTGGGTAGCATAACGGCAACACCCATATTTCTGGTCATTATATTACCAGCTAACACATAAATGGTTATAAATACAACAGCATACGAATAGTTTGAACTTCTATAATAGAAAAAGAAATAAACACTTAGAAGTATTAATAATATTTGACCTGCAAATGTAGGCATAAAACCAACTAAAGAAATACCAATAACAACACCACTTAGTGTTCCCAGAATCCTCTCAAATAAACGTTTTTTTGTTTCGCTGTAGGTGGGTTGACAAACAAACAAGGAAGTCAGCATTATCCATTCACCTTTATCCATATTGTAATTTATCACTATCAGATAACCTATTAAGAAGCAGGCGCTCAGACGTATTGCATATCTGAATCTTGGGTGTTTTATGGTTAGCTGATCTTTAATGCGTTTCCAGAAACTTCTTTCGTCTTGCCCTAACCGGGGAATTGAAGTGCTGATTTCTGGTTTGTACAGGTTTTTTAAAGATAAATGCGAACGAGTAAGATTATGTAAAAGTAATTCGAGTAATTGCCTGTCGTAATTGGGTAATTTGTCAATTTCAAATTCTAAAGCACTAATAATCCATTCAATAGATACCGGGTGGTTGTATTTTTGTTCTGTTAGCATACAATCTGCTAAAGTTTTTGTTGCATGAGATAATTGATGCAGTAACTCTGCAAATCCTTCCAGTATTTCTTTATATTCTGATTTTTCTTTTAGTTTTTCATATCTCTCATGACTGGATGCTGCTCTTTCGTGGAGACTTTGTAATAACATGAACCGTTGTAAAAAAGGTGCCAGTTCGTTTTGATCTTTTACTTCGTCGCCATAGTTGTTGATAACCTCTTTGCATTTTTCAAGAGCAGTTACTACATTAACATTTAAAACAGCCAGTTTTCCGCTGATGTTTGATTCTTGGTTTTCACTAATAGGGAAAAATTTTGCTTTTTCCTGCAGGTATGCAGAAAGGGCAATAAAACCTCTGGAAAGTTGTTCTTCTACGAGTCGTCCTGGTTTTTTATATAGCAGAAACAGGGAAATAGCTCCATAAAACAGGGCTCCGGAGCATAACAGTATGGGTTGAAGATACCAATTCATGTTATGATCTAATCCAAGCATGGCATAAATCCCAATTAAAATTGCCCCGTATGAAATACCCCTGTATCTTTCGCTAACGCCACCAATTAAAATAAATAAAATCGTAGATGAAATAAACCCGATTCCAAATAATATTGGATAAGGTTTTAAGACTGTAACAGAGGTGGTTGTGATAGCAAAACTAATAATGGTAATAATTAGAGCCTTCAAACGTCCTTTGGGGTGGTCATCCGTTTCTGCCAGAGCGGCAGCAACAGTTCCTAAGGTTAAAGTTGTGCCCCAATAAGGATTAAAAAATATAGAAAAAGGAATGACTTGTACGGTAGAAGCTATAACTACTTTTAATGCTGTTAAACGATTGGGTTTTCTCCAGAACTCCTTGTAAAGTGCCTTATACCATTCTGTTTCTTTTATTGTATTTAAAATAGAGTTTTTCGACATTAAATCCGGTTGTTTAAATGAAATATAAATTAAATATACATGGGATATATTTGAGAATGTAATGATATTAATTTTTAGGATAACTTTTTTGAGAATATATCATTAAAAGTATAGCCATAGTTAAAAAAATGATACCAACAGCATAAGTAATGCTAAATCCAAATAATTCATATAATTGAATTCCTATAATTGGAGCAAATAAAGCTCTTGCTCCGGTTAAAAACAGGTGTACTGATTGGTAGTCAGCGGCTTCGTGGGGTTCGCAAAAGTAGCTGCTGCCTATTCCCCATAATAATGGCATACTTCCCATGAATAATCCATTAAATATTACTGCAATCAATAACACGTGATACAGTTTGATACCTAATATTTCACTGTATGAGGGAATGTATTCAGATAGTGCTGTAAAAGCTATAAATAACATTAATGAACTAAAGGTTAATATTCCAAATCTCCTGGGGTCTTTTTTTCCTAAAAGTTTGCCAAATATTGGTAAAACAGCAATAGCAACCAGGTTATAAGCATTGTTATAAAAAGAAACGGACGAGTAATTTAAATCTAAAGCTTCTTTGTAAAAAATAGTAATTACGGCATGTGTACTCATCCATGCAAAACCATAAAGAATAAATCCCAGCTCCAAATGACGGAATGGAATATTGGTTTTTAAGATATTGAATATTCTCTTAAAGGAGTCGCCTAATGCTTTACCCATTGGTTTTACTACAGGATCAATTCTTTGCTTGAATTCAATTTTAGTTAACTGGAAAATTGAAATAACACCTAAAATACCAACCATAGGATAAAATATGCGGTAGGAATTGGGGTCGAAATCGAGTAATAACCCAACAATAAAAGTAGAAACCATGGTTAATACCTTGTTGATTGTGGTTGAATAACCGAATAGTTTTCCGAAATTTTCATGTTTGTAATTTCCTTTTAAATATTGGTTGATAGAAGGAACAACAGCTATCTGCGAAGTATAAAACAACAGGAAGACTGATAAAAACAGGAAATGAAACTTAGGTGATAATCCTAAATCTTCATTCACGGCAGGAAAGATCGAAAAAATAACTAAAGGCAAACGGGTGATTATGCCCACTGTACGTAATAGTGTTTTACGATTGGGATACCTGCGCATAATTTCATTTGCCAGCATGGCAAAGAGAAAAACAACCATGCTGAATTGAAATAAAAAAGCCAGTTGAACATTTGATCCTCTTAAAGATTTAATAAAGATAAACTCATTAAGAATTAAAGCTCCTCTTGCTATTCCGTCAATGCTGCTATAAAATATATGCAGCTTAAAGGTTTTTTTCTCACTGCTATCCAGATGCTGAAGTATATTCATATTTTTTAATAAGCCTACAAAATTACTAAAACAATCAAATGGGAACTAAATAAGATTTTTAATTATCGTTAAAATAGTACTTTTGACAGTAATCATTGTTTAAATCCGTATTATAAGATTAATTTTCTGTTTATATTTCGAATTTGATTAACTGTACAATCTATACAAACTGTTTTGAGAGGATTAGGTTCACATATGCCCATTGAAAAAAGACGTTTTATTCATAGTCTGATTTTTCCTTCTGTATTAATTATTGCAATTATAATAGTAAAATTACTTGAGGAATTAGAGAATGTTAAATTAACAGAGTGGGGTATCCGACCATTGAGTGTTGATGGTATCATGGGAATTTTAACTTCGCCATTAATTCATGGAGATTGGGGGCATCTTTATTCTAATTCCATATCTCTGTTTGTTCTTGGAGTGGCATTGTTTTATTTTTATCATAAAATTGCATATAAAGTTTTCTTTTTGATTTATATATTGAGTGGAACAGGTACATGGTTGGCAGCTCGGGATGTCTGGCATATTGGAGCAAGTAGTGTTGTTTATGGTTTAGCTTCTTTTTTGACTTTGAGTGGGATTCTTAGAAAATACTATCGTTTAATAGCGATTTCTTTTATTGTTGTTTTCTTTTACGGGAGTTTGGTTTGGGGTGCATTACCTTTAAAAGTAGATTTACCTTATTCATGGGAAGGCCATTTATGGGGAGGTTTAGTTGGATTGATGATGGCTGTGGTTTATCGAAAAGAGGGGCCACAAAGACCTCCTTCTCAGCTTGAGGAGGAGGAAGATGATGATGACGAGGAAGAAAACAGGTATTGGATGAATACCAATATTGAACCTTAATATAAATTTTCGGTTGTAAATATTACTTTTGTGATAGTTTACCTAAACATGATTAATTTTAATATGATGAGAAATTACTGGAAATATTTAGTTGTAGTAAGTGTTGTTGCAGTTTTTATGACTGCATGTTCTACTGTGCCAATTACTGGTCGTAAGCAAATTAGCTTATTCCCGTCTTCTCAAATGGCAGAAATGGCTTTGACTAATTATAATTCGTTTTTAGATAGTGCAAAGATTTCTGCAGATAAAACAAATACTGATTTAGTGAAAAAAGTAGGTGGGAAAATTGCTGCTGCTGTTGAAAAATATATGAAAGATAATGGATTAGAGAATGAATTGCAGTATTTTAACTGGGAATTTAACCTGGTGGAGGATGCAACTCCTAATGCATGGTGTATGCCGGGAGGTAAGGTTGTTTTTTATACAGGTATATTACCCTATACTCAGGATGAAGCAGGTATTGCTGTAGTAATGGGACATGAAATTGCGCATGCTATTGCTCGTCATGGTAACGAAAGGATGAGTCAGCAAATGGGGGTTCAGGCTGTTGCTACAGGATTACAAGTAGCCTTGAGTGAAAAACCGGCACAAACAAAGGCTATTTATATGGGAGCTTTTGGTTTGGGAGCACAATATGGTATGTTATTACCTTATTCGCGCACTCATGAATCGGAAGCGGATAAAATGGGATTGGTTTTTATGGCCATGGCAGGTTATAACCCTGAAGTAGCTGTTGAATTCTGGACTCGGATGTCGCAAGGCGGTAACAGTGTTCCTGAATTTTTAAGCACGCACCCTTCAGATGAAACTCGTATTAAAAATATTAAAGAGTTTTTGCCTGAGGCAAAAAGTTATATGCCGGAAAAGTAAATGGTTAGAGCATATTTAATGATACTAAGATGCTTAATCAATTATTTATATGTTGTGTGCTGTGGGTTGTAAACACCTATGAAGATGATGATTGTAAATATTTACCGAACTATGGATGTAGAGAGCCTCTTTTATCATTAGCTGTTTATTCAAACTTTCAACTTTCAACTTTCAACTTTTGACTTTTGACTTTTAACTTTTAACTATTTTCTTAGTCCTAAAAACTAACTTGCTATTATTGTAGAGGTCTCAAATCTTTTACTACATTTGTGCTCGTAGATTTTTTTTAATAAAGTAAATGAAGGAATTGTCCAAATTTAAGGTTTTAAGCATTACGCTTTTGGTTACCATGACATCATGTGTAGCCGGAACTATGGACATTAATGCCGAAACATTACGTTCCTATGGTATTGAAATTGATCTTAATGCTTCAGATAAAGTTCAGACAGTACAGCGTGTTAAAAAATCAAAGTCTCAAAACAATCATAAATTTCGTTTTGGTAGTTTAGTTGAAACAGGAAGAAAACACGTAATATACAGGGGGCTTACAATTGAAAGTGTTCCTGTTACGGAATATTTAAGTTCTGAATATTTTATAGAACCCTTAATTAATAATCAGATCCGGACTTCAAATAGTATTTATACATCATTATTTTCAGGTGCTGATTTTGTATCCAGGGCAGGTCCTGTTTTTCTACTTTTAAAATAATTGGAAACAGATAGTTTCCTGATGATTGATTAAGGTATTTTAATCAGAATTTATATTAATCAAACCGGATTAAATCTGGTTGTTTTTCATTTTTGTTTATAGAAATTAAATAAGTAATGGCATTTATAAATAATATCGTTACCAAGTTGTTTGGTAGCAAATATGAGAGAGATCTTAAAGAATTAAATCCTGTTGTGGATTTAGTAAAGGCTGTATCTCCTGAAATAGAAAAGCTTTCTAATGATGAATTGCGTCAACGTTCTGAGCGTTTAAAGGAAAAAATCAGAGCCTATATCAAAGAGGATCAGGATAGAATAGCTGAATTAAAAGCAAAAACAGAAGATAGCACTGTAGATATTGCAGAAAGAGAAAAGATATACAGTGAAGTTGATAAACTTGAAAAGGATATTGACGAAAAACTTGAGAAAATATTAGAAGAAATATTGCCTGAGGCTTTTGCAATATTAAAAGATACTGCTCGCAGATTTACCCAAAGTGAAACGGTAGAAGTTACCGCCTCTGATTTTGATAAAGATTTAGCTGCTGTTCATGATTTTGTAGAGATCAATGGGGATAAAGCTGTTTGGTATAACTCCTGGGAAGCTGGAGGTAATACCATTACCTGGGATATGATTCATTATGATGTTCAGTTATTTGGTGGTGTTGTTCTTCATCAGGGTAAAATTGCAGAGATGGCAACAGGGGAAGGTAAAACTCTTGTGGCAACCTTGCCTGTATTCTTAAATGCTTTAAGCGGACGTGGGGTTCACGTGGTAACAGTGAATGATTACCTTGCAAAACGTGACTCTGAATGGATGGGGCCATTGTATCAGTTTCATGGATTAAGCGTGGATTGTATTGATAAGCACCGCCCAAATTCAAATGAGCGCCGTAAAGCATATAACTGTGACATTACATTTGGTACAAACAATGAGTTTGGTTTCGACTATTTAAGAGATAATATGGCTGTTTCACCTGATGATTTGGTGCAACGCAAACATAACTTTGCCATTGTTGATGAGGTTGACTCTGTGTTAATTGATGATGCCCGTACTCCTTTAATTATATCTGGCCCTGTGCCTAAAGGTGATGATCAGTTATTTGAAGAGCTTAAACCAAAAGTAGAGCGTTTATTTGAAGTGCAACGACAATTGGTTTCAGGAATTTTGGTTGATGCCAAAAAGAAAATGAAATCATCTAATAAAAAAGAAGCTGAAGAAGGTGCTCTTGAATTATTGCGTGTTTATAAAGGTCTTCCTCGTAATAAACCTTTGATTAAGTTTTTAAGTGAGCCTGGTGTTAAGGCAAGTATGCTTAAAACAGAAAATTATTATATGCAGGAGAATAACAAAAATATGCATATTGTAACGGATCCGTTATTTTTTGTTATCGACGAAAAGCATAATTCAATAGAACTTACAGAAAAAGGGATTGATTTAATTACCGGAGATTCTGATGATCCAAACTTCTTTGTATTGCCTGATATTGGATCAGAAATTGCTGAGTTGGAAAAATCTTCTTTAGAGGATAATGAAAAACTAGCTAAGAAAGATGAACTGTTACAGAGTTATGGTATTAAATCAGAAAGGGTTCATACCGTAAATCAGCTTTTAAAAGCATATACTTTATTCGAGAAGGATACTGAGTATGTGGTAATGGACAACAAAGTTAAGATTGTTGATGAGCAAACTGGTCGTATTATGGAAGGCCGTCGTTATTCAGATGGACTGCATCAGGCAATCGAAGCTAAAGAACGTGTTAAAGTTGAGGCTGCAACACAAACATATGCAACTATTACCTTACAAAACTACTTCAGGATGTATCACAAACTGTCGGGTATGACAGGTACGGCGCAAACTGAAGCAGGTGAGTTATGGGATATCTATGAATTGGATGTGGTTGTAATTCCAACAAATAAGCCTATAGCACGTGATGATCGAGAGGATAAGGTTTATAAAACCAATCGTGAAAAATACAATGCTGTTATTGAGGAAATTGTAGGGTTGGTTAAAGATGGGCGTCCTGTTCTTGTAGGTACAACTTCTGTAGAAATTTCAGAGTTGTTAAGCCGGATGTTAAAGATCAGAGGTATCAAACATAATGTACTGAATGCGAAGTTACACCAGCGCGAGGCTGAAATTGTAGCTGAAGCAGGGGGTAAAGGAGTTGTTACTATTGCTACTAATATGGCAGGTCGTGGTACCGATATTAAGTTAACTGATGAGGTGAAAGCTGCCGGTGGTTTAGCTATTGTAGGTACTGAACGTCACGAATCGCGCCGTGTTGACCGTCAGTTAAGAGGTCGTTCTGGTCGTCAGGGTGATGTAGGTAGTTCTCAGTTCTTCGTTTCATTGGAAGATAACCTGATGAGATTGTTTGGGTCTGACAGAATCGTAAAATATATGGATAGACTTGGAGTTGAGGATGGTGAAGTTATTCAACACTCAATGATTACCAAATCTATTGAAAGAGCTCAGAAAAAGGTTGAAGAAAATAACTTTGGTATTCGTAAAAGATTATTGGAGTATGATGATGTAATGAACTCTCAGCGTGAGGTAATTTATACAAAACGTAAACATGCACTTTATGGTGAAAGAATTCAGGTCGATTTATCAAATATGATTTATGATACTTGTGAGAGCCTTGTAGGTGAGCATCATCAAAATGCCGATTACGAAAGTTTTGAAATGGATTTAATCAGGGTATTTTCTGTTTCATCACCTTTTGATAGTGAAGAATTCCTGAAAGGTAGTCCTAATGAATTGGCAGATAAGCTTTATAATAATGTATGGAGTGCTTATTTAAGAAAGATTGAAAGCATTAAAGCCCAGGCAATGCCTGTAATTAAAGATGTATATGAAAACAGAGGTCAGCAGTATCAGAATATCGTAGTCCCTTTTACTGATGGTCAGAAGATTTTTCAAATCAATACAAATCTTAAAAAAGCATATGAAACCAACGGAGCTGAGTTGGTCAAATCTCTTGAAAAGTCAATTATTTTAATGACCATTGATAATTCATGGAAAGAACATTTGCGTGAATTGGATGATTTAAGAACATCAGTTCAAAATGCCTCTTATGAGCAAAAAGATCCTTTGTTGATTTATAAGTTCGAGTCTTTTGATTTGTTTAAAACAATGATTGAACAAGTTAATAAGGATGTGGTTTCAACTTTGGTTAAGGCAAGTATACCGGTTCAAAATCCAAATGAGATAAAAGAAGTTGAGGTTCGTCAGCGACAGGATTTAAGTAAACTGAGAACTAGTAAAGATGAATATCCAGGAGCCGGGAATAGTAAACCCAAAGAAAAACCCAAAGCTCAGCCTGTAAGGGTAGAGAAAAAAGTAGGTCGTAATGATCCTTGTCCTTGTGGAAGTGGTAAAAAATATAAGCAATGCCATGGTAAAGGAAAGGAATAATTTTAAATTAACAGATTAATATTTTTTATAAAAGATACAGAGATTGTGTTAGGGCATGATCTCTTATCTTTTTTCTTTATAATAGAACATATGGTACTTGATTTCATTACATGGGGTGTAAAGCCTGAAATATTTCACCTGGGACCTTTTTCTGTCCGTTATTATGGATTGTTTTTTGCCATCGCATTTTTATTGGGTTATCAACTCATGGAAAAAATGTTTAAGTGGGAAAAAATTCCATTGCCATGGTTGGAAAAATTATTTATGTATGTGATTTTGGCTACCGTTATTGGTGCTCGTTTGGGACATGTATTCTTTTATGGTTGGGATTATTATTCTCAAAACCTGGGTGAGATTATTAAAGTGTGGCATGGTGGGTTAGCCAGTCATGGTGGAGCTTTAGGGATTGTGATAGCCATTTTAATTTACTCTAGGAAAGTATCTAAAAAATCACCGTTATGGACCTTAGATCGCCTGGTAATACCTACTGCTTTAGCTGCATTTTTTATCAGGATGGGAAATTTAATGAACCATGAAATTTATGGTCACCCGACAGATTTACCATGGGCTTTCAAGTTTGTTGAAAATATTCATGAGTGGATGGCAGGAGCTCAACCTGTGTATTCAGCCGCATCTCATCCAACACAAATATACGAAGCATTATCCTACCTTGCTTTATTTGGAGTTATAATGTGGATGTATTGGAAAACAGATGCTAAAGATCGTACAGGATTAATTTTTGGTGTGTTTTTAATAGGAACATTTCTGGCACGATTCTTAATTGAGTTTGTAAAAGAAAACCAGGAAGCTTTTGAAAAAGATATGCTTTTAAATATGGGACAATTACTTAGTATTCCATTTGTATTGGTAGGAATATATTTTGTAATCAAAGCGCCAAAAATAATTAAGCAGGAAAAATCATAATTGATATAATTTTAAGATATTTGCAAACCGTTCTTTATTTACATTATTGTAGTTAAAGAGCGGTTTGTTGTATAAAATAAATAGAGGGTGTAAGTATGTATACTACAGTTTTTTATGTGATTATTGCAATGGTAGTTGTTGAATTTATATGGGATCGGTTTTTATTGTATCTAAATACAACACGTTGGTCTGAGACTATTCCTCATGAATTAGAAGGGATTTATGATCAGCAAAAATATGCTAAGCAACAAAGGTATTCTATAGCGAATCATAAATTTGGATGGATAACCGGCATATTTAACCTGTGTTTGATTTTAGTAATGTTGTTTGCCGGGGGCTTTGCAATTGTGGATCAATGGGCATTAGGTGCTTCTGATAATATCATAATTAGAGCTCTGGTGTTTTTTGGTATTATAGGTCTGGCTTCTACACTATTAAATATTCCATTTTCAATTTACAGTACTTTTGTTATTGAAGAAAAGTTTGAATTCAATAAAACTACTCCCAAAACTTTTATTGGTGACTTAATAAAGTCATTATTATTGGGAGCACTTCTTGGTGGAGGTATTATGGCATTGATTATATGGTTTTATTCAATAGCTGCCGAGTTTTTCTGGTTATACGCATGGGGCCTGGTTACCGCTTTTATGCTTTTAATGACTATGTTTTATACATCTGTTCTTTTGCCTCTTTTTAACAAACAAAAGCCATTAGAAGATGGTGAGTTAAAAACCGCCATTCAGGATTTTTGTCAAGCTGTAAACTTTAAACTTGATAATGTTTACGTAATGGATGGTTCAAAAAGGAGTACAAAGGCAAATGCTTTCTTTAGTGGTTTAGGTTCTAAAAAGAGAATAGTTCTTTATGATACACTAATTAATGATTTAAAAACAGATGAGATTGTTGGTGTTTTAGCGCATGAAATAGGCCATTATAAAAAGAAACATACCTTGTGGGGAATGATTGCCGGAGTTATACAAACAGGAGTGATGTTATTTATTTTTTCTGTATTTGTTGATTCTCCTGTTTTATCGGTGGCTTTGGGGGTTCAGCAACCTGTTTTTCATATCGGATTAATAGCATTTGGAATTTTATATAGTCCAATATCGGGTGCTACAGGCTTAATAAGTACTTTATTGTCACGAAAAAATGAATATGAGGCAGATGAATTTGCTGCTAAAAATCATAATCCCGAATCTTTGATTTCAGCTTTGAAAACTATTTCAGTAAATGCATTGAGTAATTTAACACCACATCCTCTTTATGTGTTTTTTCATTATTCACATCCACCTTTACTTGAAAGAGTGAGGGCTTTGAAAAATAATAAAAAATAAATACTTACTAATAAAAGTTTAGAACGAGAATTCAAAAAATCATTATTTGTTAATATCGATTTTTGAGTCTTAAAACAATAAAAATGAAAATTGAAATAGTAACCATTGGCGATGAACTTCTAATAGGTCAGGTTGTTGATACTAACTCAGCATGGATGGGGCAGCAATTAAATGCAGCAGGATTTGAAGTAAGTCGAATTAATTCTGTGAGTGATACAGAAGATGAAATTTTAAATATTTTAAAAGAAACATCAGTAAGGGCAGATGTTGTGTTGCTGACAGGCGGATTGGGGCCAACAAAAGATGATATTACAAAGGTTACTATGTGTAAGTTTTTTAATACGGAGCTTGTTTTTAACGAAAAGGTTTTTGATGATGTAAAAAGCCTTCTAAAAAAATACGTGCCAAATATTAATGATCTTAATCGTGCCCAGGCATTGGTTCCTGAAGGTTGTACCGTAATTCAAAATCCTGTTGGTACTGCACCTGTTATGTGGTTTGAGCACGAAGGAACCATATTTGTTTCTATGCCGGGAGTTCCTTCGGAAATGAAGTATGCGATGGAATATAATATTATTCCAAGATTAACCAAACGCTTTAATATTGAAAGTATCGTGCATAAAACAGTACTGGTACATAATATTCCGGAATCTGTACTGGCCGAAATGTTACAGGAGTTTGAAGATTCAATCCCCGAATTTATTAAATTGGCGTATTTACCTGCTCCCGGTAAAATCAGATTGCGTTTTACAGGGCGCGGAAATAGTAAGAAGAAACTTGAAACAGCAATAGAGGAACTGGTAAATAAATTAGAACCATTAATAGGAAATAATATAGTGGCTTACGATGATGTGGCCGTGGTAGATGTTATTGCCCAGATATTTACTGATTACAAAATAACCCTGGGTACAGCAGAAAGTTGTACCGGTGGAAATATTGCTCATATGATTACCTCTATACCTGGAAGTTCCTATTTTTTTAGAGGAAGTGTAATCGCTTACCATAATAAAGTGAAACAAGAAGTGCTTAAGGTAAAGGATGATGATTTGATGGAATATGGAGCGGTTAGCCAGGCTGTAGTAGAACAAATGGCAAAAGGAGGAAGGAAGGTTCTTGGAACGGATTATGCTGTATCAACTTCGGGTGTCGCAGGTCCTGATGGCGGTTCTGATGAGAAACCTGTTGGAACGGTTTGGATTGCAGTATCCGGACCCAAAAGAACTGTAAGTAACAAATTTCAATTTGGACATATTCGTGAGCGCAATATTATCAGAGCTTCAGAAATGGCTTTGTTTATGCTTAAAAATATGGTTGAAGAGGATATGAAATAGTTGTGGGTGGGTTTACGTTATTTTGATGTGTTCTGGATATGATTCAGCAATTGATAATAAAACTAAAGGAGATAAAGGAAATCAGGAATGATTTTCAAAGTTTATTTATTGAAAATAATATTTCCGCCAAAACTGTTTTATTGCATGAAGGCGAAATTTCCAACAATATCTTTTTTATCAAAAAAGGCTGCTTACGTGAATGGTTTAATAAAGATGGAAAAGACATTACTTTTCAATTCTTTTTTGAAGGTCAACCAGTAGCTTCAATTGATAGTTTTATGAATCGAAAACCAAGCCAGTTTACAATTGAAAGTATTGAACCCACCGTGTTTTTTTCTATTGCGCGAACTGATTTTGAAAATTTATTAGATATAAATATTGAATTTAAAAATCAATTTCAAGAGTTTATTTTTGAACGTTTCAGTAACTACGGACAGTTGTTCTTGTCGAGAATTAAAGATAGTCCTCAAGAGCGATACGATGATTTAGTTAAAAATCATCCTGAAATAATCAAACGCATTCCTCAACATTATATAGCTTCTTATTTGGGTGTTACCGCAATTTCACTCAGTCGTATAAGAAATAGAAAATTAAAATGATTAATTAACAATTGTTATCGTTTAGCCGCTAATTATCAGTGATTTTTGTGCTGTTAATTTTAAACAGCATTATTATGAAAACATTAATTGTATTTAATCATCCTTATGAAGGAAGTTATTGCAACGCAATTTTAAATTCGGTTCTTCGTGGACTGGAAAAAGCTAAACATCAAATTGATATTATAAATCTTGACAAAGAAGGATTTAATCCTGTAATGAGTTCTGATGATCTAAAAGCATTTGGGGATAAACAGCCTATAGATCCTAAAGTGATAGAATATAAACATAGACTTGAAAATGCAGACTATTTGGTGTTTATTTTTCCAATTTGGTGGGAATTGATGCCTGCATTATTGAAGGGATTTATTGATAAAGTAATTTTTCCGGGAGTAGCTTATGATTATAGTAACAGTAGTAATACAAAAATGAAACCCTTATTGACAAACATTAAAGGGATTACAGTTATTACTACAATGAACACTCCTAAATTATTGTATCGATTTGTATTTGCTAATGCTATTCAAAAATCGTTTTTGTTGGGTACATTCTGGAAATTAGGATATAAAAACAGAACCTGGATTAGTTTTAGCAGGGTTAAACAAGTTTCACACGAAAGACGTAAATTGTGGCTTGATAAAATTGAAAAAAAATTTGAAAATCAAATTCTGGCTCGCTGATTTTTATGATATAGAAGATTAATATATTTTTAATAAGACAGATAATTATGGTGGTTGTATTTTTTATTAGTGCATGGGGGTTGGTTTTGATTTGTATAATCTGCTTGTTTCTTTATCTTAAACAATTTCATAATAAGAATGCATATTTCCCAAATCTGTATAGCAAAAAGGACAGGAAGAAATTGAAAATGATATTAAAACATGTGGAAGTTTCGCAGGATAAAAAACTCGTAAGAAAAATATTACTTGCATTTTATCTGCTAAATGTTTTTATTTTATTGCCAATAATTGTCGAGATATATTTATTTAGTAAATAGTTTGTAGGCATTAAATCTCAACTAACTTAGTTAAAATTGAAATTACTAATCAAATTAAGTGATAAATATTTGTTGTAAGTGACTAAATAAATTGAGGTTTTAGATGAAGATGGAAAGGGGAGGAGCCTGCAGATTTAATGGTGTTTGAATAATTGCATGATATACGACTTAACGTACCATTTAATGAGAGGCTTGGGGTTTAATTCCCCTTGCCTACTCAATTAAATTACCATTGGGTTGTGTTTTTTTACTGAATTATGGATCCGTTTTGAGAGGGGTAGTTCTTTATTAATTATATTGAGAACTACACATCGTCATACATTAAAATTGATAACCGACAATTTACAATTGGTCGAAATTATAAAGAACAAGTCAAAAATTGATGGAAGCCTAATATCTCAAGGAAGTACTGCTTCTACATCTGACAGAAAATGGATTAACACATTATACTTGCCTTACATTGCAAGGTCTGATACTTATAGAGAATTGGATAATGTTGTATATAAAAGCGACAATACTATTATGACAGAATCCGAAAGATTGTCTCTTCAAGCACAGCTTAATAATGGGAATTCAACACCTCCAGCAGGTGGAAGAATTGATAATAATTTTTAATCAAAATATATTTGTCTTAGGTAATATCTTTTTACCTAAGACATTATTTATAATACTAAAGAATAAAACAATGAGGAATAATTTCTTATTACCTACACTAACAATATTGATTTCATGCATCATCTTATTTTCTGGATGTAACAAAGATGATGATGATACAAGAACTGTAATTCTCACAATTCCTGCAGAGACAGTATTAAATGGAACAAATCCTCAAACAGACGATTTAGTTGAGGTAATGAAAGCAACAGAAGAAAACACTAGTAATACATATTACTTAGCTTTAGATAATGGAATAGAAGGATTTACATATGAATCTGGATACAAATACAGAATCAAAGTTCTCATAACCACACTGAAAAATCCTCCAATGGACGGTAACTCTGAAACCTTTGAACTAATAGAAATACTAGAAAAAACAAAAGTAACAACATCAAATTAGACTTTTTTCAGCCCCCCCCAGCTATCCGCTACTGCACGATTGTATCGTGTGGTAGGCTAAGGTTAGCCATAATAAATGAATGTAAGTTGTAATTAATAATAAACTCCTAAATATAGAACTACAACAGGAGGCTATTTCCCGTCACAGGAACCAATCCTAACCACGTTATTTCATTATTGGAATAGTAAAAAAGAAAGTAGATCCTTTTGAGATTTTACTCTCCACCCAAATTTTACCACCAAGCATTTCAATTTTTCATCCATAAAAATGAGTAAATATCTTAAATCCGTTGTTTTGCTAGTTAACAAATATACTAAAATATAAATTTTGAACTTATTATATAGGGGGATTTTGAGTAAGGTACTTATTAAAAAACATATACAGTTTGTATTCTGGTTATGCTTTTATTTTTCGTTCAATATCTTTAAGGTGATTCATCTTTTTAGTTTCTAAAAAGTGATTGATGTCTCCTAAGTGTTCTTTAACTTTTTTGTTACCAAATTCATATACCTTATCGGCTAACCCATCAAGAAAATCTCTATCGTGTGATACCAGTATCAAGGTTCCATCATAGGATTTGAGCGCATTTTTAAGAATATCTTTAGTTTTTAAGTCAAGATGGTTTGTTGGCTCATCCAATATCAACAGGTTAACAGGTTCAAGTAATAATTTTATCATTGCTAATCGGGTACGTTCTCCACCTGATAGCACTTTAACCTTTTTAGTTGTATCATCCCCACTAAACATAAATGCTCCTAGAATATCTTTAATCTTAGTACGAATATCTCCAACGGCAACATGATCAATGGTTTCAAATACAGAAAGTTCTTCATCTAATAAAGATGCTTGATTTTGAGCAAAATAACCAATCATGGTATTGTGGCCTAATTGAATCTCTCCACTAAAATCTATTTCTCCAAGAATAGATTTAACCAATGTTGATTTTCCTTCTCCGTTTTTACCCACAAAAGCTACTTTTTCACCTCTCTCAATGGTTAAATTTACCTCTTTATATACCAAATGACCATCATACGTTTTTTCAACACCAGTAGCAATTACAGGATAGTTTCCTGATCGTGGTGCCGGAGGAAATTTAAGTTTCAATGCACTGTTATCAACTTCATCAACCTCAATAATTTCTAGTTTTTCAAGCATTTTAACTCTTGACTGTACTTGTAATGTTTTAGAGTAAGTGCCTTTAAAACGCTCAATAAACTCCTTGTTTTCAGCAATCATTTTTTGCTGATCGTTATATTGTTTTAGTTGTTGTTCTCTTCTTTCTTTGCGTAACTCCAGATAACGACTATAGTTAACTTTATAATCGTAAATACGCCCCATGGTTACTTCAATGGTTTTTGTTGTAATGTTGTCGACAAAAGCCCTGTCGTGACTAATTACAATAACAGCCTTACCACAAGTGATTAAAAAATCTTCAAGCCATTGAATAGATTCTATATCCAGGTGATTTGTAGGCTCATCCAGTAGTATTAAATCGGGTTTTTGAAGAAGAATTTTTGCCAATTCAATACGCATCCTCCATCCACCGCTGAACTCTTCAGTTGGTTTTGTAAAATCTTCGCGTGTAAAACCCAGTCCTAATAATACCTTTTCAATATCAGCATCAAAATTTGTTTCTTCAATTGCATAATATTTTTCGCTAAGTGTTGAAACTTTTTCAATTAAGGCATAATAACTATCCGATTCATAGTCCGTTCTCGAAGTAAGTTCCTGATTTACGACTTCTATTTCTTTTTGCATATCAAAGATATGTTTAAAAGCTTGTGAGGCTTCCTCAAAGACCGTTCTGTTGCTTTTTGTCATCAAATGTTGAGGAAGATAAGCCACCACCCTGTCCTTAGGAACAGAAATATTTCCTCCCTGTGGAGCCTGAACTCCAGCTATCATCTTTAGCAAAGTAGATTTACCAGCTCCGTTCTTACCCATCAAGGCAATCCTGTCCTTTTCGTTTATTACAAAAGAAATGTTTTTAAAAAGAGTTGTTGCCCCAAACTCTACTGTTAACCCGTCTATTGAAATCATTGAATGCTATTTTGTTGCGAAAAATTGAGGTGCAAATATAGTTATTGAAGTTAAATCATAAAATGCTATTTTTAGAAAGTGTGATTTTTCTTTTGTCTTAAATTTAACGAGCTGTTGATATATAAAATCTGCAATAATGTTTATGGTTCGATTTTAAGTAAGCAAAGGCATCGTTCACATATAGCATCTTCCTTTAACTATTTAATTTTGCTTGTTTCTTATCATCAAAAATGATGATTATTTCATTTATGAGGAGTTATTCTTATTTATATTGAATAAAAATAATTAATAATTGGGATTGTAAATCCTTTTGCGCACTCATAATTTTGCTTTCCAAATAAATGATACCAGAAGTGATGAATTTCAATAGAGGAAAGTACCTATTGCCTATATTATTAATTGTTTTGTTTTTTTCAGGAGCAATTAATTTAGTCAAAGCCGGAAGTAAGGATTTCACTATTAGTGGCTATATCCTGAATTCGGGAAATCAACCCATATCTTTTGCTAATATTCTTCATAAGGAGAGTGGCAAAGGAGCTGTGGCTGATGAGTACGGAAAATTTGAATTAGCAACAGGCCTCGCAGAAGTAACATGTACGTTACAGATATCTGCTATAGGTTACTGTCCCATAGAAGTAAGTGTTGATCTTACATCAGATCATACGATTCATCAAAATTTTCATTTAAAAGTAAATCGTTATCATATTGAACAGGTTGTTATATCTGGTCAATCCAAGCCAGTACCTGTCGATAGCTCCATTTATAAAATTAAACTTATTGATAATGAAAAAATACAACAATCAGGTTCTGTAAACTTAAGTGAATTATTAACCACAGAAGCCAATATACGAATGACGACTGATCTTATTTTAGGAACCCAGATTGAGATGATGGGGCTGGAAGGTCAAAATGTGAAAGTGATGATTGACGGAGTACCCATTATTGGTCGTTTAAGTGGTAATATCGATTTAAGTCAGATTAATCTGGATAATATTGAACAGGTCGAAATTATTGAAGGCCCCATGAGTGTGGTTTATGGGAATAACGCATTGGCTGGCTCTATTAATCTCATTACAAAGCAAAATAAATATCATAAACTGGAAACACAAACAAAGGTCTATGCCGAAAGTGTTGGTAGGTATTCATTTAATGTTTCCGGATCTCAAAGGATAGATAAAAATATGTTCTCTGTGGATGGAGGTTATGAATATTTTGGTGGGGTTGACTTTGATAAATCCAACAGATCAATGAATTGGAAACCCAAGAAGCTATATAAAATAAATGCAAATTATAAATGGGATGGTAAAAATTGGCAACCTTTTATTAAAGGAGGAATATTTAAAGACAGACTGTGGAATAAGTCTGATTTGAGTGAGGGACACCTTGCTAAAGATACTTATTATTTTACTGAGCGTTATGATATAAGCGCAGGGATCACAGGTTCCTGGAATAAGAATAATTCTTTGAATATTGTAGCTTCTTATAATATATATTATCGCGATAATCAAGATTTTAGTAAAGATTTATCCACTTTGAAAACCACCATGAGCCAACGTGAAAGAACGCAGGAAATGTATCAAAAAATGACTCGTGGTATTTGGGGGTATCAATTTAGCGATCTCAAATTAAAGTTACAATGTGGTTATGATATTAATGTTGAAGCCATGGATGGTGCCAGAATAGAGTCTGGACATGAAGATATTTCTGACTATGCAGCTTTTTTAAACTTAAACTACAAAGTATCAAATGCCTTCGAAATACAACCCGGTATTCGTGTTGCTTATAATTCTGATTACAATGCTCCATTAGTATATTCTATTAATACAAAGTGGAGTGCCAAAAAAAAGTTTTCATGGAGAGCCTCAGGAGCAAAGGGTTTTAGAGCTCCTGATGTCAAAGAGTTATATTATAATTTTAAAGATAGCAATCATGATATTGAAGGAAATCCTGATTTAAAAGCCGAATCTTCTATAAATTTCAATTCTACTTTAGATTATAAGATTTATGGTTATAATGCTATGCTAAATATTAGTTGTTCACAATATTATAATTCCGTGGATAATTTAATAACTCTTCAGAGTATTTCAAATACAACTTCTTACAGTTATTTTAATGTTGATGATTCTAAATCAACTGGAGGTGATTTTAATGTTGATTATTCTTTTAAAAATAAGATTAAAATCAATATGGGTTATGGATTAACCGGTAGGTGTAATACTTATGGTGATGCAAGTGTGGATGGAAAATTTAAGTGGACTCATGAATTTTTCTGTGGAGTTAAATTAGTTGAACCTTTTACCAGTCTGGTTTTTAAGGCTGATTATAAATACAATGGTGAGTTGCCGTATTATTATAGCGATGATAATGAGGTGATTCAGGAAGGATTGCAAGAGGCTTATCAAACCTTAAATGCTTCCTTGAAACGCAATTGTTTAAAAGGTCGATTAAATATTGTTGCCGGTGCTAAAAATTTATTTGATGTAACATCCGTAATGACTAGTGGATCAAGCAGTACAGCTCATAGTTCCGGTTCGGATGTTCCTATTTCTTATGGCCGATCATATTTTATCAGTGCCACATTTAAATTTAATAAATAACTACATAAATTATAAACCGACTATCAAAGAGCTCATAAAAAATATTCTTGAAGTAGTCATAAACTTAAAAAATAATGAAAAAATACATTCTTTTATTGATTGCCGCTGTTGTTGTTTTTTCTTCATGTGATGACGAAGATTCTGTTGAAGTAAAAGATTATGGTTTAAAAACTTTTTCGGCTGAAATGAATTACGATCCTGAGGCCGCTCATGGTGAAGTTTCTTATAAGCAGCAGGTGTTTTATGCTTTGGGTGATGAAGAAGCTATTGCAATTGGAACTTACGGTGAAGATAGCTGGACAGATTTTAATCTTGTAGAAGATGAAATATCAATAAATGTAACTGGTTGGGATATTGTATTTACAAACTACACTGTAAACCTTGGAACCGAGGATGAACCATATGCATATAAAGTTACTGGTGTTTTGATTGCTGATGGTGTTGAAGTAGCCTTAGTTGAGGATACAGAAAGTGATGATGTTTCTGAATCTTTTTCAAATTTATCTTTATCTGATGTAAGTGGCCTTGAATATTCAGCTGATATGGATGTTATTGGTTATAGCTGGAAAGCGTATGATTCTTCTACACAGTTGTTTAAAGTTAATGATAATTGGTTCTATATTCTTAAAATAGGTGAAGAAACATATAAGCTTCGTTTTGTGAATTTTTATGGTGAAAGTACTTCTGAACGTATTATTAAAATTGAATATCAGTTAATGCAATAATATATAACCTGAGTTTGATATGACCTTATATATCAAATTATAAACACATAAAATTTATACACTCAGGTTATCTGGCGATTCATATCTATAATGCAGATTGTAGTTGCTATTCATAGAATAACTACAATCTGCAATTACTTATGTAATTAAATTTTTATTATTAATCATGAGGAAATTATTAGCGATAGGTGTTTTTATCCTGCTTATAATAGCGGGATTTTTTGTTTACAACAAGTATATGTCTCCAACTCGAGTGGCGTTGGTTAATTATCCTGATTTCATGTATTCAAAAATGGTGGGTGCCCTCAAAGATCAATGTTTTAAAATTGAAGATGTGAAACAAACCGATCTTCAAAATTTAAAGAAGTATGATATGGTTATCTTCTTTGGGATGGGACTTAAATTAACCGAAGATCAGGTGAGCCAGGTTAAAAGTATTGGCCAGGAAGGAACTCCGATGTATTTACAGGCTTCAACAACAAAGGGCTTGGATTTAACGTATTTAGATGAAGATGACGAAGAAAAGGTTAAAGGGTATTTAAATAATGGTGGAAATAAAAATTATTGTAACTTATTTAGGTATATCCGTACTAAAATTGATAAAAAATCATTATTTACCGTAGCGCCTGAGGAGCCCTTCAAAATTGCATCTGATGTTTTGTTTCATATTGATGAAGAAGTGGCATTTGAAACGGTTTCCGGGTTTGAAAATTATTGTAGAACTAAAGGCATTCATAAAAATGGAAATAAAAAAGTAATTCTTTTTACAAGTATACCTGGACCTTTTAATGCAAACCGCGAACATCTTAACCAGTTAATTGAAGAACTGGAGCGCCGCAATATGAACGTATATCCGGTTTCGGGTTTTAGTGGCCGATTAAAATATCTGAAAGAAATTCATCCTGATTTAGTAGTGTATATGCCGCATGGAAGATTGTCCATGGGTGGTGGATCTGCTCAGGAACTTACTGATTTTTTAAATGAATTAAATGTACCAGTTCTTTGTCCGCTTACGGTACATCAACAATATGATGAATGGGTTAAGGATCCTCAGGGAATGGCCGGCGGATTGTTAAGTCAAAGTGTAACTATGCCAGAGTTTGATGGGGGTATTGTTCCTTATGCTTTATTTGCTGAGTATAAAGATGACAAAGGTCTCACTATCTTTAAGGCTATACCAAATCGTTTAAATAAGTTTGGTGAGATAGCTGAGAATTATTTAAAACTTCAGGATTTGGATAATAGTCAGAAAAAGTTGGCTTTTGTTTACTTTAAAGGTCCTGGAAAAAATGCCCTGGTAGCTGCTAATATGGAAGTATTGCCTTCATTGCATCATGTTTTACTGAGGTTAAAAAAAGAAGGTTATAACCTGGGCGATTTACCTGCTGATTTTGAATCTTTTAAAAGTCGTATTATGGCTCAGGGACCTGTATTAGGGACTTATGCCAAAGGAGCTTTTGATGAATTTTTAAAAAAGGGTAATCCTGCATTGGTTTCTGTTGACGATTATAATCAATGGTGCTCAAAATCTCTACCAAAAGAATTGATACAGGATGTTGAAAACAGGTACGGAAAAGCTCCCGGATCCTATATGGGAGTTTATAAAGATGAGCAGGAATATATTGCTGTTGCAAGGGTTCAGTTTGGTAATATCGTATTGTTGCCTCAGCCATTACCGGGTTTAGGTGATAATACTTTCGAACTGGTACATGGTGCTAAAGTGGCTCCTCCGCATACTTATATTGCTCCGTATTTATGGTTGCAAAATGATTTTCATGCAGATGCAGTTTTTCATTTCGGAACGCATGGGAGTCTTGAATTTACTCCGGGTAAACAAATTGCATTATCTGATTATGACTGGACAGATCCCCTTATGGGTACCACGCCTCATAATTACATTTATACGATTAGCAATATTGCAGAAGCTATGATAGCTAAGCGTAGAAGCTATGCTGCTTTGCAAAGTCATCTTACTCCGCCGTTTATTAAGGCTCAGGCAACACAAAATATTCAAATGCTGGTTCAAAAATCAGATGCCTGGTCACAAGCCAAAGGTTCTATTAAACAAGAATATGCTTTATCGGTAAAGAAAATGTTTGTTGAATCCGGAATGTATAAGGATTTGAATCTGGATAGCATTATTTCACAACCTTATGCTGATGAGGAGATGAATAAAATTGGTGCTTACCTGGCTGAACTTGAAAATGAAAAAATTACTGCCGGTTTATATACTTTAGGTGAATCATATTCAACTAAGCTTTTAAATGAAACCTCAAAGGCCATGTTTGTTGAGACCCTGGCTTATGCATGGGCAAAATTAGATCATGAAAAAGGTCAGGTAGATCGTGATCAATTAAGTGATATGAATTTTATCAGAACTCACTATGCGAGAGCTGCTGAACAATATATCAATAGGTTGATTTCAGGAGTGCCGTCAAAACAAATATTTCATCAAATTGTAGCTAAACCTGATCTTGATAGAGCAAATAAATTTAAAGCTGAAAGAGCTTTGGCAAAAAAAGATTTGCAGCAGCGTATGATGGTTTATCGACAGAAAAAGATGGAGGAGGCACAGGCTTCGGAGCAGAAAAAGTCGGAATCAAATGCAAATAAACCTAAGGCTAAAGCCAAAAGTGGGCATCCATCCTGGATCCCTAAAATAGGAGAGAACCCACATCATAGTTCTCAGGAAAAAACTGCCAAAACAGATAAAGCTAAAGTAGATGTACACTCCGGTGCTACGCCGCAGATTTTACAGGCTGATCCTGTTGAAGAGGCCTTTTCTGATGCTGTTTTTGAAATAAAAAATACTTTGAATTCTGTTTTACAAAAAAGAAATCAACTGAAAAATAGTCCTGAATTTGAGATGCAGGCTATTTTAAACACTTTAAATGGAGGTTATACTTCTCCATCGGCAGGAGGAGATCCTGTAGCTAACCCGGAGAGTGTGCCAACAGGAAAGAATATGTTTTCAATAAATGCTGAGCAAACTCCAACTAAGGAGGCATGGAAGGTGGCTCAGAAATTAACTGAAGATTTATTAAGAGATTACAAGTTGAAGCATGAAGGTCAATATCCTAAAAAAATAAGCTTTACACTTTGGGGGGGCAGTTTTATCGAAAGTGAAGGAACTACCATTGCTCAGATTCTTTACATGTTAGGAGTAGAGCCGATATGGACACCTCGTGGTAAAGTGAATGATATCAGGTTAATTCCTGATGACGAATTAGCCCGTCCGCGTATTGATGTTGTAGTGCAAACCTCAGGTCAGTTGCGCGATTTAGCAGCTTCCAGACTGTTTATTATTAATCGTGCTATCGACATGGCTGCCAATGCTCAAAGTCAGCATAACTTTGTGAAGCAGGGAATGGCTGATGCAGAAAAGTATTTGATTGAAAAAGGTTTTTCACCTAAAGAAGCACGCCAAATGGCTAAGTTTCGTGTGTTTGGAGGTGTTAATGGAAACTATGGTACGGCCATAATGGGAATGGTTGAAAAAAGCGACAGCTGGGATAGTACCAAAACCGTGGCTCAAACTTATATAAATAATATGGGTGCCGTTTATAGCAACGAAGAGAATTGGGGTGGATTTAATAGAGGTGTTTTTGAAGCAGCTCTTTTAAATACTGAAGCTGTGGTTCAACCCCGACAAAGTAATACTTGGGGTGCTTTAAGTCTGGATCATGTTTACGAGTTTATGGGTGGGTTAAACCTGGCCGTTCGTGAGGTAACAGGTAATGATGCCGAATCGTATTTTAATGATTTCAGAAATACATCCAATCCAAGAGTTCAAAGTTTAAAAGAAGCTATTGGTGTTGAGAGTCGTACCACACTTCTGAATGCACGTTATATTAAAGAACATATGAAGGGAGGAGCTTCTAATGCTGAGGTGTTTGCCGAAACATTCCGTAATACTTTTGGCTGGAACGTGATGAAACCTTCGGTGATTGAGGATCAGCTTTGGGATGATTTGTATGATGTTTACGTGCAAGATCAGTTAAACCTGAAAGTTAAAGATTTTTTTAAACGTGAAAATCCTTATGCTTTGCAAGAGATGACAGCTGTTATGCTTGAAACTGTTCGTAAAGGTTTATGGAATGCTTCGCAGGAACAGATTAATGCTATGGCTCAGTTACACGCTGATTTGGTGAAAAATTATGAGGCAGGCTGTAGTAGTTTTGTATGTGATAATGCCAAATTACGAAGCTTTATCAATGACCAGCTTCCTGCCGGGTTGAAACAAGCCTATAATGCCGAAATAGATCAGGTTCTTGAAGCTCCTAAAGAGGATGCAAAGAGTAATGTGGTGTTAAAAAAACAACAGGATGAGAAAATAAATCCTCAACAACCTCAAGAGGTAAATGTAAAAGCAAATATGGTTGTTCTTGTGGGTGTTGGTTTTATCTCCATTCTTTTAATAGCCTTTTTTATTCGTAAACGACGTAAAAAATAAAACCATGTTTTGGTTTAAAAGACAAACAATGTAAATAAATTCCTTAACCAGGGATTTTCTCAGGAGAGAATTTTATCCTTATCAAGGAGAACTTTTTTTTCTGAGGAAATCCTTAAGGTTATTAAAAGCGCATTAACCGTTTAATACAAATTATGATGGAAACTTTAGTGTTAATAGTGTTTTTCCTGGCAAGTGCTGCTTATTTAGTGCAGCTCAGCTTTATGAATAAAATATTTCCATGGGTCTGGACGCTGATGCAAATGATATTTATTTATTTGATGCACTCAAAGGCTATAGAACAGAGTTTTTCGCTTTTTGAACAATATTTGGCAGATATCAATTTGATAAATGATTTTATGGTGATTCAAATTGTAGAAGCCTTATTGGGTTTGTTACTGGCAATATATATGATTAGTAGTTATCATGGCGAAAAGAGACCAAATTATTTAAAGTTAGCTCAATATATTCCAGGCGTATTGATTTTTCCGGTGCTCTTTTTTATCAGTAGTATCCTATATATCAAATTCCCTGTTTTTGAGTTTACTACAATGGCAGTGATCCAGGCTGTGGTTATACCCTTGTTATTTTTTGGTATCTGTAAAATGATTCAATCCCTTATTCCAGAATTGGATTTTCGCCTGGAACTGAAATTTTTTATCCATATCATGCAGTTGCTTGCGGCAATAATTATTTCTATTCAATATTTGAATACACCAGTTTCGCTTATGGCTCATTTTAATGGAGTTGGCTATGTTACTTTAGCACTTGTGTTTATTGTTGCGGTTGGTGTAATTGCTTTAGGAATTTTATTTTATCAGTTTAAAATGGTTCGATTAATAAAAAAACAAAATAATGGAAGAAATAACTAAATTATTATATTGGATTTCAACAGGTATGTTAGTGCCTGTTATTGTGCTGTTGCTTATTTTTTTTGTCAGAGCATTGATTTTAATTGGAATTTTTTATGGTACCTATATTCATAAAGTAAAACATAATAAATTAACAGCCGAGCTCTTTCAAAATTTAAATTCTGATAATGTATATGATTTGACGTCAAAATTACCTGGTGAAGCCAAATTGTTGTTTTCAGTGTATTTAAATAAAGCTATTGTTGCCCCTGTTAGTGACATTCATTACAATAAATTATTAAATGATTTTGAAATTGTTTGTCAGCATGATTTGTCAGGGAGTCAAACATTGGCCAAGTTAGGACCAATTTTAGGATTGATGGGCACATTAATTCCTATGGGACCGGCTTTGGTAGGTTTGGCAAGTGGCGATATAGCCAGTATGGCCAGTAATATGCAGGTGGCTTTTGCTACTACGGTAATTGGATTGATTATTGGAGCTGTAGGGTTTATTATTCTTCAAATTAAACGACGCTGGTTTGCTTCGGATATTAATAATCTTGAATTTATCATCGAATTATTAAAAACCAGCCCAAAAAATTAAGCCATGAGACGTTCTAAACGATTTTTGCAAGATGAGGATATTGATCCTATGGCTACTGTATCTAACCTTTTTGATGTGGCCATGGTGTTTGCCTTAGCTCTTATGGTGGCTTTGGTGGCACGCTATAAAATGACAGAAGTTTTTAGTAAAGATGATTTTACCATGGTTAAAAATCCGGGTAAAGAAAATATGGAAATTATTACTAAAAAAGGTGAGAAAATAGATACCTATAAAGCCTCCGAAAATAATAGCAGTTCCGGCAATAAGGGTAAAAGAGTAGGGGTGGCCTATCAAATGGAAAATGGTGAGATTATTTATATTCCGGAGTAATAGCATTTTATAAGAACCTATTTTTATATAGGTTCTGTATTTTCTGTGAATGGATAAAATAGCGTTACCACCCTTGAACTATTCATGTTTTTTGACCCCCAAAATGGCTCAAAATTCCATTTTTGCTCAAAAATGCCTGTTTTCGATTCCGTTTTTGGGCAAAAAGAGCTATTTTCGATTCCATTTTTAATGGTTTTCGTACTTTTTGTGTAGGTTCTTCGCAAAAGCTTCGCATTTCTTCGCACCCTCTTCGCATTTCTTCGCACCTTCTTCGCATTTCTTTGCATCGTCTTCGCAAAAGCTATGCATACGGTATGCACTTTCTATGCACCTGCTTCTGATCTGCTATGAACCTTCTATGGTCCACGTTCGCCTTTTTACACAGGGGCAACACGGCTTTATTGCAGGTTTATCGCCATAGGAGTGCGAAGAACCTGCATTAAACCTGCATTGAAAATGTGTGGAATTGCGAACGTGTACCAAGATTGAACCGGAGCAGGGTAGGAGATGAGCGCTTGAATAAGCAATGAAAATGCTTAGGTAAGTATAGCAACGTAGGCTGGTAATTCTATTGGGAATAAAAGGATATACCAAAATTGAAAACACAGAACTTACTTTTTTGGTGAAAGAATATTATAAGCATACTTTCTATGAAAAGTACCATATTGGCAATATTAACAATGGTTCATTACAGGAAATTATCTTTGATTGGTGCGTAAATAGTGGCTATTGGGGAAGTTGTGGCATTCAAAAGGTATTAAACCGATTCTTTGACTTTGAGCTAAAACTTGATGGAATTATAGGTAAACAAACCATTAGTGCTATTAATTCTTGCATACCGGAAATGTTGTTTAATGCTATTAAATCAGCACGGATTCATTATTATTATACCATTGCACAGAAAGGTCAGAATCAGAAATTTTTAAAGGGTTGGTTGAGAAGGATTGATACAATTGCATTTATTCAATAAATAGTATCAGTTATAATTCATGTAACATAAATAGAATGTATTCGTATTTGGTTTTACACTTTTGTTTTTAATATGTAATGATAAAAACCGTATTAACCTTAATTTTAGTTGTACTAATTAGCTCCATTTCATTTGCTCAATCACAAGAAGGAATATCCATTAGGTATATCCGCCAAAAAGTTGACAACCTCGGAGAAAAATTGAAAGCAGATTCTCAAGTCGATAATATGTATTTATCAATCCATGATGATGGAAAGAGATGGATTTATATTGAAATGCAAAAAATCAACGGATTGAAAAGTGATGAATACGCTTTGAGTAAAGAAATTACCGAGCTAATAATTAAAATGCTTTTTAAATCTGTCAATTATGATTTGGAGCAACCAATAGATTTAAAAACGTTTGCAAATACCTTTTATAGCAAGGGTATTCAAGGTGTTGATTTTAAGGCTAAAAACAATTTATTCTATTTAAACTGGTCTGAAATTTTAAACATTAGACTATCAGATAACAATTCATTCAAAAATAATGAATGCCAAAATGTTGATATTCCTCCTGCTCCTGATTTTACAGAAGCGCAAATTACTTTTCCTATGGAATATCTGAAAGATGACTTTACCTGTAACTTTGATATACATTATATTGGATATATTTTAAACGTAACAGATAAGTTTATTTGCTTAAAGGATTTACAAGGAGTAGTTCAGCGTATTTACTATAATAAAACAGACCTTGACAATGCAAATGCAAGTTGGCTACCATACATTATGATTCCCGGTAATAAAGTGGATATTGATGCCGTTACCTGCGGAAATGGAGGCGTTCCTGATATAGTGAAGATTAAGAATTTAAGAAGGGAGCCTAATAATAACTATCTTGATTTCAATCAATATGGATTTATAGTAAAAGCTTACCTATCAAATTCAACAGGAAAGTATATTGATATTCAAGAAAAAGAAACAATAATAATTGATCCCAAGTACAATACATTTACTCATTATAAATTAGATGAGGATTCAAAAAGTATGCAGTATCTGACGGATTTGCAATATGATATAGAAAATCAATGCTTTACAGCAAGTATTGTAAATAACCAGAGAATTACTCATGAAGTAATCTTAAAGCAAGAATATAAAACATGGTTCACTTGTAAGATTACACATCTTGGAAGTGGTCAATCATCAACTTATCGAACAGTTATAGGTAAACGTTAGTTATATAAAATCAATTATATGAGAATCTTTTTTGCAATCGCAGCCATAGTTATTATTAGTATTATACTCATTGTGTTAGATTTTAAAAATGGTACATTTGGGTTATTACCATATTTAGTTATTGGAGGTATTATTGTGGGTATTTTTCGGATTTTCATTAAAAAATAGTAATATGTTGTTATCGCATTCGCTAGCCATATTTTTTTTACAAAAAAACGCTTCCATTCAGTTTAAGCAATGAGAGCGAAAGAAAGAAGTTAAACTATAATTATTAGACCAATATGTTTCTGTGGATTTTAGTAAATATTTTTATAGTATTAATCATTGCATATTTTATGCGAGATGTTCTATCAAAAATGATAAAAACCTTACTCAATTTCTTATTATGGCCTGGATCATGGTTTGTGATTATTATAATTATAGTGATTTTTACTAAGTGCTCTTAAATAACAGACTATAATACAGTCTGAAATAAGTACTAAAAGATACCTACAAAAACTCATAGGTATAAGTAACTATTACTGTGCCGCCAGAAGAATAGTTAACTTCGGAAACAGAAACATAACCATGTTGATTGTAAGTTAAAGTAAGGGTAGTACCTTGATTGCTTTTAAAAATATCTTTGTTGGAAGTTGATTCTGATAATTTATATTGTTGTCCTAAATACATCTTCGTATGTAGTCTTCTAGCTCCTTCTTTATGAAATGGTTCAAAAGTGTATAGGTGTCTATACTTTAGCATATCATCTTTCTTTGATTCGCTAAAAACTAAAGTGTTGCTCCAAAAGGGACTATTCAGCATCCTAGTTTCCACTTTCATACCAGCTGCTGTTTTTATATGCTTAACTGAATTTACTTCATTTTTTATAAGTAATCCATCACTATTAAAATAGTAAACTTCCTTTTTATCAGCTGTTGCATAATGTTCAGTGACTTTAATTGTTGTTTGCCCAATTGTTAATTGTGCCCAAAAGCAAATTGCTAGCGTAATTATAATTCTCATTACTTACTTATTTAAAATTCTAATCTATTTGTTGTTCCGTTTCAAGGTTTAGGAATCCTTTTTTTATTAAATTCTAGTTTTTTACATTTTATTTTAAATGTGACAAATTATCGATTTTTCCACCACATTTCAATTACTTCATTCGGATAAACATTAATTTTAGTGCCGAAATCATTAATAAAAAAGTAAATGTCGGTATTTGCTTTTTCACAAATTAATGTTAATTCTCTTCCCCATTCAAATAGGGTATTGGTGTCATTGCCATGGGTCAAATGGTGAAAGAATAAAGAGTTGTAACCTGGTAAATTTGGTGCAGGATATCTTCCTTTTCGTGTCATCTGATGAGGTTCTAATTCTATCATATTTATCTAATTTTTCTTTAAAAGTGAGATGTTATAATGTTGTTGCATGTTTTTTTGCCAAAATCAATAATTTTGTTTGTTAAGAGTGATTATGGAAACGTTTTATAAAACCCAAGAAGCATATCTTCTTCAATGTAGTCACCTACAATTAATTGATATGGCTTGCCTTTGTCTTGAGGAATAATTTTCAAGTATCCATTTCGCTTTTCTGCATCTTCATCAATCCACCATACTTTATAATAGAAACCTTTTCGTTTTCCTTTAGATGTTTTTATCTTAAAATCCTTATAAGAAGTAACAAAGAAAGTGTTTATCACACCTGCTGTGGTTTTATATTCAAATTTTTCACTGCCATATGCCAATAAAATACTTTTCTTTGGGTGTAGTTTCCAATTTCCATTATCATCTTGGTGTGTTACAATAGTAAACTTACCAGTTTGTGCTTTAATTACTAACTGTGTGTTTGTTAGTAAAAATAATATTAATAAAATTCTATTCATTTTTTAGTTTTTATGATTCTATTAGTTATGTGATTTAGTTTAAAGATATTCATTTGATCAATACATATGCGCTACGTTATTTTCCAACCAAAGTTTCGTACCAATTCCTATAAACCTAGTTTACCATTAAACCATATTTACAAAATAGTTCTCTGTATTTTGGCTCATCCCATAGGAAAAAAGCTGTACCTCCCATGTTCAAGGGTTTAATCATTTGAAGAACTTCATATTTTATTTTTTGTAATGCTTGTTCAACCAAATTTTGATACAAGGCATCAGAATAGTATTCGTAATCAAATATAGTAATCCATAAATAAGTCTTCAGCATTTTATTATTGTACTTGTTACTTTTGATATATGAAGCCAACAGTTTACGTGCCTTATCATATTCAACAGTAGAACTTAATAAGGCTGCAATATCGCTAAGCTCATCTACATTTTTAATATTCCTTTTAGCTAGGCTGTAAAGCTCTTGGCTATAGTGTGCATTTTGCCAATATTCACCATTTGCTGCATTACATCTTATTAGGTGCATATAATAATTAACAAGTAGACGGTTGACGTGTGCAGATGGAACTCCTAATCGTCTTAAACTTTTAATTTGCGAACAATACTTAATTTTTTCCTGTTCTTCCTTTGTAGGAGTTAGATATTCAATCTTTTTTGCAGTAAAGTAATAGTTTATTTCAGGGTCTTTAGGTAGCAAACTCGATAATTTTTCAAGTTTTTCTAATGTGTAGTTTTTTGTATCAGGTGATAGATAATGTTTAAATATACAAATCTGGTTAAAATAGAAATTCTGATTTTCATTATCCATTATCTTGATTTCATTTAAGCATCTTTGTGGCATTTGCTCATTGACTATGCGCCTAAAAACCTCATGTAATAAGCTGTCTTGTAAAGAGTAATCATCTTTTAGTATTGAACGATTAAGCTGCTTGATTAATTGAGTGTTTGACGTTTTACCAGTGAATTTAGGAATGGAATAATATAATTTTATCATGCATGTTCGTTGTTCATGTAACAATGGTTTCCAAGTTTCACTTCCTAATCCTTGAATTGTATCTCTGTCATCATTAACCTTTTGTTGTCCATATAATATCCAATTTACTGAACTGTTTATTATAATATTATCTTCATCAATACCATTTTCTATGAGTATATTCTTAATACTGCTGCCTCTGGCCTTGGCTAATTCAATATTTTTAGTTTCATTGCCATCGACAGAAGCATAACTGAATACACTTACAGAATCTATAACTTTGGATTTATTCAACTTCAGCCAACTCCACAATGGATTTATATCATTGATTTCAGTTTGGTTGGTTTGAAACTCCATATTTATTTGATGGACTTTATGTTCCTCGTCCAACGTTAGGTCTTTTAAAAGGTATTTTGGGATAGCATGATGTGTATTATATGTTAACTCCAAAGGATTATAATCTCCATATAACAAAAAGAATCGTTTGGGAGGAAGGTCACAATTACATTCGTACACAGTAAAATTCATTAAGTAATCATTTAACTTATCTCTAAGCTCAGTTGGCAAAGGGTCAGATGGATACGTAGTCCATGTTCCTTGTTGAAATTGTTGTTTTCGTAAAGGCCTGAGCTTCGTATTGTCGAGTATTGTCGTATCAAATACTGATTTATCAAGAGATATTTCACATGGATTGCCATTCATGGTTTTTACAGTTATTTTCATATCTGCTCCCCAGGGTTTTATAACTCTTTTAAACCATTCATTTTTATTTGTTACAAGGTTTAGCTTATAGTTGCCGTTGTCTTCAATGAAAAACTGGTATCCTAGACGTTGTTCATCTAATCGTTTGCTTATCTTTTTGCATCGATATTCAATCAACAATTCTTTAATCCATTGATAAGGATTAGAAGCATTAACATTTAGTATGAGAATAAAGCTTATAAAAGTTATTGTTACTAGTTTCTTTATATTATTCCTATTCATGGCTTTAATAAATTTCGTTGTTTCTATGTTCTTATATCAAACCCATTGAAATGTCACCTCTCTATAGGCTTATTTTTTTTATTTTTGTTTGTAAATTAAATTTTAAAATGATTTTTAGGACAAATAAACCATTGATATTTATTCTCTTACTGGGAATGTTTTTTTTAGGTCAAAATGATTCCCATGCACAATCATTTATTAATAAAGAAAATGATAATTACTATAAATATGAAGTTGCATTAGATATCCTAAAGAAGATTGCTAATGCAAAAGGTGATAACAAACCTGTACCAATATTAAGGATAAGCACTAAAAAGAGGTTTGTAGCTGAATTTAAGCCAAATCAATCCAATAGTACTATAATTCTCGATGAATATCTTTATGATGTATGTGCTAGTTTTAAAGCTGATTCTCTTAATGCATTAGCCTGTGTTATTGGTCATGAATTAGGACATTATTTCTTAAACCATAGTGGGGGATATGGTTATTCCAATACCAAACCATTTACACAAGAACATATGAAACTGATTGAGCTAGAACGAAATGCTGATGAGTTTGGTGTTTTCTATGGTTTTTTGGCAGGTTTTAATACCACAACTATTTTACCTAAAGTACTTGATAAAATATATGCTTCGTATAATTTGAATTCAGAATTAACCGGATACCCTACTCTTGATGAAAGAAAATATATTGCAGATAATTCTATAAAAAACACAACTGAACTTGGGCATATTTTTACATTTGGAAAACTGCTATATGGGATTAATAAAGCAGAAGAAGCTGCAAATTGTTTTGAATATATCGTTCCACAGTTTCCTAGTAAAGAAATATATAACAACATTGGGGTTATATACCTGAGAGAATATATTTTGAAAGATTTCGAGGTGGATAGTATCAATAAATTTATATATCCCATCGAATTTGACCCTGAAACCAGACTTTTAAATAATGAACGCCTAAGGTCTTCTGATTTTGATTCTTGGATTCCCAAACTTGAAATTATTGCTGAATACTTTGTAAAAGCATTACAATTAGATGACAACTATGCTGATGCTTCAATAAATTTGGCAACTACTTACGTACTTATGGGTGACTACGATTCGGCCTCGGGATTAATTAATCAACTAGAAAGGAAGTGTAATAGCAAAGGTAAGATTATTCCCGAATCAGCATTTTTAATTAGAGGTATCAGTAAAGCATTGGCTGGAAATTATTTGTTGGCAGGTGAAAACTTTAATCAGATAATTGTTGATAACCAAATTAATAGATACAATAAGCAAGTCTTGAATGCACTGCAAAATAAGGAAACTTCTTACTTTGATGATTTCTATAATTGGGTTACTTCTTTTTTTAAGGAAGAAAAGGTAGGAGTTCCTAAATTCATTAGAAAGGAGAAAATAGGCGATATAGATATATATCGTATTAAGTTTGATAATAGTTATGTTTATAAAGACCTGGATGGTTATGAAGATATTGCATACAAGGAATATAAAGATTATACAGTTTATTGTATTCTAAAGAATAAAGGGGTAAAGTTCTCCATTATTCAGACTACCAATGAATATAAGGGAAAAACCGCTAAAGATTTATGCATAGGATTAAATGAAAGTAGAATTTTTAGTAGCTATGGTACTCCATCTCAAACATTAACCTTTAATAATGAAAAAATTCACACCTATTTCAAGGAGCAGATTTCATTTATAGTTGTGGATAATAGGATTGAAAAGTGGTTCGTTTGGTAATGAAGCCTTAAGGTGATGCTTCTAAAATAATTAGCTTAGTTCTCTATCGTATTATATCACATTAATCTAACATTATAAAACCAGCCCAGTAACGAGGGTATTGAAATTTTTCTCTACAACATTTTTGAGCATAAAGAAAAGCAGTACGCTTGTTACTGCCATCAAGTAACGACTTGTAAAAATATTGCATAAAAAAGCTGCTGGCTCTGTCGTCAATTTCCCAAAGTGTTATAACGAGTGTTTGTACACCAGCCTGCTTAAAAGCTCTTTGTAATCCAAATACACCTTCACTGGAAATATCACCTAATCCGGTTTCACATGCGGATAAAACGACCATATCAGTATTATTAAAATCTAACATGCTAATTTCTTTAGCTGTTAAAATTCCATCTTCAAGTCCTTCTGGTATATTATTGCCCTGCCAAGCATTATTTCCTCCAGCAAGTAGTAAACCCGACCGTTCCATTGGTTCATTTTTTAAACCTACGTTAGACCTGTAGCCTAATGGGGCTCTTTGAAAACGTCTTTTACGTATATCTATTTTTGGGAGGAAAAATCCATGAGTTGCAATGTGTAGAATACCTATATTTTTACCCGATAATGATTTGAATGATTCTTCATTTCCATTGTTTCTAGTATAACTTGTTACCTGGTAATGATTTTGTATCAGAAGCGTTATTTTTTCAACCTCTTGCAAAGTTGCCGGAAGGTAATTAAAGCCAGACCTATTTGTATTATTATGTACATAGGCTCTCGATGTGTATAGCTTTGGAGTTGAAGAATACTTCCTACCTTCTGCTAACATTATATCGTCATTAACATTATAATTTAGACCTCCGTACAAAACAGCAGTTTTATTAATCTTGTTTTTTTTTATGGGTGACTAATTCTTTGGTAGAGGATAATCTGTATAATGAATAGCTATTACCTAATGTTATAGTATCATTTATTGCTATGTTTTCTATGGCTATTTTGTACAGAAGTCCTGATGCAGAGAAATATACCTTTTCATCCTTTTTGATATACTCTTCCAAGGGATTCCATATTAACTGCTTTATTTTTTTCCCTGTTGAGCCATTGGAATACATATTATCAGGTTTATCCTTGAGCCAATATTGCAGCTCTTCTTTATTGCATAGAGAAATCATCTTAGGGGCAGCCCAATTTTTACGAAGTAAAAGAGCTGCATATTTTATAGTATCGTTTAAAGTTGGGTATTCTATAAACTCAATTGCAACTTCATTTTCTTTAAGCTTCTGTTGAACATCTTTCCATGATATTTTCAGGTTATTAGTATATTCCCCATATTCTGTAGAAAGCTTAACTAATTCTGTTTCTTTGTTTTGAATAATATTCTGCAAGGAATCCAGAATTTGATAACGTTCTTTTATTGGCTGCTCTTGAATTTTTTGAGCCTGAAGTTTTATGGTCTTTAGATTATCGTATTTAGCAATTATTTCTGACGAACCTTTTTCTTGTATTAGTTCATCAAACTCCCGTGTGGTGTTTAATAATAATCCTTTAATAAATAAGGCAGAATTGTAAATTTCTCCTGAATATTTCGGTTTGTTTTGCCCTAGGAAAAAGGGAACATATTCAAAACTAAAGGAGTGTTTATCCAAGAAGTGTCTTCTTTGACTTTCTGGTAATGAGGAGAAAAAAGTTATTATTCTATGCTTGGTTCTATTGTAATATTCAGAATAATGTACTGATGAAGAATCAAGTTGTCCTACATTAAATTCTGTAATGGCTAAATTAATCAGACTAACCAAATAGTCAGGATGATTTTGCCCTAATAATCTCTTTCTTTTATCTACTATTTCAGTATCAATTTTTAAAGCTTCTTCGTAATCTTTCAGTTCTGTATAGTTAAGTGCTATATTATTTAAAACCATTAGATAATCAGGATGATTTTCACCCCAAAGTTCTTTCCCTTTTTTAGCTAAGTTAATTGCAATCTCAAGCGACTTTTTGTAATCTCCTAAATCATAGTATGTAAGACAAAGATTATTTAAGGTTGTTAAGTATGAGGAATGGTTTTCACCTAAAAGATTTTTTTGGTTCTCAGATATTTTTAAAAGAATTTCAAGAGCCTTTGGGTAATCTCCCTTTTGAGAATAAATATTAGCCAAATTATTTAAGTTCATTAAATAGTCCAGATGATTTTCCCCTAATTGTTTCTTTTGCTTTTCTACTACATTGATATTTATATCTAATGCAGTTTCATACTTCCCTATGTATGCATAAGTCTGAGCAAGATTAACTAGGGTTTTTAAATAAACTGGATGATTTTCTCCTAAAAGTTTTTTTTGTCTTTCGGATACTTCTGATAGAATTTTAAAAGCATTTTGGTAATCTCCTAATTTAGAGTATACTTTAGCTAAATTTTTTAAGCACATTAAATATTCAGGATGATTTACACCTTGTATTTCTTTTCTTTTTGTTGCTTCAATAATATTTGTTTCTAAGGCTTTGTTATAGTCACCTAGTTCAGAATAAGTCCCTGCTAGTTTGTTTAGACTTATTAGGTATTCAAAACTGTTTTCTCCTAAAATTTCGTTTTGCTCTTCTGCTAATATTAAAATTACATCTAAAGCCTTTATGTAATCTCTTAGTCCTAAATAAGATTCATGCATCATAAATAGAACATTAAAAATGCTAGGATATTTTCTGATATTGGGTTTCTTATTTTTCAGAGCCTGGTGTAAAATATCCAGGTATTCTAATTGCTTATTGTAGTTCTTACATTTCCCATTTAAAAATTGAGCGGTTATTAAAATAGTGTAATCAACAACAGTCTGGTCTTTGTGTTTCAGAATATCTCCTGATTTAATGTACTTATCGACATATAGATTTACTTTCTCGCAGTCAAAATTACTATTGTCTTTATGATAGTAGTAATCATGTATCCTGCATACTGTTATCGAATAATACCATCCATCTAAACCTTCTACTTTAAGTTCTTTTTCAAGTTCATATATAATCGCATCTTGGTCGTTATCAGTATGTTTATTTGATTCTTTTACAGTAGTGTCTTCATACTCTTTATTCTGAGAAAACAGCGGAGCTGCTGTTACCAGAAGTATTAATAAATGTGTAAATAGAGTTTTTACCCGAACTAAAAGCATTTGTTTAGATTATTTTCAATACAAATATAATATCCAATACGAAAATTGATGTATTTTGTTTTTTCTCCTTTTTTACAAATGTGGCGGTTGATATTTCGGTGAAAATCTAATTCTAAAGGTGATATTTTATTCCCTTTGATATAAGAGTATGGAAACATTTAATACTACTAATTGTGAGCCATTTTAACTATGAGTTCAATTTCGGGTGTTATTAGAGGATATAACATCATATTAATGGGGATATCAATTTTGCGCAGTTTTGATTGTTTGTGCTGTTGCGTTATATTTGATTAATTATCAAAAATAATGACAATATCTTGCAATTAATGAGCAATACAAAATATGAAGGCGGTGACCAACAGCTACTTTTGGATATTAAGTCCAGCAAAAATGAAGCTTGGAAATATATGTATCTTCAATATCAACCGATGGTAATTGGTATTGCCATTAAAAACAGTGGAGGTGTTGACCAAGGTGAGGATCTTTTTCAGGAAACGCTTATAGATTTTAGGCAGAATATTATACAAGATAAAGTGCGTGATGGGAGCAACATTAAAAATTATATCTATACCATTGCATTAAACCGATGGCGAGTTTCTTTGCGTAAGAAAGGTATTGAACAACCTAGTGAAATTATTGATGATAAACTATTTGATGATTCAGTAGATATTTCATTTGATGAAAATGAATATGATATACTTGAAGAGCTAAAATTGGTACTAGAAAAAATAAGTGATGATTGTAAAAAGCTGATTGCTGAAAAATATTCTATGATTAAAAAGAGTATGGTGGAAATAGCAAATTTATTGGGTTATAACGACAGCAGAGCAGCTACTGTTAAACTCAATAAATGCATGACAAAAGCCCGTGAGTTAGGAAAAGAGGTGTTAAGGAGTAAAGAATAATAAAGATGGAAACTACAGAATATATTAATTCATTCCTAGAAGGGAAACTTTCTCCTGATGAGCTGATTGAATTTGAAAAGAAACGAATAAATAACAAAGAATTTTGTCTGGAGGTAGATGCTCAAATCAAGATTTACGAGGTGGCAGATAGAGCAAAAATAAAGAGTAACCTAAAGGAAGTGGAGGAAGATTTGTTCCATGATAAGACTTACTTGATTGATTCCTATATCAATGGGAATATACAGGGAGATTTTAAATATTACTTTGATGCTCGTATAGAGATAGATGATGATTTCAGGCTCGAAATTGAAAGTCAAAAAGAAATACGTAAAAATATGGAAAGGTCATCCATTAAAGAGCAATTGAAGGGTGTAGAAACTGATATTTACTCAAATAGGAATACACCAAAAAAAAGGATTTTAAAGTTAATTGTTACCTATTCGTCTATTGCAGCAATCTTAATTATTGGCTTTTTTGTAATTAAAAATTCGACTTCTAATATAGAGTTGCTTTCACAGTGCAATATCTATGTGATTGGTTCTTCCGGTAGTATGGGCTTTGTAGGAACGGATAGCTTATTTGTTGATATAAAAGTTTATGCTGATAATGTTAATGGTTTGGAATATGAATTCCAGAACAAGGAACTAAAGATTTATATTCCAGTGGGGGCTGAATTTGATACAAAACAAGAAATTAAACTGGAGTTTAATTCCACAGAAGATATTCCTTATATCTTAGAGTTTAATAGACAGGTTTATAATATTGATATTACAAAAAATCGCAAGATGTTAGAACCTAAATAAGAGTACTTCATTTACTTGGGAGTTATTAGGAAATATACAACTCTTGCTAGACAAAACTTCTGATAGAATTAAATCAAAACTATTTTTTCGTCAAATTTAATGTAGTGATCATTTTATTAAATTCATCAAAAAAAAGGTGCTTTCAGGTTCATCGTTTCGTTAGAGTACGGATGTTTTATGCTTAGTCTTTCGGCGTGCAGAAGCATCGTTGTCATATTCCATTTCTCTTTAAAAAGTTTGTTTTGTTTGTTGCATCCATGAGGACGATCGCCTATAATAGGGTGTCGTAAATGATTTAAATGCTTTCGTATTTGATGCATTCTTCCTGTTTTAGGATAAGCTTCAATTAGCGAGTACCTTGAAGTACTAAATTTTCCCATAGGAATATTTAATTCAGTTCGCATTAATGTTTTAAAGGAGGTTATTGCTTCCTGCACTATCCCTCGATCGTTGGTTAAAGGGTAATTCACAATGATATCATTCGGAAAATAACCACGAACAATAGCTACATATGACTTTTGAGTGGCACTATCTTCTAATTGTCGTTGTATTTTTTGAGCCGATTCACTACTTAAACCAAATAGCAATAATCCTGATGTTTTACGATCTAAGCGGTGCACCGGAAAAACTTTTTTGTGAATCTGATCCCTGAGTTTTTGCATGGCAAATTCTTCTGCATCAGCAGCTATTGAACTACGGTGAACTAATAACCTACCTTATACATAATTTACGCAACTTCCTTTAGCTGAGAAAGTTGATTTTCTAGGAATTTAATACGTTTTTCTTTAAAAGCATTCTGATTCTTTTCAAATAATTCGATATTAAATTCCTGTTTTCTTATTACCATGTTATAATAGACTATTGCAATTTTTCTTGCCATTGCACATTGAGCAGCTTTAGGCCCCATTCTAGATTTCAATCTTCTATAATAGTCACCAAAAGCATTTTTACTATGATGAAGACTATTTGCTGCATGAATAAGTGCTTTTTTTACCATATGTCTTTTTTTAGGTAAATGACTGCTAATTATTTTCCCTCCTGATATTTTATTATTAGGTGCTAAACCTATCCAGGATATAAATCTATTAGATGTAGGAAAGCACGATAAATCACTTCCTATTTCAGAAAACAAAGTCAATGCAGTATCATCACTAAAGCCATATATTTCATTTACATCTACTCCTAATATCTTTTTTAGATAAGGTTGAACACTAAAGTTTAATTGATTTTTGCGAGTCTTTTTTTTAATGAATTCCTGTTTTAAATTGGTAATATCTCCTTCAGTATATTTTGCTGTAATAATTTCTAATTGTTCTTGAATTTTGATGTCACATTCTGCTGTTAAATTTTGAAGAAAATAATAATATTCAGTTGCCTGTTTAAGTTCAAAGAGACATTCTTCTCTCCAAACACCATCTAAGGCTTTTAGAATATCTTCTCTGGGGGCTTTTACTCTTCGATGCACAAGTTTAACCAATTCTTTTGGCTCTCGCTCTCCTGCATTTATTGCTGATATTATTTTTAGACCGCTGTCTGTTGTTAATTCACTTAATACCATATTTAATTTTATATTCATAGTATTAAGAGACTTGGTCATTTTATTAATAGCTATTGTTTTACTACTATTCAAACTCTTTCGATGTCGAACCAATTCGCGTAATGTACGAACTTGTTCCTGTGGTTGAAAGCTATTTGTTAATAAACCACAAGTGTGCAACCGCATTATCCAATGAGCATCATCTTCATCTGTCTTTTTCCCAGTCACATTTTTGACATGACGAGAGTTTACTAAAAATACTTCAAAACCAAACTCCTGTAAAACTACAAACAATTGTTTCCAGTAAACACCGGTACTTTCCATTGCAACACTTGTAATTTGACACTGCTTTAACCATTTAGCTATATCTTTTAAATCACAAGTAAAAGCGCCAAATGTTTTGATTGGTGTTTTATCTCTATCCTCGGGAACACTTACAACATAATCTTTACTTGATATATCAATTCCCGCAGCATTAGGGTTTATAATAGAAAACGTATTAACATTTTGCTTTTTTTTCTTAACGTACTTTTTCTCGTTGTTCTTTTTTGTAGTTTTAGACATCGTTTTTTATTTAAGTTTTGTGTCGCTGTGCCCGGTTGACTAATTTTGATCTGGTGGTCTACCTTACGATTTCTAAAGAATCAATTATCGGATCACCGTCAACCAGAACCATACTGAGAAAGGTAGTTATACTACAGTGTGAAA
>CAXXLC010000039.1:0-259180 GCA_963677345.2 uncultured Saccharicrinis sp.
AATAGCAGACTCCAAACCTTCCTGAATCATAAATTCATTTAAATCATCAGCCATCACCTCATAATTCATTTCTGAAGAATGAGGTGAAAGTCCATGATTTCTTTGATCTATAAGATAGATATTGCAAATATCTTCAAGTTTCTTTGCAATTGTAAGCCAGTTATCTGATGATCCATAAAGTCCATGGATAATAACCAGGTTTCTATCTCCTGTTCCGGTATGTTTACAAAACAACTTCATAATCTGTTTAAAGAACAGCTTATTTCTTAAGTTGTTCTTTATATAACTGTATTGTTTTCTCCAAGCCCATATACAAAGCATCGCAAATTAAAGCATGCCCAATAGATACTTCAGCCAGAAAAGGAATTCTTTCATAAAAAAAACCTCAAATTTTCCAGGCTTAAATCATGACCAGCATTAACTTTTAACCCTGCTTTTTTGGCAATTTCTGCAGCAGCAACAAAAGGAGCTATAGCTTTTTCCCGATCTTTAGCATACATGGCAGCATAAGGTTCTGTATATAACTCAACCCGGTCTGTATTAGTTGCTGCAGCATTAACAATATTATCTAAATCCGTATCTATAAAAATTGATGTACGAATACCTGCTTCACTAAACTCGGCAATCACTTCCTGAAGAAATGATTTATTTCTAACCGTATCCCACCCTGCATTTGATGTAATGGCTTCCGGAGGATCAGGAACAAGAGTTACCTGGTGAGGCTTAACTTTTTTTACCAGATCAATAAAGTTTCGTGACGGATAACCTTCTATATTAAATTCTGTTTTAATAATAGGTTTAATATCCATTACATCCTTGTATGTGATGTGCCTTTCATCAGGACGAGGATGAACAGTTACCCCTTCAGCTCCAAACAACTGCACATCAACAGCAGCCTTAACCACATTGGGCATATTCCCACCCCTTGAATTTCTAAGGGTGGCCACTTTATTAATATTTACACTCAGTTTTGTCATTAAAACTATATTTAGTCAATATACATTACCCTTTAACCACTTTTACAAAAATAAACTTACCAAATACTTGATTGTTTACTTATATGCAACTAAATTTAGGCAATGTCGTAATAAAAAAACAGGGAGCACTTTTATGTTTCTCCCACGACAAAGTTAAGAGTATTTCTTGAAACACATTGTATGTTAGCACAAGATTTGATATCAGATATAGTTCCTGCACTGAAAACTTCTGATTCTGGGTTAGATGCACTAAACTGGATGGAAGTATTTCGTGTTTCACATTTACCTATTGTTAACAATAAGGAATTTTTAGGTCTTATTACAGATACCGATATTTTTGATTTAAATAAACCGGAAGAACCACTTGGTAATCATCAACTTTCGCTCACATCACCTTATGTTTATTACAACCAGCACATCTATAGCGTAATCGAAATTGCATCCCGTTTACGCCTTACCGTAATTCCGGTATTGACAGAAAATAAAGAATATCTGGGAATGATTACCCAGCCCGATTTATTGAAGAATTTTGCAGATTTAATTGCGGCACACACTCCAGGTGGAATTATAGAACTTGAAATGCCTGCCTATGAATACTCAATTTCTGAAATATCCCGGATTATTGAAGATGCCGATACCAAAGTACTTAGTTTTTATGTAAACCAGATAGATCCTAATGCGCCATTAACCATAACAATTAAATTAAACAGAGAAGACATTAGTCCTGTTTTAAGGGCTTTTGACAGATACGATTATACAGTAACAGCATCATATACAGAGAAAAACACCGTTGACGAAGTGGTGAAGAAAAATTATGATGCATTAATAAGATATTTAGATGTATAAAATGTCTTTGTAAACCTTTTAGATATTGTTTATCGTTTTTGAGGAAAGAAATTCTTCATATTAGACACGTTTATGGTATTACAAAGACTGTAAAGGTGTAATATTATGAAAATGATTCAGGCTTGAAGGGACATGAAAAACATATCAGTTACGGTGTATTTATTTTAATCATTGGCTTATTAACAAACCTTAAATCTTATTCTTCGAATACTATAAGTTCTGACCTCTCAGAAATAAAAGATACAGTACTGGTCAATACCATAATAATCAGCGGCAATAAAAAAACAAGATCCCGTATCATACAAAACGAGCTTTTATTTAAAAAAGGAGACCGAATTGCCAAGTGTGATTTTTACCAACTAATAGGTAAAAGTCGCCAAAATCTATTAAATACATCACTTTTCAATTTTGTATACATCAAATATATCTTTACCAACAGCGAGATCGTTGATTTTGAGGTAAAGGTTGACGAACGTTGGTATACATGGCTTTTGCCCATATTTGAACAAGCAGACAGAAACTTTAGTTCTTTTTTGAAAAGTGCCGACTGGAGTCGTATCAACTACGGCATATACCTGAAACAGGAAAACTTCAGAGGTTTGAACGAAATATTAAAGTTGAAATTAAGAATAGGATATTTAAATGAAGCCGAAATACTTTTTTCCTCAGCTCCAAAAAATCATAAATTAAGATGGGGAACCTCCTTTAATTACGCCGCTCAAAACCAGGTTTCGTACGCCATTACAAACAATGAAGCCATATACTTTAAAACGGGTAATTCGTTTATTGAACAACAGTTGGCTTCGGAAATGTTTTTACATTACCGACATGGCTTTTATAACAGGCACAAACTCACCCTGAGCTATAAATCTTTCAACATTAAAGATACTTTAGCAAATTTAAACCCTGATTACCTGGCTAATAGCAGCAATTTTATGGATTATATTTCGCTCGAATATAAATACAATCATGATTTAAGAGATTCAAAAACATATCCATTAAAAGGAAATATGTTCGAAGGAAGTATCGCACGAAATGGTTTGGGTATTCTAAACAGTGAGGTTCAGAATTTTACCTTAAAATTGATGTTTCAACAATACTGTGCATTAAGAAAAAGGCTTTATTATGCTTTTATTTTTGGTGGACTTGCCAACTCTAACAAAAAAAATCCATTTGTAATAAGTAATGGACTTGGATACCGGGAGTTTTTAAATGGTTATGAATATAATGTTATCGAAAGTGATAATTATGCCTATCTAAAAAATAAAGTACTCTTCGAGCTAATTCCAACCAAAACAACAAATATTAATTTTATCAACCTTAATCAGTTTTCAAAACTTCATTACGCCGTATACCTGAAAGCTTTTTTTGACACAGGATATGTTCACAAAGAAAACCCTCATACAAGTAACTCTTTGAGCAACTCAATGTTATACAGCTATGGTATTGGACTGGATCTGGTGACGTACTATGACAAAGTATTGTCAATAAATTACGCCATGAACAAAACCGGTTATAAAGGACTGTACATTCACTTAAATTTGACAATGTAGATTTTAAATATTTTATTTTGATGCAGTAAATTACCTCATTACTTTTGACAACTAATAGTATTTTAATTTAACCAGAGTTCATTTAAATAAATAATATCTCTTTATATGCGCATTGCAATATTTGGCAAACAATTTTCTGACTTATTTAAAGATAGTTGTATCAACCTGTTTAAAAAACTAAGAAATCATCAGGCTGAAATTATTATCTATAAGCCTTTTTATGATTTTCTGTTTCAAAGGTTTGATATTGCAGCTTTTGAATTTAAAATATTTGAAACAAGTGAAGAACTTAATGAGATTGATTTATTTTTAAGTATTGGAGGTGATGGAACCATTCTTCAGGCAATTACCCTTGTTAAGGATTTAAACATCCCCATTGTAGGGATAAACAGTGGTCGTTTAGGCTTTTTAGCAGACATATCAGAAGATGATATTAACAATGCCATAAACCATATTTTCTCCGGTAATTATAAAATCAATGAAGTTGAACTACTACAACTCAATACCGAGAATAACTTATTTGGAGATTTAAACATTGGTTTAAACGAACTGGCAGTACAAAAAAGAGATTCTGCCTCTATGATTTCCATCCATGCCTATTTAGATGGTAAATTTTTAAATTCATACTGGGCTGATGGATTAATTGTGGCAACAGCTGTAGGCTCTACTGCATATTCTCTTAGCGTTGGAGGACCAATTATTCATCCTAAATCACAATGCCATGTAATTACGCCTATTGCCCCACACAACCTTACGGTACGCCCATTGGTAGTGCCTAACAATCTTAAAATTACTTTAAAAGTTGAAGGGAGAGCAGATACTTACCTGGCTACTCTTGATTCAAGAAGTGAAATTTTTGATGAGTCACTGGAGTTGCATATCCAAAAAGCACCCTACTCTATCAAATTAATTGATTTACCTGGCATTAATTATTATGCCACATTACGAAACAAACTCATGTGGGGTGCTGATAAACGTAATTATTAACCAGTTTAAGGGTAATAAATAAAGGTTTATTTCACAAATTGAAGGTAAGTATAATTATCTTTTACATAAAAAACCCACGAACCAATAATGATTCGTGGTTAAAAATAATAACTTGTATAAACCTAATCTATATTAAATAAAAAGATTCAAATTTGCCTGTTCTGCTTCTTCAAGATAATTCGCAACACCGCCTATGTTAACACCGTCGATAAGTTCATCTTTATGAACACCCATGATATCCATACTCATCTGACAAGCAATCATATTAATACCGCTGTCTTTAGCTTGTTGAATCATTGTTTCCAGTGCATCTACATTCTTATCTTTCATACGAAGCTTCATCATTCTGCGTCCCATACCTCCCATATTCATATTAGAAAGTCTCAATTTTCCGGCATGACCAGGCATCATCTTATCAAACATACTTCCCATCATATCCTTTTTAACCTTAGGACGATTGGCATCTTTGATTACATTTAATCCCCAGAATGTAAAAAACATAGTTACTTTTTTACCCATACTGGCTGCACCATTAGCAATGACAAACGAAGCTAAGGCTCTATCCATATCATCACTAAAAACAACTAATGTTTTATGATCTGAATCTGATTTTGGAACAGTACTGTTCTCCGCATCTTTTTTAAACTTCTCAATAACAGCCGTAATTTCTCCGGCATTATTCTCTCTTTTCACCAAACGATTGCCGGTAACTTTACACCATGATGCCACATCGTTATAAAATCCAGGATCAGTTGCTGTAACTTCTAATCTATCTCCATATTCAATAGCATCAATACTCTCTTTAAGTTTAAGTATTGGACCCGGACACTGTAATCCACAGGCATCAACGGCCATTGATTTTACATTTATTGATGGCATTTCTATAGTTTCCTTTTGTTCTTCTTTTTCTTCATTTGAAAAGAAAATAATATTTGATTGCTCTGACATGGCCTGCTTATAAACTTTCAATCCTCCAGATAAATTATAAACATCGTCAAAACCGTTTTGCTTTAAAATACGGGCAGCTACATAACCCCTTAATCCAACTCCACAATAGATCATAATCTTTTTATCTTTTGGAATTCGGTCTAAGTTTTCTCTAAGCTTATCTAATTCAATATTTACAGAATCCTCAATCGCATCTATTGAAACCTCCTCTGGAGTACGAATATCTAATACAAAACACTCTTTCTTAATTCGCTTATGAAATTTAAACGGCGACAATGGCTTAAATAATCCCTTGATAATATTTTCGGCATTGTATCCGGCTTGATTTACTGGATCTTTTGCAGAACTAAACGGAGGAGCATAAGCATGCTCAATTTCTTGTAAATCGTAGATTGTACCTTCATTTTTAATAACAGTAGCCAAAAGATCCAATCGTTTATCAACACCTTTATATCCAACAACCTGACCGCCATATAATCTACCTGACTTTGGATCAAAACTAATTTTAAGCATCATTTGCATAGATCCCGGGTAGTAACCTGCGTGGGAACCTGCATGTACTATTGTACAATCGTGTTTAATACCAGCGACTTTCAGACCTCTGTGTGTCATACCAGTAATACCGGCAGTCATATCAAAAACCTTTGCAATAGCAGTTCCTATAGAACCTTTATATTTACGATGATGACCGTAAACCATATTATCAGCTAATATTCTTCCCTGACGGTTTGCCGGACCAGCTAAAAAAGCAATAGTAGGTTTTTTAGTGATGGGGTGTGGAAACTCAATACTATCGCCAACTGCATAAACATCTTTTTCTGAGGTTTGTAGATAATCGTCAACCCAAACACCACCTGTTTCTCCAATTTTTATTCCGGCATCTTTAGCTAAGGTTGTATCCGGACGAACACCGATCGAAAGAATTATAAAATCAGCCTGAATAATTTTTCCACTCGACAGAGATACTTCAATCATATCTCCTACTTGCTTAAATTCCTTTACTGCATCATCAAGGAACAAACCAACCTCTTTTTCTTTAAAATGATGATGCAATGGGGCAGCAACTTCACTATCCATCATATTCATTACCTGTCCTGCCGCTTCAACCACAGATACCTTAACACCTCTGTGATGAAGGTTTTCTGCCATTTCCAAACCAATAAAACCAGCTCCTACAACAACAGCAGAACGAGGTGTTTTATCATCTACAAAAGATTTTATCTTATCAGTATCTTCAACATTTCTTAAAGTATAGATATTTGGTAAATCAATACCTGGAATTGGAGGTTTTACAGGACTTGCTCCTGGTGATAAAACCAATTTATCATATGACTCATTATAAACATCACCAGTTTTTAATGACTTAACCGTAATTTCTTTCTTTTTAGGATCGATGGATGTAACCATTGAATACACTCTAATATCAATATTAAAGCGAGCTCCAAATGTTTCAGGCGTTTGAACTAAAAGTTTCTCTCTCTCTTTAATTACTCCCCCAATATAATAAGGCAACCCACAATTCGCATATGAAATATGTGGCCCTTTCTCAAACATGATAATTTCTGCTTTCTCATCAATTCTTCTTAACCTGGCTGCAGTGGTAGCGCCTCCTGCAACACCTCCAACGATTAAATACTTCATCTTATTATTATTTTTTATTGTTTTCCGGACTTAAGAGTTTCAAAGTTGCAAATATAGCTATATTTCAATATGTAGTTATATGTATACTTATGTTTTTAAACACCTGGATATATTTAGATTTAAAAACCAATATGAGTCATCAATATATTTTTTACTATCGCCGTTAACTAAATTGGTTATCTATATTTAAATCATTTAATTTGCAGGTATGGAGTTAATAAATATCAAAGGTGTTGGACCTATTCTTTTTCAGGCAAGTAAAAAAGCCAAACGCTTATCTATTAAACTAAAACCCTTTGAACCTGTAAAGGTAGTTGTTCCCGTAACGATGCATCCCAAAGAAGCTCTTTCGTTTGTAAACGCTAACAAAAATTGGATTTTAGAGAATATAGCTAAAGTCAAAGAAAGAGAAAACGACTTAACCATATTTGATGAATCAACACAATTCAAAACACGATCTTTTGAATTAAAAATAAACAAAGCGCCAATTGATAATGTACGAATTCACCTGAAAGAAGGAATATTATCTATAGATTACCCTCATCATCACGATGTAAAATCAACGGTAATTCAGGAACATATCAGATACGGCATAGAGGAAGCCCTGCGAGTATCGGCAAAAAATTACCTTCCACACCGTTTACATCAATTATCAAAAATACATGGTTTTCATTACAACCGGGTTTTTATCAAAAACTTAAAATCACGCTGGGGTAGCTGTTCTCATGTTAATAACATCAACCTGAACCTGCATTTAATGCGCCTGCCCGATCATTTAATCGACAGCGTATTACTGCATGAACTTTGCCATACAGTTGAAAAAAACCATGGCTCAGGCTTTTGGGGATTAATGAATAAAGTCACAGATGGAAAAGCCAAATTACTTGACAAGGAAATGAAAAACTATCGAACTGTAATATATTAATAATGAACTGGAATCAACTATTGTCAGCCAAAAGAACTGGTCAGGAAGATAGAATAAATGATACAATACACCATCGAACTCAATTTCAAAGAGATTACGACCGGCTTATATTTTCGTCGCCTTTTAGAAGACTACAAGATAAAACACAAGTATTTCCTTTACCCGGAAGCATTTTTGTTCATAACAGACTTACTCACAGTCTTGAAGTTGCAAGCGTAGGACGTTCACTGGGACATAATATAACCGAATTCTTGATCAAAGAAAAAAAGACAGATAACGAATTGATTCATGAAATTGGATCAATTGTAGCAACAGCTTGTTTGGCTCATGATATGGGAAACCCTCCTTTTGGCCATTCTGGTGAAACAGCTTTATCTCATTATTTTAAAAACGGAGAAGGTAAAAACCTAAAAGAAAAATACCCATTTAGCGAAGAAGAATGGAATGATCTGACTGAATTTGAAGGTAATGCCAACGCCTTCAGGCTTTTAACCCATCAATTTAACGGAAGAAGAAAAGGCGGATTTTCGCTTACTTATTCATCGGTGGCCTCTATTTTAAAATACCCTTATGCATCTGGTCAGAAGGATAAAAAAAAATATGGTTACTTCCAGTCTGAAAAAGAAATGTTTTCAAAGGTAGTATCGGAACTTGGCATGATAGAAAAGGAATCTGGAGTTTTTTGTCGTCACCCCCTGGTTTACCTTGTTGAAGCAGCTGATGATATCTGCTACCAGATTATGGATATAGAGGATGCACATAAACTTAAGATATTAGACACAGCTCAAACCAAAGATATTTTACTTTCCTTTTTAAATGATAAAGAAGATCACAAAACTCGTGAAAGAATACTCAATGTAAGTACAGAGGTTACTGATATTAACGAGCAAATTGCATTTATAAGAGCTTCAGTAATTGGTAAACTTGTTGGCCAATGCACACAGGTATTTATCAACAATTACGACAAAATTATGTCAGGAGATTTTAGCGGCAGTCTTACTAATTATTTGCACGGAACAACCAATGAAGCCATGAAAAACTGTGCCGCTTTATCATTCAAAAAAATATACAGACACCCATCTGTTGTAGAAATTGAAATATCAGGATTTAAAATACTGGGATCTTTATTGCATGAGTTTTCAAAAGCAATTTTAAATCCCGAAGATAAATACTCAGAAATGCTTTTACCCTTTATACCTGAGCAATATAAAGTTTGTGCCCAGGCAAGTGCATACGAAAAACTGCAATCTGTGTTAGATTACATTAGTGGAATGACAGATATCTATGCACTTGATCTATACCGGAAGATTAATGGAATTGGATTAGCCGATAAGCGATTTTAAGAAAGAGATGGATATAGCTAAAAAACTATATCCATCTACCTTTCCCCATTATCTAATTCAAAAAAATCAACTCCAATTCTTCTTTAGCTTCATCCTTTTGACGGATTTTATACTTTCCTGAGTTAACAAACTGAAAACCCTTATCTAAAGCAGCATCCATTAAAATAAGCTCAATCTCTTTTGCAACTTTTCCATCCAAATCATTATTAAAATACAATAGAAGTTGCTTTTCGTTATCATCATTAAATTGTACTAATAACGAATTGTTTTCAACAAACACTAAATCCTCGTAACTATATGAAACAGGTAATCCTACCGATTCCAATATTTCCATCACGTGTCCAAGTGGTCTAAATCCTAAACTCATAATTATACCATTTAAATGTTAATATTACCTGTTATCTGCTACTATTAATTTAATCAGATTAACTACATTCTCTAATTCATCATGATCTTTTTCTAACTGACATTGCAGAACCAACATATTATAGGCATCTTCAAATTCATTCTCATCAAAAGTCAATTCTTTCTCCTCGATAAACTTGTTAAATCCATCAACACCTTTTACTTGATACATCTCTTTTCTGAATACTGCATCTGTTTGTACTTTTTTTATTAATATTTTTGCATTTTGAACAGACATATCACCTCCTATTTTTATTTTCTACATTTATGTAACATTTTAAGCACTATTACTACCTTTATGTATCAACTACAACCTATTGAAACCCTTATTTTATAGGCAATACAATTTTTTTTTGTTACGTTCTAATATAAAAGCAACATCTATACCTAAATCAATTATTTAATCCATTTCCGGAAAATTGAAAGATAAAACAATTAAGTCAACCGGTTCTTTTTTTTGAGTATTTATATGTTACCTTTTCCTCTATTTTTTGTTAATTGTAAATCAAATATTTAGACAAATAAAAAAAATGATAAAAAAATGAATTTTTTTTCGTTTTTCTGTTTGATATACAACTTTTAATCATACATTTGCTGTACAGTATTTATTTAATTATTATTATGAAAGAAGGAAAAGTAAAGTTCTTCAACGAATCAAAAGGTTTTGGATTTATTAAGGACAACGAATCAAACAATGAGTATTTTGTACACGTAACTGGTCTTATCGATGAGATCAAAGAAGACGACGCCGTTACCTTTGAATTAAAAGAAGGTAGAAAGGGATTAAATGCGATTAATGTAAAATTGGTATAACGATTATTTCAAAATATAATTAGTACGCAAGAGTCCAAACCCCGCTATTAAGCGGGGTTTTTTGGTTTATATACAGGGCTAACGTATGAAATGTAAAAACTTAAAATTATTTGAGATATAAACAAGATGTAAACAATGGAGGATTTGTGAAATTTTTAAAAACTAAATTGTTTGTCCAAAATGCTAATAACTTTCTGTTGATTGTTAATTATTCAAATATTAGTAAATTTAAAAGTACTATTTAATTCTTGACCTTTGTAAAAAAAACAATGAAAACATCATTACACAAAGGTTTTGGAAATTTAGTTGACACAAGGTTAAATAGAAATAAACTACATTTATTAATAGATATTGTAGTATTAACAATAATAGCAGTTTTGTGTGGAGCTGAATCATGGGATGATGTTGAACTTTACGGAAAAACGAAAATTTCTTTTTTGAAAAAAATTCTATGTTTACCAAATGGAATACCCTCCCACGATACTATCAATAGAGTTATATCTTCCATAAAACCAGAATGTTTTGAAAAGTGTTTTGTAGATTGGGTGCAAATACTGGTGAAAAGAGATATAGATGTTAATGTGATTTCCATAGATGGAAAAGCAGTCAGACGGTCGAAAGACACATTTCATAACACCCCAGCAATTCATATTGTAAGTGCTTGGTGTAGTGAAAATCAAATGGTATTAGGACAATGTAAAAGTGAAGGTAAATCAAACGAAATAAAATCAATTCCAACCTTGTTGGATTTATTAGATATAAAAGGCAGTGTTATTACAATTGATGCCATGGGAACTCAAAGAGAAATAGCTCGCAAAATAATTGCTAATGAAGCAGATTATATTTTGTCTTTAAAAGCAAATCAAAAGAATTTAAAGGAAGAGGTTGAAAGTGTTTTTAAAGTACAAAAACCGGATTCAACTTCTCATGAAATAGATAAAGGTCACGGACGAATAGAAACAAGAAGTTGTGATGTAATTACAGATCTTACACAAGTGGAAGGTATTGAGAAATGGGAAAATATAAAAAGTATTATAAAAATTAGCTCAGAAAGAATATTGCCCAATAAAACAACAACAGAAGAAAGGTATTATATCAGTAGCCTGGATGTTACAGCCGAAAAAATGAATAAGTACATTAGAGCACATTGGGGTATTGAAAATAATTTACACTGGGTTCTGGATATGACCTTTAATGAAGATTACCAAAGAAAAAGAACAAAAAACGCAGCCCAAAATTTTGCCCTAATAAATAAAATAGCTTTAAACCTATTAAAGAAGGATAATGCAAAAGGTAGCCTTAAAGCTAAAAGAAAAAAGGCTGGATGGGATGATGATTTTTTACTCAGTATTTTAAAAAATTAAATGCGTCGACCCTGGGTTTATATAAATTTTAAACGGGAGATTTCTACTTTTTTTTTATATTTGCAGGCACAAATAAAAATGGCCCCATAGTTCAAGGGATAGAATAGTTGTTTCCTAAACAATAGATACTGGTTCGAGTCCAGTTGGGGCTACAATCTAATACTGATTATCAGTTAGATAAGAAAACCAGGGGACATATAGGGGGACTTACTCTATATTTAACCACCTAAAGACACAAAAAAAAAGCTAGTTTAGATATTTTTCTAAATTGGCTTTTTTATTAGGCTATTAGGAGTTATAGAAGTTGATTTCATTGAAAATTAAATGATTAATAACTTTGAGAATGGGTACAAGCTACAACAACACCGCAGACTTCAGTTGGCATCTTTGCAAATGAGTTAGCAAAACCTTTCCATTTACTACCTATTACGCTACCAATTTTTCCTCGAAAACTTCCGTTAACTTCTTTAATATATTTTCCCATGACTATTTATTTTTACGATTTTTAATTTTAATCAAGAGGATCAGGTTAAACATGGTATCGGCCGAAATTTTAGTACCTATAAAGTTCTTAGTTGTTAGTTCCTAGTCAAAAGTTGAAAGTTGCAAGTTGAAAGTTTTGATTTGCTGATATAGTTGGCACAGATTTGAAAAGTTGCGAACTGAAGACTGTGGACTAAAAACTGCGGATTGATGACGACAAAAGCTTTGCTTATCAATACACGCCCTGAAGGGGCAACTCATTTCAGCCCAATGCAAAACGAAGTGACGCGTTGGGTTTTTGATTGACAGCTATCATATGCGTCCTGAAAGGACAACTCAAAAATGTTTATTTGAATACTTTGAGCTGTCCTTTCAGGACGCAGATTTACACGACGTATTATTATTCCCAAGACGTTGCCATGGGCTGAATTGAGTTGGGCTTACAGCCCGGGATTTTACAGCCTCCTATAACTCACTCTCGAATGGGGAAGGACGGATGTACAGCTCCGGTATATTGTCTTAGTGTAAACGAAGAAAGTTCTTAGTTGTTAGTTCCTAGTTGAAAGTTGAAAGTCTTAGTTTCCTGCTACACGGATTCTTACAAGTGGTACTATTACTAGATCTTAGTTCTTAGTTCTTAGTCCACAATATTTCAGGTTGCAACATTTGCGCAGCAAATATTAATTCGTGATAATTAGCTGTAATTCATGGTAATTAGCGGATATAAATTAACTGTCGATTTGTTGAGTTGACGAGTTGATGATTTGAAGAATTGATTAGGTCATTAGGTCGTTAGATCATTAGGTTGCTAACTTACAGATGTAGCCGAAGAAAGTTCTTAGATCTTAGTTCCTAGTCAAAAGTTGAAAGTTGAAAGTTTTGATTTGCTGATATAGTTGGCACAGATTTGAAAAGTTGCGAACTGAAGACTGTGGACTAAAAACTGCGGATTGATGACGACAAAAGCTTTGCTTATCAATACACGCCCTGAAGGGGCAACTCATTTCAGCCCAATGCAAAACGAAGTGACGAGTTGGGTTTTTGATTGACAGAAATCATCTGCGTCCTGAAAGGACAACTCAAAAATGTTTGTTTGAATACTTTGAGCTGTCCTTTCAGGACGCAGATTTACACGACGTAATATTATTCCCAAGGCCTTGCCATGAGCTGAATTGAGTTGGGCTTACAGCCCGGGATTTTACAGCCTCCTATAACTCACTCGAATGGAGAAGGACGGATGTACAGCTCCGGTATATTGTCTTAGTGTAAACGAAGAAAGTTCTTAGCTCTCAGGCCATAGTATTTCAGGTTGCAACATTTGCGTAGCAAATACTAATTCGTGGTAATGTGATGTAATTCATTTAAATTCGTATTCATAATAATTCGTGATAATTAGCGTTAATTAGATGACCAAAAACTATTGCGTAGCAATAAATAATCTGATGACTATTGATGAGTTGTTAATTCGTCAAGTTGTTTAGTTGATGATTTGATGATTTGAAGAATGATTAATGATTAGGGATTAATGATTAGCTCGCAGAATAAACAAAATTTCATAATGAAAACTAAAATCCGTAAGGATTTGTCTTTGCGTTCTTAGCTTTTAGGAATTTGCAATCTTTATTCAAATAGTTATTTCCGGCTTTGCGGGCTTTGCGAGAAAAACTGAAGTTAAAAGTTGAAAGTCAAAAGTTGAAAGTCCGGGTTTGCTGCTACATATATCCTCCTGATTAGTACTATTATTATGTGACTCAGTTGGCTGAGCTGTATGCAGTTGTTAAATTAATGATATGTGTGATTGAATAGACGAACAAATTAGTATATTTGGTTGATGAACAACAAAATAAATCATAACCAAATATATACAAAACATATATATGTTCGTTAAATCAGACAGTTACAAAGGTGATTGCCCTTACATATAACATATATAAAGCCAATTGGTTTAGCGAAATGTTAGGTGCAAGGCTAAAAAAGAAACGACAGTGCAAACTTGATGGAATTTTTGTTTTGCCGACCCGCAAATAAAAGGAAAAGCCAACGCACATTTGGCACATTTGCAAGCTCCAACACACAGGCTGATACTTCAGCTTGCAAAAGAGCCAAATTTTTGCCGACGCTCAGCGGATTGATTAACGAATGAAAATTGTAAATTGCATTATTTTGAAAATATAAAATAGAGATTTTAATAAGGATATATTACAGAATGACAAAAAAATCACAAAATAAAAACCTAAATCAAGCTAAGGCAAATAAAAAGGATGAGTTTTATACTCAACTTTCCGATATTGAAAGAGAGTTAAAGCATTACAAAAAACACTTCAAAGACAAGGTGGTATATTGTAACTGTGACGACCCAAGAGTCAGTAATTTCTTTCATTATTTTTCATACAACTTTGAAAAATTAGGACTTAAAAAACTAATTACGACTTGCTATAAAAATCAAGATATGGATTTATTTAGTCAGAATAAATCTGAAAAAGCAATATATCTTGAATATGAAGGTGATAAAAACGGCAACTATGAACCAGACCCCGAAGAAATTGGAATTAAACATTTAAAAGGGGATGGAGATTTTCGTAGTAGAGAAAGTATAGAGCTTTTAAAACAGGCGGATATAGTAGTTACAAATCCACCATTTTCACTTTTTAGAGAATATATTGCACAACTTATAGAATTCGATAAGAAGTTTGGTAACTATTCAGTCGAGCCTTAAACTATAGCAATAGCACGAAGCGTATCAAAGGGATTTTGAGAACTCTTGATAGCTGTATCTATAATAGATCTTTGTATTGCATAATGATTTGCACCTTCAAATGATTTGAAGAAACCACTGACTTTTTGTTTTACTTTAAAATTTCTCACAGCCCGTTCCGAAGCATTATTATCAGGAGGAACATCAGGTTGATTTAGGAATGTAAATACATAATCAGCATATTTTACTAATCTGTTTCTAAAGACAACCACTTCTTTTAATGTTTCGCTAATCTGCTTATTCTGGAGTTTCACAAATGATTTAAATATTTGTGCTTTAGTTGCCTTATCATCCCAATTATTGTTGTAGATTTTTAGGGCTTTAATAATAAGCGTTTTCATTTTCGATGCCCAGTTGCTTTTGGGATATTTCTGGATAAAGAATTCAAGCTCTCTTAAAAGATGGGCAGTACACAATTGGTGATTCCCTGCTTGTGTTTTAAAATAAGGTTTCCAACAATCTGTTACCAAAGTATTGTTTTTAAAACCTTCCGGCATAATTTCCTCAATAGCATCATAACCTCGTTTCTGATGAACGGATAAAAAGGTAGATTGTGCATTTTGAAAGACCCATGCCCAATGAAGTTTTCCATTAATATTAGTTCCTGTTTCATCAGCTCCAACAGTACAATGAGAAAGTACATTGTTACGTATTTGCTCGTAGAAAGGAGTTGCTTTTTTAGTGAACTTACCAATCAGATAGTTTAAACCTCCAGTACTAATTTTTAACCCTAATATGGTATTAAAGAATTCACGCAAGCGGTCATAAGGCATATATTGGCGAGTGTACATATAAGCAGCTAAGGCCTGAGTGTTTGTACCATAACTAACAGGTGTATTTACTTGATTAGGATAGCATCCCTTGTTTACCATTCCACAACTGCATTGTTTATGGTAAATACGGTGTTCGGTAATCACTGGTTTAATAGGTGGTATGTCAATTACCTGACGCCTTCCTGCAAATGTGCCTGCAATATCTGAAAGATTATTGCCACAACACTTACAATAATTTGAATAGTGTTCTTGTATAACTGTTGGTTCTTCGACCATTTTTAGTGTATTGCCTTTATGTCCTGATTGCCCTCCTGGTTTTTTGCCTGATTTTTTTCGTAATGATTGTGTTCTAGGTAATTTGGGAAAATCAGATGAAGGTGGCTTGCTGCTATTTCTACTGTTCTTTGGTGTTTCATAATGAGAAAGACGTTCTTTGAGGGTGGCATTTTCCTCGCGAAGTTCCTTGTTCTCTGTTTCGAGTTTATTAACTCTAACAAGTAAGGCATCTAATTTTTCTTCTATACTTTTCTTCTTTCCCATGCAGATGCAAAGGTCGACATACCTACTCTTTACTGAAACTATATTTCATATTCTTTATTCACAATTTTCTTTATTTCAGTAATACTTATCAACATTCTCCAGAAAAATTTATGTTTTTAAAATTTGACTGAATAGTTACGAAGTTTGTAATAGTTGGTCATCAAAATGCAACAAAATATACTGAAATATTTCCCTTAATAAAAGAGAATAAGATTTGGTTAGGTTTTGGTTTTAAAGGTGGTGCAGGTCATTTTATAAATGAACATTATGAAGATTACGCAACAGCAACCGACCGAAAAAAAGGGATGATAAGAGTATCAGGTGTTCATTGGTTTACCAATCTTGAAATAAATAAAAGACACGAAGATTTAATTCTTTATAAAAAATATACACCTGAAGAATACCCAACATATGATAATTATAATGCAATTAATGTTGATGTAACAAAGGATATCCCTGTAGATTACGCTGGTTTTATTGGCGTTCCTATCACTTTCTTAGATAAATATAATCCTGACCAATTTGAGATAATAGGTTTAGGACAAGGAAATCTCTATAGGGAATTAACACCCAAAGGATTGAGTCAAAAATTTGTAGATGATTATTATAAAAATGGAGGAACTGGTTCAATAAAAGAAGACCATCCGATTTTAGCGTACTATGATGTTAATGGAAAACCTGTAATTCCATATATGAGGCTTATTATAAAAAACAAGAGATTGCAAAAATGAAAATAGAACTTAAAGAAATAACAGTCAGACAGCTAACCAATGGCTATGAAGACAATGAGGAAAGTGGAGTTCTTGGATTTGATGGAAAATTAGACATTAGACCACCATATCAAAGAGAATTTATTTATAAGGATAAACAACGTGATGCGGTAATAAATACAATCACAAAAGATTTTCCTTTAAATGTAATGTATTGGGCAGTTAGAGAAGATGGTAATTTTGAAGTAATCGACGGACAACAAAGGACAATTTCAGTTTGTCAATATGTTGATGGTGATTTTGCTTATAAAAATCGGTATTTCCATAATCTACAACCTGACGAAAGAGAGCAGATATTAAATTATAAGTTAATGGTTTATTTATGTAGTGGTACAGATAGTGAAAAACTTGAATGGTTTAAAACTATCAACATTGCAGGGGAGAAATTGACCGAACAGGAGTTAAGAAATGCAGTTTATTCTGGGTCTTGGGTTACTGACGCTAAAAGATATTTTAGTAAAAACAGTTGTCCTGCCTACGGGATTGGTAGTGATTATTTAAATGGTTCTCCAATCAGACAAGACTATTTCGAAACCGCAATAAAATGGATTTCAGATGACAATATTGAGGTCTATATGTCTGAACATCAACATGACCCAAATGCTTTAGCATTGTGGCAATATTTTCAAAGTGTTATTACATGGGTTCAAGGAACTTTCACAAAGAAACGAGTTAAATTTATGAAAGGCGTTGATTGGGGTACTTTGTATAACGATTATAAAGATAAAGTATTTGACACTAAGGCAATAGAAGCAGAAACTGCAAAACTAATAGCCGATGATGATGTGGAGAAAAAGAAAGGTATTTACCCATTTATTCTGACACGAGATGAAAGATATTTAGGTATTAGAGCTTTTTCTGACTCTGTGAAGCAAAAGGTTTATGAAAAGCAAGATGGTATTTGTGTTGCATGTAAGAAAGAGTTTGATATTTCAGCAATGGAAGGCGACCATATAACACCATGGCATGAAGGTGGAAAAACCATTGAAGAGAATTGTCAAATGCTATGTAAAGATTGTAATAGGAGAAAATCAGGAAAGTAATAAATAAAGCCCACGCTTCGCAGTCATACACATTGCCAAGTCGCTCAAAAAAGCCACCACACGACCAAAACTTGTCAAAGAGTATGCCTGCCCAAACGCACAGGAAAATGCCCACCCTGATAAAACAAAAATTAGTGCATAAAATGAACCTAACTGACTGAAAATGAATAAAGCCCAGCACCTAACAATGTATATAAAACATTTGGCGGATAGTGCTAATTTTAAGGCTGTTACATTTAATAAAAATTGTAACGGTTTGACAGGTTAGCTCTCCGAAATGCCAAACGTTTCATATGCGTAGCCGTTAGGTTTCATTGCAAAAATACACTACATAACCGAAATATCCTAAAAATAGAATGTTTATGTATATTTGGAATTGAAAATTTTAGACTATGACAAAAGAAACTGCAATAAAATTATTTCAAGACCAAAGAGTTCGTGTTGAATGGGATAATGACCAAGAAAAATGGTATTTTTCAATTGTAGATGTAATAGCAATTCTGACTAAAAGTACAAATCCTCAAGCATACTGGAGAAAATTAAAACAACGCTTAAAAAAAGAAGGAAATGAAACCGTGACTAATTGTCACGGTTTGAAAATGGAAGCCGCTGATGGAAAAAAGAGAATGACTGATGTTGCTGATACAGAACAATTACTAAGGTTAATACAGTCAATACCTTCGCCAAATGCAGAACCATTTAAATTATGGTTAGCAAAGGTTGGTTATGAAAGAATAGAAGAAACAGAAGACCCAGAAAAAGCGTTTGATAGGGCAATGGAAACATACCTAAAAAAAGGATATTCTAAAAATTGGATAAATCAAAGACTAAAGAGTATTGAGGTTCGCAAAGAATTGACTGATGAATGGGATGCAAGTGGAGTAAAAAAAGGACTAGAATATGCAATACTAACAGACGAAATAACAAAAGCGTGGGCAGGACTAACCGCAAGAGAATACAAAGACCTTAAAGATTTGAAAAAAGAAAACTTACGGGACAATATGACAAATCTTGAATTGGTTTTAAACATGTTAGCCGAAGCTACAACTACAGAAATTTCAAAAGAGAAAAAGCCAAAATCATTTATCGAAAGCAAAAAAATTGCCAATCAAGGAGTAACAATTGCTGGAAATACAAGAAAAGAGATTGAAGAAAAGACTGGTAAAAGTGTAATATCTCCATTGAATGCAAAAGAACTTGAAGCAAGAAGCAATGACGAAGAAAATGAATTGGAAGAATAAGCAACGAAAAGTTAGTCGAGTAGGTAAAGGGGAATCTCACCCCTTTACCTCTCACAGAACCGTACGTGAACCTCTCAATTCATACGGCTCTTATCATGCAGTCAATTCCAATTATTAGGTCAACTGATAACCTAAAGTCCAATGGTAAAACAGGTTTGGAAAACATTTACAAATACGTCTTGCAATTGATTATACATATCAGATAAAGCAATACAACCACGTTTTTGAAGTCGTTCAACCGCAATAGTGGTTCCTAAAATAGGACTCTGGGCAATAGCCCACCCCCCATTACTCATAATAAGTCTTGAATTTTTTTTCATTTGTGATTTTCAATTCTGACCGCTAGTACCGGAATCGAAGATCAGCCAATGCTAATTTGCCGTGTGCCATCGCTAAAGCTATAGCGACATGCGATTTGACTTCCTTCACTGCTACCGTCACCAGCAACCACTACGTTTTTGCAGTAGCAAAAACCGTCACTTGCTAATGGTTCGAAGCGTTACCTCCGTCCAATCGGGACTTGCACCCTATGGATAAAATTTCCCCACACCCGATGTTTATTGCAAAAGATTTGTATTTTTAAGCTTTTTCAAGAACTTCCGGTGTGGGTGCACTGCTGCTCATGCAGGGCACACACAATGTACAAAAAAAACATAAGTGGCTCAATGGTTTACGATGCTTACGAGCATTTAATCAGCTCCGCCAAATCTGCGATTTGACGGGTTTGTTAAATCTTTTAAATTTGTGTCAAAACGCAAATTTGGCTCATTGCAACTTGATAGGTAAGAGCTTCGAAATCACTTACGATTTTTTATACTCACCGTTATCACCAAGCAATAAAAAGAATGCCGTTTGCGGAGAATAGAGTCTTTATTCAGGGTGTAATTTGCGGAGAAAATTTGAAATGCGGAGAAAAGCAAGTATATTTACCGCATAATTTGCGGAGGTGTAAAGATGTATATTCATGAAAGAATAAATTGGACTGATTTTACTTGGGACAATAAAAAGGTGTTGTTGAAACTAAGTGAAACAAGAAATTTACAAGGAAGGCTATTGGGGCGAATGGAATCACTTGGATTTGATTTGCAAAATGAAGCGATGCTGAATACCCTAACGCTAGAAATTGTTAAATCATCAGAAATTGAAGGAGAAGTTCTAGAGACAGAACAAGTGCGTTCTTCAATTGCTAGAAGACTTGGAATTGATATTGCTGGTGCGGTTGAGTCGGAAAGGCACATTGATGGTATTGTTGAAATGATGTTAGATGCAACTCAACGTTATGAATTGCCCCTTACTAAGGAGCGATTATTTGGTTGGCATTCAGCGTTATTTCCAACTGGTTGGAGTAATATGTTCAAGATAACAGTTGCAGATTGGAGAAAAGATTTAAAAGGTTCAATGCAGGTTGTTTCTGGTCCAATTGGTAGAGAAAAAGTTCATTTTGAAGCTCCTGTAGCTGAGCGAATTGATACTGAAATGAAAAAACTTCTTGATTGGATTGAAAATGAAACAGACGTTGACCCTGTTCTAAAAGCTGCAATATCTCACTTATGGTTTGTAACAATACATCCATTTGAAGACGGAAATGGGAGAATAACTAGAGCAATTACTGAAATGATTCTAGCACGCTCAGATAAGAGTGTTAAACGATTTTATAGTATGTCTGCTCAAATTAGAGTTGAGCGAAAACTATACTATGAAGTATTAGAACGAACACAAAAAGGAAATTCTGACATAACCGAATGGATATTATGGTTTTTAGAGTGTCTTCAAGGTGCTATTAGCTCAACTTATGGCATACTACAGAAAGTTCTTGACAAAGCGGAATTTTGGAAATTGCATGCATCAACTATTTTAAATGAACGTCAACAAAAAATGATTAATAAAATACTTGATGGATTTGAAGGGAAGCTTACGACAACAAAGTGGGGTAAGATTTGTAAATGCTCTCAAGATACTGCTCTAAGGGATATTCAAGACTTAATTAAAAAGGATATTTTACAAAAAGAAGCTAGCGGTGGAAGGAGTACAAATTACGAATTGAGAAAAATGCTAGGCGATAACACGGATCAGTTATAAAACTTGGGTCTAAAATATCACTATGTTAATTAGGCAAATATCTTAGTTAGTCTAAAAAGAAAGAACTTTACATCTACAACACCTCGGAATTGCCTCCTGAATTCTTTGATTTTGGCATTGAAAGATTCTGCTGCTGCATTTGTGCTTCTATTATTAAAATAATTAATGATATTGCTATAATGAGTTTCAAATGTTCTCTTTAATACCTGAAATGTATCAATGTCAGCTAACTCTATTTGATTAAACCATTGCGCCAGGTATGTCATTGCAACCGGTTTTGTAATATTACGGCTATATATAAGATACAGTTGATGCGAGAGATCATATGCCTGTTCTATTTCAGGATAGACATTAAATAATATATTGGCTCTCTGTTTCTGCGACTCAGTCCATTTATGATTGGGTTTAAAAAGGAGATACCTGCTTCGCGCCAACAATTGCTTTAAGGTGTCCCCATTTTCAAAAGTATCAGGCTTGTATTTTCTCCCTTCTTCTTTGGCTTGTTTATAAGCTTGATTCTCCTGATCAATAGCTTCCCACCTATAGTTGATTCGTTTCTGCTGTACTGCATCACAAGCCAATTTTTGAACATGAAAACGATCAATAACTGTAGTATGCTTGGGAAAACATTTTGTGGCAATTAAATTCATGCTATTAGACATATCTAATGTCACTTCTTTAACCATCCGTCGTTGCTCTTCAGTAAACTTTTCCTTAATAATTTTAATAATATCGTTTGCTTGAGTTCCTTTGAAAATACCAACGATGGAGCCTTTCTTCCCTTTCTTTGCCTTATTGGTAAGTATTGTATACAATTCACCATTAGACATGGCTGTTTCATCTAAAGAAAGAGAGTATCCGATATTTTTAGGAAAAACCAGGAAATCTTCAGCATGTTCTTTCTGACTCCAATCATTGTAGTCACTCAACTTATTTTTGTATTGTCGTTGAAAATTTCGTCCATTTACGCCTAGATATACTTCAAGACTTTGACAGCTTATTGCATTAGAATCTACTAATTTCTTTTAAAAAAGAAGCATACCCTTCGCTCATCCGAGTACCCTGTGCTATAACTTCCCAATCCCTGCTTACTTTCTTCTTTTTACCTTCAATGATAATTTCCCATCTACGCCGCCTTATCTTCAGTTTTACAAGCATATTACGAATCGGATAATCTTCTATATACCTTGGTTCAGTAAATCCACATGATTTATATTGGTAATGTTTATACGGATCAGCGTTAAATATTGGGTCTAAGTTATAAATATGTTAACTACGCATATATTTTAGTAAGCCTAAAAAGAAAGAATTTCACATCTACTACACCTCTAAATTGTCTTCTGAATTCTTTTATTTTAGCATTAAAAGATTCAGCCGCAGCATTAGTACTTCTATTATTAAAGAAGTTTGATATATTATCATAGTAGTTGAAAAATGTATCAGCAATAGAATTAAATGATTTAAAGCCGCTCTTTCTGACTTTCTCAGACCAATGTGCTAATTTAAGCCAACCAACATTTTTCTCGCACATATGGTTATATGCAATCTTTAAATCCTGTGATAAATAATAAGCCTTTTTTATTTCAGGATATCTTTCAAATAATAGGGTAGCTCTTTCTTTTTGAGAAGCTGTCCATTTTTCTGGAGATTTAAATAATAAGTGTCTGCTACGAGCTAGTAATTGTTTAATACTGTCTCCGTTTGGTAGTATTTCAGGAGAATATTCTGTATCATTTTTACGAGCTAGTGATATCTCTAAATTGTCCTGATCTATTGCCTCCCATCTATATTCAATACGAATCTGTTGAACAGCCTCATATGTTAATTTTTGTACATGAAATCGATCAGCTACACGCTTGGCTCTTCTAAAGCAAGATTTAGCTATAGCATTCATAGTAGGTGATAAATCTAATGTGATTTCCTCTACTTTATCTCTAAGTTTAAAACCTATATGTTCTTTTATTAGACTGATTATGCTAAAGCTCTCAACGCCTTGGAAAATCCCAATTATACTACCTTTTTTACCAGATGCAGCCTTGTTTGTTAGTATAGTATATAATTCTCCATTTGATAATGCCACTTCGTCAATAGAGAGAAATGCTCCCATATTTTCCGGAAAAACTAAATATTCGTCGGCATGGGGCTTCTGATTCCAGCTGCTATAGCCACTGAGTTTATTTTTGTACTGTTGTTGGAATGTACTTGCATTTATTCCAAAGAATATTCGTAGACTTTCGGTACTTATGGCATTAGAGTCCACCAATTCCTTTTAAAAAAGCGGCATACTCAGGATCTAACCGAGTGCCGTCTGCTACAGATTTCCAGTTTCTGCTTCGCTTTTGATATTTCCCTTCTATCATAACATCCCAACGCCTGCATTTTACATTTAAAGTCACTAAATTCCGCCTAACTGGACAGTCTTTTATTTCCTTTGGTGCCATAAAGCCACTTGCTTTATATTGATAATTACTATATTCTTTCGGGATTTCTTTTTTTTCTTCTAAATATATAGTAAGCTTCTTTGTGTATAAATCCTGACCACTTGCTTCTTGCTTGAAGTCTGTTATTGTAAAATGATCCAATATTCCTTGTGGTAAAAATAGTCCTAGTAACTGTGCGTTGAGATCCTGTGATGACATATGTGTTAGTTTTCTTTAATGCAAAATTAACATAACTTTTTTAACAAACCCAACTATATCGTCTGGTCCGTTTATACTCTGGTGGTATTATATCTTTTTCTTCTAATGACCCCAGATACGATAAAAGTCTATAAACAAAAAAAGAGCAACCGAAACTTGTTCGATTGCTCTTTTTTTTAAGGTTGGCGGCGACCTACTCTCCCACAATATGCAGTACCATCGGCGCTAATGGGCTTAACTTCTCTGTTCGGAATGGGAAGAGGTGGAGCCCCATCGCTATAACCACCTGAATATCTTTATTTGAGTACTTAGTATTTAGTTTCCTGTACCTGGTCTTGGTACTTTCTACTTTGTACTTTGTACTAATCAAGCTCTGCTTGATTACATACCAGCTTCAATCAAAATCACAGAACTCACACATACGCCCAACTAAAAGTTTCGGGTAATTAGTACTGCTCGGCTTTGATGTTACCACCTTTACACCTGCAGCCTATCAACGTCATCGTCTTTAACGTCCCTCAAGGATATCTCATCTTGAAGCAGGCTTCGTGCTTAGATGCTTTCAGCACTTATCCCTTCCAAACTTAGCTACCCAGCAATGCTCCTGGCGGAACAACTGGTGCACCAGAGGTTTGTCCAACGCGGTCCTCTCGTACTAACGTCAGGTCTTCTCAAATATCCTACGCCCACAACAGATAGGGACCGAACTGTCTCACGACGTTCTGAACCCAGCTCGCGTGCCACTTTAATGGGCGAACAGCCCAACCCTTGGGACCTTCTCCAGCCCCAGGATGTGACGAGCCGACATCGAGGTGCCAAACCGCTCCGTCGATATGAGCTCTTGGGAGCGATCAGCCTGTTATCCCCGGAGTACCTTTTATCCTTTGAGCGATGGCCCTTCCATGCGGAACCACCGGATCACTATGTCCTACTTTCGTACCTGGTCGACTTGTCGGTCTCACAGTCAAGCTTCCTTGTGCCATTACACTCTGCGGACGGTTACCAATCGTCCTGAGGAAACCTTTGAAAGCCTCCGTTACTCTTTTGGAGGCGACCACCCCAGTCAAACTACCCACCAAACAATGTCCTCATCGCTGAGTTAGGCCACAGATAAGCAAAGGGTCGTATTTCAAGGGTGACTAAACTACACCTGGCGATGCAGCATCAACGTCTCCGACCTATCCTACACATTACTTACCCACAACCAATGTTAAGTTGCAGTAAAGGTTCACGGGGTCTTTCCGTCCCGTTGCGGGTAATCGGCATCTTCACCGATACTACAATTTCACCGAGCTCATGGTTGAGACAGTGTGCACATCGTTACACCATTCGTGCAGGTCGGAACTTACCCGACAAGGAATTTCGCTACCTTAGGACCGTTATAGTTACGGCCGCCGTTTACTGGGGCTTCAATTCAAACCTTCGATTACTCTAAGCTCTCCTCTTAACCTTCCAGCACCGGGCAGGTGTCAGGCCTTATACGTCTTCTTTCGAATTTGCAAAGCCATGTGTTTTTGATAAACAGTCGCATGCACCATTTCTCTGCGGCCTACCGAAGTAGGCGCCCCTTTTCCCGAAGTTACGGGGCTAATTTGCCGAGTTCCTTAACCATGAATCACTCGAGCGCCTTAGTATACTCAACCCAACTACGTGTGTCCGTTTACAGTACGGGCTCCTATACTCGCTTTTCTTGGTACTGGCTGCTTCTCTTCGCTTCGGCCGAAGCCTAGGCTCAACGTACTATTCCGTCAGTACGTAGAAATCTCACCAATACGTCACTTTCATCGTATAGCAGGTGCAGGAATATTAACCTGCTCGCCATCCACTACCCCTTTCGGGTTCGCGTTAGGTCCCGACTAACCCTGATCCGATTAGCGTTGATCAGGAAACCTGAGTCTTTCGGCGTGCGGGTTTCTCGCCCGCATTATCGTTACTTATGCCTACATTTGCTTTTCTAACTACTCCACAGAACATCGCCATTCTGCTTCAAAGCCGTTAGAATGCTCCCCTACCACTTGTACTTAGTACAAATCCATAGCTTCGGTAGTATACTTATGCCCGATTATTATCCATGCTCGATCGCTCGACTAGTGAGCTGTTACGCACTCTTTAAATGAATGGCTGCTTCCAAGCCAACATCCTAGCTGTCTATGCAATCAAACCGCGTTTGTTCAACTTAGTATACATTTGGGGACCTTAGCTGATGGTCTGGGTTCTTTCCCTTTCGGACACGGACCTTAGCACCCATGCCCTCACTCCTATTCATCATCTTACAGCATTCGGAGTTTATCAGGAGTTGATAGGCGGTGAAGCCCTCTCGTCCAATCAGTAGCTCTACCTCTGTAAGATTAAAATAAGGCTGCACCTAAATGCATTTCGGGGAGTACGAGCTATTTCCAGGTTTGATTGGCCTTTCACCCCTACCCACAGTTCATCCAAATACTTTTCAACGTAAACTGGTTCGGTCCTCCATTCCGTGTTACCGGAACTTCAACCTGACCATGGGTAGATCACCTGGTTTCGCGTCTAGCGCAGCTAACTATTTCGCCCTATTCAGACTCGCTTTCGCTTCGGCTCCGTTACTGAATAACTTAACCTCGCTAACTACGACTAACTCGTAGGCTCATTATGCAAAAGGCACGCCGTCACCACATAATGACTCCGACCGCTTGTAAGCGCACGGTTTCAGGTACTATTTCACTCCCCTGTTCGGGGTACTTTTCACCTTTCCCTCACGGTACTGGTTCACTATCGGTCTTTCAGGAGTATTTAGCCTTACCAGATGGGCCTGGCAGATTCACACAGAATTTCACGTGTTCCGCGCTACTCAGGATACTACTAGTTTTTACTTGCTTACGTGTACAAGACTGTCACTTTCTTCGGTTGTTCTTTCCAAAACATTCCACTTCACGCATAAATTCATATCGTAGTCCTACAACCCCAATGTTGCCTAAACAACATTGGTTTGGGCTTGTCCCCGTTCGCTCGCCACTACTTAGGGAATCACTATTGTTTTCTTCTCCTCCAGGTACTTAGATGTTTCAGTTCCCTGGGTTTGCCCCCCGAAGGGTGACTGGTCATCAACCAGCCGGGTTGCCCCATTCAGAAATCTGCGGATCAATAAATATTTGCTTCTCCCCGCAGCTTATCGCAGCTTATCACGTCTTTCTTCGCCTCTGAAAGCCTAGGCATCCACCGTACGCCCTTGCTTACTTTCTTGTTGGTTTAGCCGATGCTTTGCGCATTGCTAAACTATGATTTTGATTGTTTTGCCAATATGTCAATGTACGTTTTTTCGCATTTTGCGAAATGTGAAATGCACTACTTATAGAAAGTAGATGATTGTCTTTTTAAGTATTTTTAAAACTCTCTCCAGAAAGGAGGTGTTCCAGCCACACCTTCCGGTACGGCTACCTTGTTACGACTTAACCCTAGTTATCAGTTTTACCCTAGGCCGCTCCTTACGGTAACAGACTTCAGGTACCCCCGACTTCCATGGTTTGACGGGCGGTGTGTACAAGGCCCGGGAACGTATTCACCGCGTCATTGCTGATACGCGATTACTAGCGAATCCAGCTTCACGGAGTCGAGTTGCAGACTCCGATCCGAACTGAGACAGGCTTTAGAGATTAGCATCACATCGCTGTGTAGCTGCCCTTTGTACCTGCCATTGTAACACGTGTGTAGCCCTGGACGTAAGGGCCGTGCTGATTTGACGTCATCCCCACCTTCCTCACGGTTTACACCGGCAGTCTTGTTAGAGTCCCCACCTCTACGTGCTGGTAACTAACAACAGGGGTTGCGCTCGTTATGGGACTTAACCCGACACCTCACGGCACGAGCTGACGACAACCATGCAGCACCTTGTAAATAGTCCGAAGAAAGAAGCATCTCTGCTTCATGCAATCTACATTTAAGTCCAGGTAAGGTTCCTCGCGTATCATCGAATTAAACCACATGTTCCTCCGCTTGTGCGGGCCCCCGTCAATTCCTTTGAGTTTCATTGTTGCCAACGTACTCCCCAGGTGGATTACTTAATGCTTTCGCTCAGTCGCTGACTATGTATCGCCAACAACGAGTAATCATCGTTTACGGCGTGGACTACCAGGGTATCTAATCCTGTTCGCTACCCACGCTTTCGTGCATCAGCGTCAATTATAGCTTAGTAAGCTGCCTTCGCAATCGGTGTTCTGTGTTATATCTATGCATTTCACCGCTACACAACACATTCCGCCTACCTCAACTAAATTCAAGACTATCAGTATCAATGGCAGTTTTACAGTTGAGCTGCAAGATTTCACCACTGACTTAATAGTCCGCCTACGCACCCTTTAAACCCAATAAATCCGGATAACGCTCGCATCCTCCGTATTACCGCGGCTGCTGGCACGGAGTTAGCCGATGCTTATTCATACGGTACATTCAAAAAGCTTCACGAAGCTCACATTATTCCCGTATAAAAGCAGTTTACAACCCATAGGGCAGTCTTCCTGCACGCGACATGGCTGGTTCAGCCTTCCGGCCATTGACCAATATTCCTCACTGCTGCCTCCCGTAGGAGTCTGGTCCGTGTCTCAGTACCAGTGTGGGGGACCTTCCTCTCAGAACCCCTAGACATCGTCGCCTTGGTGAGCCGTTACCTCACCAACTAGCTAATGTCACGCATGACCATCTTATACCGCCGAAACTTTACTTATTTTACCATGCAGTAAAACAAGACTATAGGGTATTAATCCAAATTTCTCTGGGCTATCCCCTTGTATAAGGCAGGTTTCATACGCGTTACGCACCCGTGCGCCGGTCGTCATCTACTGCAAGCAGTAATGTTACCCCTCGACTTGCATGTGTTAGGCCTGTCGCTAGCGTTCATCCTGAGCCAGGATCAAACTCTTCGTTGTATAAAAATTGTTTTGCCAATTTAATGGCTATAATTCCTTACAAGAGTTTTAACTCAAAGATCAAACTTTACTTTCCTTTTATTAAGTGTGCATTTCAATATTTTCAAAGAACGTTTTCCTTTTTATTCAGCATCAAGGCATAAATAAATCAGAACTCTTTATATCTTGTAAACACATTTTAGAACTCTTTCTAAAACAATGTTTATTTCAATCTTTTTTTTAACCTCAAACCTTCGTTAGAGTATCGCTCTTAAAGCGGATGCAAAGATAACAACTTTATTTCCTTTTCTCCAAATAAATTTTGAAAAATTTTTTATTTATTTTTTCAAGCTTTATTTTTAATTTAAATTGCTGTTTTTCACCAATTTAAAACCCTTCCTAAAGTCTCAGTATTTTAACCTCTGCCTCTCTTTAAAAGCGGCTGCAAAGATAAGTGATTTTATTTTTTTAAAACCAAATAAATTTTTAAAAATATTTTAAAAATTTTATCTCGTTTTTTTTTAGCTTCTAAAACCTCCTCTTGCTCAAGACTTTCTTCCATTAAAGTTGCTCAATATTTCAATCTTTTTATCTCGCCTCTCGTTCAAAGCGGCTGCAAAACAACTGCTTTTATTTGTAACTTCCAAATGAATTCCAGATTATTTTTTACTCAGACTTCAAGGATATATCGCATTTTACTTTTTGTCAAGATGTTAGAAGGGGGAAAAATCTTTCTCACATATCTAAGTATATTTTGAGTTAACATAAAGAACTAAACAAAACAACAATCTTCCTTATATATGAGAACCTTTTCTCAAGGCTTCTTTCTTATTCCCTTTTTGTAATTTTTTATTTGCTGAGATAACATTTTCCCTTTTTGCTTTCTTTGTTTAACAGAAGATTCATAATGGGCATTTTCTTTTATTAGTTTTATATAATTCCAATAACTCTCATTATCTAATATTCCATTTTCTAAAGCATCCCTCACTGCACAACCTTGTTCATGATGATGTGTACAATCTTTATACTTACATTTGAGAGCAAGTATCTTTATTTTATTAAAAGTTTCTTCTACACCTTTTGATGCGCTTGCAATTCCAACTTCTCTTAAACCGGGGTTATCGATAATAACACCTCCTGATTCTAACAATATTAATTCACGATGAGATGTTGTATGCTTTCCTCTTTGTATGAAGTCACTAATTTCATTGGTTGCCAGATAATCCTTTCCCAATAACAAATTTATAATGGTTGACTTACCAACACCTGAAGACCCTAAAAAACAATATGTTTTACACGATCTAACTTCATTTCGGATAAGATCTATTCCATCTTTATTTATACAGTTAGAAGTAATTAACCTAACAGAAGAATGCCGTTTACAAACATTATCAACCAATAGATTAATCTCTTCTTGTTTTAATAAATCCGACTTATTTAAGACTAATATCGGTTCAATTCCTGAATCATAACAAAGAGACATATATCTTTCAAATCTATTGATGCTAAAATCTCTATTTACCGATTCTACTATAAATGCATAATCAATATTTGCAGCAATAATCTGAATGTCGGAATCCTGACCAACAGCCTTACGTTTAAGTAAATTACTCCTTGAAAAAACCTTATGAATTAAAACTTTTCTCTCATCATAATAACTAACTAAAACCCAATCACCTACAACAGGAAAATCAGCTCTACTCTGAGCTGTAAATCGCAAATTACCAATAATTTCCCCCTCAAAACAACCTTTCAAAGTAATTAAAGAATAACGTTCTTTATGTTCGGATGTTATTCGTCCAACTTCCCAGCCTTGCTGATTTAATTCTTCTAATTGATTATGGAAATAAGATGTAAATCCTAGCTGATATAAAATATTTTGATCTAACATTGGTATTTCTTTTTTGAATTAAATTTAATAACACAAACTCAAAAAGACAGATACTCAATAGCACTTCAGATATAAACATATTGAAGAAATAAAAAGAAGCATCTGTCATTTAAACCAAATCCAGATACTGTAAAAAAGGAGTAATATTTTTACCTGTATTAATCATCCTCTACAAAGATACATCGTGTTTTTTGAATAATGGTAAATATCTTTATAGTTTTACAACGAAAATTAAAAGCATCATATTATGAGGATTCTCTTATTAACATTTATCTTAATTAGTTCTTCAACTATTATAAACTCTCAAAAAAATAAATATTTAAAAGAGGAACTATTAAAACTTAATTTCCAACCAAACAGCATTGACATAAACAAATACAACAACAAACTACTAATTGGTGGAGAAAATAAAATGGTTGTATTATATAATCTTGAGACCAGGAAAACTGAATTTGAGATAGAGGCCCAATATCAACCTGTTGAAGAAGTTTGTTTTTCAAATATTTATGATGGCTTTTATACGGTTGGTGATAAAAGTTTTAAACTTTGGTTATACGGAAATGATCAACCTGAAAAATTATTTAAAGGAAGCCACACTTATATAACAGACATTGATATGTCAGCTAAAGAAGATATTTTTATTGGTGGTTGTTTTGAAAAAAGATTCAGACTTTGGAAAGATACTGAAATCGAAACGCCAACAGAAATAAACACTGCTCAAACAAAAAATGTAGTTTCAGTAGCTATTACCAAAGATGGGGAAAAAGTAGCGGCAGGATCTGTTGATTCAACGATTGAAATTTGGGATGTAGCAACACAAAAAAGAACAATGAAGATACTTGCTCACAATGCACCTGTTTGCTGTTTAAAGTTTATTCAAAATGGAAAATATCTTTTATCCGCATCTCATGATGGTTATATAAAACTCTGGGACGCAAATACAGGAGAAAATATTAATGTTTATAAACCTCACTCCCAACCAATAAGTGAAATAGACATTAGTCCTGATGAAAAACTTGTTTTAACTGCAGCTTATGACAATGTTATAGGACTATACAACATTGCTTCAGGTGACTGCATCTATCAATATCAATTACATGAAGCCCCGGTGTTGGATGTTCAATGGAATAGCAAAGGCGATGGTTTTTATTCATGCGACAACCAGGGCAATATCTGCCAATGGGTTGTACCTAAAAATGTTTTTGTAGATTATTATTTCAGCAAAGAAATGAATGATGAAATAGCAAACAACAAAATTTTTCAGCCAAGAAAAAAAGGTGAATCAAAAGATGATTATAAATCCAGAGAAGAAAAAGCTGAGAAACTTAAGAAAGCCCTCATTGATAAATATTACGAAAAGTATATGCAATCAGAAAAAACACAAATAATACAAAGAAATTAATCATAATATAATAAAAAAGGCTTGAAGATATATCCTCAAGCCTTTTTTATTATATATATCCACATTAGCAACTTAAACTATGACTCTCACCTCCACCTTCAAGATGTAATGGTTTTATTTTAATAGTATCTTTTTGAGCCATTTTATCTTGCGTTGTAGCACAAGAAATTCCACGTTTTTGCATTTCTTTATTACTCCCAATATGAAGGTTTGGAAATTTTCCATTTTTCTGAATCAAAATCCTAATTGCCATTAAAGCAAACACTATAGCCACCAACACAACACTCAATAACAATACCTTAATCATATGTCTTAATTTTAAATCAATCGCAAAAATACAGTTTTATTCCTATTAAGTAAACAAAGTAATCTTAAATATGTTTCAAGTGTGAGAAATGATAGAAAACAAAAGAGCTTAACATCTGTATTTACTATAGAATAATGCATAAATCTTGTTAGCTTTGCTCTGAATTATTTAAAAAATTCAAGAATCTTATATCTATAATATTGTTAGTTAGTCTAAAAAAGAATGATATCAAATACAGGAATCAGTTTCGAAGAGTTTAAAAAGGAAGTATTACACGATTATTTAATTGGTCACTTAAGTCGTAATTTAAGCTTAATAGGGCGCAAGGAAGTTTTAGGTGGCAAAGCAAAATTTGGAATTTTTGGTGATGGAAAGGAAGTTGCCCAACTGGCAATGGCGAAACAATTTAAAGCAGGAGATTGGAGATCGGGATATTACAGGGATCAAACTTTTATGCTTGCTGCCGGAATGACTACAGCATTAGAATTCTTTGCTTCTCTTTATGGTGAAACTGACACCGATCTAAATCCTGATAACGGAGGTCGTTCCTTCAACAATCACTTTGGAACAAGAACAATAGATGCAGCAGGCAACTGGAATAATTTAACAAATATTAAATGCACCTCTTCCGACATATCTCCTACTGCAGGTCAGATGCCCCGATTGGTAGGATTAGCCTATGCATCGAAACTTTACAAAAACAATCCTGCACTTAAAGAATTTACAAAATTCAGCAACAACGGTAACGAAGTTGCTTTTGGCACCATTGGAGATGCCAGTACATCTGAAGGTCATTTTTTTGAAACCATTAATGCAGCCTCTGTACATCAAATCCCAATGGTAATATCTGTTTGGGATGATGGTTATGGTATTTCTGTTCCAAAAACAACACAAACCGTAAAAGCCAGTATTTCCACAGCTCTAAAAGGATTTGAAAAAGGCCCAAAAGACAAAAACGGTATTGTTATATACAAACTGAAAGGATGGGACTATGCCGGTTTATGTCAAGCCTACGACGAGGGTGTGAAATTATGCAGAAAAAAACACATTCCGGTAATGTTTCATGTCGAAGAATTAACTCAACCAATTGGTCATTCTACTTCTGGTTCACATGAAAGATATAAATCAGAACAACGTTTGACCTGGGAAAAGGAATTTGACTGTCTGAAAAAAATGAGAGAGTGGATCATTGAAAGATCATTGGCCACAAATAAAGAACTCAATGAAATTGAAAACGAAGCATTAAAACAAGCAAAAGAAGCTCAATCAAAAGCATGGGATCAACGTATGAAAACCGTTGAAGCAGAACGAGACTCTTTAATTCAAATAATTGAACAGAAAACTTGTGCTTGTTCATTAAGCAAAGATGATGAAATAAAAGATTTAATATCTCAACTTAAAAATGCATACACATTAAACAGAAGAGAAATATTATCTACTGCACGAAAAATTCTTCGTCATGTGTGCAATACCTGTTCAATACCTGATAGCTTAAAAGATCAATTACAAAAATGGATTGCCAACTACAGAGAACAGGCTCATATAATGTACAATGACAGGTTATATGCTGAAGATGATTATTCTGCATTAAAAGTACCTGTAATCCCCCCCCATTATCCAGAATCTATCGTAAAAGTACCTGGAAGAGAAATTTTGAGAGATAATTTTGATAAACTCTTTGAAAACATACCTGAACTGGTAACTTTTGGTGAAGATACAGGTGTACTTGGTGGAGTAAACCAATCAATGGAAGGTTTACAAAAAAAGTATGGTTCTCTAAGAATCTGGGATGAAGGAATCAGGGAGACCACAATTATTGGAACAGGAATTGGCTTAGCTCTCAGAGGGTTCAGACCAATTGCTGAAATACAGTATTTTGATTATCTGTTATACGGTTTACAAACATTAAGTGATGACTTAGCTACATTAAGATACAGGACAAAAGGCGGACAAAAAGCTCCGATGATCATAAGAACTCGAGGACACCGTTTAGAAGGAATATGGCATTCAGGCTCACCAACAAGCATGGTAATTAACAGCATTCGGGGTATTTACGTTTGTGTACCACGAGATATGACAAGAGCAGCAGGGATGTACAACACATTATTAAAATCAGATGATCCGGCATTGGTTATTGAACCATTAAATGGTTACAGAATAAGAGAAGCGCGTCCTGATAATATTGGAGAGTTCAATATTCCATTAGGAATTCCGGAAGTTTTAAATGTAGGTCAAAATGTAACTCTGGTAACTTATGGTTCATGTGTAAGAATTGCACAAGAGGCTGTAAATCAGCTTAAGGACATTGGAATTTCGGTAGAATTAATTGACGTTCAAACCTTATTACCTTTTGACATTTATGGTGTAATACTCGAGTCTATCAAAAAAACCAACAGGGTTGTTTTCTTTGATGAAGATGTACCCGGAGGAACAACTGCATATATGATGCAACAGGTGATTGAAAAACATAATGGATATAAATATCTCGACTCGGCACCAAGAACAGTTACAGCCAAAGACCACCGACCCGCATTTGGCACAGACGGTGATTATTTTTCAAATCCAAGTACCGAAGATGTTTATGAAGCTATCTATGATTTAATGAGTGAATCAAATCCGGATAAGTTCCCGGCCATATATTAAAAAATAAAAACAGGAGAATATCATAATAATGAAAATTCTCCTGTTGTATATAATTATTCAGATACCCGTTAATATCCTTCCTTAATACCAAAACTTTTCTCAAGCTTAGTTTTATCATTCCCCCGGGAAATTAATATAATATAATCTCCATCTTTTATAATATAATCATCCTTTGGATCTTTTTCTAACCTTCCATCAATAACCAATCCTATCAGAATTGTGTTTAAATCTTTTTTCATATCCATAAACGATTCAATATAGGATTTACCCAAATAAGGATTACTCCCTGTAACTCTGAATTGTTGTATATCCTGATCTTGTTCTACAACACTTGTTGATATTAAATCAGAAGTATATTCAGCAACATGTGGCTCAAACAAATAACTGGCAACCATTCTCGATGCCACTTCATGCCTTGCCACAACGTGTGACACACCAGTATTTTCGAGAGTTTCTTTTAAATCGGGATTTGTACAGTTAATAATAATATTTAAACCTGGATATTCTTTTTTAATATTTAAAACAAAAACCAGAGTCTCAGTATCTTCTTTAAAATTTACAAACACAGCTTTACTTTTTAGAATATTCACCTTTTCGTAAGCAGGCATATTTTTATAATCAGCAAACAAAGCAAATGTGTTATCATCATACAAATCACTAAATAATTCCAGATCATTTTTAGAATTTGTCACTAAAGCGATTTTATGTCCGGCATTATAGACTTGATTTGCCACCTGACGGGCAAATTCACTCCATCCAATAATTACGTAATGATTCTCAAACTTAGTTCCGAAATAACCATGCTTTTTTCTTTCCATATAAGTATTAATTCTATAAGTAACTTCTCCAATTAAATATCCTAAAATACCCAAACTTCCTAAAATGATGAATAATCCTAATATCTTGCCTCCAAAAGTTACAGGAAAATAATCTCCATAACCTACAGTTGTAAGGGTAACAACGCTATACCAGATCGCATCAGCGAAAGATTTTATATTGGCATCAGGATCTGATTTTTCGAGAATTGCGATTATATATATTAGAATAATATATACAACTACTCCGGCAGCAAACAGCTTTTTATTCTTCATCATCCTTAAATGAATCTATAAAACGGTTCTTCTTCACAACAACTACTGTACCCGATAAAGTATTGTATGTACATATTCTCTTGTATCTGCTGAATAGTTTCTCTATCACTAAGATCGCATAGGTGCTTTATCATTAATGCACCTAAAGCTACCATTGGGTTTATACCTGAAGCTCCAGTTGAACTATTGTGTAGTTGCAATTGATAAACAGAGGTCAAATTATCCCATGGTATCAGGTTTGCAAGAATAACCCATCTGTTATCTACTGGTCTGAGATTCCTTGCAAAAGGAGTTTCAAATCCTGTTAATGTTAACTGTGCCGGACTTACATATTTTTGCTTAGATGCACGGTTTTTTTGAGCTTTTGCCATAATTCCTTGCACTTAGAGTGAATATTTCATGCTCTAAGTTACTGAATTATAATTAATATCAAAATAAAGAGCAGAGCCTATTTAGTCCGTCTATAAACTCTGCATTTTTTAAGAGTCTTGTTCAAAAAGTTCGAGAACAAGGCTTGCGAAATTTTGAAAATCAGGGAGTTTACTTTCGTAAATGACCGTTTTCAAAATGAGCGTAACGCAGTTATCGGACTTTATGGACAGACTCTATTTAGGCATTGTCATAAATAAAACGTTCCTTTGTTTTATATGGAAGCATTATTGAATCCTTTACATACAGACTGAACTACCTGGTGGTTAACAATTCTCTGCGCCCTTGTTGCCGGATTAAGTAAAAGTGGCTTGAAAGGTTTTGCCATGATTAACATTCCTATACTCGCTTATTTATATGGAGGAATGGCTTCCGTTGGAATCCTCTTACCCTTTTTAATATTTGGGGATATCTTTGCTGTTATTTATTACCGGAGAAGTGCTGAATGGAAATACATTAAAAAACTTCTCCCCTATGCAATTATCGGAATAACAACTGCTGTATTTGTTGGTAAATATGTAAACGATGATCAGTTTAGAACCACCATTGCTATAGCAATTTAATAAGCCTGGCAATACTTATATACAGAGACTTAATGGGAAGATCAATAGATATTACTGATAAAAAATGGTTCTCTTCATCCTTAGGTCTCTCTGGTGGATTTGCTACCATGATTGGAAATGCAGCCGGACCAATATTTAATTTATACCTGATGAGTATGCGCTTACCTAAAGAAACCTTTATAGGTATCGGTGCTTATTTTTATTTACTACTAAACGTTCTAAAAACTCCTATTCATATATTCTATTGGAAATCTATAACTCTCGAAACCTTTCAATTAAATTTAGTCTGCTTACCTGTTTTAATAATAGGCGCATTTATTGGCAAATGGATTGTAAAATTAATTCCGGAAAAAGCTTACAGGATATTTGTTATGGGCGTAATTACTATTTCTGCAATCATGCTCCTATTCAAGTAAATTCCTGTATTTCAACCCAATACCCAACACACTCTTTAAGATGAGAAAATTATTTTTTGTTCACCATTTGCATTTTCTTATTAAACAACTATTTTTGCAGCCAATTAAGTAATAATTATTCTTTGCGAATAATTATGAAAGGGAACCCGGTGTAAATCCGGGGCTGTACCCGCAGCTGTAAGTTCTGTTAAAGGTTTTGCACTTCTATACCACTATTCATTTGAATGGGAAGGTTAACAAAACCAGAACGAGCCAGAAGACCTGCTTAATTGCAACTTTTACTGTATAGAATTTCGGGTTAAGATTTATACCGTAGGACTTTTATTAAAACTATTTATGAATTTTAAGTATGCGCTTGTAGCAATATTGCTGTGTGTATACTCATGTATTTTATGTGCTCAGGAAATTAAAATATCCGGAGTAGTTAAAGAAGCATTGAGTCATACTCCAATTGAATTTGCTAATATTTATTTAGTCAACACATCAAACTTTGCATATAGCAAAAATGATGGTTCGTTTACAATTGAACAAATTATACCAGGAAACTATGAAATACATGCTTCTTGTTTGGGATATTGCTCTTTCAAAAGAAAAATCCAATTAAATTCCTCCGACACCATTATCAATATTGATTTAAAACCTACCTCTGAGCAATTATCACCTATTGTTGTAACAGGCACAGGTACAAAGTACAAAATAGAAAATGCACCCGTTCAAACAGAAATAATTTCCGGAAAAACAATTAGTGAATTATCAGGAAGAGGCATTGAAGAAATTATTAGCAATATTTCTGCATCGCTGGATTTTAATACTTCATCAATGGGCTCTTCTATAAAAATCAACGGACTTGGTGAAGATTATGTGCTCATTTTAGTAAATGGGAAGCGCTTAACAGGAAGTGTTGGAGGTCGTTTTGATTTGACAAGAATTGATCCTGAGAATATTGAACAAATAGAAATAGTAAAAGGAGCTGCCTCAACTTTATATGGATCAGATGCTATTTCTGGTGTCATAAACATCATCACTAAAAAATCCAAACAAAATCTTAAAATATCAAATAACACAAAGATTGGAGCTTACAACGAATGGAAGCAGCTCAACTCTCTATATATAAATAAAGGAAAAATATCATCAAAAACAACTTTTTCCCGAAGCCAGATTGATGGCTGGCAGTTAAATAATATGGAATACAACAGCAAGTGGAAGAGCAATCACGATCTTGATTACTTAGTTGAAACATACGACAAACCGGTTAACAAAAAACACTCCTACACAATAGCTCAATCTGTTAACTATAAAGCCAATAAAAACTTAAGACTGGACAGTGAATTCTCATGGTACGAAAAAAGACTCTTTTTCCCTTTCAAAGGAAGAATGTACAACTATTATTACAACAACAAAACAGCAACTTTAGGAGGAAAATACCATCTAACAAAGAATAACTACATCAATATCAGTGTTGAATATGGAAACTTTTTGTACTACAATGAATATCCATATAAGTATAACGAGCATTATACTACTACTGAAGGCACAATTCAGGTAACTTATTACCCCGGAGATCGATTTAAAAACTCAGATCAAACTAATCTTACAGGTTCCGCAAAAGGTGTTTTTAATCTTAACTCAAATAATACGTTGAGTATAGGAACTGAAATTCTAGTGGACTATTTAAAATCAAAATATCGTTTGGTAAAAAATGATGTTCATAATAACACCTATGCAATGTATGCACAGGATGAATTAAAAATAAGCAAGAACTTTAATATTGTCGCCGGATTTCGCGGAATTTTCCACGATCAGTTTGGTTTTATATGTACTCCTAAAGTCTCTGCAATGTACAAAATTGGTCATTTCACAAACCGTATATCATTCGCAAACGGTTTTAAAAGCCCAACTTTAAAAGAGCTATATTACTATTACGAAAGTGAACGTATGGGAACCTATACCCTATATCTTGGTAACGAAGATTTAAAACCTCAAAAATCAAATTACTTATCAATATCATCAGTTTACAAAAACAAAAGAACAACTGCAGAAATCAATCTTTATACAAATATCATTAAAGATATGATTGATTATAAAATCATTGAAACAGATTATGATGCAGCAAGAAGGGGCGTTGAAGAAACTAAAATGAGATATAACATTAATGACGCAAACCTAACCGGAATAGATTTATCCTTAAAACTAAACATATCCTCAACAATAAAAATGCAAGGAAGCTATAGCTACGTAGATGCAAAAAATAAAACCTTAAATATCAGGTTAGACGGAACTGCAGAACACAGTGCTGCATTTAAATCATCTTGGATCAGAAGCTGGAAAAACTATCAAATGATATTAAATCTTACCGCCTCTTACAAATCAGATAAATTTTACCTGGAAGAAGAACCCGAAAAAAGGTATGCAGACCCATACACCTTGTGGAAGTTCACAACAAACCACACGATTAAAAGATACACAAATTTTGATATTAATATCTCGGCAGGCATCGACAATATCTTTAATTATGTAGATGACAGACCCTATGGCTCACACTACGGAACCTTAAACCCAGGAAGGACTTTCTTTGCTTCGATAAACATCAACTACAATAAAAAACAATCAAAATAGAATTAAACTAAACAATTAAACATTATGAAACTATTAAAAAAAAGTCTTTTATGCCTAGCAACCGGATCACTACTATTTATGTCTTGTAATGATGATAATGATGAAGTAAAATATGAATTAGGAGATAAAAAAGGTACCGTATTGGTAACATTTGGATCTTCATACCCTGATCCTCAAGAAACTTTTGCAACGATTGATGCAGCTGCAAAAACACAATTCCCTGAAGAGGAAATCAGATGGGGATACACTTCTGATTTAATTTTAAACAAGCTACGACAAGGAAACGGAGAAGGAAGTTTAAGTGGAAAAATTATAGACAATGACACTCCAAATGAAGCTATCATTCAAATGATAAAAGAAGGTTATTCAAAATTCACTGTTCAATCATTACACGTTATTCCAGGCGAAGAGTATGACGAAATGGTTGAAGCTACCGAAGCTATTGAAAATGAATACCCTGGAATTGAATTTTCATTAGGAAGACCATTATTGGATACCGATGCAGATTTACAGGCTGTTGCTGAAGTTTTAAATACAAAATTTGCAAATGAACTAGCCGATGGACCAGTATTATTTATGGGACATGGAACTCCTCATGCAGCAGATGGTCAGTATGCTAAATTTGAAGCAAAACTAAAAACCTTAAATGAAAACTTTTACGTAGGAACAGTGGAAGGCACAGCCTTTGATGCAGGAGAAAGTTCAATTGGAGCCATCATTACAAAATTAAATGCCCTTTCTGTAAAACCATCCTCTGTAACTATCTCTCCTTTAATGTCTATTGCCGGTGACCATGCCAATAACGATATGAATGGAAACACTGGTGAAACAGACCCTGCAGAACAATCATGGAGAGAAAGATTAGATGCTGAAGGCTATACTGTAAATTGTGTAATGAAAGGTTTAGGCGACTATGCCGAAATTGATGCCATTTGGTTGAGTCACCTCCAGGAAGCAATGAATAACTAACCTGTTTCATCAATTACTAAATATAATAAAGCCTGAGATTTAAACTACTTATTCTCAGGCTTTGTATTTCAAACTATCAAATAACTTCATAGGAATATTGCGGCCAGTTATTTTTGATATAGTCAACCTTATTATCTTCAGTTACTACGTAATCAATTTCTTCTAATGAAGCCACATGATACGTTCTTGCAGTATTTAATTTATGACTATCAGCCAGTATAATTCTTTTATTCCCCCTGTCGATCATTGAACGTTTTATAAGAGCCTCTTCACGATCAGGGCAAGTCAAACCTTTTTCGGGATGAACATCACTTACACCCACCAAAACCCAATCAGGATTAATCGACTGTAAAGCATGATAAACATCAATACCAAGAGAAACCTGAGACGACACAAACACCTTTCCTCCTAAAAAATTAGATTCAACATTAGGATGATTAAACAATTCGTTAATAACCGGAAAACTGTTGGTAAAAATGGTCAGTTCTAAATCATCAGGCAACTGACGTACTACTTCAAGATTAGAAGTTCCACCATCCAACAAAATAACATCTCCATTTTTGAACAAAGGGATTACTTTTAAAGCCATTTGACGCTTTTTATCAACAGCAATGTTAATACGATCAGTAAATTGAATAGAAATACCTGATTTGGCAATTGCCCCACCATGTACTTTAGTCAACAACCCCTGGCTGTCTAATTCCAAAAGATCCCGCCTTAATGTATCATCGGATACTCCAAGATCATTACTTAATGAGGATACATAAACCCTATTATCCTTGCTAATAAGATTTAATATATATTCCAGTCTTTCTTTTTTAAGCATATATCCGCATATAACATTTGCACTTTTCCGCAATTAATGTATTTTTAAGCAATAAAACAACAAATTAATGCAATATATCAATTATCATTGCGGTTTTTTGCGGTTTAATATCATTTTCTTATTAAACGATGAACTAAAAATAAAAAACCGCACAAATAAATAAGCAAGCTCAGTAAGAACATTAAATATTTTTATAAAAATTTATTACAATGCAAAAACAATTATTGGTAGACATGGATGGGGTATTAGCAGATGTATATTCGCATTTTATAGATCTTGAATATAAAGAATCAGGATTGAGATTATCAAACAGTGATATAACAGGAAAGTCAGAAGAGAAAGCCTTTCCTTCATTTCACAAGCTGGTCAGAAGCAGGGGATTTTTTCGTACAGCTCCATTAATAAAGGATAGTATTGAAGGTTTAAATTACTTAAACAACAAATACAAGGTATTAATAGTATCATCGGCCACTGAATTCCCAAACAGCTTAAATGAAAAACAGGCCTGGTTAAACGAACACTTTCCTTTTATATCCTGGAAACAGATCATATTCTGTGGCACCAAGGAAAATATTCTTGGTGATGTTATGATAGACGATCATCCTAAAAACCTTTCAGTCTTTAATGGGAGAAAAATTATATTCAGTCAACCTCACAATATTTTTGTTGCCGAGCCTTCGTTTGAAAGAGTTTCTGGTTGGAAAAATATTATGGAGATATTATAACAAACACCTGTTCATTTCTTCTTCATAACTATTTCCATACATATAGTTTTTATACTAAAAATATCCCTATTTTTAATATACCATAAATGATGCAAGGGAATACTGTTAAAATCAGTAGCTGTACCCGCAGCCGTAAGTTGTTTCAACGCTTTAGAACTACAAAGTCACTGTTTCGCACTATAGAAATGGGAAGGCGATCTAAAGCACAACAAGCCGGAAGACCTATCATTCATGGTTTTACAATTCGTAGCTTTCGGGAAAAAAAGCTAAGAAAGTTTTGGCACCTTAGATTCATACAAACCAGGCAACTTAGAATTTTTTAGTCCTTTACCTTTCTTATTATTTTACCACTGCTACCATTGATTATTAATTCTAAATGTTATTATTATGAAAATTAATGGTGCTATTACAACAGTACAAAAACGCGATGGACGCATAGTTCCTTTTGAAGCTAACAAAATAACCTTTGCTGTTTTTAAAGCTTTAAGAGCCGTTGGCAAACCAAACAGGGCTTTAGCTGAAACCGTTACAAACCGGGTTACTGAGCAAATTAAATCAGAAACTCCTTGCGTTGAGGACATTCAGGATTTGGTTGAAACTGAACTATTCAAACAAAATCAATTTAAAGCAGCCAAAGCATACATCATTTACCGAAAACAACATGATGGTATCAGAAATGTAAAAGAACTCTTTTCAAATGTAAATATTGTTGATGATTACATCAACAATATTGACTGGCGTATTAAAGAAAGTGCAAATTCAACCTATTCATTACAGGGTATGAACCAACATATTTCCACAATAATCAGTTCTCAATATTGGCTCAATAAAATCTACCCTAAAGAAATTGGAGACGCTCATACAAAAGGTAATTTCCATATTCACGACCTGGGATTTGTTAGCGTGTATTGTGTTGGGTGGGATTTGTATGAACTTATTATGACTGGTTTTAGAGGTGTTCCCGGAAAAGTGGAAAGTAAACCGGCTAAGCATTTCAGAACATTATTAGGACAAATTGTAAACTTCTTCTACACCATGCAAGGAGAAGCTGCCGGTGCTCAGGCTTTTTCTAATTTCGATACTTATCTCGCCCCTTTTATCCGCCATGATAAACTTAACTACAAAGAAGTAAAGCAGGCATTACAGGAATTTATGTTTAACATGAATATTCCCACTCGAGTTGGTTTCCAAACACCATTTACCAATATCACATTAGATTTGGAAGTTCCGGAAAACATGAAAGAAACGGCTGTAGTTATAGGGGGTGAGATTCAAAACACTACTTATGGCGAATACCAACACGAGATGAACATCTTTAACAAAGCCTTTGCCGAAGTTATGACAGAGGGAGATTCTAACGGCAGAATCTTCTCCTTCCCCATTCCTACCTATAACATCACTAAAGATTTTGATTGGGATAACGAGTACCGCCAGCCTATCTGGGAAATGACAGCAAAATATGGTATCCCTTATTTTTCAAATTTTGTTAATTCTGATATGTCCCCGGATGATGTTCGCTCCATGTGTTGTCGCCTGCGTATTGATACCAGCGAGCTTAAGTCAAGAGGTGGAGGGTTATTTGGAGCTAATCCTTTAACAGGTTCTGTTGGTGTGGTAACTATAAATATGCCGCGTATAGGTTTCGAATCAAAAACTGAAGAAGAGTTGTTTCAACGCATCACTAAACTAATGCAGATGGCAAAAGAAAGTTTAGAGATTAAACGTAAAGTCATTGAGCAATTAACAGAAAACGGACTATACCCCTATTCAAAATTTTATTTACGTCATATCAAATCTAAAAACGGAACCTACTGGAGCAACCATTTTTCAACCATTGGCCTGGTGGGAATGAATGAGCTATTGCTGAACTTTTATGGATACGATATCACCACTAAAGAAGGCAACAAGCAAGCTCAAAACATAATGACTTATATGCGACAACAGCTGCAGGAGTTTCCAGCAAGAAACTGGTCACATCTACAATCTTGAAGCTACTCCGGCAGAAGGAACAACATACCGTTTGGCTAAAATTGACAAAGCTGAATTTCCGGATATTATCGCTGCCAACGAAAAACAAGTAAGAGAAAACAACGCAGCCCCATATTATACCAATTCAAGCCAATTACCTGTAGGGCACACAGACGACATCTTTGAAGCTCTTGAACTTCAAGATGATTTACAAACCAAATATACAGGAGGAACTGTTTTTCATACTTTTGTAGGCGAAGACCAGTTACCGCCGGAATCGGTAAAAATTCTTGCTAAAACTATTTGCCAAAACTTTAAGCTTCCATACTTTTCACTTTCTCCAACTTTTAGCATTTGTCCTGAGCACGGATATATTTACGGCGAGCACCATCAATGTCCTAAATGTGCTGAAAATGGAAAAGAATGCAAGTTGCGAAGTTTACTCGCGTATTGTTGGATATTTACGTCCTGTTGATCAATGGAATAACGGTAAACGAGCAGAGTTTAGTGACAGGAAATTATTTGATAAAAAAATTAAAGTTGAAACGGGTGCTGTTATTGAATATTAATTCCCCTTCTTACTAAAAATATTTACAATGCGTATTGCCGGTTTTCAAAAGCAAAGTTTAATTGATTACCCGGGAAACATCAGCTCTGTGATTTTTACACAGGGCTGTAATTTCCGCTGCGGTTTTTGTCATAATCCAAACCTTGTTTTACCAGAGCATTTTGAGCAGGTTTATAATAATAACACAATTTACAACTACCTGTATAAATATAAAAATCTATTATCTGCCGTTGTAATAACAGGAGGAGAACCCACTATCCACAATGATTTGCCGGATTTTATTGAGAGAATAAAGAGTTTAGACTTAAAAGTAAAATTAGATAGCAATGGCACCCATCCGCTAATGCTAAAAAAACTAATCTCCAACAAACTAATTGATTATATAGCTATGGATATCAAGCACATTCTCAGCTATCAAAATTATAATTCAACAGTTGGTCATGTACTTCAGAAAGACACCTTCTATAAAATTCTCGACTCAATAGAAATAATTATAACTTCAGGTATCGATCATGAATTTCGTACAACAATAGTAAAAGGCTTGCATAGTGTAGACGAGATAAAATCTCTTAAAAAGCATTTTACCAAAGGATATAAATTACAAAATTACAAGCCATCTGTCATCATTGACCCCAACTCGGAATTTTCAAGCTTTTCTCAAGATGAATTTGAATCTCTAAAAAGTTAATCACACCCAGCATTTATCATACACCAACAAAGTCTTAAAATAAACAAGCTAAAAGAAATCCTTACATTAACTTTAATTAACGAACAATTTCTTTAATTGAAGGTTTATTAGTTTTCTAATCATAAACAGACAACAACAAGGGTATGGAAAACAGTTTTAATTTACCTGAAAACGGTAAAAAAAGAATGGTAATCATAGGGGCAGGATTTGCAGGACTAAAACTAGCCAGGAAGTTGGCAAAATCACCTTTTCAGATAGTGATGATTGACAAGAGAAACTTTCATCAATTTCAGCCTTTGTTTTATCAGGTAGCCACCTCAGGATTGGAGCCCAGCAATATTTCTTTTCCCATTCGAAAAGTTTTTCACCTGCATACCAATCTGCATTTTAGAAACACTGAATTACTGGAAGTTTATCCCAATGAAAATAAAATCCTGACAAAAGCAGGCATTTTAACTTACGATAAACTGGTTATTGCAACAGGTGTAAACACCAATTACTTTGGTAATGAAAACATTGAAAAATACAGTATTTCAATGAAATCAACAGCCCAGGCTATTAACCTTCGAAATCGTATCCTGGAAAGTTTTGAGGCGGCTATTTTAACCGACGATAAAAAAGAGCACTCAAAATTACTCTCGATGGTAATTGTTGGTGGAGGTCCGACCGGAGTGGAACTTTCAGGTGCTATTGCGGAACTAAAAAACTACGTTTTACCTAAAGACTACCCCGAACTTGATTTTAGCAGGATGAAAATCAGGCTGTACGAAGCTGCTCCCCGTCTTTTAAACGGAATGAGTGACAAAGCCGGGAAAGACGCTCTTAAATTCCTCGAAAAACTTGGAGTTGAAGTACATCTGAATACTATGATTAAAGATTATGATGGAGAAAACATGACCCTTGAGGATGGCTCCCAATATAAGGTACAAAACTTTGTTTGGACTGCAGGAGTAGGAGGAAAACGCATCAATGGAATCGCAAACGAACATTACGTTCGTGGAAATAGACTGGATGTTGACAGAACAAACAAACTAAAAGGCACAAAGAATATTTATGCTTTAGGCGATACGGCTTATATGGAAACTGAAATGTATCCTCAGGGTCACCCGCAAGTAGCACAAGTTGCTATTCAACAAGCTACATTGTTAGCTAAAAACCTTAAAGAAAACAAAGAGCTTCCGTTCGAATATAAAAACAAAGGAGCAATGGCTACCATTGGACGAAATATGGCTGTTGTAGATTTACCCGGATTTAGTTTCTCTGGTGTTATTGCATGGTTTTTATGGCTTATGGTTCACCTGATGGCTATTGTTGGTGTTAAAAACAGGCTGTTTATTTTTATTAACTGGGCGCAAAGTTATTTTTCAAGAGACCAGTCATTAAGAGTACTCATCCGACCTTTTAAAAAGAAATAGTTTTCAATAACTTAGCAAACAACACAACAAAACTATTGACAAACTCATATCAAATCACTTCGTTATATTATCTCCACACACCAAAGCGCTGCATCCATTACTGATCCGCACGAGTAGTCTACTTGCGCAGACAACTTATTCCATCGCAGTTTGAATACACATAACAAAATTGCGATACATAATTAGGGTTTAGTATTCAATTATTTTATTACTTTTGCAGCGATTTGGTGGATTTCTTCTTTCAGAAGAAACCTTAAAATGGGAATCCGGTGCTTCATGCAAATGAAAATTCCGGAGCTGTACCCGCAGCTGTAAGTCCTTAATAATGTTTTAAGATCACTAAAGCCACTGTTACCTGCTATAGCTAAAGCGAAAGCAGGTGTCTGATTCTATTTTAATAGAAAGACAATCCACTTATGCCATGGCTAAGCGGATAAAATGGGAAGGCCTTAAAACAGGACAAGCCAGAAGACCTGCCAGGTTATTTAATCAGTAACGATTAAACTTCCGGGGATAGAAGTTGATTCAAAAAACTAAACGCGCGTAGTTTCAAGTTTCGCAATTCTATCTTATTGTTTTAATCCGAATTTTGTAATAGAATTTTGTAATAATTTTTCTGATACATATTACGGATTTTAGTATTGGACTATTGTTTGATACATTATTATTAATTATTAAAAAATCAATCATGCAAAAGATAGGCCTCGCCTTGACTTTTTTGACGCTTTGCTTTACCTATATTGCAAGCGCACAAACTGCGATTATTAAAGGAAAAATTACACAAGGAAACAACCACGAGGTTTTACCTGGTGTAAACGTGTATTTTGCAGGAACCACCATTGGTTCTGCAAGTAACAACAACGGAAACTACCAATTTAAGATAAACAAAACAGGAACCTACGATATAGTAGTTTCTTATTCAGGATATAAACGTATCCGTGAAACAGTAACCATAAATGCAGGAGATAATGTATTTAATTTTGAAATGGATGAATCCAATAACAAGTTGGGTGAAGTTGTTGTAACCGGAACAGGAACACCTCATCATTTAAAATCAGCTCCGGTTCCAACAGAAATCATCTCAAAAAAAACGATTGAAAGCATTGGTGCTCCTGATTTTGAGCACCTAATGACAACCCTTAGTCCTTCGTTTGATTTCAATCCGGGATCCATGGGGTCATTCATCACACTGAATGGTTTAGGTAACGATTTTATCCTGGTACTCATCAATGGAAAAAGAATCTATGGTGATGTTGGTGGAAACTCTGATTTAAACCGGATTAACCCGGATGATATTGAACGAATTGAAATTGTAAAAGGAGCTTCTTCATTGCTTTACGGTACAGATGCCATTGCAGGAGTTGTAAATATTATTACTAAAAAATCAAATCAAAAAATACATATTAGCAACGCATCAAGAATAAGAAGCTATAATACCTGGCAACAAAACAATGCCTTGGATTTAAACATTGGTAAGCTATCATCCCGTACTTCGTTTTCAAAAAAACACTCTGACGGATGGCAGTTAAGCAAATATGAATTAGATGATGATGAATTGGTAGAAACTGAGGCTCAGGCACAAATTGAATACGATGATTATACTATTAAGCAACATCTAGACTATGACATTACTAAAAAGCTATCTGTTTACGCAGAAGGTTCTTATTACGAAAAAGACCGATTCCGCCCCCAATCTGTAGGTAAATATGGGTACTACTTTGAAGATGTAACTTTGGGTGCGGGAGCAAAATATTTAATCAATCAAAAAGATTTTATCACCTTAGATTATCACAACGATCAAAACAAATATTACTATAGATATAATCAGGAATACAAAGATTATACTAAAGGAGACAAATCAATCAACAACGATCAACAGTTATCCAATGTGCAATTAAAGTATATTAAGTCGTTTTCTAAAAACAATAAGCTATCGTTAGGTGCGGATTATCTAAACGAAAAAATGGTTTCGGACAGAGTAATTGGAGGAAAAGCTGATGTTAATACCTATGCCTTTTTAGCTCAGGATGAATTGAAATTTTTCGATAATCTGAATATTGTTGCCGGTGCTCGATTGGTAAAACATGAAGAGTTTGGTACCGCATTTATTCCAAAGATTTCTGCGCTTTATCGTTGGAATAAAATTAACCTGAGAGGCACTTATGGCTTGGGATACAAAGCTCCTAAACTGAAAGAACTATATTACGAATACCATAAAGGTTCTACTGTTTATATGGGGAATACTGATCTTGATCCTCAAAAATCCCAATACCGTTCTTTGGGCTTTGAATATAATACTCAAAAAACATCATTTAGTGTTTCTGCCTATCGTAATGATGTAGATGATTTGATTGATTATAAATCTGAAGATTTACAACCTGGGGATGCTGAGGATGGAATAAAGACAAGAAGAAAACACTATAATATAGACGAAACCCGATCTCAAGGTGTTGATGTATTATTTAATACAGTACTGGGTGCCGGTTTTTCAATTGGTGGTGGATATAGTTACGTAGATGCTAAAGACCTGACCAATGATTTGAAACTGGAAGGTGTTGCTGAAAATTATGGTAATATCCATTTGGATTATAGCCATATAGGTGATGATTACATATTTGGAGCATCACTAACAGGACGTTTTCAGGATGAGAAGTTCTATGATGACGGAAATGCGAAAGGTTATCAATTGGTTAACTTTTCAACACGACAAAAATTTACTGCAATAAAAAATATGAACATAGAATTCACTGCCGGAATTGATAACATTTTTGATTTTGTAGATGATAGTCCATATGGTTCGCACTATGGAACATTATCCCCGGGTAGAACATTTTTTATGGGAGTAACTATAAATTTCTCAAAATAATAACTGTTTGTTTTTTCAATTAAAACCACAGAGTATTGATAACTATATATACTGTTTTGTTTTTATCAATATACTCTGTGGTTTAATTCATTTAAGCGATGAAGAAACTATTTTTTCAGACACACAAAATAACAGGCGCCATCATGAGTTTGATGTGCCTTGTTTGGTTTTTAACAGGTATCATTCTCATTTTTACAGGTTACCCCCATGCCTCACGCGAAAAACGATTTCTTCACCTAGAAACATTTACTACCACCGAAATCCAAAACCTACAAGCTCCGGATTCAACCTTTAAAGGATCTGTAAAACTGGAAAAATATTTAGGTCAACCTGTATACAGGGTGTCATCAGGTAGAAAAGCTCAAAAAGTATACAATGCCCAAAGCTTACAACCCATAAAAGCATTTACTATTGGCCAGGCAGATCAATTGGCTTCATCATATACTCAATCCACTTCCAGCAAAATTTTAATCACTAACAAACTTGATCAGTGGGTGCCCTGGAGCTATTACAAAACTCTCCTACCCTTTTATAAATGTTATATGAATGATGATGCTCACACTGTAGTTTATGTTTCGCAAAAGACAGGAAGCATCATTCAAAAAACAACCCGAAAAGAAAGATGGATCGCTTATTTTAGTGCTATCCCTCATTGGGTATATTTTGTGAGTCTGCGCAATCAAATGGGCTTATGGAAAACTATCATGATCATCCTGTCCGTTTTAGGATTATTAGCCAGTATTTCAGGAATTATAGTAGGCATCTATCGCAAAAAGAAGAAAAGCATTACGCCATATAAAAAGTTCAACTACAAATGGCATCATATCTTCGGATACTTCTTCGGAGTTTTTGTATTCACTTTTATTTTAAGTGGTTTAATATCTATAACCAACATTCCGGATTGGATGGTTGGTGTTTCTAAGAAGGAAAAAATTACCTGGGATCAAAAACTGGATCTGACAAAAAACAATAGCATTACGCCTTCTGCTATTTATAAGGCCCTAAAAAACAAGGAAGGAATACGAAGAATAGAGTGGAAAACTATTTTCAATACGCCCTATTACTTAGTGTATTATAATGACTATCAGGTTCCGGAGGCCTATTGCCTGAAGAATGGATATATTCAACTGGCAAAAGCATATGAGCTTTCGGATGTTAAAAACCAGACTTATGAAAAGTTTGGAAAATACAATCCTGAAGTAAGCATTCAAAACGGGTACGATAATTATTACAGCTCAAATGCCATGCTTTATATACCGCCAATAGCTTATAAAATAGTTGTAAACGATGATGCCAAAACCTGGCTGTATATCAATCCTGAAACAGGAGAAGAAATATTACGATACAATAAAAACAAGCGAGTACGAAGATGGTTATACCGGGCTTTACATACTTTTAATTTTAAGCTTTTAAAAGAAATGGACTGGCTCAGAAAAACCTTACTGATTATCGTTTCTATTGCTGGAATTATCATCAGTTACACGGGTTTAATACTTTCTAAAAAATTTTTTAAACAATTTCTTAATATTAAGTCTTAATCTAATGACAAAAAGAATCGTTTTTTTATTCATGTTTACATTGTTATTTACAATGACACATCAAAATACAGAAGCTCAAAAGATGAAAACAAAAGGCATATTATTCGTTTCTTTCGGTAGTAGTTATCCAGAGGCTCAGGCTGCTTTTCAAAATATTGAAGAAGAAACTTTAAAAAGTTTCCCTGACACAAAAATATATTGGGCATATACTTCCAAATTTATAAGACGCAAACTGGCCCGAAATGGCAAACACATTGACTCTCCGGCACAGGCTTTAGCCAGAATGTCTGAAGATGGCATTACGCATATTGCTGTTCAATCACTGCATGTTATTCCGGGAAGTGAATATCATGATTTGCAGAATACTGTGGATGCCTTTGCTGTGATTCCTAAAGGTCCGCAACAAATTATTTTGGGCGATCCATTATTGTACAACAATCAGGATAACAAAGAACTTGCTGTGGCTTTAAAGAATATATTTTCATCGCAAATTCATAAACATGAAGCCCTGTTATTCATGGGTCATGGAACAAGTCATTTTAGTAACATTTATTACCCTGGATTTGAATATTATCTTCAAAAACAAATGCCTCAAGCCTATATGGGAACAGTAGAAGGCTATCCTGAACTAAAGGATGTGATTGAATCATTGCATAAAGAAAAAATAAAAAACGTAATTTTAGCTCCATTTATGACGGTTTGTGGAGATCATGTACAAAACGATATGGTTGGAGAAGAAAAAGAAAGCTGGAAATCAATATTAGAAGCAGAAGGTTTTACTGTTGCCCCAAGTTTAAAAGGATTGGCTGAGTATGATAACATTGTTTCTATTTACATCAAACATTTAAAAAAGAGCTGGAATGAACTGGATCAATAAGACTGGCTTCTTAATGATGATTATTTTCTGTAGTTGTAACTCAGGAAATAAAACTATGAAACAAAATACAGCTTCTCTAGAAAAGAAAGCTTTGGATTATGCCAAAGAATTTTCAATTAAGCAGAATGATAAAGTAAAGCAACTGACCATATTTACCAGTGCTGACGACAGGGATCATAAAGAAACCTACAACCTGGTTAATGATGATGCTTTAAAATCGAAATATGCCAACAGCATTAAAGTGCCCTGCCAAAAGATTATTTGTCTTTCATCAACTCAATTATCGTATTTCTTTGAGCTAGATGATATTGACAACATCGCAGCCATCAACAGCAGCAGATACCTAAAGCACAAAGGTATGCGTCAGAGAGTAAAGGAAGGTGCTGTTAAAAAAATTGGTAAAGAAGGTAGCTTTAACCTTGAAGTCATTGCTGCTATTAATCCGGATGTGATCTTTGTTTCTCCTTTTAAAGTGGGAGGTTTTGATGCTTTACGAAACATGGGAATTCCTTTGGTGCCGGTTGCGGCCTACAACGAAAAAACACCTCTTGGAAGAGCCGAATGGATTAAGATGATCTCTTTATTTATTGATAAAGAGCAAAAAGCAGATTCTATCTTTAACAAAATAGAAAGTAATTATACGCATCTAAAATCATTGACCGATACCGTGAAATACAGACCAACCGTTTTTTCGGGTAAAATGAGATCAGGAAGCTGGTATGTTCCAGGAGGAGAAAGCTTTTACGCTCATTATTTCAGAGATGCCGGTGCTGATTACGTCATTAAAGATGACCATCAGGGAGCTTACCCTTTGGATTTTGAAACCATATATAAAAAAGCTTTTGATTGTGACTATTGGCGCATTATTCATCCCGAAAAAGATGGGTTTTCATTATCTGATTTGGCAGAACAGGATAGCAGATATCAAGATTTTAAGGCGTTTCAAAATGGAAATGTACTTTTTTGCAATATTCGTCAGAAACCCTATTACGAACAAGCTGCTGTTAAACCGGATGTTTTACTGGCAGATTACATTCATTTCTTTCATCCTGATTTATTACCTGAGTATTCACCTGAATTTTATGAAAAACTGAATGACAAGTAATAAACAAACAACTCTAATTATCATTCTCTCCATTGTATTGCTTTTGGTTTTAATGGTTCTCAATTTAACATTGGGTTCTATTAATATTCCATTGCACGAGTTTAAAGCCATCTTTTTAGGCTCAGATACTGCCAATACGGTGTATTCGAATATTGTATTTAAAACACGACTTCCTCAAACTATTGTAAGTATAGGTGCCGGAATGGCATTGGGTATATCAGGCTTATTAATGCAAACCTTATTTCGTAATCCTTTGGCCGGTCCATCTATCCTTGGAATTTCGTCAGGTTCGAGCCTGGGAGTAGCATTTGCTATGTTATTTACAGGTAATATACTTGGATTATCTTTTACAAACATGGGTGCATGGGGCGATTTTGGAGCTATTGTTTCTTCATTATTGGGTGCCGCTGCAGTCATGTTTCTGATTATGTTTATTAGTAATCATATTGGTGGAACTTTAAGTGTTTTGATTATTGGAGTTATGATAGGTTATCTTTCCAGCTCATTGGTTAGCTTGTTGAAATATTACAGTCCCGAGGAAGATGTTCACAATTATGTAATCTGGGGTTTGGGAAGTTTTAGCAGAATGGCTCCTGCCCGTGCATGGATATTTTTTATGGTGACTGTAGTGCTTTCTTTTTCCTCTATATTTTTAAATAAACCATTAAATCTATTGGCTTTGGGCGACAGATATGCCGCTAACCTGGGATTAAAAATAAAGAGTGCCCGATTAGCCATTATTGCATGGTCGGGTATATTGGTTGCCATTGTAACCTCATTTTGCGGTCCCATCATTTTTATTGGTGTTGCTGTTCCTCATCTGGCCAAATTATTATCAAAAACATCAAACCATCTTTTGTTGGTCATCAATACCTGCCTTATTGGCGGAGCCACTACCCTGCTCTGCAATTTAATGGCGCGTTTGCCAGGAGTAGAAAACGAATTACCCATAAACTCAGTCACCGCATTTATTGGTGCTCCGGTGGTTATCTGGGTGATTTGGAAACGTAGAAAAACGAATAGATAGGACAAGGAAAAGAAAGGAAATTTTAGTTTATAAGGCCAGAGACCTAAATAAAAAAGACATAGCGAGACGCTATGCCTAACACGAGGAATCTATCGGACTGAAGGTCCGTAATATAATAGCCCAGTGTGTAAGCACTGGGAAAAAGTTTAAAGGTTTAGGATAAAAATTAATGAAAAACCGTGAAGCAAAGTATTTTAAATATAAATGAACTGAGCATTGGCTATAAAAGAAAGAACGGACATCTACATGTGTGCGATCATTTGAATGCTGAAATTGGTTCTGGCGAGCTGATTTGTTTGCTTGGGGAAAATGGTTCAGGAAAAAGTACGTTGATTCGAACCTTAACAGGTTTTCAGCCTGCTATTTCAGGTGAGGGTACCATTTTAGGTAAAAACCTGTTCTCCATTAAAGAGAAAGAAATGGCTTTGCTTACAGCGGTGGTTTTAACGGATCGTATTGATGTTCCCAACGCCACAGTTGAGGAGTTGGTCAGTTTGGGCCGTAGTCCCTTTACCAATTTGATGGGGCGTCTTTCTAAAAACGATAAAAAAGTAGTTGCTGAGTCCATTGAAAAATGTGGCATCAAACACAAAGCCAACGAGCAACTCAGTAACCTTAGTGATGGTGAGAAACAAAAGGTTTTTATTGCAAAAGCTTTGGCTCAGGATACGCCTTTGATTATTCTGGATGAACCAACAGCCTTCTTAGATCTGCCGGCCCGTGTTGAAATCATTCAGCTTTTACGTGAAATTGCCATGACCTCATCAAAGTCTATCTTAATGTCCACTCATGATTTGGATTTGGCGATTCAAATGGCGGATAAACTTTGGTTGCTGCCTAAAGGAGGCTCTCTGATCACAGGAACTCCTGAAGATTTGTTGCTTCAAAATGCTTTTGAAAAGTTATTTGTGGAACGAGGTGTTGAGTTTGATAACAAAACAGGTCTTTTTAAAGTAAAACATAAGCACGACAGAGAATTAGCGGTAAAAGGACATGGTTTTGAGTATGTTCTCCTTCGCAGAGCTTTTGCCCGAAGAGGAATAAAATTAACTCAGGCCAATGATCAAAAAGATATCTGGTTGGAGATTCCTCAAAAGGGAAATGCCCATTTCAACTTGCATAAAGAAGGTAAAATGGTAGCATCAGAAACTACTGTTGAAAAAATTGTGGAACACACTTTAACCTATCTAAACTAAATATCATGAATGGATTTATTATAGCAGGTACAAACAGCGGATGCGGAAAAACCACAGCCACCATAGGATTGATGGCTTTACTAAAGTCCTTAAATTACAATATTACACCGTTTAAAACTGGTCCCGATTATATCGATCCTTTATTTCACAGTAAAGTATTGGGTGTGCCTTCATACAATCTGGATAGCTTTATGCTTTCAGAATCTGCCATAAAGCATTTGTATAGAAACCATGCTGCCAATGCTGATTTATCTATTATTGAAGGCGTAATGGGCATGTACGATGGAATGGGACAAGAATCCAGGGGAAGCACTTATGAATTAAGCCGTATTTTAGATATTCCGGTTATTCTGGTGGTGAATTGTAAAGGACTATACCAATCTGTTGCTGCTATTATTAAAGGTTTTGCCAATTATAAAGAGGATACAAAAGTACGAGGAGTCATTTTGAACCACGTTTCAAGTAAAGATCATTTTAAATTCCTTCAATCAATTATTGAAAAAGAATGTGGTATAAAGTGTATCGGATACATACCCAACAATAAAGATTTTGCGCTTGAGAGTCGCCATCTGGGATTAATACAGGCGGAAGAAGTGGATGAGTTGGATCAGAAGATTGAGTTAATAAAAGAGACTTTTAACCATACCATCGATTTTAGAAGATTGATGAGTATTGCCGACAATAAAGAGATCAGTGAAGATTCATTTGAATTACCAAAACTTGATCTATCGGCTTTACATATTGGCGTGGCATACGATAAGGCTTTCCGTTTTTATTATAAAGATAACCTGGAGTTGCTTAAAGAATTAGGCGCAAACTTACATTACTTCAGTCCTATTGAGGATACTCAGTTACCTATAGAGTGCAATTGCCTTTATTTGGGCGGTGGATATCCTGAAGTATTTGCCAACGAATTGTCGCAAAACAAAAGTTTGCTTAAAGAGATTAAAGACAAGATTGATAATGGAATGCCTGCCTATGCAGAATGTGGTGGTTTAATGTACCTGACTGAAAAGATTATTACTCAGGATCAGGATGAATATGAAATGACGGGCGTATTCGAAGCTTCGGTTCAAATGACCAAACGACTGCAACGATTTGGTTATGCCATTGCTCAATATGAAGGTGAATCAACAGCTTGCCATGAGTTTCACCGATCTCAGATTATTCCTAATCAAACAGATGTTAATTACGAATTAAAATATCAACTAAAAAAACCGGAGAAGGAACTGGAATGGCAATGCGGTTTGCAATATAAAAACTGCCTGGGAGCCTATGCACACGTGCATTTTTACGCTGACTTAAAGTTTTTTGAAAAGATTACAGAATTATGGAAAAGAGCAATTATATAAACCTTAATCCAATGGGTATTGAAAACGACAGTATGAAAATTATTTCAGCAGAACTGTCGCATTTAAATATTCCTGCAGAGTTGGATAGCATTATAAAAAGGGTGATTCATACAACAGCCGATTTTGAGTACGGCCATTTATTTGAAGCACATCCTGACGCCGTTGAAAATGCTAAAGAGGCATTGTCACAATCGTGCAATATTTATGCAGATACCACAATGATTACAGCAGGTGTGAGCAAACCTTCATTATTAAAACTGGGTTGCGAAATCAATTGCTTTGTGCATCATCCTGATGTGATTGAAACAGCAAAAGAAAAGGGTATTACACGTTCAATCTGTGGCATTGATAAAGCGTCTGAGGACGAATCCTATAAAATATTTGTGATTGGAAACGCTCCTACCGCTTTGGTTCGCATCTGCGAATTAGCTAAAGAAGGCAAAATAAAGCCTGATTTAGTAATTGGTGTTCCTGTAGGTTTTGTTGGTGCAGCTGAATCCAAACAAATGCTTAAAGAATCCGGTCTGCCATACATGATTATTCGAGGCCGTAAAGGTGGCAGCACAGTTGGTGTGGCCATTTTAAATGCATTATTGTACGATGTAACAAATCGTAAGATTTAAGGAAACAATTATAAATAAAGGCTGAAAGCCTTACATATCGCAACTTGGGGCAGTGCCCAATTGTGTTCAAAAAGTGAATGTAAGAGAATTCAATTTGTTAAAATGATGCCAGAGGCATCACATATTTATAGAATAGTTCTATAATAGATAAATTGACTCCAGAGGAGTCATATGTACATAGATATTGGGGTTGTGGTTCGACTCCGCTGGAGTCGATTTATGTTTATAACGTATTTCTATAAATATGTAATCCCTTTGGGATTAATAGATAAATAAAGTTAATTATATCTTTTCGAACACCAGAGGACATCGCCCTAAAAGACTTAACGCATTGCTAATTCAGGCTGTAAGTCTGGTACCTTTATTATTTGTTTCAGGCTTTTAGCCTTTTGATTCTAGAGAATTAACATTGAAAAAGAAGTTTATTAAATGATTTCTAAAGAAAAAGAACATAAAGAACTCAAAAACGGATTAACAACAGGAACCTGTGCTTCTGCTGTTGCCAAGGCTGCGGCGTACATGTTGGTGAATCAGCAAATGATTAAACATGTTGCTGTTACACTGCCTTCTGGTTCTGAGGTTATTTTGGAAATCAACGACAGCTCTATCAATAATAGCCAGGCACAATGCGCCACCATTAAAGATGCCGGTGATGATCCGGATATTACGCATGGTGCAACTATTTGTGCTTCTGCAAAATTTATTGATGGAAATGATATTAAAATCATTGGAGGAAAAGGAATTGGCAGAGTAACAAAACCAGGCCTGGCGGTTGAAGTGGGTCAACCAGCCATTAATCCGGTTCCCTTAAAAATGATAAAGCAATCTATTGCAGAAGTACTTCCTGAAGCAAAAGGTGTAGCAGTTGAAATAAGCATTCCTGAAGGAGAAAAGCTATCTAAAAAAACATTCAATCCTCAACTGGGAATTGTTGGTGGTTTATCCGTATTAGGCACTACCGGAATTGTAAAACCGATGTCGGAGGAAGCGTTAAAAGATTCATTGGTGGTCAAGCTAAATCAAATTGAAGCCTACGGATTTAAGGAGGCCATTTTCTCTCCTGGCAATTACAGTACTTCTTTTTCTAAAGAGAATCTAAATATCAACGAAGAATGGGTGGTGCTTACTTCCAATTACATTGGATTTATGCTCGAACAGGCCATCATCCGAAACTTTAAAAAAGTGGTTATTGTAGGTCACTTGGGTAAACTCATAAAAATTGCTGGAGGCATCTTTCATACCCACAGCAGAATTGCTGATGCACGAAATGAAATTATGGCTTCGCACTATTTTAAATTTTGTAAAGATGCAGAAGGCTTTGATCTGATCATGCAATCCAACACCACTGAAGAAGCCATTTCTTTTGTTAAAGATGCAGCATTCTGGAATTATCTGGCTGATAACATGAAAAAGCGGGCTGAATTATACTGTCATGGAGATCTGGAAGCAGAGATTGTATTGTTATCGCAAAAAGCAGGTTTACTGGCCACAACCAGCGAGGCTTTATCCATCATTAACCATATTCATCATGAAAAATAATCATAACCATATATATATCTGCGGCATTGGTCCGGGACATCCGGATTATATTTCACCAATCGTTTATAAAAAGGTGAAAAATGCCGATATCCTGATTGGAGGAAGCCGTCATCTGGAAATTTTTAGTGACTATAGAAAGGATTGTTTTGTATTTACAGGAAGCTTATCTGCATTAAAAGATAAGATGGAATCTCTGCAAAATAAAACTATTGTAGTGCTGGTTTCCGGCGATACAGGATTTTATTCCTTACGTCGATATATTCAAAGTGCATTACCTGATGCTGCCATTGAGTTGATCCCGGGATTAAGCTCCTATCAGTATTTGTATGCAAAGGTAGGTTTGGGCTACGAAAATGCCTTAAAAGCCTCCTTACACGGCAAAGAATTAGATTTCTTACAGACGGTTGAAACCTATGATTCCGTTTTTCTGCTTACCGATAAAAAGCAAAACTGGAAATGGATTGCAGAACAATTAGTAAATGCAGGTTATGGTGATTACAACTATTACATAGGCATTCACCTCTCCTACCCTGATGAAAAAATCATTAGCTCCACAGCTAAAGAAGCGTTGGAGATAGATGAAGATTATGATTTAAGTTGTGTGATTATAGAGAGGAAGAAGTAGCAAGGAAAAAGCAGAAAGGAAAAAGGAAAAAAGGTTAAATATCGGCCTGAAGTGCAGCTATATAATAGCCTTGAGGTGTTAGCCCTGGGAAATAGAATTTGATGTATAAAATATAAAAAAATAACACAAAAACATGAAAGAAGAAGGTTTTGAGGAAAGGTTATTTTGGTTTATCAATTAAATGGATTGATACAGATCGATGAACAAATCTGTAAATCAACTTTTGACTTTTAACTTTCTATTTGGTACTAATAAAAATGAAAGATTCAGCATTTATACGTGGGAATGTTCCCATGACAAAGGAAGAAATAAGAACATTGGTTTTGAGTAAACTGGAGCTTCAGTCTACCGATCATATGATGGATATTGGTGCTGGAACAGGTTCTGTTTCTATTGAAGCAGCCCTGGCTCTTACGCAAGGAAAAGTCATAGGCATTGAACACAAAGACGAAGCTGTAGATTTAATACATCAGAATATAGCAAAGTTTCAGATTAATAACCTGACGGTTGTACATAGCAAGGCTCCTCAAGGAATGGATGAAGTAAGCTCTTGTAATAAATTTTTCATAGGTGGAAGCGGTGGGAACCTGACTGACATTTTGGACCTTATAAAAACAAAGGGACAAAAAAACAGCGTTGTTGTGGTAACAGCAATTGTTCTGGATACCATGATTAAAGCCTATGAATATTTTAAAAACAATGAAGTTGATTTTGAGCTAATTCAGGTTGGTGTAAATAAAATTGATACATCCCGAAAAGTAGCCATGCTGACCGCTCAAAACCCAATTTTTATTTTAACTGCAAAGTTTTAAACAGAATGAACAAACAAAACAAAGGTAAATTATATGGCGTTGGTATTGGTCCGGGCGATCCGGATTTATTAACCCTCAAAGCAGTAAAAGCTATTGGCAAAGCTGATATTATCTGTGTACCCAAATCAAAAGAACAAACCAGTACAGCCTTAGCTATCGTTTCGGAGTTTATCGATGATAATGCATATATCGAATACATGACCTTCCCCATGTCGAAGGATGTTAATGTACGCATTGAAGCACGCAAACTAAATGCTCAACTCATTGAAAAGCATCTAAACGAAGGTAAAAATATTGCCTTTTTAACCTTGGGCGATCCAATGCTATACAGTACCTATAGCTATATTCTGGAGTACTTGAATACAGATTTTGAAGTTGAAACCATTCCTGGTATTTATTCCTTTGCGGCCATTAGCAGTTTGTTAAATATGCCATTATGTAAAGATAATGATCAATTAAGCGTAATTGGCTCTTTTGATAAAAATGCCTCCGGTATGCTCGAATTATCTGATACCACGGTATGCATGAAAATCTCCAGATATAAAGCTCAATTGTACGATTTCCTTGCCAGTCATCCTCAATACAAGTTTGTGATGATTACTGAAGCCGGAAAAGAAAAGCAACAGGTTAATAACAACATTGAGGTATTAAAAGAGGAAGTACCTTATTTTTCAACAGCCATTATTCAAAAAAACAAAAACTAAAAATATGATAACATTTATTGGAGCCGGTCCCGGTGATCCGGAATTAATCACAGTAAAAGGATTAAAAGCAATTCAACAGGCTGATGTCATTATCTATGCCGGATCTCTTGTTCCAAAAGCTGTGATTGAAGATCACAAACCGGAAGCTCAAATTCATAATAGTGCCACTATGGATCTGGAGTCTATCATTGATACCATGAAGACTGCTCACGAGCAAGGAAAATCTGTAGCTCGTGTTCATACTGGTGATCCTTCTATTTACGGTTCCATCCGTGAGCAAATTGAAGAGTTGGATAAGCTAAATATTCCACATACAGTTATTCCGGGTGTTAGTTCATTTGTGGCTACTGCAGCAGCATTACAAAGAGAATTTACAGTACCAGGAATCTCTCAAACGGTAATCTGTACCCGTATGGAAGGCAGAACTCCCGTTCCGGAATTGGAGAAGATTGAATTACTGGCTTCGCATAAAACTTCAATGGCTATTTTCCTTACTGTAGGTATGATTGATAAGCTGGTTGAAAAACTAACGACTCATTATGCAGAAACAACTCCAATAGCTGTAGTACAAAGAGCAAGCTGGCCCGATCAAATCATTGTAAAAGGAACATTAAATACCATTGCTGCTAAAGTAAAAGAAGCCGGTATTACCAAAACAGCCATGATTTTAGTGGGAGATTTCCTTGGCGACCAATTTGAGAACTCATTGCTATATGCTTCTCATTTTACACATGAGTATAGAAAGGGGAAATAAGGTTAAAGGGAAAAAGGAACAAGGAATAAGGAGAAAGGAGAAAGGAGAAAGGAGAAAGGAAGAGGGAAATCGGAACAGGGATCACGAAAGATATAAATAGCTTAATGATCAGACAATAAGCAATCTTAACCCCAGCGGGGTTATATGTTTATAGAAAAATGATAAGAATACACAACGACTCCATCGGAGTCGAACATTATTTATTCTATCATCGTCCTTTGCTATAAATATCTGATGGCTCCTGCATCATTTTATCAGATTACTATTGAGTTACCTCCTCTTACAAAAACTAAGCTCTAGGCTCTAGGCTCTAGGCCATTAAAAACTAACAACATGAACACAGCCATTATATCAATAAGCAAACAGGGGAATCAATTGGCTTGCAGACTAGCAAATCAATTGGAACAAACCTCATGCTATACCCTGGCCAAATGGGAACTGGAAGGTTTTCTACCCATTGAAGGAAAACTGGGTGAATTTTGTGAAACCTTGTTTAAAAAATATGATGCATTGGTTTTTATTATGGCTTCAGGTATTGTGGTAAGAAGCATTGCTCCATGGATCAAAAACAAAACAAGCGATCCTGCTGTGGTGGTAATCGATGACAGAGGTCAAAATGTAATCAGCCTGTTGAGTGGACATTTAGGTGGTGCCAATGCACTGACTTTAAAAATTGCAGCAGCTATCAATGCACATCCTGTTATTACAACAGCTTCTGATATAAACCATCTGCCCTCTGTGGATATGCTGGCCAAAAAACACGGGTTAATCATTGACTCCATGAAAGATGCTACCACCATTACAGCGATGATTGTTAATGGCGAAAATGTTGTTATAAACGATTCCTATCATATCCTCCCCAATGATATTTTGCCTATAAAACAAGGCGAAAAAAGTGGATCTGTTATCGTTTCAAACCATCTGTTGATTAATACCGACAAACCGTTTGTAAAGCTGATTCCTCAAAATATCGTATTGGGCATTGGTTGTAAAAAAGATACCGGAAGTATTTCGTTATGGGAATTCATCATAGAAAACCTGAAAGAACTAAACATCGACTTACAAAGCATAAAAGCCATTGCATCCATTGATGTAAAATCTGATGAAAAAGCCATTTTAGATGCTGCTTTAAGGTTAGAATGTAACACCACCTTTTATTCGGCAGAACAGCTTCAGGAAGTAGATCATTTATTTGAAGGCTCAGACTTTGTAAAATCAACCGTAGGTGTTGGTTCTGTTAGCACAACAGCTGCCTATACCGCAGGAAACAAAAATGGAAGATTTTTATTGGAGAAAAAGAAAAAAGATGGAATGACACTTTCTGTTTTTGAGCAATATACTGGTGCAAGTTTATAACATTTTTTGTTTGCTGGTGCGAGTTTGTAACTCGTACCTATTCATTTTAACACAATTAGCACGAGCTAAAAGCTCGCGCCAGCGAATAAGGTGCAAGTCCATAGCTTGTGCTATTCCATAAGTAAAAAAAGAAAATAATAAATAATGAACGGAAAAATATACGTAGTTGGAATGGGCCCCGGAGGGCAAGATCATATCACGCCTAAAGCAATGGCTGCTATGCAAGGTAGCGATGTTATTGCCGGGTATAAAACATACATCGATTTAGTAAAACCATTTTTAACTGACAAAGAGTTTGCTTCTTCAGGGATGAAAAAAGAAGTAGCGCGTTGTGAGGAAGTGTTGGAACTGGCCAAAACCGGAAAAACAGTTAGCTTAATTAGTAGTGGAGACGCCGGAATATATGGAATGGCCGGTATTATGATTGAAATTGCAGAGGCCCAAAACTCTGATATTGAGGTGGAAGTTATTCCCGGCATCAGTGCTTCTATTGCTTCAGCTTCATTATTGGGAGCTCCATTAATGAACGACTTTGCCTCCATCAGCTTAAGCGACTTACTTACTCCTTGGGAAGTAATCATTAAAAGACTACATGCAGCAGGGAGCGGTGACTTTGTGGTTAGTTTGTACAACCCAAGAAGTAAAACGCGTGTAAAACACCTGGATACAGCTATTGATATTTTACTGGAATACCAAAAACCTGAAACTCCGGTTGGAATTGTAAAGCATGCCATGCGCGAACTTCAGGAAACCCGGATTACAACTTTGGGCAACTTAAGAAACTGCGATATTGATATGTTTACCACTGTAATCATTGGTAACTCTCAAACCAACGTAGTGAACAATAAAATGGTTACAACAAGAGGATATCATATATGATTTGGGTTATTGGAGGTACAAGCGATGCCAACAAAATAGTGGAAAAGTTACTTATTTCTGATCGTAACATATTGGTAAGTACCACTACAACGTATGGATCGCAATTGGCACAAAAAAAAGGTGTGACTGTTATTCAGAAACAATTGAATAAAAATGAAATGCAGCATCTGATTATGGATTATGCTATTTCAAAAATCATTGATGCGAGCCATCCCTTTGCACAGGTTGTATCTGAAAATGCCATTGAGGTATGCCAAAATAACAATATACCTTACGTTCGTTTTGAGCGTAAGGTAAAACATTATCCTGATGCGCTGTATTACCAGAGTTATGAAGAGATAGTTACAGCATTAAAACAATCCAAAGGTGATATCTTACTCACTATTGGTTCAAAAAATGTAGGGCTCTTTAGCGATATAAACGATCGTATTGTTGCAAGAGTATTACCGGTTCAGGAAAGCATACTGTTATGCGAAAATGCAGGCCTCAAAGCCCATCAAATACTTGCCATGAAAGGTAGAGTTACCACCAACACCAATATTGCTTTAATAAAGGAATATGGCATACAACATCTGGTTACAAAAGATTCCGGTGAAGCCGGTGGTATGGATGAAAAAATGGATGCAGCAAAGGCTTGCAACATCAAAGTGCATATTTTAGGACGACCTAAAGTCAATTACCCTAACGTTGTTAAGGATATAGAGGCTTTTTAATAGACATAGCAAATGCAGATTTATATCTTAGTCTTTCATAATGACTTTCTACCCCTAAAAACACACTCCTGCCCAATACCACAAACGAAGCACAAATATACCAAAAAGCATACTAATGAGTATTGGTAAAGGATGAGATACGGCATTTCTGAGAGTGCTACAAACCAATGCTCATCCTTACAAATAAGGCGGGCTATCCCACTAACAATGCTATTGCTTATAGATACAAATTATTTTTTCATTAGAGGCGCAAGTGGTGGTTTCAATTAATAAATTTTGGTCACAGCCTATCCGAAGAAATGAATTAACAATAGGCTCACACCTTACAGTTTAACATACTTTTAATATTATTTACGAAACTTAATTAAGGTAAATTCGTTTTAGCGTTTGTGCATTTGAGAGAATTTTTTCTTTAATACCTTAACTCAATAGATCGTTAGATTTTAGACAAAAGACAAAAGACAGATTTACAAGAGGCTTATTGTCATTCATTTATATGGTTTCATTATGAATATTTATAAATCAAACAGTTATAAAATTTTAACGAACTATAGTTAACTATCCCTGATTAACTATAAACAATAACGCAAAAGGAAAATTTAAAGGAATGAAATATAAAGGCTATTTAAAATTCAGGGGTAAACTTATACTAATTATAGTTATTCCCCTTCTGTTTTCAACAATTACAGCTGTTACTGTATCCTCAAAAAAATTACAGGAACAGGGCTTACAAACACTGGAGCGAAAAACCAAAGCTATTTTAACCAGAATGGAGGCCATCAGAACCTATGTTGCCACTCAATTTGATCTTAAAAAAGAAATTGCTGAAATAAAAAGCGAACATCCTGATGGCATACTTAATGAAACTGAAAAAAAGAACGTACTGAAGATGGTTCCTATTTTTGCCTCAATGGAAGTGGGTGCAATGAATTCGCAAAAAGACAGTTATTCTTTTAGAGTTGCATCTCACAGGGCCAGGAATCCACGTAATTTAGCGACTCCTGAAGAAGAAAAATTAATTAATCAGTTTGAAGCTAATACTTCTCTTAAGGATATATCATACATCAACAAGGAAACAAATGAGCTATGGGTGATTCGCCCTGTTCGCTTATCAGAAAAAGATGGTTGCCTCACTTGTCATGGTAGTCCATCTACCAGTCCATGGGGAAATGGAAAAGATATTTTGAATTATCAAATGGAAGATTATAAAGATGGAGATATCGAAGGAATTTTCATCTTAAAATCCAGTCTTGATGCAAATAACAATGAGGTTCAGGCAAATATTAAAAATGCGATCATTAATATCATTGTAATTATGTCGATCATTTTTGTAATTACAATCATAATAAGTTCACTTTTTATTAAAAGAACCAATGGCAAACTGCAAACGATTGTAAAAGCAAATAATCGCATTACCCAGGGATACTTAAATCAGAAGATTGAAATAAAAGGAAGCGATGAATTTTCAGAGTTAGGCATTCATACCAATAATATGATTGATTCATTAACAAGAGTGATTAATGCGCTTAATCAAACATCGCATATGTTAATTGATGAGAGTAATCTTACCACTGAATTATCTCAAAAATTAGCAAATCATTCTTCAGAACAGGCGGCAGCAGTAGAAGAAATATCGGTATCAATGGAAGAAATGACAGCTTCAATACAACAAAATCACAGTAATGCCCAAAGCACAGAAAAAATTTCTAAATCATCAGTTCTGGAAATAAAAAATGGTAATTCTTCTTCAGAAAATGCAGTATCCTCAATGCTTAATATTGAAAAAGAACTAAAAGTAATTGAAGACATTGCCAGTCAAACCAATATATTGGCACTGAATGCATCTGTAGAAGCCGCAAGAGCAGGAAAAGCCGGAAGCGGATTTGCTGTTGTTGCCGGAGAAGTCAGAAAATTAGCTGAACTAAGCAGAGTTTCTGCAGATAAAATTAAAAATTCGTTTACCGATGGCATTAATACTGTATCTGTAACAAAAGAAAAACTAGCAGAGCTGGTTCCTGATATTGAAAAAACTGCTGTTTTACTAAGTGAAATCGCATCATCAAGCCAGGAGCAAAATTTAAGTGGAAATGAAATCAATAATGCCATTCAAAATCTGAATGAAGCTACGCAGGAAAATGCAAATATTGCCGAAGGAATGTCGGCCAGAGCCCGATTGCTATCAAAAACAGCTAACGACCTGAAAAAGAATATTTCATTCTTTAAACTAACTTAAAAAAATAACCATTCAAATAAAATGTTGCTGAATAAAATAGTATCAAAGAACAAAAAACTACTCCTCTAAACGGAGTGTTTTTTGTTCAATGTTTTTGTTGATGGGGTAAAAAAAATTGAATTACTATATTCAAATCAAAATATATAATTCACTTGCAAAAATACAATAAAATAATTTCCTAGACCAAATGGTCGGAATTGTTTTTTATAAACCTTCTTCAAATGATAAAAATTGTGTTAATCCCCTAACTTAATTTTATCAATCTATATCTTTTTCAAGAAAAAATAATTGATAAATTAATCATATTTGTACTTTCGTTCTAAGGATATATTTCAAAAAAATGACAATACAAGAAGCTCAGGAAAAAGTAGATCATTGGATTAAAACTGTTGGAGTAAGATACTTTAACGAATTAACCAATATGACAATTTTAACAGAAGAGGTTGGCGAATTAGCCAGAGTAATGGCTCGTAAATATGGTGAACAATCTTTTAAAGAAGGAGAAAAAGAAAACCTTGCTGATGAGATGGCTGATGTTTTATGGGTTTTAATTTGCCTGGCCAACCAAACCGGTGTAGACCTGACTGAAGCATTGCAAAAAAACATAGATAAAAAAACAAAAAGAGATAAGGATAGACATATTAATAACGAAAAACTACAATAATGATTGAAGCAGAAAATATTTTAGATGAATATATGGTTCCATTTAAATTCAATGAAGTAACATCAAAAGTAGAAGAAATTATCAATGCGAATAAAAACCTGGCAGCAGATCCCGAAGTTTTAAAAAAAATATTTAACTGTATTGATTTAACAACACTTAAAGAAACAGATTCTGCTGATTCTGTGACTGCATTTATCCAAAAAGTAAACGATTTTGAAAAACAATACCCATCACTCCCTTCGGTAGGAGGAATTTGTGTATTCCCGGTATTTGCACCCATTTTGAAACAATACTTAAAAGTTGATGGAGTAAACAAAGCTGTGGTTTCTGCCGGATTCCCTTCATCACAAACATTTTTAGATTTAAAAGTTCTTGAAACAAAAAAAGCAGTTGACTTTGGCGCCAATGAAATTGATGTAGTTATTTCTGTAGGCGAATTTTTAGAAGGCAACTATGAGTTCGTTTACGAAGAAATTCGTCAATTAAAAGAAGCATGTGGTGATGCTCACTTAAAAGTGATTTTAGAAACCGGAGCTTTAAAAGAACCAGAACTGATCTGGAATGCCTCTATCATTGCTATGGATGCTGGAGCTGATTTTATAAAAACAAGTACAGGTAAAATTCCTGTGGCTGCAACGCTTGAAGCAGCTTATGTGATGTGTCAGGCTATTAAAGCCTTTACTGCAAAAAATAAGCGTAAAGTTGGTTTTAAACCTGCCGGTGGAATTTCAGAAACTGCAGAGGCAATAAACTATTATGCTATTGTTAAAGATATTTTAGGTGAAGAGTGGCTTAAAAAAGAATTGTTCAGAATTGGCGCGAGTCGCTTAGCCAACAACCTTTTAAATGATATTTTGAAATTAGAAGATTCTGCCACAGAAACCATCACATTCTTCTAATTGATACTTATTAATATCTGTTTATGAGCGATATATTCAGTCGGTTTAAATCAACAGTAATACAATCTTTCTTTTATAGTTTGGGTAATTTTGCCGGAAAGTTTTCCGGCGTATTACTCTTGCCCATTTATTCGTTGTATTTACCAGTTGAAGTATTTGGATTATATGCGCTTTTTGAGGTTATATTTCAGGTTTTTCAGGTTTTCTCAGGCCTTGGTATTAAACTGGGCCTTACACGTTGGTATTGGGACGAGGAATCCACAAAAGACAAGAAAAGCCTGTTTTTTACAACCTACCTGTTTAACCTTGTGGTTTGTATTCTGTTTAGTTATCTATTATTCATCTCATTCGATTTCTTATCAGAATATTACTTTAAAACACAGATTAACAGCAATTTCATTATACTTTTTATTAGTGGAAATTTAATAAAGTTGTTTTCTGAAGTTCCCATGTTACTCTTGAGGGTACAACACAAAGCCAAACAACACTCCGTTGTTCAAATCGCTCAGCTATTAAGTTTTGTGCTCTTTGTATTCATCTTTTTAGCATTCTTTCATCAAGAAATCGAAGGTATATTTTGGGCCAACATATTATCAGGTGCCATACAATTTATATTGGTAATACCTGTAATCATTAGAAATACCAAATTTAAATTTGAATACAAAATTCTGATTGAGATGCTTGTCTATGGCTTTCCGGTGGCACTGGGAAACATGGTAAATATTACTTTTAACTTTACTGATAAGTATTTCTTAAACCGATTTTCGAACCTTAAAGTTGTGGGTACTTTCACCCTGGCTCACAAACTATCAAACATCGTCAACCTACTAATCGTTAATTCCTTTATGAATGCCTATATGCATAATTATTTCAAAGGCATTCATGATGAGAACAACGATCGGTTTTATAGCAGGTCGTTTACTTATTTTTTATTGGCGATTACATTTTTTAGCTTGTTGTTAATTGTTTTTATTGATGAAGCTATTTTCGTATTTTCTGCCAATAACAAAGACTATTCTCAATCTGCTGTAATAGTCCCTGTACTAACTATAGGACTTATATTTGGAGGTATCAGACAAATATTAACACTTCCTATTAATAAAATCAAGAAGACAAGAATCATAGGTGTTTTGTCCATTTTATCAGGTGTTTTGAATGTTTATTTAAACTATATTCTGATTCCTGAATACAATGCTTTAGGTGCGGCTTATGCAACAGGTATTGTGCAGGTATTCTCTTCTGTTGTACTTTTAGTTTTTGTTTTAAGAAATGTAAATATACCTTTTGAATGGAGGCGAATTAAATTAATCCTATTAAGCTTTACTTTAACTATTACTTTATTCTATTTAGTAAGCTTTAATATCTGGTTTTTAAACTTCGTTTTTAAGATCGCTGTTACTATTGTATGGGGTGTTTTTCTATATTATAGCAACTTCCTTTTACCGGAAGAGAAACAACGTATTTTTCAATTTGCAGAAAAATGGTGGAATATTAGAAAACTTAAAAATAATCTGCAGTCATTAAAGGAGAACAAGAAACATCATGAATGAGGTTTATTAACTCATCAGGTATTTCTTAATCTTAAAATAATTAATCACCCGCCTGAATAAAGAGGTATTATAAAATCCTTTGAAATTGTCTTCAATTGTTGTATCAAAATAATCTGAAGGACAGAATTGTACGGTATCCACGGGTGATTGATTTACCTGTGTATGATATTTTTTACTGCTTTTCATATTTGTCCCACTTCCATCTACACCTTGATTTTTTACCAAAGATGTACAAGGATAAACCGTTGGCAAATTATGCTTAAATGCAGCATAGTTAAATCGAATAGACCATGAATGGATGATGTTCTGCTGCTGTTTTAAAAGCATTATTGCCAAATCATTCCCTCCCCGATTAAATTTTTGGTGATTACTTTTATTTTCAAAAAAAGATTGAAAATCTTTTACATTCCAATCTGTTTTTTGCCAGTTTTGTTTCCATGTAGCCCAGCCCCAGCTACAATTACGATGAACCAGGTAGGTGTTGTAAGTATATGTTTCCGGAATTTGAATTGCAGGAGTATATCCGGCAACAGACCATATTTCATCAGGTTTATAATAGTCTAAGGCATCATTCATATACTGAAGAAAATAAGGTGAGGTTTCCAGATCATCTTCTAAAACAATCACCCGTTCATTGTTCTCAAAAACTTTTGAAACGCCATCAATAATTGACTTTGCTAATCCTTTATTTTGTTCGCTAAAAGCAAGTTCTACTTTTTTAAAACCTGTTATGTTCTTTAAATAGTTTCTAACCTTTTGAACATCTTCTTCAGCATCCTTTGATCCGGCACCGTCAGAAAAAACATACAAATCACTTTCTTTAGCAAGATTGTTATGTGCCAAAGCTTCAATGGTTTGTTTTGTATGATCCAATCTGTTATAGGTAAATAAAACTATTGGTGCCAGTGAATTCATCGTATATAATTAAAAATATCCGTTGCTTTAATTTCCTTCAGTTTATTAGTGATCAGAGTAGAGATTTCTTCTTCATTTTGTACAAGTTGCATCAATGAGGCTTTCATTCTAGCTTCATCAATATTTCTTATATCAAATTGATATTCATCCATATGAAAAGACTTCATCACATGTTTATACTTGTTAGCCCATCCAATCACCAAACAAGGCTTACTCAATTTTAAAGCATGAATTAATCCGTGATACCTTGCAGTAACAACAGCTTTTGAATCATCAAAAATTTGTTGAATTTCATAAGGAGATAAATCTCTGTTAACCAGCTGTACTTCAGAATAATCTACTTCTCTGTATATCTCATCACACAAGGTTTTGTCATCATTTGAATGACGAACAATGGCAACCTGCTCTCCTTGTTGTAATAATTCATTGATCAGACCCGTAAATAAGGTAACCACTTCTTGTTTTGTCTTTAGTTTGGTTAACTGCTTATTAGGAACTACAATTACAGATTTGTGATTAACTTCTTTAGCCTTTAAATCTTGCTGATCCTCACAATAAATATGATTCAAATTTATCTTTGGAGACTGAAGCACTAAATCAAAGGAATCAATCACACCTTCCTTTCTGATTTTATCGGTATAAACTCTACACTCCGGCTCTCTGATAAATATTGCTTTGGGATAACTCAAATATTTCTTAACCAAGGGCCATATTACCAGTTTCTTCCATCCTTTAAAATCAAAAGGACCAATGGATTGAGGTAAAAACACAAAAGGGATGTTCTTTTTTCTGGCCAACTTTACAGGAAACAAGGTTGCATACGTCCATAACGGACTTTGATTATGCGAACTGACTCCATAACCACTTATGTCCAGGATTAAATCAGCCGTTGCAAAATGCGACTTGATTTCCTTTTCGGGATTACTGATGGGTTTAGGCTTTACAATCAGTTTTATAACCGGGAAAGCCATGCGCAATACTGTTCGAATATGCATATTCACAATCCGAAAATTATATTTGTCTTTATCCTCCACCTTAAGGGTTGGGAAAAGGTCAATCATTACAATCTCTGACTCCGGATATTTTGTTTTCAAGCTATCAACCAAACAAAAAAGCATGGATTGCGCTCCTTTATTAATAAAGTTTCCTCCGGTAATAAGGATTTTATGCATATAACTAATTGTATTTTCTTAATTCATCAATTGATTTCCGAACCGAACAAGCCACCTTTTCCTGTTCATCGGCATAACCATAGGCTATCATCATAATAGGGCGTTCATATCCTTTAAGACCTAAAAGCTTTGATACTTTATCATCTTTCTTTTTATCCTCAGGCCAGTTTAACGGACAAGTACCTATCCCCATACTTTCGAGCGCCAACATTAAACTCATGGATGCCAGACTACCATCTACATACATTAAATGACGGTCAGCTAACGTAGGTGAAACATTCATTTGTCCCACCACCACAATCATAGCAGCAATTTGATTGGCAAAACCTCTTGTTCCTCCCGGTAAATCAACCAGTTTCTTTAGCAATGCAGGTTCATCTACAATTCGAAACTGAAAAGGCTGACGGTTACAGCTACTCGGAGCCAAACCTGCTAAAACAACTGCTTCATCTACTTTTGTTCTTTCCGGAATATTATTTTTATCGAAATAACGTATTGATTTACGCTGATGTGCCAAAGCTTTAAATGTTTCAAAGTAGTTTTTTCGATCAGCAAAGTTTTGATATGGCACAAAAGGTTCTGCTGCAAGAGTTGGTTGAACCAACAATTTAAACACTTCTTTTGCTTTCAGAATAACAGGAACACTATCTGTAACACTAAAATATTCATTCAGCACATCAAAAGCCCATTGAATCTGAGCATCATTTCCTTGTTCCTTAAATACGCATGCAAGCATATCAACGGTTTCCTGAATATAATCAAGAGCAAAAACACTGCGACGTTCCTTCATCAATAAACCTTTTTCAATACGATGAATATTTCTACGTAGTAAAAACAAATTCTGTGTTTTTGTATATTTACTCTTCAGATATTGTCTTCGAGCCATCAGAAACATCTTTTTCTCATGGGCAAATGACTTTGAAAACAAAAAATATATATTCTGGAAAAATGGTATGTGAATGACGATAGGATAAATGCAGGAATACTGAATTTTTTCCTTCATTTTAATCCAGGAATGAAAAAGCTGATCCGCTAATTTCTCTGCTCCAACAATACCAAATATTTTTTTTACGATTCCCATTAATGCGTATAAAATTATTAAAGTGTAAAAGTATAAAAATTAACAGGAATATTTTTGCTGTTAAAAGACGAAGCATGTTTAACCAATTGACAATTGTTACGTACAACAAAAAAACTATTAGCTAACTGATATTCTTATTAATAAAAATTCAAACAGAACTTATATAATCATATTTTAATATGTGATTCTGAAAAGATTTTAAGAACTTGTATATTGCACCACTCAAAAATAACCCTGAATTAAATGCTATGGATCTAAAAATTGATACTCCAAATTTCCGTATTCGATTAGACAATGAGGTAGGTTACCTAAAGGTTATTGGTTATCAAAACGAAGAATCCACCATGTTTTTTTCAAATACAATTAAAGATTTACTAAAACAATATCCACATCAACGTTTTGCCTCACTTTGTGATTTACAGGAGTTAATTCTTGATAAACCAAAAAATGCCAGGATTGTTAATCTTACGATAAAAGAAATTGCAGATCAAATTGAATTTAAATATAACGCCATTGTTATTAGTCCTAAATTTCTGAAAATTGTAGAAGCTTTTATCTTTTCATTCTATCTTAATAATGCTAACATCAAATCAAAAATATTCTTTAACCATAAAAGTGCAATAGAATGGTTAGAAAAAAACGGTTTTCAGCTAGATGAAATTAAATCTCACCTCATAGATAATCATGCTATTTGATAATATTTTTATCACACACCCCTTATTTTACGTTTATAATTTATAATAAATATTAATTATAAGATACACACCCCTTGTTTTGTAAGGTATAATACCTCAATAACGAAACATATATCCACACATTTCATAATATTTAAAAACCTGACATTTATCATATTACACAAGTCTGTTTTTTTCTCTTTTAAATAACTGCATATATATTCTTCATCTTCTGCATTAACGCTTATTAACAGTTCATAATCAGCACCTTTAAACAGGTATTTATAATATCCTTATATTTGCGTGCCTAATCTAATATATTATGGAATTCTTACAACTAAGTTATTTTGCACTATTCGTAATTATTTGTTTGGGCTATATTATTGGCAATGCCAAAATTAAGGGCATTTCACTTGATATATCTGCAATCATTTTCGTAGCACTGGTTTTTGGTCATTATGGAGTGGTAATGCCCCCCATTATTGAAAAAATCGGGCTAATCCTCTTTGTTTATACTATTGGTATACAAGCTGGTCCTGGATTTTTTGACTCTTTCAAAAAACAAGGAAGAACACTGGTTGTAATGGCCTCAGTGGTTATTATCTCAGCATCTGCTTTAACTTATCTGGCTATCATTATATATGATATCGAAGTACCCGTTGCCATTGGATTACTGACGGGAGCACTTACCAGCACACCAGGTTTGGCAGCAGCCATAGAAAGCACTGGTTCTACCGGAGTTTCTATTGGATATGGTATTGCATACCCATTTGGTGTGATTGGTGTGATTTTATTTGTTCGTCTGTATCCTAAAATCACCAGAGCCAACTTAAAAAAGGCAGAACAGGATTACGAAGAATCTACTGTTGAGAGCTTCCCTGAAATCTCATTCAAACATTTTATCGTTGAAAACGAAAATGTTGCAGGTAAAACTATTGGTGAGTTAAGAGTAAGAACCATGACTCAGGGAGTTATTAGTCGCATCATGTCAAACGGACAACCAACTGTACCTTCTCCATCCACTAAATTAAACCAGGGAGATATTATTAAAGCTGTTGGTACTGAAGATGCACTAAAAAAAGTCAGAGTCCTTATCGGAAGAGAAACAGATCAGGTTGTTCCTCTGAAAGAAGGTTATGAAATTCAATCCATATTAGTGTCAAATACAGAGGTGGTTAATAAAACACTCCGTGAGATAAATCAATGGACATCAACCTATAATGTTACCATAACAAGAATCAGACGTTCTGGTATTGATATTACACCTTCATCGAATTTAAAACTACAGATGGGTGATAAAATAAAGGTTTCGTGTAGTAAAGACCACATGGAACTGGTTACTAAAATATTTGGTGGCAATAGCAAAAAGTTATCTGATACAAATTTCTTCCCTATTGCTACAGGAATTGTTTTAGGGTTCTTCTTAGGTAAGTTCTCCTTAAATTTCGGCAACTCATTTACCTTTTCTCTGGGATTAACCGGAGGGGTTTTAACGGTTTCAATGCTACTAAGCAGAATAGGAAAAACTGGTCCTATTATATGGTCAATGACTGGTTCGGCCAACCAATTATTACGTAGTCGAACGTGAAAAACCCCATTTTTTTTAACCAGCCCAAATACACTTATTTTTGTGTTGATAAATCCAATTTAAGAAAAGGTCAAAAATATTCAGTGCTCCAGCTTCTAATCGCTGGAGCATTTTTCTTAGATTATACCCTGTTGCTGCCAATATCGTATTCAGCTTATCTCCATCTTCATCCAGTAAAAAGTTTCGCCACATCCTGTGATCTCTTTTTAAATGTCCAATAACTGGTTCTATTCCTGCTCTTGCTCTAAAGCGATCTCTTGTTTTTTTGATTAGATATCTACTGGCCGAAGCTATAAGTTTTCCCGGTGTGAGTATTTTTACACCTTCAATTATTTTACGACCTCTGTAACCACGATCAACTATGCCATAATGGGGCAATTTGTTTGTTAACCTTTCTACCTGTTTTAATTGAGGAGACAATGTGTCGCCATCATAGATGTTTTCTGAGAATGCCATTGCTCCGACTATAATTCCGGATTTCTTTGTTTTGACAATAGAACTTTTGTTCCCAAATTCATATTTCTTTGCCTCTTTCCCTTTGGCAATGCAATTGACATGTGGTTGATAGATACTGTAAATCTTGTTTTTACTATCTTTTTGTTGGGTTAAAATAGCATCAAAAATCTTAAAAAGTTTGGAATAACATTTCTTTTGCTTATCATCCAATTTCCGATCAAGATCTCTGTAAATTTTCCCTGCAATTACTTTGATTCTGCGTGCAGCTGCTCGTGCTTTCTTCCTTCTTTTGGGGTGGCTGTGAAAACGTTGGTCAATCATCAACTGTTTCAATTCTTTTCTATACGTCTGGCGTAACTGAATGCAATGGTCTGCTGCAATTTTCCGACATTTCTCAATAATTTTCTTTTGCAACTTAACATCTGTTGGATAGGTGATATTTTTCTCTTGAACCGTGGTGTCGATTAATACTTCCTTTTCTTGGACTTCTTTTTTTGGAAACAGATTAATGGACATCTTGAAGAGAATCTCTGCTCCTTCTTCACCTATGCGTTTGCGAAATTTTATCAGTTCTGTCCGGTCAAAAGGTGGTTCGTGTTGAAAATAGAGCTCTCCACAGAAATATTGCCAGTAGGGGTTTTCAACCCAACGCTCAATAACACTTTCATCACTTTCGTTAAACATCCTTTTGAGCAATAGTATTCCTGCCACTGTCCTGATTGGAACTCCCGGTCGCCCATTATTTAAGCAATAGTACTTGCTTAATTGAGCTTCCAGCTCATCCCAATCGATTTTGTTGGTAAGTAATATTAACTTGTGATTTTCTTTTATAAAATGTTGGATAGGAGTTTTAAATATTTCCAACTGTGGTGTTTTGTCTATTTTTTGAACCATTTCTACCAGCTTTTTTCTCAAGTTCGCAATATGCTGGCAGAAATGATGCTTTGTTTTGTTGGAGTTATTAACTTTTCATCTTTAGTTATTAAATACTTATGTCCATTTTTTGGATTTAGCACGTTCGACTACGTACACTCGGTTTAATGTTTTTCCTTGCCGGTGTTGGTACAAAGGCAGGTGCGCAAATTGTTGAAACCTACAATGAATATGGATTTAACCTGTTTTTAATTGGAGGAGCTTTAACATTACTTCCTATGATATTTGGCGCCATTGTGGCTCGTGTTATTTTTAAAGTAAATGTACTTTCCATGCTGGGAGCTCTTACCGGCTCTATGACCAGTACCCCCGGACTTGCAGCAGTTGATCCTATGACAGAAACCAATGCACCTTCTATTGCTTATGCAACGGTATATCCGGTTGCCATGGTTTTATTAATTATTTGCGTTCAGATACTCGCCTCTTTAGGCTGATAGATAAAACCTCATTAAAAAAGGGGCTTGCAATAATTTTGCAAGCCCCTTTTTATTATAAGCTCTTTAATAACTGATTCGCCTTAATCAAATCTTCATCAGGTAAAGAAAAATTTAAGCGAACGTATTTAGATTTAGTTTTTTGATGATAATAATAACTCAAGGGTACACCAGCAATGCCTTTTTCTTTCATTAAGAAATGTGCGAAATCAACATCTGTTTCATCAACTTTACCATTTCTTGAAATCAGTTGATAATAGGATGATTGTGCCGGAATAAATGATATAGATGATTCTTCTAAACCATCTAATAATAAGTCTCTTTTGTGCTGATAAACTTTCGAAAGACCTTTAAAATTATTATTATTTTTCAGATAGTCCACCAAGGCCATTTGATAGGGTAATCCACTTCCCTCTCCTATTAATGATATTACCTTACGTATCGATGCCATTATTTTTGCAGAAGCCATACAATAACCAATATGCCAGTTATTTATATGAAACACTTCATTAAATGACGAAACAATAATACTCCTTTCTCTTAATTTAGGATAAAGCGCAAAACTCTGATGCATTTCTTTATCAAATACTAAATGCTCAAAGGATTCATCACTTAAAATCAATATATTAGTTCCATTGATAATCTTTTGTAAACGCAATACATCAAGTTCTGATAACGTTGATCCTGTGGGAAAATGAGGACTATTAATAATCATCATGCGGGTTTTAGGATTAACCACCTTTTGAACATCTTCCCAATTAAAACGAAACTCTGGTTCTTTTAACTCTACATAAACAACTTTGGCACCAGTAATATTAATGGCTGCATCATAACTCTTATGAGCAGGTTCAAAAATAATCACCTCATCTCCCTCTTTTAACATAGCCAGCATAATGGCAAAAATACATGGCTTAACACCATGTGTTATGGTTATTTCCTGTTCAGGATCATATCCATAATCATAATATTGCTGTGTTTTTTGAGCAATAGCACTTCTAAGTTCTAATAGCCCATACTTTGAAGAAGCTTCATTTGCATATGGTTTAATATACTTTTCCAACAAACCTGTTAATTCAGGTTGGCAACTTTCCATCGAAAAGTTTTCGGCCATATTTAATAGTCCGGCTCCTCGAGCATATTCAGCTATGGCTGAAGGCTTAGAAAGCTTTTGTATATCATCTAAAATCATAATATTAAGTTCTGATAAAATAGTTTGGTAACATCCCAATTATTAGCAACAATGCTATTCATAATACACAAAAATCTACTTCTGTTGCTAAAGTATCGATAATACAATTTACAAAGTTTTTTTAATTGTTGCTGATGAAATTGATCTTATTATAATTTTTTAAGTATTCTCCATCCCATAAACACTAGCTCTCTTATTGTATTTAAGTATAAACAAACTAACTATTTAAATAGTTCTTTTAATACTTGAAATGATTTAATATTTGAAAATCCTGAAAGGTGCATTTGATAATACTCCAATAGCTTTTCAACAAAATCAGCTCTTTCATTTCCGGATAGTTTCAGCACATCAAGATCATCAACAAGCACATCTTTTAGCTGAAGCAATAATTCTGTCTGCCAGGCATTCATAAAATTGGCATGTGCAGGCTCCGACATTTGAAACATTCCTGTTCTTAAATCGAAATATTTGGGATGAAGCAAGTCCTCAAAATGAGGATAAAATCCCAATGGCTTTGTTAACCTCAATAATAAAAACAAATGAAAATTATAAATACCATTAATTGAACTATCCATTACACAGATACTATTGTGTAAAAACTCAAACAAATCATCACCCAACTTATCCTCATGTTTTAATGCCTTGTTGAGTACCTCTGCAATAAAAAAAGCCAGACTTTGTCGTACTGGCTCAAACGGAATTTGAGAAAATGGAGTATTAACCCTAAAGTCCTTAATTCTATGAATAGTCTTTTTTTCAGAATGATAGACTTCAAGATCCATAAGTGTAAGAGGCTGAAGAAATACAGTTTTCCCCTTGCTCTTTCTGCTTCTTACCTGATTTATCATATATGACTGAAGACCAAACTTCTCTGTATAAATATGAGAAATCACGCTACTTTCAGCATATTTCGTATGTGTTAAAACAATACCCCTGGTTGACTCAATCATAGAAATTTTATTTACCACAAAGGTAAAACAAGGTAGATATTGATCAAGCTTGTTACCCGATAAAATATCTAGTTCAAATTAAACATTGGATTTGTCAGGTCATCTGTTTCCTGATAATCAATATCAGAAACAGGCTTAAATCGGTTCTCATTAACATCTAAATTTTCTGAAAAATCAATTGCTGTTTCATTTGCTTCAATACCCATCATTTTGGCTGTAGTTTTTAAAACCACACCTTTATAAATCCATGATTTAGCTCCCATCACTTCATAAACCTCACATGATTTTCCCATAAAGCTTTCCTGTCCTAATTTTTGACCATTCAATGCACTCATAATGTCCTCCTCAAGTTTCTTTGCCTCTGCCTCAGTCATATTTTGAGCTAACTCTTTACCTAACTCATAGGTTTCCATAGTTCCCTTATGTCCTGTTTTTTCTATCAAATCAATACTCCAATATTGATTACCATTAGTTATTGTTAATGTATGCGTCTCTTCTGTATTGGTCATACCAAACATCTTAACCTCAGTTTTCGATTCAATTTCTTCTCTGGTCTTTTCGCCATAATTATCCCAGTATAAAGTCTTTATTCCTTTAACACTTCCTGTCAAACTATATTTTACATATCCTGATTTTATTGCATAACGCTTTGCTTCTTCAATATTTTGGGCTGAAACAACTTGAGTAAGAACAAATAATAAAAGTAGATAGATTAAATTTTTCATCATAGTTTATATTATATAAGTAAAGACATTCAAATGTATTGAACGTTTAGCAAAATATCAACATCAAAATTCAAATTGGAATGGTTATAGTACATTGAACATCAATCTCCATCATAAATTAAATATACTTAATATATGACATAAGTCTTTTTGTAAATAAGAATCTATTATTATCTATGCCCCTGATTTATTGAATTTATCAAGATTAAAGTATGACGGGAGGAGTTAAAAAAAAATTTTCGGCAGCATTTTGGACTGCAAACTTTGCTGAGTTATTAGAAAGAGCTGCTTATTATGGTGTTTTCATTGTAATAACACTTTATTTATCAAGAATATTAGCATTTTCAGACATTGAGGCTGCATCAATAGCGGGTGTATTTTCAGGATTATTATATTTTTTACCAACTTTTGCAGGCGCTTATGCTGATAAAATTGGCTTTAAAAAATCATTGCTAATTGCTTTTACATTTTTATCGCTTGGGTATTTAGGTTTAGGATTACTTCCAACTTTTATTCAGAATGCAGGACTTGCAGAATATAGTTTTGAAACAAAGTTTAGCGGACTAAGAGAAAGTAATTATAAGTATGCAATCTTACCTGTAATGTCTCTTATTATCATTGGTGGCAGTTTCATTAAATCAGTTATAACAGGAACTGTTTCACTTGAAACCAGTGCAAAAAACAGAGCTACCGGTTTCTCTATTTTTTATACTATTGTTAACATTGGTGCATTTTCAGGAAAAACAGTAGTAAAACCTTTACGTGATGCTATGGGTAATGTTGGACTTATAGATATCAGTTTCTTTTCTGCTACAATGACCGGATTAGCTTTAATTGCCGTATTTTTCTTTTTTAAACCATCGGTTCAGCAACGAGAAGGTAAATCATTTAAAGAAATTTGGAATGCTTTTACAAAGGTTTTAACTAATGTAAGACTTGTAGTTCTTATCGTTATTATTACCGGCTTTTGGATGGTACAACACCAACTTTACGCTACCATGCCAAAATATGTTTTACGTATGGCAGGAGAAAGTGCCTCTCCTAGTTGGTATGCTAACGTTAATCCTTTAATTGTATTTACAACTGTAGGTTTGGTTACTTCATTAATGAAAAAACGAACTGCATTATTTTCAATGACAGTAGGAATGTTTATTATGCCTGTATCGGCTTTTTGTATGGCTGCAGGAAATTTATTTAATGGAGATATAAATATCATTGGATTACACCCTATCGCGTTTATGATGATTGTGGGTATTGCTTTTCAAGGTTTGGCCGAATCATTTATTTCTCCACGATTTCTGGAATACTTTTCGTTTCAAGCACCCAAAGGCGAAGAAGGTTTATATTTAGGATTTAGTCACCTCCATTCATTTCTGTCGAGTATTTTTGGATTTCTAATGTCAGGAGTATTACTTGATAAATATTGTCCTGATCCTATAAAATTTGGGGGTAGAACAGCCGAATGGAAAGCTGCCAGTGCCAATGCTCACTATATCTGGTACTATTTTGGCGTAATTGCCTTAATATCTGCAGTTTCTTTAATTATTTATGGAAAAGTGGCAAAAGCAAAAGAATAATACTATATTAAAGAGTTTATTCACTCACACAACCCCTTAAAAGCCGGAAAACTTCCCAACGTTTTCCGGCTTTTATTTTTTATAAATAGTTCGGTAAACTTTTATAACTACAACATTTTTTAAACACATACACCTTGCAATGAAAAAAACATACATAAAATTTATTTTAAGCACCTTGTAAATATGTCTAAAATCTATTATTAAAAATCTAACGATCTACTTTTTATAATACTTTGATCTAATTACCTAATGATCTATTGACCTAATAACCTGTATAGTATCTTTATTAGTTATCTTCTGCATACCATTCAGCAAAAGAATTTGCAGTCTCATGCAGCCGTAAACTATGCAACTTTATTTCTTCAGGTAAACGTAACGAAATTCTTTGAGCCATATCAACAATCATATTTTCACAGGTTGGCTGATAATCTGTTAAAACCACACGCTCTCCCATTTGAGGTATACTTGTGAATTCTTGGTGATCTGATTCCTTATATAAAACCACACAATGATCCAATCTACCAACAACTTCCTCATTGACAATAGCTTTAAGCTGCCCAAAATCCATAACCATACCAAATTTAGGACTTGAAGCATCATTATTTGGACTACCGATAACTGTTACTCTTAAAATATATGAATGACCATGAAAATGTTTACACAATCCATCATAATTCCATAATGCATGAGCCATTTCAAAACGGAACTCTTTTGTTAATCTAATTTTTTGCATATAACCAAGCTTAGAAATACGAAGCATACCTAAGTATATGCTCCCGTAAAAAAACAAAACCTCAAACAATTACTAAGCAGTAAAAGTTTAAGGCTTAAAAATATCTTCAGAAGAAATTACAACTTTACCGTACACTTACTAACACAATCAACTATATTCTGTAAACTATTATGCTTTAATGAATAGTAAGTATTTTTTCCTTCGCGCTGTGAGTTTAATACCCCTTTATCTTTTAAAATACCTAAATGATGCGAAGTTGTGGACTGCTCAATATTCAATAACTGATGAATTTCAGTAACCGTAAGTCTCTTCCCCTCTTCCAGATGACTAAGAATAGCAATCCTCATCGGGTGCGCAATAGCCTTGAGCATACTGGCAGCACGCTCTAGTTGCTCTGCATCTAAATCTTTAATTTTCATTTTTGTAACAAATTCTTTCATAGTAAAACATACTGGTAGTAATTGTTTCAATATTACAAATGCAAATATATAAATATGTTGCGAGAAAGTGAATATACATTAACATTATTTAGATATTTAGATATGATCGATATGTATTAAAAACCAATTGCGTTAAAAAAAATAACAGATAATAGGTCTTAATTGCTAAATTTGGCCAATATTAATATTGAATCATATTATCACCTCGCATGTCTGTAACAAATACTATAAAAAAACCCATTAAAGAACAAATGACTCAATTTGAACCTTTTTTTAAGGAACAATTAAAGTCGAAAATTCCTTTATTGGGTATTATTACCAATTATATTTTGCGCAGAAAAGGAAAGCAAATGCGACCTATGCTGGTTTTTTTAAGCGCAAACTTACAGGCGAAATAAGTAAATCCTCATTTGTTGCAGCCACATTAATTGAATTGTTGCATACTGCAACATTAATTCATGACGACGTGGTTGATGAAACCTACCAAAGAAGAGGATTTTTTTCTGTTAATGCCCTGTGGAAATCAAAGATCGCAGTTTTAGTTGGTGATTATTTCCTTTCCAGAGGCTTGTCATTAGCGCTGGAACATGATCAGATTGGGGTTCTGAAAACAGTATCAGAAGCCGTTACATCAATGGCTGAAGGTGAATTGCTTCAGATTGAAAAAAGCCGCAAACTTGATATTACAGAAGAGGTTTATTACGAAATAATTACAAAAAAAACAGCTACTCTAATTGCTGCATGCACATCAGCAGGAGCTCTTTCTGTTAATGCAAATCAAGAAACAATAGATCTGTTAAAGCAATTTGGAATATATTTAGGTATTGCTTTTCAGATAAAGGATGATCTTTTTGATTATGAAAAAACTGATTTAATAGGTAAACCTACAGGTAATGACATCAGGGAAAAGAAAATGACACTACCTTTAATTTACGTTTTAAACACCTGTAATCCTAAAGATAAAAAGCGTATAATATCAACCATCAGAAGGCATCACAAAAACGACAAAAAAGTAGCCGAAATTATTGAGTTTGTTCGTAACAACGGCGGTATTGAATATACATTTGATAAAATGATTCAATATCGTGATAAGGCACTCAAAATTTTAGAAAACTTTGACGACTCAGAAACAAAAACTGCATTAACTGAGTTAGTTCATTATACTACCGAAAGAAAAAAATAAAATATAATATGTCCGAAAAAAAAACACTTTTTCTATTAGATGCCTACGCCTTGATATATCGTGCTTACTATGCATTTATCAGAGCACCAAGAGTAAATTCTAAAAAGCTGAATACTTCGGCAATATATGGTTTTACAAATTCCTTATTGGAAGTACTGCAAAAAGAAAATCCCACTCATTTAGCCGTTGCTTTCGATCCGGCCGGTCCAACATTCCGTCATGAAATGTATGAACCTTACAAGGCACAACGTGAGGCTACTCCTGAAGATATTAAGTTGGCAGTTCCTTACATAAAACAACTTTTAGAAGCACTGAATATCCCTATATTAGAAGTCATGGGTTATGAAGCCGATGACGTGGTGGGTACCATCTCTTTAAAAGCAGAAAAAGCAGGTTTTGAAGTATTTATGATGACACCCGATAAGGATTATGCACAGTTGGTTTCGGAACGTGTAAAAATGTATAAACCCCGAACTAAAGGTGGTGGTAATGATATAATGGGCATACCTGAAGTTCAGGAAAAATTTGGAATAGAAGAGCCACAGCAGGTTATTGACATTCTGGCCTTGATGGGTGATGCTTCTGATAACATTCCCGGTTGTCCCGGAATTGGAGAAAAAGGAGCGAAAGACATTATCAGTAAATACAAAAGCATCAATGGCATTTACCAAAGAATTGATGAGTTTAAAGGAAAACGTAAAGAAAACCTCGTAAATTTTAAAGAACAAGTTGAACTATCATATACCCTGGCCACCATAAGCAGGGAGGTACCTGTTGAATTCAACGAGGAAGATTTAAAAGTTTGTGAACCAAACAAAGATAAATTATTTCCCCTGTTGGAAGAGTTGGAGTTTAAAAGCATGATGCCTCGTTTTGGAGCTCCGGCTCAAACTTCAGCCCCGGCAACACAGGGTGACTTATTTGGTCAGCCACAAGTGGAAGAAACTCCTGAATTCACCGCCAACTTTAAAACCATTTCTGATATTGACCACGCTTATTATTTGGTAGATAACGAACAGGCTTATGCCTCTTTAGCTGCTGAATTAAGTGTACAAAAAGAATATTGTTTTGACACAGAAACAACTGGCTTAGATGCCATATCTGCAGAACTGGTTGGTATCTCATTTTCATGGAAGGAACATGAATCTTATTATGTTCCAATTCCCGAACAAAAAGATAAAGCTCAGGAAATCATCAATAAATTTAAATTGGTTTTAGAGGATGAGAAAATCCTTAAAATTGGCCAAAACCTGAAATACGATATCCTTGTCTTAAAAAAATATGGAATAGAAGTAAAAGGAAATATTTTTGACACCATGGTAGCACATCACCTGGCATTGCCCGGACTAAAAAGCAGCATGGACTTTATGGCAGAAACTTATCTTGGCTATTCCCCTGTGAAAATAGAAGAACTTATTGGCAAAAAAGGGAAAAACCAACTTTCATTCAGACAGGTTGAAATAGAAAAAGCCAAAGAATATGCTGCCGAGGATGCTGATATCACGCTTCAGTTAAAATACTTTCTCGAACCAAAACTAAAAGAATCAGGTTTAGAAGAACTTTTTTATCAAACAGAAATGCCTTTACTTTTAGTTTTAGCAGAAATGGAAGCTACAGGAGTAAAACTTGATGTTGATGAGTTAAATACCTTTGCTGTAAAACTAAAAGAACGAATTATAGTTCTTGAAAAAGAAATTATTGAAATTGCCGGTATGAATTTTAATATAGCCAGTCCAAAGCAAGTTGGCGAAGTTTTATTTGAGCATCTAAAAATCGATGCCAAAGCTAAAAAAACAAAATCCGGTCAGTACAGCACTAACGAAGAAACATTAAACAAACTTAAAGGTAAACACGAAATAGTTGACAAGATTTTAGAATATCGCGGACTAAAAAAATTATTAAGCACCTATGTTGAAGCCCTTCCGGCATTGGTAAATAATAAAACCGGTAAAATTCATACCACTTACAATCAGGCCATGGTTGTAACAGGCCGTTTGAGCAGTACTAATCCTAACCTTCAGAACATACCCATCAGAGATGAAGATGGAAGAGAAATCAGAAAAGCATTTATTACCAGTGATAACAACCACGTATTTCTATCGGCCGATTACTCCCAGGTAGAACTGCGTTTGATGGCGCATTTAAGTCAGGATGAACACCTGCTTCATGCCTTTAATAATGGAGAAGATATTCATGCTGCCACAGCGGCTAAAATATACAAGATTCCATTAAGTGAAGTAACAACAGATATGCGACGAAAAGCTAAAACAGCAAATTTTGGCATTATTTATGGCATTTCAGCCTTTGGTTTAGCCGAAAGGCTGAATATATCCAGAAGCGAAGCAAAGGAGCTTATTGACGGTTATTTCGAAAACTTCCCACAAGTAAAAGCTTATATGGATAAAAGTATTGAAATAGCCCGTGAAAAAGGATATGTTCAAACTGTTTTTGGAAGAAAAAGAAACTTGCCGGATATAAATTCACGAAACGGTGTAGTCAGAGGAATGGCAGAAAGAAATGCCATCAATGCACCTATACAGGGAACAGCAGCCGATATCATAAAAATGGCTATGGTTCATATTCAAAAAGAGCTCCATCAAAAGCAATTAAAATCCAGGATGATTCTTCAGGTACATGATGAATTGAACTTTGATGTGGACCAGAACGAACTGGAACAGGTGAAAGACATTGTTAAAAGAGGAATGGAAAATGCCTGCACGCTATCTGTTCCTTTATCAGTTGATATGGGAATTGGAAAAAACTGGCACGAAGCACATTAAAAATTATGTTTTTATAGAAAGTTTATATCACTTTATCAGTGATATAAACCTTCTATAATAAACAATAGATATGAATCTTTTTATTTAACATACAAAACTTCAGATGCCATACCCGTCCATCGACCAATACCCCCATCAATATTTGTTGAGGTTTCGTTATTAACAAAAGAAAAAGGATTGCCGCTATTTATTTGATCCACATAAAGTTCATTTAAAACTTCATAGGCGATTCTATCTATACTTGACACCTTGATAAATACCGGATCATCAGAATGAAATTCATATTTAGGCAGGTGGCGTTTTACATCCGGTTCAAATAAACTAAGCGGATCAGGTTGATTGCTTCGGTAAACTCTTAAAACATTTACTTTGCCATTTTTTCCATCGTCGGTAAACAAAGGAAACTCTGCTGCATGAAAATTTGAATCTTGTCCTTCTACCTTAATTTCAACATAGTAATAATTATCTGTGCTTGGATCATCATCAATATATACCTCAAACTGTCGAGTTGTATCAGAGGTTGAAATAACAGATATATTATCAACAATCGGATTTTTAGTAAGTGTAGACTCTGCAATAATATTTTTCCCTTCAACCTCTATTCTTATTGAATATGATTCTCCTTCAACACCTTTCATTTTTACCGATCTAAAAACAAAAGGAGGAAAAAACTCATTCCTTTTATATAAGGTAAGGATTTCTGATTCTCCTGACGATGAAGTTAAAGTGACTTTTGCATAATTTAAAAAAGTACTTCTGATAGATGCGGAATCATAATCATCCAAAAAAGGAGAACTTTTAGTTAAAATAATATTAGCAAAATCATCTGTTGAAATCCATCCATCCACAACTACCTCCGGATTATAACCAGGTATATCAATTAGTATTTCCTTAGAACAGGAAAACAATGTTGTAAAAAGAATGATATAAAATAAATATTTGCGCATAATCTAAAATTTGAATTTCCAACTCACCGAGGGTAATATCGGAAATAATGATACTTGTTTGGCCTTTATATTTATGTCGTAGCTATCCTCACCACTCTCAACAAAAAAATATATAAAATATGGATTACTGTGATTTAGTGCATTGATAATTGATAGGTTTAATATTGACTCTTTAAAGATGTTTGATTTTAAATGATAATTTACAGATAAATCCAAACGATGATAAACAGGCATTCTGAAATTGTTTATCCCCTTATAAACATTGGCTATATCGCCCATCATCCAATATCGTCCAACAGGAAGAGTAGTTTTGTTTCCTGAAGCAAAAATAAAAACTAATCCAAAATCAATTTTTTTGTTTAAAATGTAGTTACCCAGAACGTTTAAATCGTGCCTTCTATCATATTTAGCATCGTACCATACACCATGATTTACATCGTCAAAATTTTGACGAGCCCAACCCAATGTATAAGAAATATTGGCATTATATTTTAATCCGGATTTTTTTATAAATATTTCACCTCCCCAGGCTTTTCCCTTTCCACTGAAAAAATTATCTTCAAAAACACTATTGTCATTATCTTGATAATTAACACTATACAATAATTGATGACTCATATTTTTAAAATAACCTTCAATACCATACTCAATACTTCCTTTTAAATTTTCAGAAAAATATCCAAGAGTATATTGCTCGCCATTTTCTGATGGTAACTTCTGGGTTGCCGGCATCCATATATCTGAAGGAAGAGGAATAGAGGCAATAGAGGCCAGATGAACGTCTTGTTCGGTATGACTTAAAGATCCTTTTATTGAGGATTTATCAAACAACTGATAATTAAACGTAAAAACAAAATTTTTCTGAAACTCGGAATAATTCTTTGAATTACTATTGTTCAAGCTTTCTGAAACCGAAGATTTGATATCCAATGTTTTATAATATTGAATTCCTCCTCCCAAATAAAGTTTAACCTTATCCGTTAATAAATATTCGTCACCAACATACAATTTGGTTAAAAAATGCTTGTAGCAATAAAATGTATTGCCAGAGGAGGTATTTAAATCTAAATCTAAATTTTGAGGTGAAATATTCCTATAGATTGATTGGCTGCCAAATCTTAATAAATGCTTATCTCCTTCCTTTACAAACTCTATTTTATGTTTATAATGTTTATAATCGGTATCAAAATTTAAATCCTGCTCCAAAAGGTTAATTTTTAAAGATGAAAAATATTTTGAATAGCTGATAACATTGTCAATAGACCAACCAGAAGAACAAAGGTTAAGCCAGGAAAGTGATACCCCTTCATTCCCCCATCTATTTGACAAGCTAACCACCTGGTCGGCATCTGAATAATCAACATTGTCCCCTCCCTTATACCACGAAAGAGCTATTTTACTTTTTGAAGATGAGTATTTAACTTTGCCATTAAAATCGTAAAAATTAAAATGATTATTCGTAAAGTAATTATATTCATCACTAATAAATTTATCAGCAACCCATTGAATACCGTCAATATAACTTCTTCTGAATCCAATATTGGTATACCACTTTTTATTTTTACTATTACCACAATAAGTTATATTAGATGATATATTTCCAATATTTCCATTCCAGTTTGTAGTATCCTTTTTTATATCGAATGTTTTTACAATAATTGAAGAGGCTAGCCTTGATGAAATTTGAACAGGAGCATTTCCTTTGTAAAAATCAACCTTTTCAACTAAAAAGGGATTGAATACCGAATATATTCCCATTAGATGCGAAGGATTCATTAGCTCTATATCATCAAAAGTAATAAAGTTCTGACCTGGCGATCCACCTCTAACATATATACCTGAATTTCCTTCATTTACAGATTGAATACCGGGAAGCAACTGAAGAGTTCGAACTAAATCAGGTTCTCCTAATAATGACGGTGTTAATAAAATGTCCTTTTGTTGTATTTGCAGTTTACCCGGAATAATTTCTTTTGAAAAAGATGAACCAAAAGCCTTAATTTTTACTTCCTCTGTTTGATATACTTTAGGTATAAGTTTTATAGTCAAGTCCGAGGTGTTTTCTGCATTTATGGTCAGATTCTTTTGTTGGAAGGCAGTATGATGTATTTGTAGTTCTACTATTTTTAGTTTTGTATAAATTGTAAACCTCCCATTTTCATCCGAAGTTGTTCCAGAATTACTATTATTAATAACTACATGAGCAAAAGGAATTGTTAGATTTGTTTCTTCTTCAATTATCACTCCTTTAATCTCATATATCTTTTCCTGTCCTAATAAATTGGCTGTAAATAACATAAGCCCTGTTAAAATCATAAAAAACAATCTCATAAAATCAAAAACATCTATTATGTTAATTAGATAAATTGCTTATATCAAGTTACTTACAGCACAACACCTTAAATACAATGCAATTAGCAAATTTGTTGTAAAAATATATTCTTTTACAGAACTCTATATAATAAATGCTGTACTTTTATTAAATATTACTATTTTTGAGCCATTAATACAACATGGTCTTTGCCAATTTAATTCTAATTTGATATAATATTTTATGAAAAAAGTTTTTTTAAAATGGAGTGTGCTTTCAATAGCCTTATTAAGTTTATCTATTACAGCATGTAACGATGATGACAAGAATATCTATGAAACTGACTACACAGAAAACGAAGTAACTCAATCCAAAAAGGATATTGAAGATGCAGGAATCGAACTTGTTAATCAGGTAGAAACACTAAAAAATGGCGATGCTGTTTCTATATTAAATGAGTTGATTAAACTAACAAATGAAAGTGATCTTGATTTAAGTTCATTCAACGTTCCGGTAAAGGTAATCAATTCACTAAACGAAGATTCTAAAAGCCTGACGGATATCTCCGACATATTAAATAACACTACAGAAGGGGATCTTGATTTAAGTAACAAATTTGAAACACTATGTGCCACTTACACATATAATTTTGAAACAGAAGAATTTGTTAAAACAGAAAATTCAGAAACTATCCTATTTCTATTTCCTGGCAAAAGCGGCGAAAATATAAATACGGCAGAATTTAAAATTTATGATTTCACTGCAAAACAAATTTCTTTAACCGATTCTGACGAAGAAATAGTAGAATTACCCACAGGCTTAAAAGCCTCACTAAAATATATGTCTAGTGACGTGATAACATATGAATTATCAGCAAAATACACTTCAGAAGGAATGCCTACTGAAGTGCAAAATGAACTACACATTGGGTCGGCTTATTCTTTTACACAATCTCTGTCTCAATCTAAAAATAAATCTGCAAACATTAAATTCAACTTCAAATATGGATCTGATGTTTTGTTTGCCATGGGTGCTGATGCTAATGGCTCTTGGTCAACAGATGAAATCTTAGAAGCTGATGATGATAACATTCAAGAAATTGTTCAAAATGCAAATGCTTATTGTCAAATTATGACGGTAAAAATTGCCGGAAAAATTGACCTTAAAACAATCATGAATGAAGATGCTACTTTTTGCGCTCAATATGATGAAGATGATTACTCTGACGCAACAGATAAAGCTATGACAGATAATTTAGTTTCTTTAATTAAAGATCATGCTAAACTTGTAGTAGTATATGCTAAAGACAATTCAAAAATAGCTTCATTAGAGGCTTATACTCTAACTGAAACTGATACTGAATATAACGATACTACTTATGACGTTGATTTTAGATTGATTTTCAGCGACAATTCAACAGTTTCTATTGAAACATACTTTAATGACTCATTAAATAATTTAATGGATTCTATCAAAAAACTGATTGATTCAGAAAACGAATAGATAATACAAATTTAATATCTGATTTATTAATGAGGCCATCTAATATTTAGATGGCCTTTTTATTTTCAAATAAATTTAAACCCATATTCTTTCTGGTAATTTTTATCCAAAATCCGTAAATACTCTAAAAAATGAGTTTTTATAAACCTTTATACTATTAATAACAGACGATTAGCTCCAAGCGAAAACTCTTCTACAATCAACAACACTCTCTCCCCTCCCCCTTATTTATTAATTTATACAACCAGTTAACATATCATTAACACGTTCCTATCATATTTGTAATCAACTTTGTATAAACCCAATTATTTATATATCATCTCTTATTACATATTTATTCGAAGGGAAAAGAATCCTTTATCGTCTGATTAGATAGAAAAGAACTAAAAACAATGAATTTAAAAATTACATTTATTTTACTGGGAGTATTTATCACACTCTCGTTTGCACGTGCAACAGACCCTGAAAATATAGAAGAACAGAAAATAGTTAAGGGTAAAGTTTCTGATCAGAAAACAAAAAAACCTGTGGAATATGCCACCGTTGCAGTTTACAAGAAAGAAGACAACTCTGTGGTTACAGGTACAATTAGTGATGAAAACGGCGAATTTAAAATTAAAGGTCTTGATCCGGGAGAGTTTTATATTGTGATATCATTTTTAGGTTACGACGATAAAAGATATGACAATGTTATTATTGACAAATCTAGAAACACACTGGATTTAGGAGAGATTATAATGGGCTCCAACTCTAAAAACCTCGACGAGGTTGAAGTTGTGGCAGAAAGACAATCTGTTGAATATAAAATCGATAAAAAAGTGGTTAGCGTGGGTAAACAGATGACATCTGCTTCATTATCTGCTGTTGAAGTTTTGGAAAACGTACCTTCGATACGTGTGGATATTGAAGGTAACGTTTCTTTACGTGGCTCTACTGGTTTTACAGTTCTCATCGATGGAAAACCTACTGTTTTAGACCCATCAGATGCATTACGTCAGATACCGGCATCTACCATTGAAAATATTGAAATCATTACAAATCCATCTGCAAAATACCAACCTGACGGAACAGGGGGTATTATCAATATTATTACAAAAAAGAACCGTCTTCAGGGTGTTCAGGGATTAATTAACCTGAAAGCCGGAACTTTTAGCCAATACGGAGGTGATTTTCTTTTAAACTGGCGTAAAAAAAGTGTCAATTTCTATGTAGGAGGAGATTATAATAATCGCCCTTTCCCCGGAGAATCTTATGCTGAACGAAAAACTTCTTCAAATGGTATCACAACTATTAAAAAATCATGGGGTGATAATGACAGGGAATTTACCGGAGGTTCGCTACGTACCGGGTTGGATTGGGATATCACAGATAATGACTTCTTTTCTATAGGGTTAAGAACAGGAGAATTCGATATGACAGGGGAATCAACTCAAAAATATATTACAACTACAGATCCTGCTTCAGCCGTAACTCAGGAAATTAATAAGAGTAAATCATCAAGAGGTGGTGGATATTATTCTATTACCGGAAACTACCAGAAGAAATTTACTCAAAAAGGACATGAATTATCTGCTCAGTTAAATTACCGTTACCGGGATGGTGATGAAAGTAACAAAAACTGGCTATATGAAAATAATAGTTCTGAGGTATCATCTGGTACCTATACAACAGAAGACGGCCCTTCTAAAAGATGGGAACTAAAAATTGATTACACAAAACCTATTGGTGAAAATAATAGATTTGAGGCAGGTTTTCAGGGACGAAACAGCAACAGTGACGACATAACAACTTTATCTGACTGGAGTACAGACAAAAAAGATTTTAATTTACAAGCTGATTATAATAATACAACTAACTACGACCGTAACATCTATGCCATATATACAACTTATAACGGAGAATATGGCAAACTAGGCTATCAATTGGGGTTAAGAGGTGAGTATACAAACAGAGTTATTACAAATAAAAGTAACGACGAATATACCATTGATCGTTTTGATTATTTCCCAACAATACACCTTTCCTACCAATTACCAAATGAGAATCAGGTAATGGGAAGTTATTCGAGAAGAATTGACCGGCCCAGAGGATTCTTTTTAGAGCCTTTTATTACATGGGAAGATATGTATAACGTACGTATGGGTGATCCAGATATCGAACCTGAATATATTGATGCCTTAGAACTTGGTTATCTGAAAAAATGGGAAAAATCACAACTGTCATTAGAAGCATATTACAGAATTACACACAATAAAGTTGAACGTATTCAAAGTGTGTATGAAGAAGGAATTTTATTAACAACGTTTGCAAATGTTGGTACTGATTATTCTTTAGGTTTAGATGCCAATTACAACGTGCCTCTTTTTAAATGGTGGGAACTAAATGTAATGGGAAACATATACAATTACAGGGTTGAAGGAACATACAATGATGAATCTTTTGATAATCACTCATTCAACTGGAGTTCCAGATTTAACAACACTTTTAAAGTGATTAAAAAAATACAATTGCAGTTAAATGGTGATTATAACAGTCCAACTGTTACCTCACAAGGTGAAACTGAGGGCTATTACTCTTTCAACGGTGCCGTCAGAATGGATTTTCTGGATCGAAAGATGTCGGCCGTGGTTCAGGTACGTGATATTTTTGGAACGGCCAAAAGAGTTTCTATTACTGAGGATACCGACTTCTACAACTATCAAAAATGGGAAAGAAAATCGCCTTTTATTTCCTTTACTTTAAGTTACCGTTTAAATAACTTTGCACAAAAACGCAAAGGTAATAACGGCGAAAGCGGAGGAATAGATGATGAAGGATTCTAGCCTGAACTATTCATAAATTATTCTACTGCAAGCCTCAAAACCTTTGATAAAAAGCAAATGCTCGATTTTAAGTTTTCAAAATAGTTCACTATTCCTGCAAACTGAAAATCTCTACTTCACTTTTTCTCTTTGCTTTTGATGCTCTCATAACGAAAATTTATGAATACATCAGGCTAGTAAATAATAATTTTAATAAGGGAAAAGGCTGTTACAAACTAAATTGTAACAGCCTTTTTTATGCTTGTAAATTTTGCGCTCTTAGTGCTTTACTAGTACCTATAGATAAGGTACTTACTACAAGTACCCACCAACGAAGGCATCTGCCAATGCGAGCTTATAGTTCGTATTAAAATAAAACTAGCCAATTAATTCTTAACTAAAGTCCCAATCTTCTCTCCTTTTATCACTCTAATCAAGTTACCTGGAGTATCCATATCAAATACAACTATGGGTAAGTTATTTTCTTTACACATGGTTGTTGCTGTTAAATCCATCACTTTTAAACCCCTGTTATAGATTTCGTCGTAGGTAATCTCATCAAATTTAGTTGCAGAAGGATCTTTTTCCGGATCTGATGTATAAATTCCATCCACCCTTGTTCCTTTAAGCATAACATCTGCTTTTATTTCAATACCTCGTAACGAAGAACCCGTATCGGTAGTAAAATAAGGGTTTCCTGTACCTGCAGATAAAATCACTACTTCTCCGTTTTCAAGACATTCAATAGCTCTTGGCTGTGAGTAAAACTCACCCACTGGTTCCATTCTAATAGCCGTAAGAACGCGTGCTTTAACACCATTATTATTTAACGACGATTTAAGAGCTAAACTATTGATTACTGTTGCAAGCATTCCCATTTGATCTCCCTGGTAGCGATCAAAACCTTTTGCAGCTCCACTTAATCCACGAAAAATATTACCTCCGCCAATTACAATTCCAACCTGAACCCCAAGTTCAACGATTTCTTTAATCTGCTTTGCATATTCTTCCAGTCGATCATTATCAATACCATAATTTTGATCTCCCATTAAGGATTCTCCGCTAAGTTTAAGAAGTACTCTTTTATACATGATGCTTTTTTTAGTCAAATTGATTTAATATGTACAAATCTAAGGAAAAAGGAAATAAACAGAAACATATTTAAATATGGAAGTAAGATGACATTCACAAATTAGGAAATTATAGCAGATAATCATTATAAATTTATGAGGTTAGAATACAATCATTTTGATATTTTATTTTTATAAAACAAGAGTGCGACTCCTCTGGGGTCGTTATTTAATTAGATAAAATTTCTATAAATGTGAGATGCCGATGGCATCTATTTAGCCCGTCTATAAATTCTGCATTTTTTAAGAGTCTTGTTCAAAAGGTTCGAGAACAAGGCTTGCAAAATTTTGAAAATCAGGGAGTTTACTTTCGTAAATGACCGTTTTCAAAATGAGCGTAACGCAGTTATCGGACTTTATGGACAGACTATTTATTTCCATGAGGAGCTAACATCCATATATACACTTAAATTCCATATTAAAAAAAGAATTTATTGGGTAATGTTGGTCTATCAAAAATAAGTAGGTGCTACAAGTTGTCTTATCTCGGGAATTTATTTAATAGCATATTCGAAATTAATCCCGGAGGGATTACACATTTATAGAAAAGTGGTAAAAAAGTATTACGACTCCAGAGGAGTCGCACCTTTTAACACACATCCTTCCGTATTGTATATCCAAAATCAAAATCTCCTCTAATAAAAGATCTTTTTGTAAATTGCCTTTTTATTATGCTATTGTGAAAACATATAAGATACTTATAAAGATAGAATCCTTTAATGAAACAAGCATAATATGTCATGTTTCAGCTAATAATGAATTCAATGAATTGGAGTATTTCATTGGCGAAAAAAAATTCAATTTTAATCATACTAATAACATAGCTGAGATTCTTTTAAAACATGAATTCCAGTTTAATAAAGTCATGACTTCTGCCCTAAAAGGTGAAATTTGTATTGGTCAAACTATTCATTGCGCATTTATTGATGGTTTCCCATTTTTAAACAACAACTCTTATCTTCATTACATTCAGGTAGATAGAACAAAGGATTTAAGTATTATTACCAAAACATCTGAATCACTGGGTTACCATAAACTGTTTACTGATGGATCCTTCCATGGTCCTTCAGGGAATTCGGGCATTGGAGGTATTATTGAAGATTTACAGGGAAACCAAACAACCTTTAGTTATACATTAAAAAAAGGGAGCAGTAATTTAACCGAACTATTAGCCATAAAAAAAGGCCTCGAACGCCTCAAGCACGTTGATAAAATTCAGGTTTATACAGACAGCAGATATGTTATCAGAGGATTGGTGCAATGGATTCACTTTTGGAAGTTAAATGATTGGCAAACAGCTCACGGTAAAAAAGTAAAATTTGTACAAGTTTGGCAGGAAACTGACCAATTGTGCAATGGAAAAATCATAGAATTTAAATGGATCAAAGGTCATATTGGACATAAGGAACAAAGCTTCTGTCATAACCTGGCTAAAGAGTCGGCGGTAGCAACAAAATAATTTTAAATGTAAACAGATAAGGATTATTCGATAAGCTGTCAATAATCATAACAGGTTTAAAAAGTATTCCTACCTGGTTCACACCTGCATCGTAACGTAGTCATAACTGCTGCGGGTTTCCTTCACTACTCCTTCACTACTCCTTCACTATTCCTTCACTACTGGTTCACTATAGCTTCACTGTTTAGTGATGATATTATGAGCAAATAGTGTAAGATATGTGTTTAATATCCATATAATACCCGCATCTGTTACGCAGCATTTATGGAGCAGGTACGAGGCAGGTACGAGGCAGGTCAGAAATAACCTGGCTAAAGAGTAAGCACTAGCGATGAAAAATAAAAAAACCAGACAGTTTTATTTGCAATACTGTAAATAAACCTGTCTGGTTTCGTTAATAGATGCTCATTAAACATAGAAGGCTTAATAACATTAATCTAATAACTCAGCAATCTTAGCTCTTAACTCCTCGCCTCTTAAGTTTTTAGCTATGATTTTACCTTCTTTGTCAAGTAAAATTGTATGAGGAATACTTGATACACCATATTGTACAGCAACCTCATTACCCCATCCTTTTAAATCAGAAACATGATTCCAGGTAAGATGATCTTCTTCAATAGCTTTTAACCAGGCATCTTTCTTTTGATCCAGAGAAACCCCTAAAATGTCAAATCCCTTATCTTTATAATCAGCAAATAATTTAACCACGTTAGGGTTTTCACCTCGACAAGGACCACACCAGCTTGCCCAAAAATCTACCAGCAAATATTTTCCTTTAAAGGATGATAAGGAAACAGGATTTCCTTCTGTATTATTTTGAGTAAAATCAGGAGCTTGCTTTCCTACAGCAACACTCTCAAGTACATTGATACGATCTGTTAAAGCCTTGTAGTAGGTGTTTTGAATTAAAGATGAATCTAGCTTTGACAAGCCCTCTTTCATCTCATCAAGGGTATTGTGTCGGTACAAATTATAAACCAAATAAGCAGATACAGGGGAAGCTGGATTTGCTTTTACTACTTCTGATTTTAAATCATCAGCTTTTTTTGCTTCGGCCATATATTCTTCATAAATAGCATTTGCTTTAGCAGTATCTCCGGCATTATTTGCTTCGGCATATTTAGGACGTAATGCCATACTTACTTCTGCAATATGTTTTTCAGAATCAGCAATCTTCTTATACATATCATATAAAGCACCTCCTGAAATTGTTGCCATACTTAAACTATCTGCAGAACCATGAATAGTATAGTTCGTATTTTCAGCAAAAAAACTAACTGAATTTCTAGACTTCTCTTCACCAATAACCATTAACAATGGAGAATCAAGTGTAGTGGAATAATTTATAGCACCATCGGTAATTACTAATGTATCTATAATATTAAAACTTTTCCCATCCAACACATTAACAACAAGTGTTTTTTCACTTGCATTATTCAGGTTACCGGTAAGTGTAAAAGTAGGTTTTTGTTCCTGACAAGATGCCAGCACTAAAATAGCCGTTAAAGCACTTAAAATTATCTTTTTCATTTGAGTGTTTTTGATTGAGGAGAACAATCTCCCAATGGATTAAAATATTCTATAAATATATAACAAAATGGTATATGAAGATGGAGTAAAAAATCAAAATTTAAAAGATTATAAACCTCCACCCCCAATTTTCAAGTCACTAGTCCTCTTCAGGAATCATAACAACCTCTACACTATCATATCCTTTAAACAACTTTTTAGCATATTTTTGAACACTTTTTGCACTTAAATCATTAACAATTTTGTTAAACCCTTCGGAATCAGTAATAGGTTCATCATTCATTAAAGAACCTTGAATTACACTTAACCAGAAGCTGTTTTCATTTTCAGACTCTTCTCTGCTCTTCAGATAGTTTTTCTTAATTTCTTCAAGATCATCAGTCTTCACGCCATTCTTCACCATATTATCAATCTCATTTTTCATGATGCCGATTAATTTATCCATTTTTTCAGGATCACAATCAAAGTACATTGTAATAGATGCATGTTCATAAGAACGCTTACTTATTGACGGTCGTACAGACACACCATAACTCCCACCTTCTTCCTCTCTGATTGTTTCTAAATACCTCTTACTAAGCAATTCGGCAATTACTCTGACATAAGTTCTGGTTTGAAGACTATAATCAACATCATTAATTAATGAATAGTAAACAGTCGCTTTAGGAAATTCCATTTCTCGTTTAACCGTTCTGGCGGTATATCCTTTGGCTGGTTTAATATGATGATTTACCCAACTTTCTTTTCTGTCCGTAGTTGGAATATTTCCAATATATTTAGCAATTAATGGCAGGTCTTTTTCCACATTAATATTACCCACAAATATAAAAGTAAAATCATCTGCATCCTGAAAGCGATCTTTATAGATTGCTTTAGCTTTTTCAAAATCAATATGATCTACAAAATCTTTATTGAATATTAAATTACGGGGACTGTAATTGCTCTCAACCATTCCGATAGTATCTCTGAAAGCCCTGTTATTATCAGCAGCAATAAATGACAGTTGGTTTTGCAAAGAAGCTTTAATGGTTTGAAAAGTTTCTTCTTCGAAACGAGGATGAGTAAATTTCAAATACAATAACTGTAACATGGTTTCAAAATCCTGAGGAGAAGCAGAACCACTAAAACCCTCGGTATATTCATCCAATGATGGCGAAACACTAGCTAATTTGCCGGTTAATTTTTTCTTCAACTGAACGGCATTAAATTCACCCAAACCAGACATACCTGCAATTGTAGTAGCCATATCACCGGACTCTAGCTGTTCATGTTTTAAAAGTGAAGAACCTCCAAAACTATAGGCACTAAATAATATTTCATCTTTACTTAACTCGGTAGGATACACCACTACCCTTGCTCCATTTTCAAGAATATACATTTTGGCATCAGTACCTTTAACTGCCGATTCTGAAACCACCTTTTTATCTTCTAACTGATCAGTCACCAACGGAATATCACTAGCCTCATCAACGTATGCTGTTAACTCAGATTCCTCTACTGCTTTAATCTCTTCGAGTAATTCTTCTTTCGTTGGGTATTGAACATCTTCTTTATCAGGACCGGTAATTGTAATTACACTGTTATCAATATTGGTAAAATCCTTTAATAAAGCATTCACCTCATCTAAAGTAATAGAAGGAATTGTTTTTTTTGCAAAATTCATTTCCCACTCAAGAGATGGAAATGGACTGGCATCTAAAAAATTAGCAGCTAACTGTTCGGCCCATGTTTCATTATCAACCTTAGCATATTCTTTTTCGTACGACTCATATCTCCGTAGTAACGAAGTTTTTACACGCTCCAGCTCTGACTCATTAAAACCAAACCTCCTGGCTCTTTCCACCTCTGTAATTAATAAAGCAAATGCTTCTTTTTCTTTATGTTCCTTTGGACTCACAGCCAAATAAGAAGCATCTTTAGTTCGTGCGAGTGAGAAGAAACCAATGCCCATTCCCAAAGCAGGACAATCGGGTTTGCGTGTTAATTCGCTACATCTGTTATTTAACATAGAACTTAGCATATCACCAGCCATATCCTTACGCATATAAGCCTCGTCTTTAACCTTAGTCACATCATGTCTGAAAATCCAGTTAATACCAACACCCTGAGCTTCCTTATCCTTTGCCACAACATAACCTAACTCTTTAGAATCTTCTATTGGATAATAAACACGTTCTGCAGGATTTTCTTTAGCAGGAATAGACGAAAAAAGATCCTTCACCTTTTGTTCTACTTTTTCAGCGTCAATATCACCAACAACAACAACAGCCCTGTAATCCCGGACGATACCATTTATGATAGTAATCTCTTAACTCCTGATACTTGAAATGATTAATTACATCCAATGATCCGATAACATCTCTTTCAGCGTACTTGGAGAAATTATACAAATAGGGACGCGTTTGTGCCATTAAACGGAAACGTGAATTTCTTCTTGTTCTCCATTCTTCACGAATAACACCTCTCTCTGCATCAATTTCTTCCGGTTCTAAAAGTAAGCTTCCTGACCAATCATGTAGCACTAATAAAGCTGAATCCAACAAAGCCTCTCTTGTTGAAGGAATGTTACTTAAATTGTATACTGTTTGATCCTGAGCTGTATATGCATTAATATCACGACCAAATTTAATACCGTTAGCCTCTAAATAGTTAAGCATTGATTTACCAGGATAATGCTCTAAACCATTAAATGCCATATGTTCTAAAAAGTGAGCCAAGCCATTTTGAGAATCCTCTTCAAGAATTGCCACCTACATTTTGAACAAAATATAAGCTGGCTCTTTCTTTAGGTTCTTCGTTATGCATAATATAGTAGGTCATGCCATTGGATAGTTTTCCATACCTGACTCTTGAATCTAACGGAATAGTAGTTTTATTTTGCGCATTCATTCCAACAATGCGGAACAGAAATACACAAACAAACAATAGTTTTAATGCTCGTTTCATTTTATAAATTTTATACATATATACTGTCTTTAGAAAAAAGAAGAACAGAATCGTAAATGATTCTGCTCTTAACTATATTTATTTATTCTGGAAGTTCTCTTTGCCTTCATCAAGAAAATCAACAAATGCATTTACATCTAAATCGTAGGCTCTAGGTGTAACTAAATCCTTACCTTCTGCATCAAGTAAACAATAGTAAGGTTGAGCATTTACCTGGTAACGCGATATTTGGAAATCAGCATTTTTCTTACCCAATGTTTTCTTTACTTTTCCATCCACAGCCGAGGTAACCCATTCGTTTTCGGGTAATTTAGTTTTATCATCAACGTATAATGCAATAATAACATAGTCTTCTTTTAAACGCTTTAAAACGGCAGGATCAGACCAAACATTTGCTTCCATTTGTCTGCAGTTTACACAACCATGACCAGTAAAATCAATAAAAACAGGCTTATTTAATTTCTTAGCTGCTGCTAATCCTTCATTGTAATCAAAATACCCGTTTAATCCATGTGGCAAATGCAGAAAGTCGGAATACTTTGCTGTATGTTTTTCAATAGCCGATGAGCCTGAAACAACAGCATTATCGCGCACTATTTTATTAATATCGAAATCCTGAGTGGCTTGCGGTGGAATATAACCAGAAAGCGCCTTTAGAGGAGCTCCAAATAAACCAGGAATCATGTAAACCACAAAGGCAAACGTTACAATAGATAAACCTAACCGAGGCACACTAATGTAATTAACTTCACTATCGTGAGAGAATTTTAATTTTCCTAACAAATAAAACCCTAACAAGGTAAAAGTAACAATCCATATGGCAAGATAAATCTCACGATCCAGAATGCCCCAGTGATAAGTTTGATCGGCAATACTCAGGAACTTAAGTCCCAAAGCAACTTCTATAAAACCAAGAACCACTTTTACTGAGTTCAACCAACCGCCCGATTTAGGTAAGTTATTTAACCAGGATGGGAAAATAGCAAATAAGGTAAATGGCAGCGCAAAAGCAATTGAAAAACCCAACATACCCACGATAGGCATTAAGACTTCACCCCCGGCAGAAGCCACAAGAATAGCACCAACAATAGGGCCGGTACATGAAAAAGAAACCAATACCAATGTGAAGGCCATGAAAAAGGAACCTAATATACCTCCTTTATCTTCATTAGACACACTTTTATTAACCAACCAGTTAGGCATTGTAATTTCAAACATTCCAAAAAAGGAAGCTGCAAATACCATAAATATTAAAAAGAAAAAGATATTCGGTATCCAGTGCGTACTCAAAAAATTGGCAAAGTTAGCACCCAAAGTAACAGCAACAACTGTACCTATTACAGTATAAATAGCTATAATTGAAAATCCGTATACAAAGGCTTTGAATCGGGCTTTTGCTTTATTCTCATCACTGTGCATAAAGAAACTTACAGTCATTGGAATCATAGGAAAAACACAAGGTGTAAAAATAGCTGCTAACCCACTTAAAAAGCTGATTACAAAAAGCATTAATAACGAATCTGATTCTGCAGCCTTAGCTGATGGTTCAGTTTTATCGCTTAGTAAAGCATTTTTTGTTTCACTATTGTTTTTAACAGCGGAAATTTCTTCTTGAACTTGTGCTGTTGAACCACCAATAGACAAGTTAAACTCATCATCACCCAATACGCACATTCCTGTTTGATCAGAACAAGACTGAAATTCAAAACTGCCGGATATTTGTAATGGTAACTCCTTAATAAGGATGGTTTGACGAAGTTCTGCAGAGCTTTCAAAGTAACTCACTTCTCCATCCCATACCTTATCATACTCTTTATGAGGATTGATTGGTTTAACATCTCCAACTCTTTGATACGATGAGTTTTCTTCAAACTGAAATGAAATTAAGATTGGTCCCAGATCAGGATCAAAATCATTTGAATATAAATGCCAGGTAGGTTCAATTGTTGCTTTAAAAACAACATCTATCTGATCTCCCACCGATGCCTTTTTATCAGACAACTGTACATTCCATTTTGCAGGTTCTTGTATTTGAGCCCATAAAGTACCTTGAATAACCATCAAAAAACTCAGGACTGATAATACTACTCTCTTCTTCATTGTTAATTGCTTTATCCTATTTATATTTTATTTATTCAATTTCAATTACCTTAGTATTAGCTATTCTCCTTATTATTTATAACAATAAAATTTACATAAAGGGTGACTTGAAGATATTATTAATTTGTTAAAATTTATTAATACCATCTTGGATTTCATTATAAATCAACTTATTTATGATATATCTCATGATATCTTATCCCAGAATCTCCAATAGCAAATTTTTCTACGAAGTAATAAAACCCTTTTGATAAACTTAGTTAAAAATTTGTTAATAACCGCTTCGATTATTTTCATCTGTTTAAACCCGGATTATATATTAGAAGTTCGCAATGAACATTGAAAGTACAATAAAACAAGGCTATACTGAAACGAGGCATAACTTGTCCCGATTCATATCGGGAGCATCGTTCTGGTGAGTTGAAGTGAAGCAACGAAGTGTATTGTTTTGAAGTGATTTCAATATTCAATATGTAATAGATTTTTTAATGCATATTGCGGGTTAAATCTATCTTCCAACTACCAGATAACCTCACAGAAAAAAATTACACACATGAGTAACAACCTATTCTCCTGGTTAGTTAATGATAATGATTTTATTGCACAAAAAAACCGCCAACCATTATATAATGATTAAGCGGCTCAATATAGGTGGAATTATTAACTTGAGTTCTAAAATTTTAATTGACCCAGTATATATTGTCTCAAAGCATATCTACTGTTTGGACAAACACGACACAACCTTTAACAAAAACTTCAATTTGTAATTTAATTGTACTGTATTCAGGAGAAGGACTTCCATATAAAAACAAATCAACATCATTAGTTAATTCGCCATCAACAACAATACTGTTTAGTCTGGATTTTAAAACAACAACTCCATCTGAATCAAGATCATCAGGTAAATAATACACCGTTTCTTTTGACGGAACATCAATCTTATAGTTTTTCAACAATGGTTTTGTTATTGAAGAACCAGATGCAATATCAACATTTAGCATTACTGATTCAGCGGTATTTCCATCTAAAGGAGTCACAACAACCCATACACCTTCAATAGCAACACGTTCAATTTCGCCATCTTCTTCAAGATCAAGATCGTTAACAGCATCATTGATCTGACTGGCATAAATTATAGTAGATTCGTCAAATTCACCAATGCTATTCACATTTACGATAGTACTTTCTTCAAAAGAAGGATATAGTCTTATATCTTTCTCATCACATGCAGTAAAAAGAACTGCAATAAATAATATTATGCCTGCTTTTTTCATCACTATCCTTTAATATTTATTTCTGATTAATACCAAATCCTAATCCAACTGCAAATGTGTTTTGTTTTGCCAGGTTATAGTCCCCATGTAACTTCACAGGTCCTAAATTAAAACAAAGCCCAATGGTTGCCCGTACACTACCTTCTGATTCAAGATTAAAAGCAATTTTATCACCATTATTATCGCCATCTCCTTCGTAAGTATACTCCACATCCATCTTACCCTTTTCAATACCCAAACCTCCGTAAAATGTAATTACCGGAATATTATAACTGGCCTGAACATTAAACACATTGGTTTTTGCATCAATATACTCGCCCACTTTAAATGATTGATGATAATAACCTACAGCAACACTTAAGGGCAACACTTTAACATATTGATCAATACTATGCCTAACACCCCAACCTGCCAATTCAATTTTGCCTAAATCACTAACATCAACCGATACATACCTTGCATTCAGATCCGTTCCCCAAAGAGAACCTATCGTTATCTGTGGCATAGCAAGTGGTAAATAATCTAAATCCAGTCCTCCAGGCAAATACATCTCTAATCCATTATCGCTAGTAACCAAAGGTCCTTCTGTTGTACCAAAAACGGTGGGAGCATTAGTTACTTCAATACCATCTTTATCACTTGTAAAATAAGAATCCTTAATTGTGGCAGTAAAGGTTTTAGCTTTACCAGGTATTACAGCCACCTGCGAAACTAAACCTATGTATAACTGAAATCCTTTCTTGTGAATTTTGGCATTATGAAACAAGCCACTGTTTAAATCGGCAGAAAAAGCGTTTGCAAAAGGTTGCAAATACAATTGTCCGTTTTCAGAAGTATACTTAGATAAGTAGTCTTCTAAATCCTGCCCTTTAACCAATAAAGGGCATAGCAATAGCATTAAAAAAAATATTTGTTTCATGTGATTATTATTTGATTAATGAATATACAAGTTAAGGAGTAATACAAGCAAACTCAACAGCAACTTGACAATTGTATCATTTTTTCAGATGAAACAGCATTGTTTTATGATATAGATACTATCAGAAATTAATTCTTTGAATACATGTATAACTAAAAAACAGGCCTTACCCCTATTTTTTTAGCTCTTCATCAAGTTTTAATATCATTTTATCCTATTTCAACGTATTTACTATTGAATATGACATTGCTATATCTTAATTTTAATAGAAATTACAAAACTATTTTTAAACCAAATAGGAAACAGCCATGAGAAAATGCTTCTCACACAGTAAAGTGATCAAATTGGCGAGTTTCGTCTGACAAATCAATCAACGTAAATTATAAACAGATGAAAAAATACCTGATTGCAACCCTAAGTACTATGTTTCTTTTTGCTTGCACTGTAACAAACCACCACTCCGGAACTTCAGAGGTAAAAAAAACAAATTATGAAAATATAAATACCAGGGAGGATTCTCTTGGAATTAAAATTACCTCTGCATTAAATATCCTTAAACCTTCGAACAAAGAAAATATTGACAGTATCAATTTTAATGGATTATGGATTGTTATTGAAAATCAGAAAGACATTGCACAAAGTCTTGATTTAGATATACACGTACAAGATGAAGACAATAACATTCATATTAAAGATGAACGCCTGACAGTATATATCCCATCAGGTTCAAAAACACTGTTTTTACCTGAAATTAATGAAACCGGAAATACCGACTATGACCACTCTTCCTTTGTTATTGATGGGAATACGCCGGTTGACAGTGCAATAAATTATGCTGTACAACTAGACATTAAGATCAAGAACCTGATAATACTGGAGCAAAATATTACTGTAAAGTAAAAATGGAATCATACCACTTTTTTAAACACTGAATTAAATACAAGTCCTTTTCATAACCTTGACTGGCAACACGAAAACACTTATTGCTTAATCCCCTGAAATTTGAAGCATCACGAATTAAAAGACCACACTTCCTCAACAAATAGTCTTTTAACTCTGATGCTTTTTCATTTTCCATCTCCACTAAAAAATAATTACAAGATGACTTTGTTACTTTAAAGCCATCCAATTGATCAATGTTATGCTGAAATCTCCTTGAGTTTTCAAGTAATTCTTCAACCTGATGATATGTATGTGACAGATGATCTATAATATACTCCCCTGCTTTTTGAGCCATTACATTTACGGCCCAAGGCATATGCAGTTTTTTTAATTCCTGAATCCGATTTGCATGAGTCACGATAAATCCAAGTCGAACACCAGGTATAGCATATAATTTTGTAAACGACTTAATCACAATCAGGTTTTCAAATTCATTTACTAAATCAGCTATTGTTTCTCCTTTGGCACAAAGATCAATATAGGCCTCATCAATAACAAAAACAGTGGATGGATGTTGGCCAATAAATTCTTTCAGAAATGATCTGGTATAATACTTTGAGTCGGGATTATTAGGATTGCCGAGCCATACAATTTTATGATCAATGAATGCACCCTTCATATCATCCTTATTGCAAACAAACTCTATATTATGATTATATAGTTGACAAGCATCCTCATACTCAGAAAATGAAGGTGTATAAATAACTGAGTTTTGTTCCTTAAATAAATGAGCTACCAAATAGAACGATTCCGTAGATCCATTGCATACTAAAACATTCTCATCTGAAACATTATAATGCCTGGCAAATTTGTTTCTTAATGCAGTGCAATTGCAATCCGGATAATTGCGAACAGCTTCAACGTTTTTCTTTAAAAATCCAATAATATTCTCAGTCTTCGGATTATTAAACACATTGGTGCTAAAATCAACAACTACCTTATTTTCATACCGATGAATATCGTTACCGTGACCATTTATCATGCTTCCAATGCTTTATAGATCTGATCCATATCCAGATTTTCTCTTACAAAATTAGCCAGCTTATCGTATTCCTGATTTTTAAATTCCTTGTAGTTCCCCATCTCCAGTTCTTTATTTAAAAATGGTTCAAGAACATTTTTTAAAACAACTGCATTATCAAATATCCCATGTATATAGCTACCCCAGGCTTTTGAGCTTTTATAGAAACCATCCATAACTCCATTTTTTAAATAGGCTACAGGATTTTGCTGTGATAAAAACGAAGTTTGTCCCATATGAATTTCATACCCCTCACAGTTCTCTTCACAATCTAAATATCTGAAAGAAGTCTGAGTACTGTTTTTCTCATTTGACATTACCGTAATTACAGGCAGAATTCCTAAACCTTTAACGCTATCAGCATTACTTTCAATGTGCATTGGGTCAAAGATCTCCTCTCCCATAATCTGGTAACCACCACATATTCCATAAATACACTTGCCTTCTTTATGCCACTCTTTCAGATGCGTAGCTAATCCAGAATCTTCAAGATAATTCATATCAGAAATCGTGTTTTTTGATCCGGGAATAATCAAGATATCTGCTTTATTCAACTCCTGAACTGAATCTGTAAAATACAGATTCACATCCTCAAGCTCCGCAAAGCGATTAAAGTCGGTAAAGTTCGACATATGACGCAACGGCACCACAGCCACATTTACTTTTCCTGCAGAAGCTGTTTTATTCATCTTCAGTAAACTAACTGAATCCTCCTCTTCAATGGTAATTCCTTTGAAATAAGGAATCACACCCACCACCGGCACGCCGGTAATATCTTCAAGGATTTTTCTTCCATCGGTAAATAAATCAATATCACCTCTGAATTTATTGATCAAAACTCCTTTAATCAGTTTTCGCTCATCCTCTGGCAATAGCATTATGGAACCATAAACAGAAGCAAACACTCCACCCCGGTCAATATCAGCAATCAAATACGTACAGGCATCAACTGCTTTAGCCATGGGCATATTTACAATATCCCTGGTACGAAGATTTAATTCAGATATACTTCCTGCACCCTCTAAAACAATAGGGTTATATTTTTTCTCCAATCGTTTATATGCCTCTAATGCTTCTTTAAATAAATTGGATTTATTATCATTCAAAAAATACTCTTTTGCAGATTGGTTGCCAATAGGTTTACCTAGCAATACGACCTGAGAGTTTTTGTCGCCAGTTGGTTTTAATAGCACAGGATTCATCTCAACCTCACATTCTAAACCACACGCTTCAGCCTGTACTGCCTGTGCACGACCAATTTCCAATCCATCGGGTGTAGCATAACTATTCAGCGACATATTTTGTGCTTTAAAAGGCGCAGGTTGATAACCATCTTGCAGGAATATACGGCACAAAGCTGTATTTATAATGCTTTTACCAACATCGGAACCTGTACCGACAAACATTATTGGTTTTAACTTTTTCATGTTTTTATTAATACTTATTTTTCAATTCCCGTTCTGGCTGCAATCTTTTGTTGAAATGGGTGCTTGTGCATCTTCATTTCTGTAACCAAATCTGCTCTTTCTATTAACCAATCCGGAGCATTTCTTCCAGTGAAGACAACTTCGGTGTTTTTAGCCTGATCCAGAATATCCAAAACCTCATATTTCGAAATATAACCTCTGTTCAAAACGTGATTAGCCTCATCCAAAACGATCAGATCATAAGCTTTACATTTGATTAACTCCACAAAAATTTTCCACCCTTGCTTGGTATCTTCAATCAATTGTTTCTCTTCTTCGGCATTCATAGTCCAGGAAGGTTTATCCTGATGATTATGAATAGAAACCTTAGTACCTAACGTTTCCAAAGGTTTAACTTCGCCCGACAATTCAGATTTAAAAAACTGTAAAAACCGAACTTTTAAATTATTTCCCATGGCTCTTACAGCCAAACCAACTGCAGCAGTTGTTTTTCCTTTACCATCACCGGTATAAACCTGTACTAAAGCATTTTCCATTATTAGCAAAAATTAACAATGAGATATCATGATGAAAAGAGTTTCCCAAAACTCCACTTCGCCTTTATCCCGAAAGCATTTATTAACCTGAATAATTAAATTGAATTCAGATTATTAATTTGGCAGGTCTTCTGGCTCGTCATAGTTTTGAGGCCTTCCCATTTTATCCGCCGTAGCCTTTGCGTAGGCGGATTGTCTTCTATTCAAAATAGAATCAGACACCTACCTTCGCTAAAGCTATGGCAGGTAATAGTGGCGTTTAGTATTTCAAAACATATACAGACTTACAGCTGCGGGTACAGCTTCGGAATTTTCTGATTGCTCAGAAGCACCGAATTCCCATATTAAGGTTTCTCCTGAAAGGAGAAATCCACCAAACAAGCTGCAAAAGTAATAAATAAATCAATTTGAATAGGTTGTTTATTTAATTTGGAATTAAGAAGATAAAATTAAACACCAAAAGACTCAAAGCCTAACATATCACAACCTGGGACAACGCCAGTGAGTGTTCGAAAAGATAGAATTAACATGTATTCCACTATAAACCCCAGAGGGGTTGCATGTTTATAGAAATCAATTATGTAACGAACATAACTCCTGAGGAGTTGAACATATTGGAATTCATTTATTGGAATATGAAAATAAAGAAGGTCTAAACCACCCCTCCTTTGAAAAGCGGGGAATGTTTTAGGGAGAAAACATTTTTCTTTCGGAGGATATATTTCTGCATGCTGTAAATCAATTCTCCTTCTTCCAAACTTAGGAAAGAGTAGTTGATGGGAAGAATATAAGGTATTAAGGTTATGTATTATATTGTTAAAAAGCTACTAAGGTGGAATATATAAATAAGGTTTTCTTATCGGAATTAGATTAATGTTCTTGCTTAAAACATTAGAATATACGGGAGTTCAAAAGAATGAAGGGGTGGTGATTTACATTTAAACTTGGTTATCAGATTAAATAATTGTGCGACTCCGATGGAGTCGATTTTTAGTTTACGATATATTTCTATAAAGGTATGATGCCTCTGGCATCATTTAATAGTACTGTCAATATTTATTCAGCTTCATATTTTTAAACAAATCATGCTAAATATGATATTTCAAAAAACCTTTTACCATTCTACCTTTCAACCTTTACTCCCTACAATCCTATTCCCTTTATCCTAAATAAAACATCACCACCAATCCCACAATTAAAAACAGAAAGCTGGCTTTTAAATTAATACCACACGAATAATTGATATGTTTTGAAGTCAATTCTAGGCTATTTTCACCGATATATGGTTTATCAACCACCTTACCGAAATACTCTGATGGTCCACCAAACCTGCAATCTAAAGCTCCCGCTAAAGCTGCTTCAGGGTAGCCTGCATTAGGACTGCTATGTTGATTACCGTATTTATAAATAAACGCAAAGGACTTTGATTTAAAACTAACCATAGCAATTAATAGTGCCGTAATTCGTGCAGGAATAAAATTAAATACATCATCCACTTTAGCGGCTATACAACCAAAGTCTTTATAGCGGTCGTTTTTATAACCAATCATCGAATCCAAGGTATTCACCATTTTGTAGGCAAACATTAAAGGAATTCCTCCTATAAATAGATAAAAAAGTGGAGCAATCACGCCATCGCTCAAATTCTCGGATAAAGTTTCCAATGCAGCTTTTCTGATGGACTGGGCATCCAATTTATCTGTTTGTCGGCCTACAATAAAACTCAATTGCTTTCTTCCGGCATCCAATCCGTTTTTACTTAATTCTTTTTCAACCTTTAATACCTCGTTAATCAATGTGCGATTGGCAAGGCCGTAAAAAACAAATACAGATCCAACAATAACTGAAGCATAAGAATTTACAGCAGCCAAAACTACAATACCCTTAAAACATAAATATGAAAGAATAATCAACCCCACAGCCATTATTCCCCCTTTTAACTTACGGTTTTTGTTTTTATTCAAAAGCTTTTCACCAAAAGCAATGGTATGACCATAAACCTTTATGGGATGCGGCATTGAGTAAGGATCGCCTATGATTAAATCCAAAATAAATCCAATAATAATTGAAAGAAATAAATCCGAGACCATAAAATTTTTTACTTTTTTTTAATTCCTCTGTAACTTTAGCATTACTTAGGCGTCACAAACTTAGAAATTATACCGATTTGTTAATGAATTTAGCGTTAAATTACTTCGTATTTAATGCTATCATTAATCGATCGGCATAATAACCAAGTATTAATTTTATTTATTGATAAAGAGGTATTAGAATAAAAGTATGATAGCAATCGTCCTTTTTTAAAACATTTAATGTAAATCCTAACTGAGCCGGATGACAGTTAAAGAGTATAATAAAAGTGTAGAATCCTATTCTGATAATATTTATCGGTTTGTATTAAAGAACATTAAAGATACAGACCGGGCTAAAGATATTGTTCAGGACACATTTGAAAAAGTATGGAAAAACCATGCGGATATTTCTTATGCAAAAGCCAAGAGTTATCTGTTTTCGACGGCATACCATACATTAATTGATTCTATCAGAAGAGATAAGTACAAAGCAAGTTGGGAAGACGCTGATGCCAATAAGTATTTTACCAATGAAACATACAGCGATGTAAATGAAGTTTTGAATGAGGCTTTAGAAAAACTTCCTCCGGATCAGAAAAACGTGATTTTATTGCGCGACTATGAGGGATACAATTACCAGGAGATTTCTGAGATAACAAATCTTAGTGAATCGCAGGTTAAAGTTTATATTTTCAGAGGCCGCCAGTTTTTGAAAAATTATATTGGTAAAATTGAAGTTTTAGTTTGAATTATGATGATAACTATAAATAATTACGAAGAATATATCATTGACTACCTTGATGGTATGTTATCTAAAGCTGATCAGAAACAGTTTGAGCAGTTTTTAGATCAACACCCTCATATCAAAAAAGAAATGGAGGGAATTAATGATATGGTTTTAGAACCTGAAGATATTTCGTTTTTGGATAAATCATCATTATTAAAGACAGATGCAGATGATTTAAATATTCCTTTTGAAGATTATATTGCTATTAAAGAAATTGAAACGGGTTTAGATAAGAATGAGGAAGATTGGAAAAAGGATTTCATAGCGGAGTCAGGTGAAAATGAAAAAGTATTTTTAGCCTATCAAAAAACAAAATTACAAAGTACTGATGCTATTAGATTTTCTAATAAGGCATCATTAAAAAGAGCTACAATAATTCCTCTTTTTACACTAACTACTCTTAGAAAGGTTAGTGCCGCTGCTGTTATTGCAATTTTATTAAGCATAGGAACATTTCCATATCTGAAAAAATCAGAAAACGAAATGCTGTCTGTCGCAGTAGTTGACCCGCCATCATTAATTGTTCTTCCTAAAAAAACAAACACACAAAACTCAATAAAAAAACAAGACATTATGAATCAGGAGAATTCATCAGTGTCTAAAAATGTTTCTACCAAAAAAAATAAGTCAGAACAAAAACAAACCACTGAGATTACAAAAGAAACACAACATACAAGAGAAAAAGAAATAATTGTGCCTTTGGTTAACCGACAAATTGATATTAAAATTTCAAACAAACCACTTAATGCATACGAAATAGGCTTAAATGAAATGATGCCTATTATAATTGCAAATAACCTGGAAGAAAGTAAAGAAAATGAGTTGGCTATGAACAATCATATTCAAAACGAAAGTCAGAAACTATCACGTTCTGTAAAAGCTTTAAGTACCGGTATCAGATTTATCAATTACATTTCCGGTAGTCCAACAACAATAAAAAAATATATCAATGAAGATGGCGAAATGGTTGCCTATCAACTAGAATCAGATAACATTTCTTTTTCAAGAAAAATTAAAAGTATGCCTGTAACAAATTAGATGTTCAGGCGTCCTAATCATAGAAGCGCATTCTAACAAACTGCTGAGTTCAGCATAAATTTTTGTATTCAGTTTTACAACAAAACAACTTTAAAATTACAAGTCATGCAAAAAATATATGTATTCTTTATTCTATGTACATTTTTTAGTCCTGCTTTATTAAAAGCCCAGGAAAACAGTACAACAAAAAACAAAAAGGAAAACAAAGCTGTAGATATCATTGTCATTGATGAAAACAAAGAAAAAGCTATGGTGGGTTTTCCTCGTGCAAAGATTGAACTACAGGAACACAACGATACGCTTACTACCATTACTCTTGGTCATAAGCGCTGGGAAATTATTGACGAAGATGATAAAACCAATATAAGAATGGTTCAGATCCCCCGCGAAAAGTTCAAAGGCCATTATTCAGGTGTTTTATTAGGTTTCTGCAATTACTCAGGGAAAGACTTTGATACATCAATACCTGCTGATGGTGATTTCATGGAATTAAATTCAGGTAAGTCGATGGCCTTTACCATCAACTTTCTTCAATACGATATTGGTTTGCAACAACGCAAAAAGAATTTAGGTTTGGTTACAGGTTTAGGTTGGACTGTTTATAATTATCGCCAGGACAATCAGTATATGATTCAAAAAAACAGCCAGGGAAATACTTATGGAGAACCAATTATAGAAACAGTTGACAAAAGTAAAATTGTAGCTTCATATTTAAATATTCCATTACTATTTGAAGCCCAAATTCCATCAGATCAAAATCGCTGTACAGCATTTATCTCTGCTGGAATCTTCGGAGGTTTTAAGATAGGATCGCATACCAAAATAAAATATTCCGATGGTGATAAAGATAAGTCCAGAGATGATATTAACATCAATCCTTTCCAGTATGGAGCTATGGTTCAGGTAGGATATAAAATTATCAAACTCTATGCTACTTACAATTTTTCAACTTTATACGAAAAAGATAAAGGTCCGGAATTGTATCCGTATAGTGTAGGTATTACTTTAGCAAACTTTTAATTAGAGTCTGTCCATAAAGTCTGATAACTACGTTACGCTCATTTTGAAAACGGTTATTTACGAAAGTAAACTCCCTGATTTTCAAAATTTCGCAAGCCTTGTTCTCAAACTTTTTGAACAAGACTCTTAAAAAATGCCGAGTTTATAGACGGACTCTTTTTAGTGGCTTTTAGTAAACTTTCTCACGGAGGTAAATAATCAAATTTGGCGAGTTCTCCCGATGAATCGGGAAAAGCAATGTGACCATATGAATTAAATTATAAACATATGAAACGAATTATCTTCATATTATTGTCTTTATACATTACTTCCCCGGGATATGCTCAGGAAAACAAGTCTTTTTTGGATTCATATCAAAAAGTATGGGAAATTGAAGATGGATATTACCGGGTAATGCAGGATGGAAAGATGGGACTTATTGATAAAGAGGGCAATGTTATAGTTCCTTGTGAAAATGAACAGGTTTGGAATCTCCAGGATAATGGTAATATCAAGGTAATTAAAAACGGGAAAATAGGAATTTACAATATCAACGGAGATTTGATCATTCCAGCATCATATGATATGGTGTGGGAATTCGAAGATGGTAAAGCCAAAGTTCTTAAGAATGGTAAAATGGGATATGTTGATGACAAGGGCTATGAATTTATCACCTGCAAATACGACCAGATATGGGAGTTTGAAGATGGTAAAGCCCGAGTATTCAGAAATGGTTCTATAGGCTATATCAATGAGGCCGGTTATGAATTTATTCCGGCTCAATATCAAAAAATTTGGGAGTTTGAAGATGGCAAAGCCCTGGTTTTGAAAAATGGTAAAATGGGAATGATCAATGAAGCCGGTGTTGAAATTATTCCTGCCCAGTACCAGAAAATATGGGAGTTTGAAGATGGTATGGCTAAGGTTTTGAAGAATGGTAAAATGGGAATGATTAACGAAGCCGGGATTGAAGTTATTCCTTGCCAATACCAGTTTATCAGTGATTTTGTTGTTGGTGTTGCTAAAGTGATTCAAGATAATAAGATTTCTTATATCAACAGAAATGGAGATACAATACCAAATCCCGATAAATATGAGATTGACGGGGATGATTTTGAAATACCAAAAAATCCAGTTGTAATAAATAACAATTCTTCAACTGAAACCTCCAAAGATACAGATACCACTACATTTAAGCTTTTTGGTTCGGATATGGATATCATTGCTGATGATAACTCCACAAAATTAAGTATCAAAAAAAGGTCTGTTAACAATAATGATAGACAAATCATTAAAACCACAAGAAAAGATAAAAGAAGATTTGACAGTCACTTTTGGGGTTTGGATTTAGGATTTAACAATTACCTGAATGCAGACGGAGATTTATCACTTGCACCGGAAGATGATTACCTATCTTTAAACACGGGAAAAAGTATTGAAGTGTCTTTAAATCTATGGGAGCAAAACATTCCATTAAGCAAAAGAGGAAATGTTGGTTTTGTAACCGGTTTAGGCTTAACATTCAATAATTATCGATTTGATAACCCGATTACCTTAGCAAAAGATGATTTGGGAAATCTGACCTATAGAACTATCGATGGCAATGTAGATAAAACCAAGTTAACTTCTTTGTATTTAACAGCCCCTATCCTATTCGAGCTTCAGTTTAGTAGTAAAAACAGGGATGGGTTTTATGTTTCTGTCGGTGGTATTATGGGTTATAAATTAAAATCACATACCAAAGTGGTAACCAAAGAAAATGGTGACAAAGAAAAAGAGAAAGAGAAAGGAAGTTACAACTTAAATGACTTTAGATATGGTGCCCAGGTAAAAGTTGGATACAGAGCTATTAATCTTTATGGAACTTATTATCTTTCACCTATGTTTGATAAAAACAAAGCACCTGAATTATATCCTGTATCTGTAGGCTTAAGTTTTTATCCTGAATGGTAATATTCATTTAACCACAGAGTGCACAGAGATAATTCACAGAGTTACACAGAGGTTTTTTATTCCTTTAATTAACATAAACATCTAACCAAACTGCTTCATGTTCCTTTTTACTTTTTCCATGCTCCAATGAACTTACACCTCTAAACTATCCTGAGGATTATCTGCTTTAATAGAACCCATTGCTATAAGAGCAAGACCAATTAATCCTGCTAGAGCAATATATGAATATGAGCCCAAATAATTAAATGACATGCTAAACATGAAAGGCCCTAAAGCGCTTGAAAAAACAATCATCTGCATACTTACACCTGAAATAGCTCCTAAGTTCTTTCTTCCAAAAAAACGAGGCCAAACTACTGAAGACAACACAGCAAATAAACCGCCCATGATACCAACACCTCCAATTAATAAATAAAAGCCCACAGTATACTTTAAAATGGCTAGTCCTACAGAACAAGTTGCTGATCCAAAAATCATTAAATACAATAAGTACTTTAATTTAATTTTATCGCTTATGGCATTACATATTACAGATACAGTTAAAGAAACTATGGACATGGGTAAGAAAAAAGATAAAGCATCCTGTTTAGAATAACCCACATCGCCAAAAATAGAAACTATATGAAATGAAAGTCCGGTAATAAAGTAACCATTAAAGGCGAGCATTAAACCATACATCCAAAACGCTCGGGTTTTTAGGGCCTGTCCTTTTGAAAATTCCTGAACAGGTTTAACAGTCTTCTTTTGTACTTTCTTAGAAGCAATATTACCATCCGGAACCAAGCCATATTTTTCAGGAGAATCACGAAAAGATATAAAAATAATAATTCCTATAAGAGCAAGTCCAATTGCCATCCAGAGCCATGCATGTTCCCACCCATAACCTTCAATTAAAAAATTGATCCATAAAGGCGAAATTGAGAATCCAAGAGATACTGCAATTGAACTAACTGCATTTACTCTTCCTCTGTACTGATCAAACCATATCATAATCATATTTCTGGACGAAAGTGTTAGAACTCCCTGACCTGTAAATCGAATCATAAAGAAACAAAACATGATTACAATAAATGACAGCACCCAGCTTTGTACTCCCAAAGCAGATTTAAGAAAACCTGAAATAACAACACTTTGTGAACTGATCAATAATGCAACTGCTAAACCAATAGCTGCTCCAAATGCCACTATACGAGCTCCATATTTATCAAACCACTTTCCTGCAATACCTAATAAAAAAGAACTACCGATGGTACCTAATGCATAGGCTAAACTAATTTGAGGTCGATCCAATCCCAAGGCATCCTTTACAGGATCAGTAAAAGTACTCACTCCTACTGTTTGGCCAGGCACACTGGCAAAAACACCTAATGTTCCAACGACTGCAATTACCAAACCATAAAAAAATGGCCATTTATTTATTGAGGATGAAAACTTCATGCTAATAACTTTAGTTAGCGCATAAAGGTAGTTAAAGGTTGTGATACAGAAATCTTAAATATCTATAATAAGATTATTTAACCACGGAGTAACCGGAGGTATTTCACAGAGGTACACAGAGATTTTTACTATTCTCCATGTTCTCTGTGATAAAGCTCAGCGTCTACATGATCTCTTTGGTTAACCTATTTTACCACGGAGTGCACAGAGGTATTTCACAGAGTTACATGGAGGTTCTATTTTTCTCTGCGGCCTCTGTGATGAAGCGTAGCGTCTCCTTGATCTCTGTGGTTAATATTTAAACTAATATCCATTTACCACTCTCTTAACGCCATGGATTAACTGTGTTACATTAAAATTGATGAGAATTCCGGTTCTTTTATCGGCAAGTTTTAGATAAGTTAATATCTGAGCCAAATGAATATCATTTAACTGATCAACAGATTTTAATTCAAGAATTACCTCATCTTCAACAAACAAATCCAATCTATATCCACATTCTAGCTTCACGTCATCATAAACCAAAGGCATACTTACTTCCTTTTTTACTTTTAAACCTTGTTTATGTAATTCGTAAAACAAACATTCCTGATATGCAGATTCCAATAATCCTGGACCTAGTGTTTTATGCACTTTAATTGCACAACCAATAATTATTTCGGTAAGTTTCTTATTCTCCATAATTTAAATAATTTTCGCTTGGTATTGAATCTAAATATATGAAATTTAAACCACAGAGGAAGAGATAATTCATATAGCTAAACATATCTTTTTATAAGATCCTTAATGTACTCTTCTGTGAAACGTAACATCTCCTTGATCTGTGGTTAATCTTTTTTTACCACGGAGTGCACAGAGGTATTTCACAGAGTTACACGGAGGTTCTATTTTTCTCTGTAGTCTCTGTGATAAAGTGCAGCGTCTCCTTGATCTCTGTGGTTAATTGTTTTTTTACCACGGAGTGCACAAAGGTATTTCACAGAGCTATATGGAGGTTCTATTTTTCTCTGTGGTCTCTGTGATGAAGCGGAGCGTCTCCTTGATCTCTGTGGTTAATTTTTTTTTACCACGGAATGCACAAAGGTATTTCACAGATTTACACGGAGGTTCAATTTTTAGCTGTGGTCTCTGTGATGAAGCGGAGCGTCTCCTTGATCTCTGTGGTTAATTTTTTTTTACCACGGAATGCACAAAGGTATTTCACAGATTTACACGGAGGTTCAATTTTTAGCTGTGGTCTCTGTGATAAAGCGCAGCGCCTCCGAGAGCTCTGTGGTTAATTTTTTTTTACCACGGAGTGCACAAAGGTATTTCACAGATTTACACGGAGGTTCAATTTTTAGCTGTGGTCTCTGTGATGAAGCGTAGCGCCTCCGAGAGCTCTGTGGTTAGCGTTTGTATTATACTTAACATAACTCTGGTTAAAAACAGGTTAAAGTCCCTTAACACCGAACCACTTTTTTTTATCTTGTTATAATTTTGGGGGACTTAAAGGGGTATACATATATCCTTCTGATTTATAAATGAGCGAGGTAAACTTAGCAAAATTCTCTACTCTCCCATTTATTGATCGGCTTTGAATCAAAAGTTATCGTTTAAAAAAATAAGAAATGGACATTAACGTAAAAGGAATTACCAAGTTGTATGGTCCGCAAAAAGCTTTAGACAATTTATCGTTTGAAGTGAAAACTGGTGAAATATTAGGTTTTTTGGGGCCTAATGGAGCAGGCAAAACGACTACGATGAAAGCCATTACCTGTTTTATTTCTCCAAATAGCGGAGACATCACTGTAGGTGGAATTTCAGTTCTGGAGCAACCAGATAAGGTGAAGAAAAACATTGGTTATCTACCCGAAAACAATCCGCTTTACCTGGATATGCCAATTATGGATTACCTCAGGTTTATAGGTGAACTGCAAGGGGTAAAAAAATCTGAACTTGAAAACAGAGTCAGAGAAATGGTTCTGAAATGTGGTTTAAACAACGAAAAACACAAAAAAATTGGCGAGCTATCTAAAGGTTATCGTCAACGTGTAGGTTTAGCCCAGGCTCTAATTCACGATCCGGAAGTGTTGATACTGGATGAACCAACAACAGGTTTGGATCCTAATCAAATTATTGAAATCCGTGAACTAATTAAAGAAATCGGAAGGGAAAAGACGGTGATTTTGAGTTCTCATATCCTGGCAGAAGTTGAAGCTACCTGCGATCGCGTACTAATCATCAATGAAGGAAAAATAGTTGCTGATGGTACTCCTTCTGATTTAAGACATAAAGCTAAAGGCAACGAAATGCTAAAAGTGGCAATTATGGGTGGAGAGAAAAACGAAATGTACGAAGCACTCCAAAATCTGCCAGAAATTGCAGTGGTTTCTTTTGCTAACGATGAAATGAATTCATTTGAAGTTGAAAGCAAGCCACAAACCTCATCGTGCGAAGCTATTTTTAAGATGTGTGCCTCCAAAGGTTGGTATTTAACTCAATTAACCCCAATTGAGAAAAACCTTGAAGATATCTTCCGTGAATTAACCGGAGGTGTAAATGCTAACTAAAACATACTTTAAAAGAAATTAATATTAAACAATAGGTATAGGCTTTTTGATTATAAAGTTATTCTATAACTAAAAATCTTTTGTCTGTATACTCTTGTCTTTATACTAGTAACATGAAACAAATCTGGATAATAACGAAAAAAGAGCTCAAAGGATATTTCGATTCTTTGATGGCTTATATAATGATTGTTGTGTTTCTGGGCTTAAGTGGATTTTTCACATGGTTATATGGAAACAACGATGTATTCTTTATTAACAGAGCTACCATGCAGCCATTTTTTGGAATTGCATACTGGACGCTCTTCATATTTATTCCGGCCTTAACGATGAAACAAATGGCTGAGGAATACAAAACCGGAACCATAGAATTAATGCTTACCAAACCCATATCGGATTGGCAGGTAGTAACAGGAAAATTTCTTTCTACCTTTTTACTAATAGTTATTTCATTGGCTTTAACAATTCCCTATTATTTTTCGATTGCATCAATAGGTCCAATTGATCATGGTTCAGTGTTAACAGGCTATCTGGGATTATTGCTAATGAGTGCTGCATATATTTCATTAGGAATTTTTGCCAGCAGCATTACATCAAACCAAATAGTTGCCTTCTTGTTAGCTCTAATCATTGGTATTTTCTTTCAAATCTTATTTGGAATAACTTCAGCAGCATTCTCAGGAGTCGCAGGAGATGTTCTTTCATATTTGGATATGCAATACCACTACAACAGCATTACAAGAGGAGTTATTGATAGTAAAAACCTGGTGTATTTTGGTTCCATCATTTTAGTTGGACTCATGGCATCTGAACTATCATTGGTAAAACGTAACATCAACTAATCAATCAGTATCATGTTTAAAAAGAGTCAGTTAAAATACTATATCATACTATCGTTGGGAATCATCATTCTCATCAATATTTTAGCCAACAGATTCTTTTTTCGCCTAGACTTTACCGAAGATCAACGATATACGCTAAGCGAAACCACAAAAGATATTCTGGAAGGCATCACGGAGCCCATTACGGTCACAGCTTATTTCTCAGAAGGCTTACAACCTCAGTTTGACAAAGCCCGTCAGGATTTTAGAGATATGCTTGCCGATTACAGTTCTTTAACAGGTCGTCAATTGGTTTATGAATTTATTAATCCTAATGAGGATCCAGCTACAGAACAAAAAGCGGTTGAAGCAGGAATTCAGACTTTAATGATTAAAGCACGCGAAAAAGATCAGGAAACCACTAAGAAAGCATTTATGGGTGCAGTGGTTCAGATTGGAGAGGAAACTGAAACAATTCCTTTTATCCAGCCAAGCGGACAAATGGAATACGCCTTAACTACAGCCATAAAAAAATTAACAATACCTGAAAAAGCTGCTATTGGATTTATCACAGGTCATGGTGAAGCTGGTTTAAATCAATTAGCTCAAGTATCGCAAGGTTTAGATGTGTTATATGTTCCTGAAGAAATTACACTTTCAGACAGTGTAAACCTAAGCAAGTATAAAACCATTGCCTGGATAAACCCTCAGGATACAGTTCCTGAAGCAGATTTAGCAATTATAGACCAATACTTAAACCAAGGAGGTAACCTGTTTATCTCTTTCAATAAAGTTGATGCCCAGTTACAGCAAGGTATGGGGATTTCGAAATATACAGGATTAGGAAAATGGTTGGAAAATAAAGGCTTGAAAGTTGAAGATAACTTTATTTTAGATGCAACTTGTGGTTCTATCAACGTTCAGCAACGACAGGGAATTTTTACCGTTAATCGACCTATTCAATTTCCTTACTTACCTGTATTATCAAATTTTGCAGAAAACCCTATTACGGAGGGACTAGGTACAATGATAATGCAGTTTGGAAGTTCATTAAAATTTACAGGCGACAGTACAAAAAAATATACACCACTGGTTTTTACTTCAGAAAAATCAACTACTCAAGCAACACCGGTCTATTTCAATGTTGAAAAGCAATGGACAGAAGATGATTTCACTAATTCAAAAATACCTGTTGCCGGACTGCTTGAAGATGGAAACCATAAAATCGTAGTGATTACGGATGGTGATTTAGCGATTAATGGTTCAGGAGAACAAGCTCACCAAGTACAGCCTGACAATGCAAACTTTGTGGTAAACGCAATTGATTATATGAGTGATGATACCGGGTTGATTCAATTACGATCAAAACAAGTAAAAATGCGTCCTCTGGATCAAATTGATGATGCCAATAAGCAATTCTTAAAAATATTCAACTTCGCCTTACCCATCATCATCATTATTGGAATAGGTATTTATCGTAATCAAAGAAGAAAATTGATCCGTCTAAAAAGAAAGGGGGAAACCTATGTTTAGAAAATTTAGTCTTAAAACACTAAGCATCATATTTGCGGTTTTATTGGTGCTAGTGGTGATCACTCGTGTCATTGATAAATCAACAGGCTCAAATACCCTAAAAAGTGTTGTTTTTGATATAAATACAGATGAAATTAGTTCAGTTGTAATATATCCTAAAATGCTTAAGGGTGATAAAATTGAACTGAAAAAAAATGGTGAAAACTGGACGGTAATCGAATTCGGAAAATCATACAACGGAGATGCATCATCCATCCAAAGATTAATAAATCAGGTGAATCAATTAAAACCACTTCGCCTGGCTGCCAGAAAATCAGATCAATGGGGAAAATATGAGTTAACAGATTCTCTTTGCTCAAAAGTGCAATTGATGAAAGGAACTAAAGAATTGGCATCATTATACATTGGTAAATTCTCCTATCGTCAGGCAAAACAAAATCTGGCAATGATGCAGCAACAAAATCCATACTATCAACAACCTAGAGGCACAATGACAACCTATGTACGGTCGGGTGATGATAATGAAGTTTATGCAGTAGAGGGATTTTTGGGTAGTATGATTAATCGTGATGGCAATGCGTTTAGAAACAAAAAGCTGGTTAAAGTAAACAAAACAAACATCAATAAGATTACATTTACCTATCCTGCAGATAGCTCGTTTACCATGGTGTTAAACGAAGATAAATGGATGAGTGATGGAATAGCATTAGATTCTGCTTCTGTTGTAAAATACTTAAGTAAAATTCAAAATTTAAGCGCATCAGGATTTACTGATGAAAACAAAGGAGCATATACACATACCATCCAGATTCAGGACAAGCAAATGAATATTGCAGAAGTGAAAGCATATATTGATGGTGAGAATGTTATTATGGTTTCTAACCAAAATGAAGGCACAAACTTTAAAGAGAAAAAAGATTTGAATTTTAATAAGTTATTTGTTTCCCAAAACACATTTATCAAATAAATGTGTTTTAAAATTTTCTTTCATAATAATTTCACATCAATAAGTTATGGGTCATCAGTTTTTGATGGCCCTTTTTTATTTGAACAAAATCTTACCGACTTGGTTTCTTACTCAATAATTAGAAAGAAAGTGAAGAATGGATTTATTAGATAAATTAAAATGGCGCTATGCCACCAAAGCAATGAATGGCAAAAAAGTGCCTCAGGATAAGATTGATAATATAATTGAAGCCATATCTCTATCACCAACTTCAAGTGGTTTGCAACCATTTGAAGTAATGGTGATTAAAAACCAGGATTTAAAAGAAAAAATTAAAGACATTTCATTCAACCAGCCTGTAGTTGCTGATTGTTCACATCTATTTGTATTTGCAGCATGGGACAACTATACAGAGGAAAGAATCAACAAAATGTTTGACTTAACCAATGAAGTTCGCGGTTTTAAAAGTGAAGGTTGGGAAAACTACCGTCAGTTTTTGTTAGGCATTTATCCGCAACGTGATCCTGAAGAAAACTTTAATCATGCAGCAAAACAGGCTTACATAGCTTTTTCTAATGCCATCACAGCTGCTGCTTTTGAGGGAGTGGACTGTACTCCTATTGAAGGTTTTGAACCAGAAAAACTAGATAAACTTTTAGGCTTAGAACAAAAAGGCCTGCGAAGTTGTTTATTATTACCAGTCGGTTACAGGGACGAATCGAACGATTGGTTGGTAAATCTTCAAAAAGTCAGAAAGGACAAAAACGAATTGATTACCATTTTTGATTAACATTTATTTATTGATTTAGTTTGTAAAAAAACGGAAGGTGTCTGTTTACGACACACTCCGTTTTTTTTATGAATCAAATTACAAACACATAAAATGGTATTAGCCTGAGTTCAATTAAAATTATAGAATTCAGGTTATTCAACAAAAACAAAACCATGCATCCCTCCTCTACCCCTCTCATTAATATTGACATAAGCACAGTATCATCGTAACTTTATGTTGTTTTCGGACGACTAAAAAATGTATAAATCAAGGAGGTTTGATATGAAAAAAGATGAAATTATCAAGTTTGCCAATGATAACCCAATTTGTTATATGGCAACAATAGAAGATGATAAGCCTCATGTAAGAATTATGAAGCTTTGGTTTGCTGATCATTCAGGGTTTTACTTTGAAGCTCTTTCTCCAAAAGATCTTAGCAGACAAATACACAAAAACCCTAAAGTAGAAGTATGTTTTTACAACAACCCTAGTGACCTTACAAGAGGTCGTGAAATGAGGATTTCAGGTGATATTGAATTTGTTCATGACGCAGCAATGATTCACAAAGCAAGAAAAGAACGTCAATTTCTAGAAGACTTAGGTGCTCAATCAACAGAACCTTATGTAGAAGTTTTTAAATTAGCTCACGGAGATGCTAAATTCTGGAATTTAAAAACAAACATCTTATTTGAGAATGTTGAAAATCATATGGTTTTCTAGTTCTCTTTAGTCTGGTTTCGGTTACAGGTATTTTACTTGGCTATTTGAAAAATCATCAGGATAGCCAAGTTTTTAATGATAATATATAAACTATCCTTACATAAAAAATACAACCATCTTCTTATTTAAGCCTCTTTCTTATTTCTTGTTCAACATCTTTATCCCAAAGACGATTTACAATTTCATCCATTTTTTGAGCGTACACTTCAGCTTGCTCCTTGTCTCCCTTCTTTTTATACAATTTAACCAAAGCATTAATAGCTGGAAAATGCAAGTCGTTAATTTCCAAACATTTCTTCAATTTATCAATAGCCTGATCATACTGGCCATCAGCCTCTAGCTTTAAGGCATCTGAATAATATTTTTCAATTCCTGAAATATCAGAATCAATTTTATAATTAATGATACTTTCTGATTTTGTAACTACAACAGAGCAAGGTAATTTTCGTACCATCATCTCTGTTACACTACCCAACAACATTCTTTGAAAAAATTTTTTACCTGTAGCACCAATAAATAACAAGCGAACGTTATTTATTACAATAAACTCACTTAATTGCTTATAAATTTTTCCTTTTAAAATAGTAGCTTCATAATCAATATCTGCGAAATTAAACTGAGCTAAAAAATCATCGTATCTAACCTTATTTTCTTTTTCCAGACGCTTGTTTTCTTCTTCGTAATTTACTTCAAAGCGAGGTGAATAAAACTCCTCTAAGGGTTCCAGAACATTTACAATATATAGTTTAGTTTTAAAGTGTCGCGACATTCTTATGGCATTATGCAAAGCTCTCTCTGAAGCTTCAGAATAATCTACAGAACACATTATATCTCCAGGAAATGGCTTTCCTTTAGTATCAACAACCCAGATTGGTTTTTGACACTTTCTTACCAGCTTTTCAACTACAACATCAACTTTATGCTCTTCTTGCGATATTTCAAACTTTTCAGGAATTAATATAAGATTAACATCCTCTCTTTCCGAAATTGTAATTATTTGTTCAAGAACTCCACCATAAACCAATTTCTTTTCAACGGATAATCCTGAATTAGTTAAATCAGATTCGATCTCATCCATTTCTTTTTGAACATAATTTGTAATAATACTATTTATGGATGTTTTTTGAGCATCAGAAGGTAAAACACCCATTAATATTAATTTGGAACTAAATTTATTAGCCAATTCTTTAGCTACTTTTATTAAAGCAGAATCGATTTCGTTTACATTTATAGCAACTAATATTTTATCTAATAATTTCATATCCCCAATAATTTAAATCATTATACACCACTACTTTATTTCTAACAATTTACAAGAATAATTTGTTTTAGAAAAGCTTGCTGGTATTAAATACTGAAAATTTCAATGGAGATTATTTGAAGCAAAAATTAAAATAATTAAAAATAAAATGTAACTATTTGATATTTTCCAGTCTAATTATCAAAAACGTTATTGAAACAGTTCAATGAAAGAAGAAAAATTCAACCAGATAGTAAAAGATAATTCAGAACGTATCAGGCGTATATGCCAATATTATAACTCTAACGAGCAAGATCAGGATGATATGTTTCAAGAGATTCTGATAAACATTTGGAAAAGTCTGGATAATTTTCGTGGAGATGCATCTATCAGTACCTGGATATATCGTATTGCGGTAAATACAGCTCTAACATATACAGGGAAAGCATACAAAAATATGAAAACAAATAATAACAATATTACCATTAATAATCTTGGCGCATTTACATCTAAACTACAGGAAAAAGATAAAAACTATGCTAACATTAGTAAACGAATGCAATACCTGTATTGGATATTAATTCCCATATATCTCATTATTGGTATTTTTGAAATAATTTTTAAAAATCCATCTACCAATGAAATGCTATCGCTTTTATTTTTTGCATCGGCTATGTTAATCTTTGCATTAACATTCAGAACGCTACATAAAGAATACAATTTTGTTGATTATTCTGAGCCCACATTAATTATGCTTAAAAAAGTGGTAAAACGCTACACTCCATATCAACCAAAAACAAGATGGGTTTTTCTTGCAATTATATTTATCGATGCCGGTTTATGCTTAAAAGAAGAGTTTGGTAAAGAACTTTTATATACACAATTGATGTTTTTTGGGGCTTTATTAATTGGTATTTGTATTGGTTTAATAATATGGTTTAGGAGATATAAACCATTACGTGATACTGCAAAAAAATTGATAGATGAAATAGAAGAAACAGTATAATTCCTTCTATATTTAAATTAGCTATTAACATTTTATCGAATAGGTTTAATTATTGTAACTTATAACGAGAAATATTTAAACCCTTTTATATCATACCAATAGGACATTATTTCTACTAATCATCTTATTTAATAAACATTACTCTATAAAAAAATCCACTACTAGTTAATCAAATTGGTGACTGTTTTGTTTAATTACAAAAAGTAATAAAATGCAAAAATCATTATTTAAGATATCGCAAATGGATTGTCCATCTGAAGAAAATCTGATAAGAATGAAACTTAATGATATTAAAGGCATTAAAAAGTTAGAATTTGATATTCCCAACAGATTTTTAACCGTTTATCACCAAAACAAAATAGAATCTATTAATAGTGCTATTGAATCATTAAACTTAAGTAGTACAAAGGTATCCACAGAAGATGTTGAAGACATAAAGGATGAAGAAAATAACAATCAAAGAGGTGTACTATGGTATGTTTTAAGTATAAACTTTTTGTTTTTCATGATAGAATTATCTTCTGGTATTATTTCAAAATCAATGGGATTAGTAGCTGATAGTTTAGATATGCTTGCTGACTCCCTTGTATACGCTTTAAGTCTTTTAGCTGTTGGCAGTAGCTTAACCAGAAAAAAACAAGTTGCTTCATTAGCAGGATATTTTCAAATTACGTTAGCCCTGTTAGGTTTTATAGAAGTAGTAAGAAGATTTATCGGTACTGAAAAATTTCCTGATTTTAATACGATGATTTTAGTCTCTATTTTTGCTTTAATTGCTAACGGTATATGTTTATACCTACTTCAAAGATCAAAAAGTAAACATGAGGCGCATATGAAAGCTAGTATGATTTTTACTTCAAATGATATTATAATTAATTTAGGAGTAATCATTGCTGGAATATTAGTAAAGACACTTAACTCTAATATTCCTGATTTAGCAATTGGATCCATAGTATTTTTCATTGTAATACAAAGTTCTTTTAGAATACTCAAACTTGGAAAATAACAATACAAAAAAAGGAGAAATTAGCACAAATTTCTCCTTCTCCTTTATCAATCATTTTTCAACAAACAAAATTTATTCTTCATACTCCCCTATAAAGACCCCAGATATATTCCAGGCACTAAACATATTTCCCTCACGTTTTCCGAGTGGAATATATACCTGAATGGTATGCATACCCTCTCCTAAATCATGAACTTCGGTATAATAAGGGTGACTTACTGTACCCGGACACCATCCGGAACGACTGCCATCTGATGATGAAATACCATTCCAGAAATTACCTGATGACGGATTGTATTTTCGATGTGTTCCACAGTCATAACGCCATGGTGTAAAACTAAAAAAGGGATAACCATCTATCCATAATTCATTTTTCTTTTGAAGATATTCATCACCATTTTCCCAACCTCCATGTCCGGTAGAAATATAATAAAAATCAATTTTTTTAAGACCTTTAGGCACGTTGAATGAAACCGATAAAGTATCATCCTTAAACATGGTACCATATTCCTGCCCGGCCATCTCCATTACATTTGTAGTATTAAAAACAGGTTGCACCCAATATTTTTTTGCAGGCACCTTAGGTTTTTCCTGATTATTAAGATGATATTTAATATCTAAACTTACTCTATGACCTCCACCATCATAATTACCAATAAATACACCAATCCAACACTCACCTTTTAATACTGGCAACAGATGACTTATTTCCATTTTATAGGTAACCGAGTCGGCCCATTCAATACCCACATCACGTTTATCATTAAAATAGTTAACACCAAAAGGAGTAAAAAAACGCATGATTTCAATTAATGGGTCATAATCCTTTGTAGCAACTACACCCTGATATTCTTTACCATTACTAAAATATTTAGGTAATGAATCTTTTCCGTATTTAAGACCATCCAGAAAACTTTTTTCTTTATTTGTTGGTATAACAAATACTGAACCTGTTCTGTCGTAGGCATCACCAATGGATTTTTCAGTAATTTCTGCAAAAATTGTAGTTCCATCAGGAAGTTCAGGAAGCTTAATTTTTTTTGCAACTACCGTTCCACCGGCAAACCTATAAACAGAATCGACACATTCATTATCCGGGTTACAAATTTCACCCCCCCAGTTTATCTGCTGATCTGAAAACACTTTAATATCTTTAATAAAAGCATTAGTTAATTGTTTAGTAAATTCAACATTAGTCAATGGTTTCCCTAACATATTAACATTTAATAATTGATCATCTACTTTATTTGTAATTTTTACTTTGGTGGCTTCCCAACCTGAGTTCCCATTACGTACATATTTCAATACCAGTCCATTTAAATATGGAAAATAAAATAACGGAGTACCTTTAATTCCAATATTATCAGATACCCATAACTCAATCTTATTAGAGAAAGAAGAACCCACGTATTTTTGACAATTATAGCCTAAAATCACCTCTGGTTTTCCTTCAGGTTTAAAGCTATTTAAATCACGAAAATCGTATTTTGTAAAATACGTGTTTCCATCTATAAAAGAAGCTTGCTTATATATCATTTCCTGATTGTAATCTAAAAATGTATATTGCTCAGGTACTTCGTCAATTAAATCCATATTACTTTTATCATCCCAGCTTTTAGCCACACCACCAGAGTACTGTAAAATAATTTTTGCTCCATCGTGTTCAACTACACCATTTTTCCATGAAGAATACTCCACCTCACCTTTCTTATTGTTTTTCTTTGCAAATACGTTATTAGCAATCATCAATACTGCAACCACTAAAGCAAAACACTTAAATAATTTCATTTTAAATCCAGTTTTATAAAACATCATATTCAAAGAATGTAATATAAAAATAAACAAGCTGAAAAAAAACAACAATCATATGGTGGAGTTTTTAATGCCGGATATGGAGTATTTATTGCAATAAAAAAAGAAAATATCAAGTTAAAATTCTCATATTTATGCTTGAAAAAAACGAATCCCTGGTACTTTTTAACATTAATAGATACAGTAATAATTTAAACACAAAACAGATGAATAAAAAATTTAATATCCTATATGCACTTTTATTGTTTGGTTGTGTGGCAAATGGAAGTAACCTGAAAAAACAAGCTGAATCAGCATTAACAAAAGGCATTACCTTTTTTCATAAGCTAAATACACATGGTGGATATGTTTACCATGTCACTCCAGACCTTTCGTTAAGATGGGGAGAAAGTATTAAAGACAGCGAAACAATCGAAGTTCAGCCTCCTGGCACACCGGCAGTTGGGATGTCATTTTTAAAAGCCTATCAAACAACTGGAAATATAGTATTTTTAGATAATGCCAAAGAAGCTGCTTATGCTTTAATTAGTGGTCAGAATAAATATGGTGGTTGGGATCATACCATTAACTTTAAACATTTAGAGTCAGATCATGTGAGTTTCGATGACAACCAAAGCCAATCTGCAGTAAGTTTTTTAATAGCAATAGACCAGGAAATTAAAGATAGTACTATTTCAAAAGCTGCACGTAGAGCCATTGAAATGATGATTACTGCTCAATTACCAAACGGAGGATGGCCGCACTATTATCCGGCTCAAGGCAATTACCACGATTATGCGACCTTTAATGATGGTGGAATAAATGATTGCATCAGAGTAATGATTGAGGCTTACCGAGCATACAAAGACAATCTGGATATTGAAAAAAGCTTACACAAGGCAGCACGCTTTTTAAACATTTCACAATTACCCCCACCTCAACCAGGCTGGGCTCAACAGTACAATGAATTTTTACAACCGGCATGGGCACGTACATTTGAGCCTCCTGCCATTTGTACTTCCGTTTCAGTAAAAAATATCAATTCTATTATTGACTTATACCTGACCTTACATGATGTAAAAATACTAGAACCTATTCCAGATGCAATCAGATACTTGCGCAAAATCAAAATGGAAAACGGGAAATGGGCAAGATTTGTAGAACTGGGAACCAATAAACCACTATATTACGACAGGCAAAGAATTCGTGTTGAAAAACTTGATGATTTACATCCTGAGAGACGAAAAGGATATGCTTATGAAATTAATATTGAACACCCTCTTGAAATAGCTGCCCAACGCTATAAGAAAGCTTTAGATTTAGGTTATGAAGGATTGTGGAAAGATGAACATCCCTCGTTAACAAAAGAACAAATTAAAGAACGTATTGATAAGATAACCCCAACAGTCAATGAAATCATTAATTCCCAGGATAAATCAGGAGCCTGGATTACAAAAAATGATAAGTTTAAAAAAAAAATGCCAGCTGGTGAAAGATGGAATAACCAGTATGAAATAATGGATCGTATCAGCAGTAAAATTTTTAACCAGAACATTGCAACACTATGTGAATACATAGTGTTAATGAATAAATTATATAAATCAGAATGAGTCAAAAACAAAGCCTTCCTTCTTTTGGTAATTTAAAAAACGAATACTTCAATTTTAAGTTGATTGAAAAATACTTTAGTAATAAAGATCATTCGCAAGCTTTTCAGGTTATATCTGACAAAACTTGTAACGATGTGGATTTACAAGAAGTATTTATGTTTCTTGATAGAACAAACTCTAAAGTTGGACAACAATTTCTTTACAATCAACTCAGAACAATCCCCAGTCAGTTAATTAATAATGAATTGTTTGAAAAAATCATTCAAAAATTTTCCATTGACAAAGAATTTCGATTAAAAACTCAAAAACAATTATACAGGTTAAGTAATGAAACGGCTTATTATGTTTCATCATTGTTTCAGGAAGATCATATAAAACCACCCAAATGGTTTTTCATTGTTCCTGTGTTATCTTTTACAAGTTTAATTTCACTCTTGCTGCTTTTTTTCAATACAAAACTCCTTTTTATAGCATTACCTGTATTTGTTATCAACCTGGTCATACACTTCTGGAACAAAAGAAATTTGAATAAATATGCTTTATCATTTCCTCAATTACTTAAACTCAAAAACATTGCACTTCTTTTATTGAAAGAGCCTTTTTTTAAATCAATTAATCCGCAATTGACAGATTCTATAGCAATAATAAATCAAGTCAGAAACCGGATGATATTATTTCAAATGGAGGGGAAAATTAAAGGAGATATACAAATATTCATTTGGTATGCTATAGAAATATGCAAAATATGTTTTATGCTTGAACCCCTGTTATTATTTAATATATTAAAACACCTGAATACCAAGAGGAAAGCTATTGAAAAAGTATTTTCTTTCGTTGGACAAATTGATGCTTTGTATTCTATTGCTTCGTTAAGAGAAGATGTTGGTTGTTACTGTATCCCAAATATTGGAGACTCAAAAATACAAGCTAAAAACATTTATCATCCTTTAATAAACCACTGTATTACAAACTCTATTAACACTTCAAACAAATCAATTCTTTTAACAGGTTCAAATATGTCGGGTAAAACAACTTTCATCAGAAGTATTGGTATTAATCTTATTACAGGACTAACCATAAACACTTGTTTTGCTGAATCAATGTCCTTCCCCAGGTGTAAAATATATTCGGCCATTAGAATTAGTGATGATTTGCTCAACAATAAAAGTTATTATTTCGAAGAAGTATTAACCATTAAACAAATGATTGACACAGGAAAAGATAAGGAAAATTGTGTGTTTTTATTAGACGAAATTTTTAAAGGAACTAATACTATAGAACGCATTTCTGCAGGAAAGGCAATTTTATCAACTTTATCAAAAAACAACAATATTGTATTTGTTTCTACTCATGACATTGAATTAACTGAATTACTTAACAATGAATACGATCTATACCATTTCAGTGAAATCGTAACCGACAATAATGTTGATTTTGATTTTAAACTTAAAGAAGGTAAACTAAAAACCAGAAATGCCATTAGAATATTAAAATTGAATGATTATCCGGATCAAATTATCAATGAAGCTATTGAAATAGCTAAAAACCTTGATGATCAAAAAGAATACATTATTAAAGCAGTAAATTAATTTATACATATCAAGTTATTCTATAATCCGAAAGAGAATTAGAAGCTAATAATACACATAGAAAGTTAGTTTCTATAGATAAGTTTTTGCACAGGCACTAAAATGCTATATATTTACCGCATGAGCCTATTAGCAACATTTTTCTTTTATATTTTATTACTCATAATTACTCTGCTTCCATTCAGGGTACTTTATATATTTTCAGATTTTATGTGTTTTATAATGCGTAATATTGTTAGATACAGACAACAATTGATTCGTCAAAATTTAAAACGTGCTTTCCCTTACAAAACTACATCAGAAATAAAAGAAACAGAAAAAAAGACTTATATCCATCTGGTGGATTACATTGTAGAAGGAATAAAGGCTTTTACAATGCCCAAAAAGGTAATTGTAAAAAGACACAAACTTTTAAATCCTGAAATTATTCAACCTTTTATTAAGGAAAACAAAAGTATAATTGTAGTTACAGCTCATTACAATAACTGGGAATGGGGAAGCTTATCTGCCAGTTTACAAACAGGTTACAATGCTATTGCTTTTTATAAACCTTTACGCAATAAATATATTGACAAGTATCTACGTAAAAGCAGGGAACGTTGTGGCACTAAACTGGTTTCGATTTACGAAACTTCAAAAACATTTGAAAAACACAGAGAGGAACCATTTATGTACTTAATGGCAGCTGATCAAAGTCCTTCAAAAAGATTACTCCCTAAAGCCTTATGGATTGATTTTTTAGGAATGAAAACACCTTTTTTACAAGGGCCAGAAAAACACGCCCGAATGAATAATTACCCTGTGGTTTATGTTGATATAGAAAAGAAAAAGAGAGGTTATTACGAGCTTTATCTTACTTTATTAACTAAAAATCCCAATAGTCTGCACCAAGGAGAACTAACTAAACTTTACGCAAGAAAACTTGAACAAAACATTATAAAAAAACCAGAATGCTGGCTTTGGTCTCACAACCGTTGGAAACATATTTCTCAATAATTTCTAATCCATCTGAATAGCAATTATTTATATGAAAGAAACCCATTTAGCAAAAATTATACGTAATCGTATTCAACAATATCAAAACAAAACAGCTGTAAGATTTAAAAAAGATGGAATTTATAAATCATTATCCTGGAATGAATTAGGAAAGCAAATTGACAGTGTTTCTCAATACTTAATTTCCGAAGGAATAAATACTAACTCAAACATTGGTATCTATAGTCAAAACTGCCCGGAATGGAGCATTACTGACTTTGCTATATTAAGTATAAGAAGTGTAGTTGTACCCATTTTTCCGACATCAACATACGAACAATTAAAATACATTGTTGAAGAAACTGAAATGGAAGTTCTTTTTGTTAGCGATGAAATGCAATTATCTAATGCCATAAAAGCACTGAAAAACTGTAAATCTCTTAAAAAGATTATCTCTTTTAACTGTCATAAAGTTGAAAACACACAGATTACACTATTCAATGATATATTAACCAATACATACGATAACAACTCCAAGCAAATTCTTAATCAAAGACTTTCACAAGCCAACATTAACGACTTAGCAACAATCATTTATACTTCAGGAACAACAGGTGAACCAAAAGGTGTAATGTTACATCATAGTAATTTCATTAAGTTGTTCGAGATTCATGATATCCGACTAGAATTGGATGAAAACGATGTATCCTTAGCTTTTCTTCCTTTAAGTCATGTGTTTGAAAGAGGCTGGACTTACTTTGTATTTTATAAAGGCGCTACTAATGTTTATAATTACAATCCAAAAGACATTATAAATGAGTTACCGTTAGTAAAACCTACTGTAATGTGCGCAGTTCCTCGCTTTTTCGAGAAATCTTATGATATTATTTCAAAAACAACACAAAAGTGGAATAAACCTAAAAGATGTTTTTTTAACTGGGCTTTAAACACTGGTCTACAATTTATTGAATACGAAAAAGATTGTTTAAGACCACCTGCTATTTTAAATTACAAATATAAACTAGCCAACTTATTGGTTATGAAAACTTTCAGAAATATTTTTGGCGGACGAATCAAATATATGCCATGCGCAGGCGCAGCATTAAATCTGGATATTTTAAAATTCTTTCATGCCCTGGGAATAAAAATAAACTATGGATATGGAGCTACAGAAACTTCAGCCACGGTATCTTGCATGAAAAAAGACAAATACGACTTTGTTAATACAGGTAGCATAATGCCTGATGTACAAGTAAAAATCAATGAAAAAGATGGGCAAATTTTAGTGAAGGGCGAAACTGTTTTTAAAGGCTACTATAAAAAACCGGAAGCCACAGGAGAAGCATTAAAAGATGGATGGTATTACACAGGAGATCAGGGAGAAATAACTCAGGATGGTATGCTTTGTATGAAAGAACGTATTAAAGACATCATGAAAACATCAACTGGAAAATATGTGTCTCCACAAAAAATTGAATTACTCCTTTCTCAAGATCATAACATTGAACAACTATGTGTTATTGGAGATAACAGAAAGTATTTAACAGCTCTTATTGTTCCTTGTTACCATTATTTAAAGTCGTTATATAATTCAAATGATAATGCTACAGACATTGAAAAATTAGTAAGTAACCCAATTGCAATTAACGAATATCAAAAAAAGCTAGATAAACTACAGGTTGAATTAGCTTCATATGAAAAAGTGGTAAATTTTAAACTTCTACCGAAACCATTTACCGTTGAAAATAACCTGATGACAAATTCTCTAAAGGTTCGTCGTAAACAAGTAAATATCGAATACAGCGAATTAATTGAAGAAATGTATAATCAATAGATCCTTAGATTTAATATGGAGTACATGGTACAATGAATTAAATAGTTCAAATAGATGAAAGGAAAAACAACTATCGCCAATTATAGATGGCCGATAGGCTAAAGGTCTACCGGAAAACCTATCACCACATAATTTACGGGTCACCTACTGAGAAAAAAATACTTAAACAATGAACACAATTTAAAAATTGGCGTTTATTTTGTTGTTATTGGAACTGCAAAATAAAGAATTCTATATCGTTATATTTTTGATTAAATTAAATTCATACAAAAAATACCTTTCATTAATTATGATGGTAGCTTTTTTCAGTCCTATACTGATTAAGGCTTTTCACTATTTGTATGTACACCATGATCACCAAATACACTTAGAATCACATCAAAAACAAATTACGCAGCTACATAAGACCTGTCCAATTTGCTCCTTTGTATTTGTTGAATTTATCAATGACAACAAAGTTTATAAGATTGTAGTTCCGGATTTTTTTTCTGACTTATATACATTTATTTATAAGAGGATTTACATCCCTTACAATTTATGTTCATTTCATCTTAGAGCTCCACCTTTCATTTAGTTTATCAATAAACACAACCGTACTAACAATATAAATCATCGATTAACTATTTAATTGAAGGTGCATTGTTATGCACTATAATAAACAAACTAAAATGAAAGAATTTAAAACATCAATTATTATTGCAGTCTTATATATTGCAATAAGTAATATAACGATAGCTCAAAACTCTATATCAGGCAAGATATCAGACAAAAATACGCATGAATATTTACCAAACGCCACTGTTTTTTTACCAGAACAAAATATGGGTACACTTAGCAACGAAAATGGAGACTATGAAATCAAAGACCTACCTAATGGAAAAGTAAAAATTCAGTTTTCTTTTATGGGATATCAAACCATTATAAAAACCATTGAATTATCAAATAGCAATCAATCATTAAATATAGAATTGGAAACAGCAATATTGCAACCTGAAGAAGTTGTTATATCAGGAGGAACTTACTCCACACAACATGAAAACGCAATTAAAATTGAACTTTTGAAATCAAAGGATATCAACTCATTAGGAACTCCAACCTTTATAGAATCTTTAGCTAAAATTCCAGGTGTTGATATGATTGCAAACGGTCTGGGGGTTGCCAAACCTGTCATTCGTGGTTTATCCATGACTAATATATTAATGCTTAATAATGGTGTAAAACTAGAGAACTTCCAATTTTCAGAACATCATCCCTTTGTTGTTGATGAATTTGGAATAGATCGTATTGAAGTTATAAAAGGGCCAGCTTCTCTATTATTTGGATCTGATGCTGTGGGAGGCGTTTTAAATATTATTAAAGAAAAACCTGCTCCTCATCATAAAATCATTGGTGATTATAATATGCAGTATCACACAAATACACAAGGTATTGTTTCTGATTTAGGAATAAAAGGTGCTTCAAATGATTTGAACTGGGGTTTTAGAGGTAGTATCAAAAGTCATACTGACTATAAAGATGGAGATGGAAACTATGTTCCCAATACTCGATTTAACGAACAAAGCTTTAAAACCAGCTTAGGCTTAAATAAAACTTTTGGAATTTTTAGATTATACTACGATTTTAATCGTCCTAAATTAGGAATGAGTTCTGATGAATCTATCCCATTAATCACAAATAATGGACGTAAAAATAAGTATTGGTACCAAGATTTAACCAATCATATTATATCATCTAAAAACACCTTATTCCTGAATAATTACAAGGTTGATGTAAACTTATCCTACCAAATGAATAATCGTCGTTTACAAACCGAAGAAAGTAATCCTGCATTTGAAATGGTAAATATGGATTTAAATACGCTTTCATTTGAAGTAAAAACCTATTTACCTTCTTCAAAAAAATCAGATTATATTATTGGAATACAGGGAGCTTATAAAAAAAACAGAAACAACAAAGCACCTAATCATGTCATTCCGGATGCAAACGTTAACGACTACTCTGTATTTGGACTGACTCAACATCATTTCATTGATAAATTAGAAACTCAGATAGGTTTGAGATATGATTACAGATCCATTGATACATACCAGGAAACAGATAAACCTGCATTAAATAAAAACTACTCGAATATTAGTATTTCGGCTGGAGCTACCTATGACGCTAATGATCATATTTTACTAAGAGCTAATTTCGCCTCTGCATACAGAACTCCAAATATTGCTGAATTAACGCAAAACGGAGTGCATGAAACACGATATGAGCAGGGAAATGCAGATTTAAAATCACAAAGAAACTATGAAACAGATATAAGTGCCCATTATCACACAAAATTTTTAATGTTTGATATTGCCGGATTTTACAACAGTATAACTCAGTATATATATTTGGCTCCAACAAATGAGACATCTGCAGAAGGATATCAAATATTCAGATACTCCCAGTCGGATTCTCATTTATATGGTGGTGAATTCTCTTTAAATTCATTTATCACTAAGTGGCTGAATTTTACTTCTACATATTCATATTTAATTGGCAAACAAGATAATGGCGAATACTTACCGTTTATCCCTCAAAATAAGATAAGAGGTGATTTTAAAATTCAGAAAGAAAAAATTGGTTTTTTAGAGGGTAACTATTTCCAAATAGGTGGTTTATGGGCATCTAAGCAAAATCATCCAGCATTTTTTGAAACAAAAACAAACGGATATTTTCTTCTAAACTCATCAATTGGAACTCAAATTAAATGTCAGAATCAAAATATTGAATTTTTAATCCATGTAAATAACTTACTTAACGAAAAGTACATAGATCACTTATCAACTTTAAAAGAAGTAAATTTATATAATATGGGACGAAATATTTGTTTTCAATTAAAGATACCTTTTGGAATCAAATAGCGAGAAAAAACCTCTGATTTTTGCAAGAGCTGCCATATTAAAAACTGCAGCTCTTGCTATATTAACTTGTATTTCACAATTACTTTTGATTATCAAAAACATAAGCAAGCTTAATAGAGAAATACGACTTCATATCATAATGGTTTACAATACTAAAGCCCTCTCCTCTTTGTGTTTCATCATATTCTTCGCTCGAAAACAAATCATTAAATGTTGCAATTGCCATCCATTTTCCATCTTTAAATTCCTTTTTTAAAGAAATATCAGACACATAATACCCGTCGCGTGTGCTTTGTGCGTTTTTAAAAGGACTATTGTATTTAACATCCCATTTCAACGTAAAATCCTTAGGTAACAGAAAAGTATTATTCCAACGACTATCTGTTTTAAACTGATCTCTTGAATAATCAAGATCTTTATAATTAACATTTAAACGGTACGAGTATAGGCTTATATTTAAATTACTGTTCCACCACGAAAATATATTTAATCCTCCCATAAATTCAACACCCGTACTCCATGAACAACCCACATTTTGAGGAGAAATAACCAACATATTATGATCCCCTGTTTTGGTATAACGTTGTCTGACATTATCTGTTTTTCGGGTAAATAAATCAGCAGAAACGAAGTTTTTATCCCAGGATTTTTTATAACCAAACTCAAATGCGTCAGTATACGAAGGAAGAACATCACCATTACCCGTTGAATACGAATATGGAGATTGATACTGCTCCAGTGGAACTAAATCCCAATATCCGGGTCGATCTATTCGTCTCGAATAACTAAGATACATCTGGTGTGTCTCAGAAAAATTATATGCTAGATGTGCAGATGGAAAAAAATCGGTAAAACTGTTCCGATCAGGAATTTCAATAAAATTCCCTGCATCAGTAAAATAACTATAATCGGAACGGCGTTTTGTAAATTCCACTCTTGCTCCTACCTGAAATGCAAACTTTTCTCCTTCTCTTTTTAACTGAACAAACGGTGCAAAAACATCCTGAATAAAATCAACTTTCTGATCAATTGGTTCATCTTCATTTTTTGTAATGTTTTTCAGTTCATCAAAAGAACCACTAACTGAGGTTATTTTTGGTATATGATCGGTATTAATTTCACCACCTATATCCATTGTAAATAATTCATTTATAGGAAGTGTGTAATTTATTTCACCTTCAATCATAGTTTCATTATGTTCTGAACCGATATATCCCTCACGAACTGTAGCATCATTATAAGCCTGCTCTATATAATATCTTTCGGTCAAATCTGTTATATATCCAGAATAATCAATATAAGCAGATAATAAATGCGAATGATCTTCATTAAAAGCATGTTCATATGTCAAAGTTCCTCCTATATACTGATAATCGCAGCTATACTGACTATTTAAATAATACTTTTCTGTAGATTCTGCGGTACTATTAACAATACGCTCTGTAGTCCACCCTTTTTCTATATTTTTTTGCTTTGTTTTTACCGGGTCAATATATCCTGAAAAATCCAGGTAATCTTTATCTGATAAATCGAAATTAAAACCCAACTCAATATTAGCATTTTTTTCTCCATGCTTTACATCTACATCTGAATATACTTCACAAAAATAATCCTCACTATTTATTGATTGTTCTGTTACCAAAGATTGTTTAGACCATACATTATCGGCAATATAAGTATTTACATACCAACCACTTTTTTCAGTTTTATTATCAATTGAAAACATCCACCTGTATCCATCCAAAGTATTCATCTTTATACTGGTGTTTATAGCATATCCTTCTAACCTGCTTTTCTTTAATACCACCTGAATAATTCCGGCCGTTCCTTCAGCATCGTACTTTGCAGATGGATTGGTTATTACTTCAACTTTTTCTATTCTTGAAGTAGGTATCTGCCGGAGTTTTTCAGTTCCATTATCTACAGGATGACCGTTTATATATACTTTAAATGTTCCGTCTCCTCTATAAGTAAGATTACCATCCAGATCTAGCTGCACCGAAGGAATATTTTCTAATAACTCGATAGCAACATCAGCTCCGGGAAAACTACCTGCATCAATAACTTTTCGATCTACTTTATAAGTCATTGGTGGTTTGGTTGCTTTAATATTTATTTCTTCTAAATTTTCAGACAACACTTGCAATTCAGTGTTGCCAATATCTCTTTTCCCAGGTTGAAGTAATACGTTATCAATTATAGTAGTTTGATAACCAATAAAGCTCATTTTTAATTTATAGTATCCGTTTTTAATATGATCTATCAAAAAATGACCACTATCATCTGTTATTGCGCCTGCTACTAATAACGAATCATTTGATGATAAAAGAGAAATATTGGCATATGCTATAGGTTCGTGTGAAACTTTATCAAGAACAGTTCCTGCCACTTCGCAATTCTGTGAAAAAGAGTTAACTGAAATCAGGATCAGAATGGTTAAACTAATAATTTTTTGCATGACAATCTGTTTACAAATATATACGTGAATTTAAAATAGGACGATGCAAGCCAATAATTGTTACAGCTTGAATGTTGATTTTTCGAAAAAATATCTTTTGCACCACAAACTGTTTAAATCTTAAATTAAACCTGCAAATCGAAGAATAATTCTAAAATAAAACTACTTTTGCAGCCGATAAATCAATATAAAAGTAAAACAATGGACGAAGACCCATATCCGAGTAAATTAATTGTTGTAGAACTTCTGTAGGGAATTCGTATGTTTCCTTACAGATTAATTGTGAGGAGACGTATCATGATCAAAATTTTTAAAACCTTTGGTGGTTATGTTGAAATTGACAAACCCCAAAAAGGATGCTGGATTAATGTGACTAATCCAACAGAAACCCAGATATATAAACTAAGCGACGAATTTGGATTACCAACCGATCTTATTAATGATATTTTAGACCAGGACGAAAGACCACGTATTGAGTTTGACGACCATTGGACCTTAATTATTTTAAGAATACCCGTTATCGTAAAAAACAATGGCGTACCTTTTAATACCATACCTTTAGGAATATTTATTACTCACGAATTTACTCTAACACTTTGTGCAAATGATAATGAGATATTACCTAAAGATAAACCCTCTCCTTTCAGAGATCACTATCACGAAATTACGGATAGTATTAATTTTATTTTAAGGTTGTTTTTACGCACAGGAAGCCTGTATTTAAAATATTTAAAACACATTAACAGGATGACTTCAATGATTGAGCAAGACATAGAGAAGTCAATAAAAAACAAGGAGTTAAATAAGCTGCTTAAAATGGAAAAATGTTTGGTGTATTTTATCACTTCCATTAAGGCCAATGAAATTGTTCTGGCCAAGCTTCGCAATTCTAAAAAAATTACTACAGAAATAAATGAAGACCTTCTGGAGGATGCTTTTATTGAAAACAAACAGGCACTTGAAATGGCTCAAATCTATTCAAACATACAAAGTGGTATGATGGATGCTTTTGCCTCCGTAATTTCAAACAACCTGAATGTAGTAATGAAACAATTAACTTTGATCTCAATCATACTTATGATTCCTACTTTAATCGCAAGTATGTTTGGAATGAACGTCCCTAACTATATGGAAAATTCGATGTGGGCCATGCCTTCTATTTTACTAGGTTCACTGGTTCTTTCAATTTTAGGGGTACTTATATTTAGAAAAAGACAATGGTTTTGATATTTCTATAATTACTATTATTGCAGTACTATTTAGTCTACAATTAATAAAATCATAAAACAAGATAACAATGAAAAAGTTATTGATCATAGCTGGATTAGCTTTGCCTTTTTCTGCCATAGCTCAAAGTGTAAATCAAAAAGATTTAAGTAATATAAGAGAAGGTTTTGTAAAAGACAATTATACAAAAGCGATGGAAAATGCACTTTCATCCAACCCAATAAAGGATCTTGCGTGGAATAGAGAAAACGAAGAAACTACAGATCATTACTTTACATATAAAGTAGATGTTTCCGGCATTACAAACCAAAAAAGTTCAGGACGCTGTTGGTTGTTTACTTCTTTAAATGTTTTTCGCCCAATGGCAATGAAACACTTTAATGTAGGCTCTTTTGAATTCTCACAAAACTACCTGTATTTTTGGGATTTATTTGAAAAATCAAATCTCTTTCTAAACAACATAATAGAAACTTCAGATCGTAATTTTGATGACGAGAAAGTAAGCTGGTACTTTAAATTACCTGTAGATGATGGTGGACAATGGATAAACTTTGTAAACCTTGCTGAAAAATACGGTATGATACCCCAAGAGGCAATGGAAGAAACTTATTCAAGTAATCATACAAGCTGGTTAACTCGTTTGCTAAATCGTAAGTTAAGAGAGCAAGCTTTAGAACTGCGTAATTTAAAAAATGAAGGTAAAAGTAACAAGCAGATACACGATCGTAAAGTTGAAATGCTAGGTGTTGTATATCGAATGTTGGCTTTAAATTTAGGAGAACCACCTGTAGATTTCGAATATAGATATAAAGATAAAGAAGATAAGATATCTGAAAGCAAACACTATACTCCAAAATCGTTTATGAAAGAAGTTTTGGGAGATATAAACCTAAATGATTATGTAATGTTAATGAACGATCCATCCCGTGATTACTGGAAACATTATGAAATAGAAAACTACCGGAATGTTGAAGAGGGTGAAAACTGGCATTATGTAAATCTTCCTAACGATATAATAAAGCAGTTTTGTATTGAATCTATTAAAAATAATGAAGCAATGTATGCTTCATGTGATGTAGGTAAGCAATTACGCAGGGATTTTGGTGTTTTAGATGTGGATAATTACAACTTTGAAGCTATATACAATATTCCTTTTGCAATGAATAAAAAACAGCGTATTCAAACTCATGATAGTGGTTCTTCTCATGGAATGGCATTAGTTGCCGTAGAAGTAGATGAAAATGAAAAACCTGTAAAATGGCAGTTTGAAAACAGTTGGGGTTCGGATTCCGGAGAAAACGGATATCTTACTTTTACTGATCAATGGTTTAACGAATATATGTTTCGTATTGTAGTAAACAAGAGATTTATTAGTCAAAAGGTATTAGATATTTATAAGCAAAAATCTGAAATGCTACCCCCTTGGGATCCTATGTTTTAAATAGAATTAAAAAATAAAGAGGCTGTCAACAAAACATATTGAACAGCCTCTTATTAGTATTAATCCTGGTCAAATAAAAAGATTCTATGATATAAATCTACCCTATCGGAGCTAAAATTTTAATTTATAACATACTTCAATAATATTTCGGTTAAAATATTCATTTAAGTAATAATCCAGTTTATAACCTAAGTTAATACAATTCTTTTTATTGATCTTATAATCTAAGTTAGCTCCATATCTAACTTTATACCAATCAGATGATGGAATCTGATAGTAATATTCAATTTCGACTTCGGGAGTAATTTTACTTTTTGCGATATTATATTCTACAGATATTTTCGGACGTAAAAACTCTGAATCCTCTTCTTCATCGTCAGAATAATCAGCATAAGTTAATTTAAATCCTGGTTTCCACCTCTCTATTTTGTGTTTATAACCTGCATAAAATTTATATCTGTGAAGATATTCGGTATCACCACTATTTTTTTTATTGGCTAAAAACCGATAGCCTGCTCCTGCTGAAATATTTTTTAAAATTTGATAATCTAATTCACCTTCCAACAAATACTTATCAAGCTTAAAATCATTATCCAAACGAAGCTCAGGAGATATTTCCAGAGATAAATTATCTATGATATCAAACGATACCTTAGCTGCCAGCCTGGTTTGCCATTCTTTTTGTACTGTTTGAGCATTAGCAGTAATTCCGATACCGGCAACAAACAAGACAACTCCAATATAAAATACGGTATTTATCTTTACTTTATTCATAATCCTATTATTAATCATGATCTTCAATACCTCCATTAACATTAAAATAGAGCGTTATTTCAGCTACATCTCTCAAAAAATCAATCTTATTAACTTCATATCTTATAATATCTATACCAGTTCTGTCTCTAAGATCATCCAACAATACGGCAGAGTTTGCTTTATGAATATTTTCTATTTTCTCATAAATTAAGGTAACACTTTGCTCTTGCTTTAAACTTAAACGTTTTTCAAGAAACCATAATCCAACGATGATAATAGCATTTGTAAAAATCAGCTCAGAGTAACTCAATTTTGTATGCGCTAGTGCATTCATAACAGAAATACCAATAACAATAAACAAATAGGTCATTTCTTTTATTGGAATAGCATCTGTTCTATATCGAATAATACCGAAAATAGCGAATAGCCCCATTGCAAAACCAAGTTCCAGCTTAACACTATTCAGTAAAAAACAAAGCAGAAATACGATTACCCCAATTGATAAATAAGAAAAGTAAAAATCTTTTCTTCTACTGTTTTTTGCATAAATAAAATGAACAACTAATAATAATAGTGCGGTATTAAATAAAAAACGTACAACTAGTTCCGTAAAACCACTTATATCGATAATTTGAATGCCAAAAAAGCATAGATTTTGATCCCAGCTTTCCAAGGCTGATGAAAGACTCAATTTCTGTTCAGATAATTGTAATATAGAATTTAACATGATTTAAATAACTTCTTGAAGTTGGTAAGTAGAGTGATAATTATTTTTTATTGACCTTAATTTAGGCTTAAATGCATTTTTCTTAAGTTCTTCTTCAATAAGAGATAGACCAATACAATATTTACTAAAACCACAAGGCAAAATTTTCCTGTTTCTGAGAGCAGTAAACAGACTGGAATGCTCACTACGTTTTTCTGTTTTTATTTCAACAACAACCAGGTCATCTAATTTCACCAAACGTTCTTCATTAAAAAATCTTAGATTAAAATCTATAGTACAACGTTCTTTCAATTCTTTATTAACCAAAGTCAGCCTTGTAAAATTATTATTTAAAACAGGATATAAGTGATGCGTTTTATAAGGTGTATTTTTTGAAATAAATTGCTGTTCTTCATGAGTTAAAAACTGAAACTTATTTTGAATTTCAATTCTATTTTTAATGGTTCTTCCCTTATTTGATTTAAACTTTATTTCTAAAAAACTCAAATCAGAAATAAGGTAAGTTCTTTTTCGTATTTTATACCTGTTTAATTTACCCCGATGATGATTTCCAAACATTTGTCTGGAGTAGGTATCATAATAAGTAGTAGCATATTTTAATTGATTCTTATTTTCAATTGATAATGCGTAATAATCCGAACTTATTTCATTTAAAATATCCTGCAAAAGATTCAATTCAACACAATATTTTGTATCTGTTCGATCCATTAGTTTTACATTATTCATTTGATCAATATGAATCGGGTCAAAAAAGCTTGTTTCAATCCTATCCATAGTTCCTGTGTTAATATTAAATTTAATAGCGACTTAAATAGTATTCAGAAAAAAATTTTAGATAAGCATGGTTTTCTAATGTTTTAGGCATTATCTAAAAAAACATCTTAAATATTTAACAAATTGTTAATATATAACCTACTGGTAGATTCATAAATAATTTGTAATTGCGATATTACAGCATATTTACTGGTAATATTTGCAATTTAAGGTTAAGCGGAATTATTTTAGGGTGAAGTAGGATTTTTATAAACAGTCAACTCAAATCATTACACTCATTACTATAACACTATATTAAAGGCATTTACACAAATACTCAACAATAAAAATAAGGCGTCGGAAAATTTCCCACTTCACCCATTAATAATGCCATTTCCCTGAAAATATCTAAATCTCATACCTATTGTCATTTTAATTTTAGCCTATAATTCAAATTAAAATAGCTATGTTAACATCAATAAAATTTAATTTATTGGCTCTAGTAATTGTATTGTTTTTAGGAGCCTGTGAACGAGATATTGATTCAGATTCAGAATCCGGAAACAGCAGTAGCAGTAGTAGCGATGATGATGATGACAATTACTCGGAATATTATGAAGAAGATACAGATTATGAATGGGATTCCTCTGATGTAACAACAATCGTGTTTAGTGACAATACAGCCGAAATTACAGGTGAAGGAGCTACTTTTGAAGATGGAATATTAACAGTTAATTCAGAAGGCAATTACTTATTTCAAGGAAATTTAAGCAACGGAGAGATTCTTGTTTCTACCGATAATGAATCGGTGGTAAAACTTATACTTGACAACGTTAGTATTACCTGTTCATATAACCCTGCTATTTTTATTGAAAAATCACTTCGTTCAATTATTATTTTGAATGATAATACAACTAATACAGTTACTGATGGAAGTTCTTACACAGATGAAGATGCAAACGCTGTTATTTTTTCAAAATCTGATTTAAGATTGGCAGGAACAGGTTCTATTACTGTAAATGCAAATTATAAAGACGGTATTACAAGTAAAGATGGATTAGTGATCAATTCAGGAACATATACTGTAAATGCAGCTGATGACGGAATCAGGGGAAAAGATTATTTAGTAATAAATAATGGTACTTTTAATATCGATTCAGAAGGTGATGCCATTAAATCTGATAATGAAAACAGTGCTTGTGGATATGTGAAGATAAACGATGCTGATTTTGAAATAGTAACATATGCTGACGGTATGTATGCATACAATGATCTAACTATTATAAACGGTGCTTACTCAATTACTTGTAAAGGAAGTGTAAATTCTAGTAAAGCACTAAAAGCTGGTAGTACAGTAGCTGTTGAAAATGGAGAATTTACTATAAGCAGTACTGATGATGCAATTCATTCCGATAAAAATATTTTAATAAGTGATGGTAGCTTTATTATTTCTTCAAATGATGATGGTTTACATGCTGATAAAGAACTTCAAATAGACAATGGAAACATTGAGATTACCAAATCATACGAAGGTCTGGAGGGAGCAACAATTACTATTAATGGTGGAAAAATAACCTTAACTTCATCTGATGATGGTGTTAATGCAGCAGGATCAAGCAGTAATTATTTATATATAAACGGTGGTACCTTAATTGTTTATGCGAGTGGTGACGGACTAGACATGAATGGTTCGGGGGTTATGACAGATGGAACGGTACTGGTACATGGACCAACAAACAGTGGTAACGGAGCTCTTGACTATGATGGATCTTTTAAGGTTAATGGTGGATTTCTTATTGCAGCAGGGAGCTCAGGAATGGCAGAGGCACCAAGTAGCAGTTCATCACAAAACAATGTAATGGTATATTTTACATCAACATATTCAGCCGGAACACTATTTCATCTACAAGATAGTAATGGTATTGAAATTGTTACTTTTAAACCTCAACACAAGTATTCATCAGTTACTCTATCTTCATCTGATTTAAAATCTGGTTCAAGCTATTCTATTTATACAAACGGGAGTTCCACAGGAACTGAAACAGGTGGTTTATATATAAATGGAGAATATACTCCGGGTACATTATATAAAACATTTAGTATATCCGGCACTACAACTACAGTTGGTAATTCAAATACTGGAGGTGGTGGTGGAAGACCAAATTCTACATCCGAGCTATGAATAGGAAAACAAAGAATTAAAGAAGAAAATTTTATTCAAAATTATCATCTTTGCATAATCTATATATTAGGGTTATTTTCAATACTAATGAGTTTAAAATATCTATATAAAACGCAAATAATAAATATTCTTGTCGCATTATTAATTGGTGTATTTATCATCTTTCCGGATGTTTTAAGGCTATTAGATGAATCTTCACCCAATAACCCTGATATGCATTTGAGAGAACCATGGTTTAACAACGATACATCACACGTACCAGCTCCACCAAATATTCAAGAGTTTGGTGAAGTACCTCCTCCGCAATTGAACGATGAAAAATCTGGTGACATAAATAATAATTATTTTTCTGGTAATATTCCATTTAAAAATGATCAGATTTTTCCGCCTTCCATGGTAGGTAAACGAGATAATATCAAGGGAATTATTTTTGATTTTATATTCTTTTTAATTTTAACATGGTTACTTCTGATTATAAATAACCCCAATCGTCAAAAACATAATCCTTTATACCATAGCATACCTTACAAAATAAGACCTTACATAATTATTTTATCAACTTTATTAATATGTTACATAGGCATATACACAAATTCATTAATTTCTCTTCATAATCATTTTAAATTTCAACCTATTCCTTTGTATTTAAATGGAATTGTATTATTTAAAGGCTTATTTATTTTTGTTTCAGTCACTTTATTTGGTCAGTTATATCAATTATTGTACAAGCAACAAAATATGCTGATTGAAAACGAAAAATTAAAAACAGAGAGTTTACAAAACCGTTTTGAAGCTTTATCTGCTCAAATAAGCCCTCATTTTTTCTTTAATTCATTAAACTCATTGTCGGGCTTAGTGCGCGAAAAACACAATAAAAAGGCGCTTAAATTTATTAATGAAATCTCAAATCTATTCAGGTATATTTTAAAGGGAAACTGGCAGGAGTTAGTCACTTTAAAAGAAGAACTATTCTTTTTAAAAGCCTATCAATACTTGTTAAACATCAAATATGAAGATAAATTAAATTTTGAGATTTCAATTGATGAAACCATTGAATCAAAAGTAAAATTACCGGCTTTATCCTTGCAACCTCTTATCGAAAATATTATCAAGCATAATATAATAAGCGACGAGTATCCAATGACTATTAAAGTTTATATTAATGTTGAAAATAAATTAACCGTTGAAAACCATTATCAACCCAAATCCGGAAATCAGGTTTCAACAGGAATAGGGTTAAGTAATTTAACCAAACGTTATAGATACCTTGTAGGAGAAGAAATTAGTAAATATGTATACGATAATAAATTTATCGTAGAACTTCCTTTAACTAACGTAGAAAATGAGAGCAGTAATCATTGAAGACGAAGTTGTTGCAGTAAAAAATCTAAAAGCAATACTTCAGGAAGTAGAACCAGATCTTGAAGTGATCGCAGTTTTGGATAGTATACAATCATCAGTAAAATATTTTCAGAATAACAAATTACCTGATTTAGTATTTATGGATATTCAGCTTGCAGATGGTGAATCTTTTGCCATCTTTAAATCGGTTGAAATTTCATGTCCGGTAATTTTTACAACAGCTTATGATAGTTATGCCCTGGAAGCTTTTAAAGTAAATAGTATTGATTATATACTAAAGCCTATTGAACCTGAAAACGTAGAGCGAGCTTTAAACAAGCTTAAAAACTTTTCAAATACTGATCTGGAGAGTTATGCTAAAAGGATGAATAGTTTTATTGCAGAAACAAATGACTATACCAAAACACTGTTAATCAAATATCGTGATAAATTAATACCTATTCCTACAGCGCAAATAGCTTATTTTTTTACCGAAAATGAAAATGTTACTTTACATACTCTTGAAGCCGAGGAATGGCCTGTTGAATCATCTTTAGATACGATAATGTCTAAACTGGATCCTTCAGAATTTTTTAGAGCAAACAGACAGTTTATCATTTCTCATCAATCAGTTAAAGAAGTGGTTGTATGGTTTGGAAATCGTCTTTCAATCAATTTAAAAGTACCAACTAAAGAACGTATTATTGTCAGTAAAGCAAGAGTATCTTTACTAAAAAAATGGCTTATCAACAATTAATCATTCAATTTTACATCATAGTTCTAATTTCAGGAGGGCTGTAAATTAGAGCCCTTTTTTTATTACTTTCCAGAAAAAAATACAATATTGTAATTGTTAAAATAAAAATCCTACAATTATGTAATATTTAAATAACTGTAAATTTGATTCAATAAAAATTTTATGTATTTGATTTACTTTTATTAATCATACTTTACAATCATTTTAAGAATATTCTTTTTTATAATGGCACGTTATCTGTTTTGAGATAACGAGATGAATAATTAAAAATTTAAATTTTACCATTATGAAAAAATTATTATTACCCCTGATTTTATTAGCCTCCTTTATTACGTCATGTGAGGATGATGATATTGAAAAAACAATAGTTCAAGGCGACTATCCTGTTAAAGAGTATTACCTGGAACGATCACCAAGTATTAATGTTTGGGGTGCAGGGATGGATTTTGTTCATAGTGAGTGTAAGTCGACAGAAACAAATCTTGACTATGAATATATGGAAGAAGTAGACGACTTTCCATATGATATCGATTTTTACGTTGTTAAGTCATACTATTACGATGAAAATGGTGATTTGCAAAATGAAGGATGTCCTGCCATGCTCCTATCCTCTTCTACACAAGGATGTAAAATTGGCGAAGGTTTAGAATTTTTCACAAACCTAACAACAATCACTTCTGACATGATTGATCAATTAGCTTATGATCCTGTAATTGATTATTCTGACTACAAAGATGAAGAAACAGGTTTTTACGAAAGAGAGGGCTTGTTTGCAGCTATAGATAAGTGTGTAATTGGACGTGATTTTAGAAGTGGCGTATTAGAAATTCCAGATGGAATGACCGAGGAAGAAGTACAACCAGTCTATTTAATCAAAACTTCAGAAGGTGCTTATGTAAAATTTATGGTTAGAACCTATAAACCAGCTAAACCCAACGAAAAGCAAACCATTGTTCATTGGCAAGTTATAAGCGAATAAATATTAAAACAATGCTAAGAATCCTGATTATTACATATTGCTTTATATTGATTATGAATAGAATAAATGCTCAAACAGCCTTTTATGGAACTGTTTTAAATGCAAATGGAAATGCTATTTCATATGCAGCAGTATCAACTATTGATGGCTTTGGAACTATATGTGATTCATTGGGAAACTTTGAATTAAAACTTAAAGATTTTAACAGAAATAAAAAAATGTTTATCAGTTCATTAGGATATAAAACTGATACATTTTTACTAACCAAACATACAACTAACCCAAAGTTTTTTTTAAATCCTGATCAATTTCTGCTTAACGAAGTTGCAATTGTATCTCAACAAACAATTGAAAATAAAAGTGCTGTTTCTGCTTTTTCTACAAATAAAAAGGAAATGACACCATTAAATCCTCAAAGTGTAAATCAGGTACTTCAAACTAAAGCTGGTTTTACTAATAAATCCGGTTACCAGGCACCACTGACATTACGAGGTATGTCTGGTAACCGGATTTTAGTATTGAGGAATGGAAACAGACGTTTTAGTTCATACCCGGCTGGTGTTATGTCGCATACTATTAACGTTTATGATCTGGAACGTATAGAAATCGAAAAAGGAGCAGCTTCTGTAATTTATGGTGCAAGTGCAATGGGTGGTATCATAAATTTAATTGATAAATCCCCTTTTAAACAAAATAAATTTAATGCAAAAATTACTACCGGTTATGGCTCTGTAAACAAAGAAAAAAATCTTTTAGGCTGTGGAGGCTGGAGTAACGGAAAAATCGCAATAAAAGCAGGCTTTAGATACAGAGATGCTGATAATTTTAAATATCCTGATGGTTCAATTGCTGAAAACAGTTTTTATACAGATAAAGACTTCTTTACTACAACGGGATATAAACTTTCTGATCTTGAAAAAATTGTACTTAGCGTTGATATTCATGAAGGAGGACCATGGGGCAAGCCCCTTGGTTTCAATGGTACCCAATATATGCGGATTCAAACTAAAAAGGAAAATTCCAACAACTATTCTTTAAAGTATTCCAAAGGTAAATTAGGAATATTCAGCAATGCAGAAATTAATGGATTTTATTCTGATGAAAACAGGATTTTAATAAATAAGTATTTTGCAGCAGCTGGTTACAGACTATCTTATGTTGAAACTACGAACTTTTCAGATTATTATTATGGTTCGCTTATTAAAGGAAATATTGATGTAAACGAATTTTATAAAATTACAACTGGTGCAGAATGGTATAGTTTTCATATTTCTACTCCAACAGATTTCATCGATTATATTGAAGATATTTCTTACGAGAACAGAGTAAGTCATAATGCGCATTCTATCTCCTCTGGAATCTTTGTCAATAATGAATATAAATTTTCAAACAATACAAAAGGAATTCTTGGGATACGTTACAACTATGCTTCTGTTTACGAGGGAGATGTACATAGTAAAGAACTAAGTGAAGGAAGAAATGATAAGAAAAATGCTATTAGCGGTAACTTATCGCTTCTATTCAATATTCAATCAAAATCAAAAGTAAAACTTAACCTGTCCAGATCCTTTAGAATGCCTGAAACAACAGAAATGTATACAGATAACTATACCTCTAATGGTATCCTGTTTGGAAATCCGGATTTAGAACCAGAATACTGTTACAGCTTTGATTTGAGCTATCAATACAAATCAAAACATACTGATTTTGAACTAAGTCCATTTATTTGGTTCATGAATAATATGATAACAAAAGAAGAAAAAAGAGGACTGCCCGGAACCAATTATACCTATGTTAATATTGGTGAAACAAGAATGTTTGGTGGAGAAGCTAATCTAAATATAAAATACAATGGAATATTATCCAGTAACGACAAAATTGTAGTGCGTTTAGGTATGGCCTATTTAAATGGCACTGATATAACGGAAACCAAAGGATTATTTATGGATGGAGAACCTCTTGATTATGTACCTCCTTTCAACATTAAAAGTGATTTCAATTACAATTTCTCGTTTAACAATGATATACAAATACATACAACTATAAGGTCGGTGTATTATTCAGAACAAACACGTTTGGGAGAGTACCAATACGCCACACCTCAGTACTTTCTTCTAGGATGTAATCTAGGTATGAATTTACCAAAAGTAAAAACTAAACCCTCATTGAATATAGCCATTAATAACCTTCTAAATAAGGAGTATTACAGCTATCAGTCATATATCCCCAGTGAAGGACGTGATATCAGAGTTTTCTTAACCTTTAATTTTTGAAATATGCATTTACAACAAAATACAAACATTAAAGAGCTTTTAAAAAATGTTCCTGAATGCGCCGAACAACTTTATTCTTTTAATAAATACATAAAAGATGATACAACACTTCAGTTATTAGCTATTAATGCAAATATACCTCTAAATGCATTAAAATATGGTTTAGAAAAAACTATGAAAAGAGCATCTCAATATCCTTGTAGTTATACACAGATGCGTAATAAATTAATAAAACCCGATGCTGTAAATATTGCTGGTTATGTAAATTTTTTATGGCAAAATGATTTTATTATTGAATTGGAAAAGAAAGCTAAAAAAGAAGGTATAAAACTCAATATGAATATTTTCCCTAAACACACAAAAAAGGAGTTTCAGAATTATTTAGCCCTTTGCCAATCGGCTGATGATTTACCTGACATCTTTATTGGCAAAGGTTTTAGTTCATTCATGACTCAGCAATTTATTGAAAAATTTGTTACATCAGGTTATTATCAAAATTCAGCTTTTACTATTAATAAAGGAAAAGTATTTAGTGAAACGAACATCATTGATAAAGATCATTACTATCATCCTTTTGCTGTTGAAGAGATGGTAATGATTCATGATAAAACCAAGGATATCAATATTGATTTACCTGACAAATGGAGTGATTTATTATCTCCAAAATTTACAGGAACTATCATGCAAATGGGTAAAAATCAACGTGATCATTTTGGATTTAATATAATGCTCCATTGGTATAGTAAATTCGGAGAAGAAGCTATAGCTAAATATGCTGAAAATGTAGAAGATAAACAGCACTTTTCTTACATCATTAAAAATATGGCAACTAATAATGATACTACAATGCCCATTAGTATTGTACATCAATTTGCAAGTTTATTTATCAGAAGTGATGTTCGTAATAAGATTGACATCATAAAAACTCAGGATGGAAATCCAATTACATGCCATTTCTTTTTAGCAAAGAAAGATGCAGGATTAAAAGCCATTACTATGGCAAATCACCTGTTTAGCCAAGAAATAAAAACAATCATTCAAAGATGTGGTACAACTCATATTTCCTCCCATACTTTATTCTCTGGAAATAATAAATTTCAATGGGTTGGATGGGACAAATTACGATCATTACCTCTACCCTATTTAAAAGAGCATTTAAGCGAAATTGCATATCAAAACTTTAAAACAACATAGACATAAATAACATACAAATTATTTATAATGAAGACTTTAATCGCAATCATATTCACACTGGTAACATTTTCATTATCTGCCATAAATATCAAAGATATGGCAGGTAGAAATATTACTATTCCAGACAATATTGAACGTATTTTACCATACGATTCAAAAACTTCTATTCTTTTGTTTCCTATAGCACAAAATATTATGGCTGCAAAAGCAATTATACCCGGAAGCAAAAAATATAAATACATCTCAGATAAATATAATATGCTGCCTGAGGTAGATATCAAAAACATTGAAAGTGTTTTAATCAATAATCCACAGGTAATAATTGCGGGTACTTTTATCGATTCTGATAATTTTGAGCGTTTTAATAAGTTACAGACTCGAACTAAAATACCTGTTGTAATTATTGATTTATCCATTTCAAAACTGCCTGATACATATAAATTTTTAAGTAGTATTCTTCCACAAAATGAATCTTGTGAAGCATGTATTACTTTCCTGAATTCTATTTACAAGCAGAGTGAAAAATTAATGCAAGAAATCAGGTCTCCAGAAATTGGAATATACTATACAATAGGAGGTTCCGGGATGATGACTGATCCATCAGGTTCAAAACACACCGAAGTATTAGACTACCTTAATTTAAATAATGTAGCTAAAATTAGTATACCAAACGGTGGCCATGCCAACGTAAATATGGAACAAATCATTGAATGGAATCCTGATTATATATTTACAGCAGGTTTTAAGGCTGATAAAAATGCATACAGTAACATAAAAACCGATGAAAGATGGCAAAACATTACTGCCGTAAAAAACAAACAGATTTATAAGGTTCCGTCAAAGCCATTCGGATGGTTTGATCATCCGCCTACAGTAAACAGGATTCCGGGAGTAATATGGTTGAGTTATATTTTTTATAACCTATCAGAAGAACAAATGAAAACACAGGTAAAAACCTTTTATCAGCTTTTTTATAAATACAACTTAACTGATATTGAATTCAACTCTTTATTTTAATATTAATGCATAAAAAGTCAAACATATCGATATTTATTATCCTCTCATTATTGAGTATAACGATAATACTAATTTCCTTATTACTAGGAAGATTTAGTATTTCAATAAGTGATATTTGGACTTTATTAATATCATATTTTTCATCAAATTCAGAAATATCTACTCAAGTAAAAATAGTATTAATAGATATTCGTTTTCCCAGGATATTAGCTGCTTTTCTTGTTGGTGGAACACTTTCTTTAACAGGAGCAACTTATCAGGGAATGTTCAGAAATCCAATGGTTTCTCCTTCTATACTTGGTGTATCTGCCGGGGCAGGATTTGGTGCTGCATTAGCTATAATTTTGGGTAGGAGCCACTTTATGTTACAAATATCATCTTTTGTATTTGGTATTGGTGCTGTATTAGCTGTATACTTTATTAGCTTAAGTACTGGAAAAAAGCATGAAAAATGTCTTACTCTAATACTTTCAGGTATGATTGTAGCCACTGTTTTTACAGCTTTAATTTCTATGCTTAAATATATTGCTGATCCTGATGATACTTTACCCTCTATAGTATATTGGCTTATGGGTGGTTTATCTGACATAGAAATGAATGACTTATATTTTATTGGAATTATAGCACTAATTGGTTTAGTTATTCTTACAGTTTCAGGGTGGAAACTGGATATGCTTTCTTTTGGTGATGAAGAAGCAAAAACAATGGGAATAAATGTTGACAGACTAAGATTCATCGTAATTAGTATAGCCACATTAATGACTTCTTCTGCAGTAAGTATAAGTGGTATTATTGGATGGGTTGGGTTAGTCATTCCTCACATTGCTCGTATGTTAACAGGCTCCAAAAACATGGTATTATTACCTGCATCGTTTTTTATAGGAGGAATATTTCTTCTAACAGTGGATGACTTTAGTCGTTCAATAACCAGCATGGAAATACCATTAGGTATCACAACATCTTTAATAGGTGCACCTTTCTTTATTTTTATTTTAATGAAATCATCAAAAAAAAACTGATATGATAAAGCTAAAAGATTTAAGTTGCGGATATGGAGGAAAAGTAGTGCTATCTGATATTAATGTGACGATTAATACAGGTGAATTAACTTGTATTTTAGGTAAAAATGGTACAGGTAAAACTACCTTATTTAAAACCATATTAGGTTTATTACCTTCAATTAACGGAAGTATATTTTACAATAAAAAACCAATTAAATATCATACACATAAACAAATTGCAAGTTATATCAGCTATGTTCCGCAGGCACATGGCACACCTTTTCCATATTCAGTTATAGATGTTGTTCTAATGGGACAATACATTCATACTAATGGTTTTATTGGAAAACCAAACAAAAGAAACAAAGAAATAGCATATCATTGTTTAAAAGTACTTGGAGCTGAAAAGTTGACTTATAAAGATTTCTCAAAAATTAGCGGTGGAGAAAAGCAATTGGTTCTTATAGCAAGGGCAATGGCACAACTACCAAAATTTATTGCCATGGACGAACCAACTGCTAATTTAGACATGGGTAACAGTCTCCATGTCATGAAAGTGGCACACAAATTGAAAAAGCAGGGCTACGGAGTTATTATGAACACGCATTCGCCAGAACAGGCATTGCATTTTGCAGATAAAGTAATCATGCTTAAAAATGGTACTGTTTCATCAATTGGTAATACTGAAGAAGTGTTAAAAGCTGATGCCTTATCTGATTTATATAATACTCCCATTGAATTGATTGAGGCATCAACCTCTTCAGGAGAAATTAAAAAATTATTAGTCGCTTTATAACCTTAACTTTATTTAATCATGATTACAGGTAACGAAAATCTATTACAGATAGCAGAATTAAACAGTGATTTTATTTCCGTTTTTGAACAACACGGTTTAGGAAATTATTTTAAATCTGAAAACTTAATTAAAACCGGACGTTTTGTTCGACTTTCTACTTTATTAAAATCAAATAATATTAATTCAGAACACTTTATCAACACGCTGAATCAATCGATTTCAGAAAAACAAAAAATTACGGATAAAAAGAATGAAACACTGCATTTTTCAGCAATGTTACCTTGTGGATTACGCAATCCTTTTAAAGAATATACAGAATCTTACCTTGAAGATAACAAAGATCTTTTTAAGGATTTAAATTACATATTAGAAGGAAATGTAAATCATGAGTTATCCTATTATCCAATGCTTGATAATATATCAGATGAAAATGAATTGCCTGATGTTATAATGGCTTCTGATATTAACAATTTCTTTCACAGACCTTTTATAAACAGATTTATAGAAAAAGATATATTTGAAGCCGTAGAACCTTATGTTCCTAATAAATACTTACAGAAAGAAGGCTTTGCTGATCCCAATAAAAATTACACCATGTACACTGCCAATATGTTAGTAATGGTTATTGATAAAAAGAAATTGGGAGATAGAGAAATGCCAAAAAAATGGAGTGATATTTTACAACCATGCTTTGAAAACAGTATAATCATGAGAGGAGAAGATGACTTTTTCTGTAATGCAGTTATGCTCCCTTTTTATAAAGATCATGGCTTTGAAGCCATTAAAATATTAGCCAATAATATTAAAGGAGGAATGCACCCTGCTGAAATGGTAAAATTAGCAGAAAATAATGATGAAAAAGGTGCTGCAATATATATAATGCCTTATTTCTTTGCAAAACGAATCAAAGATAAAGATGTTGAAATAGTTTGGCCTGAAGACGGAGCTATTGCCAGTCCGGTCTTTTTATTGGTTAAAAAGAAGAAAAAGGAACAGCATCAGGAATTACTGAACTTTTTATTTAGTAAAGAAGTAGCTGAACTTCTTAAGAAAAGACATTTTCCGGCCATTCATCCGGATATCGACCACAAAGAATTCCCTAAAGCTGTTAAATGGTTAGGATGGGATTTCTTAAACAATCATTACATCGGCAAATTAAAAGAAGAAATCCAGGAAACATTTATGGAGATATGGACTAAAAAATAAAACCAAAAATTGCATGATAAACTTAATCACTATAGCAGGACCTCCATCATCAGGAAAGACATCAGTTATTATTAAAATGATTGATAGTATACAGGGGTTTAAAGATAAATGTGGAGTTATTAAATTTGATTGTTTAAGCTCTTTAGACGAAGAACAATATAGTAAGTACGGCATAACAGCCAAAACAGGATTAGCTGGAAATTTGTGTCCGGATCACTATTTTGTATCAAATATTGAAGAATGCATTCAATGGGCTGAAACAAATAAGTTTTCGACATTAATTACCGAAAGTGCCGGATTATGTAATCGCTGCGCACCACATTTAAAAAACATTCCGGCAGTATGTGTTCTGGATAATTTAAGCGGTATTAATACTCCTTTAAAAACCGGACCTATGGTAAAAATGGCTGATGTTGTTGTGGTAACTAAAAGTGATTTAGTTTCTCAGGCAGAAAAGGAAGTATTTCGTTTCAAAATACAGCAAGTCAATCCAAAATGTAAAGTATTGTTTATAAACGGAATAACTGGTCAGGGAGCAGATAAATTGGCTCACCTGGTTGTTAATACTAAACAATACCAGGAAAATGAACAGATGAAACTCAGGTTTTCAATGCCAACAGCGCTTTGTTCATATTGTCTGGGAGAAACCAGAGTTGGTGAAGATTTTCAAATAGGATTAAATCGTAAAATTAAACTTTAAACTATGGATACTTTCGCATACTTAAATACACCATTAAAAGAAATTGTTAAAGAAAATCCTTTATTCAACGATTTCTTTTCTTCATTTCAAATAGAGGCTGAAACTGAGCTTAAATCATTTTCAGAATACATAGATAGACAACCAGATGAGTTTTGGAAGGAAAACACTATTTCTAAAGAAGAAATAACAGTTTTATACAAGGACTATATTAGCGGAATTAAAGATTGCGAAAGAAAATCAAGTATTGAGACTCTTGATATTTTAAAGGGATTTGATAAAAGTAACAATATTGAAAATTGTGATTTACATCTTAAACCAGGTGAAATAACTTGTATTGTTGGTCCTACAGGTTCTGGTAAAAGCAGGTTACTGGCTGATATTGAGTGGTTAGCCAATGGGGATACTCCTACTAAACGCAAGATTCTAATTAATGGAGAAATAGCAAACGAAGATACTGCAGCTCTTTATGGGGGTAAATTGATAGCTCAAATAACTCAAAACATGAATTTTGTGCTGGATATGGATGTGGAAAGTTTTCTTTTATTACATGCTCAAAGCCGATTTTTGGCCAATGCTGAAGATACAGTACTTGAAGTTATTAAACTTGCCAATGAGCTTTCAGGTGAGCCATTTGATTCTACAACTCCTGTAACCTTTTTAAGTGGCGGACAATCCAGAGCTTTGATGATCGCAGATGTAGCGTGTATTGGTCAGGCTCCTATAGTTTTAATTGACGAGATTGAAAATGCCGGAGTAAATAAGAAAAAGGCTCTGGATTTACTGGTAAGTAAAGATAAAATAGTACTTATGGCAACCCATGATCCACTATTAATATTGCTTGCAGATAAACGTGTGGTAATTAAAAACGGTGGTATGCATAAAATAATTTCAACCAATATTCATGAAAAAAATTATTACAGCAAACTGGAAAAAATAGATCAGGCTTTACAAGAAGCCAAAGACTTTTTTAGAAATGGTAATCAATTAGAAAGTTAATTACTGCCAATATATTCGTATTTTTGTCATATAATATCAAAAATATGAATTAAACATGAATCAAAAAGTTGGACTTGTACTAGAAGGAGGTGGCTTTAGAGGTATTTATAGTGCAGGAGTTATTGATTGCTTAATGGAAAAAAACATTGAATTACCTTATGTAATTGGTGTTAGTATGGGTGCATGCAATGGTGTAAACTACATTTCTAAACAAATTGGTCGTAATTTAAATGTCCCTTATTCATATATTGAGGACAAGCGTTATATGAGTTATAAGCGTTTGTTTACTAAAGGAGAATTATTCGGGATGGATTTTATTTTTAATGAAATCCCCAAAAAACTAATTCCATTTGATTACAATACATATTCTAATTCTATCCAGGAATTTATTATTGGAACAACAGATTGTATTACTGGTAAACCATTTTATATTAAAACATTAGATTACGATACTTTACTAACTTCTTTAAAGGCTTCGGCCAGTTTACCATTTGCATCAAAAATGGTAAATTTTGATAATAAAAAATTGTTAGACGGAGGCATCAGTGATCCAATCCCTTATAAAAAAGCTTTTGAAGATGGTTGTGATAAATTAATTATTGTATTAACGCAAACGAGTGACTTTGTAAAAAAACCTACCAAATTTTCAACTTTAGGAAAATTATTTTATTCTAAGTATCCACAACTACTTAAAACACTAAATAACAGATATATTAATTACAACAATCAACTTAAAGAAATTCAAAAATTAGAAGAAGAAGGTAAAGTATTTGTTATTAGACCAAAACAAAATATTCCGGTAAGCAGAACTGAACGAGACAAACAAAAACTTAAAGAGGCTTTTAATATGGGTTACCAGCATTGTAATCAGATTTATAAAGAATTATACAGTTGGATAAACCTATAAATTACAATCGTTTATACCTACATAATTTATCTCCATCGTTTAAAATAAAGGTATCCTTTGATATTTTATCTATGGTTCATAAAAACGGATTGAAAACCAGTGTTTAACAGGCAGGAATAAATTCAATAAAATTATAAAAGGCCACTACCGTATTTACAATTCCAACACATATATTTAATAACTCTGAATATTTCTATTTGCGTGATTTATTACATTTGTATATGCTTAGAAACATAACATATATAGGGATATTGGTTTTATTAATGGCTTGTAAAACACAAAAAGAAGCCATTAATAAACCAGTAATTGAGGATTTAAAAAAAGTGTTTCCTGAAAAAGAAATATCAGTAAATATTCAAAATCAAATATCTTTTATAAATGATTCTTCATTAACATCTGTATATTCAAAAAACTCATTTTTACCAATTTGGAAATCCGATTCAATAATAAAAAAAGGAATCAATTGGATTAATGACTCTAAATATGACGGTTTAAATCCTGAAAAATTCAATTTATTTAAGCTTAATGAATTATATGACAATACATTTGCTGATTCAGGTATAAATACAAATTATTACGCTAAGCTCGATCTTTTGCTTACAAAAAGCATTAAAGAATGTGGATATAGAATTCGTTATTCCATTTTAAATCCAAAAGAATTTCACAGTGGTTGGAATTATGGAGCTCCCAAAAAACTACCTCATGATTCTATTTGGATAAATTACATTAAAAATGAAAATATTAATCAATTAAATGCCTTTTTTGAACCTAAAAATCCTGAATATTCAAAATTAAAGAAAGAACTTAAAGATATATACGCTAAAACTAACCAAAATATTCATCTAGAAGTGTTGGATCCAGGCTTTTTATTACAAAAAGGGGATTCGAACCAATATGTTATTCCATTAAAAAGAAAACTATTAAAAATACCCAATGACTCAACAGTTTCGATGAAATTTGATGAACAACTTTCCACAACTGTAAAAAAATTTCAGATTAAGCATGGATTATATCCTGATGGTATTGTAGGAAAACAGACCTACCATTTTTTAAATTGGAATACACATCTATATATCAACATTTTAACATCCAACCTCGAACGATTAAGATGGTTTAATGATAAGCAGTTTATAAATGGAGTAACAATTAATATTGCTTCTCAAAAGCTAAAATACAGTCTAGAAAATAAGAGTATTTACAATTCTAAAGTAATAGTAGGGAAATATAAAAATCAAACCCAGGTTTTCCAATCCTCAATTAATTACCTGGTTTTTAATCCATGTTGGACAGTTCCTAAATCTATTGCAAACACTCAAATTTTATATGGAGCTAAAAGAGATTCTTTGTATTTACAAAAGCGAAATATGTTTATATGTAAAAATGGTTTAGAAATACCGACCGACAGTATCGACTATTCGCAATATACAGCCTCTTATTTTCCATTTACTATATTTCAACGCACTTCTGAATCCAATGCTCTAGGAAGAGTAAAATTCATGTTTAAAAATCATTTTTCTATTTATCTTCACGATACACCGCAAAAGAGTTTATTTAGTAAACCTATAAGAACCTATAGCCACGGATGTATAAGATTAGAAAATGCTCTAGATTTTTCAGATTTCATACTCAACAAAATAGACCAACAAAACATTGTAAAAGAAAAATATTTAAATAAAGGTTATCCGGTTAAAGTATACCTTAAACAAGATATCCCTATAAATATTATTTACTTAACATGCTGGTTTGATGATGAATCAGGTGAAGTAATTTATGGAAAAGATGTATATCTTAAAGATCATATACTTTTTAATCATTTGAATAACATCAAATAATCACTCTCTATTCCTGGAATCAATAATAATCGTAACCGGACCATCATTTACTAAAGAAACTTCCATATGAGCCCCAAATTCGCCCGTTTTTACCTCTTTACCTAAACCAGTCTCCAAACAGGCAATAAACTGCTTATATAAGGGTATAGATACCTCAGGTTTGGCTGCATCAATGTACGAAGGTCTGTTTCCTTTTTTTGTCTTAGCATGTAATGTAAATTGACTTACAACGATAATCTCACCATTAACATCTAATAATGATTTATTCATTACACCATTTTCATCATCAAAAATTCTAAGATTGGTAATTTTTTTACATAACCATTCCACATCGGTATAATCATCCTCATTTACTATTCCTACTAAAACAAGTAATCCTTCTTTAATAGAAGATTTAATATTTTGTTCAATAGTAACAGATGCCTTAGACACTCTTTGAATAACAACTCGCATTTAAATATTTTTTGAATTATAAAAACCTTAGAAGTACTTTTTTTGTTGAATTGGGTAAAAATATCATAATTTCAATAATTTTAGGTAGATTATTATTTTTTACAAATTACAAAAACACAACTAACAATTAATTTATTTAATTATATTTCAATATTTTATACATATTAATTACATTATTACTTTAATATTTAATAAACTGAGATTTTAATAAAAAATTACTAACGATAGATTATACAGAAATATGCTGATCATTTTAAGTCAAACAAACAATCCATTTCATAATATAGCCACCGAGGAATATTTACTTAAGAATTTTAAAGAAGACATATTTTTTCTTTATGTCAATTCAAAAAGTATTATTGTCGGAAAACATCAAAACACACTAGCTGAAATTAATTATTCTTTTGTTAATGAAAATAATATTCCAGTCATAAGAAGACTATCCGGAGGAGGAACTGTATTTCATGATCCAGGTAATATAAATTTTTGTTTTATTACTTCTGGTAACAAGGGTGAATTAGTGAACTTCAAAAAACATACTACTCCCATTGTAAACTTTTTAAATTCTTTAAATGTGAATGCAGCCCATGGAGGAAGAAATGATATTTTGATTGAAGGATGTAAAATTAGCGGAAATGCATGTCATGTATATAAAAGTAGGGTTATGCATCATGGCACTTTATTATTTAATAGTAAACTGAAGTCATTAACAAATGCATTGAAAAATGATCCTTTAAAATACACAGATAAGGCAGTTAAATCAGTTCGCAGTAAAGTGACTAATATATATGATCATCTTACCGATAAAATAGAAGTAGACGTATTTGTAAACCAATTAAATCAATATATAATCAATAACTATGATTGTACTTCATACACACTGTCAAATGAAGACAATAAAACAATTGATAATTTAGTAGATGAAAAATTCATTACCTGGGAGTGGAACTATGGATACAGCCCAAAATATGAACTTAAAAAAAGAATAAAATCAACATCTGGAAAAAGATTTGAAATCATCTTTAACGTACAAAAAGGGAAAATAAGTGAAGTTAAAATAAAAAGTAATTCTACAGAGAAAGAAAATATAAATGAACTTCAAGAAATATTAAATACATGTATGCACCAGTATGAAGATATTACAAATAGAACTGCTAATGTATTTAGTCAACTCAGAGATCTTAATCAGAATGAATTATTAGATGCTTTATTTTAATTAAAATATTCCCATACAACTTTACCTTTAGCTAAACCTATTACACCCTGAATTTCTTCCAGTTTTAATTTTTTAATTTGTTCTACAGATTTAAATTCTGATAATAGTTTTTGAGCAGTCTTCTCTCCTATTCCTGAAATATTATCCAACTCTGAAGTAGCAAAATTTTTAGATCTTTGATTTCTATGAAAGGTAATCCCAAAACGGTGAGCTTCATTTCGTGCATGCTGAATCACTTTTAATGTTTCAGAATTCTTATCTAAATACAAAGGCACAGGATCTCCCGGGAAAAATATTTCTTCTAAACGCTTAGCTATACCTATAACTGTAATTTTATCAGCAATTTCTAAACGTCGAAATATTTTCATAGCAGCACCCAATTGACCTTTTCCTCCGTCTATTATAACAAGATTAGGTAAGCTTTCGTTCTCTACAATTAGGCGCCTATATCTACGTTCAATAATCTCTTCCATACTCGCAAAATCATCAGGACCAATAACTGTTTTTACATTAAAATGCCTGTAATCTTTTTTACTAGGCTTGGCGTTCTTAAACACAACACAAGCTGCTACAGGGAAATTTCCTTGAATATTTGAGTTATCGAAACACTCAATATGTTTAGGCAATTCTTTCAATCTTAAATCCTTTTTCATAGTATTTAAAATTCGATCTTCCCTGGTTTTCTTTTTGCGAATGGATTGTTGCTTTAATTTTTCTAAACGATAATACTTTACATTACGTTCTGATAGCTCTAATAATTGCTTCTTCTCCCCTTTTTTAGGAACTATAAATTGTATATTTTCAAATTCAATATCAGGTTTAAATGGAACTATAACTTCTCTTGAGGTACTATGTAAACGCTCTTTAATTTCTAATATAGCCATAGACAGTAATTCAGGTAAAGTTTCATCTAACTTCTTTTTCATTTCTATGGTGTGAGCTTGAATAATAGCACCATTAATAACCTTTAGGAAATTTACATAAGCTGAATTCTCATCTTCAATAATTGAATAAACATCCACATTATTTATACTGGCACTTACAATAGTTGATTTACTCTGATAAGAATTTAATTGATTAATTTTTTGCTTTACATCCTCTGCTTCTTCAAACTTATATTCAGAAGCATAAATCATCATTAAATCCTTTAAATATTTGATTACAGAATTAATATTACCTTTTAAAATATTCTTAATTGCATCTATATTCTTACCATAATTTACTTCATCATACTCTCCAATACAAGGTCCTTTACAGTTACCTAAATGATACTCTAAACAAACTTTATATTTTCCTTGAGAAATATTTTCCTGAGATAGATTTAATTTGCAACTGCGAAGTGGATAAGTAGATTTAAAAAGATCCAATAAAGTACGCACCATAACAACTGAAGTATATGGTCCAAAATATAAACTACCATCTTTAATAACATTCCTTGTTGAAAAAACTCTTGGATAAGATTCATTTTTTATAACAATCCAAGGGAAGGATTTATCATCTTTTAGAAGTACATTGTAACGTGGTTGATATTTCTTTATAAGATTATTTTCGAGCAACAAAGCGTCTTCTTCAGAGTTAACTACTATGTGCTCAATATTGGCTATATTTTTGACTAATATAGCTGTTTTACCATTATCAGGCTTACCAACAAAATAAGAAGAAACACGCTTTTTAAGGTTCTTGGCCTTTCCTACATAAATAATTTTTCCTTCCTTATTGAAGTATTGATAAACACCCGGATCAGATGGAAGGACTGCAATTTTTTCTTTTAAATAATCAATATTGGGATTTAAAACAGAACTCATTCAACAAATAAATTTGTAAAAGAAAAGGTACTCACATCAAATAAACCCTTATCCCCTATTTTTAATTTTGGAATCACAAGCAACGACATAAAGGATAATGTCATAAATGGAGCCTTCAATTTCGACCCCATTTCTTTTACTTTAGCATTTAAAAATTGATACTTTTCAGCAACCTGTACCCCATCATTATCTGTCATTAACCCTGCAATTTCCAAAGGTAAAATATCAACATCATTATTATTAACACAAGAAATACCACCTTTGCACCTGATAATTTCATTTAAAGCTAAAATAATTTCTTTATCAGAAGTCCCTACAGCTATTAAATTATGACTATCATGGGCAACACTACAAGCTATTGCTCCTTTCTTTAATCCAAAATTTTTAATAAATCCAACGCTGGGATTTGATTCCTTATAACGATTTACAACTACTATTTTAAGTATATCTTCATCTATATTTGACACTATATATCCATTCGAATTTGAAGGTTTCCAAAGAAATTCGGTGGTAATTAAGTCTCCATCTACAGCTTCAATAACCTTTATTTTTGCATCATTTTGATATGGAACTTGTATTTGATCAACGTTAATTGGAGTAATATTAAAATTATTTACAACATCAGATTTATGTATATCGAAGTATATTTTATTATCAGCAAATACTCTTTTTCCATTAATATAGGTTTCAAGAATATTAAAATCTTCTAAATTATCTACTAAAATAAAATCAGCGGCATCTCCTTCTCTCAATAATCCAACAGGTAAATTATAATGCTCTACAGGTTTAACAGTAGCAGCTCTTAGTAGCTTAAATATATCTATTCCTTTAGATAATCCTAACCTAATAATTTTATCTATATGTCCGTTTTGAATAATTTCATCTGGATGCGAATCATCCGTACACAACATTATATCATCAGGATTTGATTCAAATAACGCAGATAAAGAATCAAAATTTTTAGCAGCACTTCCCTCTCTAATTTGAACAACAATACCGTGTTTTATCTTATTGATGGCTTCATCTACTGATACACATTCATGATCTGAACTTATACCAGCAGCAGCATATTTTTCTAAATCCTCTCCCTTTAAACCGGGCGCATGACCATCAATTTTCTTTCCGTATTTATGTGCAAGAGAAATTTTCTTATAAACCTCCTCGTCATTATAAATGACACCAGGAAAATTCATCATTTCAGATAATACAAATACATCTTCTCTTTGTAGAAGTTGATCAATATCATCAGAAGTAATAACTGCACCACTAGTTTCAAATGCAGTAGCAGGAACACACGATGGAGCCCCAAAGAAACATTTTAACGGAACATATTTAGCATTTTGAATCATATAATCCACCCCTTCCACACCTAACACATTAGCTATCTCATGAGGATCCGTTACAACAGCAACTGTTCCACGTGGAACAACTAACTTAGAAAATTGGCGAGGGGTTAACATAGAACTTTCAATATGAACATGACTATCGATTAAGCCAGGTAAAATATAATTTTGGTAATTTTTAACACTCTTTTTAATAGAAAAAATTTTACCATCTTTAATTTTAATATCTCCATTAAAAATATTTTTATGAATAACATCAATAATTTTACCTGAAATAATCATAATCTAAAATACTTAAAGTTCCACGTGGAACATGTTAAAAATTTACCGTCCCATTAAAACTAACAATACATTAATATCACTGGGACTAACTCCACTAATACGACTGGCCTGACCAATGGTATCAGGATTTATTTTAATTAATTTTTGTCGCGCCTCTGTTGAAAGAGATTTTAAATCAGCATAATTAAATCGCCCCTTAATTTCTAAATTTTCAAGTCGCTTTAATTTATCTGCCATTATTTTTTCACGATTAATATACCCCTGGTATTTAATAAATATTTCTGCAGTATCAATAATCTCTTCCCTCCTATCTTCTGGCAGCTCTTGAAGATGATTCTTAAATGGTTCTACAACTTCAATAACATCGATTAATTTAACTTGAGGTCTTAAAATAATATCTTTAAGTTTAACAGGTTGTTTTAAAGGAGAAGTTCCTATACTCTCTAAATAACTATTAATATATTTAGGTTTTATGCTGAAATTAGAAATAAAATCAAGAATTAAATCTCTATAACGCAATTTGTCTTTTAATAAAGTAAAGCGATGCTCTGAAGCCAATCCAACATTATACGACTTTTCAGTTAGACGGACATCGGCATCATCCTGACGTAATAAAATCCGGTATTCTGCTCTTGAAGTGAACATTCTATAAGGTTCATCTACACCTTTTGTAACCAAATCATCAATTAAAACACCAATATAAGCTTCATCTCTACTTAATATAAATGGTGGCTTATCATTTAATTTTAAATGCGCATTGATACCCGCAATTAAACCTTGTGCTCCTGCTTCTTCATAACCTGTAGTGCCATTAATTTGACCTGCAAAAAACAAATTATTTACTAATTTGGTTTGCAATGTATGATTCAATTGAGTTGGGTCAAAATAGTCATATTCAATAGCATAACCAGGTCTGAAAATACTGGCATTTTCTAAACCAGGAATTTGTTTTAAAGCCTGTAACTGAACCTCTAAGGGTAATGAACTACTAAAACCATTTAAGTAATATTCGATAGTAGTCTCTCCCTCAGGCTCCAAATGTAATTGATGTTTATCCTTATCCGCAAATGTTACGATTTTAGTCTCAATACTAGGACAGTACCTAGGTCCAATACTCTGAATAGTACCATTATATAGAGGAGAATCTTTTAACCCCTCCCTAAGAGATGTATGTACATCATTATTAGTGTAAGTAAGCCAACAACTCTTTTGCTGTAAAGTAGATTTAACTTCAGGAAGGTATGAAAATTTATAAAACGTATGATCACCTTTTTGTTCAAGACATTTAGAAAAATCTATAGTTCTACCATCAATCCTGACAGGCGTTCCGGTTTTCATACGATCAGTAGTAAAACCTATTTCCCTAAGCTTCTCTGTAATACCATAAGATGTTGGTTCACTGATTCTTCCACCTTTCATTTGAACTTTACCAATATGCATTAATCCATTCAAAAAGGTACCATTAGTTAAGATCAGAGATTTACATTTAAATTCAACACCTTGATCAGTAACTATAGACTTAACACAATCTTGCTCGAAATTAATATCTACAACTTTGTCTTGCCAAAAGTATAAATTATCAGTATTTTCTAAAATTTTACGCCATTCACTGGAAAAAACCATACGATCACATTGAGACCTTGGACTCCACATGGCAGGGCCTTTAGATTGATTCAATAAACGAAATTGAATAGAAGATTTATCCGTAACTATTCCACAAAACCCTCCTAGGGCATCAATCTCACGAACAATCTGCCCTTTTGCGATACCACCAATAGCAGGATTACAGCTCATTTGAGCTATTTTATTCATATCCATAGTTACCAATAAGGTTTTTGAACCCAAATTGGCTGCAGCTGCAGCTGCTTCACATCCAGCATGCCCAGCACCCACAACAATTACGTCATAATTAAAATCCATAACAAATAATTAAGGGTACAAATGTAATTGTATCCAATTATTTAACCATCAAAAAAATAACAGAATTATTAAGAAATTGTTTTCAATAAACTTAAAGCTTTATCTTCAAGTTTACGCATTTCTAGTGCTTCTTGGTTTGTTTTGTCTTTGAAACCAAGTAAATGCAATACACCATGAACAATAACACGATGTAATTCGTGAGAATAGGAAGTATTAAAAGCCTGAGAATTAGAAAGTACAGTATCTAAACTGATAAATAAATCACCAGAAATAGTTTTATCTTCACAGTAATCGAAGGTAATAATATCGGTGTAATAATCATGATTTAGATACTTTTTATTTATATCTAAAATATAATCATCATTACAAAAAATATAATTAATAGGACCTAATAAGAAATTGTAATCTACAATAACTTTACTAATCCAGGTTTGAACCCGTTTTTCATCTATCTGCTTTTCAGATACTTCTTCGTAAAAAAAATCTATCACCTATAAATCAAATAATAATTTTACAGTGCTGCCATTATGATCAAACTCAATATCATCAGCTAAATGGTTCATTAAAAAGATACCCCGACCATGTGTTTTTTCGATATTCTCAGGTAAAGTAGGATCAGGTATTTGAGTATAATCAAAACCACTGCCTTCGTCCTTTATTGAAAATTCAATATATTTATCAGTCACAATATACTCTAATTGTACCTTTTTATTGATATCTAATTTGTTACCATGGACAATGGCATTATTTACACCTTCTACAACAGCCAATAATAATTTTCCATACACATCAGCATGTAAATCATACTGAGTAGAAATATCATCAATTAACTTTTCTACAAGGGTAATATTTTTTATTTCTGAATCAATTACAATTTTTTCCACAATTAGATCCATTTAGCTTCCTGATTATTTACACTTTTTTTCGTATACTAAATTTAAAACAAATAGTTACTAAAATTAATAATATTTTTTTTTAACAATTAATTAAATTTAGTCAACCAATCAGTAGGATTAATTTTTTTATTCTCTTCCCAAATTTCAAAATGTAAAATTCCATTTTTATCATTTGTTTCAGAATAAATTTTACCAATTCCCTGACTACTCTTTATAATATCACCATTTTTAACGAAAACATCGGCTAAATTTGCGTAAACTGTGAGAAATTTTCCATGCCTGATAATAACTGCTTTGTTATAGCCAGGAATAGCAATAACGCGGCTTACAGTACCCTCGTAAACAGATTTAACCTCATTATCCTTTAAAGCTGATATATCAATACCATTATTCTTAATTTTTACGCCCTTTAAAACAGCGTGATTATGTTCACCAAAGTTATTAATGACAACGCCACCTTCAATAGGCCAGTTAAGTTTACCCTTAGAATTTGAAAAATTACTAAATAAATTGGCATTACTTGCTTTACCTAAATCGCTGATTAATTTTTTAATTGAATTCTCAAGATCTGAGGAAGCTTTTTTCTTTTTAGAAATTTCTCTTTTAAGCCAATTCTCATCCTTCTTTAACTTAGAAATATAATTTTCTTTTAAATCTACAGCTAATTTAATATCTTCTAATTCTTTATTTAAAGAATTATAAACTTTTTGTTTTTGACTTAAGATATATAAATTATGCTGTTTGATACTATCATATTTTGCTTTAGTTTGCAATAAAATAATACCTTGAGTTTTACGATAGGCACTATATTGCTTTAAAACATTAAATCTGCGATATGCCTCTGAAAAACTTTTAGCACTAAAAATAAACATTAATTCGCTCTGATTATTAATGTATTGTTTATTAGCTTCGATAATTAATAACTCATATACTTTTTTTATATTATCAATTTCATCAGAAAGCTTAGTTATCAGCTGATTATTAATATCTAATTCTTGTGAAATTAATAATATTTCCTGTTTATAAGTAGAAATAATATTCTCCTGCGATTGTATTTTACTACTTAATATCTTTAAATCATTAAGATAATTACTCTTAGTTTTACTTTTCTTTTCGAGTAATTTTTTGGCATTCAAAATATCCGATTCATATTGAGACCTCAATTTTTTTAAATCATCGATTTCTTTATTTTGAGATAATAAAGATAAAGAGATAAAAAAAAGAAAAAGAAAAAATAAACTAGATTTCTTTATTTTGATATGAAGTAGGTATTTTAAAATGCAAGCTTCCACCATTATCTAGATCTAAATAATTTATTTTTAAATTCAATTTAAATTCTTTAATCCCTTGAGTTGCAGATATGCTAATATCTTCAGGAAATAAAATATTATCAAACTTCTTAAAACGATCATAAGAAACTTTTAACGATTGACCAGTGCCAAAATCCTTAAGAAAAACATTAAAAATTTTAAATAATTCTGGATAAATATCAATTTCATGATAGATTGCATCTGAATTGTCTCTTTTTGCAATTCGATTTACCCTATTTCCTTTTAAGGATTTAAAAGCATAATAATCTTCTGTTGTATCATGTTTATACTTCTTTAATCCATCATAAAAATTCCCTTCATCAGGATAAAGAAATAATTGATTTGATAGTATGGATTGTATAATATCAAAAGTAATATTTACACCAAATCTACGATCAAAATAACCATAGTCAGTATGATAAACAAATTTATTATGTTTATCTACTATAATGACGCTATCTTTCGACAATTGGGCTCTTATTAATTCTATTCCCATTAAAGCGTAAATAGAAACAACAATAACACTATCCTTTTTGATTACAAAACTACCTTTAAAGGATCTATTTTGGTTACCATCATCTAAAGTAAAACCAACTTTTTTTAAATATAACTGATCATAAACTAACTCATTATCTTTTAATGACTTTCTTAATTTTACGTCAGGTATATTCGTAACCTTACCAAATACAACCTTTTCAACACTTTTACATCCACCTACTGATAATAAAACCAGTAAAAACCATATAAAACTACTCTTCAACGTATCTTTCCTCTTCAATTTTTTTCTTTAATAGATGTGATTCACTGCCCATACTAATTGCCTTATTCCATTGAATTAAAGCACCCTTCAGATCACCGTTTTTAAACAAAATATCGCCATAATGTTCAACAATTACATCACTGGTATCTCCCCCATTGTCAATAGCTCTTTCTATAATATATTTAGCTTCAAAATACCTTTCTCTTTTAAATAAAACCCATGCGTATGTATCTAAATAGGTTGAATTCAAAGGCTCAAGCTCTACGCATTTAGAAATCATTGTTTCCGCTTTATCCAGGTTTTGATTTAATAACGATAAATAATAACTATAATTATTTAAAACAACTACATTATTTTCATTTATCTTCAAAGCATTTTCATAATTGGTAAATGACTCTTCATAACGATTCAGGGCATACAATACATCACCTAAATAGGCGTAATATTGCGACTTTAACTGCATATTATTCCCCACGTACTTAAAACCCATTATAAGGCTGTTATAAGCATTTTCGTTGAGCTCTTTTTGCATACAAGAGATACCATGAAACAGATAAAATAAGGATTCTTCAGGCAATACTGTCAAAGCCTCTTTAGTATCGTTATACAGTAAATCAAAATTATTAATATTAATTTCTAGCAAAAATAAATCCTGCCAAACCGACGAATTGGTATTATCATACAATAAACCCGATTTATAATTTAAGATGGCCTCCTGAAATCGATGATTATTTTGCAGATAATTAGCATAGAATATGTACCCCTTTGAATTGTCTGGATGATTGGCAATAATTTTGTGAAAGAGATTTTCTATACTTGAAGTATCTTTATAGTTTTTAAAATCTTCGCTTACTATAAATGGTAACAGTCGCTGAATTTTAACTTCAATATCAAGTTCTTTGTCTTCTAAACCTTTGCTATAGTAATTTAGAAAAGAAACAGTATCGTGTTGATTGATAGCTACATTACCCAATGAAAAATAACCTAAACCATTATCCGGATCTAAAGAAAATATTTGCTTGTATGAACTAATGGCTTTATCATAATCTTTAGTATAAAAATATACGTCACCTAGGAAACCATAATATCTTGGTTCATAAGGATTATCTTTAATTAATTCTTGTATTTCCTTATAGGCACCAGAGCTTTTACCAAGTTGTAAGTACAATTTTTCTTTTGCTAAAGAGATCACTTCATTAAGACCAATATTTTTTTCAAGCAGATTATAGGTATCAATAGCTTCTTGAAACTGGTTGTTCTGACTATATAATTGAGCTAAAACATATAAATACTCTTCATTATCAGGAAATTGATTCACTAAGGACTCATAGATCTTAATTGAGCCTGAAATATCTTTATTTTGTTGGTATAAATCACCCAATAACATTTTATACCATTTATTATCAGGTGCTAAACGAACAGCCTGGTTTAATAAATCCTGAGCACCTTTATAATTTTTAAAGGCTATTTCTATATTTGATAATTCATAATAGGTGGTACTACTCAAAGAGTCAATCTTCAAACACTCTACCAAATACATTTTTGCTTTATCAAGCTGACCTTGCATTTTTAATCTTTCTGCTTCAAAAAAGAAGTAATCAAATTTTCTCTTATCCGCAGAATTCAAAGTGCTTTTAATTACTGTATTATTTTCAATACTTTGTACAGAATTGTTTTGTAAAGATTTACAACTGTACAACAGAATAAATGATAATCCTATTAAGAAAATATATTTCATTAAATATAGATTTAATTATAAATAATCAGTGCTTGCCTGTATGACCAAAACCACCTTCACCTCTGGTTGTTTCCTCTAAAGAATCCACCAATTCGAAAACTGCATTTTCATGTCTGGCAATAACCATCTGACAAATTCTTTCTCCGGATTTGATTGTAAAATCATCATTACTAAGATTTACTAAGATAACTTTAATTTCTCCGCGATAATCAGCATCAATCGTACCAGGCGTATTTAAAACTGTAATTCCATGCTTATAAGCCAAACCACTACGTGGTCGAATTTGAGCTTCGTATCCTTCTTTAAATTCAATATATAAACCAGTAGGAATCAAAACCCTTTGTAGTGGCTTTAAAATGATGTCATCATTTAAAAAAGCACGTAAATCAAGACCTGCAGATAAACTTGTACTATATTGGGGCAAGGGGTTATTACTCTTATTGATTATTTTAATTTTTAACGACATTTCTTGATTTTATTAATTTTTTAAATTCAAAAGCATAAATAATCCATAAAAATACAACTATTAAACAAACCCGAAATAAAATAATAATAATATTACTCAATAAACCGGTAGGATTAATAAATAAATACAGAAAACGAGGGAGCAAATATATACCTGTAATATATAAAGCCAAAGTAAAAACTACATACTTCAATATTTTACTCCAGTCATAATAAATTTTAAAATGCTTGTTACCCCAATAAATACTGAATAAAACCATACTTATAAAACATAGCACACCACTAAGAGCACAACCATAATACCCAAGAACAGGTATTAACAAGAAATTACCAACCAAGGTAACCAGTGTTCCAATCAATCCCATGTAAGCGCCATAAATAGTTTTATCAGATACTTTATACCATACAGATAGAGTAAAGTAGATGCCACTAAATAATTGAGCCACTAAAACAAAAGGAATGACTCCATTGGCAGTATTATATTCTGGTAATAATAATAAATTGATGATATTGATAAAAAAAGTAACACCTAAAAAAATAAATAAACCAAAGAGAATAAAATAAACTAAGATTTGACTATAGATCGAACGATCGTTGGAATTACTATGATGTTTGAAAAAAAATGGTTCGAAAGCTAACCTGAAGGACTGAGTAAACATGGCCATCAAAACACCGATTTTAAAATTAGCGCCATATAAAGCTACTAATCTGTATCCCTCCTCTCCTCCTATCAACCTGGGCAATAAAGCTTTATCGATACTTTGATTAATCATACCGGTGATACCCACAATTAAGATAGGAAAGGAGTATTTATACATTTGCTTAAGTAAAGAAAAATCAAAGATTCTAAAACTACTTTTTAATTCGTTTAGCAATAGAAAAAATACAAATACTGAGGCAAACAAATTAGACAATAAAACATAATATGCCTGGTATTGAAGATTATAAAACCAGTCTACTAAATAAAAATAATTACTTTTAACTATAAGAGGACAAACTTTTAAAAAAAGAACATTAAAGAAAATTAAAATAAGGACATTTACCAGCTTTAAAATAGCAAACCTAACACTTCTATTATTATACCTGATTAAAGCAAAAAATTAGAGCGCAAATAGCATCAAAAGCCACTATTAAACCAGCTAATAAAATAAGATCATTATATGAGGCGTATGTAGATGATAAATTTACATTATGAAGAAATATAAAAAGGAATATTACAAAAATAGCACTGGTAGATAAAATGCTCAGGAAACCAGTGGTAAAAACATTTTTGTAATTGTCTTTATTCGAAAACCTAAAAAAAGTGGTTTCAAAACCATAAGTAAGAATAACCAGAAAAATAGCGATATATCCATAGATTTCAGTAATGTATCCAAATTGTACAGGATCCATTGACCGAATATAGTAAGGCATTAAAAGCCAGTTTAACAAGCGTACTAAAATAGTACTACCGCCGTAAATAACTGTTTCTCCGGCTAAAGACTTGATATTTCCCAAAATATAACGAGTTAAAATAAAGAAAATTGTTCCTGAATATTATTATCACGTCCCAGATGACTATATGCTAATGGAGTTACCATACGACCCCTGGGCGTTCTTTTAATGAAACCTTCTTTGATCAGAAAGGGTTCGTAGACCTCTTCGATAGTACCCGAATCTTCTCCAATAGCAGTAGCAATGGTAGTAATACCCACCGGACCACCCTGAAATTTATCTATAAGTGTTAATAATATCTTATGATCCATTTCATCGAGACCATGTTGGTCAATATTTAAGGCTTCTAAGGAAAACTGAGAAATGTTTATATCAATATTACCATTTCCTTTAACCTGGGCAAAATCGCGTACTCTTCTTAATAAAGCATTGGCAATACGTGGGGTTCCCCTACTTCTTCCAGCTATTTCATAGCTGGCTTCTTCGCTGATTGATGTATTTAAAATAAACGAGGATCGTTTGATAATACCTGATAAAATATCTGTATCGTAATATTCAAGGTGACAATTAATACCAAAACGAGCACGTAAGGGACTGGTAAGTAAGCCACTTCTGGTAGTCGCACCTATTAAAGTAAATGGATTCAAATCTATCTGTATACTTCTCGCACCGGGACCTTTATCTATAACGATATCAATTCGATAGTCTTCCATAGCGGAATATAAATACTCTTCAACAACAGGACTTAAACGATGTATTTCATCAATAAAGAGAACATCATTAGGCTCTAAACTGGTTAAAATACCAGCTAAATCACCAGGTTTATCAAGAACAGGACCACTTGTCAATTTAAAACCCACATTGAGTTCATTAGCGATAATATTAGATAAAGTGGTTTTTCCTAATCCTGGAGGACCATGTAATAACACATGATCAAGAGCTTCCTCACGCATAGAGGCAGCCTGAACAAATATTTTAAGATTTTCAACAATCTTATATTGCCCCTGAAAGTCAGAAAAGGATAAAGGACGAAGCTTATTTTCTATATCATTATCAACAGGTTGATAACCTTCCTCACGAATATCAAAACTATCTTGCATTATAATTTAGTCCTTAAGTAAATTTAGCTTCACAAGTATATCATTAAAAATGACTAAATCAAATGGTTTAGCCATATACTCATCCATACCATATTTTAAACACTTATCCCTGTCGGCATCAAAAGTATTGGCAGTAAGGCCTATAATTTTAGTATTAGCACCACTTTCTGATTCATAGGTACGAATTCGGGAAGTAGCTTCTAAACCATCCATAACAGGCATCATTAAATCCATAATGATTAAATCGTATTTAGTAGCTTTAACTTTATCAACGGCTTCTTTCCCATTATTAGCTATATCAATACAATGTTTATACTTGGTTAAATTTAAATAAATCAATTTCTGATTTAACACATTATCTTCAACCAATAAAATATTTAAAGGAGTTATATCTGGCATATGTATAAAATATTTTACTACAAACCTAATTTATTAGAAAGATCTAACATTTTTTCAATGGGTAAAACTGCTTTAACTCTAACCTCCTCGGCAACTTCAATGGTTGGCCAAGAATATTTTAATGCATTATACAATTTTTGCATAGTATTAAGTCGCATAAAATTACAATCATTACAGGCGCAGGTAGAATCATTAGGAGGTGCAGGTATAAAAGTTTTATCAGGACTACTCAGTTTCATTTGGTGAATAATACCTGATTCTGTAGCTACAATATATTTTTTAGAATCATCTTTTATTGAATAATTTAATAACGCAGCAGTAGAACCAATATGATCAGCCACCATAAGTAAAGGTTTTTTACACTCTGGGTGCGCTAAGAGTTTAGCATCCGGGTTTTCTTTCTTTAATTCTAGTATTTTTTCCAGAGAAAATTTTTCATGAACATGGCAGGCTCCATCCCATAAGGTCATATTTCTACCTGTAACACTGTTAATGTAATTACCTAAATTTCTATCAGGACCAAAGATTAACTTTTCATCCATATCAAAACTATCTACTATAGCTTTTGCATTTGTACTGGTAACAACGATATCGGATAAAGCCTTAATTTCGGCAGAAGTATTCACATAAGTAATAACTTTGTACCCCGGGTGACTCTTAACAAAATCAGAAAATAAATCAGGCGGACAACTGTCGGCTAAACTACAGCCTGCATTTAAATCAGGAACCAAGACAGTTTTATGAGGAGAAAGAATTTTAGCTGTTTCACCCATAAAATGAACACCAGCTACTATTATAATATCAGCATTGGTTTTACTGGCAAATTGTGCCAAAGCCAAACTGTCACCAACAAAATCAGCTATATCCTGAATCTCATCCTCCTGATAATAATGAGCCATTAGAACTGCATTCTTTTCCTTCTTTAATTTTAAAAACTCTTTTTTAATATCCTCAATCCCGACTACAGGTTCATCGATAAAACCTTTTTTTAACCAACTTTCTTTTAAATCCATTATTATAATATATAAATAGAGAAAATTTAAAAAACTATAGTAATTATAATATCCTGTTAGTAACGTTTATAAAATTATTGAAATATTATTGTTTTGTATTTGCATAAACATTTACGAAACAGAAATGAATATTTAATAAACAATTAATTAATAACTCTATTGTTTTTAAATCAGTAAATTAACATCCTTTATTAACATGTTGTTAATAGTAGGCAAATTTAATAAGATTATCTGTTTATTGAAGATTTAGCCTGTTAAAATACTGTTTGGAATTGATTTTAAAATCCTCGTTTTTTAATTTGATTTGTAAAACTTTCATTTGGATGATTAATTATTTTAATTTTCCAAATTAAGATATTCAAACATTTTAATTTTGGATTCACATTTTATTAACACTAATTAAACAGTTATGCACAGCTTATTAATAAGCTAGTCTGATGTATTCATAAATTTTCGTTACGAGAGCATCAAAAGCAAAGAGAAAAAGTGAAGTGGAGATTTTCAGTTTGCAGGAATAGTGCACTATTTTGAAAACATCTAATACTTAGTAATAGTTAATTCATATCTACATTTTGCTAAAAACGGAAGTACTCTTATCTCTATACTTACGTCTTTATACTTTATACTGAATAGTTACATAATTTCTTTCTATCTTTGAAAACAAAAAAAAGATGTTTTCAAAAGTTGGTTTAGCAGCAGATCATGCGGGTTTCGAGTTAAAAGAAGTATTAAAAGATTTCTTGAAGGAATTAAATTTAAATGTGATTGATTTTGGTACTCACTCTTCTGAAAGTACTGATTATGCCGATTGGGCACATCCTATGGCCGAAGCTGTAGAAAATGCTGATGTGGATTTTGGAATATCTGTATGTGGTAGTGGTAATGGTATTAATATGACTGTAAATAAGCATCAGGGTATCAGAGCTGCTTTATGCTGGAATAAAGAGATCTCTGAGTTGGCTCGCTCCCATAATAATGCAAATATTTGCTCTTTGCCGGCCAGATTTATTTCGGTTGAACTGGCTAAGGAAATTGTTACTGCTTTTATTAATACACCCTTTGAGGGAGGCAGACATATTAAAAGAATTGAAAAGATTCCCTTATCTTAAATTTCTTGCTATTAAATATTTAATATATGTTGTTCTATTAATTAAAACTGTATTTTAGTAGTTAAAAATCTTTTTATATGTTATCGAATACTTGTAAATATGCGCTTAGATCTGTAATTTATCTTGCTTTAAATCAGGATGATGATAAAAAAATTGGAATAAAAAAAATATCAGACGACTTAAATATTCCAACTCCATTTCTGGGTAAAATATTACAACAATTGGTAAAACAAAAAATGCTGTTGTCTACTAAAGGACCTCACGGAGGTTTTTCTATCGGTAAAAACCCTGCAGATATTACCTTACTTGATATTGTTAAAATAATTGATGGTATGGATGTATTTGATTTATGTTTAATTGGTATGAATTCATGTAAATCTGCGCATGAAAAACAATTACCTTGTCCGGTGCATGATAAATTCTGTAAGTTGAGGTCTGAAATGTTCCAACTCTTTAAAAATGAGACAATTGAAAATATTATTAAAAGAGTTGATCAAAAAACAGATTATTATCTTTTGTAGGCCTTTTTAAACAGTAATAGTTTGTATGTAAATTTATAATCTTTTAAAGCAATAAATAAAAGACTTCCAAATAAAACTCCTATACAATTAAATACGGCATCAAAAATATTACCTGTTCTGTAATTCGTAAATATAAATTGAATAAACTCAATGATGATACCAAGTAAAATAGTATCTATAATAACCCAATATTTTCTTAGTGCATTTTTATTTGAATAATTTTCAATAAAAAAGATAAAGCTTAAACTCAGGTACATTGTAAAGTGAGCAAATTTGTCAAAGTGCTTAAAAAATACTTCCGGGTGAGGAACAACTTTATTCACATTCATCAGACTTAAAAATAAAATCATTCCTATGATTATAATTGTTCTCCAATATGTTTTTAAAATATGCATAACCAGTTAACTATGTGTTTTAGTTGATTTTTTATTAAAATGTTATCAACAAATTAGTGCAATATAGTATAAAACAAATGTTTCACGTGAAACGTTTATGTTAAAATTTTAAAAACAAATTATTTCATTAATGGCCGGATTATATATACATATACCTTTTTGTATTCAAAAATGTGGATATTGTGATTTTTATAGTATCACAAATTTGTCGTTAAAAGATCAATTTGTACATAGTGTTACTAAAGAAATTCAGGATAGACTCAATGAATTTAAAGCGGAAGAAATCTCTACTATATATTTAGGTGGTGGAACACCCAGTTTAATGAATAAACAAGATCTTCTTAAAATTTTGTCAAGTATAAAAAAATCTATCCATTCCCAATATCTAAAGGAATGTACTATTGAACTTAACCCTGATGATATCACAGAATATTATTTACAAGATCTTAAAGAGTTAGGCTTTAATCGTTTAAGTATAGGAATTCAGAGTTTTAATGACAGCATTCTTAAATTTATGAATCGCAGACACGATTCATCTCAGGCTATTCATGCTGTTCAGTTAGCACAAAAGGCAGGTTTTACAAATATCAGTATTGATCTGATATACGGCCTTCCCGGTATGACTACAGAACAATGGAAAGATAGTATTGATATAGCTGTTAAACTTAATGTTCAACATATATCAGCTTACCATTTAACTTTTGAAAAAGGTACTCCTTTTTATATGAAACTTAAGAAGGGTGAATTAAACGAAATATCTGATTCTGATAGTTTAAAGCAATACCATTTATTGCTGAACACTTTAAAAGAAAATGGTTATGTCGACTATGAGATATCTAACTTTTCGAAGGAGGGCTTTGAGTCAAAACATAATTCATCTTACTGGACAGGACAGAATTATTTTGGTTTTGGACCGGGTGCGCATTCTTTGGTCAATAATACCCGAAAATGGAATATCTCTCATTTAGTTCAATATATTAACAATGTTAATGATAACACTCTGTATTATACTACAGAAAATTTATCGGAAACAGATTTGTATAATGAGTTAATTATGTTAGGTTTAAGGACTAGGAAGGGATTGGATTTGAATGTTTTAAATGATCGTATCAATAAAAATATAATGGCTTTTTTTTCCAGGGAATTAAAGAATCAACAATTAAAAAAGAGTGTTATTATTGAAGATAATTTTCTCAAAATTTCAGAAGAAAATAAGTTTATTACTGATAAAATTATTTCTGATTTTTTTATGATTTAAATAGTATGTATAAATTAAAAATAACTTTTTTTTTTTTATTAACTTTTATTTGTTTTGTGGCTAAAGGACAGGATAAAGAAAGTAGCCTTTTAAAATCAGATGATTTTTTTAAACAAGTTTATGAAGTGGGTAAATGTCAATTGTTTGATTTGCGTTCTGTTGAAGAATATAATAAAAATCGTTTGATTGATGCAGAATTAGCAGATACTAAGCAAAAACTCGAAGCGTATCTCAAAAATATTCGTAAAACCGATCGTATTTTTTTATACTGCGAAATAGGAAAAAGAAGCCAGCAATGTGCCTCTTGGTTGAATAGTTTGGGATATACTCATGTTTTTCAGTTGCAAGGTGGTTTTAAACAATGGAAGAAAAGTGGTTTTCCCATTGATTCTGAAGTATTAAAAAAGTAAATATTTTAATGAATAATTATAAAACCGGAATATTAGTTTCCTGGAGTTCAATCCTATTAAATATTGCCCTGTTCGTGATAAAATTCTGGGCAGGTATTTTATTTCATTCAGTGGCATTAGTTGCTGATGCATGGCATACGCTCACTGACTCTGTTTCTTCTGTAGCAGTTTTAATAGGTATTAAAATCTCATCTAAACCCGCTGATGATGAACATCCCTTTGGACATGGAAGAGCTGAATTAATGTCGACTATTTTTGTGGGCGTTTTACTGGCTTTGGTAGGTGCTAATTTTACCTATGAATCTATTTTAAAATTACGTATGCATGAAGAAGTTCATTATGGTAATTTTGCTGTGATAGTGACTATAATTTCTATTGTTGTTAAAGAATTAATGGCTCAGTATTCGGTTTATTTTGGTAAAAAAATTAAAGCAAAGTCCTTAATTGCTGACGGCTGGCATCATAGAAGCGATGCTTTTTCCAGTATCATCATTTTAGGTGGTATTTTTTTAGGTAAATATTTTTGGTGGGTAGATGGTGTATTAGGACTTTTAGTATCTTTTTTAATATTTTATACTACTTATAAAATATTAAAGGAATCATTGTCAATATTTTTAGGTGAGAAAATAGATGAAGACCTTTTGTTAAGTATTCAAAATATAGGGATGGATCACTTTAATAAAGATCTGGATCCACATCATTTTTTAATTCATCAATACGGCAATCACTCTGAATTAACTTTTCATATTAGTTTACCTGGATCAATGAGTTTAACAGATGCGCATCAGATTGCCACTACTTATGAAAATGCCATAAAAAAAATTCATGACATAGGTGTTACCATTCATATTGATTCTATTGATGAAACAAACTTGTAAATTATATGACCAAATTTACACACGATAAGATGATTAATAATGTAAGGTTTAGCTATTAATATCAAGTTATTTTAACCTCTTATGTAAAAAGTGCTTATTGCATTTAATTAGACTTTATATTGTCTAAAATGTTTTAAATGCACCGCTTATTTATTTGTATATTATTAGCTCTCACTTGTTTTAGCTGTTTTCGAAATGAAAGTAAGCTATCTTTATTATTTATTAATTTAAATAGTATAAAAAGTATTGATGCTAATCTGAATACAGATTCTTTAACGAATTTAATATTTAAAACTAAAGCTGAAATTATTGAAATTAAACAGGATAGTCTGAGTAAAAGAGATAATTTTAAAATATATAATGACAATTATATTGTTGTTTCAGCAGATTCTGCTTCTCCGGTAAGTAATAATTCAATTCTTTTAGTCAATAAAAACTTATTGCATTTATCTGCTACTTCACAGCATATTATTAATAGCAGTATGTTGCAACAAAATAAGAACATCATTTACTGGTACAAGTTTAAATATATAAAAAAAGGCTATATTTTTTATGTTTTCAAACTTCATACACAAGTTGATGTAAATTCTAATCAATCAAAACTTATCGCTTTTAATTTATTAAATAAAATTAATGAAGTTTCATCGGGAGCACCTGTTATTATACTAAATAACGAGTTTCCAAGTAATAACACATTGAATCAATTTATTACCAGTAAATGGATTGATCATTATAATTTTAATGAAATTAATAATCAGGGAAAATGTTGTGTTCAGTTTTTTATTAATGATTTCTTTAAATTAAATTCCTTAGCTAAAGATACCCTGGATCCGAACTCTTATTGTAAAATTCGTGTTCGATTTTCACTAAATATGAATAATGTTAAAAAGAATGTTACCGGTAATTCATTAAGTGACCTTATTACTAAATAATAACTTTGATAAAGTAACCGCAGTGTTTTCTGATATTTAAAACTATTGAATGATCTATCATTAAATACTGACCTTTTATTCCTGTCAATATTCCTTCCACAGAAACTGTTTTATCAAAACTTTCACTTTTAATTTTAACCGGATATTCAGTCACAGGGAATTTTATTTTAGTTAATTCATTATCCTCATTAAAGTATTTTAAAAGTTCAGTGGGTAGAACTTCTTTTACTTTAAATTTTTCATTAATAAGGTCGTAGCTATTGGTTAAACCTTTAAGCATAGATTGCCAGCTTGTTTTATCCGAATAATACTGCATTAAAAATTTTTCGATAATCCCGGCAATATGCCTGTTAGGTGTTTCTGCAATAACAACAGCTTCAGTGGCTCCCTGGTCAATCCATCTTGTTGGAATTTGACTTTTACGTGTTATTCCTACTTTTATATTAGATGAATTTGCCAGGTAAACAATGTGTGGTGTTAAGCAATGATTTACCGACCATTGCATATCCCGGCTTATTCCTAAATGAGCCTGGCATTTATCCGGGTGTAAAATGCATTCACTTGCTTCAGGAGCACTGATAAAGCAGTTATAACAAAATCCCTGACCAAACGATTTATTTGTTTTTTTGCCACAGGCAACACAGTTTATTTGATTTTGAAATTGCAGGCTTATTTTTTTTCCAATATATTGGTTGAGTTCAATATAATCCTCACCTATTGGTAATTTATACTGAACCTCCCCATCTAACCTGGTCTTCATTTTTTCTATGTTTCCTGTGTATTCCATATTTTTAGTTTTTATAGTGGACTTTTAGCTCCTTTCTGCAAGTTATTTAAGTTCTGACGACTGTAAACTTAACACTGAAAACCAAGCTTACTGATTTAAAGAAGGGTGAGCAGAAACAATCTTGTACAATTTGTCTGATCTTCTTATTTTTTCAGAAACCGGCATTGAAAACCTCTCCCCTTTTACAGTTTGTTCTACTTCTTTTAAATCAACTCTTATTTCAGGAACTATCATCTTTACAACTCCGGTTGTTGGTCCTGTAATTAATATTTCGTCACCAACATTTAATTCTTTGGTTTCCATTAAAAATTCAGCTACTCCTATTTTTGGGAAATAGTTGGTTCCTTTTCCTATATAAATTTTTCGTTTAGTAGCTCTGTTACCATAATTATGGCTCCACTCCCCTAACTTCTGACCCAGGTAATAACCATCCCAAAAACCACGATTAAATACTGTACTAAGGTCTTTATTCCAATTATCTATTTTTTCCTGATTATATGAACCCTCTATAATGGCACTTAGAGCCTCATTGTAGGCTTTAACAACAGTATATACGTATTCTGGTCCACGGGCTCTTCCTTCTATCTTAAATACACGAACACCGGCATCAACCATTTTGTTTAAAAAATGAATGGTTTTTAAATCTTTAGGTGACATGATGTATTCATTATCGACCTCCAGTTCCTGACCGGTATCTTTATCGGTAACAATATAGCTTCTTCGGCAGGTTTGAAGACAGGCTCCCCTGTTTGCTGAGTGATCTGTATTATGCAGACTTAAATAACATTTGCCTGAAACAGCCATGCATAAAGCACCATGGCTGAACATTTCAATTTGAATCAATTTTCCATTAGGTCCTTTGATTTGTTGAAGTTCAATTTCGCGGTAAATCTGAGCTACCTGATCCATATTTAACTCACGTGCCAATACCACTACATCGGCAAATTTTGCATAAAACTTTAACGATTCTATGTTTGATATATTTAGTTGAGTACTAAGGTGTACTTCAACGTTTATTTCTCGGGCAAATGAAATAGCAGCTACATCAGAAGCAATAATTGCAGTTAATTGAGCTTCTTTAGCAGCCATAATAACTTTTTTCATCAGGTTTAAATCCTGATCGTATAATACAGTATTAACTGTTAAATATGTTCTAACATTATTTTCTTTGGCAATCTTAACAATTTCGTGTAAGTCATCAATGGTAAAATTATTTGACGATCTGGAACGCATATTTAATCCTTCAATGCCAAAGTAAACTGAATTTGCTCCACCTTTAATAGCCGCTCGTAATGATTCGTAGGATCCTACAGGCGCCATTATTTCAAAATCTTCTCTTTTCATTTATAATGTTTTATCAGCCGCAAAAATAGGGAATTATAAATTTTTAGATATTAATAAATTAATTATTTTATAATTTAGGTAATAGTAAAGAGCAATAGTTCGTTAAGTTTTTATAATTTATTAATTTTTAGACACATAGATACTTTATTGTAAACAATGTAAGATATTCATAATAAGCACCTTGCAAATCAGTCTTTTGTCTAACGATCTATTATAAGAGTATAAATAACAAATAAAACATAAGCTTCGTAACTTTAAAAGATTAACTATTAAATATTAGAGTTATGAAAAAAAGGATTAACAATAATCGATCAGACACGTTCAACAGAACCCGAATTTAATGAACTATTTCTCATAATACAGATCGCTTTGGCCGGTTTTCGTCAACACCCCATCCAACCTCTGTTTTACAAACAGGCAGGAAGCTTAGTTATTAACGCCTGTGCTTGTTTACCTCTTTGTCAACAAGTCAAATAATTCCAAGTTAATATAATAATTCCCAGTTCCCAATTTATCCTTTCGTAGCATTTTATCTTCCGCCAATTTGTTTAAATAATTTGCAGCAGTCAATCTCGACACTCCAATATCATTTACCACAAATTCAATCTTCGTATACGGGTGTTTGAATAAATTATTTAATAAATCCTGACTGTAAAATTTATAATTAGCACGAAGGCGATGTTTGTAGTCAAGCATTAGTTCTTTAATCTTGATAATCAAATCTATTGTTTCTCTTGCTGTTTCTTCAACTCCTTTAATCATAAATAAAATCCAATCTTCCCATAAGTTTTCGTCTCGCACTTTTTGCAAATATCTATAATAATCAGGTTTATGTTTGATAATATAGTTGCTTAAATAAAGAATTGGCAAAGTCTGTAATTTTTTTAAAATCAGGTATAGAATATTGATTATCCTACCTGTTCTTCCATTTCCATCGTAAAATGGATGAATACTCTCAAACTGAAAATGAATAATTGCCATTTTTATCAAAGGGTCACAATCTTGAATTTCTGAATCATTAATGTATTTTTCAAGATTCGCCATTAGTTTCATTATTTCCTCATAATCTTGTGGTGGAGTATAAATTGTTTCTCCAGTTGCTGCATTTTTTAGTGCAGTCCCAGGAAGTTTTCTAAATCCGGCTTTGTTATCTTCAAGTACTTCCTGAATTTGTAAAATACTTTTATTGGTCAGCAATCCAGTTTGGTTGATGAACTCAAATCCTTTCTTAAGAGCTGAAATATAGTTTTGGACTTCTTTGGCTTGCAATGATTTAAAAGCATCAATATTTAATTCTGATTTATATAAATCATCATGCGTTGTGATTATATTCTCAATTGCAGAACTATCCTTTGCTTCTTGTAATCCAAGTGTATTAATCAGAATGTTTTGGTTTGGAATTGTTGATGCAATTCCTTTAAGTTCAGCTAAGGCTGCATGAGCTGAAGGTAAAGCTTTTAAAACTCTCTTTGTTTCTAAATCAATATTTAGAGGTAATTCTGTTAAGCCCCAAAAATCCATTTGTAAAGTATTTCTAAAAATCTATACAAAGATATGGTCTTTTGTATAGAAAATGTAAAATTCTTTACATTAATCTGTCATTATGTATAAAAAAATCATAAATCTTTGCACAAGGCTATTTCTGTGGTCTCATTGGTGGTAATGCTAAGTGTATGGCAAGTAAGGCTTTTCATCGACAAATCTGAAACAAATGAGAAGTTTCTTTTTAACATATTCAAAAAGTCAGACACTGTCTGACGAATTCAAATTAAGTTGGTCTCATTATTTAAAACTTATGCGAATACATGATGTACAGGAAGTAAAATTTTATGAAATAGAAACCATTAAAAACAGCTGGAGTCTTAGTGAATTACAAAGACAATACGATAGTGTATATACACAAGATTAGCTTTAAGCAGGAACAAAAATTAATAGATAAGCTCGAACATTTTCTATTGGAGTTGGGAACTGGCTTTGCTTTTGTTGCAAGTAAATATCAGACAGTATTGCCGAGTAAGGAAAAACTAAAAGAACTAATAGAAAATATAGAAATATAAAAGTAACAAACCGCTTACTATTTATAAATTCCATTTCGGGTTGGTTATTTTTGATGTTTGTAGGGTATTTGAACCTCTCCAAAGTCTTGGTGTTGATACCGATAAAACATTTTTAAACACCTTTACATTATACTTATCATTAAATTATATTTAATCACTCTCCTAGCCTGCAGGGACTTGTTTCGTACCATCGTGATTAATTATATTCTAAGTGTTGTATTTGTTTCTGTTGTTTTTTCTTTTCATTTATAATGTTTTATCAGCCGCAAAAATAGGGAATAAATGTTAATCAAATAGTGTAGTACGCTAATAAGCGATTATTAAGGATAAATTTCATTAACTACAATTTATGCGATTTAGTTAATTGTAATATTTTTATTTAATACGATTTGTTAATATTCTTTGGTATAGATTTAAGTAGTTAAATACCATTTTTTCATCAGAAAAACTTTGAGAATATTGCTTTATATAATTATTATCCCATTTTTTATTTATTGCAGAAATTATTGCCATTTTCAAACTTTCTGAAGTCCTTTTCTCTGCTGTCACCATTACTCTATTATTATATAAATCTGTAATTGCATCTAAATCCGAAAATGTAATTGCAGGTAAGCCAAAAGAGAAACCTTCGATGAATGTTAATCCGAAAGCTTCATTAATACTTGCAGAAATGACAAAATCACTTTGTAAATAATAATTCTGAATCTCAGAGTATGGTATTGGATTAATAATTTTAAAGTTATTTTCTAAACCATTTAATTTTATAAAATTCGTTAGAATTTTTTTAGTTGAATTGTTGGCTTTTCCTATGCAAAGAACAATAAATTTTTTTTGCTCAACAGGATTCATTTCCTTGATTGCTTGTAGTATTTGAATTTGATTTTTTCTTTCTGATAGTCTACCAATACAAAGTATAATTTTCTTTTGATAATCAATATTATAAAGCTTACGTATGTTGTATGTGCTTTCTGGTATATTTAGTTGAGTGCCATTAATAATAGTTGTTGTTTTTTCAGGTGAAATATTAGGGTAGTCTGATAATAAGCGTTTAGATAAAGTACTTGATACTGTAGTTATATATAATTTATGGATTTCTTTTATGTTAAAAGTTTTATTTTCAATACTTTGTAATTTTTTATAATTATTCAGAGTTGATTTTTTTCCTATATAAATATGTAATGTCAGAACGCAATTGATACTTAATGATATGCAATATTCAATTATATCTTTATGTAAATCAGATAAATCATGTATGTGAATAATGTCAGGTTTAATTGTATTAATTTTATTGGTTATATATTTAAATTGTAGTTCTTTAATAATTGTTTTTCTTATTTTTTTAAATTTTACTAATGAATTAATTATAATTTTTCCAATTTCAATTATATTAATTCCAAATATAAAATTGTATTTCTTATTTGGAATATTATTTATTGTTTTACTATTTTCTATGTAACTAAAATTGTAACTACTAGCAAAAAAATATTTTTCACATTTTAAGTGTTTTGAATAGTAAATATCACCAAGTATTTTATTCAACCCATTTATCTTTTTATTTTTTACTCCAGACTCTGATCTTATTGAATTTCCAATAATTAATAATTTCATAATATGTAATATAAAATGTGATTCTTTATTAAAAACAATTTTTTTTTTATTATTATAAGTAAATATTCTTTGAAATTGAATTTATAAGAATATTCCCTTTCTTTGTCTACAAATATATTAATTATTGATGTTTCATGATGTCAGATAATAAAATTGCAATCATTCCTTTACGAGCAGGATCTAAAGGAATCAAAAATAAAAATAAGAAGAAGATACTTGGGCGACCATTATTTTCATGGGTGCTTTGCGAAGCTATTCAAAGTGAACTTGATAAAATATACATATTTACTGATGATCTGGAAATTCAGGATTATGTGAATAAAGAGTATAGCTGGTCCGAAAAAGTATTTGTTATAGAAAGAAGTGTTGATAGTGCAAGTGATACAGCCAGCACTGAATTGGGTATGATTGAGCTTGCTGAAAAGCTAAATTTTAACTTTACTCATTATTTTTTGTTGCAGGCAACTTCTCCGTTAACTTCTTCAAAAGATATCAACAAGGCTATTTCTATTTTAAATGATGACGACACAGACTCTGTTTTATCGGTTGTAAAAACACATCGCTTTATCTGGAAAAGTGATGGTACTCCATTAAATTACGATTATTTAAAGCGTCCCAGACGTCAGGATTTTGATGGATTATTAATTGAAAATGGTGCAATATATGGTTGTAAAAAAAATACTTTTATACAATCAAAAAATCGTTTAGGTGGGAACATAAAAACCTTTGAAATGTCAGAGGATACCTTAACAGAAATTGATGAGCCTTCTGATTTAATAATAATTGAGCAATTGTTAAAAACCCGTTTGTCTGGTACAAATAAACTACCTAAGCCTATTAAATATGCAGTGTTTGATGTAGATGGAGTTTTTACCAATGCAACAGTTAATTATACCGAAAATGGAGAATTTTCAAAAACATTTAGTTTTATTGATGGAATGGGATTGGAAATTTTACGCAATAATAATATTGAACCGGTAATAATGACTTCTGAAAATAGCTTTTTAGTTCAGAAAAGGATGGAAAAGCTTAAAATACAATATATTTTTCTGGGTATTAAAGATAAATATGCCAGGCTATCTCAGTTTTTAAAAGACAATAGAATATGCTGGAATGAAGTAGCTTATTTAGGCGATGATATTAATGATTTAACCAATATTATTTCTTGTGGATGGGGCGTGTGTCCTGGAAATGCGGTTAAAGATGTTTCATCGCAAGCTGATTTTCAGTTGAATAGTACAGGCGGTAATGGCGCAATACGCGAGTTTGTTGAGTTTTTAATTAAATATAATACTAGATTTTAATATTATGGATAATGCAAAAGTTATAGCTGAAATTGGTTGTAATCATAAGGGAGATATAGAAATAGCAAAAGAGTTAATTAAGATTGCCAAAATATTTTGTAATGCTGATATTGTAAAATTTCAAAAACGAAATAATAAAGAATTATTAACAGAAGCTCAATATCAGGCACCTCACCCAAATCCGGTTCATGCCTATGGAGAAACGTATGGTGAACACCGTGAATTCTTAGAATTTGATGTGGATCAACATAAACAATTACAAGATTATTGTAACGAAATAGGTATTGAATATTCTTCATCAGTGTGGGATTTAACTTCTGCCAAAGAGATAGCTTCACTGAAACCAAATCTGATTAAGATTCCTTCTGCCTGCAATAATAATTTTGAAATGTTAGAGTGGCTAGCTCTTCATTATCAAGGTGAGATTCATGTTTCAACAGGAATGACAACTAAAGATGAGATTCAGGAGGTAGTTGATTTTTTTATCAAACATAATAGAAACAAAGATCTTGTTATTTATAATTGTACTTCTGGATACCCTGTTCCATTTGAAGATATATGTTTGTTGGAAATCAATAATTTAAAAGAAAAATACGGTCATCAGGTTAAGACTATTGGGTTTTCAGGGCATCATCTTGGAATTGCCGTTGATGTGGTGGCTCATGCTTTGGGAGCAACTTTTATTGAACGTCATTATACTTTAGATCGTACATGGAAGGGAACCGATCATGCTGCATCATTAGAACCTGATGGTTTAAGACGCTTATGTAGAGATTTAAAAGCTGTGAATAAGGCATTGACCTATAAAGAGAAAGATATTCTTGATATTGAAATGGTGCAACGCAACAAACTGAAGTATAAAAAGAATGATAAATAAAGTTACTAATCTTTTTTTTATTCATCGTTTCCCTTTTACTAAAGAAGCCTTTATAAGAGATGAATTTCAGTATTTTATAGATCTTGGATATAATGTTAAATATTTGGATATTTCATCTCTTTTAAAAAAGCGCAATTTTAATAGTTCTTATTCAGCAGATCTGGAAACACATATTATTCAATTTAGTTCCAGGTCAGAATTTACATACTTTTTGAAGAATAATTCTGAACAAACTTTAATTATTACTGATGTAGGATTCAGAAGTAATAGTGCCTGGATGTATATACCAGTTTTTCGTTTAAAAATTCCTTATATCATCTTTGAAAACGCTATTTTATTTAACGTTAATAAGACTTCAAAAAGTACTAAATTAGGAATTAAGAAGTTTTTTAAACGCTTAAGTTTAAATAAAGTATTTGGTAAGCCTTATGATATTGTATTGCAATTATATGCAAAAGTTATTGTACAACCGGCACAGATTATCATTTCCACGAAAACAAAGTTATCATCAAGCAGAAAAGCTCTGATTGGAAAAGATACACAACTAAAGAATGTAGCATCTTTAGATTATTTAAGAGCTTTAAATATTTCTGATATTTCTTTAGTTAATGAACCTTATGCTGTTTTTATTGATCAGTATTTTATTCATCATCCTGACTTTAAAACCAATCATATAGTTCATTATTTTACAGCAGATGAATATTATACAGAATTGAATAAATTTTTGAAAGTATTTTCTGCTCAAACAGGTTTAAAAGTTGTTGTTGCTGCTCACCCTAGAAGAATAAATGAACCAAATAATGATTTTGAGCCAGAGTTTGATCTTTTTTTCAATAAAACTGCACAATTGGTTAAATATGCAGAAATATCTTTAATACATTTTTCCACTGCAATTAATTTTTCTGTTATTTTTAAAAAACCATTCTTACTATTGAATTCAAGTTTTTTTAAAAATAGTTCTGTAGAAGAAGAAATTAAAATGTTATCTGGTTATTTTAAATCTTCAATGATTAACGTAACTGATTTTTTGGCAAATAACGATTCCCTTAATTTGTCAGATCTGCGTCCTTGTTTATATCAGTATGATAAATACTTTTCGTTGTTTATTAGTCCTGAAAATTCTTGTAATGAATCGTTTAGTAAAACGGTTTTGAACTTTATTCAATCATTATGAATTCTATTAAATATCTTTTTATACTACTAACACTATTATTATTTAGTGAGTCTATACCTATTTATTCTCAAACCAAGTATATAATAAGTGCTTCCAGTGATTATTATTATTCTTCAAAAGAAAATTTGCAACCACATTATTTTAATTCAAATAATTGGGGGGTTCTTTCTTCTTTTCAACAATCTCAGGCTCTTATTCAAACTGGAGCTAAATATCAATTTATTGATAATCGTAATTTTAAACTTAAAGCAGGTGTTAGTGCTGTGTTTAAAAATAACATTGATGAAAGCTTTTTGCATGAAGCCTATTTAGATATGGTTCTTTTTAAAACTATTGATTTTAGCCTTGGAAAAGAAACTTATTCGCCATTATCATATAATGATACTATTATGGTTGGTGGGTTTATGCGTAATAGCAATGCCCGCCCCATTCCTCGTGCCCAGATAGGGTTTTGGAATTATGTACCGCTTCGTTTTTTAAATAATCGTATTGCCATTAAAGGTGGTTTATCGCATGGTATTTTAAATGATGACAGAACCTCCGTAGGAAAAAGTAATAGTGCTGATGATTTACAAGTGCATGAAAAATGGGCTTATATTAAAGTGATGTTAAAAGCGTTTCAACCTTATGTAGGATTGTATCATGGTGCATTACTGGGTGGTACACGGCCTGATGGTACTAAAATACCTGTGGATTATTGGTCTACTTTTTTTGGTAAGGGATCTTCTAAAATAGGCGGTGGTGAAGCTACTAATGCTGCAGGTGCGCATGATGGTTTTTGGGATTTTGGGTGTTATTTTGATAATGATTTAGGTGAATTTCTAGTATATATGCAAAAACCTTATGCTGATGGATCCGGACTTAAATTATATAATTTCAGAAATCATGATTATAAAATTGGTACGCTTATAAAATTTACTCATGGTTCATTTATTAATTCTATTAATTTAGAGATATTCAAAACCAATTACCAAAGTGGTAGTGGCGTTCCTGATCCTATTTATCCTGCTGAGTATGATCCGGATCAACATATGTTCCTTCTTAGTGACATTACGGATTATGACGAATTTATGCTCCGGGTGTATGGAGAATATCAGGAAGATGGGTTTACCAAAGATGAAGTTAAGGATTATTTAAGAGAACAAAATCATGGTAAGTATTACTCTGGCCGTGATGATTATAATAATAATGGAACTTATTATAATGGTTGGACCTACAATAAGCAAGCAATGGGTTTTCCATTATATCATACCATTTGGCAGGTAAATGCTTATGCCCCTGATTGGCAGCCCAACGGACATCTGGCCTTTATAAATAATAGAGTTAAAGGATTTCATATTGGTATGGATGGAACTATATCAAAAAAAATGAATTATATTTTTAAAGCTACTTATTCAAATAATTTTGGAGCTTATTCAGAGGAATATATCAAACGATATAGTTGGACTATAGATGAAAATAATTTTTATAAAGGGGGAAAAAAGCAAGTTTATTCATATTTAGATTTTACTTATAGTGGATTATGGCATAATTATTTAAATGTAAATACCTCATTTGCTTATGACTTTGGAGATTTATACCATTCTTTTGGTTTTATGATAGGGTTAGAGGTTGGTCTTTAATAACTTATTTTGTTAAATATTTAATTTACATTATCGAAGTATTTTTTCAGAACGAGTATAGAAATTAAATCTTCCTGCAATGTATCTTTAAATTGTTCTACGTAATTGTGAGCGTTTTTAATGATTTCTAGTGCTTTATCTGTATTTTGTATGTAATACTTTAATTTTTCATTTAGGTCAGAAAAATCATCCTTAATACATATATAATGATAATCAGGTATTAATGTCCCTTCCATAAACCATGTTTCAAACTTGGGTTTTGGCATCACAGCTATTGAATTTGATGACATCACCCATTTTAAGTTAGTTGCAACATCATTTCCTTCTATACTCAAAATAAATTTATATTGTAATTGTTCTTCAATAGTCATCTTTTGTTTAACCCAATCTTTATTGTACAATGATTTTAAATCTCCCAAATTACATAAGGGGTTAGAGAAGTGCTTTTGGAAAAATACTACTCTTTGAGGTTGTGTTTTACGTATTTTACCTCTCCAGACTAGTTTATCCTTTTTATTTTCAAACCTATTTTTATCCTTGATAAAATTATAATGCCTTAAAATATTTAGTTTTAGCAATACAGAATTTTGGTTTATATCACAAATAGGTCTGCTTTTTACAATAGAAGGTAATTTGGGTATTTCTGTTATATCTCCAAATACATAACATAGTTTATTAGATGGATTAAAATATCTAATATACTTAAAAGTATCTATAAAATAAGCTCTATGTTCACCGGTATATTTGAAATCTTTTAGAGTAACTCCTTCATTTTTCAAAGACGTGTGATTATTTAGTTTGTTATAATAGTTAACTCTATATTCTATATAGTTATTGTCGTATTTTTGTATCTTTTCTAGTTTTTTTTGAATATTACCTGCTTTATATTTCTTTTTCAAAAGCATGACAAAATATCCTTTAATATAGTATAATAGATTACTTTGTTTATGCTTTCTGAAACTATATAATAATGATTTATTCATTTCAATATTTTATTATGTAATAGTATTGTGGTTTAATTATAGGGTTTTAATGGACTTTAAAATATTCGCTTATCTAAAATTTATCTTCCCCTCTCATTTTTCTTTTAAGTTCAGCTTTTCTGTTTATTTTTTCCTTGTGTTTTTTATCAAACTGAATGAGTTGTTTAACAGCTTGTTCTTCATTTTTACCATTTAAGCGTGCATATTCCCTGGCAACAACTTCTAATTCCTCTTCACTTGCCCATATTTGTCTAAAGTTTTTTTAATCCTTTTAAATAAGGCATTTTTTCAAACTTCATTCTGTTTATATCCACCACGCTAAAATCGTATTGTGCTTTATTGCGGTGCGAAATTAATACATTACCTCTGGAATAATCCAGGTGATGAATTTTGTTTTTGTGCAATTTCTGAAAAGTATAACGGGCAAACTGGCGCAGTATATTTTCTTTATCATCAAACTCAAAAACCTATGATATCCCTGATGGTAAAATCATATTTATGATGAATACTTACATAAAAGCTTCTATTAAAAAGTCCGTTTTTAAGTATTTCAACATATCCTATGGGTTCAGGAGTGTCTGCTCCTACCCTACGCATTTTTAAAGCATATTGGTATGAATGTTTTGCTTTTGAACCTCTTAACCAGGCATAAGCCACTTTATTGATGAAATGAGGTATTTTAAATGATTTTACGTTGATTTTATATCCTTTGTAATCAAATATTTTTATTTCATTACGACCTTTATATATTGATTCACCTGTGGTGTCAAAAGATTGGGGTAAATCTTTAATAAAATCCTCTATTTCTTTAAACTTTGGGTTTACTTGAAATCTCATCAATTGCTAATTAGTTTAATTCAGACAGCAAATATATAGCAAAATTTTGTTTGTAGTCCACAGATAAAATATTTTCACCTACCAGAAATATCATATTGGAATGTTCGTTTTGGATATATAAAATAACTATTTGAAGCTTATTTTGCGACTTTATGTTTACTGTGATAAAATATTGTCCGCTAATTTCACGAATTATTTTGAATGCGAATTGTATCGAATTATAGCTAATTATAACGAATTGGCATTTGCTGCACAAATGTTGCAACCTGAAATACTATGGCCTAATGCCTAGGAGCTAAGAACTAAGAACCAGGAACTACTATATAGACGCTGACAGGTTTAATTTACAGCTTGCTTATGAAACGCTGTCAGGTCTTTTTTCAAATCATCAACTCAACAACTCAACGATTTAACAACTAACTAATAGCCATCAAATTATTATTGCTGCGCAATAGTTTTTTGGTCATCGAATTAACACTTATTATCACGAATTATTTTATCCACCAATTTCACGAATTATTTTAACAACGAATAAATATGAATTACAACCAATTTCACGAATGTTATTTGCTGCGCAAATGTTGCAACCTGAAATACTATGGCCTAATGCCTAAGAGCTAAGAACTAAGATCTAAGAGCTTGTAATAGTAACCACTTGTAAGAATGTGTGTAGCACGAAACTAAGACTTTCAACTTTTGACTTTTAACTAGGAACTAAAATCTACAACCGACACTGCTGTTACTATTTTCACATTAACATAATGGCCGGTAGTTTGAGGAGGTGAAAACCTAGATTCATTGTCGGTAAAATGGCAAGTTATTGTTGGTGCCGGTGCAAGTGTTTGTGACTCAGCTCCGGGTCTGCTATGACTTAGCCCCGACTCTGCTCCACAAAACTCCACGGATTGTATGCAGGTTTTACACAGTTTGTTCGCAAACCATGGTATAGAATCTGTGTAGAGCCTGTGTAGAGCCTGTGGAAAATTGCACAGCAGTTGCGCAGCAGGGGCGTACACTTCTCATAGCAGTTGTATACGTTTTGTATAGAAGTTGTACAGAAGTTGTACAGAAACTGTATAGAAGTTGTATAGAAGTTGTACAGACATGGAATCAAAATGTGTTAAAATGACCTTTTTGTGGAATCATTTTGCTCAAAAACAGCAAAATCCTGGAATATTTTTGGTGTTTTTTGCGATTTTCTGGAATATAGGGCATCAGATAACGCGCTGGGTGTATATTTTTCAATGGGTCTAAAATTTTAATATCCATTAAATCAGTGTTTTACGGCTCAAAAAAGTTACAGTAATATTTTAGTAATTTTTTTCATATTGCTTTTCATCATAATTTAGCATTAAACAATTAGTTGGAAGTCGAAAGTTGAAAGTTTATAAAGTTCGTAAAGTTGAAAGTTCATAAAGTGACTTTTTTCATGCAGAGATAAAATTTACCAAACTGAAGACTAAGAGCTAAGACCTAAGACCTAAGAGCTAAGACCTAAGACCTAAGAGCTGATCAGGTCAGCGATCACCCTGCTTGCAGGAACTCTCACTACTGTAATTTCAAACTGGATAAAAAGGCATAAAGTCCGAAAAGCAGCAGAAAGAGCAGCGGCTAAAAAAAAGCCATAAGAGAAATATTATTAAAACTTAAAATCATAAAAATTAAAAGTCATGGGAACATATGATAACGGAGCATTTGGAAGCTTCCACGGTAGAGTTGGTAATTTAGTAGGTAGCTCATGGAAAGGAATCAACTACATGAAAGCCAGGCCTAACACAGGCCAACGTAAATCATCAGAGAAACAGATTATTCATCGGGCCAAATTTCAGTATGCAGCAGGATTTGTTCAAGCAATATTCCCGATCATACAAGTAGGATATAGAAAGATGGAAGATAAAAAAACGGCAAAAAATGCTGCTATGTCCGAAATTATGAACTATTCAATCATAATAAAATAGAAGATTTAAAACCACCTCCCCCTCATACTTCGGGTACTCCTCCTTTGGAAGGAGGAGAAATGATTTACAGCACGCTTAGTTGTTGCCTTAGGAAGAGAAACATTTTAATTTAACAGCATTACAATATGGCTTAACGTCTAACACCTAAGAACTATTTTTCTCGCAAAGCCCGCAAAACCTGAAATAACTTTTAAAATAAAGATTTAAACTCCTTAAAGCTAAGGATGCAAAGACAAATCCTTACGGATTTTGGTTTTTATTCTGAAACTTTGTTTGCTCTGCGAGCTGATTACCAGGCACTAGATGATCTGAAATCAATTAGGCCTATGTTTAAGAATCGAGAAAAAAAGATTGTATGTTGAGTTTTAAACCACCTCCCCCTCATACTTCGGGTACTCCTCCTTTGGAAGGAGGAGAAATGATTTACAGCACGCTTAGTTGTTGCCTTTGGAAGAGAAACATTTTAATTTAACAGCATTACAATATGGCTTAACGTCTAACACCTAAGAACTATTTTTCTCGCAAAGCCCGCAAAACCGGAAATAACTTTTAAAATAAAGATTTAAACTCCTTAAAGCTAAGGACGCAAAGACAAATCCTTACGGATTTTGGTTTTTATTCTGAAATTTTGTTTGCTCTGTGCGCTGAGTACCAGGCACTAGATGATCTGAAATCAATTAGGCCTATGTTTAAGAATCGAGAAAAAAAGATTGTATGTTGAGTTTTAAACCACCTCCCCCTCATACTTCGGGTACTCCTCCTTCGGAAGGAGGAGAAATGATTTACAGCACGCTTAGTTGTTGCCTTAGGAAGAGAAACATTTTAATTTAACAGCATTACAATATGGCTTAACGTCTAACACCTAAGAACTATTTTTCTCGCAAAGCCCGCAAAACCGGAAATAACTTTTAAAATAAAGATTTAAACTCCTTAAAGCTAAGGACGCAAAGACAAATCCTTACGGATTTTGGTTTTTATTCTGAAATTTTGTTTGCTCTGTGCGCTGAGTACTAGGCACTAGATGATCTGAAATCAATTAGGCCTATGTTTAAGAATCGAGAAAAAAAGATTGTATGTTGAGTTTTAAACCACCTCCCCCTCATACTTCGGGTACTCCTCCTTCGGAAGGAGAAGAAATGATTTACAGCACGCTTAGTTGTTGCCTTTGGAAGAGAAACATTTTTAATTTAACAGCATTACAATATGGCTTAACGTCTAACACCTAAGAACTATTTTTCTCGCAAAGCCCGCAAAACCGGAAATAACTTTTAAAATAAAGATTCAAACTCCTTAAAGCCTAAGGACGCAAAGACAAATCCTTACGGATTTTGGTTTTCATTCTGAAATTTTGTTTGCTCTGTGCGCTGAGTACCAGGCACTAGATGATCTGAAATCAATTAGGACTTTGTTTAAGAATCGAGAAAAAAAGATTGTATGTTGAGTTTTAAACCACCTCCCCCTCGTTCCTCGGGTACTCCTCCTTCGGAAGGAGGAGAAATGATTTACAGCACGCTTAGTTGTTGCCTTTGGAAGAGAAACATTTTAATTTAACAGCATTACAATATGGCTTAACGTCTAACACCTAAGAACTATTTTTCTCGCAAAGCCCGCAAAACCGGAAATAACTTTTAATATAAAAATTCAAACTCCTTAAAACTAAGGTCGCAAAGACAAATCCTTACGGATTTTGGTTTTCATTCTGAAATTTTGTTTGCTCTGCGAGCTGAGTACCAGGCACTAGGGACTAAGAACTAAGGGGTGGCAGATACGAGGCACGAGTATCTGACGGGGTGGTTTAAATTAGTTTCACAGAATTCAGTACTCAGTCAACAGTAGATTCCTTAATCCTTAATCCCTAATTTTTCATCTTTTAAACCGCATAAAACGCTGAGTTCACGCAGAGAACTAGGAGGAACAATAAAATAGAAGATTTAAAACCACCTCCCCTCTCATACTTCGGGTACTCCTCCTTCGGAAGGAGGAGAAATGATTTACAGCACGCTTAGTTGTGGCCTTAGGAAGAGAAATATTTTAATTTAACAGCATTACAATATGGCTTAACGTCTAACACCTAAGAACTATTTTTCTCGCAAAGCCCGCAAAACCTGAAATAACTTTTAATATAAAAATTCAAACTCCTTAAAACTAAGGTCGCAAAGACAAATCCTTACGGATTTTGGTTTTTATTCTGAAATTTTGTTTGCTCTGTGCGCTGATTACCAAACACTAGGAACTAAGAACTAGGAACTAGGAACTAAGAACTAGGAACTAGGAACTAAGAACTAAGAACTAAGAACTAAGAACTAAGAACTAAGAACTAAGGGGTGGCAAATCAGTACTGGTGCTGGGTTTGTGCTGTGCTAAATACCAGCAAACCTGATAGCTTACTCAGATAACTCAAAGTATTTTTTTAGTACTAACAATGAAATTAATTTTTCTTGTTTCTTATTTTTAAACTGATCTACATATTGATTTGCATGAAAAATGATGTTTTGTGCTTTTTCAGGGTGCTTTATATAATATTTTAGTTTTTCATCTAAATCAGAATAATCATCTTTTATACATATGTAATGATAGTCGGGTATGAGAGTACCTTCCATAAACCAGGTTTCGTATTTTGGTCTGGGCATTACAGCAATGGAGTTTGATGACATAATCCATTTTAAATTAGTAGCAACATCAATACCTTCAATAGATAAAATAAATTTTATAATAACTAAAAATTAGTTTAGGTGTAGTTATATAGGGATTTTTTTATGTTAAAAAAATAGACTCTTTAGTTTTAATTTCCTTAACAATTTGTTCAGGTGTGATATCCACTAAACATTTTTTTATTTCTTTCAACTTACATTTAGTATCACCGTGTTTACTGCAAGGTTGGCAAGGTAAATGACGCTCAAATATTTTCATATTTTCGCCTGTAGGATAACCAAAAGCCGTAGGTCCTATAATAGCGCAACCTGGAACATTAAACAGGTCAGCAGCATGTAAAAAACCGGTATCTCCGCTTACTACATATTTAGATTGGGCAGTAATACAAAAGCTTTCTAACAGGGATGTTTTTCCGGCTAAATTTAGTACGCGCGAGGGGTCAGCTTTTTCTATTTCTTCGCAAAAGGTATCGGTGGGTCCAGCTAAAATTGTAAAATAAAAATCAGGTAATAAGGTAACCAGTTTTTTCCAGTATTCTACAGGCCATCGTTTTAATTCCCAGGCTGCTGAAGGAACTAAAGTAAGAGTTTTAGTGGGTTGTTCTTTTATCAGTTCAAAACATTTTTCTTGAATATCCTTAGGAAACACCCAGTTATCATGGAGTGTATAAAAATTTAAGATACCCCATTTTTTAAGAGGTAATCTAAATGATTCAAATGCCCTGAAAGGTTTTGGTAAAAGGTTAATTCTGAATTTAAACAGTAAGAATCGTTTAAGTCTGCTTTTTCTTCGTGTAATTAATTTAGGACCAATACCTAAAGGGCGAAGTATTAATTTTAAAATATTAGATCTTATATTGCTATGTGCATCATAAATATGAGTATAACCTTCTTTTTTAAGATGAAATGCGAGTTTTAATAATCCTGAAATACCCAGATTCCTGTCAAACTCAATAAGACGGTCAATTCTAGGATCAATCTTTAATAGTGAAGCTAAATCTTTACGAACAATCCAATGTAACTCGCATTCGGGGTAATGATTTTTAAAACCTCCGGTAACCGACATACATTGAATAATATCGCCTATTGAGCTTAAACGGATAATAAGAACTTTTTTCAAAACCTACTTTCTTAATGCAAAAAACCGATATCAAAGATGATAACGGTTTTTTATTTATATTAATCTATTAAATTACGCTTTTACAGAGCCAATAAGAACTGTTGCCTTATTGTTTTTGCATTCAAAAATACCACCATTGCAATCGAAAATACTTTCCTTACCGGTTTTTCCAATCACTTTAATGACACCCTCTCCCAATTGCGAAATGATTGAGGCGTGATTTTTAAGAACGGTGAATCGTCCTTTTACTCCGGGAAGAGAAACAAGTCCTATATCTGCAGAGTACAGTTTCTTTTCAGGAGTAATAATTTCTAAATATAAGTCCATAATTATTTAGCTTCAGCAAGTAATTTTTCACCTTTTTCAATAGCTTCTTCTATTGTTCCCACCAGGTTAAAGGCTGCTTCAGGATATTTATCTACTTCTCCGTCAATAATCATATTAAAACCTTTAATCGTATCTTCAATACTCACAAAGGTACCTTTTAAACCTGTAAATTGCTCTGCTACGTGGAAAGGTTGAGATAAAAATCTTTGCACCCTTCTGGCTCTGTGTACCACAAGTTTATCTTCTTCCGATAGCTCTTCCATTCCAAGAATGGCAATAATATCCTGAAGTTCTTTATAACGCTGTAAAATTTCTTTTACTCTTTGAGCAGTGTTGTAATGCTTATCACCCACAATTTCCGGTGTAAGAATTCGTGAAGTAGAATCCAATGGATCAACTGCAGGATAGACACCTAACTCAGCAATTTTACGACTTAATACTGTTGTGGCATCAAGGTGTGTAAATGTTGTTGCCGGTGCAGGGTCAGTAAGGTCATCGGCAGGTACATATACTGCTTGAACTGAGGTAATAGATCCATTTTTTGTTGATGTAATTCTTTCTTGTAACTCACCCATCTCTGATGATAAAGTAGGTTGGTAACCTACCGCTGAAGGCATACGTCCCAAAAGAGCCGAAACCTCAGAACCAGCCTGGGTAAAACGGAAAATGTTATCCACAAATAAAAGAATATCTTTACCTGCACCTGAACCGTCACCATCTCTAAAGCTTTCTGCAATACTTAAACCTGATAAAGCAACCCTGGCACGTGCACCCGGTGGTTCATTCATCTGTCCAAAAACCATGGTAACCTGTGAGTCGGCAAGTGCTTTTTTATCTACTTTAGATAAATCCCAACTACCTTCTTCCATACTTTTTTTGAACTCATCACCGTAGTTTACAATTCCGGCTTCAATCATTTCTCTCAGCAGGTCGTTTCCTTCACGGGTACGCTCTCCTACTCCTGCAAAAACAGATAAGCCATCATAACCCTTAGCTATGTTATTGATTAATTCCTGAATCAAGACTGTTTTACCAACTCCGGCTCCACCAAACAATCCGATTTTACCTCCTTTAGCATAAGGTTCAATCAAGTCAACAACTTTAATTCCGGTAAAAAGAATTTCACTTTCGGTAGAAAGATCTTCAAATTTTGGTGGTTCACGGTGAATGGGTACACCATTGGTTTTATCTACTTCGCCAATACCATCAATAGCAGCTCCAGTTACACTTAATAGTCGTCCTCTCACAGAATTACCGGGGGGCATTAATATAGGTTTACCTGTAGCTGTCACTTTCATACCGCGAACCAAACCATCAGTGGCATCCATAGAGATACATCTGATTGTATTTTTCACCAATATGTTGTTGACATTCAATTGTTATTACTTCTCCGTTTTCACGGGTAATTTCAAGAGCATCTAAAATATTAGGAAGCTCCTGATCTTTTAATTCAAAATTTACATCGATTACAGGTCCTACAACCTGTATTATTTTCCCTTCTAATTGTTCCATGAGATATTGAAAATATTATGAATTGGGCAAAAAAGTTACAAATTATTTTATTGGAACTAATTAATTCTTTGCATTAAATCAGATGCAAATTCAATCAGTTCATTTTTAATTTTATCATTTCCATTAATCCGGGAGATATTTTTCATAGCAAGATGATAATACTCAAGCATTAGTTCTTCAGATGATTTATCAACTAAATTCTTTGAATAAATGGACTTAACGGCCTTTATTTTTTCTTGCTCGTTAAAATCTTTAGCACTGATCCAACTTTTTAAACGTTTGTTTGTCCTCAAAGGTTGCATTATTGAGTGCCGTAATTAGCAAAAATGTTTTTTTATTGGCAATAATGTCGCCACCAATTTTTTACCAAAGCTATTTTGGTCTCCAAAAGAGTCTAAATAATCATCCTGAAGTTGAAACGCTATACCAATATTAATGCCAAAGTTATAAATTAATTCAGCTTCTGCTTGAGTTGCCTTAGCAATTATAGCCCCTGCTTTTAAACTACCTGCCAATAAAACAGCCGTTTTTAGTTTAATCATTTCAAGATATTCTTCAACAGTAACATCTGTTCTTTTTTCAAAATCCATATCATATTGCTGTCCTTCACAAACCCCCAAAGCTACTTCATTAAATAATTTTAAAAGGTTGGGCAAAATATCCTGATCACATTGCGATATATATTGGTATGCCTCAATGAGCATGGCGTCTCCTGATAAGATTCCCACGTTTTCATTCCATTTTTTATGTACAGTGGGTTTGTTTCGTCTTACATCAGCATTATCCATTATATCATCATGCAATAATGTAAAATTATGAAAAATCTCAAGTCCAAGTGCCGGTTTTATCGCTTTGTTAACATCCCCGTTAAAGAGTTGTGTTGCCATTAAACATAGAAAAGGTCTTATTCTTTTCCCACCCATTTCCATTGTATATTCAATGGGTTCATATAAGTTTACCGGCTTTTTAATAAATTTAGATTTCTCTATTTCATTTTTTATAAGATCCTGAACCTGATTTATTGATAACATCTGTATTTATTCTTTGATTTTCTTTTCAATTTTTAGTTCTGCCAACTCAATGTCTTCATCCTCGTTGTATATATGTAACAAGGGTTCTTTAAAAGACTTATTGGTGATTAGTTTTTCAAGAGTGAGTAAGATAGAAGGTAATAAAATTAAGTTTGAAAACAGTGCTATAAGTAATGTAACCGCTACTAACACGCCTAAAGCTACAGTTCCTCCAAATTCTGAAAAACCAAATATTCCAAAACCAAAAAACAGAATAATTGAAGTGTACATCATACTAACCCCTGTTTCTTTTAATGCCAGCACAACGGCAGCTTTGATACTCCAGTTTGTTTCACTCAACTCCTGTCGGTACTTGGCTAAATAGTGGATTGTATCGTCTACAGAAATACCAAAAGCGATACTAAACACCAGTATTGTAGATGGTTTTATAGGAATAGAAAAATAACCCATTAAGGCAGCGGTCATGATCAGAGGTACCAAGTTGGGTATTAAAGAAACCAGTACCATTCTTTTGGATGAAAACATCCATGCCATAAATGAAGCAATTAATATAATGGCTAAAAATAAGCTGACAAATAAATTCTGAATCAGATATTTTGTTCCTTTAAAGAATAGAATACTGGCACCAGTAACTGATGTAGTATATTTGTCATTTGGAAATTGTTTATTTAAACTATTGATAACTAACGTGTTTAATTCAGACATTTTTGTTGTGCCAATATCTTTTAATCTAAAACTCAATCTGGTTTTAGTTCGTGCAGTATCAATAAAATTGTTTATTAATTTTTGTTGATCGCCCTTTGAATTTGAAACGTAAGATAGTAAGAAGTTTCTTTCCTGATTACTTGGTATGCCATAGTATTTTTTATTACCGTTATAAAAACCCTGACGTGCAAATTTTACAACCTCTGATAAAGAAATGGCTTTTGAAATATCAGGATTTGTTGATAATTCCTGATGAAATTTATCCATTTTTTTTTTAGGTTGCTCGCTTTTAAGATACCATTAGGTTTTTTGGTATCAATCATAATTTCAAGCGGCATTAATCCATCAAAATTTTCTTCAAAATATTTCAAATCCAGGTATAAAGGATCATCATGTGGAATATCGTCAAGCATAAAGCCTGTGGTTTTTATCATGGATATTCCAATAAAACCAAATATTAAAATAACACCTGCTGTAATATAAACTGTAGTTCTGTGATTTAAAGAAATATGTATAAGCTTACCAACTATTTTATGAACCGCCTTATTTTCAAGGTGGTTTAAATGTCGTTCTTTGGGTTCAGATAAAAAACTGAATATGATAGGTATTAATAAAAGAGATAAAATAAAAACACCTATAATATTTATGGCTGCAATTATTCCAAATTCAACTAAAATACGACTACTGGTAAAAATAAAAGTAGCAAAACCCGAAGCTGTAGTTAAATTTGTTAAAAATGTAGCATTACCAATTTTACAGATTACTCTTTGGAGTGCTTTAATTTTATTTCCGTGCTTTCTGTATTCCTGATGATATTTATTTAGTAAAAATACAGAGTTAGGTATACCTATTACAATAATTAAAGGAGGAATCATTCCTGTAAGTACTGTAATTTTATATCCAAACAAAGCCTGTGTTCCCAGTGCCCATATTACGGCCACTCCTACTACCAGCATTGAAAACATCACTACTTTAAATGATCTGAAGAAAAGAAACATGATTATAGCTGTTACTCCAAGAGCCATAAAAACGAACATATTTAATTCTTTTTTTATCATTTCAGCGGTCGTTACCCTGATATATGGTAAGCCTGAATAATGTAATTGATTAGTTGACTTTTCAGAATATTCAGTGCCTGCTTTTATAATATTATTTATTAATTCAACTCGCTCGGGACTTTGAAGTATTTCGGCTTTCAGGGTTATAGCTAATAAATAGGTATTTGTTTTTTTATTATACAAGTTGCCCTCATAAAATGGTAAATTGTAAAACTCAGAACAAATAGAGTCTAATTCATATTGTGAGTTAATATTATTGTTAAATACCGGAACAATATTAAATTGCTTTTCTTTAGAGTTCTTGATTAAGTTGTATGATTCTGTTGCTGATACAACTGAACTCACCCCATTTATTTTCGATACTGATTTGGTGAAATTAGTCCAAATTTTAAAGTGATCCAGTTTAAAAAAATCTTTATCAGTTACTCCAACAACCATTAAATTACCTTCGTTACCAAATTGTTCTTCAAAAGATTGGTACTCAAGGTAAGCAGGATCATCTTCAGGTAATAATGGTGCATATTGATATGACATTTGTACATCTCCTGCCTTATATGCCATAAATGATGTAAATACTAATAAAACACCAAGAATTAATATTCTGTTTTTTTAAAATTGTTCGTGCGATGAAAATCCACATTACAAAATCTGTATTAAATAATAAAAATGAGGTGCGAAGTTATTATAAATTGAAAAACATACTTGTAAAATACCAAATATTAACTTCTTTTATAAATTATAGAGTTGTAAATGATTCTAATTCAATAAGTTTATCTTTATTGAAGAATTCAGTGTTAATAATAATACAATTTGCATCAGGCAGAACAGAATGGATAATTTTTTGGACTTCCTGGTTATGAGTTTCAAATTTTACGTATGCTTTAATTAATTTGAAACCAGTTTTAAAATTGTTAGATTTATCAAAATTAATATTGGAAGATTCCAGGTTTTTGTTTTCAATGAGTTTAAAAGTTTCATTCAATGCTTTTAATGTTTGTTTTTCTATATCCTTACTGGTATCAAAATTCAGACATGAACCGGAAACCCATATTTCTTTATTTTCGAGGTTTATAAATTTAGCTATTTCTGAAAAAGGTAAGTAATAATCCGAATCCATATCTAAATGACTTGACTGTGAATAATTACTTAATGCCATGAAGTCAATTGTTATACCCCCCAGGTTAATGCCTATATCTGATACCGACGGATAGCCGTTTTTGTATATTGTTTCATCTGTAAAAATACCTTTTAATTCATTGATGATTTCAAAATTGGTTTTTGATGCATTGTTGAAATCCGAAATATTATTTATAGCTGGTATATAGTTCCACTGACGATATAGGTGACCAAAATTCATATCTTCTGCCATTAATAACTGTTCGGCAAAGTCAAAGGCTCTCTGAAAATTAAGAAGTGAGGAGTTTTCGTTAAAATGTATACCTCCTGATATTAATTCTGTTCCATCGGTATGTTCGATGGTTGTATAAGGGTGGTTTAAAAGTTTTTTGTAATTTACTTTTACCGAAGAATCGCTGATTGACTGACACGAAAAGATTGCCACTTTATTAAAAGCCGGGGTGTTTGATATATATGTAACGGCCGGTATTTCGTTTGTAAAAACTTCTTTAATATGCGAAGTGATCACATCACAATTGTTCATATACTCTTCCGTATTAACAGAATGTAAAAACACATCAATCTTAATTAATTTCTGCCCTTCAAGTGATTTTTTTATATCTGTTAATATGGATTTTACTCTCTTCCCGAAATATTCTCCCTCTTCTAAATTGAAAACACTAAAATTTCTCATTGATATACCAAGTATTTGTAACGTGCTGACAAAGTTATTGGAATATTATATTAATACCATCTTTATATCACTAAATCTTCAGAGAGGATATACTTTTCAGTAATTTATAAACAAAAAAGGTAACCTAATATTTTATTGCCCGTATTAAGGTGGGAGGAAAACAATTATAACTTATTTTTAAAAGTGATATGAGGAAGCAATTTTTGTTATTATTTTTTTTAGTGCTTATACCATTATCGGGTTTTAGTCAAGTTGAAAAATATAAGTCTGTTTTTACTTTAAATTTCATACGATATATTGGCTGGGCTGAAGAAGCTAAACAGGGAGATTTTGTTATTGGAGTGTTAAAAAATTCATCCATAGCGCAGTTGTTAAATTCACAATCGGCAGGTAAAAAGTTTGGTTATCAAAATGTTGTAATTAAAGAATTTAACAATGTAGATCAAGTAACCGACTGTCAGGTTTTATACGTGTCATCGTATGTTAATTTTGCACGTCATGCAGAAACAATTAAAAGTAAGTTAGGAAAAAATTCATTAATCATCACAGAAAGTGAAGGTGCCACTGATTATGGTTCTGTAATTAATTTTGTAGTCAGAGATAATAACCTTAAGTTTGAGATTGATGGAGAAAATGCAAAATCTTGCGGCTTAAGTATTAGTTCTAAATTAGAAAATATGGCTGCTGCCATAAAAAAGTAAAAATTTTAATATGAAGATTAAATTGAATATAGCCCAAAAATTGTTAGCAGGTTTTGGGTTAATTTTAATAGCTATTATCTTTAATGGTGTTTTTACTTATGTAACCTTGCATAAAAGTAGAAACCTCAGTAATGAAATTACCGGCATTTATAACCCATCAGAGCAAAAGCTTCAGCAGTTTGGAGATATGGTAAGTAATGCAAAATCCTTAATTAAGAGTTGGGTCTTTGTTGACCGACAGCCCGGTACTTCAGATAAACAGCGATTGGAAACATTAATTAGTGATGAATATCCCCAGTTGGTTAGTGATTTAGAGGTACTTAAGTCAAACTGGAGTAAGGAGTACCAGGAATCAATGGCTCAGATAGAGCATAAAACGGATTCATTATTTGAAAAGCTAAAATATGTCATGACCAGTCTGAATAGTTTTGAATCTTATGATGATGTCATGGTTATTTTTGAAGTGGAACCAATGGTTCAGGAAGATGGGGAAATTATCAATTTAGGAACCGAAATCATTAATGATCTGCAGGTCATTGAAACTAGTTTTCATACCTTAAATGAAACTTCACTCAATGACATGAATGATTCATTTTCTTCTTTTGGTATGTTTGTTATTATCATGATTTTTGTGCTAGCTGCAGTTGCTGTATTTAGTGCTTATATTCTTTATACAAGTATTGTAAAACCTTTAAACAAGGGATTAACTTTTGCGCAAGCTATTGGGCAGGGTGATTTAACCGCAGAATTAGAAATTCAGCAACAAGATGAAATTGGGTGGTTAGCCGATGCACTTAATAAAATGGCTGCAAACCTAAAGGGTATTGTTGTTACTATTAAGGAAAATGCCAATGATTTGGTATCCAGTGGACAAAATGTAAAAAACAGTTCAGTTCAATTATCTAAAGGTTCTGCTGATCAGGCAGCCTCTGCAGAAGAAGTTTCTACATCAATAGAAGAAATGGTAGCTAATATTGATCAAAACACAGAAAATGCTGTAGAAACAGAAAAAATAACTGTAGAAACCGCTAAAGATGTTAATATTGCTGATAAGTTATCTTCAGAAGCAGCAGCTTCAATGAAAAGTGTGGCCGAAAAAATTACCATAATTGGTGATATTGCTTTTCAAACTAATATTCTTGCACTTAATGCTGCTGTTGAAGCGGCAAGAGCTGGTGAACATGGAAGGGGATTTTCAGTAGTGGCTGCAGAAGTCAGAAAACTTGCCGAACGAAGTAAAGTGGCAGCAGATGAAATTCACAGTCTGGTTAACGGAGGATTAAAAGTATCACAGGAAGCCGGAGAGAAATCCAGGTTGCTGGTTCCGGATATTGAAAAGACAACTCAATTAATCAAGGAAATTTCAGCTGCTAGTTTAGAGCAAAAAACTGGTGCAGAGCAAATCAATATGGCGATGCAAAACCTTAACCTGATTACGCAGGAAAATGCATCATCATCTGATGAATTAACTCAAAGTGCAGAGCAACTTTCTGTTTTAGCTGATAGATTGAAAGAAGCAGTTAGTTTCTTTAATATCGGGGATAATGATTTTGTGGCTCAAAAGAGTGAGGAGCCATCAGATTCAGAAACTAAAGATAAAGAAGTAGAAATTTCCACTGTAAATACAAAAGCTAACTCAAAAACCAATGTATCATCAAAAGGTGATATTATCAATTTGGATAAGGATTTTGATTTGGACAATTACGAGAAATTTTAATTTAATAATTAATAATTATTATGGATACAGCGTTCTCTGTTGATGTGAAACATGAAAAAGGTCAGAGTAAAATGATCATTTCCGGTGAACTTATCATCAATCATATTGGTAAAATCAGAAATGAAATATTGGAAGCTGTTGATTTTTCAAATAATTTAGATATTCATATAACGAATCCATCCGCTTTGGATGTTACTTTTATTCAATTAATGAGTTCTTTAAAGAAATCTATTGAAAATAAAGGTAAAGATTGTGTTATCGAAGGGATTTTTGGTGAAGATATTGATGGATTAATATCAAATGCCGGATTTAACGATCTATTTAAACTATAGAAATTAATTTTAACTAATTATGGCTAAGACAGTTCTTATTGTTGATGACTCAGAAAGTATAAGAGAAGTTGTTAACTTTACTCTTCAAAACGAAGGTTATGATGTATTAGTTGGTGTTGATGGTGAAGATGCGCTGCAATTTTTAGATGGGCGTACTATTGATATCATTATTACAGACTTACATATGCCAAATCTTGATGGTTTAGGCTTGATTCGTAAAGTTAGAGAAATAGATGCTTATAAGCATATTCCGATTTTATTTTTAACGACAGAATCTCAAGCTGCAAAAAAGATGGAGGCTAAGCAAGCCGGAGCTACAGGATGGATTATCAAACCTTTTGTTCCAGCAAAATTACTTAGTGCGATATCAAGAGTAATACGATGATTGAGAAAATTAAGGAGACTTTTATTCAGGATTCTATTAAAGATTTGGAAATGATAGAAAACCTGGTAAAAGATACAAACAGCGTATTAGATGATTGTATTGTTGACAAAGTTTTTGCAATCACTCATAATATCAAAGGTACTGCTCCAATGCTTGGCATTGAGTGTTTAGATCTTTTGGTTAAGCCTCTTGAAATTGTATATAGTGGCCTAAGAGATGGTAGTATTTCTATTTCAGAGGAAATAGTATCAAATACTCAAAAATTGATTCCTGTTATCAAGTCTGGTCTCCTCCAATCTCAACAACATCAAATAAATTTAAATAACGTAAATGAATCGTTACGTTTTTTTGATTCTTTAATTACAAAAAATGCATAGGCATGATTGATAAGTTCAGAGCAAAATTTGTTGAAGAATCACTGGATAATGTTCATGATCTTGAAGAAGCATTACTGTTACTGGAGAATGATAAAGGTGATAAAGAAATAATAGAGCGAATTTTTAGAGCGATGCACTCTCTTAAAGGAGGTGGTGCAATGTTTGGCTTTAATGATTTAAGTGAGTTTACCCATCATCTTGAAACTGTATTTGATTGGGTAAGAAACGGTAAGTTATCAGTAACTGATGATTTAATTTCATTAACATTTAATGCTATAGATCAGATTAAACATTTTCTGGATGTTGGTGATCTTACAGACTCTGAAGAAAAAAAGGATCTCGAAAAATTAACAAAAAGAGTACAGCAATTTGTTAATGTTTCAGGAGATCAAACTGTTACAAATAATAGTGTAGAGGAAGAGCCGGTTGATGAAAATGATGACAGTAAAACTTATTTAATTAAAATAAAGCCTCATAGTAATATATTACAAAATGGGACTAATCCTTTGTTTTTACTTGATGATTTGTATGCATTAGGTGAGGCAGTGGTGATATCGTATGATAATAAAGTTCCTGAAATTGAGGATTTAAATCCGGAAGATTGTTTTATAACCTGGGATGTTTTATTGAATACAGCGGAGCCTGAAAATGAAATTCAGGATGTTTTTATCTTTGTAGAAGATGAATGTGATCTTGAAATTACCGAGTTGGCTAAAGGTAATATATTGCAAAGGTCAGAATTAATCGAATTCATAGAACAAGCTAAAACAGGAGGTGAACCTTTAAACGGAAAACAGATCAAAGAAATTTCCTGGAATAAGGAAAAAGCAAGTCAAGAGGAGCAGGCAGAGAAAAAGAAAGTTCAGTTAAAAGAGCATAAAATTTCTAGTATTCGCGTATCCTCAACAAAAATAGATGAGCTTGTAAATTTGGTCAGTGAGTTGGTTACTATTCAGGCACAGCTTAATCTTCATGCTGAAAATAGTGGCGATTCTCATTTAATGGGGCTATCAGAAAATATTCAAAAATTAACCCGTCAGCTTAGAGATAATGCTTTCGAAATTAGTTTGATTCCTATCCAAAATGATTTAATGCGCTTCCAACGACTGGTTCGTGATTTATCGAAGGAATTAAATAAAGAAATTGATTTTATTATTGAGGGTGGCGATATTGAATTAGATAAAAATATAATTGAGCATTTAACAGATCCTTTACTTCATATGATCAGGAATTGTGTGGATCATGGAATTGAAATGCCAGATGAACGTATTAAAAAAGGAAAATCGCCAAAGGGAACAATTATATTTAAAGCTTATTACGAAGGTGCTAGTGTTATCATCAAGGTTATTGATGATGGTAAAGGTATTAATCCTGAATATATTCTTAAAAAAGCCATTTCAAAAGGTTTGGTCGAAGAAGGTGTAGAACTTTCAAAAAAAGAAATCTTTGACCTTGTATTCAGAAGTGGATTTTCTACTAAGGAAGTGGTCTCTGACCTTTCCGGACGAGGTGTAGGTATGGATGTGGTTAAGCGTAAAATTGGTGAAATACGTGGAGAAGTTTCTATTGATTCTGAACCAGATGTAGGAACCACTATAACGCTTGAATTACCCCTTACCTTATCGATTATTGATGGATTACTTGTAACTGTTGCTGATACGCAATACGTTATACCTATTTCTTTAATTGAAAAAATCTTCCCTCTTGAAGTTGAGGAACAGAAAAATATTTTTAATAATGTAATTACACTTGATGGAGAGCAATTTCCTGTAATTGATTTAAGAAGTATTTTTAATGAACCCAAAAAAGAAGGAAAAAAACATATTATCCAGGTAAAATTCGAAAACAAAAAGATAGGTTTAGTAGTTGATGAAGTCATTGGTGAATTTCAGACAGTAGTGAAACCTTTTGGAAGATTATTGAAAGATCAGGAAGTAATATCAGGAGCTTCAATAATGGGAGATGGTACTATATCTATGGTAGTAGATACTAATAGGTTAATACATTATCACATGGTTCAAAAACTACATAAATAATTAGTTATGGAAAGCGATTTTAAAACATTAATATCATTTAATCTGGGGAACCAAATTTTTGCTTTCGATAGCCTTAAGGTAAGAAATATTTTACCTTATGAAGAAGGTAATGTGACTAAGGTACCTAATACTAAAGAATTTATACTTGGTGTTATTAATCTTCATGGAAATATTGTACCAGTAGCCGACTTACGGGTGATAATGCAAATGGAGAACTATGAAAATTGCAGGGATACATCTATTATAGTGGTTTCTCCTGAAGATAAATTAGAATCTCAGTTTGGGATAGTAGTAGATTTAGTAAAAGAAGTTTTTGAAGTGAGTAATGACAGGATTAAATCTGCTGCTTTTCAAAATGGTATGGGTTTAATCGAGTCCTTTGAAGGAACTGTTCAGGAAAAGGATGAATTTATTCACATGATTGATTTAATGCACGTTATTAATCAAATTGAAAGTAAAAAAGTATAATAATGGAAGACATAAACAATTCATATCTTTCGTTTAAGTTAGGCAATGAATCCTTTGCTATTCATGTAAGTAAGGTTAATGAGATTCGTGAATATGAAGAGCCTCGTAAAATGCCTGAAACTGTTTCTTTCATGAAAGGCGTCATTGATTTCAGGGATGAAATAATACCTGTTATCGACACGGGCATTAAATTCGGAATGAAAGATGTTGAAATTACTGCTCAAACTTGTATTGTTGTCATTGATGTTACCAGAAAAGATAACAAAAGTTCATTCAGAGTGGGTATTATGGCTGATGCAGTTACAGATGTATTTGAGGTTGATGAAGGTGAATTTCGTAAAGTAGATACAGATTACAGCCCAGCTTATATAAAAGCAACATGTTCTGTTAATGATAATTTTTATTTGATATTAAACTCTGATCAGGTGTTTAGTGTTAATGAAATTATTGGTATGAGTGATCTGATAAACCAAATTACTAAGTAGTGGATAACCAAAAGGCATACTCAAAAGACTTAGATTGTTTTAAAGCTGAATTGTCAACAAAAGACTTTGAGGCTTTTAGCCAGTTTATTTATACGGAGTTTGGTATAAAAATGCCCCCTGTAAAACGTATTATGCTACAGGGAAGGTTACTGAAAAGAATTCGTGAGTTAAATATGAATTCTTATACTGAGTATAAAGACTATTTATTTAGTAAAGATGGGCAACGTGAAGAAATATTTAATTTTTTAAATGTTGTAACCACTAATAAAACCGATTTTTTTAGGGAACCTATCCATTTTGATTTTCTTAAAACTACCGTTTTACCGGAGTTTATGAATCAAAATAGCCGACAGCCCATTAAAATTTGGAGTGCTGGTTGCTCAAGCGGTGAAGAACTATATACATTGGCTATTACATTAAATGAATTTAAAAATATAAATGCCGGTTTTGATTATTCATTACTGGGTACAGATATTTCACAAAATGTATTAAGTAAAGCTGCTAAAGGTGTATATCCTCTTAATAAAGTTGATATTATACCTATAGATTTAAAAAAGAAGTATTTATTAAAAAGTAAAGATAAAGTTAATCCAACTGTTAAAGTAAGACCGGAATTGCAACGTAATTTAGCATTGAAATATCTAAATTTAATGGATACCAGCTATTCGAATATTAATGAAAAATTTGACGTGGTTTTTTGCAGGAACGTTCTGATTTACTTTGATAGACAAACACAAGAAAGTGTGATTAATAAATTAAGTTCTCATGTTAAATATGGTGGGTACTTTTTTATTGGTCATTCAGAATCTTTAACAGGCATGAATGTTCCTTTAGAACATATTAAACCAACAATTTTTAGAAAGAAATAAAGCACAAAAAGAGAACCATGAATAATTTATCAGACAGACAATTACTTAAGGAGCTAAAACAACGGCTAGATGCTGGTAAAAGTAGTGAAAAAGAGATTAAGGAGTTGACTCTTGAATTGCAGAGCGTTTCAAAAAAGCTTAAAGATTCAGAAGCTCTTAAAAGCCACTTTATATCCAATATTTCTAATGAAATTGTAAACCCTTTTACATCTATTTTAGGGTTATCAAAAGCAATTTTATCTGTAGAAAAGCATGATTGGAAAAAAGTTGTTTCTATGGTTGCATTAATACATTCGGAGGCTTTTAATTTAGATTTTCAGTTAAAGAATATTTTTGTAGCTGCTAAAATTGAAGCAGGAGAAATTGCACCCAATATTGCAAAAGTTAATATTAGAAGTTTGTTGCAAACAGTAGTAGATTCTTTTAATATAATTTCTCGTAAAATGGGGATTAGTTTTGATATTCAATTTAATATCGAACATGGTTTCGGGAAAAACTTTTACTTTAAAACAGATTCTGAAAAATTAAAATTAATTTTAAGTAACCTTATTAACAATGCTTTAAAGTATAGTTATAAGGATAGTAAAGTTGTTATTTCTGTTTGGTTAGATGAAGATGATGTTTTAAAAATATCGGTTCAGGATTTTGGTACAGGAATTTCTGAGAAGAATCAACAAACTATCTTTGAAAGGTTTAAAAGATTAGATACCGGAATAAATTCAATAAATAGAGGCCATGGTTTAGGATTATCTATTACCAAAGCATTATTGGATGTATTAAGTGGTGATATCGAGATTTCAAGCCAAAAGGGAGAAGGATCAACATTTACAATTAGTGTTCCGGAAGCTAAAAATATTGTGGATGGTTTTAGTGGAGAGGGAAATGATATTTTCTTTGATGAAGAGGATGAGATTTTTTAAGGATGAATAAATGAGTCAATATTTACAACATTTTTTATATCCATCCTCACTATTTGTAAGCAAAGAACCTTTTCTGGTTAAAACAATTTTAGGTTCCTGTGTTGCAATATGTTTATGGGACTCTCGGTTAAAAATAGGCGGAATAAATCATTATATGTTACCTCATTGGAATGGTAATGATTTAGCATCACCTAAATATGGTAATATCGCCATCGATAAATTAATAGATAAACTGCTATTTCATGGTTCCAGGATTGAAGATTTGCAGGCTAAGATTTTTGGTGGTGGAGAGTTAATGCAAACAGGTAATTCTAAAATACAAATCGGAGAGCGTAACATTCGTGTTGCACGTATTATGCTTGAAGAGAGAAAGATTCCTATTGTTGCTTCGAGTACAGGAGGAAAAAGAGGTAGAAAAATTATCTTTTTTACGGATACAGGTGAAGTCAGACATAAATTGCTTGACAAAAAAAATCTTTAAAGGAATATTTACATCTTTTATTTATTTGTACCGAATATTTTTATATTTATTGTATCAATAAAAGATTTATAGATAACCTTGTGCTATGCGAAATAATAAGTTGCGGGTATTAGTTGTTGATGATTCAGCTGTTGTTAGGCAAAGCCTTTCTACAATTTTAGGTTCTGATCCTGAAATTGAAGTTATGGGTACAGCAGCAGATCCAATAATTGCGGTAAAAAAAATAATGAAAGAGGTTCCGGATGTCATTACTCTGGATATTGAAATGCCACGAATGGATGGCCTTACTTTTTTGCGTAAGATCATGTCGCAGCATCCTATTCCCGTAGTGATTATTTCATCGCTGACAACAGAAGGTACTGAAACTGCGATGAAAGCTCTTGAATACGGGGCTTCGGAAATAATTGGCAAGCCTGCTATGAACGCTGCAAAATTTATCAATGAATCAAAAATCATGATTTGTGATGCAGTAAAAGCAGCTTCACAGGCTAAGCTGTCAAGAAAAAAAATTGTTACCAAAGCTCCTGCACCACCATTAGAGGTAAAGCCCAAATATAGTGCCGATGTTATTTTACAAAGAGCATCAGCTTCTGATCGTATTACTTTAACAGAAAAAGTAATTGTATTGGGAGCATCTACCGGTGGTACGGAAGCTATAAGGACTTTCTTAAAAAATCTGCCACCAAAGATGCCAGGTATTGCTATAGTACAACATATGCCCGAAGGTTTTACTAAATCTTTTGCAAATAGCTTAAATAATATTTGTGACTTAGAAGTTAAAGAGGCTCAAAATGGTGATAAGTTATACCAGGGAAGAGTTTTAATTGCTGCAGGTAATCATCATATGCTATTAAAAAGGGTTGGTAAAGAGTATTTTGTAGAAGTGAAGGAAGGCCCTCTTGTTAATAGACACAGACCATCTGTTGATGTTTTATTTCGTAGTGCTTCGCGTTATGCAGGTAAAAATGCTGTGGGTATCCTGCTTACAGGTATGGGTAATGATGGTGCCAAAGGTTTATTAGAACTTAAGGAAAGTGGTGCTGATACTATTGCCCAGGACGAACAAAGTTCTGTTGTTTATGGTATGCCTAAGGAAGCTGCAAAATTAGGTGCTGCCAACCATATATTAAGTTTAGATCAATTAGCACCTTTTATAGTAAAATCATTATAAAAATAATGAATTGTTATCTGGGGGGGTTAAACAAATATATCTGTAGCTGGCTTTAAGTAAAGCTTTTTCATATCATTAAAACTCAAAATTGTGAAAAATATAGAATTAACTAATATATTAAGGAAGTTTACTTTTCGTGGTTTTTTATTAGGATTTTTAGTCGCCTTATTAGTCTTCTTGTTTAATTTGAACTCAAACATTTTTATGCAGACTAATAGGACATTTGCGGATATGCTTTATCTTTTTCCGGGAATGTGGGTTATTATTCTTCTTCCTTTTATTACTACAGCTTTAGGTTATTATTTTGCCTTGAGGTTTATTAAAATTATCAAAAAACAACGTCGATCTTTAAAATCTGAAGCCAAAAGGTCAGAAAGGGTTTTAAAGTTTGTAAATAATTTGCGTGAGGGTAATTTAAACAGTATTGATCTTGTTTCAGACAAAAGAGATCAGTTAAGTAAATCATTATCCAAATTACATGATTATTTAGTAAAAAGTAAAAAAGAGCAAGAGCAAAACAGAATTGAAGAAGAACAAAGAACATGGGTTACTCAGGGTTTAGCTCAGTTTGGGGAAATACTCCGTCGTAACAATGATAATCTTGAAGAATTAGCCTATAATATAATTAGTTATCAAGTTAATTATTTGAATATTAATCAAGGTGGTTTTTACTTGTTAGATAAAAATGCCAAAGGTGATAAGTATTTTGAATTAACCGCTTGTATTGCTTTCGACAGAAAAAAGTTTACCGATAAAGTGATCCAATGGGAAGAAGGCCTCATTGGTCGCTGTGCCTTGGAGAAAGGTACGATTTACTTAACAGATGTTCCAAATGAGTACATTACAATTACTTCAGGTTTAGGTCAATCTAACCCTTCGGCAATTTTAATTGTACCTTTAAAAGCAAATGATGAAGTTTACGGGGTGATAGAACTGGCTTCTTTCCGTGAGTTTCAGCCTTTTGAAATTGAATTTATTGAAAAAACAGCTGAAAGTATAGCCTCCACTATTTCTGCAGTTCAGATTAATATTCAAACCACAAAACTGTTACACGAAACACAAATTCAGGCAGAAAGAATGTCTCAGCAAGAAGAGGAATTGAGGCAGAATCTTGAAGAAATGCAGGCCACTCAGGAAGAATCCGAACGTAGAGAAGTTGAAATGCAAGGTATATTGGAAGCGATTGATAATTCTGCTATTAGTTGTGAATTTGGGGTGGATGGATCATTAATTTCAGTGAATCAATTGTTTTTGGATTCATTTAAATATTTGCCAGAAGAGATTGAAGGTCAAAATTTAAAGATATTTACCTTCCAGGAAGATGTTGAGGAATTGAATAAAATACTTTCAGATTTACAAAACAGAAAGAATTTTAAAGGAAGGGTCAGAAGAAGAACAAAGTTAGGTGAGGAAATATTTCTTCTTACTACCTATACTCCTGTTATTGATAATAACGGAGATATTGTGAAAATACTTAGTCTCGAAAATGATGTTACGGATCAGGTTCGTATGGAAGAACAAATGAAGCGTTCTAAGGATGAACTAGGCATTATGCTTGAACAGGCCAGGGATGAAATGAAAGAGCAGTTTAAAGAGATTGAAGCTGTTAAAGTAAGAAATGAGAAAACACTGGAAGGCGCATTAGATGCTATTATAACTACAAATAAAGAAGGTATACTGGAGTTTTTTAATGCCGCAGCAGAAAAATTGTGGGGTTACGATAGAACTGAAGTCCTCGGTCAGCATGTCTCTATGTTGTTTTCAGCTGATACTGCCAAGAATGATCCATTTGTAAAAGCGTATGTCAATACAGATGAGCAAAAAGTTATAGGAGAAAGGAAAGAGGTTCCAATTAAAAATAAATTCGGCGATGATATTGCTGTCTTATTTTTGTTGTCTGAAGCTCAAATTGGTGATGATCATTCATTTACTGCATTTATCCAGAATGTAGAGGTTGAGTTGTTCTAAAATATTTTTAGTCTGTGGGGAATTTAACTTTTAAAACGTATTTAGAAGAGCTTAAAAAGCATACACCTTATAATTTTTGTGAATATTCAGATAATTCTATTCAAAGAAGGATAGAAAAAGTACTTAGAGATCACAAGATTAATTTGGAGGAGCTATTGTATCAAACAAAAACAGATCGTGTTTTTGTTGAGAATTTAGTTGATGAAATAACCGTTAATACTACTGAGTTATTTAGAAATCCTGAAACATGGGAGTATTTGTATACCCAAATTTTACCATTGTTAAAAAGTAAAAAGAGTATAAATATTTGGCACGCTGGTTGTTCAACTGGTCAGGAAGTGTATTCAAATCTTATTCTTTTAAATGAATTTGGGCTTATAGATAAAGCAAAAATCGTGGCTTCAGACATCAATCACAAAGTATTAAGAACCGCCAGGAATGCTCAATATAGTTTAAGTAATAATGTAAAATATATTGAAGCATATAAGACATTAATGGATAAAGTAAATCCTAATGCTCAGAGCTTTGAATTTTACTGTGATATTGATAAGAATTCAGATTCCTTTACTTTTAAAGATTTTCTTAAAAACAAAGTAGATTTTAAAAGACATGATTTAGTTACTGAGGATATTCCTTTTTATCAAAAATTTGATATTATTTTTTGCAGAAATGTTCTGATTTATTTTAATCCCGATCTGCAAATGAAAATTGTTAAAAAATTTTTTGATAAGCTTTTTGATGGAGGAGTCTTAGTTCTTGGTAATCATGAGGCCTTACATGGTTTTTTTAAAACCAGATTTATAAAAAATGGGATGGTATATGCAAAGAGTTCTACGTTTCAATTTAAATACAAATAATTCATGGCTGTTGTACCTACATTAAATGATATCAGATTGATTACACCGGTTTTAGAACAGGAGTTGAAACTGGATATCTATAATTATGCCTTATCATTTCTACGTCGTCGTTTTGCATATGTATTTAATCAACTCAATGTTAAATCTGTTTCAGGTTTTATTGAAGATATTAAGAGTGGTAACTTAGTTGATGATTTCTTATATCATTTTCAGGTTGGTGATACAGAACTGTTTAGAGACCCTTCTTTTTGGAGAACCCTAAAAAATAAGCTTTTACCTCTATTTGAGCAAAATACTATCAATATTTGGTTACCAGATGTAGTTTCGGTGCATGAATTATTTTCGTTATTAGTGATTTTACATGAAGATCAGCTTATTGATTGTACTAATATAATCTGCAATTCATCTTCGACTAAAATTATTGAGGAAGTGTTAGAAGGTGTAATTCCGGTTAAAACTTTAGAAATAAGTAAGCAAAACTTTAAGAGACTTGAATTAAATTCGTCTTTTGATGATTATTTTTTCTGTGATGAAGGGAAACCCACTATAATAAAATCATTACTTAAAAATGTGGAGTTTATTCGCAATAGTTTTTTTATAGAAGGTCCGTCGGCAGAAATTGATATTGTTATCTATAGGAACAGAGTAATATATTTTAATTCTAAACTTCAATCTAAAGCTGAGGAAGAGATCTTTAAATATATTAATTCGGTTGGTGGTTATATTGCTTTAGGTATTAAAGAACAAATAGGGAATAATCACATCGACCTTTGTGAAGCTTATGATTGTAATGAGCAAATTTATAAAGTTTGAGTTTTATTAGATGAATCGCACAAGAACTACATATTATAAAGCAATAGTAATAGGCGGATCTGCTGGAAGCTTTTCAATAGTATCTAAAATACTGGCTAATATAAAAGCAGATTTTAAATACCCTGTTATTGTTTGTTTACATAGGCTTAAACATGTTAGATCCGGATTATTAGAAGGATTAAAATTAAAATCTAACCTTGAGGTGATTGAACCCTATGATAAGGAAAGTATAAAGGGAGGAAAAGTATATCTCGCACCTTCAAATTATCATTTATTTGTTGAATTTGATTCTACAATATCCCTTTCAACAGAAGCGGTAAATAACCATAGTCGTCCCTCCATCGATTATACATTTTCATCAGCCGCAACTTCTTTTCGTGAAAAAATGGTAGGGATTATTTTAACCGGTGCAAATAAAGACGGAGCTGCAGGTATGTTTGAAGTACATAAAAAGAAGGGTTACACTATTGTTCAGGATCCTGCTACCTGCGATGTAGATACTATGCCTAAAGCTGCTTTGCAACTGTTTACGCCAGATGAAATTTTATCCCCCGAAGGAATCATTGATTTTTTGAATGAACTTTAATATATGTCTGAAATGAAAATTAAACCAGTATTGATATTATATATTGTTTCAACTTTAGCATTTGTATTTGCATTATTAAAGTATATCGTACTTGATATCTATATCCCTGTTCAGTTTTTAATTTTTGAAGTTATTTCTTTTTCTGGTTTTTTAGGTATTATTTATTTGTCAGATTCTATATTTAGAAAAAGTCGAAAGTTAATCGAAGCTAAAGAGCAAGATTTTCGTTATAAAGAAGAGAAGTATATCGAAAGTATTGACCATTATAAGGTGGCTTTAGACAAGCTTAAAAATGAGAATACTAATGATATTACTGACGACGAGATTACAATAATACAAAATGAACTTATTCATTTAAGCAAGAAAAGTACTGGTATCCTGAAATTTTCAACAGAACTTTTAATTAAATTAGCTAAACACTATGAAATTGGTGTTGGCGTTTGCTATTTTAAGACAAAACCTTCAGGCAAATTTAGCGTACAAGGGGTTTATGGGTTAAATAAAGAAGAAGTTCAAAGTGAAATTAGTGAACAAAGTGGTGTGAGCGGTGAGTGTATTAGTGGTCAAAAAGCCCTGGTATTTAATGAAATAGATCAGGAGTATTTTAATATAGAATCATGTTCCGGTGCATCAAAACCGAAGCACTTATATTTATTGCCAATTGTTTCAAATAATGAAACAATTGGAATTATTGAATTAGCAACTTTTAAGTTAATTAATATTGATAATCATTGGGATAAATTGAGTCGTGGTTTAAGTGAAATAAAAGTTTTATAATTTTTGAAATGCATTTAAAAAAACTTATTCGTAATATAAAAAAGTATATGTCGTTTTCTATTTTAAAAGAAGGTGATAAATATTTTATTACATTATTTTTAATATTAGTTTATTTATTAGTATGGCTGGGATTTATAGATTTTAGTGGTCTTAAGTTTTCTTTGCTCAGTATAGGGAGGATTCATAAATCCTTTTTAGTATGGTTTGTAGATGTGTTAATAATTTCGATCCCTTTAACTATTGTTTATTTATATAACTATAGTCGCATTCATAATCAGAAATTAGGTAAGGAAATTCAAAATCTTAAAAATAATTTAGATTCCAATATTCAGATTGCTAATTATATACGAAAAGGAGATTTTACATCGGTTTTTAAATACAAAAATGATAATTCGTCTTCTTTAGTAAGTTTGGCTAAAAATTTACTAGAAACCAATCAAAAGGAAGAAGAGTTAAAATGGATCACCAAGGGAAAAGAATTAATAAATGACATTCTCAGGACTTATAGAAATATTGATCAGCTTACCATAGAATTACTTAAAAGTATTATTGATTATACAGATGGTGTACAGGGAGCGTTTTATATTCTTGATAATAAAAAATTGGTTAACAGGGCTACCTATGCGTTTAACAGACAACGGTTTATTAATCATGAATATGAAGTTGGCAGAGGTTTGGTAGGTCAAGTTGCTTACGAAAAGGAAATGATTTATCGTACTGAGATACCTGATGATTATTTTACTGTTACCTCCGGGATTCTAGGAGATCGAAAACCAAAAAGTTTAATTATCCTTCCATTATTACAAGATGAAGAATTACAGGGAGTTGTAGAGTTAGGTTTTCTTCACTCTCATATTCCTACATATAAATTGAAGTTTGCTGAAGAACTTAGTTCTATGATAGGGCGAACTATATATGCTCAAAAGATTAATGCCAGAACGGAAGTTCTTTTAAAAGAGTCGCAGGAGATGACATTAACTCTTCGTCAAAATGAAGAAAAGTTAAAAGATAATGCCAGAGAAATGATGATAGCTCAGGAAGATCTGGAAACATCAAATGAGTTATTAGAATCTAAAGTTCAGGAAGTAGAGAATGCTCAAAAGCGTTTAGTGGCTTTGTTGACTAATGCCTCGGAGTTTATTTCTATTTATAATGAAAATCAGCAACTTATTTTTGAAAGTCCTTCTGTTAAAAGAATTTTAGGGTATAACGATACGGATGATATTATAGGAATGGATCCTGAAATGATGACCCCCAGAGGTTATAAAACCATTAATAAATTATTTGCCTACTTAAAACAAACACCAGGTGGTGAAAGTATTGCTCAATATGCCTATTTGAAAAAGAATGGTGAAAAATTGTTTCTTGAAACAAAAGGGAAAAATTTATTACATGACCCTGCAATTAAGGGAATAATTTTTAATACTCAGGATATCACCGAAAGGATCAGAGCCGAGAAAGAAGAAAGAATGAAAAGTAGAATGCAGTCTCTTTCTGAAAATTCTCCTGATATGATTTTACGTATTAATACGTCAGGTAAGATCGTATATGCTAATCCAGCTGTAGCAAAATTCATTGGACTTTCAACTAATGAAATTACTAAAAAACGCATTGCTGAATTATATATTGATGAACGATTTATTGAGTTTGTTAATGAAGTTCTTCTGAGAGTAAAAAGCGAAACGGGTCAGATTAATGAAGAAATTGAATTGAGTTCTAATGAAATAACTCAAATAATGCAAATTAAAGCGATTCCTGAGTTAAATGAAGATAAGATACTTGAATCCGTTTTATTTGTAGCTCATGATATGACTGAAATAAAAAAGATAGAGCAGGAAATTATAGAAAAGAATAAAAAAATATCAGATAGTATAAATTATGCTCAACGTATTCAAACATCTATATTGCCTGATACACATTTTATTCAGCGTCATTTTCCCAGATCATTTATTTTTTATCGTCCCAAAGATGTTGTTAGTGGAGATTTTCCATGGTTTGTTAAAAAAGATGAAACTTTCTATGTTGCAGCCGTAGATTGTACAGGGCATGGAGTTCCAGGTGCTTTATTGTCTTTTATAGGATACTTTTTGTTAAATAATATTGTAAATATAGATAATGGTTTTGATGCAGCAAATATTTTAGAATTACTTCATCAGGGAGTAAGAACTACATTAAAACAAAACGAAGAGGGCAATAATGGCAGGGATGGAATGGATTTGGCTTTGTGCAAAATTGATAAAGAAAAAAAGACTATACAATTTGCAGGTGCACATAATCCATTATATTTGTTGCGAAAAGGTGAATTAATTGAATATAAAGGATCGCGCAAAGGTATTGGAGGTAAACCTCTGTTGAAAAAGAAAGAGAAGGAGTTTGAGAATCATGAGATTCCATATGAGGATGGAGATAAAATATTTATTTTTTCAGATGGTCTGCCGGATCAATTAGGAGGAGAAAAAAGAAGAAAATATCAAACAAAACGAATTAAGGAAGCCTTAACTGAAAGTCCTGATTATACGATGGCACATTTTTCACGTCATTTCTCGTCAAGTTTTTACGAATGGATGGGCGAAGAAAAACAAGTGGATGATGTATTATTAATTGGAATAGAATTATAAGGTTTACATACTAAATAATTATTTATGATGGGAAATTCTCAAGAAAAAAATAGTTTTTTAGATTTTGCTTATCAGCTTTATCAAACTATGAAAACTAATGAAATCAGTTTAGTTTATGAAGGAGAAGTTACACAGGAAATTACAAAAACTTTTACTTCGCTAACTGAAAAGAGTCTTGCAAAAAGTGAAGAATCCAATGCGGTTCAACGTAAGGTTTTTAACGTTATGGTTGAGTGCTTACAGAATATCAGTAAGCATGCAGATTCGCTTACTGAAGATGATGATGATCAACGAAGAGGCATTGTAATGGTAAGTAAAGGTGAAGACTCTTATAATATTATTACAGGTAATGTTATCAAGAATGAAAAAGTGCCTGGGTTAACCGAAAACCTGGAGCAAGTCAATTCATTGGATAAAAAGGGCTTGTCAGAACTATACAAAAGTCAAATGCGCGATGGAAGACTATCAGATAAAGGAGGTGCTGGTCTTGGACTTATCGATATCGCAAAAAAAACAGGAAGTGAACTTACTTATCAGTTTAAAAAAATTAGTGAGGAAGTTTCATTTTTTATTTTAACATCAACAATTAAAAGGAATAATTAAAAACAATAAAAATATTTGATCATGGAAGTTATCAATATTCAGGGAACAGATGATACTCCTAATGTTATTTTAGATAAAGAAAATAATAAGTTTGAAATCTCAGGGCGATCATTGCCCGAAGATGTAAATATGTTTTATGAGCCTATAATGAACTGGATTGATGAATATGCTGAGGCTCCAAACGAAAAAACAGAATTTAATTTTAAATTGGAATATTTTAATACAGCATCTTCTAAAATAATCTTAGATATTTTATTAAAGTATGAAGAGATTGTTGAAAATGGTCATGATGTAGTTATTAAGTGGCATTATCATGAAGAGGAAGAAGATATGTTAGAAGCAGGTGAAGAATATGCTGATATTGTTGAAATTCCTTTTGAATACGAAGCTTATACCGACTAACTAGTTCAGGCTAGAATCATTATTTTTGCAAATACAATCTTATGAGTGAAGAAATATTAAAAGCACTGATGCAACTATTTGGCTTAATAGCCAAACAAGATGATGGTGTGCAGGAAAGCGAAATAGAATTTGTTAAAAATTTTTTAAAACAACAGCTAACATCTGAGGCTGTTGATGGGTATTTTGCTTTATTTCAAAAGCACTCAATAGATAAAAGGAGCAATAATAATACCGGAGGTAAGGTTCAACTTACCTCAATGAAGGATTCTGTAAGAATCATTGGAATTTGTAAAAAAATCAACAAGCAGCTTAATAAGGAGCAGAAAGTTGTTGTTTTGGTTCGTATGTACGAATTGGTAAATGCTGATCGTAAATTTACAGATCAAAGAATGGCTATTATTAATACTGCTGCTGATGTTTTTAAGTTTTCAGAAAATGAAAAGAAAAGCATTGAAGCATTTGTAATTAATGATGATATTTCTAAGCTTGATCTGGAAAATATTCTGATTATAAATTCTGATGAACACAAAGCTAAGAACAGAGAACATATTCAAGCTTCTAAATTGCATGGTAACATTATTATTTTAAGAATTAAAAGTGCAGATCTTTATTTCTTAAGGTATACCGGCGATCAGGATGTGTTATTAAATGGATTATTGCTATCCAATAGAAGAATATATCTTTTCCCAAAGGGTAGTTTTCTGAAGTTGCCATCAAGAGCACCAATATATTATACGGATGTTGTAAGCAAATTTATGACCGATGCTTCAACACCAAAAATTTCTTATGTAGTAGAAAATCTGGGTTTCCAATTTAAAAATGGAGGTATCGGGTTAAGGGATGTAAATTTAGCAGAGGAGCATGGCCGATTAATTGGTATTATGGGCGCCAGTGGTGCAGGTAAAACAACCTTGTTGAATGTACTTTCCGGAACAGAGAGTCCTAGTAGTGGACAAGTTCGTATTAACGGTTTAGATTTACATAAAGAAAAGGAAAAATTAGAGGGTGTTATCGGTCTTATTCCTCAAGATGACTTGTTAATTGAGGAATTAACTGTATTTGAAAATTTATATTATAATGCTAAGCTTTGTTTTAAAGACAAAAAAGAAGAAGAATTAACCGAATTAGTTAATGATACTTTACAAAGCTTAGGTTTATTTGAAAGAAGAAATTTAAAAGTAGGTTCTCCTTTAAATAAAATGATTAGTGGTGGGCAGCGTAAAAGGTTAAATATTGCCTTGGAATTAATACGGGAACCCTCTATTTTATTTGTTGATGAACCTACTTCAGGATTATCCTCACGTGACTCTGAAAATGTTATGAATCTTTTAAGAGAATTAACATTAAAAGGGAAATTAATTTTTGTGGTTATTCACCAACCTTCGTCTGACATTTATAAAATGTTTGATAAAATGTTTATTTTGGATACTGGTGGCTATCCTGTGTATTATGGTAATCCTAGTGAATCTTTAATTTATTTTAAGAGGTTAGATGCACAAATCAATAGTGATCAGGGTGAATGTCCTCAGTGTGGTAATCTTAATCCAGAAATGGTATTTAATATTATAGATGCCAATGTTATTGATGAGTACGGTAATTACACTAATAAAAGGAAAACAACACCTCCTGAATGGAATAAACTCTATGTTGAAAATATAGATATTCCAAAAATTGAAGATGTTAAATCAGCTCCTCCCAGATCATTGAATATTCCTGCCTGGATCAATCAGTTTAAAATTTATACGTTAAGAGATTTTTTCTCAAAAATATCGAATACTCAGTATATTTTATTAAATATTCTTGAGGCTCCAATATTAGGGTTTATTTTAGCATTTTTAATTAGGTATATTGTTGATCCTGATTCTGATGTATATATATTTAGAGATAATGAAAATATTCCTCCTTATATATTTATGGGTATTGTTGTTGCCTTATTTTTTGGTTTAATAGTCAGCGCAGAGGAAATATTTAAGGATGCTAAAATATTGAAGCGTGAAGCTTTTCTTAATCTGTCCAGGTCAAGTTATTTAGTTTCAAAAATTCTAATTCTTTTTACTATTTCCGCTATACAAATGGGTTTATTTGTAGGTGTAGCTAATACGGTTTTAGGCATAAAAGATATGTATTTCGAATTTTGGCTGGCTCTATTTTCCATATCAGCTTTTGCTAATATTTTAGGGTTAATACTTTCTGCATCATTTAATTCAATTGTTACTATTTATATTTTAATACCATTGGTGATGATACCCCAAATGGTTTTAGGAGGAGCTATGTTTACATTTGATAAATTGAACAGGGATATTTCAAGTGCAGATAAGGTTCCTTTCATTGCTGAATTTATGCCTTCAAGGTGGATTTATGAAGGTTTAATGGTGGATCAGTATAAGAATAATAAGTTTAAAAAAGTATTTTTTGAAGTAGAACAGGAAGAAAGTTATACTGATTTTAAAGTAGTTTATTATATTCAGGAATTACAGGATATTTTAGAGAATTGCAATAAGTTTATTAATCAAGGAAATTCTACCGAAGAGGAAAAGGGAGATTTTGCAAAAGATTTGGCTTTATTAAAGAATGAGGTTTCAAAGGAAAATGCAAGAACGACAGAATTAAAGTTTGAAGAACTCGAAAAATTGTATCCTGAACGTTTTGATCTTTCGACTTATGAATTATTATCTAAACATTTAGAATCAGTAAAACAGTTTTATTCTGATAGATTTGTTGCTGCATCTAATAAAAAAGAAAAGATGATAAATTATGCTATGTCCAAGTATGGAAGAGATCAGTATAATCATTTGCAGGATACTTACTTAAACGAAAGTATTTCAGATATTGTTCGTAAAGTTTTTGAAAAGAATAAGATTCTTAGAGATGGAGATAAATTAATTCAAAATGTGGATCCTATTTATTTGTTGCCAGAACCATCTTATTCACTGGATTTTAGATCACATTTTTTTGCACCCAAGAAATTCTTTGCAGGGAAATTCTTCGAAACTTTATGGTTTAATATTTCTATAGTTTGGGTATTTACTATATTATTATATATTGTATTGTATTATGATTTATTACGTAAATCTTTTAATGCCTTTGAAGAATTAAAATACCTTAAAAAGTAACCTTTTCAAAGGTTTTTAGTATAACCTAATTATTTTGAAAATTTAAAATAAACCTATCATGTTAAAGAAATTATTGTACACTACGGCTATATTAAGCGGAATTGTTATGTTTTCTGCGTGTTCCGGTAATTCAGGTCAAAAACAATCTGAATCAGGAGATTTTGTTATTTCCGATTCAGCCTTAACAACTGATGCTCCTTTAGAATTGTCAGAGGAGATTATTGGTGATGTAATTCAAAATATTTCATCTCCTGTTGAAATGGCTGCCTTAATTAAAAAGTCGGGAGTTGACTTTTCACAGAAAATATTAAATAAGCCTGAAAATATTAATGATTATAATACAAGTTTTAAAAGAGCCCTTAATTTAGGCGTATTAAGTGCAGATTTAGGTTATATCAATACATTTGATAAAAACACTATAGTTGTTTCTTATTTATTAGCTATTAAAGAGCTTTCTGAAGGTATAAAAGTAGGTCAGTTTTTTGATTTTAATTCTTTAAAACAATTAGCTACAAACAGTAATAATCTTGATTCCTTAATGGAAATTTCTGTTAATAGTTTTAATAAAATGGACTCTTATTTAAGAGAACAAAAAAGAAGTAATGTTAGTACTTTAATTGTTACCGGAGCTTGGATAGAAGGTTTATATATTGCGGGTAATGTAATTCAAGCAACCAAGAATAAAGAGCTAATAGATAGGATTGGTGAGCAAAAAGATATTATAGATATTCTTTTAATTATCCTTAATAATTATAGTAAAGATCCAAATTTTGCTGAAATGGTTACTCGTATGGAGCAAATTAAACAGGCATACGAAGGTGTTAAAATTACCACTGAATTTGGTGAGCCTAAGAAGATAGAAAAGAATGGAACTTTGATTATTGTTCAGGATGAAATTAGTCATGTAGAAATTTCGGATGAACAAATTGATGGAATTGTTACTGAAATCAAAAGTCTTAGAGATTTTATAGTATCATAGATAATAATCAATTAAAAATTTATCTTTGTTTACAATTTTATTAAGAAATAAATTATACGGTATGAAAAAGGTCTTAATATTATCAATATTGTTCATTTCATTATTTGCTGTTAATAGTAATGCTCAGTGTGGAGATGACTTACTTAAGCAAGCTCTAAAAGAGATGGGTGATACACAATATATGAAGGATTTCACTATTGATCTTAAACAAGAAAAAAAAGATACTAAAACAGGTTACGTGAAATTTAGTGTTATCCTTAATAGTAGGAGTCAATATAAGTTTAATGCAGTAAATGGTTTAGGAAATCCTGAAAAAGTAATTATGCAACTTTATGATGGAGATAAATTACTTGTAAGTAATTTTGAAAGTGGTAAAATGTATAGTGCTTTTGAGTTTTTATGTTTAAAAACTAAAGTATATAGCCTTGTGTTTTCGTTTAAAGGCGGAGCTGAAGGGTGTGCTAAGGGTGTTATGTCACTTGTTAAGCAATATTCTGCTGCAGAAATAAGTTCAATGTAAGTCTGGATCAATATCTTATATAACAAAAAAGCGGTCTAAGAACCGCTTTTTTTATATCTTTTCCCAAATGCCTTTTTGATTTGAATTTACCAAACCATCGATTACGTTCATATTATTTATGGCATCCTCAAAATTATCGTTTCTAAAATCTTTCATTAATATTCTATCGCAAAAGTCTTTAAACATTAATTCATATTGATCACTGGTGTCAAATTCAATATTTCTTGTGCCCTGTGGTGTAGTTACGGTAATCGTTGCTTTTATGTCTGCATAAGCATTAAAAGGTATATGTATTTTTATAGTTCCTGCCGTGGCTATTATTTCAACAGATTGATTTGGTTGTGTTGATGTAGAAACTGTAAATACAGAGTGAATTCCTTTAAAATCAAGTATTCCGGTAGTGATATAATCTGTTTTAAAACTTTCGTGCTGTTGCATTATTGAAATTACTCTTGAAGGTTCTGCTTGTAGTATATATCTTGACACAGAAACTGCGTAGCAACCAATATCCATTAAAGCTCCTCCCCCATATTCCTTAATGTTTCTTATGTTTTTAGGGTTTGTGTTATTGTATGCAAATGTTGTATGGATAAATTTTACCTGGCCTAACTGTTTTGTTTTGATAAGGTTTAACGTATGAATCCACTGTGGGTGGTATTTATACATAAAAGCTTCCTGAATTAATATGTTTTTATTATTTGCACATTTTAATGCCTCTAATGCCTCTTTTTTATTTAGTCGAACGTGAAAAACCCCATTTTTTTTAACCAGCCCAAATACACTTATTTTTGTGTTGATAAATCCAATTTAAGAAAAGGTCAAAAATATTCAGTGCTCCAGCTTCTAATCGCTGGAGCATTTTTCTTAGATTATACCCTGTTGCTGCCAATATCGTATTCAGCTTATCTCCATCTTCATCCAGTAAAAAGTTTCGCCACATCCTGTGATCTCTTTTTAAATGTCCAATAACTGGTTCTATTCCTGCTCTTGCTCTAAAGCGATCTCTTGTTTTTTTGATTAGATATCTACTGGCCGAAGCTATAAGTTTTCCCGGTGTGAGTATTTTTACACCTTCAATTATTTTACGACCTCTGTAACCACGATCAACTATGCCATAATGGGGCAATTTGTTTGTTAACCTTTCTACCTGTTTTAATTGAGGAGACAATGTGTCGCCATCATAGATGTTTTCTGAGAATGCCATTGCTCCGACTATAATTCCGGATTTCTTTGTTTTGACAATAGAACTTTTGTTCCCAAATTCATATTTCTTTGCCTCTTTCCCTTTGGCAATGCAATTGACATGTGGTTGATAGATACTGTAAATCTTGTTTTTACTATCTTTTTGTTGGGTTAAAATAGCATCAAAAATCTTAAAAAGTTTGGAATAACATTTCTTTTGTTTATCATCCAATTTCCGATCAAGATCTCTGTAAATTTTCCCTGCAATTACTTTGATTCTGCGTGCAGCTGCTCGTGCTTTCTTCCTTCTTTTGGGGTGGCTGTGAAAACGTTGGTCAATCATCAACTGTTTCAATTCTTTTCTATACGTCTGGCGTAACTGAATGCAATGGTCTGCTGCAATTTTCCGACATTTCTCAATAATTTTCTTTTGCAACTTAACATCTGTTGGATAGGTGATATTTTTCTCTTGAACCGTGGTGTCGATTAATACTTCCTTTTCTTGGACTTCTTTTTTTGGAAACAGATTAATGGACATCTTGAAGAGAATCTCTGCTCCTTCTTCACCTATGCGTTTGCGAAATTTTATCAGTTCTGTCCGGTCAAAAGGTGGTTCGTGTTGAAAATAGAGCTCTCCACAGAAATATTGCCAGTAGGGGTTTTCAACCCAACGCTCAATAACACTTTCATCACTTTCGTTAAACATCCTTTTGAGCAATAGTATTCCTGCCACTGTCCTGATTGGAACTCCCGGTCGCCCATTATTTAAGCAATAGTACTTGCTTAATTGAGCTTCCAGCTCATCCCAATCGATTTTGTTGGTAAGTGATATTAACTTGTGATTTTCTTTTATAAAATGTTGGATAGGAGTTTTAAATATTTCCAACTGTGGTGTTTTGTCTATTTTTTGAACCATTTCTACCAGCTTTTTTCTCAAGTTCGCAATATGCTGGCAGAAATGATGCTTTGTTTTGTTGGAGTTATTAACTTTTCATCTTTAGTTATTAAATACTTATGTCCATTTTTTGGATTTAGCACGTTCGACTATTTAAGGTTATAGGTTTTTCACACATAATGTGTTTTCCATTTTTAGCTGCCTCTATGATCCATTTAAAATGGATATGATTTGGTAATGGAATATATACAGCATCAACTTGTTTGTCGTGTAAAAGTTCCTCGTATGATCCATAATAATTATCTATATTAAATTCAGATGCAATTTGTTTTGCTTTATTTACATCTCTTGAAGCTATAGCGTATATATATCCGTTGTCAAGTTCTTTTAAAGGTAAGATAATTCGTTTTATGAAGTGATTTGAGGCGCCGAGTACTCCTATTTTAATTTTTCTCATAATGATATAATTCTTATTCTATCTGATAATTATACAGGTAATTATTATCTCCTCCTACAATAAGGTTAAACTGACTGCTTGAAGAGCTTAAAAAACCAATGCTAAATCTGGATTTTCCTTTTAATGGGAAATTTTTATAAATACTTCCATCATTATTCAAAAGATAAATCTTTTGATTTTTTTCATCATAAACTCCGATTTTGATATTTGAAGATGAGAAATAATATAAATCAGCATTTAAAGATATATTTCCTTCTATATGTTTTGAGAAGACTTTATCTCCCTTGTTTGTATATAAATTTAAGCTGTTATGCGACAGAAGTAAAATTTCGTTTCCTTTTTTATCAGAGATATTATTATATAAAAAATAATGATCTTCGTTAGTGTTGTTTAATGTCAGAGTAGTTACATTTCCATCAGATAGGTTAATAATTTTAGCGTTTCCTGCTTTGTCAGATGTAATGACAGAAGTATTGTCATATTGATAAAAAAGACTGTTGATATTTCTAACAAAATCATTTTTAATAATTACCCGTGTCTCCCCTCTCCTATTTAAAATATAATTTCTTTTGTCATCAGAGAATATGATGTAATCTTTATTATTTATTCTAAAAAACTGAATGGGATTATTTACAAATCCTTCTGTAGTTTTTGCTTTCCATCCTTTGACTATTTTCCCTGTTTTATCATAGGCATATGTTTCCTTGTTTTTACAGGCTACAAATATTCTATAATTTCTGTTTTTATCGTAATCAAATAGTGATATGGAATTTGTAGCTTCATGCCTAAAATTAATCGGATATTTCTCTACAGCATTCCCGTTTCTGTCAATAAGATATAATTTGTTTTTTGTGTTAAATAAGTATTGAAGTTTGTTGTTTCTATAGTAGTCGATTTGATATATTTCACTTAGTATTGGATTATCAAGTTTTTTTTGCCATAGTATTTTTCCATTATTGGCGATCAGGTATAGAATATTGGACTTATCCTGAACTAATATTTCCTTCTCCTGGTTGTTATGATTAATGACCAAAGTTGGTTTTGAAAATATTGTGCTGTCTAAACCACTTTGCCATACAGTTCTTGGTTCTTTCTCTCTGGTTGGGAGATATTTAACACAAGAATTAGTGTATAGTAAATTTTTCGCATTAGAAATTTGTAATCCTATGCCGTAAAATTTTGAGAGAATTTCTTGTTGTTTCTTATTTGGATTTAAGAAACTTATATTTGATTCATTTGGTAATATTGATGTTATTTTTGAAATATCAATATAAATGTACAAGTTCTCTTTATAAGAAAAATTTTCGTTAAACTGTTGATAATACTTGCTGTAGTATAACGTCTTTTTTAATTCAAACGAATATATTATTGATTTAAGTGAGTTGATAGTATTTGCAAATACTAAATAGTTATCAATAAATGTAAAGAATTTATCTGGAGGATCAGGTAAAAATTGTGAGTATATATATTTAATTCCTTCTAAGCCATTTGAATGATAAATAGGATACGAAGTTTCATTATCAAGATTGTAGGTGCTTGCAGGTGTGATTGGTTTGTTAATTAAATCAGATAGCATCTTAAGGGTTTTAGATTTGCTGATAGTTTCAATAAGTAGATATTTGCCTTCATTAGGGTTTGAGGATGTATTTGATGTATATGCAAGACAAAATTCATTGTCAAGTATTTTAAATAATTTATTTTTATATTCCTCAGCATTAATATTGAATGACAATTTTTGAATTTTATTATTAAAAGATGATAACTGACCTGTGTTTTGGAGGTAATGGTTTAAATTGTTTTTTAATTGTATATTATTATCAATATTGTAATTAAAATAGAATGTAGTATTCGAGGGTAAAAACTTACATATTCTTGATACAGATGGGGTTATCCCTTCTAATATTAGATTTAATTTTTCTTTTTCCTTTGAAGGATAAATAAATCCGTTTACACAAAAATTTTCTTTATTAAAATTAATGTCAAATTCGCCCCATTCACCAACTAAATTTAAAAATGAATGTTTATTTATTTTTTTTAATAGAGTATTATCTAAAAATTCGGAGGTGTTTTTAAAGTTAATAAATAGATTTAAGTCGCTGTTAGTACTAACTGTTTTATATAATTTACTAAATATTTCATCCTTTTCAAGGGAAAACTCTGTGTCTAATTGACGAATAGATTTTTCTATAATTAACGATGATTTACTAATCATTAAAAGGCCTGTATCAAAAGTAAGATATAATTCAAAATTTTCAGCAGTGTCTTTTATTTTATAAATCGTATTTGAATTATACTTACGTTTATTAATTGACCATTTTTTTAATGTATTACTTGTTATAACAGTGCTTATATCTTTAAATTCTGCTTTGTTAGCTATTTCATATATAAATAATGGAGTAAAGGAGTTTTGGCCTTCCTTATGAAAGGATATTGTTAATGGTTTTCTTTTTAAGGTGTTGAATATTTCTGTATTGTAGATTTCAGAACTGTCTAGCTTGTCAATTATATCATTAAATAATTTAAAGCCCTTAAATTCACTTAAGCCACCTTTGTATTCTACTTCATGATTTAAGGTTTGTATTAGATTATTTAAATTATCAACTTTTAAAATGAGAGAAACATCTGTAGGAATCCCTTTTAATGCATTATTATCTTTATAGTCTTTATAATTATGTAAAAATGAATAAGAGTATATTAATGTACAGGTTAATATAACACACATTGATATTGTGATAATTTTTTTACGCATGAGGTATTATAGATTTTGTTTTCACAAAAATAATTTGCTCTGTTTGAAAATAAAAATATGATGTTTTATCTGACAATCATAATTTTAGTCGCAAGAAATTTTTCTCCATATTCATTTGTTGCAAATACTAAATATATTCCGCTAGAAACCTTTTGGTTATTTAAATTTCTTCCATTCCAGGTAACTTGTCCTCCATTTGATATTGTTTGAAAGACTAATTTTCCACTAATGTCAGTTATTGTTGTAGTTGAATTTTCAATTAAACCTCTTACTGTAATTACGCCCTCATATCCCGGATAAACAGGATTTGGAAATATGCTAACTGAATTATATGATTCATTGCCCTCTGTAGCTGTTCCTATATATGAAACAATTCCCTTATCTGTAGCGAAGAATACTTCTCCGTTTTCTGGATTTATACTGATACTATTAATGATATTAGATATTAAAGAACTGTTATTTGTTGTAAAATGGCTTATTGTTTCTGTGCCATCTTCAGATATCAAATATGCGCCGTTTTGTGTTCCAAACCATTTCCTGTTTGCACCATCTACAGCTATTGTTGAAATATTTTCGCTTTCTAATAAATAATCAGCTAATCCTGATCCATCATTTCTGGGAACAAGGATTTTAGACGCCTGGGGATATTCTTCATTAAAAATATTTTGTGGTCGATAATATACAATAGGTCCTTCGTCTGTTCCTATCCAGATATATCCATTTTTATCCTCTATAAGGCACTGTAATTTTGATGATATACTCTCACCATCCTGGTCATAAATTTCAATGTTAGAATACCTTGAATCCTCAAATGTTATGTTTCGTGGGTTTTGGGGAGCTCGGTAAGTATCATCGCTGGAGTCGTATGGCGTACCGTTTAGATCAGCAACGAATAATCCATTTTGATCTATGGCAGCAATTGCCCATAAATCACCCGACCTTGTATATATCATATTCCTCAACCAGGTTTGTTCATCAGGGTCTTCATAGGGTAAATAGTTGTATTGAATCCAGTCTGTTTTTTCATCCTTGGCAGTATATGGTTTTACAACAATAGGATTTGCTGTTTCTTGATTTGCAGCAAACAGGTTTCCGTCATTATCAATTGTTAAACCATTTATTAATACCCAGGTACTGGTGGAACTATTAAATACTGGCTGAAGTCCACTATTGTTAATATAGTAATGGTATATGATATTATCGTTTAATAGTTCAAATATTCCATGTCTGGCACTTGAAATATATACTCTGTTATTATTAGATGGGTCTACAGCTATATCGCTTAAATTAATAGTGCTTAAGGTTGTATTATTGTAGGTAAAGGTAAAGTATGGCTCTGTCTCTTTATTTAGTATTTTCCAACCATTCGAACTATGAATTGAGCAGATTGCCGGAGTTGATAATGGAGATATCTGGTGTGCCTTCCCATTAATAGCATAAAGTTTATTATTTGTGGATAAGAGTTTTGTACAAACATTTGTTCCCGGACCGTCGGGTACTATATTTAGGTCATAATTATCCTGTATCTTAATTATTCCATTTTGCCTATCTCCTATCCAATAATTTTCATCTTCATCAATAAATATACAATTACTATTAAAGGAAAAATTAGTGTCTTCAATATTGTATTCCTTTATCGAATTTTTGGCTATAAGATTGTTGTAAAAAACATCTACTATATTGGTTTGTACAATCACAAAATATTCTGTAAAAGAATTAAGATTTACAAAGTTTGTGCAATTATGTATTTTTGTCCAATTGCCATCTGAATAGTGATAAGTTTCATAATTACTGTTCGTATATTTAGTGGTAATAATTTGATTATTCACAGATATAACCCCTGTAAATATACTTTTGTCATCTGCTGTATATTCCCAAGTTTCATAAAAAGGAAGAGCATTACTGTTTATAGGAGCTTTTTTTAAGCCTTTTTCAGTAGCAGCATATATAGAATCAGATGTGTGTGTAATTTGATTTATTATAAGAGAAGTTGCATCATCTCCAATATAATAGAAATCTGAAATCTCAAGTTTATTATAATCAACAACCAGAATTCCAAAATCCGTTGCACAAAAAGCAAGATTATTAATAAAATCAATAGAATTAATTTTTTTGCTATCTGTCAATGATTTAACCTTTAAATCTGGAATGTTTTCAATGTTACCGTTTTCAAAAATATCAATATTTCCATTTTCATACCCAATAAAAATTTTATTTGAATTAGGGATTTTTTTTATAGCTGAAATATTAACATCACTTAAGCCATTAATTTTTGTATAGCGCTCAATATTATAAACTTCAGTGTTGTAGCTGAAAAGGCCAATTTCAGTAGCTGCATAAACTGTATTGTTTATTTTTGTTATATTTTTCACATTGGAAAAAGATAAATACTCTTGCCATTCACCAATAGCTACTTGTGCAATAGTATTTATTGTTATGAATACTGTCAGAAAAAAAAATATCAGGTTTTTCATGCTGCTTTACAATAATTATACGAACAAAAATATAAGATTGCTTGATTATTTATTGTTTAAATATTTTGAATTCAGGAATTCAACTAATTTTTTAACCGCCATTCCGCGGTGGCTAATTTTATTTTTTTCGTTTAAATCTAATTCGGCAAAAGTTTGGCAATATCCATCGGGAATAAATATAGGATCATATCCAAAACCTTCATTTCCTGATTCAGACTCTGTTATTTGTCCATTTACAATGCCCTCGAACTGAAATTCTTTTCCATCAATTATTAATGATATGACTGTTCTAAACCTGGCTTTTCTGTTTTTAATACCTGCCATTTTAGATAGTACCTTTGCCATATTACTTTGGGCATTTTTATCTTCTCCTGCATATCTGGCACTATACACGCCTGGTTCACCATTTAAAGCATCAATTTCAAGTCCGGTATCATCAGAAAAACAGTTTATTTTGTATCTAGCAAAAATAAATGATGATTTTTGATTGGCATTTATTTCTAATGTATGGCCAGTTTCAGGTATTTCCTCATAACAACCTATGTCTTTTAAACTTTTTAGATTAATTGACTTGTCAAGTAATTTTTGTATCTCTGTTAATTTATTTTCGTTATTTGTCGCAAAAACTAATTTCATATACTCTATTATCTGTTTTTTATTTGCCGTATGAAACATACTATTTTAATCATCTTCGTGTGATAGAATAATTTTACCAAGGCTTGTGTCAAATTAAATATTAACATAAACGAATCATTTGTTATTAAATTATTTGTAGTTAAAAAAAAACAACGACACCAGGGTCGTTGTTTAGTATACTCGGATAAATATTTTTTTCAGCCAAAACCTCCGTATCCGTATTTCATTAAATCAGTACGTGGGTTAATAACTAATACTGGTATTTTAGAATCATTAGCAATAATTTGTTGTTCATTGGCTCCAAGTACATAATCATGAAATGCAATATCTCTTGTTGTCATAATAATGATACCACTAGCCTCTATTTTTTTTGCAAAATTTATAGTTTCCTGAGAAAATGATCCATTTCCTTCAGAAAGACTGAGTTCGTATTCAATTCCTTTCTCTGCTAGAAAGTTTTTACAGAAAACTAAATTTGCTTTTGTTCTGGGTTCAAGAGCTCCATCCTTTCCTGATGCACTAAAGAGATAAATTTTGGTATTCAGAAATTTTGAGATAAATTCTGCCCAATACAATTTTTCTTTGTTTTCAGTTTTAAAATCTACAGGGAAAACCATCTTTCTAACAGGAATATTGGAAGGTGAATCCTGTACAACAAAATAAGGAATTTTTGAACCAACTATTACTTTCAAAGCCCAACTGCCGGTAAGTTTTTGTAATCCTTTTATTCCATGCGTGCCCATAACAACAAGCATCGCTTCAGTTTCTTCAGCAACTTGATTTATTGTTTTGAAAATAGTTCCTTCCCGTACAATTATCCTTGGCTTTATGCCTAACGAATCACAAATTTTATTTGCTTCTTCAGAAAGTTTTTCGGTAAGATCTTTAATTTCACTTTCTTTTTTTACAATATTTAACAATGTAATTGCAATGTTCTTACCTTTTGAAAAATCAATGGCATGTTCTACTGCATACATTGCTATATCAGTAAAATCATATGGTACAAGTATTGTTCTTTCTGAATTCTCCATATAAACTAATTAAAAAACATAGGTTCTTTTTGCGAAATAAATATACTACTTTTGATATAAAATCTCTATAATATAAAACAAAAAACAAAATTGGGTGATTTGTATAATAAAAGATATAAGTATTTATACGATTGGTTCATTAGTATTTACCTGTTTTAATATTTTTTTTAATTGTTCTCTTCTTGCGAATGAAAAGGATGTGAAATCAGGCTTTATAATAGAAAATGTAATTGTTTCTGGCGATACCGTAAATCAGAATCTTCTAAATGAAAAATCAACTTTGCAGATCTCAGATGATGATTATATTCAAATAGATTTTTTTAACCAGAATAATTATAAAGAGAAATTTAAATTTTATCTTAAAGGGTTTGAAGAAGTTCCTAAGCATTGGACTTATAAAAATAGTTGTACCTATTATCATTTAGATCAAGGAGAGTATGTTTTTAACATAGAAAACAATCGTAACAAACAACAAATTATATTAATAGTTAAAAGAAGTACTAACAGGTATCTTATTTCCAGTTTGGTACTTGTTATTTTGGTTATCATTTTTTTTATTGTTTTAAAAATAGGTGTTGTTGATGCTTTAAATAAAAAGGTGAGCAATTGGCATCAGGATTCAGTAGCACCATTGTTTAAAAAGTACCTGAAGCCAAATACTGATATAAGAGAAGATGATAATAGAAAATTAACTCATAAGGCCACGGTTAAATATGATAAGGCTACTGTGTTATTTGCCGATATTCAGGGTTTTACTAAGATTGTGGAGCATTTAAATCCGGAAACTCTGATTGATGAGTTAGATAGGTTTTTTATTTATTTTGATGAAGTGGCAGATAAACATGGTATCGAAAAAATTAAAACTATTGGAGATGCTTATATGTGTGCCGGAGGATTACCTGAGAAGAATAGTACTAATCCAATAGAAGTTGTTTTGGCAGCACTTGAAATGCAATACTATATGCAACAATCAAAACATAGTTCGCAGAGTAATTCTGATGAATTTTGGAAGCTGCGAATAGGGGTTCATACTGGTCCTGTAATATCCGGCGTAGTGGGCAGAAAAAAACTTTCTTTTGATATTTGGGGAGATACTGTTAATATTGCAAGCAGGATGGAGTCATCTGGTGTTGCAGGTAAAATTAATGTTTCAGGTATTACTTATCAATTGGTGAAAGATTTTTTTGTCTGTGAATATAGAGGTAAAATGCCTATTAAATATAAGGGAGAAACAGATATGTATTTTGTTACAGGTATTGAACCATGTCTTAGTATTGACGGGAATGGATTAATTCCTAACGAGGAGTTTAAAACTAAACTTCAGTGGATAAGATATAATGATTTAGAAGAATTAATTTTACACCAGTTGAAGGAGGAATTACCTTCTTATTTAAAATATCATAACCTAAAACACACTATAGATGTTTGTACACAGGTTGAAGTAATTGGACGAGCTGAGGGGTTAAATAGTAAAGAGTTATTATTGGTGAAAACAGCTGCATTATTTCATGATACAGGATATATGATTAATCCAATTAAACATGAAATTTATAGTACCCGGATAGCTCGTGAAATATTACCTAGATTTAATTTCACTGTAAGTGAAATAGAGGCTGTTAATCAGTTGATAATGGCCACAGAAATGAGTTTTGTGCCCAAATTATTAATGGAAAAGATTATTAAAGATGCAGATTTGGATTATTTAGGTAGAGCAGATTTTATTCCTCTTTCAGAGAAGTTATGGGAAGAAGTAATTCATTTTAATGGGAAGATGTCGCAAAGGGAATGGAATATAAAGCAGTATGACTTTTTATCAAAACATATTTATTATACCAATACAGCCAGAAGTTTAAGGCAGGTTAATAAGGAAATACAGTTGAAAAAAATTAAGGATTTTTTGGTTTGATTAAAATCTTGCTTTTTTATATAAATGAATTATTCTAAATTAGAATTGAATATTTTTTTGTTTTCTTTGAAACTTCAAAACAGATTAAACGTAACAGGATAAATATTTTTAAAAAAATGGCGAAATCGTACGAACCGGAAAATAAGTTGCCAAACATGATTGGTTCTGGGACCAAGATCTCAGGTAATATCGAAACAAATGGAGATATTAGAATAGATGGTGAAATTGAAGGCAATATTCTTTCTAAAGGGAAAGTAGTAGTTGGACCTAATGGTAGAGTTAAAGGTGAAATTAATTGTGCCAACTCTGAAATATCAGGAAATATTGAAGGAAAGATCTTGGTGAGTGAATTATTGTCGCTTAAAGCTTCTTCAAAAGTATTGGGTGACGTTATTACTTCTAAGCTTACCATTGAACCTGGTGCTATATTTACAGGTAAGTGTGAAATGGGTGGTAAGACAGGAAATACTCAGGCAACAGATAATACAAAAAACAATAAGTGATTGATAAGAATTTATTTATAGAGATTAGAAAATTCATCGTATTTGCATTTATAATTTACTTGCTTAATTACCTTATCGCTAGTTATTTTCATGAGAATTTAATCAACGAAGTTCATGTAATTCAGGTTTTTTGTGTGCTATTGTTTGGTGGATTAATTTTTATAACTAAAGTTCTTGCAAAAATAATTCCCAGTTTTATAATTTTTATTTTGATGGGTTTTATTGGATTTAAATTGATTGCCGCTGCCTTATTCATTTTTGTGTTATCTGAATTTTCAGAGGATAATGAGAATCATATTGTTCTTGTTTTTATGACTAACTATTTTTTACACCTTATTTATTCTACAAAAAAAATAGTTGGCTATATTCAAAATTGATATTGTATTTATGAAACAAGTTTTAGGAATTTTAGTATTGGTTTTTACCTATTACTCTTCGTTGAGTGCTTCTGATTTAGTTAAATCTAATACTGAAAAGCAGGTTGAGCAGGAGACTTTTGATCCTACTGAAGTGATTGAACATCACATAGCTAATTCCCATGTTTGGCATGTGTTGTCATATGGTGAAGGAGAACATAAAACAGATATCGAAATTCCATTACCTGTTATTTTAATTAACCAGGGTAAATTTCATTTCTTTTCGTTTTCTCGCTTCGATCATGATTCAAACTTGGCTGAGGATAAGGGAGATTACTTTTTATATCAGCATGGAACTATTTATAATTCTGATGCTGAAGGTCATGTTTCGGTTGATGAACAGGGTCATATAACCAATTCAAAGCCATGGGATTTTTCATTAACAAAGAATGTTTGGTCCATGTGGTTGTCGATAGCTTTAATTTTATGGTTGTTTGTCTCTATAGCCAAAAAATATAAAGGAGAACCACAAAAGCCAAAAGGTATCCAATCTCTTTTTGAACCAATAATATTATTTATAAAAGATGATATTATCATAGATCAGATTGGAAAAGAAAAAGCTTATAAATTTGTGCCATATCTATTAACGTTATTTTTCTTTATTTGGATTAATAACTTAATTGGTCTGATACCTTTTTTCCCTGGAGGGAGCAATTTTACCGGAAATATTTCAGTAACTATGGTTTTGGCTATGATTACTTTTTTTATAACAAATATTAATGGTAGTAAAAGTTACTGGAAGCATACTTTATTAGCACCAGGTGTTCCCTCTGTTGTTAAAGTGATCTTAATTCCTGTTGAAATTTTAGGTTTATTTACCAAACCTTTTGCGTTAATGATTCGTTTAATGGCAAATATTACCGCAGGACATATTATTATTATTAGTTTGGTTTCGTTAATTTTTATAATGAAATCTGTGTTTATAGCTCCAGCTTCTATTGGTTTGGCAGTAGTTATGTCTGTACTTGAGTTGTTTGTTGCTATCTTACAAGCTTACATTTTTACCTTACTATCCGCCCTTTTTATTGGTATGGCTATTAAGGATGATGAACATTGAATTTTTACAAATAATATAATAGTTTAATTAAAAAAAATATAAAATTATGACAACTTCTTTAGGTTTAGGACTTATTGTAATTGGAGCTGGATTAGGTATTGGCCTTTTAGGAAAAGGTGCAATGGAAGCTATGTCTCGTCAGCCAGAAATTTTGTCTAAACTTCAAACTGCTATGCTTATTGCGGCCGCTTTAATTGAAGGGGTAGCACTTTTTGCAATTGTAATTTCTATGATTAAAGGTTAATTTTTAACCTTTTAAAAAGTTTTAAGAATGGATTTTATTTTACAACCAGATCCAGGATTAGTCTTTTGGTCAACACTATCGTTTGGTATTTTAGTTTTTCTACTTAAAAAATATGCATGGAAACCTATTTTGCATGCCTTAAAGGTAAGAGAGGAGACTATTGAAGCATCTTTGAAAGCTGCAGAAAAAGCCAAATCAGAAGTAGAAGATTTAGTTAAACTGCGTCATGATATGATGAATTCTGCTAAAGATGAGCGCGATCAAATCATTAGAGAAACGCGTGAGTTAAAGGATAAAATTATTAGTGAAGCAAAAACTACTGCTCAAAACGAAGCTAATAGACTTGTAGAAACTGCCCGTAAGCAAATTGATGCCGAGAAAAATGCTGCCATTAAAGAGCTTAAAGTTCAGGTAGCAGAAATGTCAGTGGATATTGCAGGACTTATTCTTGAATCAGAATTGAAGTCTGATGTTAAGCAAAGAGAAATCATTGATAAATATTTAGATAACGTTAATTTTAATTAATCACCATAGTTAGGATGGATCAAAGTTTAATTTCCGTTAGGTATGCAAAGGCTTTATTCGAACTTAGTCAGGAGAAGAATATAGTGGAGGATGTGAATAATGATATGTTATTATTAGCAGATCAATGTTCATGCACCCCATCTTTTATCGAATTGTTAAAAAGTCCGGTTATTACTCCAGATGAAAAGAAGAAGTTTTTTCAATCCATCTTCGAAAAGTATATCAATGTAATATCAATGAATTTTTTACGGCTGCTTGTTGATAATAATCGAGAAGAATTGTTATCCGATATTGCTCGAAATTTTGTTGATTTTTATAAAAAACAAACAGGATTAAAAACAGCTACTCTTTATACGGCCTTTACTTTAGCAGATGACTATATTTTAAAAGTTAAAGATTTGCTTGAAAAGCAATTAAAGGCTCAAGTTGAATTGAATGTAAGTGTTCGGGAACATCTCATTGGAGGTTTTATTTTAATGGTTGATGGTAAAATGATTGATACAAGTATATTCAATAAGCTTAAAGAAATGAAGAGTAGGTTGTTAAGTTAATTACTACTGGTTAAAATTGTTCCAATGGAAAATATAAAACCTGCCGAAGTTTCGGAATTATTAAAAAAACAAATAGAAGGTTTCTCTAGCAATACAAATCTCGAAGAAGTTGGTACTGTTCTTCAGGTGGGAGATGGTATTGCCAGGGTTTACGGATTAAATAATGTTAGGGCTAATGAACTTGTAGAGTTTGAGTCCTGTAAAGGTGTTGTTCTTAATCTGGAACAGGATAATGTTGGTGTTGTTTTATTAGGTGCTTCACATGATATTAAAGAAGGTGACGTAGTTAAAAGAACTGGCCGAATTGCCTCCGTTAAAGTTGGTGAGGGTATGCTTGGTCGCGTAATCAATACTAATGGTGAACCTATTGATGGAAAAGGAAATCTTGAAGGAGAATTATTTGAGTTTCCACTAGAAAGAAAAGCTCCAGGTGTTATTTACCGACAACCTGTTAAGGAACCTATGCAAACAGGTCTTAAAGCTGTGGATTCAATGATTCCTATTGGCCGTGGACAAAGGGAATTGATCATTGGAGACCGACAAACCGGAAAAACTGCTATTGCTATTGATACAATTATAAATCAAAAAGAGAATTATGAAAAAGGTAATCCTGTTTTTTGTATTTATGTGGCAATCGGACAAAAAGGTTCAACGGTAGCACAAATTGTTAATACACTTGAGAAACATGGGGCTATGAAGTATACCACTGTGGTTTCTGCTACTGCTGCGGATCCTGCGGCTATGCAGTTTTATGCTCCATTTACAGGAACAGCTTTGGGTGAGTTTTTTAGAGATACAGGTAGGGCTGCCTTAATTGTATATGATGATTTATCTAAACAGGCTGTATCTTATAGAGAAGTTTCTTTATTGTTACGTCGTCCTCCTGGTCGTGAAGCCTATCCTGGTGATGTGTTTTACTTACACTCACGTTTATTGGAACGTGCTGCAAAAGTGATAGAATCAGATGAAATTGCAGCTCAAATGAATGATTTGCCAGAATCTATTAAGGGAAAGGTTAAAGGTGGTGGTTCATTAACTGCCTTACCAATTATAGAAACTCAGGCTGGTGATGTTTCTGCATATATTCCTACTAATGTGATTTCTATTACAGATGGTCAGATTTTCCTTGAAAGTAATTTATTTAATGCTGGTATTCGCCCTGCCATTAATGTTGGTATCTCAGTATCGCGTGTAGGTGGTAGTGCTCAGATTAAATCAATGAAAAAAGTTTCTGGTACCTTGAAATTAGATCAGGCTCAATATAGAGAATTAGAAGCTTTCTCTAAATTCGGTTCAGATCTTGATCCTGCTACCAAAGCAGTTTTGGATAAAGGACGCAAGAATGTTGAATTACTAAAGCAGCCTCAGTATTCACCAGTTAATGTTGCACATCAAGTTGCATTGATTTATTGTGGAACTCAGGGATTGTTAGGTGATGTTCCCGCTGATAAGGTTAAAGAATTCGAAAAGAGCTTTATTGAAGATTTACTAATTCGCCATAAAGAGGTTTTTGAAACTTTAGGAAAAGGAATTATTACTGATGCAGAAACTGCAATCTTAAAAGAAGTTGCTGCGGATGTTGCTCGAAGATTTGTTGTAGAAGAAGAAAATTAAGAATGTAATGCCTAGTTTAAAAGACATAAAAACCCGCATTGATTCGGTTAAAACAACTCGTCAGGTTACGAGTGCAATGAAAATGGTATCTGCTGCAAAATTAAAAAAAGCTCAGGATGATATCGTTCAAATAAGACCTTATGCCGATAAATTAAGCGAAATCATGTTTGACTTAGTTAATGCTATGGATAGTGGAATAATTATTCCTTTGGCAGAACAACGTGAGGTCGACAGGGTTTTAATTGTCATGATAACATCTAATCGTGGATTATGTGGAGCATTTAATTCTAGCATTGTTAAGGAAGTAAATAGAATCATTAAAAAGGATTATTCTTCTCATTATAAAAATGGATTCCTTGATGTTATTGCGATAGGTAAACAAGGTGAAAAGTTATTAAAATCGTTGGATATTAAATGTACTCAAGAGTTTAATGATATTTATAATAATCTAAAGTTTAACAATGTTGAAATAGTCTCTAAGCAAATTATTTCAGACTTTTTATCACATAAGTATGATAAGGTTATTTTAGTTTATAATGAGTTTATAAATGCTGCTGTACAAAATATTAGTGTGTCACAGTTTTTACCCCTTGAATTACCCAAAATGCCTTTTGGGTTTTCAACGCAATATTTATACGAACCGGGTCAGGATGCTATTTTAAATGAAATAGTTCCTTTAACACTTAAAACTTTGTTTTTTAAGACCATCCTTGACTCAGTGGCTTCAGAACATGGAGCCAGAATGACATCAATGCATAAAGCCACAGATAATGCAACTGAATTAATTGGTGATTTAGAATTAAGTTATAATAAGGCTCGTCAGACGGCTATTACTAACGAAATACTTGAAATTGTAGGTGGAGCTGAGGCATTGGCTAAGTAATAAAGTTTTTTTTGATATATTAGGATGTTTCAATTATGAAACATCCTATTTTTTTCTCTGAATAGCATTGTAAGGATTACCCATAGTACAAGGTACAGCACCATGTGATTTATTGAATTTGTTATATTCATTTCTCTCATTACAACCGGATAGTATACTGATTCCAAACCGTAAGTTTATATTACGTGCCGAAGCCAGGTCAAAAAATGCTGGTATATTATCACTTAAAGCATGAAGATGCACACTTCCTAATTTCATGCCTACTCCCAGGCAAATATTGTTAAATTGATTATTTTGTAGGGTATAAGAGAGTGCGGTAGATAGCTTTTTTGCAAATTGTTTATTTGCAGATAAACTAAAGGAAGTATGCTGTTTTTTTTTGAAAAACTCCTTCCTTATTATTACGCCAAGCTCAAAATTATTTGCCAACTCCTTTTCAACTCCCAGGTATATTGTTGGTACAAGAGGTGATGAATACGCTGAGTAATTAACATCTTGCTGAAAAGTGTCAAAAAGAGAATCGTTAAGTGCCTCAAGGATATTTGATCCTTCGCTAAAGAATTGGTCAGAAATATCCATTTCACCTGAATAAAGTATGTTTTGGAGCTCTGAATTCCATTTTATCATGCCAATATCCAGGATGCTTGCTGATAATGTAGTTGATCTATTAAGTTTATATATCATGCCAAAATCAAACCCGATTCCTAAGTTTTGGTTATTGAGCAGGTATTTTGATACATTAATATCTTTTACTTCAATATCATCTAATTCCTCAATATCCCCATCTAAGTTTGTTGTTATATCTAAAGGGAATGAGCTGTTCAATTCACCTGAGCCTACTAAATTTAGTGCATAGGTTATTGGATTTGTATATAGGTTTATATTTGTTTTTTTCGTATATAAATTAGCCTTACCAAATAAAAGTTTAGCACGAACTCCAAAATCCAATTTTTCATTCATTTTTTTTGCCCAACCTAAAGCATACTCTCTATAATGTATTGCATTTATTCTTGAACCGCCTAAATTAGTGTTCTTTCCAATAAATTGTGAGTTACCTTCATTCGCAAGTAAAAGTGCATTTTTTGAAAGAATACTATAGAAATTAAATTTTTCATTAATTGAGAAAGTGTAATAGTTGTTCTTAATTTTATATCCAATTGATATAAGAGATAAATGTAATTCGCTACTTATTATTTCGTATTTACTAAATTTATCGAGTGTTTTATCTGGGTTAAATCTTAGTGAATCGCCGTTGTATCTCTCAAATATATCATTAAATGCAAAACCAGTTGAGTAAGCATTCAATTGAGTTGATCCTATTAAAGGTATTCCAATAAATAACTTGCAATTTATTGATACTGCTGGATTTGTAATATTGGCTTGGGGAAGGTCATGCATTAGAAATAAGGTATTGTTCTGCTGCCCTTTTGATATTAAAAAAGCTAATAATAATATTATTAGAACAATAGTTTTATACATGATCTTAATTAGTTAACGGGCACTTTAAGAATAGCTTTTATACCAATGGAACAATTGCAGTAATAATTGTTTAAATTGGCTATTATTTGTTCAGATATTTCTCTATTAATTAACCTTATTTCAAGTCTCACAAATTCAGTTTCCTGCATTAATGGTTCATCTTCTGTATCAATAGGTATTAGTTGAGTGTATATTTGATTTTTTATAATATCTCCATTACTGTTTGATATTGCTGGGGGGATGATGATATCCTCTTCTAATTCAAGACTTTTTATATATATACTTGGATACTTCATAAAATCAAGATAAACCTGAATTTCTGAAGGAGTAAAATTTTCAATACCCAGGTTTAGATACAGTTTTTGGATGTATTCAACGTCTTCAAATGCATCATTAAAACTGAGGGTAAAATCTTTTGCGATAGGAATATATTCAACTCCCTGATTTGAATAAAGGAAAGATAGAGAACCGGATAGTCTTGTGTCTGTTAAATAGTAGATGTCATCAAAAACAGGAATTGAAATATCCGGTTTCCATATATATTCTTCGGATATTTTATTTATATCTTCATTGAAACATGAAGTTGTAGATAATGCGACAATTATTACTATATAATATTTTATTACGCAATACTTCATGTATTAAAAATTTATTGTTAATGTCACATTATCCGTTCTCTATTAAATAAAATTCAGTAATTAGGGTTTATAATTTCATAGAAAATTTTGGAACACAATTCTGCTACTTAAAATATTCTAATTCTATATAGTGAATCAATGAGTGAATGATCTGAATGTGAATTTCTTGAATTCGGTCAGAATATCCTAGATGCGGAATTCTTAATTCAACATCACTGCTTTCTTTTAGTTTTCCTCCTGTTTTTCCGGTTAAGGAAACTATCTTAATGCCTTTTTCTTTTGCTACATCTACCGCATTTAAAATATTAGCAGAGTTACCACTGGTACTAATTGCTAAAAGAACATCACCACTATTCCCTACTGATTCTATATATTTCGAAAAAATATGATCAAATCCATAGTCATTACCAACACAGGTAATATGTGATGGATCAGATATTGCAATTGCAGCCAAGCCTTTTCTTTCATCTCTAAAACGGCCGGTTAATTCTTCTGCAAAATGCATTGCATCACTCATTGAACCCCCATTTCCACAAGAAATAAGTTTTCCTCCATTTTTAAGTGAGGAAACCATCAGGTCTCCAGCTTCTTTTATTAAGTTAAAGTTATTATTGTTATTTACAAAATCATTAAGAACTTTTTGTAGCTCCAGGAAATTATTTTTAATAGTATTAATACTCATATTTGTTTATATTTTTGAGTAAATATACGATGGGTTTTATAAACACAAAATAGTTTAATCGAATTATATACAATTTATGAAAAAGCAGTCTCACATTCAAAAGAAACTATATGATATCATTTTTGAGGCCGATACAAAGTCAGGTAAAATTTTTGATATTGTTTTGATATTGCTTATTGTTTTTAGTATAACTATTGTTATGCTTGAGAGTTTACCTGGTCGTTCACAGTTGTTTTATTCATATTTGTATGTTTTAGAGTGGGGAGTTACTTATGCTTTTCTGGTTGAATATTTAATCCGGTTGTGGGTTGTTCGTCATTCACTAAAATATGCACTTAGTTTTTTTGGGTTGATAGATTTGCTTGCTATAATTCCTTCTTTTTTAGGTTTGATTTTTACCGGGACTCATATGTTGGTTGTATTTCGATCCTTAAGGTTATTAAGGGTTTTCAGGGTTTTGAAGTTAACCCGTTATATAAATGAAGCATCAACATTATGGAAAGCCTTAATCGCAAGTAAAAACAAAATTAGTGTGTTTTTATTTACTGTGATAATTTTAGTGACCATATTAGGAACGTTAATGTATATTGTAGAGTCGAATCGCGAAAGTGGTTTTACAAGTATACCAATCAGTATTTATTGGGCGGTTGTAACGCTTACAACAGTTGGCTATGGTGATATTGCTCCGGTTACACCAATAGGGCAATTTTTGGCAGGTGTGGTTATGATTTTAGGTTATGCAATTATTGCTGTTCCAACAGGTATTGTAACTTCTGAATTAACCCGGTTTTCAAGAGATACAACTACTCAGGTTTGTCCATCATGTTTACAGGAGGGACATGACAGGGATGCTGAGTATTGTAAATTTTGTGGTGAAAAACTAAATGTTTAGCCTTGTTTCTTTCTTTTCATATCAAGGAAGGTATAGTTAAATTCATTTTGTTCATCATCAGTAATTTCTTCTCTGTATGTTTCTTCCCATTCTTCGTAATTTATTTCCGGGAAAAAGGTATCGGCATTATTAAAGAACTGTTCAATCAGAGTAAGATAAAGTTTATTTGTTTTTGGAAGAAAAGCTTCATAAATAGTTGCCCCACCAATAATAAATACTTCCCCGTCATCTTTACATAATTTCATTGCTTCTTCAGGTGAATTTGCAACTTCTACACCTTCAAATTTTAACTCTGTATTACGTGTTATAACAATATTTCTACGGTTAGGAAGTGCTCCATTGGGCAATGATTCAAAGGTTTTTCTACCCATGATAATGGTGTGTCTGCTGGTTAGGGCTTTAAAACGTTTTAAATCTTTTGAAATATAGGCAAGTAAATTGTTGTTTTGACCAATAGCATTCATTTTTGCTACGGCCACTATTATTGAAAATTCTGTCATTGTTATTATGAATTGTTGATGTGTAAAAATAAATAATATTCTAAACTGAGATAGCACCTTTTATATGTGGATGCGCCTCATAGTTACTTAAAGAAAAATCTTCGTACTTAAAGTCGTCAATAGTTTTTATTTCAGGATTGATTTGCATTTTTGGTAAAGAATAAGGAGTGCGTGTCAGTTGTAACTTTACCTGCTCAATGTGGTTTTTATATATATGAACATCCCCTAGGGTGTGTACAAAGTCACCTAATTCGAGCTCTGTAACTTGTGCTACCATCATGGTTAATAAAGCATATGAAGCGATGTTAAAAGGCACACCAAGAAATAAATCAGCACTTCTCTGGTATAATTGGCATGAAAGTTTTCCATCAGCTACGTAAAACTGAAATAAGATATGACAAGGGGGAAGTTGCATATCATCAAGCTGGCCAACATTCCATGCACTAACAATATGCCTGCGGGAATTTGGATTGTTTTTAATAGAATCTATAACTTGTTTGATTTGATCTATGTATTCACCATTGGCAGCCGGCCATGATCTCCATTGATATCCGTAAATAGGGCCTAATTCGCCATCTTCTTTTGCCCATTCATTCCATATTCTTACACCATTATCCTGCAAATACTTAACATTAGTGCTTCCCTTTAAAAACCAGATAAGTTCATGTATAATAGATTTTAAATGAAGTTTTTTTGTGGTAATTAATGGAAATCCTTCTTGTAAATTAAATCGCATTTGGTGACCAAATACACTAATTGTTCCGGTTCCTGTTCTGTCTTCCTTTAATACGCCCTCATCCAACACGTGTTGGCACAAATCAAGATATTGATGCATAGGTTTTTATTCAAATAGTTAATGATTTACAAAAATAGAAAAATATAACACTAAAAGTCTTTAAAAGTGATAAGCTTCTGTTTTATTTTATTCAGGGAAGTTTTAATGTAGTTTTGATCGGATAATGATCGCTGTAATTTACTTTTATTCTTTGGTGATTAAAGGATTCAAATTTTTTATCATGAAAAATAAAGTCTATTCTAAATGAAGGTAAATTGCCATTGTAAGTTCCTGCAAATCCTGTTCCTGATTCAATAAAAGAATCTTTTAAATCTCCTTTTACTGTTCTGTAAACATATGATACGGGAGTGTCATTAAAATCTCCGCATACAATGGCCGGATAGGGTGAATTTTTTATATGCCTGCCTATGGTTTGTGCTTGATAAGAACGATTTGAAAATGCAATATTTAATTTACTAAATATATCATAGATACCTTTTTTTCGTTCTTTATCATTTTTGAATTCCAAACTGTCAATAAAGTTGTAATTTTCTTTTTGTAAGCGTATTGATTCCAGGTGGTTGTTGAATATTCTAATATTCTTTCCGTGTATATTTATATCTGTTTGAATACTGAAGTTTGTGGTGTTTTTAAAATACAAGGGCTTTGTATTGGTAATGGATATTTTGAAAAAGTGGCTAACCCATATTTTTTACCCGATTTTGTTTGAATGTTATACTCCAGATGTTTAAACTTATATTGCTTGAATTTAGATAGAATATTATTTTCTGAATATTGATTTTTTTTATTGTTTATATAAAACTCCTGGATGCATAATATATCAGGATTTTGATCTTTAATAAACTGATAAATTTTTTCTGGAGTTTGCTTATCTTTTGTCCAAATATATTTATCAAACATTCTCACATTATATGACATGACTGTGATATAATTATCCTGTTTTTCTGATTTGTGGATGTTTTTTCCGCTTATTTGAAAAACTGCATCCCATTGATTCCAGCTAAGAACAACCAGGATTAATGAAATAATTAATCGTTTACGTTTTTTAATTAACCAGAAAATACTGAATATTAAATTGGTAATCCATAAAAACGGAAATGCAAAACCAATAAATGAAAAAAAACTGATATGAACCGGACTTATGTATACGCCCAGAACAGCAAGTGCTAATAAAAATGCTACAAATAAATTAAGAAAAAGTACTATAGACCTGGTGACTTTGTTCAAAACAATAAATTTTAATTGTTACTAGCATTAAAAAGATCTTCTTTTTCCTGTTTGGTCAAGCTGTCATACCCGCTTGATTTTATTTTTTCTAAGATCTTATCAATATCGCTTTGTTTTCTTCTTTTTGTGCATTATATTCCATATCTGTCATAGGTCTCTTGTTGCTGTTATAAGTTACCTTCATTTTAGGTTTTCTTGAAAATATACTAAATAATTTATCCATAAACCTGTTAAAGCCCATGGTAATATCCTTTCCTTTTATAATTTTTGATGCAAAGTATAAACCAAATAATGCACCACCAATATGGGCTAAATGACCACCTGTATTATTCATTGACCCTACGCCTATAATATCCATTATTAGTAAAACGATTGCTAGGTGCATTAATTTGACAGGTCCAATAAGAAGCAGGTGAACTTTATAGTTTGGAGAATATTTGGCTGAAGCAAAAATAATAGCCATAACTGATGCTGAAGCCCCCATCATTATTGCACTTGGCGCATAGAGTTGCAGTGCGGGAAATAAATTGTAAGATAGAATATATAGGACTGCACCAGATATGCCTCCCATAAAATATACTCCTAATAATTGTCGAGGATTAAAATACTGAAGAAATATTCTTCCAAACCAAAAAGAGTTAGCATATTAAATAGTATATGTATAAAATCAAAATGAAGAAACATATACGTGATTAAACTCCATGGCTGAAACAGTAGATTTTCTATACTTGCGGGTACGGATAACCACGTAGTTAATGGGAAATATGCAGTGTTAAATGTTAGAGTATAAATTGCATATAATATGCGAACCAGAAGAAAAACTCCAAGATTAATATATATGAGTCGAGTAACAACTCCCCCCATTTTAAATGATTGCTTTATTTCGTCAGTAAAAGGCATAACTGATTTATTTTATACTTTTTAGATAAATTTATTTAAAAATGCTTTTTCTTCCAAAAGCGTATTATAATAAATCCAACTAACATACCTCCAAGATGGGCAAGGTGTGCAACATTATCACCCGGATTGTTAGCTACTGTCGAAAATAATTCAATAGCACCATAACCAATTACAAACCATTTTGCCTTTACCGGGAAAAGCATATATAAATAAATGCGTTCCTCTGGAAAAAGCATACCAAACGCCAGTAATAAACCAAAAATAGCTCCTGAAGCCCCCACCATAGGTACGTTTATTAGTCTGTTTAAGTTTCCGGCTGTTGAATCTACATAGTTTTTATGTTCAAGTAAAACAGAGAATCCATTGGTGTAAATTTCCTGAACAGCTTCTGCAGGCAGACGGATGCCAACATCTTTGATCTGATAAATGCAACAGAACATAGAGCAAACCTGCCCCAATTCCAGTGGCCAAATAGTAAAAAAGAAATTTCTGAGGACCCCATAACTGTTCTAAAATTCTTCCAAACATAAATAGTGCAAACATATTTAAGAAAATATGCTCTATACCACCATGCATGAACATATATGTTATGTATTGGAAAAAATGAAATTGATGACTTCCCGGAGTATATAACCTAATAGATTGTCAAGCTGTATTCTTGTATATCCTACTCCGGGTATTGAAATGCCTTTAGAAAGTAAATAGGTTGCAAAAAACATTAATCCATTAATTATTAAC